>NZ_FOPG01000009.1 GCF_900113435.1 Sulfitobacter dubius | reverse complement strand
CCGCGGTCAGCGTGGTTTTACCGTGGTCAACGTGGCCGATTGTGCCGATGTTGACGTGTGGCTTGTTACGTTCAAACTTTGCCTTTGCCATGGTGTTGGCTCCTTTAGATGTTGGGTGGTGGGCTTAAAAACCCACCCTACAGATTGGGTAGGGCGGGGTTCACCCCGCCATCCCGGTTATGCAAATTTGGCCTGAATCTCGTCAGAGATGTTCTGCGGCACAGGCTCGTAGTGGTCGAACTGCATGGTGAAGTTCGCACGACCGGAAGACATCGAACGCAGCGTGTTGATGTAGCCGAACATGTTGGCCAGCGGTACGAAGGCGTCGATCGCGATGGCATTGCCGCGCGTGTCTTGACCCTGCACCTGACCACGACGGGATGTCAGGTCACCAATGATGCCACCGGTGTACTCTTCCGGTGTCACAACTTCGACCTTCATGATCGGTTCCAGCAGTTTCGCGCCAGCTTTCTTCATGCCTTCGCGCATACCCATACGGGCGGCGATTTCAAAGGCCAGAACGCTGGAGTCAACGTCGTGGAACTTACCGTCGATCAGGGCAACCTTGAAGTCGATGACCGGGAAGCCCGCCAGCGGACCGGAGTCCAGAACCGACTTGATACCCTTTTCCACGCCCGGGATGTATTCCTTGGGAATGGCACCACCGACGATACGGCTCTCGAAAGAGTAACCTTCGCCCGGCTCGGTCGGCATCAGGATCATCTTAACTTCACCGAACTGACCCGAACCACCCGACTGCTTCTTGTGGGTGTAGGTGATTTCGGCTTCGCGGCTGATGGTCTCGCGGTAAGCCACCTGCGGCGCACCGATGTTCGCTTCAACTTTGAATTCGCGCTTCAGACGGTCCACCAGAATGTCGAGGTGAAGTTCGCCCATGCCCTTCATGATGGTCTGACCGGATTCCAGATCGGTTTCGACGCGGAAAGAGGGGTCTTCGGCGGCCAAACGGGCCAGACCTGCAGACATTTTCTCTTGGTCGGCCTTGGTCTTTGGCTCAACCGCGATCTCGATAACCGGATCGGGGAAGGTCATGGTTTCCAGAACCACCGGATCGTTGGCAGCACAAAGCGTGTCACCTGTGGTGGTGTCTTTCAGACCGGCAAGCGCGATGATGTCGCCCGCAAAAGCTTCTTCGATCTCTTCGCGGTTGATCGAGTGCATCATCATCATACGACCGACGCGCTCTTTCTTACCTTTGGTCGAGTTCAAGAGGGTATCGCCCTTCTTGAGCACGCCCGAATAAACGCGGGTGAATGTCAGCGAGCCAACAAAGGGGTCGTTCATGATTTTGAACGCAAGGCCAGAGAACGCCATTTCATCATCCGCACGACGCGGGATGTTACGGGTTTCTGTCTCATCGCCCGGCTTGAAGCCCATGTAGTCGACAACGTCCAGCGGGCTGGGCAGATAGTCGATCACGGCGTTCAAGAGTGGCTGAACACCTTTGTTCTTGAAGGCAGAGCCACAAAGAACGGGGATGAATTTGATCGCCAGCGTGCCCTTACGGATCAGCGCGCGCAGGGTGTCGACGTCCGGCTCAGCACCGTCCATCAGGTAGTTTTCCATCGCCTCGTCGTCCATCTCGACCGCGGTCTCGATGAGCTTGGCACGCCATTCGTCAGCGGACTCTTTCAGGCTGTCACGGATCTCGCGCTGTTCCCAGCCGGCACCCAGATCTTCGCCGGACCAGACCCATTCCTTCATTGTGACGAGGTCAACGAGACCTTCAAGCTCGTTCTCGGCGCCAATTGGGATTTGGATCGGAGCAGGTGTGGCACCTGTGCGGTCTTTGATCATCTTCACGCAGTTGAAGAAGTCAGCGCCGATTTTGTCCATCTTGTTGACGAACACAATGCGCGGAACTTTGTAGCGGTCAGCCTGACGCCACACGGTTTCGGTCTGCGGCTCAACACCAGCGTTGGCGTCAAGCACGGCAACCGCGCCGTCGAGAACGGCCAGCGAACGCTCAACTTCGATGGTGAAGTCAACGTGGCCTGGGGTGTCGATGATGTTCATCCGGAACTTGGTGTCGGATGTCGCATCGGCTGTGGGCTCTTCCTGGCGCTGCCAGAACGTGGTGGTCGCGGCGGATGTAATGGTGATCCCGCGTTCCTGCTCTTGCTCCATCCAGTCCATCGTCGCGGCGCCGTCATGCACCTCACCGATGTTGTGGCTTTTGCCAGTGTAGAACAGGATGCGTTCGGAACAGGTGGTTTTGCCGGCATCGATGTGAGCCATGATGCCGAAGTTGCGGTAGCGTTGGAGCGGATAGTCGCGTGCCATGGGGCTGCTTCCTCGAAAATATCAGTACGAACAGATCGCGCCCGAAACCGGGCGCGACGTTGAAATTACCAGCGGTAATGGCTGAACGCTTTGTTGGCGTCGGCCATCTTGTGCGTATCTTCGCGCTTTTTAACGGCAGTACCACGGGACTGTACGGCGTCCATCAGCTCGCCTGCAAGACGCTCTTCCATGGTGTTTTCGTTGCGGGCGCGCGCGGCTTTGATCAACCAGCGGATCGCCAGCGCCTGACGGCGCTCGGGGCGCACTTCGACTGGCACCTGATAGGTGGCACCACCAACGCGACGCGAACGAACTTCGACGGACGGCTGGATGTTTTCAAGTGCTTCGTGGAACACCTCGATCGGGGCGCGCTTGATCTTGTCTTCGACGCGGGTCATCGCGTTGTAGACGATGCGCTCGGCGACAGATTTCTTGCCGTCGATCATCAGGTTGTTCATGAATTTGGTGAGAACCAGATCGCCGTATTTGGCGTCTGGCAGGACTTCGCGTTTTTCAGCGGCGTGGCGGCGTGACATGTCAGTGTCTTCCTCTTGGCGGGTGGTGGGGCCATGCCCCACCCAACATCGAATGGATTGGTGGGGGCATGCCCCCACCACTGCGAGATTACTTCGGACGCTTCGCACCGTACTTGGAGCGACGCTGCTTCCGGTCCTTGACACCTTGGGTATCGAGAACACCGCGCAGGATGTGGTAACGCACACCGGGAAGGTCTTTTACACGACCGCCGCGGATCAGAACCACGGAGTGTTCCTGAAGGTTGTGGCTCTCACCCGGGATGTAGGAGATGACTTCGAAACCATTGGTCAGGCGCACTTTGGCAACCTTACGCATGGCCGAGTTCGGCTTCTTGGGTGTTGTTGTGTAAACCCGTGTGCAGACGCCACGCTTTTGCGGGCACTCCTGCAGGTGCATGGATTTCGAACGTTTGACTTTCGGCTGCCGCGGCTTGCGGATCAGCTGTTGGATCGTTGGCATTCCGGATATATCCCCGTATCGCTCAGATTTCATACACGGGGGATCCCCCATGCGGCTAAATTCGGTTACTTCATGCGTCCACAAAGCAAATTGACCGCAACGTTCCCGTACCGAGGAAAACGACGCGGTGGGTTAACAGAGGATCGGGCCAGTAGTAGGCCGGATCGTGACCACTTGAGTTATGAGTTCGGATTAGCAGAGCGGCCTCCACCTCCGAGATAGCGGGCGTATAGGACGTTGCGCGGGGGCTGTCAACAGCCCGGCCCTCGGAGGGCCGTCCAGAGCGGGCCGCGGCGCCCCCGGTTCCGAGCAACCCGCCGGTTCTGGCTCCGCCCCCTTGCCAGCAACAAAGCTCTGCCGCCATATTCATCAGAGACTTATCCTTGAGGGACAATATCATGCAAGCCATCGGCCTGTGCCGTTTTTCTTACCCTGCCCTTGGCGGGTTTCAGGTCGGGCACGAGACCATCGAGGAGCGGATCGCATACCTTTACGCGGAAGCACGGCTTGAAGAGCGCTTTCGATTGCTAGAGACGGTCGCCCTGCCCTGCCTCAAGGCGCAAACGGACCCAGATTTTTCCATCGTCTTCCTAATCGGTGACCAATTTCCAGCCCGGCATATCCAAAGGCTCGAATCGCTTCTCACTGACCTTCCTCAGGCCGTAATTCACCGCGAGCCCCCCCGACAGCATCGCGAAGTGATGAAAGAGGTGCTGAATGCCGCGCGGATAAACCCCAAGGAACCCTGCCTGCAATTTCGCTATGACGATGACGATGCGGTTTCGGTGGATTTCATCGCCCGCCTGCGCGGCACAGTCGAAGACAGCGCGGGCCTGCTCCGCGGGCAACGTTCCGTCGCCTTTGATTGGCCCAAGGGCTATATTGCCGAATTTGGGCCAAACGGCATTCGCGCGGCAGAGGTTTTTCGCCCGCTGAACGTCGCGGCATTGGCGATGTATGTCAAAGGCGGCAGCCCCCTGACCATAATGAACTTCGCGCATATGAAGCTGCCCCGGTTCATGCCCTACGTCAGCCTGCCTGACCCCGCGATGTTTGTGCGCAGCCACAACGGGTCAAACGATTCGCGGCAGGGGCTTGCGCATAAGGTACAAGTCTCCCCACTCAACGCAGAGGGCGAAGCGCTCTTTCGGGAACGCTTTGCCATTGATGCGGGTCAGATACGCCGGACTTTTGCCGCCTGAATTTTCAGCTTTCGCTCGCGGTAGAGGGTGAAGACCCCCGTGGCGACAACGATGCCCGCGCCGATCAATGTAAGCGTGCCCGGCCAATCGCCGAAAATAAGCCACCCCAGCAACAGCGCCCAAAGCAACCCGGTGTAGCGAAACGGCGCGATGAACGCGACATCGCCGGTGCGCATGACTTGGATCGAAAAGAAGTAACCGCCCAAGACAAACACCCCAGAGCCGCCGATCAGCAACGCCAGCGAAGGCGTCACTGGCGCCCAAGGTGCGCTGAGCGATGCTAGCCCCGCCGCCGTCATAACCGACAAGGCCGTGACCAGCGTCACAGTCATCGATGGCACCGACGCCGACAGCGCCCGCGTCGAGAGATCGCGTACCGTTACGCAAAGCACGGCGATCAACACGTAGATGGACCAGATGTTAAAGCCCTCTGCCCCCGGTTTGACGATTAACAATACACCGCAAAAACCGATCCCGATGGCGAGCAGCCGCCGCCAACCCACCGCCTGCTGCAACACCAGTGCCGCGGCCAGCGTGACCGAAAGCGGCACCGCCTGAAGGATCGCGGTGACATTGGCCAAAGGCATGTTGAACAGCGCGGTAAGAAAAAAATATGCCGCGGCAATCTCGGCAACAGAGCGCAAGGCGATCACACGCCAATCCCGTGCCTCAAGTCGAAAATCGATGCGCCCTAACTGCCTGCTGAGGGCAAGGATCAATACCGAAGTCGTCGCACCTCGAAGAAACAGCAATTGGAACAATGGCAGCGCACCGTCCGTCATTTTCAACAGCGTGTCGTTAAACGTGAAACATGCCATCGAGGCGATCATCAGCAATGCGCCGATGGTATTGGGGGACATGAACGCGCTCCGGGAAATTGGGTGCGGCTTATATCGGTGCCGCTGTCCAATGACTGGCAGCGGGCACTAGGGCTGTCAAGAACGGTGGCTTGCGCCCATCGTCTGCGGGTTAACTAGTACAACAGTTGACGGATCGATCAGCGGCTGCCCGTTCTCACTGGTTCGACGCCTGCGTCATCTGTTGTTGCTGGCTGGTAAGCAGGTGCCGGACCGTGCTGCGAAGTTGTCCCGGGTCGACAGGTTTCTGCATCACGGTGGCTTCCAGATCGCGGAAGGCGTCATAGACCTCAAGGTCGCGGGTACGCCCACTGAGAAAAATGATCGGCGTTCCCGCGATGGCCGGATTCTGGCCAAACCGATGTGCGAGTTCCATCCCCCCCATATCAGGCATCGAGATATCGCTGATGATAAGATCGGGTTTCAGGTCTTCGACCACCGCCAGCGCATCGCGGGCGTTCAGGCAAGAGACAAAGGTCAAAGAGCGATCGTCGGAAAAGATCATCTTTACCAATTCCAGAATGATCGGATCATCGTCGATATGTAAAATGCGGGATGCCATCTGAAGAGCCTTGCGACGGTTGAGCTGCCCCCGTCCTATTGCGGCTATGTGGCGGATGTAAGGCTAGCGCGACAGAACCGTGCAATCTGGCAGCCACTGTGCCTTAGGAGCCGCGGCGCAATCGAGGGAACAAAAAAGCCCCCGCAGCTTTCACTGCGGGGGCCATTGATTTTCAGGTCAAGCCTGCGATCAATCGCGGCTTTCGTCGTCACCCACTGGCGTGTTGAACACATCGCCACCAACGACGTCGTCCTGCGTAGAAGCGGTCGGAGCGGCCAGAGCGGCTGCCGCCTCGGCTTCTTCGCGGCGCGCTTCGATCACAACGTTGTCGCGGTCTGTCGCCACTTTGCGCATCTGCTGGGTTGCCCCACCAGTACCCGCCGGGATCAAACGGCCCACAATGACGTTCTCTTTCAGGCCAACCAGCTTGTCCCGCTTGCCCTGAACCGAAGCTTCGGTCAGCACGCGCGTTGTTTCCTGGAAGGACGCGGCAGAGATAAAGCTGCGGGTCTGAAGCGACGCCTTGGTAATGCCCAGCAGGATCGGTTCGCCCTTGGCAGGACGGCCACCCTTCTTCAGCGCCTTCTCGTTGGCGGTGTCGAACTCCTGCTTGTCGACGTGTTCGCCCTTCAGCAGCGTGGTGTCGCCGCTTTCTTGGATTTCCCACTTCTGCAGCATCTGACGGACGATGACTTCGATGTGTTTGTCGTTAATCTTCACACCCTGCAGGCGGTAAACGTCCTGCACCTCGTCAATCATGTACTCGGCCAAGGCCTCGACGCCCATAATCGCCAGAATGTCGTGCGGCGCGGGGTTGCCGTCCATGATGTAGTCACCCTTCTGCACGAAGTCGCCTTCGGCAACGGGGATGTGTTTCCCCTTGGGCACCATGTATTCAACCTTCACGTCCGGATCATCCGAGCTTTCAATCGCGATGCGGCGCTTGTTCTTGTAGTCCTTGCCGAAGCGCACATAGCCGTCGATTTCCGCGATGATGGCGTGATCTTTGGGGCGACGTGCCTCAAAGAGTTCGGCCACACGAGGCAGACCACCGGTAATGTCCTTGGTCTTGGCACCTTCACGCGGGATACGCGCGATGATGTCACCCGCTTGGATTTCGGTCTGATCCTCAACGGACAGAACGGCATCCACGGACATTGGATAGGTCACCGGGTTGCCCGCGTCGTTGCGGACCGGTTCGCCATCGTCACCAACCAGAATGATCTCAGGCTTAAGCTCGTTGCCTTTGGGGGCCGCGCGCCAGTCGATCACAATCTTCTGGGTCATGCCTGTCGCGTCATCAGTGTCGTCTTTGACAGCGATGCCCGACACAAGGTCGACGTATTTGGCCATACCTGGCTTCTCGGCGATGATCGGCAGGGTATAGGGATCCCACTCGAACAGCTTGTCGCCGCGCGCAATGGTATCGCCATCCTTGACGAAGAGCTTGGTACCGTAGCCGACTTTGTGGCTGGACCGCTCATCACCGCTTTCGTCAACGATCGACAGCTTCATGTTCCGACCCATGACGAGGATCTCGCCAGAGCTGTTTTCCAACGTCTGAGCGTTTTCGAACACGATTTTACCGGACTGGCTGGCCTCTTGGAAGGACTGCTGGCCACCCTGTGCAACGCCGCCGATGTGGAACGTCCGCATCGTCAGCTGTGTACCTGGCTCACCAATCGACTGGGCCGCGATGATGCCAACGGCCTCACCTTGGTTCACCAGCGTACCGCGTGCAAGGTCACGACCATAGCACATGGCACAGACGCCTTCTTCGGCCTCACATGTCAGCGGGCTACGGATACGGGCAACCTGAACAGCCGCCGCATCAATCGCATCGGCCATCCGCTCGTCGATCAGACCACCGGCGGGCACGA
Organism: Sulfitobacter dubius; assembly: GCF_900113435.1. Lineage (GTDB taxonomy): Bacteria > Pseudomonadota > Alphaproteobacteria > Rhodobacterales > Rhodobacteraceae > Sulfitobacter > Sulfitobacter dubius. Next base: position 11,720 of record NZ_FOPG01000009.1, on the reverse strand, counting down.
TGACCTCCTCGGTGCCTGGCGCCAGAATGTCATCCGCTGCAACACGGCCCAACAGACGCTCGGCCAGCGAGGAGACGACTTCGCCATCGTTCACAGCCGCTTCGGCAGTGATCGCGGTTTCGGTGCCACAGTCGTGCATACGCACGATACAGTCCTGCGCCACGTCCACCAGACGGCGTGTCAGGTAACCGGAGTTCGCTGTTTTCAGAGCGGTATCCGACAGACCTTTCCGCGCACCGTGTGTCGAGTTGAAGTACTCAAGAACGGTCAGACCTTCTTTAAAGTTCGAGATGATCGGCGTCTCAATGATGTCGCCGTTCGGCTTCGCCATCAGACCGCGCATCCCGCCCAGCTGCTTCATCTGAGTAACCGAACCACGCGCACCAGAGTGGGCCATCATGTAGACCGAGTTCGGCTCCTTTTCGGACCCATTCTCGTGGTACGTGGTGGCCGAGATGGAGCCCATCATCGCTTCGGTGACTTTGTCGTTACACTTCGACCATGCATCGACGACTTTGTTGTACTTTTCGCCCTGAGTGATCAGGCCGTCCATATACTGCTGCTCAAAGTCCTTCACCTGCTCGCGGGTCTCTTCAACCAGCGGCCATTTGGTGTCGGGGATCAGCATGTCGTCTTTGCCGAAGGAGATGCCCGCTTTGAAAGCTTCACGGAAACCCATCGTCATGATCTGGTCACAGAAAATAACCGACTCTTTCTGACCGCAATAACGGTAGACGGTGTCGATGACCTGCTGCACTTCTTTCTTACGCAGCAGACGGTTGACCAAGTCAAACGGCGCTTTGGCGTTCAACGGCAGCAAGGCACCAAGACGCACACGACCGGGGGTCGTGTCAAAGCGCATCATCACTTCGTTGCCTTCGGCATCGATCTGTTTGATCCGTGCCTTGATTTTCGAGTGCAGGTGAACCGCGCCGGCGTCGAGGGCGTGCTGCACCTCGTCGACGGAGCCGAAGACCATGCCTTCGCCAACCATGCCTTGGCGCTCAAGGGTCGTGTAGTAGAGACCCAAGATCATATCCTGCGACGGCACGATGATCGGCGCGCCGTTTGCAGGCGACAGAACGTTGTTCGTGGACATCATCAGAACACGCGCTTCGAGCTGGGCTTCCAGCGAGAGCGGCACGTGAACGGCCATCTGGTCACCGTCAAAGTCAGCGTTAAAAGCCGAGCAAACCAGCGGGTGAAGCTGGATCGCTTTACCTTCGATCAGAACGGGCTCGAACGCCTGAATGCCAAGACGGTGAAGCGTCGGCGCGCGGTTGAGCATGACGGGGTGTTCGCGGATCACCTCATCAAGGATGTCCCAAACCTCGGGACGCTCTTTTTCAACCAGCTTTTTCGCCTGTTTCACGGTGGAGGACAGACCTTTGGCCTCAAGCCGCGAGTAGATGAACGGCTTGAAAAGCTCCAAAGCCATCTTCTTCGGCAGACCACATTGGTGCAGCTTCAGCTCCGGGCCGGTCACAATCACCGAACGGCCCGAGAAGTCGACGCGCTTACCCAAAAGGTTCTGACGGAAGCGACCCTGTTTGCCTTTCAGCATGTCGGACAGCGACTTCAGCGGGCGCTTGTTGGCGCCGGTGATGACGCGGCCACGGCGGCCGTTGTCGAACAGTGCGTCGACGGATTCCTGCAGCATCCGCTTTTCGTTACGAACGATGATGTCAGGCGCGCGCAGCTCAATGAGACGCTTCAAACGGTTGTTCCGGTTGATCACGCGGCGGTAGAGGTCGTTGAGGTCGGAGGTCGCGAAACGGCCACCATCCAGCGGCACCAGCGGGCGCAGTTCTGGCGGGATCACCGGGATCACGGTCATGACCATCCACTCAGGACGGTTGCCCGACTCGAGGAACGACTCAACCACTTTCAGACGCTTGATGATCTTCTTGGGCTTCAGCTCGCCTGTCGCCTCTTTCAGATCAGCGCGCAGGGTCTCGGCTTCGGCTTCCAGATCAATGGCGGCCAGCATTTCGCGGATCGCTTCGGCACCGATATTGGCGGTGAACGCGTCCATGCCATAGGCATCCTGCGCGTCCATGTACTCTTCTTCGGTCATCATCTGACCGTATTGAAGATCGGTAAGGCCCGGCTCGATCACCACGTAGTTCTCAAAGTAGAGAACACGCTCCAGATCGCGCAGGGTCATGTCCAGCATCAGGCCGATGCGCGAGGGCAGCGACTTGAGGAACCAGATATGCGCCACTGGCGACGCCAGTTCGATGTGGCCCATGCGCTCACGGCGGACCTTTTGCAGCGTCACTTCGACACCGCATTTCTCGCAGACAACGCCGCGATACTTCATCCGCTTATATTTGCCGCAAAGACATTCGTAGTCTTTGATCGGGCCAAAGATACGCGCACAGAACAGGCCGTCACGCTCGGGCTTGAACGTCCGGTAGTTGATGGTTTCCGGCTTTTTGATCTCACCGAAGGACCAGCTGAGGATCCGCTCTGGCGAGGCCAAAGAGACCTTGATTTCGTCAAACGCTTTTTGCGGCGTCAGCGGGTTGAACGGGTTGTTTGTCAGTTCCTGGTTCATTTTCAAATCCTTGAAAGGGGTGCGTTGGGAGGGACCGGACCCGTTTTCATTTGAAGAAAACGGGCCGGGATTTTTAAAAAATCCCGTTTACCGCGTCACTCATCCTCCTCCGCATCCAGGAGTTCCATATTCAGGCCGAGGCCGCGCACTTCCTTGACGAGAACGTTAAAGCTCTCTGGAATGCCCGCTTCGAAGTTATCCTCGCCCTTGACGATGCTTTCATAGACCTTGGTCCGGCCCGCGACGTCGTCCGACTTGACGGTCAGCATTTCCTGCAATGTGTAAGCGGCGCCGTAGGCTTCGAGAGCCCAGACTTCCATCTCACCAAAGCGCTGGCCACCGAACTGTGCTTTACCACCCAGCGGCTGCTGTGTGACGAGCGAGTACGGCCCGGTCGAACGTGCGTGGATCTTGTCGTCCACCAAGTGGTGCAGCTTGAGCAGGTACTTGACGCCGACGGTCACGGGGCGGGCAAACTGCTCACCTGTACGACCATCGAACAGCACCGACTGACCGGAGGTGTCGAACCCGGCCCGCTTGAGGCTGTCATTCACGTCCGCTTCCTTGGCACCGTCAAAGACCGGTGTGGCGATCGGCACACCGCGGCGCACGTTGTCGGCCACTTCAAGAAGCGTGTCCTCGTCCATGCCGGTGATGCCCTCTTCGTAGACATCATCACCATAGGCCAGCTGCATTGCTTCACGCACAGGTGTCAGATCGCCGGAACGCTTATACTCTTGCAGCGCCTCGTCGATGTTGATGCCCAGACCGCGTGCGGCCCAGCCCATGTGTGTCTCAAGAATCTGACCAACGTTCATCCGCGATGGAACACCCAGAGGGTTAAGGCAGAAGTCGACCGGGGTACCATCGGCGAGGAACGGCATGTCCTCCATCGGCACCACTTTCGAGATCACACCCTTGTTCCCGTGACGACCGGCCATCTTGTCGCCCGGCTGCAGCTTACGCTTCACCGCCACGAACACTTTGACCATCTTCATCACACCCGGGGGCAGATCGTCACCACGACGTACTTTCTCGACCTTGTCCTCGAAACGCGCATCCAAGGTCCGCTTCTGGATCTCATACTGCTCGTTCAGGGCTTCGACGATCTTCGCGTCATCCTCGTCCTCAAGGGCCAACTGCCACCACTGACCACGGGTCAGGGTTTCCAGCAGTTCCTCGGTGATCTGGCTGTTCGCCTTCACGCCTTTGGGGCCTTTGACGGCGATTTTGCCAAGGATCATGTCCTTGAGACGCGCATAGATGTTGCGGTCAAGGATCGCCAATTCGTCGTCCCGGTCACGGGCCAGACGTTCAACTTCCTCACGCTCGATCTGCAGCGCACGCTCGTCTTTCTCAACGCCGTGACGGTTGAAGACACGCACTTCGACAACAGTGCCGAAATCGCCCGGCTTCACACGCAACGAGGTGTCGCGCACGTCAGAGGCTTTCTCACCGAAGATGGCGCGCAGAAGCTTTTCTTCCGGCGTCATCGGGCTTTCGCCTTTCGGTGTGATCTTACCCACAAGGATGTCGCCCGGCTCAACGTCCGCACCGATATACACGATACCGGCTTCGTCGAGGTTGCGAAGGGCTTCCTCGCCGACGTTGGGAATGTCTCGGGTGATCTCTTCTGGCCCAAGCTTCGTGTCACGCGCGGCGACTTCAAATTCCTCGATGTGGATTGAGGTGAAGACGTCGTCACGGGAAATCCGCTCGGAGATCAGGATGGAGTCTTCGTAGTTGTAGCCATTCCACGGCATGAAGGCGACGACGACGTTCTTGCCGAGCGCCAGTTCCCCCATATCGGTCGACGGACCATCCGCGATGACCTGACCCTTGGTGACCTTCTCGCCCACTTTCACCAGCGGACGCTGGTTGATGCAGGTGTTCTGGTTCGAGCGCTGGAACTTGCGCATGCGGTAGATGTCCACACCCGCGTCGCCCAACTCAAGGTCTTCGGTGGCCCGGATCACGATACGGGAGGCATCGACTTGGTCGATGATACCCGCGCGGCGTGCCGTGTAGGCCGCCCCGGAATCGCGCGCCACGACTTCTTCGATGCCGGTGCCGACAAGCGGCGCCTCAGCTTGCAGAAGCGGTACGGCCTGACGTTGCATGTTCGAGCCCATGAGAGCGCGGTTGGCGTCGTCGTTTTCGAGGAACGGGATCAGCGATGCAGCGACCGAGACCAACTGCTTGGGCGAAACGTCGATCAGGTCCACGTTTTCCGTCGGCGCCAGCGTGTAGTCGCCGGACTGACGGGTCGAAACCAGTTCGTTCACGAACTTCATGTTTTCGTCGAGGTTGGCGTTTGCCTGAGCCACGGTGTGGCGCATTTCCTCGGTCGCGGACATGTAGTGCACTTCGTCGGTGACGGTGCTGTCTTTGACAACGCGGTAAGGCGTTTCGATGAAGCCGTATTTGTTCACGCGGGCAAAAGTGGCCAGCGAGTTGATCAGACCAATGTTCGGCCCTTCCGGCGTTTCAATCGGGCACATCCGACCATAGTGGGTCGGGTGAACGTCGCGCACTTCAAAGCCCGCACGCTCACGTGTCAAACCGCCCGGCCCAAGCGCCGAGAGACGACGCTTGTGCGTCACTTCGGAGAGCGGGTTGGTTTGGTCCATGAACTGCGACAGCTGCGAAGAGCCAAAGAATTCACGCACCGCAGCCGCTGCTGGCTTGGCGTTGATCAGGTCTTGCGGCATCACGGTGTCGATCTCGACGGAGGACATCCGCTCTTTGATCGCGCGCTCCATGCGCAGCAGGCCAACGCGGTACTGGTTTTCCATCAATTCGCCGACCGAACGCACACGACGGTTGCCGAGGTGGTCAATGTCGTCGATGTCGCCACGGCCATCGCGCAGGTCAACCAGCGCTTTGATACAAGCGACGATGTCGTCACGGTCCAGCGTGCGCTGTGTGTCGGGCTTATCAAGCGCCAGACGCATGTTCATTTTCACGCGGCCAACAGCCGAGAGGTCATAGCGTTCGCTATCAAAGAACAGCGTGTCAAAGAGCGCGGACGCGGCCTCAACGGTGGGCGGCTCGCCCGGGCGCATGACGCGGTAGATGTCCATGAGCGCGGTGTCGCGGTTCATGTTTTTGTCCATCGCCATGGTGTTGCGCATGTAAGGACCGACGTTGACGTTGTCGATGTCCAGCAGCGGAATCTCGGTGATGCCCGCGTCGATCAGCTCTTTCGCGGTGCCGCCGATCAGGGTGCCGTCTTTGTCGTATTCCAGCGTCAACTCGTCACCGGCTTCGACGTAAATCGCACCGGTTTCTTCGTTGATGATGTCACGCGCGACGAACTTGCCAACGATGTGATCGAAAGGCAGCAGCAGGTCTTTGACCTTGCCTTCGTCGAGCAGCTTTTTGACGGCGCGAGGGGTGACCTTTTTGGTCGCTTCGAACAGGATTTCACCTGTCGCTGCATCCACCAGATCATAGGTCGGACGGGTGCCGCGCACGCGGTCGGGGAAGAAGGGTGCAACCCAGCCCTTGTTCTTCTCAAGCGTGTAGGTGACCGTCTTGTAGTAGGCGTTCATGATCGCCTCTTGGTCCAGCCCGAGGGCATAGAGCAAGGTCGTCACAGGCAGTTTGCGGCGGCGGTCGATCCGGGCAAAGACGATGTCTTTGGCGTCGAATTCGAAGTCCAGCCAGGAACCGCGGTATGGGATGATGCGGCAAGCGAACAGGAGCTTACCCGAAGAGTGGGTTTTGCCCTTGTCGTGGTCAAAGAACACGCCCGGGGAGCGGTGCATCTGGGATACGATCACACGCTCGGTGCCGTTTACGACGAAAGTGCCGTTCGGCGTCATCAGGGGCATGTCGCCCATGAACACGTCTTGTTCTTTGATGTCTTTGACCGACTTGGCACCGGTGTCTTCGTCCACATCAAACACGATGAGGCGCAGCGTCACCTTAAGTGGCGCGCTGTAGGTCATGTCACGCTGCTGACATTCCTCAACATCGTATTTCGGCTTTTCGAGCTCGTACTTGACGTATTCAAGCACGGAGGTCTCATTGAAATCTTTGATCGGGAAAACCGACTGGAAAACGCCTGTGATACCTTCACCATCGGTGGGGGTCTCGGCGTCGCCGGAATTCAAGAACAGATCGTAAGAGGATTTCTGAACCTCGATGAGGTTCGGCATCTCCAGCACTTCGCGGATTTTGCCGTAATATTTACGCAGACGTTTCTGGCCAAGGAAGGATTGTGCCATGTGTCGTGTCACCTTTCGTGTCTCTTGCCGAGCGCATCAACCACCGGGGCCGTGGTGCGCGCCCATAAGAGCGGAAAATCCGGGTCAATTCTTGGAATGCGTCCCACTGCATCCCTTCCGACCATGGACCTCTCCAGAGAAATATTCCGCCGCGCGGAACATTCGTCAAAACAGGTCAGGCTGGACAGGAAAACCTCCCGTCCAGCCCTTGTTCATGCGTGGTGCACGTTGCCGCGCACCTCTGGCTTAGGCCAGCTCGACTTCGGCGCCAGCTGCTTCCAGCTTGCCTTTGATGTCTTCGGCTTCGGCTTTGTCGACGCCTTCTTTGATCTTGCCACCGGCTTCGACCAGGTCTTTGGCTTCTTTCAGGCCGAGACCTGTGATGCCGCGGACTTCCTTGATCACGTTGATCTTGGATGCGCCGGCGTTCTTCAGAACGACGTCGAATTCGGTCTTTTCTTCTTCGGCAGCGCCGCCATCAGCAGGACCAGCCATCATCACTGCGCCGCCAGCGGCGGGCTCGATGCCGTACTCGTCTTTGAGGATGGTTTTCAGTTCTTGTGCTTCAAGCAGAGTCAGACCAACGATGTCTTCTGCCAGTTTTTTCAGATCAGCCATGTTTAGCTCTTTCCGTTACGATATGTGTGTTCCAACGCGCGTGTTCAACCCGAGCGCCGGCTTGACGATATGCCTTACGCAGCCGCCTTGTCCTCGATCGTGGACAAGATGGATGCGATGTTGCTTGCAGGTGCGCCAATGGCCCCGGCGATGTTCGAAGCAGGGGCGCCGAGCATGCCCGCGATGGTGGAGATAAGCTCCTCCCGCGAAGGCATTTTCGACACGGCTTCGACACCAGCGGCGTCCAACGCGTTCTCACCCATGGAACCACCGAGGATCACCAGCTTTGGGTTTTCCTTGGAGAATTCCTGAGCAACCTTGGCCGCAGCCACAGGATCCTCAGAATAGGTCAGAACGGTCATACCCGTCAGAAGGTCAGCGATGCTTTCGCATGGCTTGCCCTCAAGGGCGATCTTGGCGAGCCTGTTTTTGGCAACACGCACGGCCCCACCGGCAGCGCGTGCGCGCGCCCGAAGGTCCTGCATTTCGGCAACTGTCAAACCGACGTAGTGGCTAACCACAACGACGCCAGAGCTTTCAAAGATCTGGCCGAGTTCGTCGACCAGCTGTTCTTTTTGTGCTCTATCCACAGTTTCACTCCAAATTTGGGGGTTGCCCCCCGGCTCAGTTCAGGATGCGGTCTTCTGCATCCCATTCGGGTCCAATGTCAGGGTCCCGGCCAAAACCGCCCGAGGGCAGAATTTTTCCGGTTTCCCATCTCAGGAAGGAATTATTCAGGCCAAAGCCCAAACCCTCCGTCTCGGACAGACGCGCGGACCGATCTTTTGGTCCTTGCGTATCTGACGGCCGAAGCCGCCAAATCTCGGGTCGTAAGGTGGGAGGCTCGCCCCCACCCCACTGGATCACTCGGCGGTTGCGTTCTCGACAGCGACCGACACGCCCGGGCCCATTGTGGAGCTCAGGTTGATCTTTTTCATGTATGTGCCTTTGGCACCGGCAGGCTTGGCTTTGGACACCGCGCCAACAAAGGCACGGATGTTCTCGGCCAGCTTGGCTTCGTCGAAGGACAGTTTGCCAACGCCTGCATGGACGACACCGCCCTTTTCGGCTTTGAACTGAACTTCACCACCCTTGGCCGCTTTCACCGCGTCGGCGACGTCCATGGTCACGGTGCCAACCTTGGGGTTCGGCATCAGGTTACGGGGGCCAAGCACTTTACCCAGACGGCCAACGATCGGCATCATGTCGGGTGTCGCGATGCAACGATCAAAGTCGATCTTGCCGGACTGCACGGTTTCCATCAGGTCTTCTGCACCAACGATATCTGCGCCAGCCTTTTCGGCTTCTTCAGCTTTCGCGCCACGGGCGAAGACAGCAACGCGCATTGTTTTGCCGGTGCCGTTGGGCAGGCCGACAACACCGCGGACCATTTGGTCTGCGTGGCGCGGGTCAACACCGAGGTTCATCGCGATCTCGATGGTTTCGTCGAACTTTGCGTTTGCGTTTGCTTTGATGAGGCTTACCGCTTCTTCAACGGTGATCTCTTCTTTGCCAGCAAAGGCTTCACGGGCGGCGCGGGTGCGTTTTCCAAGTTTTGCCATCTTACTTCACCTCGATGCCCATGGACCGGGCAGAACCCAGAATGATTTTCATCGCCGCTTCCACGTCGTTCGCGGACAGGTCGGCGGCTTTTGCTTCTGCGATCTCGCGCAGCTGCTTGGTGGTCACGGTGCCAACGGTTTCACGGCTCGGCGTTTTCGCGCCAGAGTTCACCTTGGCAGCTTTTTTCAGGTAGTAGGACGCCGGGGGCGTCTTGATGTCCATGGTGAAGGACTTGTCCTGATAGTAGCTGATCACGGTGGGGCACGGTGCGCCCGGCTCCATGTCTGCGGTCTTGGCGTTGAACGCCTTGCAGAATTCCATGATGTTAATGCCGCGCTGACCGAGGGCTGGGCCCACGGGCGGGGACGGGTTTGCTTGACCCGCTTTAACTTGCAACTTCATCGTACCGACGAGTTTCTTGGCCATCTGACCATTCTCCTTTCAACACCCTTGGGGCGCGCCCCGCGGGATCTTCGTTGCGTGGTCCGGGTTGGGCGCCGCGGCGCCCTTGCCTCCCACAGTGACCGACACCCTCGGGCGCCGGGATGACGGGCATCGGCCCGCCTTACACTCAGATCTGCTTGTTGACCTGCGTGAATTCCAATTCGACCGGGGTTTCCCGACCAAAGATCGAGACCGACACCTTAAGGCGCTGGTTATCCTCGTCGACCTCTTCGATCATGCCGTCGAAGTCCTCGAACGGACCGTCGGCAACCTTAACCTTTTCGCCGATCTCGAAGTGGATCAGCGTGCGCGGGGCTTCTTCGCCTTCCTGCACGCGACCCAGGATAGCCTGAACCTCGGCATCGCGCATCGGCATCGGACGGCCTTGCGGGCCCAAGAAACCGGTGACGCGGTTGATCGAGTTGATCAAGTGATAGCCCGCGTCGGACATTTCCATATGCACCAGCACATAGCCGGGCATGAAGCGACGCTCGGTTGTCACCTTCTTGCCGCGCCGGACCTCAATCACCTCTTCGGTGGGCACCAGCACTTCGTCAATCTGGTCTTCAAGTTCCTGCTCGGCCACGGACGCGCGGATCTGCTCGGCGATCTTCTTCTCGAAGTTCGACAGGACACTGACCGAATACCACCGTTTTGCCATCTGAACTCTGGTCCCTGTCTTGCCATGCGGGCTGTCCCGGCATGTAAATTCGTCAATCACACGAGGCAGAAGCCCCGCAACATCTGAACAAAAAATCGGCGCGCAACTCGAATCGCCGCACGCCCCTTTTCAGGTCAGGTCTGCGCAATAGCCCGCGCAGACGCAGGTTTCAAGGGTGTAAAGATAAATTCACCCAAGCGGGCGATGCTTAGCCGAACATCCCAAGGATCTGCTGTAGACCGCCGCGGATCAGAATGTCTACGATCGCAAAGAAAACAGCCGTCAGCGCAGCAAGGATAAAGACCATCACAGTGGTCAGCATCACTTCCCGCTTGGTAGGCCAAACAACCTTTGCAACTTCGGTGCGAACCTGCTGGATGAACTGAAGTGGATTGGTGGTGGCCATGACTACTTTCCCTATTAGCGGATTGGGCGGATGTAACGGGTCCGCCCTCCAGTTTCAAGACGTCTTCGCGCACAGCTCAAGCTTCGGAGTTGCGCAGTTTGTCAAAGCGACGATCTAGGGCTTCGTCATGCCGAACATCAGCTGCAGCCATCTCCCCAAAGTCTGGCAAGTAGAGCCCATCGACCGTGCCTTCTGGGAAACAGTCAAGCACGGCATCCCATTTCATCGCAAAGGCATCCAGCCGCGCGCGCATACGGTCCGCCCGCTCGGGCCGGCGCTTAGAATACCAGCGCCCAAGCGCCATTGCACGTTGCCAAAACCCATCATAGCCTAGCGCGATGAAGACACCCAGCGTAATGGATACCGTCAAGAAGATGAGGCCAAGCATTAGCATCGGACGTAGAACAACCAGCAAAGCGAGTGCCGCAAGGATGATAACCCGCGGCGATGGGCGCCACTTGGGAAGCTTCAATGCGATGAGCTTACCTGATTTCTGCTTGGTGGTCTCAGATTCTGACAAATCAGGAAAGGCCTTTCGCCCGGCAGAACGCGGCTTCACCGCCGGCTTCTGTGACGTTGTAGTAGGGGTAACTTTTCGGCCCGCCGCGGCCCCCTCAGCGTCAGCCTCCTGATCACCCTTAACCAAGTTGCGGATCGCCGACAGCGAGGCCGGATCCAAATCCTGCATGTCCTGTGGCTCTGAATCGTCAATTTGGGTCTTCATTTCAGTCTCTCTACGCAGTTGGGAAAGAGTTACCGAAACTTTGCGCCGTAGATTGGACCGAAAGTGGACGGATATTGGGCATCCACGTCAACCATCGCCCACAAAGCAAAACCGCCGCGGCTTTTTGGGCTGCGGCGGTTTTGTTTAATATTGGTTATCGTGGAGAGATACTGTTTTTGAGGACCTTATTAGGTTTGGCGATGACCTACTCTCCCACGTCTTAAGACGCAGTACCATCGGCGCTACGGCACTTAACGGCTGGGTTCGGGATGGGACCAGGTGTTTTGCTCGCGCTATGATCACCAAACCAAATAAAGTCCTCAAGCGCTCTGCTGTTCAGAGGGACGGCGGGAGGCAGGGCATCTTTAGGATGCCTGTTCTTGCGCTGTCACCACTGAAGTGCTGAGCGTTGTTTTCCAAGTCATGTACCACTGATTGTATGTGTATGCTTTTGATTGATAAGTTGAAGTCTTGCTTCTACTGGATCAAATCAAGCCTATCGAGCAATTAGT
>NZ_FOPG01000011.1 GCF_900113435.1 Sulfitobacter dubius | reverse complement strand
ACCGACGCGGATGTAGGTCTCATCGACATGCCATTGCAGCCCTCGCCAGGAACGATGGCCACCATAGGCCCGTTTGCGGATCTCGGGGCCGAACTTCCTGACCCAGCGGTGGATCGTGGAGGCATCGACCGTCACCCCGCGCTCGGCCAGCAAATCGCGGACGTCGCGGCACGACAGCGGGTAGCGACAGTACCAGCGCACCGCTAGAAGGATGATCTCCCGAGGGAAACGATGCCGCTTGAACGGATTCTTGCGCTGTGCCATCGGACCCCCCATCATTACCAACCCAAGGAACTTGCGGTGGTCGGGCAGTTAATGCAACGGACCCCTCAAGCCACCTTTCTGCAACAATGCCCATTTCGGATGTAATAGTCTGTATGCGCATAGGCCGGGCGCTAGCACGACCCGTGTCAGAGCATGACCTCAATCAGGAAGGGTCCGGGCTCGCGACTGGCGTCCTTGATAGATTGATAGAGGTCGAGTGGATCGGACACCCGTTTGCCGGGCACGCCCATGCCGCGGGCTAGGTCAACGAAATTCAGTTCTGGCCGATTCAGCTCCAACATATTGAGCGCCTCGGGCCCCGGGTTTGCGCCGACTTTGAACAATTCGTGCTTCAGGATCTGATAGCCGTGATTAGCGAAGATGATCGTGGTGACATTTAGCTCTTCGCGCGCCTGCGTCCAAAGCGCTTGTAGCGTGTACATCGCAGAGCCGTCTGCTTGGAGGCTGATCACCGGGCGGTCGCGGCAAGCCACTGCCGCGCCGGTCGCCAGGGGAATACCAATGCCAATGGCACCGCCGGTGATTGCAAGCCATGACATCGCGGGCGCTCCCGTAGAAAGAGCTGCCACAGAATTCGCGCTGGTCAGACTTTCATCCACCACGATAGCCCCCTCGGGCAGTGCCGCGGCGATGGCAGCAGATAGCGCTTCATCCGTCATGGGGCCGGAGACAGGCGCCGGACAGGGGCGCGTGGCGGTCAGAGGTTGCGGCTTGGCCCCTACTTCTTGCGCCAATGCCTCGGCGGCGGCGAGACCGTCTTGATCAAAATCCGCCAGAGGTATGATCTCGCACCGTTCGGGTAAAAGCAGACTGGGACGATCAGGGTAGGCAAAGAAAGCGACAGGAGGCAGTGCTTCGATCAGAATGGCACGGCGAAAACCAGAGAGGGCTGCGAGGGCATCATCAACGGGGTAGGGGATACGCGGCAATTCAAAATGTCCTGCGCCCCGTTCAGCGCGCCGCAGCGGTCCAGTAGCCAGTACTGCTGTACCGGTTGCAGCCGCGATGTCGGAAAGGCGCTTAAGCGCCTCAGGCGTTTCCAACACACCGCCGCCGCATAGAATGACCGCCTCTGGTCCCAAGGCAGCACCCGCTCGGCGCAACATGTCGCCATCCAAGGCGCGGGGTTGTTGTGCCTCAGCCCGTTCGGCAGGTTCGGTTGTACCCCCCTCATCCCACCCGATATCGGCAGGTACAATCAACGTGGAGACTTGTCCCGGGTGGCCCCATGCGGCGGCCAATGCGTCCATAGCGTCCCCGGCGATGGTGTCTGTTGAGCGTACAGTGCGTACCCAGTCAGAGAAAACCGCCGCTGTGCCCGGTACATCGGCTGTAAGCGGCGCCTCATAGCGCAAATGGCGTTGAGCATGGTCTCCAACAAGATTCAGAATCGGTGTACGGGCCTTGCGCGCATTGTGCAGGTTGGCGCCGGCATTGGCGAGGCCAGGCGCAAGGTGCAGCAATGTGACCGCAGGTTTGCGTGCCATGCGTGCATAGCCGTCTGCAGCGCCGGACACCACACCTTCAAAAAGCCCTAAGACGCAGTGCATCAGCCGGGTACGATCCAGCGCATCTACGAATTGCATTTCTGATGTGCCCGGATTGGCAAAACACACATCCACGCCTGCGCCATGCAGGCTCCTGAGCAAATTTTCTGCGCCGTTCATCTGGTTTCCTGTCTCTTATCCGTCGGGGCGGATGCTTGTTCATTCTTAGCCGCACGCAATACGGCAAGCCGGCGGTCAAGTTTGCCGGGCTTAATTTTCTGCGCTGTCGCGTGCGCGGCGCCAGCTTCCGCGTGATGACACGCCACGCGGGTATCACCAATCATGCGCGTTTCGGGTCGTGAGTGGCGGCACAGGTCCGTAGCCAAGGGGCAGCGCGGGTGAAAGGCACATCCTGAAGGCACCGCTAGGGCACTTGGCATGTCGCCGCGCAATTCAGCTTGTTGGCGCTGAACACTGGGATCAGGCAGAGGCACCGCCTTTATGAGGGATTGGGTATAGGGGTGAAGTGGCGTTGTGAACAGAGTTTCTGCCGGGGCCTCCTCGACGAAGCGACCCAGATACATCACCGCGATACGGGTAGCGATATGGCGCACCACGCTCAGGTCATGGCTGATAAATACATAAGCGAGACCAAACTCTTGCTGTAAGTCTTGCAGCAGATTGACGATCTGGGCCTGCAGCGAGACGTCCAAGGCCGAGACGGGTTCGTCACAGACGATGAGCTCAGGCCGTGTTGCCAGCGCCCGGGCGATGCCAACCCTTTGCCGCTGCCCGCCTGAAAATTCGTGCGGATAGCGCTCGGCATGAAATCGCGACAAGCCAGATAAGGATAATATCTCATTCACCTTGGCCTCAAGTGTCTTCGGGTCTGCCAGTCCATGTAACAGTAGCGGTTCAGCCAATGTCTCACGCACCGTCATACGCGGGTTAAGCGAACCATAGGGATCTTGAAAAATAATCTGCATCCGCCGGCGGGCCGCGCGCAGTTGTGTCGTGTTCATGCCTGTTACATTGTCGCGACCGAGCATCACCTTTCCTGATGTGGGTTCGATCAGCCGCAGTAGGGAGCGCCCTAGAGTCGATTTTCCACAGCCGGACTCGCCAACGATCGCTAGGGTTTCACCACGGCCAAGTTCGAAGGTGATGTCACTGACTGCACGTACGACCAACTTCTCACGCCGAAGCATACCGCGTGCAAGGGGGAAATCCTTGGAAAGGTTGGCAACGCTAAGAACGGGAGCAGTCATGGGGTGGTGATCCTTTCGTCGATCGGAGCAAACCAACAAGCGACTTGATGACCGGGCGTGATCTCGCGCATCGGCGGCTGCTCGGCGCGGCATTTGTCAGTAGCCAGCGGGCAACGCGGGGCAAAACGACAACCGGGGATCTGCACCCACGGTGGCGGCAGGGTGCCATCGATCGTATCAAGTCGTTCGGCCTTGGCAGTGATGCGGGGCACCGCGGCCATTAGCCCAATGGTATAGGGGTGTTGTGGATCGCTATAGAGGCTGGCCGTAGACGCCCGTTCCACCACCAATCCTGCATACATCACCACCACGTCATCGCAGGTCTCGGCCACTACGCCAAGGTCATGGGTGACCAGCAGAATGGCCATTCCTGTGCGGTTCTGGAGATCCTTCATCAGCTGCAGGATCTGCGCCTGAATGGTCACATCCAGTGCGGTTGTCGGCTCATCAGCAATCAGGAGATCGGGGTCATTGGCCAACGCAATGGCAATCATGACGCGCTGACGTTGCCCGCCCGACAACTGATGTGGATAGTCGTCGATCCGCTTTGCAGGCGAGGGCAAGCCGACGAGATCGAGAAGTTCGATCGCTCGGGCGCGGGCCTTGTCAGGTGCGGACATGCCATGCGCCCGTAGAGTTTCGTTGATCTGCTCGCCGCATGTATAAACCGGGTTGAGGCTAGTCATCGGTTCTTGGAAAATCATGCCGATGCGACCCCCGCGCAGGGCGCGCATCTCTTTGGGGGGCAAAGCGAGCAGGTTCTTCCCGTCAAAGGTAATTTCGCCCCCCTGGATCACCCCAGGGGGTTGAGGCACCAAGCCCATGATCGCCAAAGATGTCACCGATTTGCCGCAGCCGGATTCACCCACGACCCCTAATGTGCGCCCGCGATCAACAGAAAGGCTGACCCCGTCCACTGCGCGCATGATCCGGCCCCGATCCTGAAAGCCGACCTGCAGATCAGATACGGTCAGAAGTGCCGTCATTCGACAACCTCATAGGTCAGCGGCGAAGCCTCCAAAGGGTGCCGCCCGGCAAAATCCAACTCGGTGAATTTAACTTCAGCGCGGCGTTGCGCCTCTTCCAGGCGCGCTGTGGCATCATCAAGATCAAAAGCCGCAACCTTGCCCTCGCTGACCACCTGCCGCCCGTCGATGAAGACATCACGCACCGCCCGTTCGGCCGCCACGTAGATGAGCGAGCGTAGTGGGTCCCGCAGCGGGCGCATTGCCGGGTGGGTGACATCCGCCATGAATAGGTCCGCCTTAGCCCCTGGAGCCAGTCGGCCGATATCGTCTCGCCCGAGGATGGCGGCTCCGCCTACAGTGGCTGCATCAAAGATATCATGGGTGCGCAGATCGAATGGGTTGCCGGACATAAGTCGCGAATTGATGAGCGCATTGCGCATCTCTTCGAGCATGTTGTGTGGATAGGTATCCGTGCCGATCCCCACCGGGATACCGGCGCGGATATAACGGCCCACCGACTGCATGGCGATGCCACGCCGTTGGAACACGGTTGGGCAATGTGCTACGGCAGCCCCGCTGTCGCGCAGCAGCGTAAAATCATCTGCTTCAGGCCAATGCACGGATGAGTGACTGTTCAGGAAAATGCCGTGGCCGATTATCGCCCCTTTTTGAAGTACACCAATATCTGAGAGCCACTCCATCGGTGTGCGGCCATGGCGTCGGGTAATCTCATGAAATTCCACCACGGATTGCGCGGCATGGATCTGGAACGGCACGCCGCGCGATTGGGCTTCATCGAAGCTGTCACGGATCAGTTCGGCGGTGCATGTGTCGATTTGTGATGGCGAAACCATACCCGACAAGCGGCCCGAAGGATGCGCATCGGCCTGATCAATTACCTTCATGGCCGCTGCCATTGCATCGCGTCCGGCCTGCTCGTCCCATTCGTATTCCACCACATGGCCGTTTTTGGTGTACCAGCGCGCCGAGCGGTACATAGGCGACAACACGGCGCGGATCCCAGAACGGTCTAGCAGGTCAATCCAGTTGTCATAGGGCACAGACATGTCGGTCAGCGTGGTGACACCCGAGAGCAGCAATTCCGACAATGCAACTTCGGTGCAAGCCGTGGTGCCTTCGGCATCTGGGCGAAAAAGCGGCATGAATTCGTAAAGCGAGCTCATGTAGAGTCCAGGGCTGCCCAGTTCGTCCAGAAAGCCCTTGTTCATCGGCTCAGAAAGCGGATGGGAGTGGATATTTACCAGCCCCGGAGAAACTAACCGACCGCGGCCATCAATTTCGTGATCAAATTCTCCGTCGAAATGACCGCCTACCTGCACGATCCGATCCCCCCGAAACACTACGTTTTCGCCTTGAAGATACTCATGGCGCTCGGTGTCGCTGTTCCAAGCAACAACCCAATCGGCGTTACGGATGACGGTGGTGGTGGTCTCGGTCATGTCGGAAAACTTTCGCGCTAAGAGAATGGCTTGGGAAACTCAGGAGAAGACGGCAGGCCGGGTGAACCGGCCTGCCGTCGAGGTTATTCTTTATACTTTAGGTCGAGCCCCTTGTAGAAACCGGCACCATAGTTGTTGTGTGGCTTGATCGGCTCCAGCTTGTCAGTCTGGGCGATGAACATGGGCTCGTGGTAAAGTGGGAGCCACACTGCGGCCGCGTGAACCTTCTCCAGAACCTTCCCGTATGCTGCGGCACGGTCTTGGTCGGACAGCGCGGTTTTGCCGGCCTGCAACAGCTCGTCCGTCTCCGGGTCATCCCAGTTCATCCGGTTTGGCGTTGGCATATTCTGAGACGGGAAGTAGAGGTTCAACGCATCCCCAGAAGAGACATAAGGATAGCTCATCCCAAAGATGTCGAACTCCTGCGTGGCCAGCTTTCCCCAAGCCACGGTTGCGTCGAACGCCTGGATTTCCATGCCGATACCGACCTTGAGTAGTTCGGCCTGCACAAATTCAGACAGCTTTTGCCAGCTGGACCCGGCAAATACATATGCGGTGGGACGCAGTTCGACCCCGTCCTTAGCGCGGACCCCGTCCGGCCCGGGCACCCAACCTGCTTCATCCAGCATGGATTTGGCTGCCTCAGGATCATAGCGCAACAACTTGTCGTCCAGCGCTTCGTTCCAGTCTAGAGCGGCTTGCGACACGTAGCTATAGGCGGGCTCAACTTCGCCAAACAGCAGATCTTCAGCCAAGGCTTCTTGGTTTACCGCTAGGTTGATCGCCTGGCGCACGACTTCATCAGAGACAGTTTCTTTATTGACCTTGAACCCCATGAAATAGGTCCAGAAAGCACTGTCAGATTGCTGGACCGAAATATTGGGCGTGTTGCGCAGCTGGTTTAGCGCAATGGGCGGCACATATTGTGTGGCTTCCGATTGTCCGGTGACGATTGCCACGGTACGGGTGTTCTCTTCTGGCACGATTTGCCAGGTGATCTTTTCCAAATGTGCCGGGCCTTTGTTCTCATAAAAAGCTGGGCCCCATGCGTAATTTTCGTGGCGCGTCAGCACCATTTTGTCTCTCGGGCTCCAGCTTTCCCAGCAAAAGGGTCCCGTACCGACGAAACCGCTGATGCCAAAGTCTTCACCCAACTCTTCAACTGTGTCCTTATCGATCACAGTCGCAAAGCTTTGGGTCAGTTGATAAAGCAGCTCTGAGAAGGGATGTTGCAGCCGGTATTCAACCGTTTTGTCGTCCAAGGCGACAATATCTTCCACGTCGCCTGCGCGCCAGGAAACCGGCGAATTCGTCTCCGGATCGATCCAACGTTTCATGGAATAGACCACGTCCTGCGCAGTCATCTCGCGACCATTGCAGAATTGCACCCCGTCCTTGAGATGAAAGGTATAGACCAGCCCGTCCTCAGAGACCTCCCAGCCTTTCGCGAGACCGTCGGTCACGGTCTGCATGTCTGGTTCCAGCGAAACCAAGGTGTCTCCCAGCATGAACAGCGCTTCAGCGGCCGCACGGGCGGTGGTCTTGTGAGGATCATAGTTATTGCTGTCGACCTCACGAACGATGGTGATCTCCTGGGCGGCCAGCGGCCCTGCTAAAGCGATCACGGCCGTCGCGGTTAAAAATTTATTCACTGCAGTCACTTGTGGCTTTCTCCTCTGTTGGTGTCCCGTTTTAATAAGGTTGGGACTTGGTTATGAGCGCAGGCGCGGGTCCAAAACGTCGCGGATGGCGTCGCCGGTGATGTTTGCGGCCAATACAATGACGAAGATGGCGATCGATGGGATGAAGGCTATATGCGGCGCAAAGAGCATGAAGTCGCGCCCCTGCGAGGCCATCATGCCAAGTTCCGCCGCCGGCGGACGCGCGCCCAGCCCCAGAAAACTTAGCGCAGCGCCGATTAGGATGATTTGGCCAAAGCGAAGGCTGACAAAGATCATGATGGCAGAAATGCTGTTGCGCAGCAGATAGCGCGAAAACAACGTGCGGTCCGACAGACCGATAGCGCGACCAGCCTCAATATATTCTTGTTCCATAACCCCAATTGCGATGGAGCGGGCAATGCGGGCACTATCGGGCACAGTAGCAATGGAAAGCGCGATAATGACCGGCAAGGCTCCTGGCCCAAAAATCGCGACCAATGCCAATCCAAGAAGGATCGCTGGAAACGACAGCATTACATCGGCAAAACGCATTACATAAGGATCAATGCGCTTATAAAAGGCCGACAAAAGGCCCAGAAGGGAGCCCACGGTAGCTCCCAAGCCAACCGACAGAATGCCGATAAGGAGGGTGAGCCGCGTGCCGTAGAGAAGCCGGCTTAGAATATCCCGCCCCTGGCCGTCGGTGCCTAATAGGTAGGTCCAGTCGCCCCGTTCCGCCCAGACTGGAGGCTGCATTACGCTACGGGTCCCCTCATAGGGGTCATGAGGCGCGATCAAGGGCGCCAGGAGAGCGGCAAGCGCGATGCTTAGTAAAGTAATCAGCGCCAGTGCCGCGGCCCGGTCGCGCAAAAGCGCCTTCCACCATGCCTGACGAGGGGGCGCAGTATCGTCCAAGGCCTCAGTGAGGGGAACACTTGCTGTCATCGTTTCTGCACCCTTGGATCAAGAATTGCGTAGAGGATGTCGACGATCATATTGATGATGATGAACGCCAAGGCGAGCACGAGGATACAGCCCTGTGCCAATGGGTAATCCGCTGATAAAATCGCTCCGACAGAGAGCCTGCCAATGCCTGGATAGGAAAAAACGGTTTCCGTCACTACCGCCCCGCCAAGTAGATAGCCCGCCTGCAAACCGACCAGCGTTACCACCGGGATCAGCGCATTGCGCAGACCGTGACGCAAGATCACCTGAGATTCGTTTAACCCCTTGGACCGGGCCGTGCGCACATGGTCCAGCCGCAGCACCTCAAGCACACTCGAGCGCGTCATTCGCGCCACCGGACCGATAAAAATCAACCCTAATGACAGCGCTGGCAGGGCAATGTGGCGCAGCCCTTCGACAGTCCAAAGCGGGCCACCGCGCCCGATAAAGGGAAACAGCTGCCATTTCACCCCGAACCATTGAATTAACAGCAGACAGATGAAGAAGATCGGCAAAGACACTCCGGCCACAGAAAAGGCCATGACCGCGCGGTCTACAAGCGAGCCTCGCCAGACCGCAGCGAGCGTCCCCATGCCGATGCCCAGAGGGATCGACCAGATCAAGCAAGCGATCATCAACTCCATCGTCGGCACGATCGCCGCTAGCAATTCACTGGTCACCGTCTTGTTGGAGATAAAGGACCGACCAAGATCGCCGTGCATCACACGTTCAACATAGCCCCAGAACTGCGTCCACAGTGATCGGTCAAGACCCATCTTCTCACGGATTTGCTCCACCACTTCAGGTGGGGCCATGGCGCCCGCAAAGACCCGTGCGGGGTCGCCTGGCGAAAGCTGGACCAGCAAAAAGCCCAAGACCAAAACCCCGATCAGCACCGGGATTGACTGCAACAGACGTTTGGCGAGCGTGTCTAGCATGGCTCAGTCGCGCTGAAAAACAACGGAGCCGCCGAGCACAGCAAGATCACAGCGGGTCTTGAGTATGTCTTCAGGGTTGATTTCGAACAGATCACGATCAAAGACTGCAACATCGCCCAACTGCCCCGGCACCAGCTGACCTTTGATTTTCTCTTCATGTGCCGCATAGGCCGAGGCCCATGTGTAGGCATGCAGCGCCTCTTCCATCGTCAAGACCTGGTCAGGCCCAAGCAGCGTGCCCTGACGTGTTTTCCGCGTGACCATATTGTAGATTACCGGCATCGGCGCGATCTCGGTTACCGGGCAATCGGTCGAAGCCGAAGGATGCAGCCCTGCTTCAATCCAGCGGCGCATCGGATGCGAAGCCACAACCCGCGCTTCGTCCAGCACTGTGAGGTAGAGATCGCCAAACCAATAGAGGAAAGAGGGCTGCGGCACCGGCAGCACATGCATGTCCTTCATACGCTGCATCTGATCCCCGGAAAGCCATCCGCAATGTTCGATCCTGTGGCGGCGGTCCGGGTCCGGGGTGTCCTTCAGCGCCGCTTCATAAGCATTCAACACTTCCTCGATCGCCGCGTCCCCAATGGCGTGGATGGCCATTTGGTATCCCTTACGATGCGCGTCGAGCACCATAGCGTTCAACTCGTCCTGATCAGGAATGCACAGCAGTCCCTTATCGTCCGGATCATTGCCCAAATAGGGTTCTTTCATCGCGGCGGTGCGCCCGCCGGCGCTGCCATCGGTAAAGATTTTTACCGGTCCGATGCGGAACATCTCGTCACCCCGGCCCGTGACAAGATCGTTTTTATTGGCCTGATCCAGGATTGATCTTGTCTTGTCGCCCATCAACACGCCATAGACCCGGAGCGGCAGCCGGCCTTCGGCATGCGCGCGGCGATAGGCTTCCATCTCGGTCCAGCCATCGCGAATGCCGATGGCAGCCTCCATGCAGGAGGTGATGCCATAGGACAACAGATCATGTCCGCCTCGTTCGATGGAACCTACAAGCTCCTCTACCGACTTGCGCGGCAAGGCTGCCATAATCGGTTCCCGCCCTGTTTCGGCAACCAGTCCGGTCAAAATACCGTTCTGCTTTTCGATTAGGCCACCTTCCGGCGAGGGGGTGTTCTTGTTTATTCCGGCGGCTTGCATGGCGAGAGAATTGGCAACAGCCAAATGCCCATCGGTACGCACAATATAAACAGGATGCTCAGGGCAGACGCTATCCAACTCATGTATCAGCGGATGACGTTTCTCATCGAAGGCAAAGTGGTCATAGCCGCGTCCTACCACCCAATCCCCTTTTGGCGTATCGGCCGCACGGGTCTTGAGCGCCTCAAGCAAGGCCGCGAGCGTCGGCGCCGCGGACGGGCGCAGATCAACCTCTGCCATTGCTGTGCCATAGGGCAGCAAATGCATATGCGCGTCGTTGAGACCCGGGGTCGCCAGGCGTCCTTCGAGCGCAATCACCTTTGTCTCAGGACCCTGCAGTGCGTCAATTTCAGCAACCGTCCCGGTCGCCATCACCCTGCCGTCCGAAATGGCGAGACTTTCTGCAAATCCCAACCCTTGACCGCGCCAGATCTTGCCGTCTCTGAGAATGGTGTCTGCATGTCCTGTCGGTGCTGTCATGAAGCGATCCTTTTAGCGGAGGTGAGATGAAAGCATGTTAACCAATCACCCCCAGATCTGGTCAATCTAGCACAGGTGTGGGGCCACGCTCCCAACGAGAAAGCGCGCGACGTCTTTAAGTATCTGAATTAAATTATTACTTCTGGAAAAAACCAAAAGCTCCAGACGTATACAAAAACTTATACTACCGCGGTGATCGGTTATATATGTCTGCGCGATGCTGATGAGCCAAGATAGGAGAGTGAAGAATCTCTTGGCTAAGGATCTCTAAATACCGCTCCACAAGATCGCGTCGCCCACCTTTCACCCTAGACCCGATTAAAGCCACCGCCGCGATCTTTGTTGCCGGGTAGAAGCGGCGGATAGAATAAAGATTTGAGGCGAAAAGCTCTGCCACATAGGGGTCTACCACGGCGACCCCCAAGCCCTTTTGCACCATTGCGCAGGCTGTCTGAGCAAAACGGGTTTCGATCTTGGGTCGGTAGCGTATCCCTTGCCGATTAAAGGCGGCTTCAACCAGCGGGGTGATAACCTCACCCGCGCTGATGATCCGACTGTCCTGTAAATCGGAAGGCCCAACCGTCGCACGCTTGGTCAAGGCATGGTCGCGCGGCACAATTGCAACTAGATGCGCCCAAGCCAGTAGGTGCCAGTCGCCTTCGTTGAGGTTGCCGAAAGTAAGGCCGATATCGGCCTGTCCCATCTCTACTGCTTCGCGCACCTGTGCATCATCCCGCACGGTGACGACCACTTCTAGCTCGGGAAACTCCGACATTAGAGTGTCTAGCGCCACCAGAGCGACACCGTGCCCCACTGAGGGAGAAGCAAAGATGCGCAGCTGCGACAGGCCAACCCGCGTGGCGCGCTCAACCTCGTTTCTCAGGTTCGAAATAGCGGCGAATACGGGTCCGGTGCTGTGGGACAAGCGAAGCGCGGCATTGGTCGGGCGCAATCGACGGCCCTCTCGCTCGAAGAGTTCCACACCAAGCTGGTCTTCGAGGTTGCGAATGGCTGCCGTGACAGCGGGTTGGGAGACACCTAGGAACTCAGCGGCGTCGGTAATGCGCTCAACCTTCATCACAGCGTCGAAAATCTCGAGCATGCGGATCTTGAGAGGGCCCTGCCGCATTGCGCGCGATCCTAAATCTGGTTCCTGTCGATGAGGCGATGAAGACCCCCTGCCACCCAAAAGTAAAGGGACGGTCGGCTGATTAATTCAGGGGAAACCTGCGACTTGTAACGGCCAACACATCCGTGCATGCTTTTACATGATAAATCGGCCATACCAATTTGTACCACCAGATAAACTATTATTTTATAGTACTATCGATATACGGCAGCGTGCGCCCGGCGAGACATAAACGTAAACGCCATCCAGATGTCACCGGCTACGCAAAGCAGTACCCGCCTTGATCAAGCGTAATTTTTGGACCATTTCCTGCATTTCGCTTTTCGTCGCGGGTATTGGCTTCGTTGAGCGCAACGGTCTGGTTGGGCTTGCAGGTATCGGCATGGGGCTGGCCTAGATAGTCCTGACGGCTCTCGTCGCGATGTCAGTTGTGGCCGGAGCGGATGCCATAATGCTTCTTGGGCCCCGTTGGGCCTAACCGAAGACGGTAGGATGCGCGGGATAACGGCTAGGATGATCAGCATGATTACCGTCGCTAGGACCGCAGTTGGCATTGCCAAGTTGTTTAGCTTGCATGATCCGGCTATTTCAACGTCATCAAAATCCCAACCAGTGTCCTGCGCCTGAAGGGCTTCCGGTTCCCTCGCGAAATCATCGCATACGCTGTTTGGGCGGGTCCGTTGCATTAACGCCGCTTCGGCGCAGTAAGAGCAGGAACTGCGATCATCAAGCGGCTTCCGGGAAGAGTTTGGCGACGAAGTCGATCTCGTTTTCAACTCCGGTCCTGCAGCTTTCGAACTGACCCTTGCGGATGGTGCGGAAGGTTTCGATCCCGGCGAGCGCGGCCTTTGCGCCGGCCATGGTCTGGAAGCCACGCATCGGTCGCAGCCGCTGT
>NZ_FOPG01000021.1 GCF_900113435.1 Sulfitobacter dubius | reverse complement strand
TCCCCGTTCGCTCGCCGCTACTAGGGGAGTATCATATTGATTTCCTTTCCTCCGGGTACTTAGATGTTTCAGTTCCCCGGGTTTGCCTTTTTAAGCCTATATATTCAGCCTAAAAATACCTGGTTTACCAAGTTATTAGCTGCACCGAAGTGCAGTAATAACAAAGTATCAGGTGGGTTGCCCCATTCAGAAATCCATGGATCAAAGCTTATTCTCAGCTCCCCATGGCTTATCGCAGAGTATCACGTCTTTCATCGCCTCTTACTGCCAAGGCATTCACCAAACGCCCTTTTCGCGCTTGATTTGATCCAGAAAAAGCAAGACTTGGCGTCCTGCGCGAAGATCAGAAGCTGGTAAGAAACTGATCCTCTTTATCCTGTATCAAAAGCATACTTTTACCCGCCCAGACTGTCGTCTGGACAATGAGCGATGCAGATAGCGAACCGTCCGTGCAGGAGGTCCGCGTCATCGCTCTGGTTAGTGTACTTGACTTGGACAACATATTCGTTTCGGTCGCGATATGTCCGACAGGCCGAGGAAACAGCCCGTCAAACACCGGCCCAAAAGGGCAGCAACCGAGATCATCCCCTAACGCGGGGCGATCAAACATGTTGTTAGTATCTCTCTTTACGATGTCAATTCGTCTGAAGGACGAAGCGATGCTTCATCCGGGAACAGACGTTCAAACACATGAGCATGTGCTTGAAGGTATGTTCCGTATACCACCTCAAGGAGGATGGTGGGTCGAGGAGGACTTGAACCTCCGACCTCACGCTTATCAGGCGTGCGCTCTAACCACCTGAGCTACCGACCCGTTTTGGTGGAGCCTAGGAGGATCGAACTCCTGACCTCCTGAATGCAAATCAGGCGCTCTCCCAGCTGAGCTAAGGCCCCAAACTATTGAGACCCGCGCGGCTGCGCAGGACTTATGACTGAAGAGATATGAGGACGGCTCGGTTCTAATATTGGCCGGCTTTGTATGCCGACCTGCTAAGTGTTCCATGAGTTGAGCAAGCTCATCT
>NZ_FOPG01000008.1 GCF_900113435.1 Sulfitobacter dubius | reverse complement strand
ACCGACGCGGATGTAGGTCTCATCGACATGCCATTGCAGCCCTCGCCAGGAACGATGGCCACCATAGGCCCGTTTGCGGATCTCGGGGCCGAACTTCCTGACCCAGCGGTGGATCGTGGAGGCATCGACCGTCACCCCGCGCTCGGCCAGCAAATCGCGGACGTCGCGGCACGACAGCGGGTAGCGACAGTACCAGCGCACCGCTAGAAGGATGATCTCCCGAGGGAAACGATGCCGCTTGAACGGATTCTTGCGCTGTGCCATCGGACCCCCCATCATTACCAACCCAAGGAACTTGCGGTGGTCGGGCAGTTAATGCAACGGACCCCAACCTGGTTAGGATGCTACCTGCCCCAGAAACCCAGCAATCCGTTGGGCGATCAAACTTCGGTCATAATCCAGCGTTGCCACGTGATAAGACCGCTCTAACCAGCAGAGATGTATCTCGCTTGACCCTACTGATGTCGCAATGCGCGGCGCGTTTTTTGGGTCGACCACATTATCGCGTCGCGATTGCAGGATCAAAATAGGTTGCCGTATCAGCGGCAGCAGCGCGCCGGTGGCGTTGGTCAAAAGAAAGCGCTCTTTTAGCGTTTCTCGCGGGATGCGGTCATAGCAGATCTCGGTCATCCCCGGTTCGGCGATATCGGAACCTATCCCTTCGATGAACGCAGCTCCTCCGGTCTCATAGAGCGGTGCCACCACTTCGGGGCGGTACAGCCCGGTTGAGCCATTGATGCTGATCACGCCCTGTATCTTATCCGGCATCCGAGCGGCGAGATTGAGCGACAGAGTTGCGCCCAGAGAAAGCCCCCCGACGATCACCCGTGCGCAGCGCGATGATAAGGTTTCGAGCGCCGTCTCGGCGGAGGCCACCCAATCGGCTTGGCCCGTCTTTGCCAAGGCGGTAGGGGCCTCTCCATGGCCATCTAGCAGCGGGCAGTACACTGTGGCACCGCTGATCCTGTGTACGTGCTGGGCGACGTTGCTCACGCTTTGGGGGGTACTGGTGAACCCGTGGAAAAAGAGAAAGCCAGTATCGCTGCCTTCGAGAAGAAAAGGCTGCGCTTCGGGCAGGTCGAAGGGTGCGATCGGCATTTGTTTCATAGAGGCATAAAATCGCGCTATGGGCGGATTACGCAAATAGACTTGTGGTATCGTGCGATAACCGAACGCGATCAACCTAGCGGGGGAAAGTGATTGCGAAACTGGCGCAAGAGTCCGGTATCCGCCTTGATGCTCCATGCCATGGAAATCGTCGCCTCTGCATCAAGCCCCTCGATTGGCACGAGTTCCAATGCGGCGGGCAGACTGTTGGCCATGCTCAGGGGGAAAAGCGTCACGCCCCGCCTTTCGGCCACGCGCTGCAAGATCACCTGCACGTCCCAAGCTTCATCGACCACCACAGGGCTGAGGTTGGCCCTGTCAAATGCGCTGTCGAGAAGGGCGCGCCACGAACGCCAATTTTCCCGCAGACCCATGACGAAGGGCGCATCCTCCAAATCCTTCACCTGTGCGGGGGCCTCTCCGGCGGGGGCGACCACACCGATGCGGGACCTCCATACTGGCATCTGCTCGATCCCCGGCGCGCCGACGGTGGGATGAGACAGTAAAAACCCAAGGTCGATCACGCCGGACTTAAGGTTTTTCAGCATGTTATCAGTAGACATGACATGCATTTCGACCTGCACGCCCGGCACGGAGCTATGAAAGGCATCCAGCGCCTCGGAAATTTGCCGCGATGTGGCGAGGGCGGAGTAGCCGACGATGATATGCCCCCGTGCGCCGGCCGCGTTCTTGCGTGATGCGCGTATCGTGCGCTCGAACTGTGCGACCGTCTGGCGGGCATCTTCAAGGAAGACCGCCCCCTCAGGTGTGGGGATCACACGCGGAACACTGCGGTCAAAAATCTGAAATCCAAGATCAATTTCGGTGTCTTTCACGGCTTTCGAAATGGCGGGTTGCGCGATATTGAGCATTTCAGCGGCCGCGCGAAACCCGCTGGCATCGGCCACGGCCAAAGCGTACCGCAGATGCCGAAGGTCAAGCCGTGTGGGTTTTCTACTGTCGTCCATGCGCATTTTCCATGATGATCGCGTTTCGTTATCAGTCGATCAGCCATCGCTATTTGTCAACTGAACCGCAAGCGGAGAGGTTGAATCGGAATTACGGGCCCAGATCCCGTCTTGGTATGGGGAGGAGGCCCGATGCTGTCGCTGTTCAACAGATTATGCTCTTGGCTGATGTTTATTGGCGGGTTCGGTGTCATCGCGATGATGCTGAACATCGTGGCAGATGTTGTCGCTAAACTGGTGTGGAACGCGCCTATCCAAGGCACGGTCGAGATGTCGTCCTACTATTATATGGTCGCGCTGGTCATGCTGCCGATGGCCTTTGTTGAGATGCAGGACCAGCAGATCTCGGTCGACCTGCTGTTCAATCACTTTCCAAGCTGGCTGCAAAAACTCGCGCTGATCTTCAGTTGCCTCGCTGCGGCTGCGATCCTTGCGGTCATGTCATGGCGTACGGGCCTTGATGCGATGCGCGCGCTGCGTGTGGGTGAGGTCGTGATGGGCGGGCGCGAAGTTATCGTCTGGCCGTCGCGCATGGTTCTGCCGCTTGGCTTTGGCCTTGCCAGCCTCGCCGCTTTTTTGCGCGCGGTATTGGTGCTGCAAGGGCAGCCCGTCACGCAGTCTGAGCTTGATGGGGGTGTGTCATGAGCAATCTTGTTATCGGCTGGATCGGCGTTGGCACGCTGTTCGGCCTGCTGGCTTTTCGGATGTCCATCGGTACAGCGTTGATGGCGGTGTCATTCGTCGGCATCACCATCATGTTCAACCTGCAAGCCGCCCTTGGCATCGTCAGCGCCATGCCGTTCAATTTGATCGGGGATTGGTCGCTGACCGCGATCCCGATGTTCCTGTTCATGGGGTTTATCGCTGCGAACACGGGGCTGACAGCAGGCGCATTTGACCTGCTGCGCGTGTTGCTGGCGCGGGTGCCGGGTGGGTTGGCTTCGGCGAGTGTTGGGGCATGTGGCTTGTTCGCCGCCGCTTCCGGCTCTTCCATCGCGACGACTGCCGCGATGTCGAAAATTGCCGTACCGGAAATGCTGAAGGCGAAATACCACCCGTCGCTCGCCACCGGCGTGGTCGCGGCCTCGGGCACGCTCGGCTCACTTATCCCACCGTCGATCCTTATGGTGCTTTATGGCATTTTTACCGAGCAATCGATTGGTCAGTTGTTTATCGCAGGCGTCATTCCCGGCGTGCTGTCAGCTTTTGTCTATATGGCGATGATCACCGTGCGGGCCACCGTCACGCCGTCGCTCGCACCGCCAGTTGTTGAGCGGATTGACCGTACGCAACTGCTTGGCCTGCTTTGGTCTGTCTGGCCCTTCCCGGTCCTTGTGCTGGGCGTTTTGGGTGGCATTTTTGGCGGTTTTTTCACCCCGACCGAAGCCGGGGCCGTGGGAGCTTTCCTCGCCGCGGCGGTCGCTTTGTTGCGCCGATCGCTGACCCGTAAAGCACTGGCTGAGGCGATCCGTCAGACAACGCTGGCAACATCTTCGATCTTCTTTTTGTCCATCGGGGCGGTAATGTTCACCCGGTTCATGGGGCTATCGGGCGTTCCCCGCGCGCTGACCGATATGATGCTCTCGGTCTCTGACAATCAAATCGTGATCATCCTGATGATTGCTGCGCTTTTCGTAATCTTGGGAATGGTGATCGATTCAATTGGTCTGATCTTGCTGACCCTGCCGATCTTGCTGCCGGTCTTAGAAGCCGCAGACATCAACCTGATTTGGTTCGGTATCATTTGCATCAAACTGCTGGAGATCGGCCTTGTGACACCCCCTGTAGGTCTGAACCTTTACGTCCTCCACAGCGCGCTGTCGGGCGAGGTCAAGCTGCGGGACATCATCTCGGGCACGACGTGGTTCATCGCGATGGATATCGTGACGCTTTTGATCCTGATCGCCTTTCCTGCGATCAGTTTGTTCCTGCCCTCACTCATGGCGCAGTGATACTTTTTTAACCGGAGGAGACGACAATATGAAACTGAACATATCCATTATGGCCCTTGCGGCTTGTGGGCTCGGCACCGCTGCCGTCGCGCAGAACGCGAACCACTTTTTTGCAGAGCGCCATTCGATGGTGCGCGGTCCCTATGTGGAATTCGCCGAACGTGTAGCCGAGGAAACCAACGGCGACGTGAACTTCACCGTGTTCGCCGGTGGTTCGTTGCTGCCGCCTGCGGCATCCTTGCAAGGCGTGCGCGACGGCGTAGCACAGGTGACTTACCACGCGGGCACTTATACCCCATCCGAGTTGCCAGTTGCCAACCTGATCGGCAACTTCGCCTTCTACAACACCGACCCGATGGTCATGGCCTTTGCCTCGACCGAGTTTGGCCTGACCAATGAGGCCGCCTTGGCCGAGTGGAAAGAAAATGGCGTGGTTTTTGGCGGCGGTTACTCGACCTCAGAATATTACATGATGTGCAACACGCCCGTCGCAACCTATGAGGACATCCAAGGCAAACGGCTGCGCATGGCCGGTGGTGCTTGGTCGCGCTTTGCGGAACATGTTGGCGCGGTTCCCGTGTCGATCCCATCAAGCGAGATGTACACCGGTCTCGACACGGGTTCGCTCGACTGTGCCGTAGCGGCAGCCGATGCGCTGGATTCGTTTTCGCTATCAGACGTGGTTACACATCTAAATATGCTGGCCGTGGGCAACTACTACGCCGGTTTCGAATGGGGCTATAATCCGACATTCTGGCAGGGCCTTTCCGAAGAGTCGCGCAATGTTCTGTTTGACCAGATGGCATACTATCTTGCGCAGCACCGTGTTGAGTTCGACAAGGACGTAGAGAAAGCCGTCTCCGCTGCCAAAGAGGGCGGCATGGAAGTCTTCGAACCGGATCAGGCACTTCAGGATTCGCTCGCGGAATTCGTGAAAGCGGATGAAGCTGTGTTGATCGAGAATGCCAAGGGCCGTGGGATCGAGAACCCCGAAGCACTGCTGGAAGATTATAAACGCATTGTGGATCGCTGGGCCGATCTGCTGGCCGACGTGGATCACACTAACACAGATGCGTTGGCTGCACTGGCCAAGGCAGAAATTTACGACAAGCTGGACCGTGCAAACTACGGCATGAACTAAGGTTAAGAACGGTAAAAAAAGGTAGGGGCGCTGCGAGGGCGCCCTTACCGCGCACTCATTGAGAGCCACCGCCCTCGGGGTGCCTCCGTGACGAGGCGTCGATCACGCACCAGCATTTCGCCGCGTGAAAAGACGTGGCGGGGCATGCCTTTAATCGTGGTGCCCTCAAAAGGGTTATACCCTGTGTTATCATGCAGGTCATTCGGGCCATAGGTATGGCTCACCTCGGGATCCCAAATCGCGAGATCGGCGTCTAAGCCTTTGGCAATCGCACCTTTGCTGTCTAATCCAAAGGCGCGGGCAGGGGCGGTGGCGGTCAGCTGTGCAAAAGCCTCAACCCCCATGCGCCCCTCGCTGACCATGGCGCTGAACATCAGCGGCAACCGGGTCTCTAATCCCGGCATCCCATTGGCGATTTGGTTAAAGGGCGCATCCTCACCATGGGCGAATTTACCGCTCGCATCCAGCCGGTAGGGCGCATGATCCGAGGTAACTAGTTCAATCGTGCCATCGGCAATCGCGTCCCAAAGCGCCTCTTGATCGTCGGGGCTGCGTTGTGGAGGTGAGCACATGAAGCGCGCCGGGTTATCGCGCTCCAGAATATCGACGGTCATGAAGAGGTAATGCGGACAAGTCTCGGCCTGTACCATCACGCCACGGGCGCGCGCTTGCCGAACGATCTCCGCCCCTTCGCGGGTAGAGACGTGAAAAATCATAATGCGTGCGCCGGTGAATTCTGCAAAGCGGCACATTCGGTCGATCGCCTCGATCTCTGCCGCGCGGGGGTGCGACTCGGCGTGATACTTTGGCGCGGTCCTGCCTTCGGCCAACAGCTTTTCGGTCATATGGCCGATCAACCCGTCATTCTCGGCGTGGAAACAGACCATTGCCCCAGCGTCACGGGCCAGCGCGAGGATGTCGAGGATCGATTTGTCATCTTGGCGCACCTTAGCGTAGGTGGTGAAAATCTTAATCGAACGATGACCCTCTGCGATAAGTGCAGGAATATCCTCTGTTAGATTTCCGTTGCCGGTATCGGCGACGATCATGTGAAAGGCGTGGTCGATCACGGCACCTTTTTCAGCGAGCGTGGCATAATCGTTCACGACCTGCCGCATCTTCTGACCTGCATGTTGCGCTGCGAATGAGACGGTTGTCGTCGTTCCACCCATTGCGGCAGAGCGGGTGGCGGTGCGGAACGTGTCGGCATTCATCAACCCGGCGCCAGACATCTGTTCGATATGGCAATGGGTGTCCACGCCGCCCGGCAGCACCAGCAGGCCACGAGCGTCGAGCTCTGACGGGGCGGAAGATGTAATTGCTTCGCCCAAGTCTACAATCTTTCCGTTTGAAAGAGCGATGTCCTGCACCGCAATGCCAGCGGGGGTAACGACGGTACCGCCTCGAACGATGGTATCTATCTGTTTGCTTTGCATGGCGACCTCGACGATATGCTGTGACAATGGTGTGAAATTAACCATACCACGCGTATACCATATGGTATACCATGAAAGACATCTGGCGGAGGGGGCGGGCTATTGCCCGCCAATAGGAGGTGATATGGTCGATAAGGTAGAGACACTTGGGGATACCACCTTCAAGCGGCTAAAAGCGATGATTTTGGACGGATCGCTGGAGCCAGGCAGCCGGTTGAGTGAAAAGAAGTTCGCCGACCATTTGGGTGTGTCACGCACCCCCGTGCGCGAAGCGATCGCTCAATTGGTGAGCGAGGGGCTTGCTAAACGCAGCGCGGGCAGCGCGCCGGTTGTTTCAAGTGTTTCTTTGAATGAGATCATGGAGATCCTTCATGTGCGGAGTTTGCTGGAGTGTGAAGCGGCGCGCAAAGCAGCAGCGTCGGGCAAGCCCACCGAAGAACTTGAGAAAATTAGATCGGTTATTCAATTATTTATAGATGGACCGCGCCCGTCTGCACCTGAGCATTCAGCGCTGGATATGCGGCTTCACTCTATCCTTGCAGAGATGGCGGGCTCCAAACTTTTGTTGGAGCTAATCGAAGGGCTAAAGGTCAAGACTGGCATGTATGATCAAGGCTCGATCCCCGACCGTCTGGTGCCCGGCTGTGAAGAACACATTGCCCTGATTGATGCCGTAATCGCGCAAAAGCCGGAAGCCGCCAGCGCGGCGATGAAGCTGCATTTGGGTAACGTTCGCGAATCCATTATCTCTCACATTTACCACCCCTTCTGACTCTCACCAGAGTCCGCGCTGTGCAAAGGCGGTTGACTCAGCATTCCGAGTGTATACCATCAGGATACCAATCAGGAACGCAGTGGGGATTCCATGCAAGCGCAACGACCCGAGGGCGGTATCGTTCTCGCGATCACCTTTCAGTATTACCGCGATTTGCCGACGGCGATGCGCTTTTACGAAGATGTATTAGGCCTGACCCTCGCCATTGATCAGGGTTGGTCAAAAATCTACCGCATCGACGGCCAGGCCCATGTCGGCCTCGTGGACGAGACCCGTGGCATGCAGAAGTGGCAGGAGAAAAAAACCGTACAACTCTGTCTGCGGGTGTCAGATGTTGACGCATGGTATGCGTGGGCCGAGGCCAATGCCGTCCCCGGTCTGACCAAGATGTTCGACAGCGAAGAACTCGGCATTCGCGCCTTCGCGATGAATGATCCCGAAGGCTACCAGATCGAAGTGCAAACCGCGCGCCCCGGTCACTGATCCATTCCCATAACAAAATTGAATGAGGGTCGGACAAGCGGCCCCGTCACCCATCCAACAGTGGAGAACTTGCAATGAAATACCTCAGTGAAACTGCACTGCACGCCAGCGCGCTCGGTCTAGCCTTGATGGCTGCCACCGCGGGCGCGGCTTTGGCCGAGAAATCGGTGACCATCGGCCTGACAGCAGACCCCAGCCACCTTTATCCGTTGGCTGGAGAAGAGCTGTCGTCCAACATTATATATTACCATCTCTATGATCCGCTGGTGAAGCGTAGCGCGGATCTGTCTTTTGGCCCCGGCCTTGCCGAGAGCTGGGAAAACGTTGATGACACCACATGGCGCTTCAAGTTGCGTGACGGTGTGAAGTTCCACAACGGCAATGATTTCACCGCCGACGATGTGGTCTTTACCGTCGAAAAAGCCCGGACTTCAATCCGTCCTGATCTGGTCGCCAATATCGCCTCTATCACCGCTGTGGATGATCTCACGGTCGAGATCACGACGCCAAAGCCCTATGCCGTTCTGCCAAATGATCTGGCGGAACTGTTGATCCTCGATAGTGATTACACGACCGAAACCGGCGATGAAAAGATGGATCTCGAGCCGATGGGCACTGGACCCTATATGCTTGGTGAGTGGATCAAGGAAGAGAAGCTAACGCTTAACGCGTTTGACGGATACTGGGCAGGCGCGCCTAAGATCGACACGGTTACTTTCCGCCCGATTACAAACCCGGCGACCCGCACGGCTGCACTGCTGACTGGCGAAGTCGATGTAATTCAAGATCTCGCCGTGCGTGATGTAGACCGCGTGAAGCGCGAAGACGGTTTCGAAGTTGTCACACGCCCCAGCTTGCTGAATGTGGTGCTCGCGATGGACACCCGCGCCAAATCGCCAACCATCGAAGGGGATAACCCGATGGTCGATCAGCGCGTCCGCGAAGCCATCGCCCGCGCCATTGATACCGATGCGATTAACAAGATCGTCATGAACGGACTGGCCACACCGAGCGATCAATTCGTTCCAGCTTCACACATCGGCTATGCCGAAGGTATGAGCTTTCGCGAGATGTATCCGGTGGACATCGAAAAGGCCAAAGAACTGATGGCTGATGCGGGGTATGCGGATGGCTTCACCATGACACTGGACGCCACCAACAACCGCTATGTCAACGATGCACAGATCGCGCAGGCGCTGGCCTCAATGCTGGCCAAGATCAACATTAATCTGCAGCTTAACATCATGCCCAAGTCGAACTTCTGGGGCTACATCCGCGTGCCTACTGAGCAGTCGAGCTTCATCATGTCGGGCTGGGATGTGCCAGCGGGCGATGCAGGTTCTATGTACGGCGCGCTGTTCTACACCCGCGACAAAAAGGAAGGTTACGGCCAGGTCAACCGTGGCTCCTACTCTAACCCGGAGTTGGACGAGCTGGTCGATAAGGCCGATGCCACGCCGAGCATTGAAGAGCGGGACCAGTACCTGCAGGAAGCCTCTAAACTGCTGCTTGCCGATATTCCAATGATTCCCGTGCATTACGAGCAGGACATCTATGCCGTGCGTGATGGGGTTACGCTTGAGCCTCGCGTCGATAAGTTCCTCTGGGCCTATGACATGGACGTTGCTGAGTAAGCCACGCAGCGCGTTCCCGGCGGCTTGCCGTCGCCGGGATCACATCTCTTCCTGCCAGCGAAAGACTGTAGTCGCCGATGTTCGGATATCTGCTGAAACGCCTGATCCAGATGACCCTTGTGCTTTGGGTCGTCTCTGTGATCGTCTTCTTGATGATGAGTTTCACCGGCGATCCGGTGTTCATGGTCGTGCCCATCGATGCCACCGACGCCGAGATCGCACAAGCGCGGCGTATTCTGGGGCTCGATCAGTCTTTGCTTGTGCAATATTGGCGCTTCATCTCAAGCCTTGTGCAGGGAGATTTCGGGAATTCCTACGTCTTCCGCCAGCCTGCGATGACGCTGATCCTTGAGCGTCTCCCCGCAACTGTCGAAATGGTGTTGGTCGCCATGGCACTCGCGCTGGCCGTAGCCATTCCGCTTGGCGTCTATGCCGGGGCAAACCCTGAGAGCCGGATCAGCCGCACCATCATGGCAGGCTCGCTTCTGGGCATCTCGCTGCCGGGCTTCTGGGTCGGCATGGTGCTAATCTTTCTCTTTGCCGTGCATTGGGGGTTCTTTCCCTCTTCTGGGCGGGGCGACACCGCAGAATTTTTTGGTCTGCGCATCAGTCTGCTGACCGCCGATGGCTGGCATCACATCATTCTGCCTGCCGTGACCCTCTCGCTTGCCACCATGGCGATCTTGCTGCGCATGACCCGCGCGGGCATGATGGAGGTTGGGCGTCAGGACTTCATGAAGTTCGCCCGCGCCAAAGGCGCCACGCGGCGGGATGTGCTATACAAGCACGGGCTGAAAAACGCGCTGATCCCGGTCATCACCATCTTCGGCCTGCAACTGGGCGACCTCATCGCCTTTGCCACCATCACCGAGACGATTTTTTCTTGGCCCGGCATGGGCAAGCTGCTGATCGACAGCATCTACCGCGCCGACCGACCTGTGATCGTGGTCTATCTCATGCTGGTCGCGTTGATCTTTGTGATCATCAATTTCCTTGTCGATATCGTCTATACGCTGATCGACCCGCGCATCACTTTGAAATGAAGGGGCGGTGACATGACGGCGTTCTTCCAATCTGAATTCTTCTTCAACTACCGCCGCAGTTCCTCTGCGATGATCGGCAGTGCGCTAATGGCGTTCTTTGCTCTGGCGGTTCTGGTCGGTCCTTTCGTGGTGAGCCAGAACCCCTATGATATCGCCGCGCTTAACCTGATGGACAGCTATAAGCCTCCGGTCTGGCTCGACGGCGGCGACGCGCAATTCTGGCTTGGCACAGACGGGCAGGGACGCGATGTCTGGGCGTCGATTCTCTATGGCGCGCGGATTTCGCTGTTCATCGGGCTGGTTGCCATGGTGGCCTCTTGTGCCATCGGCACGTTGCTGGGGCTGATCGCCGGGTTCTACGGCGGCCTTGTTGACAGCATCATCATGCGGGTCGCGGATATTCAGCTGTCCTTTCCGTCGATCCTGATTGCGCTGTTTTTGATGTCTGCGGTGGGCACTGGGGTCGATAAGGTGCTGATCGCGCTCACGGCAGTGGGCTGGGTGGTCTATGCCCGGACCGTCCGCGGCTCGACCCTGTCGGAGATCGAAAAGGAATATGTGCAGGCGGCCAAGGTCGCGGGGCTGCCCAATGCCAAGATCATCCGCAAACATGTCCTGCCCAATGTTTTAACGCCGCTCATCGTCATCGCCACCATTCAGGTGGGCACATTTGTACTGATCGAAGCATCGCTTTCCTTTCTTGGCGTCGGCGTGCCGATCACTCAGCCTTCACTGGGCTTGCTTATCAAGAATGGGTTTGACGTGCTCTTCTCTGGCCTGTGGTGGACCAGTGTTTTCCCGGGCGTAGCGATCATGATGTTGGTTTTCGGCATTAACCTGTTTGGCGATTTCCTACGTGACGAACTGAACCCGAGGTTGAAATAATGGCAGATACAGCACAGCCCAAGCTGCTTGAGGTGCGCAATCTGCGGACATATTTCCACACATTTGCAGGCACCGTGAAGGCCGTGAACGGCGTCAGTTTTGATATCGCCTCGGGCGAAGTCATGGGGCTGGTCGGCGAGTCGGGGGGTGGTAAATCGGTCGTTGGGTTCTCGATCCTCGGCCTGATCGACAGTCCCGGAAAAATTGAAGGCGGGCAGATCCTGCTCGATGGCGAAGACCTTGTGAAAGCGGGCGAAACACGGCTGCGCGAGATCCGGGGGCGCGACATCTCAATGGTGTTTCAAGACCCGATGACGTCACTCAACCCGCTGCATAGTGTTGGTCGCCAGATGGACGAAGTGCTGCGCTTGCATAGCGAGCTTGACGCAAAAGCACGCCATACCGCCTGCGTCGAGATGCTGGAAAGCGTCGGTATCTCCCGTGCGGAAGAGCGCCTCAAAGCCTATCCGCATCAGTTCTCCGGTGGCATGCGGCAACGGGTCGTCATCGCCATCGCGCTATTGGCGCGGCCCCGGCTGATCATCGCGGATGAGCCCACCACAGCGCTTGATGTGACGATCCAAAGCCAGATCCTGAAGCTCATGCGTCGCCAGATCGCCGAAAAGGGCGCGTCGATGATCCTCGTGACCCACGACCTTGCCGTGGTGTCCGAGATGGCCGACCATATCACCGTACTTTACTGCGGCAACGTGGTCGAACGCGGGCGCACGCGCGAATTGATCGAGGCCCCGGCACATCCTTATACGCGCGGTTTGATTGACAGCATCCCCGATCTATCGAACCGGCACGAGCGGCTTCAACAGATCCCCGGTACCGTGCCGGACATCCGCAATCTCCCCAAAGGTTGCAATTTCCGTGACCGTTGCCCCCGCGCGCAGGCTCTCTGTGCTGAGGTTGAGCCGATCCTGACAGCGCAGCGGGGGTCCTTATCTGCCGCCTGCCACTTCCCCTTGAGCCCCGGAGAAACCGCATGATTGACGCCACTGCACCGATGCTCGAAGTGCGAAATCTTGAAATGCATTTCTCATTGGGAGGCTCTGTCTTAGAGCGACTGCGTTTCGGCAAAAAGGGGCCGCGGCTGGACCGTCCGGTTGTCCGTGCGGTGAACGGGGTCAACTTTAGCATCGAGCGTGGAGAGATCATGGCGTTGGTCGGCGAAAGCGGCTGCGGAAAGTCAACCGTCGCCAAGACCATCGCGCGGATTTACAAACCCACGGGCGGTGAGCTGCGCATCGACGGGGAAGATGTGGCCGAGCATGACTTTGCACAGATGTTGCCTGTCCGCGCCAAGATGCAGATGATTTTTCAAGATCCCTATGCCTCGCTGAATCCGCGCCAAAAGGTGCGGGACATTGTAGCCGAACCTCTGCTTCAGCAGACGACCACTGCTGCTGAGCGGCGTGAGGTTCCGGCGAAGATCGAAGCGCTTCTGGCGCGTGTTGGCCTTAACGCGGAACACGCCGGGCGCTATCCGCATCAGTTTTCGGGTGGACAGCGGCAAAGGATCGGAATTGCCCGCGCGCTGTCGGTCACGCCGGGGCTGATCGTCGCGGATGAACCGGTCTCAGCGCTCGACGTCTCCATTCAGGCGCAGATTCTCAACTTGATGAAAGACCTGCGCGATGAGTTTGGACTGGCCTATCTGTTCATCAGTCATGACCTATCGGTGGTGCATCATATCGCCGACAAGATTGGCGTGATGTATTTGGGCTTTATGGTCGAGAACGCCCCCCGCGATGTGCTCTTCTCCCGCCCGCGCCATCCTTACACCCGTGCACTGCTTTCCGCGGCGCCGAGCATCAAGGAAAAGCGCGACAAGGAAGAGATAGAACTTACGGGCGAGGTGCCTTCGGCCCTGTCCCTGCCCTCGGGCTGCTGCTTTCGCACCCGTTGCCCCTTTGCATGGGACCGCTGCGCCGCTGAGCGGCCCAGCTTACGCGATGTGGGTGAGGGACAAACAGTCGCCTGTCATTTGATTGATGAGCCGGAAAGGGATGTTGTATGACCATTATCGCACAGGCCCGGCTGGGGCTGCATGATCCGCATGATTGTACCGATGCGAATGATGAGCTGACGGTGCTGCACGCCATCTATGATACGTTGGTGAAACGCGATAGGCAGGGGTTTGTCCCTGCACTTGCGCGGGAGTGGTTTGTGTCTGACGATGCCTGTGTTTGGGACTTTACCTTGCAAGCAGGCGTGCAGTTTCACGATGGTACACCCTGTGATGCAACCGCTGTGGCTGCGTCGCTTGAGCGTATGGCGCGGGAAGACAAAGGTTATACCCTTGGCGCGCCCGCCGTCTGGCGGCAATTTCTGGGCGGGGCAAAGCTTGAAGTATTCAGCGCGACGCAACTGCGTGTCACCCTGACCGCGCCAATGGCCGACCTGCTTGATGTGTTGGAGCAGGGGTTCATTGTTGCGCCTTCGGCCTTTGCTGCGCTGGACGCAGGCGATCATAGTGCACAGGTCGGGAGCGGCCCGTATCGCATTGTGGAAATTACGCCGAGCCAAATCAGTGCCCTGCGCGTTGATGGGCATTTTTCAGACACCCCTGCGAATGATAAAGTCACTTGGTTACTGGAGACTGATGCAGCAAAGCGGCAAGCAATGTTGGCCAATGGGACTGTTCAGGTGGCCAATGGGTTGGAATTTGAAGCCTCTCGCTCCCTTGGGGCGATGCGCCATGAATTCCTGTCTCCGGTGGCGATTATCTATTTGCTCAATGCTGCGAAAGGTCCGCTTGCCGACGCGCGGGTTCGCCGGGCGTTGAGCCTCGCGGTAGATTGCGAAGCCATTGTTGCAACGGTCATGCAGGGAGCCGCACGGCCCTTGCGCGGTTTCATCAGCCCCAACCATTTTGGCGCAGGGCAGGGGACGGGCGCTGAGATGGATCATGAAATAGCCCGCGCATTGCTGGCTGAGGCAGGACACGGTGACGGCCTCACATTCGAAGTCGATTGCCCCACGCGGTTACCTGATGAAGCCGAACGGCTTACCGGTGCTCTTGCCGCGCAACTTGGCAAGGTGGGTATTACGCTCAATGTGCACATCCATCCTGAGCGCGAAGACTATGCCCATATGGTGAGGCGCAAAGAAATCCGAGACCTTTGCGTTTTCGATTCAAGCCCGATGAGCACCTACCGCGTGCTTTATGAGAAAATCGACAGCCGCGTCGCCGGTTCGTGGTGGCAGGGCTATGCCAATCCCGAAATCGAGGCGCTGATCGACAAGGGTTGCATCACGACCGACCGTGCAGCGCGCGCCGAAATTTGGCGACGGGCTTACGCGTTGCTGCAAGACGATCCGGCGTGGCTCACCCTCTACAACCCGCTGCGGGTGATCGGGATTGCGGGAGAGCATCCGGACTTTACCATGCCCGCCGACGGGGTGATCGACGTGCCCCAATTACCCCTGTTGGAGGAGAGTGCCCTTGCAGGCTGACACGCTTTTGACCGGCGGTGCTGTCGTCACCATGGACCCCGAACGGCGGGTGATCGAAAACGGCGCGGTCGCCGTGTCGAATGGCATGATTACCGCCATCGGCACGGCCGCGGAATTGGGCGAACAGGTGCATGCAGCAGAGGTGATCGACATCACCGGCCATGTCGTCTTTCCCGGTCTGATCGACGTCCACGCCCATGCGGGTCACGGGTTGGTCAAGACGATGGGAATGCATGGCGGTGATCGTTGGGAAGCGATCTGCGGTAAGGTCTATACGCAGGCGTCGCCCCCCGATTTTTGGTACGCAGAGGCGCGGCTCGCGGCACTTGAGCGGTTGCGCTTTGGCGTGACGACTGGTGTTTCCTTGTTGGGCGGCGGCGATACGATCATGCGCAGCGACCACCCCGACTATGCCGCTGCGCATTGCCGTGGCGTTTTAGAGGTCGGCACCCGCTCTGTCGTTGCCATCGGCCCCACCCGCGCGCCTCACCCCATTACCTACGCCGATTGGGATCAAGCTGCGCAGCGGTCTTATCAGGTCAGTTTCGAGCAGCAGTTCGACACGACCAAAGCCGTAGCGGAGGACTGGCACGGCACACATGAGGGTCGGATCAACATCGCCATGCTCTATCCCGTGTTACGCGATGAGCATCAGCGCGACATGGTGGCCGGAGACTATGCTACCGCCTGCGATCAAAGCCGCGCTGTGCGAGCCTATGCACGCAATAGGGGGTTGATCTTTACCCAAGATGGCCACTGGCGGGGGTCTATCCGACGGGCTGAGAAGCTAGGCCTGTTGGGGCCAGACGCGCTACTTTCGCATTGCATTGATTTGCATGACGATGAGATCGATTTGGTAGCGAAAACCAACACGAAAATTGCGCATAACCCCTCCGCCAATGCCTCTATCGCGGGCCGTTGCCCCGCGACTGAGGTGATGGAACTTGGCGCTTGTGTGGCACTTGGCTCAGACGCCACGGCACCGGACCGTTCGGGCGATATGTTCCGCCACATGCAGCAAGCGATGCATTACCACCGACGCCACTTCCGGGATGCCGATGTGCTGCCCATCGGCAAAGTGCTGGAGATGTGCACCATCGACGGGGCAAAGGCGCTTGGAATGGAGGACCGTATCGGCTCGCTGGAAGTTGGCAAGGCTGCGGATATCGTCACGCTCGACCTTGCGCGTCCACACCTTCAGCCCGGTAATATGCCTGTCCATCGGTTGGTCTGCTTTGCCAACGGCAATGACGTGAGCAACGTGATGGTCGGAGGCGAAATGGTCCTACGCGAGGCCCGAGCCACGCGACTGGATGAGTCTGAGGTGTTGCGCGCTGCCGCTGCCGAAGCCGCATTGATGATTGAACGAATAGGCGGTGCAGAAGATCTTGCTCTGCCCATCGATTTCTGGGGCCAGAAGGAAACGCAGCCATGACGATCTACATCATTAACCCCAACAGCAGCCAGCATGTGACCGATGGCATTGACCGCGCCGTTGATCCTATGCGCACATCCAGCCCGGTTCCGATCGCCGCGCGCACGCTTTCCGAAGGCCCGCCGGGGATCGAAACGCAGGCGCATGTGTATGGAGTTGTCGGGCCACTGCTCGCTCACTGTGCCGCGCTTGAAGAACAGGCCAGCGCTTTCGTTGTTGCTTGTTTCTCCGATCCCGGCCTTGCCGCTCTGCGAGAGCAATCCAACCGCCCCGTACTTGGCATTGCCGAAGCGGCGGTCCTGACGGCCATGACCCTTGGCCAACGCTTCGGCATCTTGTCGATCCTGCGTCGATCCATCCCGCGGCACATGCGCTATCTCGGTGCCATGGGCGTGATGGACCGGCTTGCCGGTGACGAACCGCTGGAACTGGGCGTGCTGGAACTGTCTGATCAGGCCCGAACCTTTGAGCGGCTCAAAACCGTGGGCACCTCCCTGCGCGATGGGGCGGGGGCCGATGTGCTGATCCTTGGCTGCGCAGGTATGACCGCTTTTCGACGCGACCTTGAAACCGAGCTTGGCGTTCCGGTGATAGAACCCTGCCAAACCGCGACTGCCATGGCCATCGGTCGGGTCGCCCTGCAACAGACTTGATTGGAGAGAACATGCCCGCACTTACAGCAGACGCCAAGGGCGTCTTTGTCATTGCCGTCACCCCCTTCCACCCCGATGGGCAGATCGACATGGAGAGCTGCGACCGCATGGTCGACTTTTATCTTGAAGCGGGTGCCACAGGACTGACCGTTCTGGGTATGATGGGCGAAGCACCCAAGCTCACGATCGAGGAATCCCGCGAGGTCGTGGCGCGGATCTTGGCCCGCGTCGAAGGTCGCGTGCCGGTCGTTGTTGGTGTCTCCGCACCGGGGTTTGCGCAGATCGATACGCTGACCCGCGCGGTGATGGATCTGGGCGCGGCAGGCGTGATGGTTGCCCCGCCCGGCAGCCTGCGCACCGACGACCAGATCGTGAACTACTACACGCAGGTCGCTGAGGTGCTGGGCAATGTTCCCTTTGTCTTGCAGGATTTCCCGCTGGTTACCGGCGTTCAGATCGCGCCAAAAGTGATTGCGCGGATCGTTAACAACTTGCCCACTTGTGTCTGTCTCAAACACGAAGATTGGCCCGGCCTGGAAAAGATCAGCGCCTTGCGCGCCGAGGGGGTACTCACGCGCCCACTGTCGATCCTTTGCGGCAATGGCGGGTTGTTTTTGCCCGAAGAGATGGCCCGCGGTGCCGATGGCGCGATGACCGGCTTTGCCTATCCCGAAATGATGGTGCAGGTGGCCAATCTTTACGACAAGAGGGAGGCCAGCCGCGCCCAGGACATCTTTGACGCCTATCTTCCGCTGGCTCGGTTTGAACAGCAGCCGGGGCTGGGTCTCGCCATCCGTAAATACACACTCGCACGGCGCGGTATCATCGCCCATGACACCCTGCGCCGCCCCGGATCGCCGCTCACTGACGCCACCCGCGCCGAAGTCGACAGGCTGATCGCGCGACAGGAAAAACGACTGAAGGAATTGAATTGATGGACCTGCAAATTACCGGCAAACGCGCGCTCGTTCTGGGGGCTAGCCGTGGCCTTGGGATGGCCATTGCGAAATCGCTCGCCGCTGAGGGCGTCACCGTTTTCGCCGCGGCGCGCAGCCGTGACAAGATTGAAGCTTGGGCCAACGGCACAGAAAATGTGCGCCCGGTTGAATGCGACCTGTCGGACCTCGCGCAGGTGGACGCCTTGGCCGACAGCCTGCTTTTCGAGGGTGGCGCGGATATTATCGTCAACAACGGCGGCGGCCCGCCTCCGGGATCAGCACAGGCCGCAGAGCGCGGCCAATGGCTCGCGCATTTTGAGGCGATGGCTGCAAATCTATTCCACCTCAATACGCGGCTGTTGCCCGCTATGAAAGAGAAGGGCTGGGGCCGGATCATTTCGATCACCTCATCCGGGGTTGAACAGCCGATCCCGAACCTCGCCCTCAGCAACGGTATCCGCTCGGCAGTGGTTGGCTGGTCAAAGACCTTGGCGAGCGAAGTCGCAGGCGATGGGGTCACGGTCAATGTGGTTATGCCCGGGCGCATCCATACCCAGCGTGTCGATGAACTCGACGCTGCTGCCGCGAAACGCACACAGAGCGATGTGGCCGAGGTGGCCGCAAAGTCACGCGCGACGATCCCTGCGGGGCGCTACGGCAAGCCCGAAGAATTCGCTGATGTGGTGACATTCCTTGCATCTGAACGGGCGAGCTACGTCACGGGGTCGCGCATCCGGATTGATGGGGGTGCGATCCGAGGTATCTAGTGCCGGTAACCTGGAAAGGGGTTGGCGCCCGCCGCATGGGCGCCAACCCCATTTTTCAATTTGTCGCTGCGTTCGTCACGCTAATCAGTGACGGCACAACCTGTGCCACAGCGCGGTTCCACTTG
Source organism: Sulfitobacter dubius (assembly GCF_900113435.1). Classification (GTDB taxonomy): domain Bacteria; phylum Pseudomonadota; class Alphaproteobacteria; order Rhodobacterales; family Rhodobacteraceae; genus Sulfitobacter; species Sulfitobacter dubius. Next base: position 738 of record NZ_FOPG01000008.1, on the reverse strand, counting down.
GTAATCGGCTGTTGGGCCACAAATACGATGTCATCGGGGCGCAATTCAAATTTTGTGCTAAGCGCATAGTTCGCCGCATTGCGCGCATCAAGATGCCATGCCGTTACTGCCCCAAACTCGCGCGGATCAGAAGAAGCCCGCAGCACGTAGATCTGTGAAACGTCTCCCGTCTCGACCGTGACACCATCGGCCTGCGCGAACATCGCGTCGGCCAAGGTTGCTTTGCGATCGTAGGGCAGAGGAAACCGAGATTGCTTTCCGACTTCACCGGTTAAATAAACATAATCGCGGTCATCTGCCCCGAGATCGATCCGTGATTGATAATTTTCACGTGCTTCCAGAAGCTGACCGCGGCGCAGGTTAACTTCGAGCTGTAACTCATTCAATGCCGCCTGCCGAGCTGCTTGGCGGGGTCCGTTGCATTAACTGCCCGACCACCGCAAGTTCCTTGGGTTGGTAATGATGGGGGGTCCGATGGCACAGCGCAAGAATCCGTTCAAGCGGCATCGTTTCCCTCGGGAGATCATCCTTCTAGCGGTGCGCTGGTACTGTCGCTACCCGCTGTCGTGCCGCGACGTCCGCGATTTGCTGGCCGAGCGCGGGGTGACGGTCGATGCCTCCACGATCCACCGCTGGGTCAGGAAGTTCGGCCCCGAGATCCGCAAACGGGCCTATGGTGGCCATCGTTCCTGGCGAGGGCTGCAATGGCATGTCGATGAGACCTACATCCGCGTCGGT
>NZ_FOPG01000001.1:1273239-1759725 GCF_900113435.1 Sulfitobacter dubius | reverse complement strand
GGCGTGGAAATGTTCCGCAAGCTGCTGGACCGTGGTGAAGCTGGCGACAACATCGGCGCGCTGCTGCGTGGCGTTGAGCGTGACGGCGTTGAGCGCGGTCAGGTTCTCTGCAAGCCCGGTTCCGTGAACCCGCACACCAAGTTCGAAGCCGAAGCCTACATCCTCACCAAAGAGGAAGGTGGCCGTCACACGCCGTTCTTCGCGAACTACCGTCCACAGTTCTACTTCCGTACAACTGACGTGACCGGCACCGTTCAGCTGGCAGAAGGCACCGAGATGGTCATGCCTGGCGACAACGTGTCCTTCGGCGTTGAGCTGATCGCACCGATCGCCATGGAAAACGGCCTGCGCTTCGCGATCCGCGAAGGTGGCCGTACGGTTGGCGCCGGCGTTGTGTCGAAGATCACTGAGTAATTATGGGCCGGGCCTTTGGGCCTGACTTGTAAGACTTTCGAAAGGCCGCAGCATTCGCTGCGGCCTTTTGCGTTTGCGGGGGAGGAGCTATTGCGCCTGCCGGCCAAGTCAGGAATCAGGTGTTTTTTTCGGTCGTGATTGAACTCTGGCGGTGTGCGCTGTCACGCCGCAAGCGGCATGACTTTGCGCACAGGTTCTAAAAACACGGGGGTTTTTAGAACCTGCTTGCCACGGCCATCGATTCCCCCTATAGGACGCCAATCACCGGGGTGCGTCAGACGCGCCCCGTTTGATTTGATACCAAGGCGCGATGAGGGGGCCGGATGAGCCTGCTTCCTCCAATCCGTTGAAATCCCAAAACAAGGGATATGCATATGGCCGCTCCAAGCCAGAACATCCGCATTCGCCTGAAGGCGTTTGACTATCGGGTGCTCGATTCTTCTACACAGGAAATCGTCAGCACCGCGAAGCGCACAGGCGCTTCGGTTCGCGGACCCATTCCGCTGCCGAACAAAATCGAGAAATTCACCGTTCTGCGTGGTCCCCACGTTGACAAGAAATCCCGTGACCAGTTCGAAATCCGCACGCACAAGCGTCTGCTGGATATCATTGATCCGACCCCCCAGACCGTGGACGCGCTGATGAAGCTCGACCTCGCCGCTGGCGTGGATGTCGAGATCAAGCTGCAATCGTAAGCCGGGAGGGTAATCATATGTTGCGCTCAGGCGTTATTGCAAAAAAAGTCGGCATGACCCGGCTGTTCATGGAAGACGGCAAGCAGATTCCTGTGACCGTTCTCCAGTTGGACAAGCTTCAGGTTGTCGCACAGCGCACCGCAGACCGTGACGGCTACACCGCCGTTCAGCTGGGTGCCGGTTCGGCGAAAGCCAAACGCACAAGCCAAGCCATGCGTGGCCATTTCGCAGCAGCGAAAGTGGAACCCAAGCGCAAGGTTGCTGAATTCCGCGTCGATGCGGAAGCGATGCTGGAAGTCGGTGAGGAAATCATCGCGGACCATTACTTCGCAGGTCAGTACGTTGACGTTGCAGGCACTTCGATCGGTAAAGGTTTTGCCGGTGCGATGAAGCGTCACAACTTTGGCGGTCTGCGGGCGACACACGGTGTTTCCATCAGCCACCGTTCGCACGGTTCCACAGGCCAGTGTCAGGATCCCGGCAAGGTTTTCAAAGGTAAGAAAATGGCCGGTCACATGGGCGCTGCCCGTGTCACCACGCAGAACCTCGAGGTCGTCAAGACTGACAGCGCGCGTGGCCTGATCATGGTTAAAGGTGCCGTTCCTGGCTCCAAAGGTGGCTGGGTCACCGTCAAGGATGCGGTCAAAAAGCCGTTCCCCGAAGACGCGATTCTGCCCGCCGCTCTGAAATCCGCCGCTGAAGAAGCCGCGAAAGCCGCCGAAGAGGCAGCCGCCGCAGCCGCAGCAGAGGCAGAAGCTGAAGCCAAGCGTTTGGCCGAAGAGCAAGCCGCACAGGAAGCCGAAGCGCTGAAAGCCGCAGAAGCTGAAATCGCAGCTGAGGGTTCGGATGCCGACAATTCCGATGCCGACGCTGACAAGAAAGAAGGTGACGCATGAAACTCGATGTCATCAAACTCGACGGTGGCAAGGCCGGGTCCGTAGACCTGGACGAAGCACTGTTCGGCCTTGAGCCGCGTGCCGACATCCTGCACCGCGTCGTGCGCTGGCAGCGTAACAACGCGCAGCAGGGTACGCACAAGGTCAAGACGCGGTCCGAGACCAGTTACTCGACCAAGAAGATCTATCGCCAAAAAGGCACCGGCGGCGCACGCCACGGTGACCGTAACGCGCCGATCTTCCGTAAGGGTGGTATCTACAAGGGTCCAACCCCGCGTAGCCACGGCCACGAGCTGACCAAGAAGTTCCGCAAGCTGGGTCTGCGCCACGCGCTCAGCGCCAAAGCAAAAGCCGGTTCCTTGGTCATCATCGACGAAGCAACGTCCGAAGGCAAAACAGCCGCTCTGGCCAAGCAGGTTTCGAACCTGGGTTGGAAGCGCACGCTGGTCATCGATGGCGCTTCGGTCAACGAGAACTTCGCACAGGCCGCACGCAACATCGAAGGTTTGGATATCCTGCCGTCGATGGGCGCAAACGTCTATGACATCCTCAAGCGTGACACTCTGGTGATCACCAAAGCGGGGATCGAAGCATTGGAGGCACGCCTGAAATGAGCGCCAAGCATGAACATTACGATGTGATCCGCAAGCCGATCATCACCGAGAAAGCAACAATGGCGTCCGAACAGAACGCTGTCGTTTTCGAAGTGGCGATCGAGAGCAACAAGCCAATGATCAAAGAGGCCGTTGAGGCGCTCTTTAACGTCAAGGTGAAGGCCGTGAACACGTCCATCACCAAAGGCAAGGTCAAGCGTTTCCGGGGCCAGATGGGCCGCCGTAAAGACGTGAAAAAGGCTTATGTGACGCTCGAAGAAGGCAACACAATCGACGTATCCACCGGGCTGTAAGCTTTCGGTGAATGATCTGGAAAGGGCCTCCGCTTAGCGGGGGCCTTTTTTGTTGCGGCGGTGGTAAGTCAGCGCACTGGCAATCAAAAGCGCCAGTGGTGTGTCTGAGATGCTAGTCTGTGCATTAAATAGGACTGCGCGGTTCCCTTCATAGGTGAACGCATCCCCGAACGCCGTGCGCGCGTCTGAAATGAGTGTGGTCTGGCAATGAACATAGAGCGCGTATCCGCCGGATTTCGGCACACCTAGTCGCAAAGGCGTTCCCGATTTGCTTTGGGAAGTAAGATAGGCCGGTTGCCCCCATTTGAGAGTTTCTTCGATAGGGCCTACGCCTTCGGTCTCTGCAACTTCGAAAATAAGCTGCCGTATTTCCAGAAGGCCCGCGCGTGCCAACGCAGGAAAACATGCAAAAGCGGCTGCTACGCCTTCGTTTTGAAACGGTGGGCTGGATGAAATCATGGGTCAGCCTAGGAGGGGAGGGCGGCATGTTCAATTGTCGGGGTGTCCCAAAGCGTCGCCTTACCGGCTAATTTTGGCCACAGACGCCGAAACCCGACGTTAATAGTCAACGGATAAGTTGCTTGCTGCGTGCTTTCCTCTACAAGGCATAGAGCAACGATAAAAAGCAGTTCTATGTTTCACGAAAAATCTCCCTCTGGCGCGTCTGCGGACGTGCCGAACGCGCGCGACTGGGTCCGCGTGCTGGCTCGCTACCGCGAGCCGAGCACTTGGCGCAGCAGTTTCGAGCTGGCGATCACGCTTGGGCCCTTCGTCCTGCTTTGGGCACTGGCGTGGTGGGCGATGTCGATCAGCGGCTGGCTGACACTGGCGATCTCGCTGGTCAATGCGGGCTTTTTGCTGCGGCTCTTTGCGATCCAGCACGATTGTGGTCATGCTGCGTTCTTTAGCAGCCGACGTACCAGTGATTGGGTTGGGCGTGTGTTGGGGGTTTTGACACTCACGCCCTATGACGTTTGGCGCCGTACGCATTCGATCCACCACTCCTCTGCCGGGAATCTTGGGCGCCGGGGGATTGGGGATATTCACACGCTGACAGTTGCAGAATATCGCGCACTTGGGGTGTTCGGAAGGTTTCACTATCGGCTTTATCGCAACCCGGTGGTGCTGTTTGGTCTTGGACCAAGCTATCTGTTTTTCGTGCAGAACCGCATCCCGCTGGGGTTGATGGCCAAAGCGCGCTATTGGATAAGCGCGATGGGCACCAACCTGTCGATCCTGGTAGCGCTGGCGGTGATCTTTTATTTCGGGGGGATCATGCCGATCCTGCTAATCTTTGTGCCCAGCACGCTATTGGCGGCGACGGCAGGCATGTGGCTGTTCTACGTTCAGCACCAGTTTGAGACGACTCATTGGGAGGAAAACGAGGCATGGGATTTGCATGATGCTGCGTTCCACGGCTCGTCGCATTATATCCTGCCGCGGCCGCTGCAGTGGTTGAGCGCCAACATCGGCATCCACCACGTTCACCACCTCTACAGCCGTATCCCATTCTACCGTCTGCCTGAGGTGTTGCGTGATCACGCGGCGCTAGCAGAGGGGAACCGGATGACCATCCGCGAGAGCCTTTCCAATGCGCGTTTGCATCTGTGGGATGAGAAGACCAAGCGCCTGTTGTCATTCGCTCAGGCCCGCAGCGCGGCCTGACGCGCAACCGACCTAAGCATAGACATAAACCCCGCTTTGGCGGGGTTTTTTGCATTTACGCCCTTCACTTGAAACCAAAATGAGAGCGCGGGACAGGGTGCTCCAATCATATGCCGGAACTCAACGAAGCCGAAGTTGCAATCCTTGATCCGGGTATACGTCTGGTCGAAAGGTTGGCCTTAACTAATCCCGCCCTGCTGAAAACCTGAACATATGGAGGAAGGCGCCCCGGCGCCATCTTTTCGTTTGTGTAGGCGCGGCGGGAGGAATCTTTCTATGCCCACTGGACGGGCAGATTTGAACCTGCTAGGTCGCCACATCGGCTCAGACCCCGGATTCGTCCGGGGTTTGGCTATTTGAACGATCCCGGTGGTTGGGATGCCTGCCTCGCAAGAGATTTTAGCCCATCCACCACTCCTACAGGGGACCTTCGGGGCCCTACAACCAACGCGCTTTCATCATGATGGATGCGTGCCAAGCAAACGGAAGACAGAGAACATGGCACTCAAGTCGTACAAACCGACGACGCCAGGCCAGCGTGGACTGGTACTGATCGACCGTTCGGAGCTGTGGAAAGGCCGCCCGGTCAAAGCCCTTACTGAGGGTTTGACCAAATCTGGCGGTCGGAACAACACCGGACGAATCACAATGCGTCGTACAGGTGGTGGTGCAAAGCGCCTCTACCGTATCGTTGATTTCAAGCGTAACAAGCTGGACATGTCCGCTGTTGTCGCGCGGATCGAATATGACCCCAACCGGACCGCTTTCATCGCACTGATCCAATACGAAGACGGCGAGCAGGCCTACATCCTGGCCCCCCAGCGTCTGGCCATCGGCGACAAGATCATCGCCGGCGCCAAAGTGGACATCAAACCCGGTAACGCGATGCCTTTCTCGGGCATGCCAATCGGTACGATCGTCCACAACATCGAGATGAAGCCCGGTAAGGGCGGTCAGATCGCACGTGCCGCCGGCACCTACGCCCAGTTCGTGGGTCGTGACGGTGGCTACGCTCAGATCCGTCTGAGCAGCGGCGAGCTGCGTCTCGTGCGTCAGGAATGCATGGCCACCGTTGGTGCTGTGTCTAACCCCGACAACTCCAACCAGAACTACGGTAAAGCGGGCCGCATGCGTCACAAGGGCATCCGTCCTTCTGTACGTGGTGTGGTGATGAACCCGATCGACCACCCGCACGGCGGTGGTGAAGGCCGGACCTCTGGTGGTCGTCACCCGGTTACTCCTTGGGGTAAGCCGACGAAGGGTGCCAAGACCCGCAACAAGAACAAAGCGTCCAGCAAGCTTATCATCCGCTCGCGTCACGCCAAGAAGAAGGGGCGTTAATTCATGGCTCGTTCAGTATGGAAAGGTCCTTTTGTTGACTCTTATGTCCTCAAAAAGGCAGAGGCTTCCCGCGAGGGCGGCCGTAACGAAGTGATCAAGATCTGGTCGCGCCGCAGCACGATCCTGCCCCAGTTCGTGGGTCTGACGTTTGGCGTGTACAACGGTCATAAGCACATCCCTGTTAACGTCAGCGAAGACATGATCGGTCAGAAGTTCGGTGAGTACTCCCCGACTCGGACCTACTACGGTCATGCCGCCGACAAAAAAGCGAAGCGGAAATAAGCCATGAGCAAGGATAAGAATCCCCGCCGCGTGGCAGACAACGAAGCAATGGCAAAACTGCGCATGCTTCGCACCAGCCCGCAGAAACTGAACCTGGTTGCAGCTCTGATCCGTGGCAAGTCCGTGGACAAAGCGTTGACCGACCTCACCTTCTCCAAGAAGCGGGTCGCGCAGGACGTGAAGAAATGTCTTCAGTCCGCGATTGCTAACGCCGAGAACAACCACAACCTGGACGTCGATGAGCTCATCGTGGCCGAGGCCTATGTCGGTAAGAACCTGACCATGAAGCGCGGTCGCCCACGTGCCCGTGGCCGTTTCGGCAAGATCATCAAGCCGTTTGCCGAGATCACGATCAAAGTGCGTCAAGTTGAGGAGCAAGCCTGATGGGTAACAAAGTAAATCCGATCGGTATGCGTCTTCAGGTGAACCGCACCTGGGACAGCCGCTGGTACGCCGACACCAAGGATTACGGTGATCTTCTTCTCGAAGACCTCGCAATCCGCGACTTCATCAAGAAAGAGTGCCACCAAGCTGGTGTTGCCCGTGTGATCATCGAGCGTCCGCACAAAAAGTGCCGCGTCACGATCCACACAGCACGCCCCGGTGTCATCATTGGCAAGAAAGGCGCGGACATCGAGACGCTGCGCCAGAAGATCGCCAAGATGACCAACTCGGAACTGCACCTCAACATCGTTGAGATCCGCAAGCCCGAGCTAGACGCACATCTGGTTGGTGAGAGCATTGCACAGCAGCTGGAGCGCCGGGTTTCTTTCCGCCGCGCCATGAAACGTGCCGTGCAGAACGCCATGCGCATGGGCGCACTGGGCATCCGCGTGAACCTCGCGGGTCGTCTTGGTGGTGCTGAAATCGCGCGTACCGAATGGTACCGTGAGGGTCGCGTGCCTCTGCACACATTGCGTGCCGACATCGATTACGCACATGTCGAAGCGGCCACCGCTTACGGCATCATCGGGATCAAGACATGGATCTTCAAAGGCGAGATCATGGAACATGACCCCGCCGCGCGTGACCGTAAGGCACAGGAACTCCAAGACGGCCCAGCACCTCGCGGTGCCGGCGGTCGTCGCTAAGGGGGAATGACAAATGCTTCAACCAAAGCGTACTAAATTCCGTAAGCAGTTTAAGGGCTCGATCAAGGGTCTGGCAAAGGGCGGGTCTGACCTGAACTTTGGCACCTACGGCCTGAAGGCACTGCAGCCGGAGCGGGTTACAGCCCGTCAAATCGAAGCGGCACGCCGCGCCATGACGCGTCACATGAAGCGTCAAGGCCGTGTCTGGATCCGCATCTTCCCGGACGTTCCGGTCACCTCTAAGCCCGTCGAAGTTCGTATGGGTAAAGGTAAAGGTTCCGTCGACTTCTGGGCAGCCAAGGTCAAGCCGGGCCGCATCATGTTTGAAATCGACGGTGTCGGTGAAGACGTGGCACGCGAAGCCCTGCGTCTGGCAGCCATGAAGCTGCCGATCAAGACCCGGGTTGTCGTCCGCGAGGACTGGTAAGCCGCACGCCCCGCGAGGGGTGGGTAAGAGAAATGAACCCCCGTCGAGCGATCGGCGGGGGTTTTTCTTTGTCAGACGAGGGCTTCGTTTTTGAGGTCAAGCCAGAGCTTGCCCTTCTGGTAGCCCCCTTTGACCAGATGCCCCGGTTCGGCGATTTCAGGGTAAGCATCCGCCCAATCGCGAAACCGATCACGGCTCACCACCTGCCCCCCATAGTCCCGCGCCGACTGGAGGATATAGGGGTCGGCCGGGGTGCCTTTGGGGACCACCATTACCCGGTCCACCGGAAGATCAAGTTGTCTGCTTAACGCTTTATCGTGTTGATATCGTCCGATAAGCAGATAGCCGGCATTGGCATCAAACACGACGCCGGGTGTGTAACCGCGGTCGCGCAGCTCGTCCACGACCTCGCGCACGACTTTGATGCTCGGCTCGCCCGACTTCCAATGCATAACGTTCGAGCCATCCACGATGATCCACTTTTTCTGGGCGCGCTTGGGTTGAGCCAGGGCGCGCAGCAAGAGGATCGCACTAGCAATAACGCAAGGCACACCGAGCAGCGTGAGATCTTGCCAGCCGGGCATAGATGCTCCGGCGATGGTCAGGACCAAAGAACCGAGTAATAATAAGAAGGGGCAAATCATATTTGAGATAACTGCGTTGAATAATGCTTAAGGTTGAGTGTCAGGCAAATAGGCGCGTTGAGCAAGGCGCGGCGGCCCGTACTGGCCATCCCGCCTAATAGTCGGTAGCCTCGTCACAACCCATCGCGACAGGAAAGGCCCAGCCACATGAAGCACGTCCCAAAGCCCAATACCGACGAAGACTTGATCCGTGCGTTCCTCGACAAGGGTGGGGAGGTCAAAAAGGGAAAGACCAAGCCGATGCCCAGCGATTTGGGGCTCAGCAACAATCAGTGGGGCAATAAGCTGACGAAAGAAGAGAAAGCCGCAGTAAAGGCGCAAGAAGAGGCGGCAAAGGCGGCCAAGAAGTAGGGCAGAGCGCGATGGTGTGCCTTCAGATATCGACCTGATAGACGCCCAAAGCCTCGGCCAGCGTGGTTTCTTCGAAATGGAAGTGCGATTGCACGACAGTAACGAGTTGGTCAAAGATTGCGCGGGTTTCGGCGAAGTCCTTCGCACTTGGTGCTTCGGTCAAGCTTTCCGCGGCCTTGCCGAGCCGCTCTAGAAGCGCATGCACTACCTCATGCTCTTCCCGTAGCCGATCTACGATGGTGCGGACAGCATCAGATCCACGGGCCTGCAACTGCGGAAAAATGCTTTGTTCTTCGATGTTGTGATGCATCGTCAACGCCCAGCATTGCTGCCCGCAGAGCGTTCCGGCAGCGGCGAAATTCTGGGCCATTTCTGTATGCAGCACGATATGGGCCAGATCGGCGGGTGGTGTCTCTCCGCCTTCCATCCGGGCCATGACCTGTGCAATCCGGGCAAGATCCTTTAAGTAATGTCTGTGAATGGCCGCCAGATGCCGCCCCGCTTGCCGCTGACTGTCGGTTACCTTACCTAGCTGAGGCATCGGCGGGCGGGTGTCTGGGTCAATCGTTAACGCAGTCAGGGGCCGCCCATCGGCGTGTTTTGCCATCCTAGGCCCAATTGTAGTTGAAGCTCACCGACACGCGATCTTCCTCAATCATGTTCATCGGCACCTCGTGGCGCAGCCAGCTTTCCCACAGCAGCACATCACCAGCTTGGGGCGCGACATAGATGAAGGGGCGCAGCTCCTCGCGGGCGTCCTTCACCCGGCCGGGGGCTGCCATCATCATCGGCAAGCGCGGGTCTTCAAAGCGGATCGCGCTGGCGCCTTCGGGCATGGTGACATAGGTCGTGCCCGAGATTACCGAATGCGGGTGAATATGCGATGTGTGGATGCCGCCTTCGGGCAGGATGTTCAGCCACAGTGAATCCAGCACCAGTTTGCGCGCGCCCAGATCGAACTCTAGATCTTTGGCAAATTCCGCCACATGTTTGTCCAGCACGGCGACCAGATCTTTGAAGATCGGGAAGCGGTAGGGCAGGTCGTCCAATGAGGCATAAGAAGTGTAACCCGCATAGCCGTTCTCCTCGCACCAATCCTGTCCGGCCTCGTCATCCTCGGCAATCGAGAAACAAGAGGCGGCCAGCTCATCAGTGTCGATGGGTTTGCCATGCGCCGACAGGGCGGCGTGATAGAGGCGGGTGGCGAAAAGCGATTTGATGTTTGACATAGGCCCTTCTTATGCGGAACATGTTCCTATCGCCAGCGTCTTTCCCGCCTAATTCACAGGCGCCGGGCCATCGGGGGTTGCCATGTGCGACCTCAGCGCGTATTGGCACCTTTCATCATGAACTCCACCAGAATCATGGTCACCCTGACAGGGGCCTACTGGTGATGTTGAAAGGAAGAGGCCGTGAAAGCCAGCGAACTGCACGACAAGACGCCGGACCAGCTCCGCGACGAGCTTGTGAACCTGAAAAAAGAATCCTTCAACTTGCGTTTTCAGCAGGCCACCGGCCAGCTGGAGAACCCTGCACGTTTGAAGACCGTGAAGCGTGACGTGGCCCGTGTCCACACCGTGCTGAACCAGAAAGCCGCTGCTGCGGCAGCCGAATAATAGGAGCCTGAAACATGCCCAAGCGTATCCTTACAGGCACCGTGACATCGGACGCCAACGCACAAACAGTTTCCGTTTCCGTAGAGCGCCGCTTTACGCATCCGGTTCTGAAAAAGACCATCCGTAAGTCCAAGAAGTACCGGGCTCACGATGAGAACAACACATACAAAGTGGGCGACAGCGTTCGCATCATCGAGTGTGCACCAAAGTCGAAAACCAAACGTTGGGAAGTTTTGACTTCGGACAAGACCGAAGCCTGAGCCCCTTAAACGAAACCCTGGGATGAGGGCCGCATCGCCCCCCAGAAGGTCGGGAGAAACCAAATGATCCAGATGCAGACCAACCTGGATGTTGCTGACAACAGCGGCGCGCGCCGTGTTCAGTGCATCAAGGTCTTGGGTGGTTCCAAGCGTAAATACGCATCCGTCGGCGACATCATTGTCGTGTCGGTCAAGGAAGCCATCCCTCGCGGTCGTGTGAAAAAGGGCGACGTCCGTAAGGCCGTTGTCGTTCGCACCGCCAAAGAAGTTCGCCGCGACGATGGCACCGCCATCCGTTTCGACCGCAACGCTGCTGTTATCCTGAATAACAACAACGAGCCTGTCGGCACCCGTATCTTCGGGCCGGTTGTTCGTGAGCTGCGCGCGAAGAACTTCATGAAAATCATCTCGCTCGCTCCGGAGGTGCTGTAATCATGGCTGCTAAACTTCGCAAAGGTGACAAGGTCATCGTCCTGTCCGGCAAGGACAAGGGCAAGACGGGCACCATCTCGTCTGTTGACCCCAAGTCGAACAAGGCGATCGTTGACGGCGTGAAAATCGCCATCCGCGCCACACGCCAGACACAGACATCTCAAGGCGGCCGCATCCCCAAGGCGATGCCGATCGACCTGAGCAACCTCGCACTGGTGGATGCCAATGGCAAAGCCACCCGCGTGGGTTTCAAAATCGAAGGCGACAAAAAAGTGCGCTTTGCCAAGACCACGGGGGACGTGATCGATGCTTGATACCGCAACCTACACACCCCGCCTTCAGGCCGAATACCGCGAGAAGATCCGCGCCGCCCTGAAAGAGGAATTCGGCTACAAGAACGACATGATGATCCCCAAGCTGGACAAAATCGTTCTGAACATCGGCTGTGGTGCCGAGGCCGTACGTGACAGCAAGAAAGCCAAGTCGGCTCAGGAAGACTTGACCGTGATTGCAGGCCAGAAGGCCCTGACAACCGTGGCCAAGAAATCCATCGCTGGTTTCCGCGTCCGTGAGGAAATGCCGCTGGGTGCGAAAGTAACCCTGCGCGGTGACCGCATGTACGAATTCCTTGACCGTCTGATCACGATCGCAATGCCCCGTATCCGCGACTTCCGCGGCGTGCCAGGCAAAAGCTTTGACGGCCGTGGCAACTACGCCATGGGCTTGAAAGAGCATATCGTGTTCCCCGAAATCGACTTCGACAAAGTTGACGAGACTTGGGGTATGGACATCGTGATCGCCACCACGGCGAAAACCGACGCTGAAGCCAAGGCGCTGTTGAAAGCTTTCAACATGCCCTTCAATTCATAAGCGCGGGAAGGATTAGAAATGGCTAAGAAATCCATGATTGAGCGCGAGAAGAAGCGCGAAGCACTGGTCAAAAAATATGCTGAGAAGCGCGCGGCTCTGAAAGAGATCGTGAGCGACGAAAGCAAACCGATGGAAGAGCGTTTCCGCGCTTCCCTGAAGCTGGCGAAACTGCCGCGCAACAGCTCTGCTGTGCGTCTGCACAACCGCTGCCAGCTGACGGGCCGCCCGCACGCCTACTATCGTAAACTGAAAATTTCGCGGATCGCGCTGCGGGACCTTGGCTCTTCGGGCCAGATCCCCGGCATGGTCAAGTCGAGCTGGTAAGGAGCGCATCAGATGAACGATCCTATCGCAGATATGCTGACACGCATCCGTAACTCTTCGCTGCGCGGCAAATCCACCGTATCCACACCAGCTTCCAAGCTGCGTGCATGGGTGTTGGACGTGCTGGCCGACGAAGGCTACATCCGCGGCTACGAAAAGGTGACGGGCGCCGATGGCCACCCCGCCATCGAGATCAGCCTCAAGTACTACGAAGGCGAGCCTGTTATTCGCGAATTGAAACGGGTTTCCAAGCCCGGTCGTCGCGTTTACATGGCCGTCAATGACATTCCTGTTGTCCGTCAGGGCCTCGGTGTGTCGATTGTCTCCACCTCCAAAGGTGTGATGTCGGACGCATCTGCACGCTCTGCCAATGTTGGCGGCGAAGTGCTCTGCACCGTATTCTAAGGAGAAGACAATGTCTCGAATTGGTAAGAAACCTGTCGCCATGCCTTCGGGCGTCTCGGCAGAGGTAAGCGGTCAGACGATTGAAGTGAAGGGCCCTAAGGGGACCCGCACCTTCCGTGCGACTGACGACGTGACGCTGACGGTCGAAGACAGCGCAATCACTGTGACACCGCGCGGCAAGTCCAAGCGCGCACGTCAGCAGTGGGGCATGTCCCGGACTATGATCGAAAACCTGGTGACCGGTGTCACCACGGGCTTCAAGAAAGAGCTTGAGATCCAAGGTGTTGGTTATCGTGCTGCCATCAACGGCAACACGCTGCGCCTGAACCTCGGTCTCAGCCACGATGTTGACTATGTTGCGCCCGAGGGCGTCACCGTAACAGCACCGAAGCAGACCGAAATCGTTGTGGAAGGCATTGACGAACAGCTTGTTGGTCAGGTCGCTGCGAACATCCGCGCTTGGCGCAAGCCCGAGCCCTATAAGGGCAAAGGCATCCGCTATAAGGGTGAGTTCGTGTTCCGCAAAGAAGGCAAGAAGAAGTAAGGAACGGAAAGATGGCAAATACCAAAAGACAGCTGTTCCTGAAACGCCGCATGCGCGTTCGGAACAAACTCCGCAAAGTGAACGCCGGGCGCATGCGCCTGTCGGTACACCGTTCGTCCAAGAACATCTCGGCTCAGCTGATCGACGATGTGAACGGCGTTACACTCGCATCCGCCTCCACCATGGAGAAGGATCTGGGCGTCGTTGGCAAAAACAACGTCGAAGCGGCAACCAAGGTCGGCGCATTGATCGCCGAGCGTGCCAAGAAAGCTGGCGTGGAAGAAGCATACTTCGACCGTGGCGGTTTCTTGTTCCACGGCAAAGTGAAAGCTTTGGCCGAAGCGGCCCGCGAAGGCGGTCTGAAGATCTGATTGTGCGGTGCGTGGGCAACCACGCACCTGCTTTCATGTGGAGGCTGCGCCGCGTGTGCAGCTTTCCTACGAAGAGGGCCACGCTGGCCCTCTCGATGATCCGGGGGCCGCTGGCCCACCAGGATTGACCAAAGGGGGCCCAAGGGCCACAGAAAAAGGAAGATGCCAGATGGCAAGAGATGACAACCGTGGGGGCAACCGCCGCAACCAGCGCGACGAGACCCCGGAATTCGCTGACCGTCTGGTCGCGATCAACCGCGTGTCCAAGACCGTTAAGGGTGGTAAGCGTTTCGGCTTTGCCGCACTTGTAGTCGTGGGCGATCAAAAAGGCCGCGTCGGCTTTGGTAAGGGTAAAGCGAAAGAAGTGCCCGAGGCCATCCGCAAGGCGACTGAGCAAGCCAAGCGTCAGATGATCCGCGTGCAGCTGCGCGAAGGTCGTACGCTGCACCATGACATGCACGGCCGCCACGGCGCCGGCAAAGTCATCATGCGTACAGCACCTGAAGGTACCGGTATCATCGCCGGTGGTCCGATGCGTGCCGTATTCGAGATGCTGGGCGTAAAGGACGTTGTGTCCAAGTCGGTCGGTTCGCAGAACCCATACAACATGATCCGCGCCACTTTGGACGGTCTGAGAAAAGAGCAATCGCCCCGTTCCGTCGCGCAACGTCGCGGCAAGAAAGTGGCTGACATTCTGCCCAAGCGTGATGACAACGTAGAGTCCTCCGCACAAGTGGCTGAGGAGGCATAAGCATGGCCAAGACACTCGTAATCAAGCAGGTCGGCTCGCCGATCCGCCGCCCCGCCAAGCAAAAGGCAACTCTGGTTGGCCTGGGTCTGAACAAAATGGGTCGTACCCGTGAACTGGAAGATACACCTTCCGTCCGCGGCATGATCAACAAGGTCTCGCACATGGTCGAGATCGTTGAAGAGAAAGGCTGAACCTAGGGTTCAGCGGTAGAGTGGGGGACCACTCTACGAAGACGCCTCGCAGGAAACTGCGGGGCGTTTTGCTTTTTGGGCTGATTGTGCCACCGGCCCGGATCAAGCTGCAGGCGCCGGGCGTGCTGGCGAGTTAGTGAGGTTTGGCGCTCTTCTGCGCAGTCACACTATCACTGCAGGCTAAAGTGGCCTGGATCACTGTTGAGGTCGCCACCTCACGGGCAGGCGATGGCCCGTGTTGCCTCGTAAGAGCCCATGTTTGCCGCCACCCCCTTGTCACGCCTTGCGCCATCCCCTATACGCCCCCGGTGGCCCGTGTTGGGTTGCAATGGAATCGAAACGCCGCGTTTGGCCACTCCCGTCGCTGGGGGCCATTTCCGGCAAAAGGAGAAGCGACATGAAACTGCACGAACTTTCCGACAACGAAGGCGCAACCAAGAAGCGTATGCGCGTCGGCCGTGGCCCTGGCTCCGGCAAGGGTAAAATGGGTGGCCGTGGTATCAAAGGTCAAAAGTCCCGTTCCGGCGTGGCGATCAAGGGCTTTGAAGGCGGCCAGATGCCGATCTATCAGCGTCTGCCCAAGCGTGGCTTTAACAAGCCCAACCGCAAGTCTTTCGCTGTTGTGAACCTAGGCCTGATCCAGAAGTTCATCGACGCCAAGAAGATCGACGCTGGCAACACCATCGACGGTGCTGCTCTAGTTGCGTCCGGTCTGGTTCGTCGTGAGCTGGACGGTATCCGCGTTCTGGCCAAAGGTGACATCACCTCTAAGATCGACCTGAACGTTGCCGGCGCTTCTCAGTCTGCCATCGAGGCGGTCGAGAAGGCAGGCGGCAAGGTGACTGTGACTGCCCCCAAGGCGGTCGAAGCATCCGAGTAATGCGGCCTTAAGGCTTGTGAGCGGCGCGCCAGCCGCTTACATATCCTCAAGTTTTCCCGAACGCCGCCCGCCGGAAAACGGCCCGGGCGGCGTTTTTGTAACAAAAGAAGAGACCCCTCATGGTATCTGCCGTCGAAAACATGGCCGCGAACACGAGCTGGGCCGCATTGGGCAAGGCAACTGACCTGCGCAACCGGATCCTGTTCACGCTCGGGCTGCTTATCGTTTACCGCCTTGGCACCTTTATCCCGGTGCCCGGCATCGATGGTGGGGCGCTGCGTGACTTCATGGAAAGCGCGGGCCAAGGCATCGGCGGCATGGTGTCGATGTTTACCGGCGGCGCGCTAGGCCGGATGGGTATCTTCGCTCTGGGCATCATGCCTTATATTTCGGCCTCGATCATCGTTCAGCTGCTGACCTCCATGGTTCCGGCGCTGGAGCAGTTGAAAAAAGAGGGCGAGCAGGGACGCAAGAAGATTAACCAGTACACACGCTACGGCACCGTGGCGCTGGCGACTTTGCAGTCCTATGGTCTCGCGGTCAGTCTTCAGGCGGGTGACATTGTTGCTGACGGGCAGATGGGCTTTGGCTTTATCGCAGCCTGTATGATCACGCTCGTCGGCGGCACTATGTTCCTGATGTGGCTCGGTGAGCAAATCACCGCACGCGGCATCGGCAACGGTATCTCGCTGATCATCTTCGTCGGCATTATCGCCGAAGTCCCCGCCGCCATAGCCCAGTTCTTTGCTTCGGGCCGCTCTGGCGCGATCAGCCCTGCGGTGATTGTTGGTGTGCTGGTCATGGTGATCGCGACGATCATGTTCGTGGTCTTCATGGAGCGCGCGTTGCGCAAGATCCATATCCAGTACCCCCGTCGCCAAGTCGGCATGAAGATGTATGACGGCGGCACGTCGCACCTGCCGATCAAAGTGAACCCCGCAGGCGTGATCCCGGCAATCTTTGCCTCCTCACTGCTGCTTCTGCCAGTGACGGTCAGCACATTCTCGGGCAACTCCACCAGCCCTGTGATGTCTTGGCTCTTGGCGAACTTTGGCCCCGGCCAGCCGCTTTATTTGCTGTTCTTCGTGGCGATGATCGTCTTCTTTGCCTATTTCTATACGTTCAACGTCAGCTTCAAACCCGATGACGTGGCCGACAACCTGAAGAACCAGAACGGTTTCGTGCCGGGCATCCGTCCGGGCAAACGCACCGCCGAGTATCTTGAGTATGTCGTGAATCGCATACTGGTCTTGGGTTCGTTCTACCTCGCTGCGGTCTGTGTTCTGCCGGAAATTCTGCGCGGTCAGTTCGCTATTCCCTTCTACTTCGGCGGTACATCGGTGCTGATCGTCGTGTCGGTGACGATGGACACCATCCAACAGGTGCAGAGCCATCTGCTCGCGCATCAATACGAAGGTTTGCTTGAACGCTCGCAATTGCGCGGCAAAGGTGCGGGCAAAGGCAAAGGTACACGCAAGAAACGGAGCCCCGTACGTCGATGAACATTATTCTACTCGGGCCTCCGGGCGCAGGCAAAGGCACCCAAGCACGTCATCTCGTCGAGACCCGCAATATGGTCCAACTCTCCACCGGCGACATGCTGCGTGAAGCGAAAGACAGCGGTACAGAGATGGGCAAGATCGTCGCGGACGTTATGGACCGTGGCGCGCTGGTCACTGATGAGATCGTCATTGGCCTGATCCGTGAAAAGCTGACCGACAAGGCCGAGCATGGCGGTTTCATCTTTGACGGGTTCCCGCGCACGCTGGCCCAAGCCGACGCATTGGCCGAATTGATGGCGGATGAGGATCAAAACCTTGATGCCGTAATCGAGATGAAGGTCGACGATGAGGCGCTGGTCGCCCGCATCACCGCTCGCTCCACCTGCGCAAGCTGCGGCGAGGTTTACAACGACCTGACCAAGCCGATCCCCGAAGATGGCAAATGCAGCAACTGCGGCGGCACCGAGTTCAAACGCCGGGCGGACGACAATGAGGAAAGCCTCAAGACCCGTCTGATGGCTTACTACAAACAGACCTCTCCGTTGCTGGGCTATTACTATGCCAAAGACATGCTTCAGAGCGTTAATGGTTTGGGTAAGATCGACGAAGTTCGCGCCGAGATCGCAGCAATCCTCGACGCTTGATCGGGTCGCAGGGAAGGGCAGGCGGCGACGCTCTCTTTCCCTAGATGGCGCATCGGCAGCACAGTTTTGCGCAGTGGCTTGACGCCCTGCGCAAAACCTCATAGTCACCCCTATCTCGCGAGAGAATCAAATTGTGGCAAGGGTTCAGCCCAACCCCGCAAGATCACCTGATCAGCCTCAGCCCGATGGCCTTATCGCCTCGGGCTTGTGTTGTGAAAAAAGGGTCTGGAACGACGGACCCGCAACGAAAAGGAATAGCTAACGTGGCACGTATTGCCGGCGTAAACATCCCGACTGCAAAGCGGGTTCCAATCGCCCTCACCTATATCACCGGTATTGGCACCTCCTCCGCCAAAGCCATTTGCGAAGCCGTTGGCATCGACGCGACCCGTCGCGTTAACGAACTCTCCGACGCCGAAGTTCTGGCCGTGCGTGAGCACATCGACGCCAACTACACCGTCGAAGGCGACCTGCGTCGTGACACGCAGATGAACATCAAGCGTCTGATGGACCTTGGTTGCTACCGTGGCCTGCGCCATCGTCGTAACCTGCCCGTCCGTGGTCAGCGTACCCACACCAATGCTCGCACCCGCAAAGGCCCCGCAAAGGCCATTGCTGGCAAGAAGAAATAAGGGAGGGTCTGATCAATGGCACGCGATAAGACAAAGACCAAGCGTAAGGTCTCCAAGAACATCGCCGCAGGTGTGGCGCATGTGAACTCAAGCTTTAACAACACCAAGATCCTGATCTCGGATGTTCAAGGCAACGCAATCTCCTGGTCCTCCGCTGGCACCATGGGCTTCAAAGGGTCGCGTAAGTCGACACCTTACGCAGCTCAGATGGCCGCAGAAGATGCTGGCCGCAAAGCTCAGGATCACGGCGTCAAGACGCTGGAAGTCGAAGTGCAAGGCCCCGGTTCCGGCCGTGAATCCGCACTGCGCGCTCTGGCTGCTGCCGGTTTCAACATCACGTCGATCCGTGATGTGACCCCGATGGCCCACAACGGTTGCCGCCCGCCCAAACGCCGCCGCGTTTAAGTCGGGATTGTTTGACATGGGGTCGCGCCTTACGTGCGGCCCCATACCGCTTTTCAGAAACCTCGAGCGTTTGTGTCATTTGGACATGAGGCACAAGCAAGGATGGAGGGACGCATGATCCACAAAAATTGGGCTGAATTGATCAAGCCGCAACAGCTGGACGTCAAGCCGGGCAATGACCCAGCCCGTCAAGCAACTGTTATGGCAGAACCGCTGGAGCGGGGCTTTGGCCTGACGCTCGGCAACGCGCTGCGCCGCGTGCTGATGTCGTCGCTCCAGGGTGCGGCAATCACATCCGTGCAGATCGACAACGTGCTGCACGAGTTTTCCTCCGTGGCCGGTGTGCGCGAAGACGTGACCGACATCATCCTGAACCTCAAAGGCGTTAGCCTGCGCATGGAAGTCGAAGGGCCCAAGCGCCTGTCGATCTCTGCGAAGGGTCCGGGCGTTGTCACTGCCGGTGACATCTCCGAATCCGCCGGTATCGAGATTCTGAACCGCGAGCATGTGATCTGCCACCTTGACGATGGTGCAGATGTCTACATGGAACTGACCGTCAACACTGGCAAGGGCTATGTCTCTGCCGACAAGAACAAGCCGGAAGATGCGCCCATCGGTCTGATCCCGATCGACGCGATTTATTCGCCGGTCAAGAAGGTCTCCTATGACGTGCAGCCCACCCGTGAGGGCCAGGTGCTGGACTATGATAAGCTGACCATGAAAGTCGAAACAGACGGTTCCATCACGCCGGATGACGCCGTAGCCTTCGCCGCGCGCATCCTGCAGGATCAGCTGGGCATCTTCGTCAACTTCGACGAGCCGGAATCGGCGTCCCGTCAGGACGACGACGATGGTCTTGAGTTCAACCCGTTGCTGCTCAAGAAAGTCGACGAGTTGGAACTGTCTGTACGTTCGGCAAACTGCCTGAAGAACGACAACATCGTCTATATCGGCGACCTGATCCAGAAGACCGAAGCCGAAATGCTGCGCACGCCGAACTTTGGCCGCAAGTCTTTGAACGAGATCAAGGAAGTGCTGTCGGGTATGGGCCTGCACCTTGGCATGGACGTCGAGGACTGGCCGCCAGAGAACATCGAAGACCTCGCCAAGAAGTTCGAGGATTCGTTCTAAGAGACACGGCCCCGGAAACTTTCAAAGTTTCCGGGCCGATTTCTTCAAAAGAAATCGGGCACCGTTACGACCGGGTGCAAGCCCCAAGGAGAGCCCGTGACACGCATCGCGGGCCAGACAAAGCAAAACCGCCCGTAGAGGGCATCACGATTGGAGTAAGACAATGCGTCACGCACGTGGATACCGCCGCCTGAACCGTACACATGAACACCGCAAGGCGCTGTTCTCGAACATGGCAGGCTCGCTCATCGAGCATGAGCAAATCAAAACAACCTTGCCGAAAGCCAAGGAACTGAAGCCGATCATCGAAAAGATGATCACGCTGGCCAAACGTGGCGATCTGCACGCCCGCCGTCAGGCCGCAAGCAAGCTGAAAGAAGACCAGTATGTCGCGAAACTGTTCGACATCCTCGGCCCGCGCTACAAAGACCGCCAAGGTGGTTACGTTCGCGTGCTGAAAGCTGGCTTCCGCTATGGTGACATGGCGCCTATGGCGATCATCGAATTCGTCGACCGCGACCGCGACGCCAAAGGCGCCGCAGACAAAGCGCGTCTGGCTGAAGAAGAAGCCGCAGAATAAGATTTCGCAGATTGCGGATTGGAAAGCCCTGCCATCTGGCGGGGCTTTTTCTTTTGGCGGCGTAGGGATAGGCAGTTGCACCAGTGAAGGCGGCTGCGCATATCAGGACGTATGAGATACTTTTTGGCGTTCTTAATACCGCTGGCTGCACCAAGCAGGGTTGGCCATCTGCGCTCGCATTATGACACAACCGCCGTGATCGGCGCAGCGGCCTAGGGGGTAGTATGGCGGATTTATTCGGCGACAGTGACGCAGCGGCAGCAGAAAGCGGCCACCGACCATTGGCAGACCGCTTGCGCCCGCGCGCATTGGCGGAGGTTATCGGGCAGGAACAAGTGCTTGGCCCCGATGCGCCGCTGACGGTAATGCTCGCGTCGGGTGCATTGTCGTCGCTGATCTTTTGGGGCCCTCCGGGGGTGGGAAAGACGACCATCGCGCGTCTTTTGGCGGATGAGACAGATCTACATTTCGTACAAATCAGCGCAATTTTCTCTGGCGTACCGGAACTGCGCAAGGTTTTTGACGCGGCCAAGCTGCGGCGGCGACAGGGGCAGGGGACGCTGCTGTTTGTCGATGAAATCCACCGCTTCAACAAAGCGCAGCAAGACGGGTTTCTGCCGCATATGGAGGATGGAACGATCCTTCTGGTTGGTGCCACAACGGAAAACCCCAGCTTTGAACTAAACGCCGCGGTGCTTTCTCGGGCGCAGGTACTGGTATTAGAGCGCTTGCCGCATGACGATCTTGAACGATTGGCGCAACGGGCAGAGCAGGAGCTAGGCAAGCCATTGCCGTTACAACCTGACGCCCGCGAGGCGCTATTGGAAATGGCCGATGGCGACGGGCGCGCTTTGCTGAACCTGATCGAACAGGTGACTGCGTGGAAGGGCAATGAATTGCTCGATAAAACCGGGCTCTCCAAACGCTTGATGCGCCGTGCGGCACAGTACGACAAGTCAGGCGATTCGCATTACAACCTCATTTCCGCCCTGCATAAGTCTATGCGCGGGTCAGACCCCGACGCGGCGCTCTATTGGCTGGGGCGGATGCTGGAGGGGGGCGAAGACCCCCGTTATCTGATGCGCCGTATTACCCGAATGGCGGTCGAGGATGTGGGCCTTGCCGATCCGCAGGCGCAGGCCTTTTGCCTTCAGGCTTGGGAGACATACGAGCGGCTTGGGAGTCCCGAGGGGGAGTTGGCCATAGCGCAAGCGTTGACCTACATCTGCCTCGCGCCAAAATCGAACGCGGTTTACAAGGCCTATAAAGGCGCGCGCAAACTGGCCCGCAGCACCGGGTCAGAGCCGCCGCCCAAACATATCCTCAACGCGCCGACAAAGCTGATGAAGGAGCAAGGCTACGGCAGCGGCTATGCCTATGACCATGATGCCGAGGATGGATTTTCGGGGCAGAACTACTTTCCCGATACGATGGCGCGGCCCAGCCTGTACGAGCCGGTCGAACGCGGTTTCGAGCGCGAGTTGAAAAAGCGACAGGATTACTTTGCAGGGCTGCGCGCCAAGCGGAAAACTTGACTCCGGGCCGCGCCCGCGCGATGGGGTGTCGATGATGAAAACACTGATCATGGTGGCCCTCGGCGGCGCTTTGGGCGCCAGCTTGCGGTTCCTTGTCGGGGTCGCGGTGGGCTTTCCGCTGGGCACCTTGGCCGTCAATGTCACTGGCTCGCTGGCGATTGGCGTGGTCTGGGTGCTGGCCGACAAGACGTCGCTGCTGCTGCCCTTCTTGATGACCGGGCTGCTGGGTGGTTTTACCACTTTTTCGGCGTTTTCACTCGATACCCTGCGGCTGCTTGAAGCGGGCCGCGCAGGGGTCGCATTTTCATATGTGGGGGCCTCGGTGATCTTGTCGCTGGCCGCCTGTTTGCTGGGCCTCTGGTTGGCCCGAGAGGTGTTGGCATGAGCCGCGTACAAACCATTACCGTCGCCGTGGGCGATGGCGACCAGCGGCTGGACCGTTGGTTCAAGCGGATGTTTCCGCAGATCAACCAAGGGCTCATCGAGAAGATGTGCCGCAAGGGCGAAATCCGTGTCGATGGGGGCCGGGTCAAGGCCAACACGCGGCTGGAGGCGGGCCAAGAGGTGCGCGTGCCGCCGCTGCCCGACAGCGCGCCTCCGCCGCCGCCCAAGCGGACGCGGATCACCGATGCCGACGCCAAGATGATCCGCAACTGCGTGATTTACCGCGACGATCATTTGATTGCGCTGAACAAGCCGCCCGGTCTGGCGGTGCAGGGCGGCTCGGGGCAGGCGGACCGCCATGTCGATGCGCTCTCGGAAGCGCTGATCTTTGACGCCGAGGAAAAGCCACGTCTGGTGCACCGGTTGGACCGCGACACCTCTGGCGTGCTGCTGCTGGCGCGCACACGTCTGGCGGCCAAGGCGCTGACGGCGGCGATGCGCCACCGTGAGACCCGCAAGATTTACTGGGCCATCGTGGCCGGTGTTCCGACGCCCTACCTGGGCGAGATCAAATATGGCCTCGTCAAAGCAGGCGGTCATGGCCGCAGCGGGGAGGGCGAAAAGATGATTGCCGTGCATCCGCGCGACATGGATGCGACGCCGGGCGCGAAACGCGCGCATACACTTTACGCCACGCTGTTCCGCGTCGGCTCGCGCGCGTCTTGGGTGGCGATGGAGCCGGTCACGGGTCGTACCCACCAGTTGCGTGCGCATATGGCCGAGATCGGACATCCGATCGTCGGTGACGGGAAATACGGCGGCTCTGGTCAAGAGAACCTTGGCGATGGTTGGGGCGCACAACTGGGCGGGATCATCTCGAAAAAGCTGCATCTGCACGCGCGGATGATGCGGTTTGAGCATCCTCAGACGCGCAAGGTTGTCACGATCACGGCTGAGCTGCCGGATCATATGAAGCATAGCTGGGACACCTTCGGCTGGACCGAAGACTTGGCTGATGAAGACCCGTTTGAGTCGTTGCAATGAGCAAGCCGCTGCGCTTAGTGATCTTTGACGTCGACGGCACGCTCGTCGACAGTCAGGCTGATATCATTGCCGCGATGACGGCGGCGTTTGCAGCCGTGGACGCGCCTGTTCCATCGCGCAATGAAATCCTATCGATAGTTGGTTTGTCACTTGATGTGGCGCTGCCGACACTTGCCCCTACGCGCTCTGCCGGGGATCACCTTGTGATGGTTGAGGCCTATAAGACGTCTTACATGACCCTTCGGGCAGAGGCCGGGGTGGCGCAGTCTTCGCCGCTCTATCCCGGCGCGGCAGAAACACTGCGCTGTCTTCACGCTGAGCCAGAGGTGCTTTTGGGTGTTGCCACGGGCAAATCAAAGCGCGGTTTGGACAAGCTGATCGCGGGCCATGGGCTGGAAGGGTTGTTCATAACCCAGCAAGTTGCGGATTTTCATCCTTCAAAACCGCATC
Organism: Sulfitobacter dubius; assembly: GCF_900113435.1. Lineage (GTDB taxonomy): Bacteria > Pseudomonadota > Alphaproteobacteria > Rhodobacterales > Rhodobacteraceae > Sulfitobacter > Sulfitobacter dubius. The sequence goes on along the minus strand of NZ_FOPG01000001.1, from coordinate 1,736,061 downwards.
CTTCGATGATCCATCAGGCGATGGCGGATGCCGGGGTCGGGCCAGACGCGACGGTTATGATCGGCGACACTTCGTTCGACATGGACATGGCCGCCGCTGCCGGGGTGACTGGGATCGGCGTGAAATGGGGCTATCACGGCCCGGAACGGCTGGCCGCTGCCGCGCATCTTGTCGAGGACTTCGCGGCGCTACCCGCCCTGCTGGAACAGATCTGGAGCATTCCCGCATGAGTGACTGGAAAGCCAAACGTTTTTGGAAAGATGCTGCCGTGGTCGAGGTCGATGGCGGCTTTACCGTCGAACTGGATGGCCGCCGGGTGAAAACACCGGCCAAACGCCCGCTGACCTTGCCGACCCGTGCCATGGCAGAAGCCGTGGCCGCCGAATGGCAAGCGCAAGAGAAACAGATTGACCCGCGCACCATGCCGGTGACCAAGACCGCCAATGCGGCGATTGATAAGGTCGCGGTGCAAAAGGATGAGGTCGTTGATATGCTGGCCGCTTATGGCGACAGTGATCTTCTGTGCTACCGCGCCGACAATCCCGCAGAATTGGTGGCGCGGCAGGCGGCTGAATGGGATCCGATGCTTGATTGGGCCGCTGCGTTCCTTGGCGTCAATTTAGAGACGCGGCAGGGCATTATGCATCAGCCGCAATCGCCTGACGCTTTGGCCGAAATGCACCGCCGGACGGCTGCGCTGGATGCTTTTGAACTGGCAGCATTTCATGATCTCGTAAGCTTGACCGGCTCGCTGGTGCTGGGCTTTGCCGCCTATGAACAGGCGTTTGACCCTCAAAAAATATGGGCGCTTTCGCGCTTGGATGAGGTTTGGCAGGCTGAGCAATGGGGCCGCGATGACGTGGCCGAGCAAGAGGCCGAAATTAAGCGGCAGGCATTTTTACATGCATGTGCAATGATTGTGCTTTCCAAGGCTGCTTAACTTGCTAAAAGCTTTGCGTGCGGATGGGCAAATCACGTTCTAAATTTGCCCATCGCGCCCTTGACCTTCAAACCTGAATCCGCCCACACTGCTTTCCATTGAGCAGGGGAGACCCTGCACATGATCGCTTTCGGCGTCACTTGGCGTCGGATTAACCGCCAGTGAACGTGGCGGACTATCAGGAAGAGGTAAAAATGAAAAAAACCGTAATTTTTGGCGCGCTGACCGTTGCTGGCCTTGCGGCCGGTGCTGCTGGCGCCGCCACGCTCGATGACGTCAAAGCCCGTGGCAAGCTGAACTGTGGCGTGACCACAGGCCTTGCAGGCTTTGCCGCGCCTAACGCCAACGGCGAATGGGAAGGTTTCGACGTGGCCGTGTGCCGTGCCGTTGCCGCAGCCGTTCTGGGCGACAAGAACGCCGTGGAATTCGTTCCGACAACTGGCAAAACCCGCTTCACCGCGCTGGCTTCGGGCGAGATCGACTTCCTCGCACGGAACACCACATGGACCTTCAGCCGTGACACCGACCTGAAATTCGATTTCATCGGCGTGAACTACTACGACGGTCAGGGCTTCATGGTTCCGAAAGCGCTTGGCGTTTCCTCGGCGAAGGATCTGGACGGCGCGACCGTCTGCATCCAGACCGGCACCACAACCGAGCTGAACCTCGCGGACTTCTTCCGCAAGAACAACATCAGCTACGAGCCCGTTCCGGTTGAAACCAACGCCGAAGGCCAGCAGCAGTACCTTGCCGGTGCCTGCGACACCTACACAACTGACGCCTCCGGTCTGGCCGCCACACGTGCGACCTTTGAAACCCCTGGCGACCACGTTCTGCTGCCCGAAATCATCTCGAAAGAGCCGCTCGGCCCGCTGGTCCGTCACGGTGACAACGAGTGGGGCGACATCACCCGCTGGGTGCTGAACGCGCTGATCGCAGCCGAAGAGCTGGGCATCACCTCTGCTAACATCGAAGAGATGACCGGCAACACCAACAACCCTGAGATTGCTCGCCTTTTGGGCACCGAGGGTACGCTGGGTGAGATGATCGGCCTCGACAATGAGTGGGCCAAGCGCGCCATCATGGCCGAAGGCAACTACGGTGAAATCTTTGCCAAGAACATCGGCGAAGAGACACCTATCGGTCTGGCACGTGGGCTGAACGCTCAGTGGACAGACGGTGGCCTGCTCTACGCACCGCCAGTACGCTAAATTAGTTGCCAAGGGGCGCGGGAATTCCTGCGCCCCTTGTGCCTCGGAACCGGGTAACTTGGACTTAACTAAAGCAAGCTACTCCAAAGCGAACAACAACGCGCTAAGAAGACAATAAAAACCCACGATCGGCTAAAACGATCAACGACCAAAAATGATTCGGCCAAGGTGCGCTAAATGCACCAATAAAAAACAAGCCGGAACACAGGGATACATACATGACGACATTCTCCGACCCTCCCAAGGCGTCGTTCCGGCCATCTATGCTGTTGAGCGACACCCGCTATCGGTCGATCACCTTTCAGGTGATTGCGCTGGCGCTGCTGGTCACGGCGATCTGGTATCTGGGCTCTAACCTTGCTGCCAACCTGCGCGCCGCTGGCCTGAACATTTCTTTCCAGTTTCTCGGCAATCCAGCCGGTTATGACATCAACCAAACGTTGATTCCCTATACCAGCCAGTCGTCCAACCTTCAGGCCGCTTGGGTGGGTATCATCAACACGCTGCTGGTGTCCTTCCTTGCCTGTGTCACCGCGACGATCTTTGGCGTCATCGCCGGGGTTCTGCGCCTGTCGAACAACTGGCTCGTGCGCAAGCTGATGGCGGGCTACGTCGAGATTTTCCGCAACATCCCGGTGCTGATCTGGATTCTGATCATCTACACTATCATGACCGCCGCGATGCCCGCGCCTTCGGCCTTCCGCGGTGACGATCCGGCCTCGACCATGATGCTGGGCTCTTTCGCCTTCACCAACCGGGGCGTCTATATTCCCGGGCCAGTCTGGGGGCCGGGGTCGATGATCGTGATGGCGACTTTCGTCGCCTCGGTGATCGGCGTTTTCGCCTACCGCCGCTATGCGACGAAACTGCTATATGACACGGGCCGCCTGCTGCCGATGCTTTGGCCTTCGGTCGCGATCCTGTTGCTGCCGACGATCATCATGTTCTTCATCATGGGCATGCCGATCGGGCTCGATTACCCCGCGCTCAAAGGCTTCAACTTCCGTGGCGGCATCCAAATCGGCGCGCCGTTGATCGCGCTGTGGTTCGCCCTGTCGATCTACACCGGTGCCTTCATCGCCGAGAACGTCCGCGCGGGCATTCAAGCGGTAAGCCGCGGCCAGTCAGAGGCCGCAGCCGCTCTGGGCCTGCGTCCGGGGCGAGTAATGAACCTTGTGGTGCTGCCGCAGGCGCTGCGCGTGATCATCCCGCCGCTGATCTCCAACTATCTTAACATCACCAAGAACTCGTCGCTGGCGATCCTTGTGGGCTATGCCGACATCACCGCAACGCTGGGCGGGATCACCCTGAACCAGACCGGGCGGGCGATTGAATGCGTCGTTCTGCTTATGCTGTTCTACCTCGTGATTTCGCTGGGTATCTCCATGGTGATGAACGTTTATAACAACGCAACGAAGCTGAAGGAGCGTTAAGCCATGTCAGATACACATGCTGAATCCATCGCCTTCGTGCGCGAGTCCTCCCTGCCGCCAGCCGCTCCGCCTGACAAAGTTGGCGGGCCGCTGAAATGGGTGAAAGACAACCTTTTCCCGACATGGGCCAATGCGATTCTGACCCTCGTGGCGCTTTACTTCCTGTATCTGCTGCTTGCGGGCTCTCTACCTTGGTTGCTGAACGGGGTCTGGTCTGCCAGCAGCCTATCGGAGTGCCGTGAGATACTTGACGGTGCTTCGGGGGCCTGTTTCTCGGTGCTAAGCGAGCGTTGGCACCAGTTGCTCTTTGGGTTTAAATACCCAAGCGATCAATACTGGCGTCCGACCCTTGCGCTGGTGCTGCTGTTCCTTGCTGCCGCGCCTGTCCTGTTCATCGACCTGCCGCGCAAGATGCTGCTCTTTACAGGTCTTTATCCATTCCTTGCCTTCTGGCTGATCTGGGGCGGGCCGATCTGGGGGCCGATCTTTGCGCTCTTGGGCGTCGTGGCCGGCTATATCGTCTATAGCCGTCTGGTGCAGAAAAGCTTTGCCATGGCGCTGGCGGGCGGCATCGTTGCTGCGGTGATCGTCTGGTATGTCGGTGGCTTTATTGGGGAGGCGCTGCGCCCCGCGTCGCCCCTGCTTGAGGCGATCCCCAGCCGTGACCTTGGTGGCTTCATGCTCAATATGATGCTGGGTATCACCTGTGTGTCCCTTTCGCTGCCCATTGGCATCGCGCTGGCTCTGGGGCGTCAATCCCACCTGCCGATCGTTAAAGGCATCTGCGTGGTCTTTATCGAATTCGTGCGGGGCGTGCCGCTGATTACCTTGCTGTTCGTGGCGAACGTGATGCTGGCCTATTTCTTCCCGCCGGGTTCGGGGGTCGATCTCTTCATCCGCGTGGTCATTATGATCACCATGTTTTCTTCGGCCTATATCGCTGAGGTGATCCGGGGGGGCCTCGCCGCATTGCCGAAGGGCCAGTATGAGGCCGCTGACAGCCTTGGCCTCGACTATGCGCAGGCGATGCGTCTGATCATCCTGCCGCAGGCGATGAAGATCTCCATTCCGGGCATCGTCAACATCGCCGTGGGTCTGTTCAAGGATACCACGTTGGTCTCGGTCATCTCGTTGTTTGATATCATCGGCATGATCCGCGGACCGATCCTCGCTTCGACCGATTGGAACGGCGTTTACTGGGAACTCTTCATGTTCGCCTCGTTGCTGTTCTTCATCGTTTGCTACGGCATTTCACAATATTCGCAGTGGCTGGAACGCCGTCTTGCGACTGACCATCGTTAAGGGAGGGTTCTCGCATGGCTGAGACCGCACAAATGAAAGTATCCGACGAAGTCGCGATCCGTATCGACAACATGAACAAATGGTATGGCGCGTTTCACGTGCTGCGCGACATCGACCTGACGGTGCACCGCGGCGAGCGGATCGTGATCTGCGGGCCCTCGGGCTCGGGCAAGTCGACGCTGATCCGCTGCATCAACGCGCTGGAGGAGCACCAGAAGGGCTCCATCGAGGTTGACGGCACGCTTCTGTCCTCGGACCTCAAGAACATCGACAAGATCCGCTCTGAGGTCGGCATGTGCTTTCAGCACTTCAACCTCTTTCCGCATCTGACGATCCTTGAAAACTGCACGCTGGCGCCGATTTGGGTGCGCAAAACACCCAAGAAAGAAGCCGAAGAAACGGCGATGCATTTCCTTGAAAAGGTGAAGATCCCCGATCAGGCCAACAAGTACCCCGGCCAGCTTTCGGGTGGTCAGCAGCAGCGTGTGGCGATTGCCCGTTCGCTTTGCATGCGCCCGCGCATCATGCTGTTTGATGAGCCGACATCGGCGCTTGATCCTGAGATGATCAAAGAGGTGCTCGACACGATGATCGAGCTTGCCGAAGAGGGTATGACTATGCTCTGCGTGACCCACGAGATGGGTTTTGCCCGTCAGGTGGCGAACCGGGTGATCTTTATGGACGAAGGCCAGATCGTCGAGCAGAACGAGCCGGAAGCCTTCTTCAACAACCCACAGAGCCCGCGCACACAGCTGTTCCTGAGTCAGATTCTGGGTCACTGATCCGCGCTGCGCCAGTACCGTGAACTAAACGCCCCGGCCAATCGGTCGGGGCGTTTGCGTTTCAGACCAGTTGCTTCGGGACGGTAAAGGCGTGCAGCGCACCGCTACCGGGGGCAAGGTCGGCCCAATTGTCGATGTCGAAATCCATCACCGTGGTTGCGCCGGAAGGATAGCGATCAAAGGCATCCTGATCGGGCGTCTGCTGCAACAGCAGCTCTGCGGCAGCGGCAATGCCGGGGTTATGCGCTACAAGCAACACTGTGTCGCCGGTCGCCCGCTGGCGCAGGTTTGCTATAATCTCACTGGGTTCGGCGAGGTAAAGCTGGCGGAGGTGTTCCACTGCGCAGCTTTCAGGCAGGTTCAAAATCGCGCAGGTTTCGCGCGTGCGCGCCGCCGTGGAACAGAGCACCGCATCAGGCAGCAGCCCTTCAGCCCGTAACCAGTTGCCAAGCGCTTCGGCAGCGCTACGCCCACGGGGGTTCAGAGGGCGATCGTGATCGCTGGTCCCGTGGGACCAGTCCGATTTCGCATGTCGCATTAGGATCAGGCGGCGCATGTCATTCCTTTCACTGCTCGGCCCATCATAGGCGCGAAGCAGGGGCAGGGGGCAAGGGCTTTACCCCTTGCGAATGATGCTGCCCGCGCCGTGTTCGGTGAAGAGTTCCAACAGGCAGGCATTTGGCGCACGACCATCGAGGATCACCGCCGCACGCACGCCACCTTCGAGCGCATCCAGCGCGGTCTGCACCTTCGGGATCATCCCGCCCGCAATTGTGCCGTCCGCGATCATCTCGTTGATCTGGCTTGCCGTCAGGTCGGTAACCACCTCGCCCGAGCCATCTTTGACGCCTGCCACATCAGTAAGCAGTAACAGACGATCAGCCTTCAGCGCGCCCGCAATGGCGCCTGCGGCGGTGTCACCGTTGATGTTATAGGTCTCCCCCCCGCGGCCCATGCCGAGAGGTGCGATGACGGGAATGATGCCCTTATCGGCGAAATCGCGCAGGATGCGCGGATTGACCTGCGTTGGGTTGCCCACGAGGCCCAGAACGGGGTCTTCGGGGTCGCAAACGATCAGGCCGCTGTCCTTGCCCGAGACACCAACCGCACGGCCACCTTGCTCCGAGATCGCCTGTACGATCCGCGCATTGACGAGGCCCGACAGGACCATCTCGACCACTTCCATGGTCGCGGCATCGGTGACGCGCTTGCCGTTCACGAATTCCGATTTGATGTTCAGCCGCGCCAGCATGTCGTTGATCATCGGCCCGCCGCCATGGACGATCACCGGGTTCACCCCGACCTGCCGCATCAGCGCGACATCGCGGGCGAATTCATCCATCGCCTCATCGCTGCCCATTGCATGACCGCCAAGTTTGATGACCACGGTGGCATCGGCGTAGCGTTGCAAAAAGGGCAGGGCTTGGCTGAGTGTGCGGGCAGTGGCGATCCAGTCGCGGTTCATGTCTTGCGTTCTCATCTGTTGACCCATGGGAAGCCGATAGCGGCGGAGGTGTTATACCAGCGTGGCGATGATGGCACGCAAGGTCGGGATGCCCCAGCCCTTTTCCGAAGATGTCACGACAATCTCCGGGTAGGCGGCGGGGTGTTTGCTCAGCGCGTCTTTCACCTGCGTTAGGATCTTCTCACGCTCGGCTTCTTTGACCTTATCAGCTTTGGTCAGCACCACTTGGAAGGTCACGGCAGAGCTGTCGAGCAGGGACATGATTTCATTGTCGACCTTTTTGACCCCATGCCGCGCGTCGATCAGCACGAAGGCGCGGCGCAATGTCTGGCGGCCCGAAAGGTATTGCTTGAGCAGGCGCTGCCATTTCTCGACCACGGGCAATGGGGCATTGGCATAGCCATAGCCCGGCAGGTCGACGAGGTAATGCTCTTCGCCCGCGGTAAAGAAGTTAATCTCCTGCGTGCGGCCCGGCGTGTTCGAGGCCCGCGCCAGTGCTTTCATGCCCGTCAGCGCGTTGATCAGGGTCGATTTCCCGACGTTGGAGCGGCCCGCAAAGCAGACCTCCATCCGGTCTGGGGGGGGCAGCCCGTCCATCGCCACCACGCCTTTGACGAATGTCGTCTCACCGGCGAAAAGCATCCGGCCTTTTTCGGCGCTCGGCGCGTCCGGCTCCTCGGCAATGGTGTAGTTCACTTGCATCAAATCAGCTCCAGTTCGTCGCCCACGGCGATCTCTCCGCCGGTGGTGACGGTCAGGGTAACACCGAAGTCGCGGTGACCCAATTGGTCAAGTGCCGCGAGTGTGTCCACGTCGCGTGCGCCGGTGTCGGTGTTTACGGTGGTTGCAAGGCAGCGAGTGATGCGTTTGGACACATGCAACCGTGCGCCACCGATTTTCATATCGCGCCCGACCCATTCGAATTCATCCCAAGGGGCGGCCCCGTCAAACCAGATGTTGCCGCGCCAACGGGCGGTTTGCAGCGGGGTGCCGCAAAGCGCTTCGACAGCGGCGTGAGAGGCAAGGCTGTTCAGCGAAAGTGTCGGCTCGGCACTGTCGGTATAGCCGCGGCCATCAAGGCGCAGGATGTCCACCGGCGCGGCCCGGCCTTCAGCCACCAAAGGGCCAACCCAATCAAGGAAGGCTGCTTTGTCGCGATCAGGGTGAAAGGTGATCTCGCCTCGCTTTGGATGATGCAAGGTCAGCATCTCGCTTGTTTCGTCAAGCTTGGCCGTAATCGCTTGCAACTGCGGAGAGGACGCGCCCCGCGTAAAATTCAAACACCGCGCCCAGTCGCCCGGCATGGCTTTGGAGGCATCATGCGCCACGGCCCAAAGGCGATCATAGGGCATAGATTGCCCGGCGTGCAGGGTCACACGCTCAACCGTCTCGCGGCCATGGGCCTTGAGCGGATGCCGGTTGAGCGCGGTGATCTGCATCACTTTTTCGACTTGCCAGACTTGGGTTTGGCATCTGCGTTGGCTGCGTTGCCCTTGGGCGTCCGTTTAAAGCCGCCCGCGATGTTGCCCCAAAGGTCAGGTTTGTATCCCTGGCTGCGCATGATCAGGTACTGCTGCGTAAAGGTAATCGTGTTGTTCGCGATCCAGTACACCACGAGGCCAGATGCAAAGCCGCCCAGCATGAACATGAAGACCCAAGGCATCCAAGCAAAGATCATCTGCTGTGTCGGATCGGTGGGGGCCGGGTTCAATTTTTGCTGCAAGAACATGGAGATACCCAAGAGCAGCGGCAGAATGCCGATGAACACCAGCGCCAGCATCGAGCCAGGCTCAGGCGCGGCATAGGGCAGCAGCCCCCAAAGGTTCATGATCGAGGTTGGATCGGGTGAGCTAAGGTCTTGGAACGGGCCAAAGAAGGGCGCGTGGCGCAGTTCGATGGTGACAAAGATAACTTTGTAGAGCGAGAAGAAGATTGGAATCTGCATCAGGATCGGCAGACAGCCCGCAGCGGGGTTCACCTTGTTCTTCTTGTAAAGCTCCATCATGCCTTGCTGCATCTTCTGACGGTCGTCGCCCGCATCCTTCTTCAGCTTTTCCATCTCGGGCTGAAGCTCTTTCATCCGCGCCATGGAGACGTAGGATTTATAGGCCAGAGGGAAGAGCAGCGCTTTGATCAGCAGGGTCAGGCCGATAATCGCAACGCCCATGTTACCGATCAGTTGGTTCAGGTTGTGCAGCAGCCAGAAGATCGGCTTGGTCAGAAAGAAGAACCAACCCCAGTCGATGCTGTCGATGAATTTGGCAACGCCTGCGGATTGGTAATCTTGCAGTGTTTCCCATTCCTTCGCGCCTGCGAAGAACTTGCTGGAAGTGCTTACGCTTTCGCCTGCGGCGACCGAGCGGGTCGGTTGGCGGGTGAAAGCGCGGTAGGTGTCGGCGCGCGGGTCATAGGTGAGCGCCTGTTCAAAGGTCTCGCCTGCTTCGGGGATCAGCACCGCCTGCCAATAGTGATCGGTAAAGCCGACCCAGCCTTCGGTGACGCCTTCGGTGACCACGGCGGGGCGGCCCCAAGTGCTGTTTACCTCAGCTTCGGCGATGTCGTCCCAATCAACTTCCGACAACTCGCCATTGGCCATCGAAACGGCGCCTTCGTGCAAGATGAAGAAGCTTTTCAGGTCTTCGGGCAATCCGTGCTGAGCGATCATGCCAAACGGGGCAAGGTTGACGGGCGCCTCGCCGTTGTTAGTGACGCTCTGGGTGATGTCGAACATATATTCATCATCAACCGAAATTTGGCGGGTGAAGACCTGACCGGCACCGTTGTCCCATGTCAGGGTGACGGGGCTGTCAACGCCCAAAGCCTCACCTTCGCTGAGGGTCCAAAGCGTGTCTACGCCCGGAACCGCATCAGGCCCAAGGCCGGAGCCTGCCGCCCAGCCGTGCAGGGCGTAATAGGCGTCGCTCGACCCTTCGGGAGAGAGCAGGGTGACCACTTCGGCGTTTTCATCGAGAGTGGTTTGGTAGTCGTTCAGCTTGAGATCATCAATCCGACCACCCATCAGGGAAATAGAGCCACTGACCTTATCGGTCGCGATTTCAACCCGAGGCGCATCGGCCAGTGCGGCGCGGCGGCCTTCGGGGGCGGCGCCTTCGCCGGTATCCGTACCGGGTGCCGCAGCCGTCTCTGCTGGGGAAGCGGGAACGGAGGTGCCATCTTCGGTTTGGGTCATCTCGACGCTGTTCTCTAGCGCAGGGTCGGCTTCGGGGGGCGGGAACAAGAGGAACCACACGAGGATGACGGCAAAGCTGAGCGCCGTGGCAAGGATGAGATTCTTGTTCTGTTCGTCCATGGGGACCGCCACCTGATGTCTTTGAATATCACGGGGGTTCAACAGAGTGCGGGGCCAAAGGTCAAGCGGAATCGGGTAGGATCACTGGGCGTATGGGGTGGTTTTGCTCCATCTGGCATGGGTTTTGCGGAGTTCTGCCGGGGAGAGTTGATAGGGTTGGTTGCGTGGCGGCTTTGGCCCATCGCGCAAGCCGGGAAGTTCTTTGGGATTGTGAAACGGTTACTGGTTTGTCATGCGCCTCTCGTTTGCCTGCTGCGGCTAAATGTTGGATTTTGCTGATGCTTGGGCAAAATGGACGCGCTAGGTTGCGCGGCCGTCCATGATACGTGGAACATCTTGTAGTTTTGCATTGTGGCGGGCAATCCAGTCCAGCGTTTGTTCAAACGGCATGGGACGTGCGATGCCGAATCCCTGCACATGATCACAGCCAAGTTGCGCCAGCAAAACTTCTCTCCCACCGTTTCCACCCCTTCGGCAAGGGTTTCGACGCCCAGCCTTTCGGCCATGGTGAGGATCGCACCAATCATACGCTGTTGGTCCGGGTCTCGGTCCGTTTTCATGACGAACGACCGATCAATTTTGATCCGACTGACCGAAAAACGGCGGATTGAGGCGATGGAGGCATTGCCAGTGCCAAAGTCATCAAGGTCAATACGACAGCCCAGCTTGCCCAAGGCATTGATATTTCGCGTGATCACATCGTCGGGGGTAGATGCGACGACAGTCTCAAGAACTTCGACAGCAAGTCTGTTTGGGCTCAGATCAAAACGGTCCAGCTCCCAAGTTATTTTGTCAATCAGCCGGGGGTTGGCAAGTTCGCCACCGGCGAAGTTCACGCCAATCTGCGGCACCTCCGTGCCGGAGCTGTCCCAGGCTTTGAGCGCGGCGAAGGAATGGTACATCATCACCTCGGCCAATCGTTCTAGAAGGCCGGCTTCTTCGATCGCGGGTAGGAAATCCGAAGGGGGGATCATGCCGCGCACCGGGTGGTTCCAGCGTGCCAAGGCTTCAAACCCGGTGATCTGGCCTGTGTCGGTTGAGATTTGCGGCTGGAACCAAGGCTGAATTTGGCCGCCATCCAAGGCGATCGTGACGTCCTCGCGCAGTTCTGCGCGGTTTTCGGTTTCGCGCCGCATCTGATCAGAGAAGGCACGTATGGAAGAAGGTCCGTGTTGTTGCGCAATACGCAGGGCGGTGGCTGCAGCAGCAAGCCATGCGGCGCCATCGGGACCCGGGGCGCGGGTGCTGAGGCAAAAGCCAACCGAGGCGGTTAGATAAACGGTCACGCCGTCGACAGAGATAGGCTCTTCCAATGCTGTTTGAACCCTTCCAGCGAGTTGGATGCAAAGCTCAAGGTCAAGCTGGCGCACTGGGGCCATGCAGATCGCAAAACGCGCCTCTCCCATTTTGCCGATGTTGTCGTCATCCCGTAGGGCGCTAACCAGACGTTGGCCGCTTTGTCGGACAATGGTGTCGGCAGCCGCATGACCGTAACGTTCGATAAGCTGGTCGAATTCCTCAATCGCGATGAAAAACGTTGCTGACAATCGCCCCTGTGATCGGGCGCGCTGAAAGTCTTGTTCGGTCAATTCTTCAAAAGTGCGGCGCTGAAGTATGCCGCTGACCGCATCCCGGGGCAACATTACCCCCCCACCGAAACGCTGTCCTGCAAGGTATAGAAGCGGCAGCGCGGCGGAGGTCGTGATCAAAGCCAATTCACCGCCAAGCCAAAATGCAAGCAATGACATTGCAGGAAGGAAAGCCAAAGCGGCCTGTCCGCTGAGCAAAGCGGCAAACGACTGGCGCAGCTGCGTTAGCCCAGAACGCTGGTAAAGTGCCATCGCGATATCCCTATCTTATGTACGCAATGTCTGCGCCTTCGAAAGTGGAATATCGCCTTTGGGGTGTGCTGTGGGTTAACAGAGAGCAGTTTCTTGTGGATTCTTATCTAAAATTGTTCTTGCTTCGTACCCTCAAAGTTCCGCATCAGCCCCGCAAAGTCGAAGAGATTTGGATCCAGAAGATGCGAGGGGCGGGCATTCATCAGGGCCCGGAACATCACCTGCCGTCGGCCGGGGCTATTAGTCTCCCAACCATCGAGAATCGCCTTTACCTGCTGGCGCTGTAGCCCGTCTTGAGACCCGCAAAGATCGCAAGGAATGATCGGGTAATTCATCGCCGTGGCAAAGCGTTCGCAATCGCTTTCAGCCACATGGGCGAGGGGGCGGTAGAGGAACAAGTCACCTTCCTCGTTAACCAGTTTGGGCGGCATCGTCGCCAGTCGCCCGCCGTGGAAGAGGTTCATGAAGAAGGTTTCTAGAATGTCATCCCGGTGATGCCCCAGCACCACGGCAGAGCAGCCCTCCTCCCGCGCGATCCGGTAGAGATTGCCGCGGCGCAGGCGGCTGCAAAGGGCGCAAAAGGTGCGTCCGGCGGGGATCTTGTCCATCACGATTGAGTAGGTGTCTTGATATTCGATGCGATGCGGAACGCCCATCTTTTCAAGGAATTCCGGCAGCACGGTGGCCGGAAAGTTCGGCTGGCCTTGATCGAGGTTGCAAGCCAGAAGCTCGACAGGCAGCAGGCCGCGCCATTGCAATTCATGCAGGACCGCAAGCAGGGTGTAGCTGTCTTTGCCGCCCGACAGGCAGACCAGCCATTTGGGTTTCGGCGCGCCCTCGGCGGTCGGCTCGACCATACCGTATTGGTCGATCGCCTCGCGGGTCATGCGGACGATACGCTTGCGCAGTTTCTTGAACTCGGTGCTTTGCGGTGCGCCGGCAAAGAGGGGGTGAATCTCGTTGGTTTCGTCCAGCATCGTCTGTCTCTCACTATCAACTTGGCTTCACCTAGGGCATTTTACCCCTTTGCCGCAAGCGTGACGCTAATCGGGGACGTTGTCGATTCCGCTTTGTCCCCATGGATGGCAGCGGGCGATGCGCCGCGCGGCCAGCCATCCGCCCCGCAGACCGCCGTGCTTTTGCAACGCTTCCAGCGCATAGGCACTGCAGGTGGGCTGGTAGCGACAATTGTATCCGACCCACGGGCTGAAGAGCAGCCGGTAGCCGCGCACCGGTAGGGCGAGCAGCGTCGCAAAGGGGGTCATTTGCGCGCCCCGTGCAGGATATCGAGCGCGCGGGTGAGATCGGCAAGCAATTGGTCGAAGGGCAGGGCCGCCGTCGCCTCGCGCCGCCCGACAAAGACATAGTCCATGCCCGCTTGGCCCGTCTGCGGCAGGGTCAGCCGTGCGATTTCACGCAAGCGGCGCTTGGCGCGGTTGCGGGCAACGGCGTTGCCGACCTTTTTCGAGCAGGTAAATCCCACGCGAATGGGCGCCGCGCTGGGCTCTTCCTCCCGGCGGGGTCGCATTTGCAGGATGAATCCCGGGGTCGCCACACGTTTGGCGTGACTTGCACGCTGGAAATCCGCCCGTTTGGTCAGGGTTTCCAAACGCAGAGAAACCGCCGGGGCAGGGTTCCCCTTCGTGGCGCAAGTGCCATTCAAGGGTGCCTCCGGCGGTGTCATATTCTGGTTCCGAAGATCGAAAGCGCTTACGCGCTCAGCGATTTCCGGCCCTGTGCGCGGCGTGCGTTGATGATCTTACGACCGGCTTTGGTGGCCATACGTGCGCGGAAACCATGGCGCCGCTTGCGCACGAGGTTCGAGGGTTGAAAGGTGCGTTTCATCGCTCCGTCTCCATTTAAAGCTGGCTGGGCACGGAATCACTTGAAGGGTTCCACCGCGGCCAGCGTCAATTCAAGCCCGTCCTCTAATGCGGGAGGGCGCGCAAGTCAAACCCCCTGACAGGGAAAAACCGCGCTTTGCAACAAAATGCCGGTCCGTAGGGGCCGGATTGTTTCAGTTTGCCCCAGTACCCTGCAAAATCGGCCCTTTGCGCACAAGTCCTATCAACCACGCGTGAAGAGCCTGTTCGTGCGGGCCGCGGCACGCCATCATTATAGAAACACAGATGGTCTGATGCAGGCCCAATGGAAGTGATGACATGAGCCCCAATGACCAAAGTAAACCAACGCTAATGCGTTACCTGCCCCTCGCGGTGATTGTGGCTGTTGCCGCCATCGGCGCGTTTACCCTGCGTGATTACCTGAGTTTCGACGCCCTGCGTGAGAATCGCGAGGCTCTTATCGCCTTTCGTGACAGCAACTATCTGCTGACCGCGCTGGCCTTTGTCGCCGCCTATGTGGTGATCGTGGCCTTTTCGTTGCCCGGTGCCACGGTGGCGACGCTGACGGGTGGGTTCTTGTTTGGGCTGTTTCCGGGCGTCCTTTATAACGTGGGCGGTGCGACACTTGGCGCGATCGTGATCTTTCTGGCCGCGCAATGGGGTCTGGGCGACCGGCTGAAAGAACGGATGGACGCCTCTGATGGGGTGGTGCGCAAGATCAAGGCGGGGATCGACGACAACCAATGGTCGATGCTCTTCTTTATCCGGCTCGTGCCGGTGGTGCCGTTCTTTGTTGCGAATCTGGTGCCGGCCTTCCTCGGCGTGCCACTGTTTCGCTTCGCGATCTCCACGTTCTTCGGCATCATGCCGGGGGCGCTGGTCTTTACCTCTGTCGGGGCTGGGCTAGGTGCAGTCTTTGCCCGAGGTGAGACGCCCAACCTCGGGATCATCTTTGAACCCCATATTTTGCTGCCCATTTTGGGCCTCTGCGTGCTGTCGCTGCTGCCCGTGGCGATCAAGACATTTACCGGCAAGAAGGATCTGCTGAAATGACCAACCGTATCAAGACCGACGTTCTGATCATCGGCGCAGGCTCTGGCGGGTTGTCGGTGGCGGCGGGGGCCGTGCAGATGGGCGCGGATGTGACCCTGCTGGAAGGGCATAAAATGGGGGGCGATTGCCTGAACTATGGCTGCGTGCCCTCAAAGGCGCTGATCAAAACCGGCAAGACCGCCTATGCTCAACAGCACAGTGCGCAATATGGGGTCGAGAATGCCGCCGGAGTGGTGGATTACGCCGCCGCCAAGGATCACGTGGCCGATGTCATCTCGCAAATCGCGCCGGTGGATTCGGTTGAACGGTTTGAAGGACTGGGCGTGCGGGTGATCCGCGAATACGGGCGTTTCATTTCCGATAAAGAGGTGCAGGCGGGCGATACGATCATCACCGCGCGGCGCATTGTTGTGGCCACAGGGTCATCCCCTCTGGTGCCGCCGATTCCGGGGCTGAATGATGTGCCGTATGAGACCAACGAAACCCTCTTTGAGCTACGGGAGAAGCCGGAGCATTTGATCATCATCGGTGGCGGGCCTATCGGCATCGAAATGGCACAGGCCCATGTGCGGATGGGCTGCAAGGTCACGGTGATCGAAGGCAGTCGTGCGCTTGGCAAGGATGATCCGGAGCTGGCCGAAGTTGTTTTGCAAACTATGCGCGACGAAGGTGTGGTCTTTGAAGAGGGCAGTGATGCCGCCAAAATCAGCGGCGCGGCGGGCGCGATCACGGTTGAAACCAAGGATGGTCGGGTGATCAATGGCTCGCATCTGCTGATGGCAGTGGGCCGCAAAAGCAATATCGACCGGCTCGACCTCGATAAAGCGGGAGTGGAGACCACCAAAGCGGGCATCAAGGTGGACGACAGCCTGCGCAGCAGCAACCGCCGCGTCTATGCCATTGGCGACGTGGCAGGCGGGCTGCAATTCACCCATGTGGCAGGCTATCACGCCGGGGTGGTGATCCGCTCGATCCTGTTTGGCCTGCCGAGCAAGACCAAGTTGCACCATATCCCATGGGTCACCTATGCCGCGCCGGAACTGGCCCAGGTCGGGCTGACCGAGGCGCAGGCGCATGAGGAACATGGGGATAAGCTGGAGGTTGTGCGTTTTCACTATAACCACAACGACCGCGCCATCGCCGAGCGTCAGACGAAAGGTTTTATTAAGGTTATGGTGGTTAAAGGTCGCCCAGTTGGTGCCAGTATCGTGGGCCATCAAGCGGGTGAATTGATTTCTTTGTGGTCGCTGGCGCTGGTCAATAGCATGAAGATGAGCCAAATTGCGGCTATGGTCGCCCCTTACCCCACGATCTCGGAGATTAACAAACGCGCTGCGGGCGCCTATTTCAGCCCGCGCCTGTTTGAAAGCGCGCTGGTCAAGACGGTCGTGCGGGCTGTGCAGCGCTTGCTGCCCTGAGATAGCTTATGATCCACTCGCTTTCTGGCCGTCTGTTGATCCTCACCACCATCTTTGTGATGCTGGCCGAAGTGCTGATCTTTGTTCCTTCGATCGCGCGGTTCCGCGAGGAATATATGCTGACTCGGTTGGAAAGGGCGCAGATTGCGTCATTGGCGCTGTTGGCTGACGACATGCTCGACCCAGAGCTGGAAGAGGAGCTGCTGCGCAACGCCGAAGTTTTCAACGTCGTCTTGCGCCGGGATGAGGCGCGGCAGTTGATGTTGGCCTCACCCATGCCGCGCACCGTGTCGCAAACCTATGACCTGCGCGATGCCACTGCGATGGTGCTGATCCGCGACGCGATGCTGCGGCTGTTCCGGCCCGGCAATGAAGTTGTGCGGGTGATCGGTGCACCCGTGCGCGAGGCGGGGTTGCTGATCGAAGTAACGATGGAAACCGCGCCTATGCGTGTCGCCATGCTCGACTACGGGATTCGGATCCTGATGTTGTCGGCGGTAATCTCGGTTATTACGGCGGTGCTTTTGTTCTTTGCCATGCGTGCCTTGTTGCTAAAGCCGATCAAGCGAGTGGCGGGCCATATGCAGCGCTATGCCGCCGCGCCCGAAGATGCGCGCCGAATCTTTGAGCCATCCTCCAGCGTGACCGAGCTGCGCGAGGCCGAAGAGGCGCTGAAAAAACTGCAAACAGACCTGACGCAGGCGCTGAAACAGAAAGAGCGATTGGCCCAACTGGGCAGCGCGGTGAGCAAGATCAGCCATGACCTGCGCAATATCCTAACATCTGCGCAGCTGTTCACCGACCGCATTGAGATGTCAGAAGACCCTACCGTCAAGCGCATGGCGCCAAAACTGGTTGGTTCGATCACCCGCGCGGTTCATCTGTGCGAATCGACGCTGGCTTTCGGCAAGGCCGAAGAGCCGGGGCCGACGTTGACCCTCATGGCGCTGGATGAACTGGTAGAAGAGGTGATTGATGGCGAACGCCTTGCTGATCCCGAAAGCGAGATCAGCTTTGCTGCCGACATTCCTGCGCAACTGACTGTGCGTGCGGACCCTGAACAGATGTACCGCGTGCTGGCCAACCTGATGCGCAACGCCCGTCAGGCGATCACAGCCACCGGCAAACCGGGTGAGGTGCATCTGCGTGCCGAAGATGGGGCAGGGGCCTGGTGCATCACAGTCAGCGATACTGGCCCGGGCCTGCCGCCCAAAGCGCGCGAACATCTGTTTACGGCGTTTCAAGGCGGTGCGCGCAAGGGCGGCTCGGGGCTGGGTTTGGTCATCGCGTCGGAACTGGTGCGCGGCCATGGCGGCACTTTGGCGCTGCGCAGCACTGGGCCCGAAGGCACCGTTTTTGACATTACCCTGCCCAAGGGCGACGGCACTTTATAAACTTTCGAAGAAAATTGCATTTCCTCAAAACGAGGGCTTGCAACTCTCCGGGGGTAAGACTAAACCCCCGCTCAGTGGACCGATAGCTCAGCTGGATAGAGTACCTGACTACGAATCAGGGGGTCGGGGGTTCGAATCCTCCTCGGTCCGCCACTAACCAAGCTTAAAGACCTGATTTTATTGATGGAATAGCGGATTGGTGGAGTTTTCTCCCATAATCCCTCCCATTTTTAATCTTAGATACTGCCGGTTCGAATTTCGCTAGAATTAGGTTTGTTTGGTTGTCTGTTCCCGCTGTCCTCAGCAATGGTCCCTATCCGCTCTTAAGGGTGCTCTTGAAGGCAATTAGAACCGGCTTCGCGCCATAGGCGTTTAATTCAGCTTTGCCAGAAGCCGGTCAGGGACTATGGGGATTCGGCACTAAGGCGCATTGGCGGTAATTTCCCAAATCGCCTGTAAATCGAGGAAAACAGCTAAAACCTGATCAGTCCAAGATGTATTCGGGTATTTCTTCCATGGCTATATCATACTTTCGTACAAATTCTGTCAGTTCGGACGATACGCTGAAGTGTTTTGATCCCCCATCGCCCGTATAGCGGATCATTAATTCCGGCCTATCCACGGCTCTTGCGATGGTGAATTCTGCGGAGCTTAAATTATGTGGGAGTTTTTCCAAAGATGAAGGAAGGCCCTCCGATAACGCGATATACTCGCTTGTTGTCTTTCCCCTTTCAGCTGACCATCTAACAGTTTCTGGCGCTCTCATGACTATAATGGAGCTATCTGAGTATTTTCCAAGTGCGGTGGAGGACATGGCGCCCGGCAGTAGGTCCGGGAATAACCGTTCAATTTCGTCTGTAGCTACAAGTTTAGGTGCGGAGTCAGCATCGGCGATAAGTGAAGGAACCTCCACAATGGTCTGTGAGCCTGAATTGTTGCTTGTATTGGCCGCTCGTCTGCTCTCGGACACTCCCATGATCGCCGCGAATCTCAGAGCGTTTCGGTAGCGTTCAGCTAGTGCCCTATGCGGGCTATCTAACCCACCTGAAGCTACGTAGTATGTGCGATTGAATGCATATAGGTCGCGATTGTGGGTCAAACCGAGGCCAAGCGCACGTTTCAAGGCTCCGCACTTAATGTCTCCTCCCGCAAACTGAGAAGAGACAATAAGGCTTTCATAGATCATTTCCCCTTCCGAAGATATCCGGTAGTAGCCGCAGTTTGAACCCGGAACCTTAACTACAACCATCTCGTCTCCAGACCTGCCAAGATATTGGTCCAAGGAATTGAGAGAGATTTTGAGCAATTCCTCACGGTTCACGCGCCCTTGCCGGTCCATTTGATCCAAAATCTCTGAAATGGTCTGAACTGACAGATAAAGGTGAGTGTTCCCCTCAGAGTCGTCGCTCTTGTCCCAGCAGGAGCCGGAGTGCTCAGCTTGATTACTTTCTGCGATAGATAGGGGGCACGCCAATGCAGGGTTGGAAGCAATGATGCCTAGGATTAATAGCGCGAAGCCTAGTGAGATAAATCTGTTCATGAACCCAAAGCAACCGCCCGCGCATCAAATATTATACCATCTATCATATATTCGACCAAGACTTGATCAACTTGGTATGTTTCGTCTTCACAGAAGATTTTATTTTTTGGGTATTCGCACATCGCCTCATAAATGCTTTCGAAGCGAAGCTCTGAGAAATCACCAGCAGTTGGGTTCAGCCCAATGAAGATTGGCACAGGTACTCTATCCCCCAGTCGTACATCTGACTGCCCATCGGAGAAGATTGGTTGAACGAACAATGTTTCCGGAGGGCGGTCATTCGAGTGGCTGCCCAAGAGTGTTAGAGTTCCTGCGTCATATTTTGGTTCATACCTATTCGCTGCAACTTGATAGGCATGCACGTCACGCTGTAGTTGAAGCGCGCTTTGGCTAGCGCTCCATCCAAGATAGGCACCGACGCCGCCGCCAACTGCACCAATTAGTCCAGCAATCGCACCTAGAATGGATAAGCAGATGGTGGCTGTGGCATGCTCCGCCATTTTGTACTCCCGCGCCCGGAAAAGTTTCCTGAAGTGTATCACATATTGAAACTCAAGCAAAATTTATTGCGTCTCAACTTTCTACTCTTGGGCTAATTATGGCGTTTCATCGGGGTCGATTTCTCCTTGAGATACTGCTTCGCAACGAGCCTCAAATTCTTCGAATGCTTCAGTGGTATGCCGCTTCACAAATGCTCCTGCGTAGGGGCCGGTGACAACCGATGCGTTCCAAATCTCAGCCTCAACGCCGCCAGCCTTGTCTTCATAGACCGTTCGAAAATACACGATGAGATAGTCTAGACCTCCCGACTTCCGTTCCATTGCATCAAGGCGTCTTTTGATATTCATTTGCTTGCCTCCAAAGCCATGATCCGGCGTTCAATCTCTGTGGTTTCCAAGGTGCGGCGGAACTGCTCGACCACGGCCATGACGGTCGCGGCCTCCACTGGGGTCACTTCACCCTCTGCGATTGCTCTGAGAATGGCTCGCGCGGCCTTAGCTGCATCCTCTGCCGTTTCAATCTCTGGCAAGGCAAACGAAACCGGCGCATCCTTGCGGGCGGGCGCAATACGGTCGAGGCATAGGCGCAGGGCCGTCACATCGCCTTCCAACGCTTTGTCTATGGCTGCCTGCGTCAACGCCTCTTGCTGACCCTCTAGCATCGCCTCAATGGCCTGTGTGGCCTTGTGTCGCGCCCCTCGCGGTCTGCCGGGGTTGCCGGGGGCAAATGTGCCATTCGGATTTCGCTTATCCGTTTTCTGCCCGTAATTACGGTTCTTCATGGGATCGCTCCTATGCGTCTTGCTGCTTCGATAGTTTCTGAGTGTGGCCCTTGAGCCTTTTTCCCTTTCTCAGCACCTTTGACCTCTGCCGAATTCGGTGCCGTGAATGGTTGGACATCTTCCGCCGAAAATTGGTCCGTATAGTTTTCGTCTTTTCTCGTTTTAGTCTCGTCTAAGTGTCGTCTCGTCTTAGTGTCGTGTGCCCCCACGGTGTGGGCAGGGTGGCGGCAGGGTGCCTCAAGGTGATGCTGCAAGGACGGGATAAGCGCGCAGAGTTCGACCTTCACCGCACGGTTTTGCCCATTGAGTTGACCGGCTAGTGCCTCGTGTAGGTCGTCCTCGTAGTTGTGGCGCATCCCTGCCAAGAATGGCTTGAACACCTCGCGAAGCTTCGACCATTCCACGCTGTCGGATTTCCACCGTTGTGCGCGTTTGATCGCGCCGACTGTGAACTCTGCTGCCGACTCGAGGATCATCGCGTCCGGCGCATTGAGGTCCGCATAGTCAGCCGCGATAGATGCCATACGGCTGGCATTCTCAGGCGCGTTCTTCTTGAGAAACCAGCTGTGAATTCGAATGAAGTCCTCATCTTCATCGAAAGTTAGCAGGCCGGTTTCCGCCATCTTGTGTATAGCAGCATTAAGCTCCGTTACCGAAAGGTCAGCATCATCTGCCCAGACGGCCTTGGGGTACCGAAACAGGCCGATGTATCCGCCCAGCGGCGTGAGGTGGGCGCAGAGGTACGCCCACCTTTCCTCATGGTTAAGCTGCCGCAGCTTGCGAGAGTGCGGCAGTGTGGTTTCAATTTGGGCGAAGGTTTTGCTCACTACACGCCCTCCCCGTAGTGCAGGCCAGCCACAAGGCGGGCTTGGGTTGCGGTCAGGCCATAGAGACGTTGCAAGCGGGCAATCTGAATTTTGAGGGCCATTAATATGTACCCCCATTCCCGTTGGCTAACTCAACCTTGCTCTTGAGCGTATAAATCCCAAATTTTGCACGGTCGGTCTCGTTGTCATTGGCGTAAAGGTCCATTGCGATGTCTACGCCGTAGTCACGTTTGAGAATATGAACCAAGTCAGAGATGCGGACTGGGCTGGCGCAATACATCGGCGCTCGCATTAGTCCTTCAAGTACCCGGCGCTTGTTCTTAGAAACTGTGACGGTATGGGCCTTGCCGGTTTCGTCAGTGATCCGGTACTGGGCTGGGCTGACGGTATTCGGAAAGTCGCGCCAACGGCTATTTCGGACGGTGTTTGCCGGAGGGGGAGCATAAATCGTTGTCTTGCTATTCATTTATTAGGTCCTTGAGTTTTGGACCAAGCGCGGCTAGCATTCGGGTAGTCCTCCAAGACCGCCGAATAAGTAGCACCCCTGCTTGATCCATTGGATTGGGCGGGGAGTGCCTTACGCTGCTGCGCCAATGAGATTGTCAGCTAGCCATTTGTCGAGGTCTACTTTGCGGTAAACGACACAACCGGCCACTTTCGAGTAAGTGGGTCCTTTACCGTGATTGATCTGCATTCGAAGTTTGGCGAGGTGAGACAAGCTGACGCCAGTATAGTGCGCCGCCTCACTTGGGCGAAGATTAGGCTTTTCTAGGTTTTGGTTCGAGTTCATATCCGCTACTCCGTTGGATGGGTGTTGCCATTCGGAATATCGGTTATGAGTTTGCCCTACTCAAAAGGAGTTTTCCTTCCATTTGTGAAAGGAAAATTCTTTAATTATTTCGCGTTGCTTTCCGCGCCCAAGCTTCTGGGCTGCCGCTTATAGAAAAATGGTGGAAAATTGCTGCGACAAAATCCAGAAAAGGTCCGTAAGCCTCGCCTTTTAAGGCATTCGTGCGAACCGCCGCGTGCTCGTCACTAAGTGCTTCGAATGCTAGTCTAGCCCTCTCAGCCATTAACTCAGCCGCTCTTTTGCGCTGTTTTGCCTGAGACGCGGGATTAGGTGTCTCTGTCGCCCCCGATTCTATGCTGTTGGCGCATGCTTCCACAGTGCTGGCTACTTCGATAAGGAAGTTCGACAGAATTTCCGCAGAGTTCAGTTCTCCAGCTGCAATTCGAAACTTGTTGAGAATTTGAAGTAATCCGCTATCCCAGAGCTCTTCATTTGCGGGTGCTCCTAATCTGTCAAAAATTTTGGCAGTCGCCTTAAGCCGTTTACCAATCGCCATTAAGTCGTCGGCATCCTTCATGGGGTCGCGTCTATGCTTTTGCTCTACAAACTCATACGCTAAAGCAACCGCTTGTTCGCGATTGAGTTGAGCTGCCCAGCTCGCAATTGTAGAGTTTTCGGCACTAGGGAAGTGCGCATGAAGGAGAGTCTGCAAAGCATTGTCAGGCAAGCTTTACCACCTTTCCCTTTTCGCCGGAGCAGTATCTTCCCCAATGCTCCATAAGCGACCTTCTGCGCTCGAACAGGTCTGACCGAGCATACGCGCGCTCAGTATCTGTCCCGATTGCATGGCTAAGCGCCGCCTCAGCCACCTCCCGATCCGCATGGGCGCTTTCGCTAGCCCAATCCCTGAATGCGCTGCGAAACCCATGTACTGTGAAGCCAGTACGCTTCATGCGATTGAGCAGCGCGCGGACAGACGCATCGCTTTGTGTTAATTCCAGATTTCCGCCGTTAGGACTGGGAAACACTAAGTCTTCCCCTAAACCATTTACCCGCTCCAGTACGCCCATTGCTTGGGGCGACAAAGGGATTCGATGCGCAATTCCTCTTTTCATTCGATCAGCGGGAACTGTCCAAGTGTTCCGATCAATCTCACAGTGACGTGCGCCACGAGCTTCGCCTGATCGAGTCGCTGTAAGGATAAGGAATTCGAGCGTGCGTGCAGATATGCCTTCACGTTTCGCCAAGTCCGCAATAAGCGCAGGCACTTCCTGCCATGGTAGGGCTGGGTGGTGCTGAACTCGCGGCTTGTAGTTGGGCAAGGCCTTGCTAATGCCATTGATCGGGTTCTCATGCGGATAATGTCCCGCGCCCTTAGCCCAATCGAACACTGTCGCCAGCCGCTGCCTTAAGCGCTTTGCAGTTTCGTGCTTGGTCGTCCAAATCGGAGCAAGTGCCTTCAAGCAATCTGCCGTGGTGACCGCTTCTATAGGGCGATTGCCGAATTGAGGGTTGGCGTAGGTTTTAACTGTCGAGAGCCAGCCAGCAGCGTGTTTGGCGTTACGCCAAGTGGGTTCAAGACTGGCGTGAACGCGTTCTGCTGCCTGTGCAAAAGTTAGGCGTTCTTTCTTACGCTCTTGCCGAGGGTCGCCGCCGGCACGCGCAATCTTTCGGATTTGCGCAGCTTGTTCGCGCGCTTCGGCTAAGCTGGTATATGCTGCACCTCCCAATCCTATGTCGCATTGTCTTCCGTGAATGGTGACGCGACAGACATAATATTTGCCCCCCGTCTTAGGTAGGACCAAGTACAAACAATTGCCGTCCCCATAGCGTCCCGGCTCAGTTAGCTTCGCCACTTTAGAGACGGTGAGGCCTGTGCTTGCCATTCTACCATTATTCCTACCTTGAATATCTGGCTACACCATAGAACTCTGAGAAACGCTTGAGCAAGGAAATTCGTACAAGATATTATTATCACAAAACTTTTAGGAATAGAGCGGAATGCGTGAGAATAGGGGTTAGGCGGTTCCTCGGTCCGCCACTACCCAAAATAGAATGCAAGCAGGGGTTTAGCGCTCTGTGATGCCGTGTTTTTGTAGCTTTGTGTGAAAGCGCATTGGCGTGATCCTACGCGCGCAATATAGCCAAAACCTTCAGCGGACTCGGACATCATGGTTGAGATGTGCAGTGTGCCGCGCAAACCTCCTCGGCGAGAGGTGGATATCGATCTGGGCCAACCTAAGGTGCGTTTGGTTAATTTGGCGCGATCCGAAAGAACCAATCACTGTATATAGAGTTGTTCAGCAGCGCAGTCTGGCAGAAGGCTCTTCCGCTGCATCGGAAGTCTCTGCCATTCCCGGTAATTCTGTAAACGTATTGAGATACAGCGCAGCAAAGAAAAATGACCAAAGCGGAGAGAATGCTCGCGCTTTGGTCAGGTGGGAGGGAGAGAGAGGTGCCGCGTAGTTAGGAGGTGCCGCGCAGGCTGCTGTCGAAGATGCTTTTCATATGGCTGTCGAACTCATTCCAAGTGATGACGGCCCGGTTGCCTGCATGGCCATGATAATATGAGCGGCCCGTCGATGTCGGTAACCCAGCCCAAATACGGGCGAGATTCTCCATAAAGCGATGGCGGCTGATCTTACCTTGCATGAAGGGGGTGAACCCCGCATCTTCAAGCAGGAAATCGGCAAGCAGGTCCTGAACCTGCGGTGTAAAGACATCATTCCTATTCAGCCCCGCTTCGGCGACCAGTGTTTTTAGTGTGTTGGGAATGAATTGATAACGCCCGATTGCATGCGGTTGACCAGGCGTTGCGGCGATCCAGCGATAGATTTCACCAATGGTCATACCGGTGGGGCGTTTCGGCGGCTTGATCCGCGCGCCATGCTGAACGGCATCATAGCCTTTGCCACCGGCCTCAGCCGTGGCGATCACATGGCGCACGGCCGCTGATGGCCCACCGCTTGTGGGGATGGTCAGCCTGCGCGCCGACGGTTTTGACGGTGTCGCTATCATGCTGCGGTTTAAATGAATGCGGCTTTCCGAGGCAAAGGGCGAGAGCGCAAAGTTCAACCCGGTGACGGCAATCTTTCTACTATCAAAGCGGGCGAGTTCATTCGCACTGGCCGCGCTGGAAAGGGTGGCGGCGATTAGACAAAAGGCAGTGCTGGCAGCGAGCTTTTTCATCGGAGTTTCCCATCTGGGTTTCAAGTTGCGTTGACTCAGATGATGCCCGCTTAAAATCGATATTTCATTAATGCGGGCAGGTAGTTAGCTTCTCAAAAGGATAGCTGTCCTGATGCATGGGGTAGTTAGGTAAGCTTTAGGGCGCGGTGGCACTTATGAAATGAGTCGAGCCACGTTCCAGATGCGCTTGGAACGTGGCTCTCCCTCGTGGCTGAGTCTCCCGGTCAGCTTCCGAGGAACTGGTCGAATTGGGTCCAGAGTGAGTTGTCCAACAATAGGTTGAACCGGAAATAGAACCCTTCGTCATAGAGGCTGCTTTGGCCGGCGACCCGTCCGCGCGCTTTGTTGTAGCCGAGCGCCAGCAGAACACCTTCGCGCGGGGTGAAGCCGAACTCAGCGCCAATCCCGTTGGAGGAGTTGCCCTCACTGTCCCATAGATGCGTGGCGTTAAGCCCAAGCTGAAAGCGGTCATTCCCAAACTCGTAGTTCAGACCGCCTTGGACCAGTTGGGTGGTTGCATTGGACGATGTGCCCGCCGCGGTGCCAACCTTCTGGTACTGGCCAGCGTATTTGCCGTTGATCCGCAGGTCCGCGTCCAGTTCATAGTTGGCATCGATCGACCACATATGCGTCTCGGTGCTGCTGTGCTTTTCTTCAAGCCGGTGTTCATACCAAGCCAAAACATCAAGGCGGGCGTTGTCCTTGGGCCGATAGGCCGCCCCGATGCGGGTGCGCATCTGGCGGAAATTCTCGCCATTGCGCCGATCAAGTGCTGCGCGGCTTCGCGCCAGAATTGTAAGGTCTGGGGTGACGTTGCCCGCAATGCCGATGCTGGCGTAATGCGTTTTGCCCACATCCTCCCAAGTGGTTTCCAACTCGGCATCGCCAACCCAATCGCCATCGGCCGATTCCCAGCTGGTGCCGATCGCAAAGGATGTCAGTTCGCCTTCTTCGGTGTCGAGGTTGCGCGCATGTTCCAGATCGGCGCGCAGGTTGGTGCTTTGATTGACGTCCCAGTCAACCGACAGCCCCTGCACCATGTTGGTATCGCTAGTGCCGCTGGCTTTGGTCATCTCGGTCCGTCCAGTCACCCATTCGTTTAGCGTGTAGGTGAAGCCGTAAGCCGCGCGGGTGACCAACTCATCGCTGCCGAACTGAAGCTCGATCTCGTCATAGACACGCCAGCCGTTCTTGGGTTCGTCGTAAAGTCCCAAGGTCAGCTCGGTTGGGGTGTCACCATTGAGCGGCGCGCGCAGCTTAGCTTCGATCACGGTGCCGGGGCGGGCCGCTGGGGTCCAATGGGCGCCGAGGATCAAGGCCGTATCACTTTCATTGGTGCCATCGTTGCGGTCATAGCGGTATTCAAGGCCGATCCCGCCGCGCAGGGTCTTGCTCAGGCGGCGCGAATAGATCGCATCAACGGTCAGTTGTTCGCGGTTGTTGATCCGATCACGGGTATATTCCGCACCAAAAGCAATGTCGCTGCGTTGGTCGATCTCTGCACCATAGCTTAGACGAACCTGGCTGGTGCCTGCGCGTGCTAGCCCCCCCTGCGCATAAAAGTCGCGCCCGGTGTGGATTGCCTCGAAAGCAAAGTGGCGAGTCTCGGTCTTGAGTTCATAAGATAGGCGCGCAGCGGTGTCTTTTTCGCCCATGGCATTTTCCGAGCGGGCCACTTCGGCCTCCCAAACGCCGCCCTGACGGTCTTCGTGTTGCAGGTAGGCAGAGTGCATCCGCTGGCGGGCTGTGTTGCCAAGCGGTGCATCGGCATGAACCGCGCGGGCACCGATTGAGGTCCGCTCGGACAGGGCGTAGTTCACCTCGCCCCCATAGAGCCAGTATGCCTCGGCGCCTTCGGCCTCAACCTCATAGGTCACACGGATCGACACGGGGTTACCATCAAGGTCGAACTGGCGCACGGGGCTGTCGAAGGTGATCGTGTTGCGGAAGAAATCTAGCAGGTAGTCGGTGCCGCGCAGCAGAGGTGTGGCCGACAGGATATCGCCGCCATCTTCGTCCCGCACAAGAATTTCGACGCGCTCAGAGCCTTGCACATAGCCCCCGAGATCAAGGTCATAGGGACCAGAGACGCCGCGACCACGGATTTCCTGTACTTGCTGCTCTTGTGCCGTCCGGGCTGCGAACACGGTAACCGACACGCGGTCGTTCTCCCAGTGGCCCTTGGCCCCGGTGGCGACACGTTGCAGACCGCCGAGTTTCAGTGCGCTGGCTTCCGGCTCAATGGCGATGTCGCCGTAGAGAACATAGGAGCGGCCTTTTTCCACCTTCACAAAGAGGTTGGAGGAGGACTGCGCATCGGCACCGCGTTCGGAATTGTCGCCGTAGACGGGGTAGTATTCTTCACCCCGGATGTCGCGGAACAGGCGGTCTTCGGTGTCACGATCCGAGCTGTAGCGCAGAGTGAGCAGGGCATCGCCCCGGATCACACCCTTGAGGTAAAGCTCACCCCGAACACCGGTGGTGGTGTCTTCGAAAGAGCTGAAGCGATCCTGTTCAAGCACATTGCCTGCGTCTCCGCTCAGCGATACCGCGCCTTCAATCACGCCGATAAGCACTCGTTCGTTCAGGTCAGGGGTGAAGGTCAGCGTCGCCTCGGCCTCCCCAAAAGAAGAGCGCACGGTGATCAAGTCGGGGCCAGAGGCCTGCGGCGGGATCAGGTTGAAGGTGGCTTCGCCATTGTCGAGGTAGGCTTGCACGCCGGGCGTGCTGCTGCGGATATCGGTCACATCCCACAGCGAACGGCGGGCCGAAATGGTCACCGTGCCAGAGGCTGGCACTGGGCGGCCACCGGCATCAAGAACGCGGACGACCACGGGCACCACAGAGGCCGGGTTGGCCGCTGCCGTGTCAGGCAACAAAATCTCGATCCGGGCGGGTTTGCCGGGGGCGGTGAGGCGCAGTTCCTTGCGGACACGCTCGATGCCAAATCCGTCACGGCCCACCAGTGTCAGAACGTTTTCGCCCGATCTCAGTTTAACTGCGACATATTCCAGTGCCTGAACGTTGTTTTTTTCCCAATTGGTACGTTCGCCCACCCGATCTGCGCCGAGTTCGCGGCCATTGACCAACAGTGCAAGCGTCAGGTCTGCTTTGCCTTTAACCCGAATGTTCTGGGTGGCGCGGGATACGCTGGTGTGTTCTGCAAAGTCGACAAAGCCGGCGGCGCTATCAAGGTTACGGATCATGCTATCGAGTGACTGGCGCTGGGCCGACGCACGGGCGGACTGGGCCACAGAGGTGGCATTCGCACCGGCCTCTTCGCTCTGGGCGGCGATCATGCCGGGAGTGAGCTGTGTCGTGGTCGCGATACCCGCTTCGCTGCGCACGGAACGGGTGCTGCTGCGTTGGCCATCAATCGGCAGGTCGGTCGCATTCATGCCGGGGGACTGACGTTTTCCATCAAAATGGTCGCGACGTTTGCTGACCTCATCAAGCGCTTCGGGGGTGCACTGGGCCACCGCAAAGTTCTCGGTCCTGAGCTCGCCCTTCTTCAGCGGCACCAGTCGAGAGCCACCGCGCCGCAGATCGTTGGTGCGGGTCACCTGCACTTCGGTCCCGGCGGGGAGGGTCTCTGGCTGCACGAGGAAGGCGTGTGTCACCGGGCGCATGCCATTCAGCGAATAGGCACCATCAATGTCGGTCACTACAAAGAGGCCTTCTTGGGTCACGATGCGCACGCCGGGAATGCCGGGCTCATCCGATGCGCGGTCGCGCAGGCCGTTGCCGTTGCAGTCCATGAACACAGCGCCGAGCACTGTACCCTGCCGGGCAAAGACGCCGCCCGAGTTGTCGAGGCGTACCATGGCGCGGGAAGTCTGCGATTGGCGCAGTGTTCCGGTGCCCGCTTGGCGGCCCGACAGGATTGCGGCGTTTTCGTTGCGGCCTTCACGGGCGGCGGCAGAGAAGAGCATCACATAGGACAGTTCATGGCGGGACAGCGGTTCAAGCATGCCAACATCAAAGCGCAGATCGCCATTGCCAATTTGCTGCGGATCGTCCAGCGGTGCGCCGTTCAGCGTAACCGAGCCGGGAACGATGTTTACACCATAGGCAGGGCGGTCAAGGATCTCGCCACCGATCAAGGCTTGGTGCATGTTGTTGGTAAAGCTGAGCGTATAGGTAACGAATTCGCCATGCCCTACGCTGTCGAGATTTGTCGTCTTATCCAGCGCTAGCGGTGTGCCGTAATGCGGATCGACCGGAATGTCAGAGACAAAAAGTGCCCCGCCCGCATGGCTGAACTCTTCGCCATAGCCTGCATCAATCACGTTGCGGCCCATACCGACAAAGTCCGTCCGCGCCGATGGGAAAATCCACGCTGGCGCATCCATCACGGCATAGCGGTAATCGCCCTCTGGAATATCGAAAAAGGTGAAAAAGCCGCGCTGGTCTGTTTGGGTGCGCGCCACTTCCGCGCCTGAGCGCGCATTGACAACAGCGATGACCACATCGTCGATCGGAGCGTTGGTGACTGAGTTGAACAAGAAGTTGCCGGGGTTGATCATCAGATCGTCTTCAAGCACCTCGTTTTCGCAGAGCGCCGTGGCGATAAAAGTATCGCCAAAGTCTGTCGCCATGACCTGGTCACCAGCCACGGCTGGGGACATCTGCGCCATAGGCAGAACGGGGGTGAGGAATACGCCAGTGTTCGCTCCGGTCTCGGTCGCGATGAGCGTCTCGACATCATTGGTCAGTACACTGCGGACGGTTACCGGAGTACTGTCGATTTCGGTGGTGCCGTTGCACATGCCAGCAGTGACGCGCAGGCGCGTATCGCTGCCCGGTGTGCCGTAGGGTTGGTCTGCACCGGTTTCTGGGTGCTCGAATACAAGCGTTCCGGGGGTATCCGTCTCGCGCTCATAGACCACGGTGTTCGAGTCCAGCAACAATGTGTTTTCTTGGTTGTTGTAAAAGGCAGAAGCGGTGTTGTGCACTTCGACCGCGCCCAAAGCCATTGGCACGCGCACCGAAAAGCTGGGGGCAGAGGCGTGGCCGACAGCAAAGTCGCCCTCGTGGAAAAAGGCCACCGCATCAACGTCGTCGGCAAGACCCGCAGGAACGGCGCTGCGGTAGGTATGGACAGGCGCGCCCCGCATGTGGACCAGCGCCGTCATGCCGCCAGCGTTTTGTATTGCATCGAAGGTCGTGTTCAGCGGGATCGCATCGCGCAGCAAAACCCCCGTCTGGGGTGCACCATCAATCACGATGGGCTGGCCGTCGATCTCAGGGTAGCCAAAAGCGTCGCGCTCAGAGTCGTTGCGCATGCGCAGGGTGTAGGTGATGATCGCGCCTTCTTCGTTTTCGGAGATGACCTGCCCTTTGGCGATCTCAAGCCCGCCTTCTTCGACGCGCGAGATACCCATCGCCTGACCTGTCAGGCTCCGACCATCGTCGGCAACGCCAACTGCCGTCAGTATGCTGGAGAACCGGGTGCTCACCGGGGTTTCGGCGGAAATGCGGAAGTCATAGATCAGCTGGAGCCGCTCGCCCACGGCCAGCAGGAACGGGGCTGACATGTCTGCTGCTATGTCTTCCCCATCGATCTGGCCGTTGCCATTAAGATCGGGGTAAAGCGTTTGGTGCGACATCAGCGGGGACTGGTTCTCTTCGTCGATGCTGAGCGATGTGAAAAGGCGCACGTTGCCGCTGTTGACCACGTCAAAGTGATAGCGGCCAAACGCACCACGGGTCAGCAAAAGGTCAGAGTAGCCTGTCACTTCGAGCCCAGGAACCGAGGCGACTTCGACCTGTACCGGGTTAGAGAGAACGCGCTCCATGATGCCGAGCGACGTGTTGAAATAGCTTACTTCTGCGACGTTGCGGATGAAGGTTCCGGCGAGTGCCGCGTCAGCTGCGGTGGATTGGGGCAGAAGGCTGAGACCCAATGCGGAGGCGCTTATCAGGGCCAGAGCCGAGCGGGCTGTAGACATAAGGAAACTGCGCATCAGTTTGCTCCTGTTGCGATCCCTGCGAAGGGCGTGAATAGAATGGGGAGACGAAAACGGGGGGAGGAGGTGGCACCCCCGGTGAGCATGGCTCAGCCGGAGGCACCGGGGAGGTCGATTAGTTGTCGACCCTTACGGTAAACTCTACCCGGGCAAAGCCGCCGGGAAGGATCGTACCATGCGCGCTCGACACGTTTGTCGAGGTGATGGTTGCCGTGCTGGCCCCCGGGAACAGGCTTTCAGAGCAGGCGCCGCCACAGTCAGTTACTGTGGTATAGGCTGGGGCCGCATCCGTGATGTTCACGTTGTCCGCCGGAGAAGCCCCGGTGTTTTCGGCTTCGACCATGTAGCGGATGCACTGGCCGGGCTCGACATCAAGGCGCGTCTTGGTGAAGGTGCCCGCGGTTCCGTCGCATTGAGCGTCGATGTACTGGTACTTGCTCAATGTGACATCACCCGAGATAATGACCACGCGGTCTTCGACGGCGTTGTTGGTCAGGTCAATGTCGGTCCCGGTCCCGTTCAGAGTGCTTCCGATGGTGATCGTACCGATTTCGGACACACCTTGGGTTGCTGTAGATGGAGTCTGCACACGGTAGATCAGCGAAATGCTATCACCGGGGGCCAGCCCGCCTACACCCAGATCATTGAAGTTATCGATGACCGGCTCGTTTGGATCAATAACGCCGTTGCCGTCCTGGTCCCAGAAGATCGCGCCGGAGAAGTTCGTCAGGCCACCTGCAGTGATCGTCCCTTCGGTGATGGCCACGTTACCTTCGTTCGAGATCGTGTGAAGGATGTCCACAATACCACCGGGCGAAGCCTGCGCGCTCTGATCGTCGATGATCTTTACGTCGTAGATTTCGTTGACCGACACTTGGTTAACGATGCGGTCACCCTGTCCCGAGACAGAAGAGACAACCGCGATGTCGATTAAGGTGTCGCCGGGCAGGGCATCATCTGTCGGCGTGATCACCGCGCGGATGGACTGCGAAGCCCCTGCCGGGATGGTGCCTGTGTTGGACACAACGGAGCCATCGGGCAGTTGGAACTCAACGGTCCAGCCTGGGGGCAACGCTTGATCCAGCGAGAGGTTGAAGCTGTCCGAGACGGGGCCGTTGTTTTCGACCAGCATCTCAAAGATGACGGGTTCGCCGGGGTCTGTCGTTTGTGTCACCCACGGGTTGCCACCGTTCGTCGGCGCGGCTCCATCACCTTCGGAACCAGCAACGTCGTTTTCAAGGTCGACCGAAGCGGCGAGCACCGCACCTGAGAATTCGGCTGTCGACACGTCAGAGACGCCAGAGTTGTCCGAAGTCGTGGTGATCGTCGCGGTATAGTTGGTGGTGGCGGTTGGTGTGACGTTTGTTGGCAAAGTCGCGATCAACGTCACTTTGGCGCTATCCCCAATGCCGAGCGGGCCAACAGAGCTTACCACCGGTGTGACACCGTCAGCGCCGACAAAGCGGAAGGTGGTGCCGTTCGGGAAGTCCACATTGGCCACGTCAAGCTGTAGGCTGTCCGGGCTGTTAGAAAGGTTGGTCAGCACGAATTCCTGACGGATCACGCCGCCCTGAAAGACATCGCCGGTTTCGGTGACGATATCGTTGTTGGCCGCGTCATCATCGGTTGCCGATGAAATCGCCGGGTTCGCGGTGCCGTTGGCGTTAATCGCCGTATCGGCAATGGCCACCGCATATTGGTTGTCGACGGTAATAGAGGCTGTGTTCGACGGGGGGAAGGCCGTGCCGTCTACGTCTTGGGTTGCCACGTTGGTGATGATACCCGCATTCGCGGTGTCGGCGATCACGGCGCGGAATGTCACCTCGCCCGAACGGCCAGAGCCTACCGAAGAGATCAAGAAGTTGACGTTCTGGCCATCATCATAGTCCCAAGCCATCGTCTCACCAGAGCCGTTTGTGGCATCGACGACGGTGGAGCCGTTGTCATCGTTCAGGGGCACTGCAGAGTCAGACCAGCGGGCCGAGCCGGGCACGTAGGTCAAGCGACCATCAAGAACATCCTGCACGGAGTAGCTGTTGGCTGCGGCCAGACCGGTGCTGGAATAGGTTAAGGTGATGGTCACTTCGTCGCCAGCGTCGATGATGTTGGGGTTCCCGCCCGAGGCCGGGTCTGCCGTCATAGATTTAACAAGTTCGACGATTGCGTCGTTGGAGATTGTCAGCGTGTCTGTGTTGGTGATGAGCACTGTGCCATCGAGATTGGAAGTCGCTGTGACGGTGATCGTGTCAGAGCCGGAAGCCGTAGATGGGGCCGTGGCTTCGATCACGACGCCGAACTGCTCGCCCGGGGCCAGGGTAGGTGTTTCAGACAGCGGAGTGGCGCTATCTGCCACGCCGTCCATGTTGGCGTCTGGGTAGAAGACCAACGGTTGCAAGTTGAGCGTACCACTGTTGTTTTCCGCCGCTTCCAGCAAGAACGCATCTGCGCCGTTACCATCGTTAGTGATGATGTGAGGCAAGAAAGCCTTACCGCCGGGGGCGATGGTTTCAGTGTTGTCGGAGGTCATAGACACGCCAGCAACCTGCTGAACGATCGTCTCAACTGTGTTGGAGGTTACCGTGATCGTATCGCCAGCACCGTTGGTATAGGTCGCGACAGCTTGGTTGCCGATCACCGAGCCCGCTTCGGGGGCCGCGAAAACGACGGTGCCAATCACGGAAGTCAATGCGATAGCGCTGACAGAGCGCAGGAAGGTTGTTTGGTATTTCACGTTAATATTCCTAGTTCTATGGAGGTTGGAGAGAGAGGCGCCGGTTTAGTTCAGGCGCACGCGGTAACTGTTGAAGGCAGAGCCGCCTGCTTCGAGCGGTTCCGACAGGGTCCAGCGCACAGCGGCGACGGCTTCTTCGGGGAGCGGCTCTTCGATCATGTTGCCTTCGGCATCGACGACCTTGCGGGTGGCAGGAACGGTCGACCATTCCAGCCCTTCCTGCTCTGGGTCCATCTCGGCCTGGACTTCAAACACAGCGGCGACAGAGGTCACTTCGGACCCGAGTGCGAGAGAAACGCCATCTGGAACCGGTGCGGCAATGACGAGACCTTCCATCGCGCCGTCGGTCATGTTCTCGTGACGCAGCTCATAGGAGATCACTTCGCCCGGGCGAATGGTTTCGCGCTCAACGAGAACCTCTTCACCTTCGGCGTTGGTTTCTACCACGCGGAAGGAAAATTCGCTCGACAGTGCCTCCGCGGCAGCGGCGAAGCCAGCGATGGACAAGGCCGTACTGGCAATGAGTGTTTTGGATAACTGGGAGATCTGGATACGCATCTAATAGTTCCCTTGTTGACCGGTGAAGCGCCGGCAGTTGCAATGAACGGACACGCCCATTGCGTTGTCCTGTTCTGATCTTCGGGGAAACGGATACCGAGTTCATCTGAGCGAACGGTTAATGCGCTGAGCCTGCGGTCAGGCGTTTATTCGAAAGGATAGGAGGGCCTATCAAGTCGCGCTGCGGGCTATCAATTGGCGCGGTGATGAGGCGCAAAAATGGTTAATTTCGAAGGGAAAAATGGTGCCCGCGAACCTTTGATTCGCTGGCCAAGGCCATAAAGCTAACGCAAAAACGCCCGCGCAAGGCGGGCGAACAAGGTTTACAAAGGCGGTGTAGACTGAGGCGGGTTACGCCACGCTTTCGCTAGAGACGCAGAGGGGGGCAAGCGTGAAAACGCAGTTTCAGACGAAGCCAGCGTCACGTGCAATAATCGCAGCATCCGTGCGATTCTTTGCATCCAATTTGCGGCAAAGTGTTTTGACATGCAGTTTTATCGTTACTTCCTGCAGATCGAGGTCGCGCGCGATCTCTTTGTTGGACTGGGCAGTCATCAATCCGCGCAGCACTTGGCGCTCGCGTTCTGACAGGGCTTTCTCAAAATCGGTCTCTTCAGGGTTATCTTTGCCCGACATGAACGAGACCGGGGCATAGGTTTCACCCGCGGCCATAAAGCGAACCGCATTGACCAGTGACTTCGCGGGTAGTGTTTTTGGCAGGAAGCCAATAGCCCCCATTTCCAGCGCTTGTTCTGCAATTAGTCTGGTCGCCGTGCCAGAGATCAGCCCGACGGGGCGGCCTTCATTGATATCAAGTACGGTCTGCAGACCTTGCAGGCCTTTCATGCCGGGCATTGTATAATCAAGCAGCACCAAATCGTAGGGTGGTTGGGTTTTGATCTTGTCCAGTGCTCCTGCCAGATCGCTTGCCGCTTCGGTGACGGTTGCACCATCTGCATCAAGAAACATAGCGATGGTCTCTCGGACCATGTCGTGATCATCGGCAATTAAAATACGCAAAGACATAATAGATCTCCTGAAGCCTAACGTGGCCGGGGTACTCTTATTGGTAGAGGGTGCCTGTTTGAAAAGAAAGATAAAAGCCCGAAGTGAAGAGGTCGCAAAGGCACGCGTACCTATCCTTTGGTATAGGAGGGATGCACTCTTGCGCCTTCGCCCCTTCCTTTCGCGCAGGGTATGGTCAGGTCATAACGCTAGATAAGGAAACTGGACATGATCGCTCGAACTCTCAGCAAGACCATCGCCGCTGCCGCACTCACAATCGGCCTTGCCTCTGCGGTGGTCGCGCAAGACGAAGAAGCAGTGCTTAATGTGACGCTGGCCGAAGAAACTCACAGCTTTACGCTATCGGACCTTAAGTCGATGCCGGTCTCCCGCTTTGAGACGACAACCATCTGGACCGATGGCGCACAGGCGTTTGAAGGCGTCTCTCTTAAGCACCTGTTTGAGACCTTAAACGTCGATGAGGGAACGATTACCGCAACGGCGATCAATGACTACGCCGTGGAAATCCCGATGTCCGACGCCGTCGAGGATGGCCCGATCATCGCCTACCACACCAACGGTGAAGAGATGTCGCGCCGGGATAAAGGGCCGCTCTGGGTTGTGTACCCCTATGACAGCGACATCGCCTACCAGACTGAACTGGTCTACAGCCGGTCGATCTGGCAGCTTGATCGAATTAGTGTCGAGTAACTGAAAATGGTTCAGAGGGCCCAGATGAACGACGCAGGAAGAGTTGGGCCAACAGGCGCCAGAAGCCGGCAGGTTCTGATGCTCATCCTTGTTGTAGGGATGAGTATCGCCGCCTATCTGGCCTATAACATCTGGGATCGGATTCAGGCGCTTGATAGTGCGCAGCAGGATCACGCCGAATGGGTTTTTACCCAAATTGAGATTGAGTTTCTCAAGACAGACCGTGCGTTGGCCGAGGCACAATCCGCCACGCCGGAAGCACTGGATGAGCTTCGCAAACGGTTCGACATCTTCTACAGCCGCGTTCTTTTGGCCGAGCGGGTACGCAACAATGCCGAGGCCAAGCCGCAGATCCGCGAGTTGCGGTTTCTACTCGATAGTTTCTTGCCGACGATTGATGGCACGGATGCCGAACTGGCCGCCGCGCTGGGCGATATTGATGGGATGCTGCGCGCAGTAGAGGATATCCCGCGCGAAATCGCTTTGGCTTCCATCGCGATCGCGAGTGAAATGTCCCAAAACGAACGCCATGAAATTGTGCGCCTGATCGAAGTGATGGCGGCGATTGTATTGATTGTCACCTTGGCATTGGTCGGCGCTGTTTATCGCCTGTCGCGGCAGGCCAGCCGATTGAACAGCACGTCGCAGATGGTCGAAGAAAACCACCTGCGCCTCGCCACGACACTCCAAGCCTCATTGGACGCTATCGTGGTGATCAACGCGCAGGGAGAGATCGAAGATTTTAACGGGTCAGCTGAAGAGATATTTGGGATCACCCATGAGGCGGCGAAGGGCAGTGACTATATCAGTCTGCTGATTCCCCCTGCTGACCGTATGGCGCACCGCGAACGCCTTATGAAATTCCGCCAAACTGGTGAGACGGAGGTGGCTGACAAAGGCCGACGCGAATTCGAGATGATCGACCAAGACGGTCGCATTTTCCCTGTAGAGATGTCCGTCTCGCAATCGCCGTCGGCGCAGGGTTCGCTTTTCATCGCCTATATTCGTGACATTACCGAAAAGCGTCTGCGCGAAGCCGAAATCATCGCCGCACGTGATGAGGCCTTGGACGCCTATCAAGAAAAATCACGTTTCTTCGCCATGATGAGCCATGAGATGCGCACCCCGCTCAATGGTGTGATCTCTGCTTTGCAATTGTTGCTGGATGATAGGCTTGATGATGAGCAGAAACGCTATCTTGATGCGGCAATGACCTCGGGGGAAATTCTGCTGGGGCATATTAATGACGTGCTAGCGATTGAGCGCAGCGAGGCGGGGACATATGAACAGGTGCGGCAGGCCTGCGATATGACCGCGCTGATGGCGGGGATCATCAACACGATGGAGCCTCTGGCCGAAGCTGGCGGCACCCGGCTGCATCTTGATCTGACAAAGCTGGACGATAAATCTATCGTCACCGATCCTCGGGCGATCCAGCAGGTGCTGGTCAATCTACTAAGCAACGCAATCAAGTTCAGCCCCGGCGGCGATGTGACGCTAAGAGGGTGGTTCGCAAAGGCAGACGCGGGGGAGGAATTTCACCTGCAGGTCGAAGATGACGGTTCTGGCATTCCGGCCGATGATATTGATCGTATCTTCGAAGATTTCGTTTCGCTCGACAGCCGGTATGAGCGCCGAACCGGGGGCACCGGACTGGGGCTTGGAATCGTGCGCCGTTTGGTGAAACGGTTGGGCGGCGAGATCACCTGCGAGTCCACGGTGGGGGAGGGGACAAGCTTCACGCTGTGCCTGCCGGTGGAACTCGCTGTGATGGTAGAGACCTGCTGTGATGAGACGCCTGATGTGCATAACAAACGCGTTGAGCAAGCCCCAGCACAACGGCTGAACCTGTTGTTAGTGGATGATAATGAGATCAACCGCGAGCTTATCAAAGCGATGCTCGAGCGGATCGGCCATGATGTCACCCTGGCGACCGGGGGGCGCGAAGCGATTGATATTGCGAAAGGCGCAACTTTCGACGCAATTTTGATGGATATCTCTATGCCAGAGGTGAATGGCATTCAGGCGACAAAGGCAATTCTATCCGGCAGTGGCCCGAACCACGCGACGCCGATTATTGCCGTAACGGCCCATGCCATGCCCAAAGAGCGCGAGGAGTTTAGTGCAGTCGGCATGTCGGGCTTCTTGCAAAAGCCCTTGGATATGAAAGTGTTGCGCGCTGAATTGCGAGAGGTTCAGGTGCGCACGGCTATGCCTGAAAAGGCGTTGCGAAAACAGGCGCAAAGTGTGCCAACACCAATTCAGGGGAAATCCGCGAAACGCCCGTTGTTGAACGACCAACAGATGGTAGATTTGATCGACCTGCTGGGCGAAGAGAAACTGCGCGAACGGGTTCAAAAGCTGTCCGATCAGGTCGCGGATGATCTGCCAGCCCTGATGGCGGCCGACGCCTTGCCTGATCTACAGGCGCGTGCCCACGCCATGGCCGGGATGTGCGGGATGCTCGGAGCGGATCGGCTCCATGGGTTGCTCAAAGAGATCGAGACCGCATGCAAGACCGACAAACCCGAAGAGGCACGCGGCCTATGCAATGCTTTGCCGGATACGTGGAACGCCACAGAGGCGGCGATGCAGGCGCAGGTTGGTCCCTGAGAACGGGAACCAATCCAAGCACATTATAACCTATCCTTAAGGCTAGCCCGATTATACCCCCGCTGAGATGCAACAGCGCGCGGCACGGACTATGTTGAGATGTACCCGCCAATCGACGGGTCTGCATGAAGGCATCGTTGACCAGTTCAATGACCGCTCCCCTAAGCTGACAGTCGGTTTTTTCGACCGATCTGTCTGAAAAATGCTTCGACGCGCGGGCCTTCTCAGGAGCTGCTACCCGTCCCCCCACCCCAGGGAGCGGCTCCTTGATTGTCTTGCAGCGATGCGCCCCTCCGGCTTTCTCCATCCCTCCCCTCGGGGGAAGGCCGGGGCCGCATTCGACGAGGTTTGTCAGGACTTTCACCTATCCTCAAGTATATCGCGCTATCCACTGGGCCGTTGAGTCTGATCGAATGCACCTTCGTCTTGGGGACGGAAATTCACGATAAAGGTAGGGAAAATTAAGCTCGTTACATCGTTTGGGTGCCTGTTTCTGCGGATTCAATGGCCGGGACCGAAAGGTATATTGTGAAACATCTTCATTGTCGGAAAATGCTGTGCGGCGTTTCCTTAGCCGTTTGCGCCACAGTCGCCATGACAGCCGCGGAAGCCGGGGATTTCTCTATCGATTGGTCGACATTCGACTGGCCCGCAGGATTTGCCGGGCCGTTGGTGCGAACCCTAGATGATCAATACGGCTTTGAGATTGATGCGACCGTAGAGATGACAGGGTCGCTGCGCTCCTATAGCACTGATGCGCAGGGCAACCCGATTTTGAGCCCGGATGACGTAGACATTTTCGGCGGCGGCGTGGAATCATTGGTTGTCATCGGCGATGCCGCGCCGAACGCGGGGCGGCGCGGGGATGACAGGATCACTGCCAGCGTAACGGCAAGCTCTGGCGGAGTGGCGTTTCAGGTTGACAACTTATTTGTCGACATTCTCGACATGGATGCCTCTGATGCGCACAGCACGGCCGACCGGTGCGACTTCGTCACCGCCTTTGGTG
Organism: Sulfitobacter dubius; assembly: GCF_900113435.1. GTDB lineage: Bacteria > Pseudomonadota > Alphaproteobacteria > Rhodobacterales > Rhodobacteraceae > Sulfitobacter > Sulfitobacter dubius. Next base: position 1,695,844 of record NZ_FOPG01000001.1, on the reverse strand, counting down.
ACAACGGCAATCCGAGTATTAGCACGCTAGGCCCCGCGCCCACCGTGGTTGTTGGCCCTGGTCTAGGCTCTGGCGATACGGGGCTGCTGAATGCAAACGAGGCGCAGTGTTTGTTCATTGACGGGAGCGCCGTTCTTTCTCCTACATCCAATAACGATTCGAACGGGTCGATCCGGCTGACCTATCCCGATGCAACCTCGCGGATCGAAATTTGGTACGATGAAAGCATCGGTGAGGTGCGCAGTTACTACAATCCTGTGACGCTGCCTTACGACGCGGGCGCGCGGGGGATTGGCATTTTTGCGGAGGTGAATTTCACCACGGATCAGACCATCGGCCTTACGCGTTTCACCAGCCCGCTGTCCGCGCTGCAAGGCAATACGATTACCTTTATCTATGAGGTGACGAACACGGGGGAGTTGCCCTTTAACCTGAACCAAGATGTGGTGATCCAAGACAGTCTTGTGGGAACGGTCACTTGCCCTGCGATCACCGCGCCCGTGGCACCCGGTGGCACGGTAACCTGTACGGCGGAATATACTGTTACGGCGGCTGATGCGTTGTCGGGTGCGGTCGATAGCACGGCCACGGCAGGGATTGGCGCAATTGGCACGCCTTTCGTATCCCGCCTGCAATCCAACCCAGAGAATGCCAGCATCGTCGCCAATGTGCTGTCGACCGATACGGGGCCGCAAACCTGCACGCCGCAATCCGTCTTTGGGCAGCCGCGCACCCAATTGGCAGGGGCGGGGAGCGCCTTCGCGCTGACCACCTCAGATATCTTCGTTTATGACAATGTCACCACAGACATTAACGGTAACGATTTGGATGTCGTGTTTCAGGCGACACAAATTAGTAACGCCATAAACGTCAATATCGACGGGTCGCTCGAAGCGCGGATGACGCCGATCGACAATGGCTTTGTCACCTACCGGCTACGTCTTGTCCAAGACGGCAGTGCGACCCCGTCCAATCCTCAAGGGACGCCGGTCGAGCAAAGCCGCATCAACGGTGTGATCATTCAGCAGACGGACGTGGACAGCCGCGGCACAACGGATGACAGTTCTGACGTTGTTGGCCCTTTGCTTGCACCCGATGGAATTTCATATTTTCACACCGCACCTCTGGCCTCATTCCCGGCCAATGGGCAGGCCATCACGATGGACCCTGCCAAGACCGGCGATCCGACCAATTGGATTGATGAGCCGAATGAGAGCAGTTTCGACAACTATGTGACCTATGAATACGGCACCTTTACGGAAGGAGAATTCATTCACGGCTATACCGGAACTTCGCAAAATGATGCGGCGCGCGGTTCTTCGATCCGGCTCTGCGCGGTGACGAATACCTCGGCCAGCGTGGTGGCGGGCGACGATGACTATACGGCGTCTCCCCTTAACAGCTTGCTGGGCGGCACCGCCGGAGAGGTCATGTCCAACGACACGATCAACGGCCTGCCAGCCGCCTTTCCAACCGCAACGCTGGATGTCCTGACCGAGGCCGTGCCTCAAAACACCGGCGACCCGGTGCCCGTACTTGAGACACAAGGCGCAGATGCGGGTCGGGTGATCGTTCCGCCCGGCGTGCCTTCTGGCACCTATGAGATCGAGTATGAGCTTTGCGACAACCTAGACCCCACGCAATGTGACCGGGCGCGGGTAATCATCGCTGTCTTTGATGGCTTGGGCGTCGATTTTGGCGATGCGCCGATTTCATATCTGACGGCGTCCCATGGGGTAAGCGATACGCCCCTCATCTACCTTGGAAGCATTCCGCCAGATATTGAACTGGTGGCACAATCTGACGCTTCGGCCACGGCGGATGACTTGCTGGATACTGATGACGAAGATGCGGTGGTTTTCCCTGTAATGACCCAAGGTGTGATCAGCACGCTCAACGTTCCGGTCACCGGTGCGGGCTACCTTCAGGCGTGGATCGACTTTAACGGGGATGGGGTTTTCGAAGGCTCCTTTGGCGAAAACATCGCAAGTGATCTGCGCGACGATGGCACCGGCTTCGATGACGTAGCGGGCGATGGCGTGATCCAGATCGACGTGAGCGTGCCCAGCGACGCTACCACTTCCACCACTTTCGCACGCTTCCGTTATTCTTCCGAGGCCGGGTTGCCTGTCGCCAGTTTTGTCGTCGACGGCGAGGTCGAGGATTACTCGCTTGTGATCGCGGCTGCCGATCTGGTGGACCGGGGTGATGCCCCTGCAAGCTATGGCGAACCGCGTCACATCATTGCGTCGGACATCTATCTTGGCGGTGGGGTGCCCGATTCCGAGACTGAAACCATGTATAGCGCTAGCGCGGATGGGGACGATCTTGATGGGATTGACGATGAGGATTCCATCGCCGTCTTCCCGGTGCTTGAGGCAGGCACGATCGTGCCGCTGACCATTCAAACTCATGAGACGTTAAGTGTGCAGCTTGCCCTTGGCATACCTGTGACCGAAGGCATCACAAACCTTCAGGTGTGGATCGACTTCAACCAGAACAATGTCTTTGACCCGACCGAACAGGTTGCCGTCAACTTCCGCGATGGTGGTCTTGGCGATACTGATGGCAGCTTCAATAACCAGATCACCCTGAATATCCCGGTGCCTGCTGACGTCGGCAATGGCACCAGCTTTGCGCGCGTCCGTTGGTCGACTTCAAGCGCGCTAACCCAAGACCCGTTCAGCGGTTTGAACTTCGATGGGGAGGTCGAGGATTACCTTGTGACCCTCGTCAACCTGCTTCCGCAAGGCGCGATAGAAGGCACACTTTACGAAGACGCCGACAGTTCTGGCAGCCGCGATGGGGCGGAAACCACACTGCCTGCTGGCATTGGCGTGACGCTTTTCGATGATGCGGGCACCCCGGTTGATCCTGCGGATGACACGGTTGTCGGGTCGACCGAAACCGATGCGGCGGGGGCCTATCTGTTCAACAATCTTGACCCGGCGCGTGGCTATTTGGTGGAAGTGGATGAGACCGATCCCGAGATTCCTGCGGGGCTGGTCCTGACCACTGGCAACCCGATCGCAAGTCTTGCCGTTGATATCGGAAGCGGCAGCGCCGTCAGCTATGACTTTGGGTTTGAAAATGCGCCGACAGAGGCCGATCTGGCGCTCGCTCAGACCATCCTGCACTCCGGGGACGGTACGCCCGCGACCGAGGCAGCGGCGGGGGATGCGTTGGATATTGTGCTGACCCTATCGAACAGTGGCCCCGGCAGCCCGTCAGATGTTCGCGTGCTTGATCTGATCCCTGATGGCTTTGCCTATGTCTCTGATGATGCGGCGGCACAGGGCGATAGTTATGACCCCGCGACCGGGGTGTGGTTGCTCGGCGATGTTCTTGCGGGCAGCAGCCATAGTCTGACGATCCGCGTGACAATGCAGAGCGATGGGACATATGAAAATCAGGCAGAGATCATTGGCAGCTCGCTGATCGACCTAGACAGTGATCCCGACACCGGCGCGCTGGTGGATGATCTGGGCGACGGGTTGGCGGACGATGATGAGGCCCGCGCCAGCGTGACCCTTAGCACAACCGGACCCGTCCTTTCAGGTACAGTCTTTTTTGACATCGGTGCCAGCGGCGCGGCCTATGACGGCACGCAGCAGAGCGGTGAACAGGGCACAGATCGCGCCGAAGTGCAGATATTTGATGCGGGAGGCGTGTTGCTTGCTACGCCCGCCGTGGCGGCGGATGGCATGTGGCGCGCGACATTGCCTGATGGGTATAGCGGTGCGGTCACCGTCACAGCATTGCCCGGCACCGGCCTGTTGAACGTGTCAGAGGGCGGCGCCGCACTGCCGGGGCTGGTCAACAGTGACCCGCATGATGGCAGCATCACCTTCACACCTGCAGCGGGCACGTCCTATGCTACGCTCGATTTCGGCATGGTCGAAGCGGCCCGGTTGAACCAGTCGCAAGAGCGAACCATCCGAGCCGGGCAGGTCTTGGTGTTGTGGCATGAGTATATCGCCGCCGCACCGGGCAGCGTATCGTTCAACATCGCGGGCGACGCCTCTACCCTCGACGGGGCATTCTCAACCGCGCTTTACGAAGACACAGATTGCGACGGTACAGCCGATCAAGCGATCACCGGACCGCTGCCGACCGATGCGGGCACGCTGATTTGCGTGCTGGCAAGGGTCACTGCCTCAGGTGCCGCGACGCAGGGATCGACCTATCGTTTCGACCTTTTGGCCGATACCAGCTATGGTGCCAGCGGGTTGAGCCAGCGAAACGACAACACTGATCGGCTGGTGGTAGAGGCGGCCCAAGGCACGCTGCAACTGACCAAAACCGTCCGTAATGTGACCCAAGGCAGCCCCGAAGGGGTCAGCAACGGTGCCTCTGCCGGGGATGTGCTGGAATACCGCATCTATGTCGAAACCGTCGGCACCGTGCCCGCGCGTGATATCGTCGTCTACGACAGAACGCCGCCCTATACTGCGCTGTCATCTGCGGTGCCCAGCCCGATTACATTGGCCGATGGGGTGGAGTGCACGCTGGATGAACCACTGGCAAATACGCCGGGCTATGATGGTGCATTGCGCTGGTCCTGCACGGGGGTACTGCAACCGGGCGCGCAGGGATTTGTTGCCTTCGAAGTCAGCATTCAATAGCCAAAACACGGGCCGCTTTTGCGGGCGGCCCTACACCCTCCAAATCCCTGATCCGACGATGTGCCCTGTTGCATCCCCGCGCGCTGCGGCTTAACACGCAATAGTTTACTAAAAGAATCGGATTAAAGGGGGCCAAAGTGCTCAGAACTTTGTCAATCATTTGTGTGGCTTTTGGCGCGACTGCGGCCATGGCGCAGGACTTTCCCGTCACCGTTGAACACGCCTTTGGCGAAACGGTTGTCGCAGAGCGCCCCGAGCGGGTGGCTTCGGTTGGTTGGGCCAACCACGAAGTGCCCTTGGCCCTCGGCATTGTCCCGGTCGGATTCGCACGCGCCTCCTGGGGCGATGACGATGGCGATGGGTTGCTGCCATGGGTGACCGAAGCGCTTGACGAACTGGGCGCTGAGGTGCCAACGCTTTTCGACGAGGGCGACGGTATTGACTTCGAAGCCGTGGCCAGCACCCAGCCTGATGTGATCCTCGCCGCATATTCCGGCCTGTCCCAGTCCGACTATGAAACGCTAAGCCGTATCGCGCCGGTTATCGCCTATCCCGAAGCGGCGTGGACAACCACATGGCGCGAGATGATCCGCCAGAATGCTGCGGGCCTTGGCATGGCCGCGGAGGGCGACGCGATGGTCGCCGAAATCGAAACACGCATCGAAACCGCCCGCGCAGAGCATCCTGAACTGGCAGGCAAAACCGGCATGTTCGTAACTCACCTTGATCCGCGTGACCTCAGCACCATCGGTTTTTATGCTGCCGCCGACCAGCGCGTGCAATTCCTGACCGATATTGGCATGGCCACACCCCAAGCGGTGCGTGACGCCAGTGAGGCAGGAAAATATTCAGGCCGCGTCAGTGCAGAACGGATCGACCTATTTGAAGACGTGGACGTGGTGGTCACCTATGGCAATCAGGCACGGTTGGATGAGCTGACGAAGAACCCGTTGATCGCGCGGTTTCCGGCGGTTGCCCGTGGGTCGGTCGTGCTGCTAGCGAATGATCCAATGGGCACCGCTGCCAACCCGACGCCGCTGTCGATTGACTATGTGCTCGACGATTACCTCGCGCGTCTGAGCGCCGCAGCCACGCGCAGCGAATAATGCAGGTGCAGCGCCCCCAACGGTTGGCAGGCTTTGCGCTTTTGCTCGGACTTTTGGCTCTGATGACGGGCCTGTCGCTGACCGTGGGCGCGCGTTCTGTCCCATGGGCTGAGATCTGGGCGGGGATAACCGGCCAGATCGAAACCATCGGGGCTGCGGCGGTTGCAGTGCGGATGCCGCGCACGGCGTTGGCCATATTGGCGGGTGCCGCGCTTGGCCTTGCGGGGGCGGTGATGCAGGGCATCAGCCGCAATCCGCTGGCCGATCCGGGCATCTTAGGTGTCAATGCGGGGGCGGCGCTGTTTGTCGTTGTGGGCATCGCTTGGTTCGACATCAGCGGCGCGCATAGTTATCTGTGGCTCGGGATCGCCGGGGCGGGGGTGACGGCGGTCTTCGTCTATCTGATCGGCTCAGCCGGGCAGGGCGGGGCGACGCCGCTGAAACTCACCCTTGCGGGCACGGCGACTTCGGTCGCGGTATCGGCCTTTATCATCGCGGTGGTGCTACCGCGCAACGATATCGCGGGTTCTGTGCAATCTTGGCAGGTCGGCGGTGTTGGCGGTGCAAGTTTCGAGACACTTTTGCCTGCCGTGCCCTTTGCCTTGGTCGGCTTGCTACTAAGCCTTGCGTCGGCCCGCGTTCTGAATGCGCTGGCTCTGGGCGAAGAGCTTGCCACTGGCCTTGGTCAAAGCGTCGCCTTGGGGCGCCTTATGGCTGCGGCGGGGGCGGTGATCCTATGTGGCACGGCGACGGCGCTTTGCGGGCCGATTGGTTTTGTCGGGCTGGTGGTGCCGCATCTGTGCCGGATGATCGCTGGGGTGGATTACAAGCTGGTGCTGCCGCTGTCGGCGCTGGCAGGCGCCTCGATGTTGGGGCTGTCGGATGTGCTGGGCCGTATTGTCGCGCGGCCGAATGAATTGGACGTTGGTATTGTTACCGCCTTTGTCGGCGCGCCCTTCTTTATCTGGACGGTGCGCAATCACAGGATGCGCGGGTTATGAGTGATATGAGCCTTGCCGCCCCTCTGGCGCCCCGCAAAGCAGGCACGCGTCGCCTTCAGGTATTGGTGTTTCTGGCAGCGCTGGTGTTGGGCCTTGTCTTGCTGACACTCAGCTGCGGGCGCGGCTGTCTGGCACCGGGCGATGTTGTGGCCGCGCTGACCGGTACGCCGGGGGCCAATGCATCTTTCGTGGTGTCCGAGCTGCGATTGCCCCGTGCGGTGATGGGGTTGCTGGCGGGGTTCAGTTTTGGCTTGGGCGGGGTGGCGTTTCAGATCATGCTGCGCAACCCGCTGGCCAGCCCTGACATCATTGGCATCAGCGCCAGCGCGGGCGCGGCGGCGGTCTTTGTCATTGTTATTCTGGCCTTCGATGGCTGGCTTGTGTCGCTTGTCGCGGTGCTAGCGGGATTGGGCGTGGCCGCCATGATTTGGGCTCTGTCGTCGCGCCGGGGTGCTGCTGGTGCGCGGTTGATTCTGATCGGGATCGGTGTCTCGGCCATGCTCGACAGTGTGACGGCCTATGTCCTGCTAGAGGCCCCTGCGTGGGACCGTGCCGAGGCGATGCGCTGGCTGACCGGCAGCCTGAATGGCGTGCAACTGGTGCAGGCGTTGCCCGTGGCCGGGGCGCTGCTGGTGTTTGGCGGGCTTTTGGCCTGCACCGCCCGTGATCTGGAGGTGCTGCGTCTTGGCGATGACACCGCCGAAGCGCTTGGTGTCCGGTCGGATGTCACGCGGCTAAGGGTTACGCTTGCGGCTGTGGGGCTTGTGGCCATCGCCACGTCGGCCACCGGGCCAATCGCATTCGTTGCCTTTCTGTCTGGCCCCATCGCAGCACGGCTTTTGCCGGGCTCGCGCGGCTTGCTTTTGGGGGCCGGACTGGTGGGCGCTGTGCTCGTCATCGCTGGGGATTACGCAGGGCAGTTCCTATTGCCCGCGCGCTTGCCTGTGGGTGTCATCACTGGCGCGATCGGCGCGCCGTTCCTTTTATATCTCATCGTTCGCGCCAATAGAAATGGGGGCACATTATGACCCACGATCACCGTCTCGAAACGCGCAATCTGGGCGCAGGTTATGAAAAACGCATCATTCTGGAGGATGTCTCCCTTACCGTTCCAGCGGGTAAGATCACGGCGATCGTGGGGGGCAATGCGTCGGGCAAATCGACGCTATTGCGGACGCTGGCACGTATTTTACAGCCGAAATCCGGTGCGGTGCTGCTTGATGGGCAGTCGGTTCACCGCATGAAATCGCGTAAGTTGGCCCAAGTCATGGGGTTGCTGCCGCAATCGCCCATCGCGCCTGAGGGCATTGCCGTGGCTGATCTGGTCGGGCGCGGGCGGCATCCGCATCAGGGGCTGTTTTCGCGCTGGTCGGCAGAGGATGACAGCGCCGTGGCCCGCGCGCTGTCCGCGACCGGGACCGAAGAGCTGGCTGAGCGAGACCTTGATACGCTTTCAGGCGGGCAACGTCAGCGGGTCTGGATCGCCATGGCGCTGGCACAAGAGACCGATCTGCTGCTGTTGGATGAGCCGACCACCTTTTTGGACGTGGCGCATCAGATCGAAGTTCTGGACCTTTTGGTGGACCTTAACACCGCGCAGGGCACAACAATCATCATGGTGCTGCACGATCTCAACCTTGCTGCTCGCTATGCCGACCACCTGATCGCCGTAGGCGATGGCGGCATCCGTGCCGAGGGGCCGCCCGCTGACGTTCTAACAGAGGAGATGGTGAAAACCGTTTTCGGCCTTTCGTGCCGTATCGTCAGCGACCCCGTCTCGCAGACCCCCTGCATGGTGCCGATTGGGCGCCATAAAACTGTGCATTCCCACAAAGATGCCGCAGCCTGAGAATAACTTACTAAATTAGTCAGATTGACTCTGGCGCTCTCCGTATCATAGGCGTAAGGGAATCCCGACTGATTAACTAGGTTATTACGGAGACCGCCATGTCCTCTTCAAAATTCACTCATCTTCAACTGGGGCGCGGCTCTATCAAAACGGCGCTTTTGTGTTGCACGGCACTGGTGCCCGGCGCGCTATCCGCGCAAGAGACGTACCAATTGGATGATGTGATCCTTGAGGCAAGCGCTCAAAACTCGGGCGCGGCGGATGCGGAAACGGTTGTCGCCAACGAACTCAGCAGCGGCGGCAAGCTTTCGGGTGAGATCATCAACATCCCGGCCAGTGTCTCAGTCATCACCAGCCGCGAGATCGAAGCCCGCGGCGCGGACAGCGTGGAGCAGGTGTTGAACTACACCGCCGGTGCCACCACGGACAGCTATGGCGCGGATGACCGGTTTGACTATTTCATCCTGCGCGGGTTCGAGGCCTATACCTACCGTGACGGCCTGACGCTGGGTGCAAACTTTGGTGCCGTCCGGGAAGAGCCTTTTGCCTTTGAACGTGTTGAAGTCATCAAGGGCGCGTCTTCCTCAACCTTTGGTCTGTCGGACCCCGGCGGCTCGGTCAACTATGTTACCAAAAGGCCGCGCGCCGAACGTTTCGGCACCGTCTACACATCGGTGGATTCTTACGGCAGCTTGGAAACCGGCGTAGATTTCGGCGACACATTGGATGAAGAGGGCACGCTTAGCTATCGCTTCACCGGACTTCTGCGCAACGGTGAGCTGGAATATCCCTATTCCGAGAATGATGAGTTGTTCGCGATGGGTGGCCTGACATGGCGGCCCTCCGATGCGTCAGAACTGACCATAATCGTCGACCATCTTGACCGCGATTCAGTACCGGGCAGCGGTGGCTTCCCAGCGGGCGGCGATTTCGACCGCGGCGACGTGTTCTATGGCGAGCCTGACTACAACTATCGCGGCACCGACCGGACGACCGTCTCTGTGCTGGGCACGCATGACTTTGGCAATGGGCTGAGTTTTGGCGGCACCCTGCGCTATAGCGACAGTGAAGACGACTTTGGCTATGCCTACGTCAGCGATGGCACCCCGGATGATGACACCGTGGATCGCGCGTTCTTTGCCAGCGATGGCACCAGCGAGAACATGATCTCTGACTTGCATTTGACCTACGAAGAGTTCTTTGGCGGGGCGGCCAGCACCACCACTGCGGGGGTCGAATTCTCTTGGTCGGATGACACAGACAAACGCTATTACGGCGCGGCACCTTCGGTTGATCTAGACAATCCAACCTACACTGGTCGCCCAACTGACGTTCCGATGTTTGCCGACCTCGACACCGAAACAGAAGGCAAGGCGCTTTATGTCCAGCAAGAGCTGAACTGGAACGAGCGTTTCATCGCTTCTTTCGGCCTGCGCCATGACTGGATCGATGTAACCGAGACAAATAACCTTGCGGGTACGGTCCAGACAAACGACATCAGCGAAACGACAGGCCGGGCGGGCCTGACCTATAAGATCAAACCGAATATCGCGGTCTTTGGGAACTACGCGCAGTCGGTCGTGCCTGCAGGCTTTGGCGTTGAACCGGAAGAGGGCGAGCAGTTCGAACTGGGCACCAAATGGCAACCGGCGGGCACCAATGCACTGTTGACAGCCTCGGTCTATGACCTGTCGAAAAGCAACATCACCCGCACCAACCCGGCGACCAACCTGCCGGAAACCATTGGTGAGATTGGCGTGCGCGGTATTGATCTGGAAGCCAAGGCCGAGGTCGGTGCCTATACCCTCACCGCCGCCTACAGCTTTCTGGATGCCGAGATCAAAGAGAACGGCACATCCGGCAACGTCGGCAATCGCCCCGGTCTGGTGCCTGAGAATGTCGCTTCGATCTGGGCCAGCCGGACGTGGGAAAACCTCGGCCGCGGTGATCTGACTGTTGGTCTGGGCGCGCGGTTCAACAGTGGCTATTACTACAGCGACAGCAACACCGCAGGCGACACAGGCAGCTTTGTCGTTGTGGATGCCGCAGTGACCTATGACCTGTCCGAGCAGACATCGCTTTCGGCCAATGTCACCAACCTGTTTGACGAAAAGCACACCTCCTACGGCGGTTTCTACGCTGACTTCTACAGCCCCGGCCGTGAAGTCACCGTGAAGCTGGCCCACAGCTGGTGAGCCTCAAGCGCGGCACCACCCTCGTGTGCCGCGCTTTTCTTTGACCGGGAGGAGCCACAGATGACCATCGCCAAAGCCAAGACCACAATCCCCCTCGACGCCCCTCAGGAGATGCTCTCGCAGATCCTGTCGCATCTCGTCGATGACCACGGCATGGTTTTCCGCGCCAAAGGGGCGACCGGCCATGTGTTTGAACGAGACGGCTATCGCGTGGAATTTGACCTTCGCCCGGGCAAGTTGGAAGTGAACCTCCAAGCGCCCGGTGAAAACGCCATGCAATTCTCGAAAGAGGGCATGGTGCATCATGTTGCAGAATTTGATCCGCTGCTGGCCGAGCGTATCCGCTGGCAAGGTATAACGCAGGAGGCGGGTGTCGCGCCGCAGAACTTCCGGCTGCTGACCGTCCTCAACAGCGAAGTTCTTTTTGAGGGGATGCAGCGTGTCACCCTGCATTACCCTGACATTGCAACACTTGCGGCACAGGGGCTGCATCTGCGGCTGATCCTACCGCGCGATCCCAGCCGCACGCCGGTTTGGCCCGTGATGGGTGCAAATGGCGCGCCGGTCTGGCCCAAAGGCGCGGATGAGCTGCACGCACGCTATGTCACGCTCAAGAACATCCGCCCGGAGTGCGAAGAGGTCGACATCGACGTGGTGCGCCATGGCTCCGGTCTGATTTCGCAATGGGCGCAGAACGCGATCGCGGGCCAAAAGATTGGCGCTATGGGCCCAGTCGGGATCAGCGCCTTGCCGCCAGCGTCTTCGTATTTCTTAGCCGCAGATGGCACGGGCCTGCCCGCCGTTGCGCAGCTTTTGGCGCGTCTGCCAGAGGGTGCCGTGGGCGATGTGGTGGCCGCCCTGCCGCGCGGTGTGTCCTATCGAGACTACCTGCCAAAGACCAAGTTGCGCGTTCACGCTCTGCCACCGGCAAAATTTGAAACTGCCGTTCTTGGTCACGCGCAGGCGCTGACCGATGACGGTTTGGGCTATGCCTTTTTCGCCGGAGAGTTCCAGAACGCCCAGCAGTTGCGCGGCCATTTCAGAAGCGCGCTCGGCATGGATAAGACCCGGCAGATTTGCACAGCTTACTGGCGTCGGGACTGAGCGCGGCTTAGCTCCACGGTCCTGCGTCCCCGCGTCTGCCGCTCTTAGGGATGCGGCTGCTGCTGGTGGGGCGGGGGCTTTGTGCGCGCGCAGGCGCGGCATCGGGCGTCATCGCCCGCAGGGCCGCGATGCGGTTCTCTGTCGCGGGGTGGGTGGCGAAGAGGCTGTCATGCTTATGCGCGTGCAATGGGTTGATGATGAACATATGCGCCGTGGCCGGGTTCCGCTCGGCGGCGTGATTGTCGATCCGCGCGGCGCCCATCGCGATTTTCTCAAGCGCTGAGGCCAGCCAGAGCGGGTGGCCGCAGATCTCGGCCCCGGCCTTGTCTGCTGCATATTCCCGCGTTCGGCTGATCGCCATCTGCACCAATGCTGCGGCCATGGGGGCGAGGAACATCATCATCAGCGTGCCGATCATGCCCATCCGCTCCCGCGCCCCGCCGAAAAACATCGCAAAGTTCGCCAGCATCGAAATCGCACCGGCGAAAGTCGCGGTCACGGTCATGATCGCGGTGTCGTGGTTTCGAATATGCGCCAGCTCATGCGCGATAACACCCGCTAGTTCCTCGCGGCTGAGACTTTGCATTAGCCCTTTGGTGACCGCGACGGCTGCATTGGCCGGATTGCGCCCGGTGGCGAATGCGTTGGGCTGGGGCGTGTCGATCAGATAGACTTTCGGCTCGGGCAGGCCTGCATTCCGCGCAAGCTCTGCCGTCATGGCATATAGCCCTGCGCGGTCCCCCGGTGAGACCGGCTGCGCATTGTGCATCTTGAGCACCATGCGGTCGGAATTCCACCACGTGAAGGCGTTCATCCCTGCCGCCACCACGAGCGCGATCAGCGCGCCACCTGACCCGCCAATCAAATAGCCAACCCCCATGAAAAGCGCGGTCATCGCCGCCATCAGCATCGCTGTCTTTACATAGCCCATTTTGGTCTCTCGCGGTTGTCCGTTGTAAAGGAAATATGGGTCGATTTTCGCAGGGTGCAAGGCAGGCCGCGGCAGAGCGGCTAGTCGTCGAGATCACCGTCATCGGGTGTCGTGTGCAGGTAGATATGGCCGATCTTGCGGATCAGCGGAATGTTCACAAAGGCAACGATGGCTGCGGCAATCCCAAGACGGCTGAGGACGCTCAGCGGCATGGGGTCGTCTCCTTTGGCATAAATCAGCACCACGAAGGTCACCACCAGAAACCAGATGGCAAGGCTTGTCAGCAGGCGGCGCATGGGGTGTTTTGGTATTTCAGTCATGGCCGCCTCAGATTGCACGCTCCTCCGCACTATTCCGAGGGCGTGGGTAATCTGCAAGGGCGATCTATAAGGCGGCCCCGGATGAAAACCCGTGGGCCGCCTGCGTGTTACTGGCTCGCCATCCCCGCCAGCATCGCGGACATGGCGACGAGATGGACCAGCGTAATTGCCCGATCGTTCCAAAGCACCCCGACGATCAACCAACCCAGTACCCCCACCACAAAGAGGTAGAGGTTCCATGGCGTCCAGCCAAAACCGGTGGCGGCATAACCGAGGATCTGGATCACCGAGGCGACCCATTTAACCCAGAACGCCAGCTGCGCCGGGGCTGCGCGCGCGATTGCCTCAGACGCCACGGGTCAGCCCACCATCAATGCGCCAGTTCTGCCCGGTGACATAGGCTCCGCCTTCCGAAGCGAGCCAGCCGATCAGCGAAGACACTTCGGCCTCGGTTCCGTAGCGCCCCATGGGAATGCGCGTCCGGCGGTCTTCGGTCTCGGGCAGGCTGTCGATAAAGCCCGGCAGGACGTTGTTCATGCGAATGTTCTGGCCCGCGTATTGATCTGCGTAGAGCTTGGCGAAACCCGCGAGACCTGCGCGGAAGACGCCGGAGGTGGGGAAGAGCGGATCCGGCTCAAAGGTGGCAAATGTTGAGATATTGATAATCGCGCCGCCGCCCTGCGCCGCCATGATCGGCGTCACCAGACGCGTGGGACGGATCACGTTCATCAAGTAGACATCCAGACCGCCGTGCCAATCTTCGTCGGTCATCTCAAGAATGTCGCCCTTCGTCCCGTGTCCGGCGGAGTTCACCAGCACATCGACGCGGCCCCAGCAGTCCATCGCGCCGTCCACCAATTGGGCCAGCGCCTCTTGCGACTGGTTTGAGCCGGTGATGCCAAAGCCGCCCAATTCTGTGCCGAGCGCCTCTCCCTTGCCGGAGGAGGAAAGCACGCCGACCTTGAAGCCATCAGCGGCCAGTTTGCGGGCCGCTCCAGCGCCCATGCCGCTGCCGCCTGCTGTCACAAGTGCTACTTTTTCTGCTGTCATCGGATATGCTCCTTATGCTGTGCAGCGATTGCGCTGCGGGGATATGTTTTGTTAATTAGGTGTTGAAGGCAGTCGCAACCAGCCAGATGCATTGTCGTATGACTGTAGGAATTCTATCGTGTCCAGTGACGTACCACTGCCGCCCCTGAACGGGCTACGTGCATTTGCCGCGGCGGGGCGGCATATGAACTTCCGCGCGGCTGCGGATGAGTTAGGCGTTACCCAAGGGGCGGTCGCCCAGCAGGTGCGCGGGCTGGAGGGTCATCTTGGGCTGCGCCTGTTCCTGCGCGAGCCGCGCGGCCTTGCCTTTACCGAAGAGGGGCGCGCCTATCATGCCTCTGTGTCGCGCGCTTTCGAGCAGTTGGTCGAGGCAACGGACGCCCTACGCAGTGCGCCCGCGCGGGTGACAATCAGCGTGACCCCGACCTTCGCGTCGAAATGGTTGATCCCCCGCCTGTCAGACTTCACCGAAGCCCATCCCGGCATCGATCTGCGCATCACAGCGACAGAGAGGGTGGCGAGCTTTCATGCAGATGGGATCGACCTCGCCGTTCGGCAGGCGCGTCCGCCTTTCGGTGCAAGCCTGCGGGCTGATCTGCTGTTCGCGCAGGAGGTTGTGGCGGTCTGCTCGCCCAGTTTGATTGTTGATGACGCGTCGTTGGATGCGGCAGGTTTGGCGCGTTTGACCCTGCTGCACGACACGCATGATCTTTGGCCGCGCTATGCGGAAGAAGCATTTGGCAGCGCCGTAAAGCCGGCGCGGCGGTTACGGTTTAACCAGACGACGCTGAGCCTTGATGCGGCCTTAGCAGGGCAGGGGGTGGCCTTGGCAAGCCGCTTTTTGGTTCAGCGCGATCTTAAGGCGGGGCGGTTGGTGCGTCCGGTGTCTCATGTGATGGCAGGCGGCTTGGACTTCTACCTGCTCTCCCCGCGCCAAGGGGTTTCAAGCGCCGCGATTGTCGTGCGTGATTGGCTTTGCGCGGTGGCGAAGTGCGAGGCAGGCTAACCCTGCTCGCAAGCTTTGAGGCGCAGGAAGCTATCCTCCCCGGCCAAAACATAGCGCAGGAGCAAAAGCTCAACCTTGGCCGCGTCGCGTTCGACAAAGGCGCGCAGCATGTCGCGTTGAAGATCGACGAGGGTCTCATGCGCGGTGGCGTCGCGCAGGGTTGCCATACGAACGGCTTGGATTTGCGCCATGTAGCGCAGGATCGTGTCGCGCAACTCGATATTGGGCACGGCCATGATCCATGTGCGGCGGATGTCTTCCGAGGCGGCGTAAAGGCTCTCAATTTCGCCAGTCACTAGGGTGCGTTCGGATTGCTCGACCGCGCAGGTGAGGGAGGCGATGTCGTCTTCGGTCAGTTGATTGGTCGCCAGCGCGGCGGCGCGGGGTTCCAGCAGACGGCGCAGTTCGAAAATCTCGCATATCTGGCGCATCGATAGGTTGGGCAGGGTAAAGCCCCGTGTCGTGCTGTCGAGATAGCCCTCATGTGACAGGCGCATCAGGGCATCGCGCACCGGCATCCGCGAGACGTTGAACTCTTCGGCGACGGCGGTATCGACAAAGCGGTCGCCATGGCTGATCTCCCCCCGCTGAATCCGCCCAAGGAAGATGTCATAGATCTGATCTTTCATGTGGCGCTTGGCGGTGCGGTGCATTCGGACCTCTGAAAAAGTATTCGATTGTGATCCGAGCATGCGCAAGGAATGCGCATATGGCTAGGTATAAGTTTGCATACTTGTAAAATTCAATTGAATTCGTATACGAAAGCTGGCAGCCATACTGTGAAACTTGCCGCGTTGCGCGGGGATGTTCACAGGGAGAAAAACATGAATCTGAAGAAAAATCTGATCGTTGGCCTCACCGTTGCGGCCTTCACGGCACTGTCTGGCGTCTCTGCCATGGCGCAGGATGTGCTGAAAATTGGCTCCTACCCGGCAAACCCGCCGTGGGAGTTCAAGAACGAAGCTGGTGAATTTGAAGGCTTTGAGGTTGATATCATCAACGAAGTCGCCGCCCGCCTTGGTAAGACGACCGAGATCACAGGTCTCGATTTTCGCGCGCTGTTTGTCGCCACAGCATCGGGCCGTGTGGATGCGGTCATTTCCTCGCTGACCATCACCGATGAGCGGCTTGAGGCCCAGTCTTTCACGCAGCCCTATTTCTCAGGCGCGCTTGGTGTGGGCACAAAGACCGACGCAGGTATCGCTGATTTGGACGGGCTGAAAGGCAAGCGCATCGGCTCCATCGCCACGTCGTTCCCGGAGAACTGGTTGAAGGAGCGTGAGGCCGAGCTCGGGTATAAATCTTATTCCAGCTATGACACCACGGCAAATATGCTGACCGATCTGCGCAGTGGCCGGATTGATGCCGCCGTGAACGATATCGTCAGCCTGCGCTATGCCTTTGCCCAGCCGACGATGCAGGGGCTTCAGGTCTCTGTCGAGATCCCGACGGGGGATAAATTCGCGATCATGATGCCTAAAGGCTCCGAACATCTGGAGGCGGTCAATGACGCGCTCTCTTCGATGAAAGAGGATGGCACCATGGCGGCGCTCTATGAAAAATGGCTGGGCGTGGCACCTGCTGAGGGCAGCCTTGCCGTCACCTCATTGCCCGTGCCGACTTCTGCTGACTAACGAAGTTGAAGCCGCGGGCGGGGCATCACTCCCTTGCGGCTTTTTGACTGGCCTCCTGCGATCAAACTGACGGAATGCGCTATGGAAATCCTCGACATCTTCTTCAATCTCGACGTGATGCGCCGCGCTTTCCCCATTCTGATGCGCGGGTTGGTCAACACGATCCTGCTGGGTTTCGCGGCGATCTTCTTTGGCGGCATCCTTGGCGTGTTGGTCTGTCTGGTGCGGCTTTACGCGGCCAAGCCGTTCCGGCTGCTGGCGGTTCTGTATACGGATATCTTTCGCGCCATTCCGGTTCTGGTGGTGCTGATCCTCGTCTATTACGCGCTGCCGTTTGCCGGAATTGTCTTTTCCTCCTTCGTCGCGGCGACCATTGCGCTGGCGCTGGTGCTGGCGGCCTATACGGCCGAGGTCGTGCGCGCCGGGATCGAAGCCGTGCCGCGTGGCCAGTTCGAGGCCTGCGATGCGCTTGGCCTGTCCTTCTTTACCACCATGCGCAAGGTGATACTGCCACAGGCGTTTCGTATGATGATCCCGCCGCTGGCCTCCTATGCCGTGGCGATCATGAAAGACACCTCGCTGGCCTCGGTCGTCGCTATGGATGATCTGCTGAAACAGGCCACCGACGCGCAGGCGCTTTTCGCTAACCCCACACCGCTGCTGCTGGCCGCGCTGATCTATATCGCAATCCTTTGGCCCATGGTCCGTTTCACCGGCTGGCTAGAGCAACATTACAAGCGCGGCTATCGCTGAACCCTTCCGACAATTTTCACACCATCCTACCGTCCCGCGCGCCTGCGCGGCCCACACCCTACGGAGATTACAATGTCCACAGAAACAGGAACGGGCGACGCCTATCTCCTTTATCACTCCATCGGCCAATACCCCGGCAAGCACGCGGATATGCTGGCCGGGCTCACCGATTTCACCGATGCATGGGCTGCGCCGAACGGCGATCAATGGGCGGATGTCCTGCCAAAGCGGCAGCAGTTCATTGACCTTTGGGCAGAACTGATCGGCGCGCCCAAGGGCACTGTCACCACGACTGAAAGTGTCACCACCGGGCTGATGGCCGTCATCGGTGCGCTGCCCGAAGGGACCCTGCGCGGCAAGAAAGTCTTGGTGGCCGAGGATGGCTTTCCCTCGTTGCATTTCCTGCTCACGGGGCTGTCGAAGCGCTTTGGTTTCACGTTGAACACTGTGCCGATCCGCCAAGGTGGGCATTGGGTCGAGGCCGAAGATATCATTGCCGATTGGGACGGAGACGTGGCGCTGGCGTTGCTGACATGGGTCAGCTCAACCACCTCGCACCGGTTGGATATCCCTCAACTGGTGGCGCATGGGCGCAAGATGGGCTCGCTCATTGGGGTTGATATGACCCAAGCAGTCGGCCTGCTGCCCTATGACGTGACCGCGCCCAAAGTGGATTTCGCGCTGTCGACCAGCCTTAAATGGATGTGTGGCACGCCGGGGGCGGGGATCGTCTATATGGATGCTGATCTGATCCCGCAATGCCAGCCCGAGATGCGCGGATGGTTTTCGCAGGGCAATCCGTTTTCGTGGGATTTGGACGCTTTCGAATTTGCACCCGACATTCGGCGGCTCGACAGTGGCACGCCGTCGACGGTGCCAGCGGTGGCCAGCCTGCCAGCGATGAAATGGCGCATGGGGCAGAATACAGAGATACTGTCGGCGCATAATCGCAAATTGACGGGCCAGTTACAGAAGGGGCTGGAAGAGATGGGGCTGAACCTTGCAAGCCCCACCGATCCCGACCAGCGCGGCGGTAGTCTGATGGTGGTTTTGCCAGATCACATTGACGCCCCTGATGTGGTAGCGCAATTGGCCGCCTTGGACATTTACGTCGACAACCGCAGCCAGACCTTGCGCATGTCACCGGGGGTGTTGACCACTGCCGTAGGGATCGAACGGACACTGCAAGCCCTGCGCGCCTTCTTGGCTTGACGCTTGGTGCAGCCCGCGATGCGCCGTCAACTGGCGGCCATGGCGTCTGCCTGAGATTCAAGCGCCGGAAAATCGACGAAGAAGGTGGTGCCCTTGCCCTCGGCAGTTTCAAACTTGATGCTGCCGAGGTGTTGGTCGACGATGGCCTTTACGATGCTCATGCCCAGACCGTGGCCCTCTTCGACGCGGTAACTGGACCCACGGGAAAACCGCTCAAACAGAACCGGCTGAAGATCAAGCGGCAGGCCACTGCCCTCGTCACGTACCCAAAACCCCATGCCGCTTTCAGAAACGCCCAGCTTAACGGTGCCGCCTTCGTCAGACGCTTTGATCGCGTTGGAAAGCAGGTTAGACAACAGCCGCATCAGCCGTCCTTCGTGTAGGCGCAGTAGGGTCGCGGGGGCCGCTGTCGGATGTATCTCTAGGCGAACACCGCGATCTTTCGCATAGGGGATCAGTGTCTCGGACGCCTGCGTTAGCAAGGGCGCCAATGGTCGCTCGGCAAAACCAGATTGGTCTGGCCTGCGCAGGGTTTCCAGATCTAGAATATCCGCGACCATCTGATCAATTGCCCGCGCGTTGCGCAGGGCGAGCCGTAGAAGTTTTTGTTTTTGCGGGGGCAGGTCGTCTTGCCCCACTTCAAGAAGGCGCAACGCCCCGCTGAGCGACGTCAGCGGCGTTTTCATCTCGTGGCTAACAGTGGCGATCAACTGATCCTTGGCGCGCTCAAATTCGCGCTGCTCACTCACATCGCGCACGACACCCAGAAATCCTAAATGCTCGCCTCGATCCGTCTCGACCTTGGCGGTCGAGACTTGGCCCTCGAATGTTGTTCCGTCGGCGCGGCGGCAGGCAATCGAAAGCGCGCCCGGCGCGGTCGAGGCTTGCGGGTTAAACTGCTCTTCGCCCGCGCGTTCATAACCACCGAGCGTTTCATAAAGAACCGCTGTTTGCCGCCCCAATAGCTGTTCGGGCTCATAGCCAAAAAGCGTCTCAACCGCAGGGTTTACAAGCGCTACACGGCGGTTCGGGTCTGCCATGATGATTGCTTCGGGCACGGCATCCACCATGGCGCTAAGCAGCCCGCGCTGTTCGCGCAATTCACGGCGTTCAGATTGAAGGGTCAACTCACTGCTGAGCCAGCGTGCAAGGAACTGTACGAATTGCACCTGCGCCCTGCTGAACGGCCCAGAGCGGGGCGCGCGGCCTGAAAAGTTGATTGTGCCAAACAGTTCGCCACCGCATTTCAGGGGCGCCCCGATATAGCTTTCCAGTTTGAAGGTTTCATAACACGGATGGCTCGAAATTTCTTGCTGCCCGGCGTGGTGAAAAGAGGTCACATCGGCACTGGAAAGCGTTTGCAGACAATAGGTGCCATTGATGTCGAAAGTGGTGCCGGGCGCAGGGGCCCAATCCGGTCCATATACGTACAGACATTCGTAAACTGGCTGATCGACGCGGCTGACAATACCCAGCTCAAGCGCAAGCGCCTCGGTGCCCAGTCGGAGGAGTTTGGCGATTTTGTCTTCGGTCGTAAGATCAGGTTCGACAGCAAGCATATAGAGTTGCCGCAGCGGATCATCGAAATCCGCCAAGGCGCTGTAAAAGTCGTTCATATGGGCCTCTGGTTGCTCGCGCTCTTCTTATCTGGTCTCGTTTGGCAGTCAGATGTTTACCCTAGGTATCCCCGCGAAGCATCGCTGCCAATGCCGCAGGGGTGAATTAGGGCGACATTTGGGCGCTTTATCCTCAAAAACCAAACTGGGGCCGGGAATGTGGGGCCTGCTCAAAGGCGGCTAACCAATTGCCGCGGTGTAGTTTACTTGAGATTAATCAAACTGACCCCGGCTATTGTCCTGTTGCACGTCTTCGCTGAGCACCTCAGTCTTGCCACAATTCGGGCCAGCGGCGCGGGGTCTATGCCCGAAGGGGCTGGACAGAATGAAGCACAGCCCTGCCGATACATTAGCTGAAGTTCTTCCATCCTTCATCGGGGTCAAATCGCGGGCCATGCGCCTTGGCCAATGTGCGCAGGCGGAGGGCCACTT
Source organism: Sulfitobacter dubius (assembly GCF_900113435.1). Classification (GTDB taxonomy): domain Bacteria; phylum Pseudomonadota; class Alphaproteobacteria; order Rhodobacterales; family Rhodobacteraceae; genus Sulfitobacter; species Sulfitobacter dubius. Next base: position 1,675,010 of record NZ_FOPG01000001.1, on the reverse strand, counting down.
CACGCGCACCGCGCGTGCGTGCATAGTGCAATGGCCCGCCCCGGAAAGGAGCCCAGCCAGTGGCAAAGATCATTGCGGCGTCGATCTGATCGGCGTCCTTTGTCACGTTTTCGCGCATCACTTCGACGGCGGCGTTCAGCATCGGTAGGATCAGGCGATCGGTCAAATCCGCGGGGCCGGGTTCTTCGGTTTCAGGATGCGGCGTGCCATCGGCCCAGTCATAAAAGCCGCTCCCGGTTTTGCGACCCAGATCACCCTGTTCGACGCGTTCTTGCAGCATATCGGTAATCTCAGCCATAGACGTGCCCAGCCTGTCACGCAGGCTTTCGGCCACATGCAACCCGATATCAAGCCCGACCTGATCGGCCAGCGTCACCGGGCCCATCGGCATGCCAAAGCGCAGGGCGGCGCTGTCGATCACCTCTTTCGGCACACCTTCGTCCATCAGCACCATCGCTTCCATCAGGTAGGGGGTGAGGATACGGTTCACGACAAAGCCGGGATAATCACCGACGCGCGCGGGCAGTTTGCCAATGGCCCCGCAGAATGCGGCCAAGCGGCGCGCCGTCTGCGCTGCTGTATCCGCCCCAGCGACAACCTCGACGAGCGGGATCTTCGAGACGGGGTTAAAAAAATGCAGCCCCGCAAAATGCGCTTTGTTGGGGGCGTGAGCGCTTAGGGCATCTATCGCGAGGCTAGAGGTGTTGGAGGCAAGGATCGCGCTGTCCTTCATTTCGGTCTTCAACTCTGCATAAATCCTCTCTTTGACCTCCATCCGCTCCGGGGCGGCTTCAATCACCAGATCAGCGCGGACCGGGCCATATCCATGAGGGTCGGGCATCAGACGGTCGAGTGCATCGCGCGTTTCTGCGCCGGTCAGATGTTTGTCAGCACAAAGTTTTGCTGCCAGTTTGATGGCGCGGCCAAGGGCGGCGCTGTCAAGATCGCTCAGGGTGACGCGCTTGCCCCGGATCGCGGCCATGGCTGCAATCTCAGCCCCCATGGCACCTGCGCCGATCACATGCACATGGGCGATGTCGTCGTCGCCCCGCGCGGCTTCTTTGAGTTTTTGCCGCAGGAAGAACACCCGGCGTAGGTTTTTGGAACTAGGCGTTTTCAACAGGTTGGCGAAAGACCGGATTTCGCCGCGCTGCATGGTTGCCCGGTCGGTGCCGTGTTCCTCCCACAGTTCGATCAGCGCATGGGGGGCCGGATAATGGTCCGCTGGCGCACGCTCTTCGGTGCGGTTGCGCATTTGACGGGCCAGCAAGGTTCGGGCCTGTTCCAGCCCAAGCGCCCGGGTTTTAAGGCCTGGTTCTGCCCGCTCAACCCCGGTTTCGGCCAATGCGCGAACCGCGGCGGCGATGTGGCGTTCTTCGGCCACTTCATCAATGATTCCCAGTGTTTTTGCGCGCTTGGTATGCGCGGTTTTCCCACTCAGCATCATGGTCATCGCTTCGGTCGGGTCGATCAACGCGGGCAAGCGGAAAGTGCCGCCAAGACCGGGATGCAGGCCAAGCTGTACCTCAGGAAAGGCGAAAGAGGCCCCCGGCACTGCGATGCGGATGTCACAGGCAAGCGCCAGCTCAAATCCCGCGCCAAGTGCTGCGCCGTGCACCACGCAGATCGTCGGACAGGAGAGTTGTTCAAGCCGGTCCAGCACCGCATGGCCTTGGGTCAGAAGCTCTGCCGCGCCCTCATCGCTCATCTTTGCAAAGCTTGATATATCGGCCCCAGCAGCAAAGCCGCCCGGTTTGGCGGAGCGGATTACGAGGGCATGAGGCGGGTCGTTTTCGGCGGCGGTGACGTGATGTTCCAACTCACGCAGCACGTCGCCAGAAATCGTATTGGTGCCGCTGTCAGCCTTATCAAGCGCCAGCCAAAAGATGCCATTGGCGTCACGTCCCGCGCGCCAGTTGCCTTTGCGCGCGTTTTCGGTGCCAAGTTCGAGTTTGCTCTCGCCCAAATGCTTTAGAACATGTCCCGTCATCACACCGCCTCCAGCATCATCGCGCCACCCAAGCCGCCGCCAATACATTCCGTGGCGATGCCCCGTTTCGCACCGCGCGCTTTCATCGCATTGGCCAGATGCAAGACAATCCGATTGCCGCTGGTGCCGACCGGGTGGCCCAGTGATATTGCGCCGCCGTCGACATTCAGCCTGTCTCGGTCGATCCGGCCAAAGGCAGCGTCATAACCCAATACGTTGCGGCAGAAGTCTTCGTCGCTCCAAGCGGCCACGCAGGAAAGCACCTGTGCGGCAAAGGCTTCGTTCAATTCCCACAGGTCAATGTCGTTGACCTCAAGCCCATGGCGTTGCGCGATGGGGGTGGCGGACAGCACCGGACCCAGCCCCATGATCGACGGATCTAGTGCCGCCCATTCGCTGTCGGTAATCTCAGCCAGCGGGGTCAGCCCATGCGCCTCAACAGCGCGTTCAGAAGCAACGATGACCCAGCTTGCCCCATCGGTGATCTGGCTGGAATTGCCTGCAGTGACTTTGCCGTGGGGCTTCTCAAACACCGGGTTCAGCTTGGCAAGGCCCTCCATATCACTGTCAGGACGCACGCCGTCGTCGTGATCATAAACAGTGCCATCTTTGTCAAAGGCGGGCATGACTTCATCCGCAAGTCGCCCGTCGTTTTGCGCTGCGGCAAGCCGGTGGTGGCTTTGCATTGCATAGGTATCTGCCGTGGCGCGGTCGATCCCGAACCGATGCGCTAGAACTTCGGCGGTTTGGCCCATGTTCAGTTCAGTGATCGGGTCGGTCAGACCGCGTTCCAGCCCAATGACGGGTTTGAAAAACTCTGGCCTGAGGCCCGTCATGGCGCGAGCCGTATCAATCGGGCCCTTGGCGGCATTTATCCGGCCGAACCATTCCACCGCTGATTGGCGCAGCACGAGCGGGGCGTGGCTGAGCGCCTCGGCCCCACCAGCAAGGATCATTTGGTGGCTGCCGTCGCGGATGTAGCGGTAGGCGGTGTCGATGCTCTGCATTCCCGAGCCGCAGTTGATCTGCACGGTAAAGGCGACTGTCTGCTCCCCAAGCCCCAGCCGCAGGGCGGCAACGCGGGCGGGGTTCATTTCATCGGCGATGACGTTGACGCAGCCGAGGATCACCAGATCAAAGGCTGCGCGGTCAAAGCTCTGTCGCGCCAGCAGGGGCCGCCCGGCCTGCACGGCCAAATCGACCGGGGTAAAGGGGCCGGGGCCTTGTCGTGCCTTCAAAAATGGAGTGCGGGCCCCATCCACAAGAAAGACGCGCTGCGCTTTAGGGTGGGTCATTCGGCGGCCTCTCTAGGGTTGGGGGTTTCGTCAAGATTTTCCTGCGGGACATCTAAGTCAGGGAAGTAATGGGCCAGCGCGGCAGGCCTGTAGTCATCAACGGCGATGACCTTTGATACCAGTTCGTTCATCGCGGTCAGGTCCGCCATATCGCTGTCGCTTAGGATGCCTGCCTGTTGTGCTTCTGTGGGGGTCTTCTTGGCGTCGCGCAGGCGCTTCATGACCGGCTCCATTTCGATCACTTTGGCGTAGCAGCGGTTCAACAGGTCGATCCCGTCGCCAGCGCTGCCTTCGAATAACCGCCCAGTGATCCGGTCGCGGGTGGCAGACGGGGCATAAATCAAAGCACTGCATTCTGTGGTGAGCGTGTCATCCGGACCGCGGCGGCCCAGTCCCGGCAAGGTAATGGCGCGTAGCACCCACGCCGCCCAGCGGGCAGGCAGATTGGCGATGACCCCATCAAGCGCGGTTTGAATGCGCGAAAAGGCATCGGCAGCGGCGAATTTGAGGAGCGGCAGATCGGCCTCTTGACGGCCTTCGTCCTCCCAACGTTTGAGTGCGGCAGAGAGGATATACATTTCAGATAAGATATCGCCCATCCGGCCTGAGATCATCTCTTCACGTTTCAGTGCTCCGCCGAGGGTGAGAAACAGAAAATCCGCCGTGAGTGCATAAGCCGCCGACCAGCGCGAAAGCTCGCGGTAGATTGGCGTTGCGGCACCTGCATCAGGGGCGGGAGCAAAACGGCCGCCCGTCAGGGCGCGACCCCACGCGCGGAAGAGGGTTTTCGTGGTATGCCCCACATGCGCCCACAGAGATTTGTCGAAAGCGGCGAGAGACTCTGCCTCATCCTCCTTCTGCAAGGCTAGCATGTTATCGAGCATATGGGGGTGCGCCCGGATCGACCCTTGGCCGAAGATAATCAAGCTGCGGGTGACGATATTTGCTCCTTCCACGGTGATGCCAATCGGCACGGCGCGGTAGAGTGGCAGCAGGTAGTTCAGAGGCCCGTCGATCACGGCTTTGCCCGAATGCACATCCATCGCATCGTTCAGCGCCTCGCGCATTTTAAAGGTCGCATGGGCCTTCATGATCGCCGAAATTACGGAAAGCGCCCGGCCCTCATCAAGCCCGGCGCAGGTCAGATGGCGGGCGGCGTCCATCGCATAGGCATCCGCAGCCAGCCGCCCCATACGCGCCTGAACGCCGCCGAATTTGCCGATCGGCAGATTGAATTGCTGGCGAATACGGGCATAAGCGCCAGTGGTATGGGCCGAAAATGCGATGGCAGCGCAGCCCATAGATGGCAGGGAGATGCCGCGCCCAGCGGCGAGCGCGGACATCAGCATCATCCAGCCTTTGCCTGCGTATTCCGCCCCACCGATGATATGATCAAGGGGGATAAAAACGTCTGTGCCAGTGGTTGGCCCATTCATAAACATCGTCGAAGACGGCAGGTGTCGCCGCCCGGTCTCCACTCCGGGCAAATCGGTGGGCACCAGCGCGCAGGTAATGCCAATGTCAGCCGTGTCGCCCAGCAGACCATCAGGATCGCGCAGTTGAAAGGCCAGCCCAAGGACCGTGCAAACCGGGGCAAGGGTGATATAGCGTTTGGCCCAGTTGAGGCGGATGCCCAAAACCTCCTCCCCCTCCCACATACCTTTTTCGATCACGCCCTCATCGACCATGGCTGAGGCGTCAGAACCCGCCTCGGCGCTGGTAAGGCCAAAGGCAGGCAGCTCACGCCCATCGGCAAGGCGCGGGAGCCAGTGATCCTTTTGCGCATCAGTGCCAAACTGGTGCAGCAATTCACCGGGGCCGAGTGAGTTGGGCACCATCACCGTCACCGCTGCTGCGACGGAGCGCGTGGAGATATAGCGGACCACCTCGGAATGAGCGAAGGCGGAAAAGCCCAACCCCCCATGAGATTTCGGGATGATCATGCCAAAGAATTTTTTGTCTCGTAGAAAGGTCCATGCTTCTGGCGGCAGATCGGCGGCCTCATGGTTGATCTTCCAATCGTCGATCATGGTGCAAAATTCTTGCACGGGACCGTCGAAAAAGGCCTGTTCCTCTGGGCTTAGCTGGGGTGCTTTGACCGCCTGCAACTTTGACCAGTCGGGGTTGCCCGAGAAAAGTTCGGCTTCCCACCAGACTTCGCCAGCGGTCAGGGCTTCGCTTTCGGTTTGAGATAGGGCGGGCAGGGCTTTCTTGGCCCAGCGGTATATCGGTTTGGTAAGCAGATCAGCGCGCAGGTTTTTCATGGGAACCCCCTTCAACGAACCAACGCCGCTCGCGTATCGTCGGTTCCTCAGCCGTAGAGCAAGCGTGCGTCTTAACGAGCCCCGTTGCAAAGCTGTGGCCAGCGCCGTGTCATTGGGTATGGTGCCACCAGCGACGGTTGAAAGAGGGAGAGCAAGACCATGAGATTGATGCGATACGGAACGCGCGACGGGGCGAAAACGCCAGTGGTGCTGGATGCCGCGGGGCAGGCGCGAGATGTTTCAAGCCTTGTTGGTGATTTCACACCTGAGACGATTCCGGCGATCCGCAATACGCTGGAGGGTGTCGATCTGGAGGGGCTGCCGCTGTTTGAAACCCAAGGAAAACGCGTCGCCCCGCCTGTGAGCCAACCCCGCAACATCTGGGGGATCGGGTTGAATTATTCCGACCACGCAGCGGAATCGGGGATGCCCGTTCCCACCGAGCCGATCCTCTTTAATAAGGCCAGCCGGACCTATTGCGGGCCGAACGATCCGCTTTTGTATGCCAAAGGGATGAGCAAGCTTGATTGGGAGGTCGAGCTGGGCGTGGTGATTGGGCGCGAAGCACTGAATGTAAGCCGTGCAGACGCGCTTGATTACGTGCTGGGTTATTGCGTGGTTCATGATGTGTCCGAGCGTGCTTGGCAGGCCGAGCGGGGCGGCCAGTGGGTTAAAGGCAAGAGCTTTCCCAATTTCTGCCCCACAGGACCGGTTCTGGTGACAGGGGATGAATTGGGCGATCCCGGGAAATTGGCGCTTTGGGCCGAGATAAACGTTTTTTTTCTGCATGCGGGGACCACCGAGAGAATGATCTTCGACGTGGCGACGATCATCGCCTACATGTCTGAATTTATTCAGCTAGAGCCGGGCGATCTGATCTGCACAGGCACCCCTCCGGGCGTGGGAATGGGCCTCAAACCACCGCGCTACCTCAGCCCGGGTGACCGGGTTCGACTGGGGGTCGAAGGTCTGGGCGAGCAAGAGCAGGTGGTCGAGCGACTGGCGGATCGCTAAGCGTCCTCAACCTCGCGCGTTTCGGCGGCGGCCGCAGCAACGGCAATGGCGGGGCGCAGGGGCAGGGTCAGCAGGAAACTGCTGCCCTTGCCCATGACGCTGGTGGCCACAAGACTGCCACCATGGGCGGTGGCAATATCGCGCGAGATCGCAAGGCCCAGCCCAGTGCCGCCAAAACGGCGGGTGGCGGTGGAATCGACCTGATGGAACGGCTCAAAAACGCGCTCCAGCTCATTTTCGGGGATGCCGATGCCAGAATCCGTGACGCGGAATTCTACCACTTCCCCCCGGATGCGACATGTGAGCGAGATCGTGCCCTGATCCGAGAATTTCGTGGCGTTGCTGAGTAGGTTTATCAACACCTGCTGAATGCGTTTGCCATCGGCCAACATCACGCCGGACGCTGATTTCACCTTCAACTCCAGCCCTTTGTCTTCGATCATCGGGCGTAGTTGATCGGCGGTCGGTGCTACGATGTCGTCGATTTTCACCGGTTCCATCGTGATCGACAGGCTGCCCGCGTCGATCTTGGCAAAGTCGAGCACTTCGTTAATCAAGGTGAGCAGATGATTGCCCGAACGTTCCACGGTTTGCATGATGTCGCCCAGCTTGGAGAGGGTAGCGGCAAACTTGGGCGCAAGCGTTTCACGGGTTTGCGGATCAGCATCAATGGCAGCGCCAAGATCGCGCGCCGCCGGGGTGCGATCAAAATGCCGTGCCAGCCGAACATGGCCCAAGATAACGGTCAGCGGGGTGCGCAACTCATGGCTCAGCACGCCCATAAAATCGGTCTTGGCTTTGTTGGCATCCTCGGCTGTCAGCAGCGCCCTTTTCAAATCGGTCACGTCAATCCTTAGACCTACAACGCTGCCGTCCTCCATGCGCCGATCTGAGGTGCGGATGATGCGGCCGTCCGGCATTCGCTGTTCGGTTTCAAACGCGCCGTTTTCACGCTTTTCCAGCCAGACGCGAATCCATTCCTCTTCCTTGCCGATGGCATCGGGCACCAGCCCCCGACGGATGCTGTCGCGCACGATCTTTTCGTAGGTTGATCCGGGTTTTACCACTTCGCTATAGTCGTGGATTTCGCGGTATTTCTCATTGCACAGCACCAATATGCCCTTGGGATCGTACATCACAAAACCATGGTCCAACGCTTCGACACCTGTGCGGAGACGTTCTTCGGCCAGTTTTCGGTTGTCGGTTAAGCGCATAATATACCACGCAAAAATAACAACGCCTGCCGCGCCTTGAAGGCGGAGCAGCCAGTGCAACCAAAAATCGGGTCGGTGATCGGGCCAGCCGCCCTTGGTCGTGGCGGCCATTTCCCAAACGCCAAAGGTGAAGCTAAAGTCGAGAGATATGGGGTCAGTCCCAGTGAAATCAAAATCACCGACGATGGTCTGCTCAACCTCGCCATCTGCGGTCATCTCGCGAATGGCCAGATCGTAGTTTTCTGAAAGTTCGGGAATGTTCAGGCGCGTGAGGAAGGCGTTGTAGTCGATAACCATCGACAATAATCCCCAAGGTCGGGCGGGGGCGCCAGCCCCTTGAGTGGTGTCATTCGCGTAAAAGACCGGGTGGCGCAAGATCAGCCCGCGTCCCCCCTGAACAAGGTCCACCGGCCCGGTCACCAAACCTTCGCCGCTCTGCATGGCCTGTTCTACCTTGGGAAGCTGTGCTGGGTTCTTGCGGTAATCCAGCCCCAAAACGCTTTGGTTGGCTTCATAAGGGTGTACGATGCTGACCACGAGGTTGGGTGCGACAGCAAGGTTGATGACATCGGGGTTTTTGGCCATGAATTCGGTCGCGCGTGCGCTGAACTCTGCTTGGCTGATATCAGGGTTTTCACTGATGATGGTGGCCAGTTCACGCAGCTTAAGAATTTGGTCAAAGATATCAGTACGAATCCGTTCCCGCACTTCTATCAATTCCAGCGTGGTCTCAAGTTCGAGATCCTGCATGTAGGTTTGATAAGAGAGCGTCTCAATCCGGTGGCCAAAGCCAAGGACAACGCCCGCCAATATCAGCAGAACACATATTCTTTTTGCACGCTGTGACAGCGTATTCCTAATCATTTTCATGCCGAGTTTGCCCAAACCTGCCCTATCCTCCGCGCACCGGCCTTCTATGGGCCGGGTCCGCCCCCTTATTGCTTAATAGGCTGTACTGCCGGTTGCGGGTGCAAAAAAAATGGCGAAATGTTGGCAAAAGCTGTAACAGCGTCAATTTTGCAAAAGGCAGGGGCAGCACCGCGCGTCAGTCTAACCCAGCGTTTCGAGGAGAATACCGCGCAGCAGGGAGATATCTGCGGGGTTGGACATGTTGGGCGCGTGACCGCAATCGGGAAGCTCGGTCACGTCGGGGCGCGGGCCGCTTTGGGTCATGCGCTTGGCGGCCTCAGGTAGCAACAGATCGGATTGCGCGCCGCGCAGCAGATGGGTTGGCGTGGTGATCCTCGCCCAGCGGTCCCAAGTAGAAAGCTCATGCGCAGAGGCAGTGAATTGCACGGTGATCCGCGGGTCATAATGAAGCGTCAGCCGCCCGTCGCAACGGCGGCGCAACGACGACCGCGCCATGCGCTGCCAATAGGCATCCGCCGCCGGGCCAAAGGGCGCGTAGGTTTGGCGCAGCCACGCCTCTCCTTCGGCAAAACTGCTAAAATCCGGCAGGCTGCCGACATAAGATAAGATCCGATCAACCGCTGCGGCGGGCAGTTCGGGGCTGATGTCGTTCACCACCAAGGCGCTGATCCGGTCAGAGTCATGCCCAGAGGCGATGTGCATCCCGATCATACCGCCAAGCGAGGTGCCAAACCACGCCGCGCGGTCAATCTGGAAGTGATCCATCACATTAGTTGTGATGCCCGCGTAGTATTCGACCGCGTATTCAGCTTCGGGATTGCGCGACCAACTCGACATGCCCCGTCCAATCATATCGGGGCAAAGCACATAGAAATTATCCGATAGCGCGGCTGCGACCTCATCAAAGTCGCGCCCTGTGCGCGCCAGCCCGTGCAGCATAATCAGCGCAGGTTTGCTGGGATCGCCCCATTCGGTGACGTGAATTTCGTGGTCCATTACAGGGACAAAGTGGAAACGGGGGGAGGTCATCAGCGCGCACCCTTTTGCATGATGGTGCCAGTGATCCCCCGAGGGAAGAAATAGACCAGCAAGATAAATATAATGCCAAGCCAGAAGAGCCAGCGGTCGGGGTCGAGCAAATCGGGCAGCAATGGAATGTTGGCGGTGGCCTCTGCGGCAGCCCCCATGAGGTCACGCAAATAGTATTGCGCCACGACCATCAGCACCGCACCAACAACCGCGCCCCACATCGTGCCCATGCCGCCAATCACCACCATCAGTAGAATGTCGATCATGATGGCAAAGCTCAGCGTGGTGTCCGGCCCGGTGTATTTCAGCCAGACGGCATATATCGTTCCCGCCAGCGACGCGACGGCGGCTGACAGACAGAAGACGAATGTGCGGTAGGCCACGACGCGGTAGCCAATGGCTTCGGCGCGGGCTTCGTTCTCGTGGATGGCTTTCAGAACGGACCCTAACGGCGCCGCCACCACCCGCAACATCAGCAAGAACAGCGCCAGCGAGGTGAAAAACACAAAGTAATAGGCCGCAAGCTTGCCATTGAGTTTCACGCCGAAAAGCCGCGCCACCTTGCCGGTTTCATCCACCATCAGTTTTGTCGCGGGTTTGAACAGGTCCGGCACGCGGTAGGTGATGCCGTCTTCGCCACCGGTAAATTGCGACAGTTGCGAGGCCAGCACAAGCGCGACCGAAGCGGTCGCCAATGTGATCATCGCGAAGAAGATCGCTTTGACCCGCAGGCTCAACAGCCCGACGCCCGTGGCCACCACCAGCGAGACCAGCACACCCGCCAAAGCGCCTATAGCCACCGCGTCCCAGCCCGGCCCCATCTGGCGCAGGGCGATGGCGGCACCGTAAGCGCCGAAGCCGAAAAACATCGTATGGGCAAAACTGACGATGCCGGTGTAGCCGATCAACAGGTCATAGCTCGCCACTAACACAATGAAGATACAGATGCGGGCGGCGACCTCTAGCGCGCGCACGTCCTGAAACAGAAACGGTGCAAACAGCAGCAGGGCGGCGATCAGCAACACGGCGGTTTTCACGGCAATGGTGCCATAAGTTGATTTGCTGTGCATATTCATCTCACTTCACCGCCGGACGCAGGCCGTTGGGCCGCCACAGCAGGATCGCCGTCATCAGGATCATATTGCTGGCCAAAGCCAGCTTTGGCGCCAGAAACCCTACGTAATTCGCGGTCAGCCCGACCAACAGCGCCCCCAAGAGCGTTCCTTCGATAGAGCCAAGCCCACCGATAATGACGACGATGAAAACGACGATCATCATCTCGCCCCCAAGCGCAGGCGTGATCAGCGTCTCATACCCCGCCCACATCGCACCGCCGACAGCTGCCAGCGCCGAGCCGACCATAAAGACGCCGATGAAAAGCCGGTCGATACGAAAGCCAAGCGCCTCTACCATCTCGCGGTTTTCGACACCTGCGCGGACCAGCAGGCCCAAACGCGTGCGGTTCAACACGAGGTAGAGGCCGATAAAGGCAGCAAGCCCAAGACCAAAGGCAAAGATGCGGTAGATTTCGATGCTCACGTCGCCAATGATCCACGCCCCTTCAAGGAACTGCGGACGCAGAACGGTGATCGGCGTGCCGCCCCAGATGGCGAGAATGATCTGTTCGGACACGATTAGCGCGCCCATAGTGATCAGGATTTGCCGCAGGTGGTCGTGGTAAACGGGGCGGATGATGACCGTTTCAAAGAACCACCCGGCGGCAAGGCCAAAGGACATGGCCGCGATGATCGCGAGGGTCAGTGCGACGATGTTAAGGAGCACATTATCAGCCCCCAGCCACCCACTGAGGGCCGCGAGGACAGAGGCGGCGACGAAAGCACCAAAGCTTACAAAGGCCGAGTGGCCGAAGTTCAGCACATCCATCAGCCCAAAGATCAGGCTGAGACCCGAAGCCATGAGAAACACCATCATTCCCATCGCCAGCCCCGCGACGGTCAGCGTGGCCCAAGAAGAAGGCGCGCCAATTAGCACAAAGGCCAAAGCGGCGAGGGCGAGCGGGAGTAGGTAGACCCCGCCGAACCGGCCCATGATATCTGAAATGCGGTCCATGTTCTTCCTCATCACGACAGGCCCAACAGCCGGTCTTGCAATGGTTTATCGGCGGCAAATTCGGCCATGCTGCCGCTGTGCACAACGCGGCCGTCGTCAATCACTGCCATGTCGCGGCCAATGCTGCGGGCGAAATGAAAATTTTGTTCGACAAGCAGAAGCGTTGCTTCACGTGAAATCTCGGTAAAGGCTTCGGCCATGGCGGCGACGATGGCAGGGGCGAGGCCCTTGGTCGGCTCGTCGATCAAGATCAAGCGGCGCGGCTCAACAATGGCGCGGGCGACAGACAGCATCTGCTTTTGCCCGCCCGAAAGTGACCAAGCCTGTTTGGTCCAGAACCGCTCTAGAGCCGGGAACAGTGTAGTGATGCGTTTCAGGCGGGCGGCATCGAAATGCCCCTTCGCCGTGGCGAGGATCAGGTTTTCTTCAACTGTCAGATTGCCGAAGATCCCCATGTTCTCGGGCACATAGGCTATGCCAAGGCGTGCAATGTCGGCGGTGTGCAGCCCGGTGATGTCTTGGCCGTCAAAGCGCACCGAACCCGGCGCGGGTTTCCACAGCCTCATGATCGAGCGGAGCGTGGTTGTCTTGCCCGCTCCATTGCGGCCCAGAAGAACAAAGACGCCGCCCTCGGGCACCTCAAGGTTCACATCATGGAGCACGGCATATTGGCCGATGTCGGTTTTCATCTGGTTGAGGGTCAGCAGGCTCATGCCGTCTCCTCCGTGGCGGTGCCGAGGTAGACATCGCGCACGATCTGGCTTTCCATGACCTCGGTTGGGGCGCCATCGGCCAGCAATTCGCCGTTGTGCAAGACGATGATCCTGTCTGCCAGCGCGCGCACCACATCCATCTTATGCTCGACCAGCAACACGGTTTTGGACGGGTCGGATTTGATCTGGGCGATTAACTCCAGCACATCGGGCGCGTGGTCCAGTGACATGCCCGCGGTGGGTTCATCGAACATGTAAATGTCAGGTTCCATTGCCATCAGCAGCGCCACTTCCAGCTTGCGTTGGTCACCGTGGGGCAGGGCGGCGGCGGGCAGATGGGCGACGCGGGATAGGCGGGTCGCCTCTAGGTAGTGCTCCGCGTCTTGGGTCAGTTTGGTGAAGCGATGTGCCGGGCGCAGCAGCCGCCAGCCGTCCCCCTCACGCGCCTGAACGGCGAGGCGAATGTTCTCCAAAACAGAGAGTTGCGGGAAGAGATTGGTCAATTGAAAGGCGCGGCCCACACCTTGCCGCGCGCGCGCCGAGGGTGGCATACGGGTCAGATCGACCTCGCCTTTCAATACCTTGCCCGAGGTCGCGGTGAGCTGGCCTGAGATCAGATTGAAATAGGTGGTTTTCCCGGCCCCGTTCGGCCCGACGATCACCGTGAGTTCACCGGGATGGAAGGCACAAGAGACCTGATTGACGGCGACGTGACCGCCAAAGCGAATGGTCAGATCGCGCGTGATGAGTGACGGCGTGGACATCTGAAAAACCTTTGGTACGGAAATTGGCACAGAGGGGCTGGCCCACCGCATGCGACGGGTCGGGCAGGCCAGCCGGGAGTGCGATCAGTCGTTGGTGCGGCCGATGGGGATGTCCATCTCGTCCGCTTCGATGATGCGCACCAGATCGGGGATCGCCCAATCGACGTTCTCATCAACGCGGATTTTGAAGTGGACCATGGACTGCAGCGCCTGATGGTCTTCGGGGCGGAAGGTCATGGTGCCTTTGGGTGTCTCCCAAGACATGCCTTCCATCGCAGCGATCAGGTCTTCGGTTTCTAGGCTGTCGGCTGTTTCGATCGCTTTGACGGCGGCAAGCGCTGCCGACATGCCACCCGCAGTGAAGAAGTCAGGCGGGCCGTCGAACCGTTCCTGATGGGTTTTGACCAGCCAATCGTTCACCGGATTTTTGTAGGCTTCATAGTAGTAGTAAACCGGGCCTTCCATGCCGGGAAAACGCTTATAGGTTGGGAGTACAGGCAGGATATGCCCGCCCATGGAAATCTCAATGCCATGACGCGATGGATCAAGCGCCTGAATTTTTCCCGGCGCGTCGCCGCCCCCAGCGATATAGACAAGGATCACCTTGCGGCCCTCCTTGTCCTTCAGCGCATTGAACATACGCTCGGCTGCGGCAGTGAAATCAGCGGTGCCTTGGGGCACGAATTCCTCGGTCACCACGGTTGCGCCTGTGCCGTCAAGCGCGGCTTTAAACGCGTCGATCCCGTCATGGCCAAAGGCGTAATCTTCGGCGATGGTGGCGACAAAGAGGTTCTCGTCGGGCTTCAGCGCCAAGGCCTGCGCCTGCATGTCCATCGAAGAGTTGCGCGAGGTTTTGAAGACGTAGCGGTTGCTGTCTGGCCCGGGCAGGCTATCAGCGACCGCAGGCTCTACGATCAAGATCTTCTCATATTCCTCGGCGATGGGCAGCATGCCCTTGGCAACACCAGACGAGGTCGATCCAATCGCCATCAGAACCTCGTCGTCGCCGTAGGCTTCGGCCAATACGGCTCGGGCGACATCGGGTTTGAATTGCGTGTCCTTGACGATCAGCTCGATCTTGTGACCTTTGACAGTATTGGTCCCGTCGGTGGCGTATTCGATGCCCAGCTCGAAACCGGTTTGCGCCTGTTTGGAGAAGGCTTCGAAACTGCTGCCCGAGATCCCGTGCACGAGTGCGATCTTGATCGGGTCTTGCGCCCATGCCGCGCTGGCAAATGCCGCAACACTTGCCGTCACGGCGGCAATCCGCGTGAGTGTCTTCATGGTATCCTCCCTGGACGGGCCAGCGCATTGTTGCACCGTCTCCCCCCGTCGACTAGCTTGAGTTTCGAACATCCGAGAAAGAGATGATTGGGGCAAGATGGTGGAAATACGTACCGATGACTGCTTTCGCGATGGGCAGTTCGCTGAACTGGCTTTCGTGCATGCGCCCATCGGTTTGGTGGTGACGGAGAACAGGGTGATCCGCGAATGCAACATCGCCTTTGCGCAGATGTTCGGCTATGAGCGTGCGGCCCTGCGCGACCAATGGTTCTCGGTGTTATATCCGTCGGATGAAGAGTTCGTAAACATCCGCGACCGGGGCGTGGTGCAGCTGCGCGAAACGAATACCTATTGGGATGAGCGTATCATGGCGCGCCGCGATGGTAGCCTGTTCTGGTGCCGCGTGCGGGGCCATTCCTTTACCCCAGAAAGCCCGCTGGACCGCGCGGTATGGAGCTTTGCCGACCTGTCGGGCGAGCGACCCTATCTGCCGCTCACTCGGCGAGAGCGTGAGATTTTAAGCCATCTGGCCGAGGGGCTGACCAGCAAGGAAATCGCCATCAATCTCGACATTTCGCACCGCACGGTTGAGGTATATCGCGCCAAATTGCTAAAGAAATTCGGCGTGAACAATACCTCTGGTCTGTTTCACTCGCTCGGTGGGATCGACAGTGAACATGTGGTGTCCAACAGTCAGAAGTGACCGGCACTCGTTTCAGCCGGTGTCACCCCGTTCATCGCCCTGCTCCGATTACATCGGGGGCGGAATGCTGCCTGCAGTTTCCCCTTCGCCGCAACACTGTGGTGTCTCCTCTGCGGCTTCGGCCATTGCATCGGCTTGCGCATAGAGGCTGCGAATTTCCACCAGATCTGTTTCTGTCGGAGGTTTGTATGGCTTTCGCACTTCGTCAGATGTTTCTGACGCGCAGCGTTGGCTATTTTTCATTGAGCTAATCCGAATTTTGACCTTAATCGCACGGCAGAACCCGTGGTTGCGGGGCAAACTACTGCCCTACAGTTTTTGCGCCAATTGGGCGTTGCCCCCAAGTAAATCAGGGTTATCCCTAATAATCCGAAGCAAGGCGCTGATATTGCGGCGGTTATTTTTAGGCATTTGTTTCGCATGGCGGTACGGTGAGGTTGCGGGGATAGTCTTGCCAACCGCTATGAGGGTTTTCCCCAATAGACAGGGCGGCGGAAAAGACCGACTTTCTTTGTGAAAGTAGAGGTGCCACATGAGCTTTGTCGCAGCGTTCACAATGATTGCGCTGTGCGGACTGGTTTTGACCTGCGTGATGATCGCCAGACAAATCGGCGACCCGGTGAATCGCTTTGGCGTGTTCGGCGCAGTTGCGGTATTACTATTGGACATCATTGTGGTGCTGGCATCGGCGCAAGCTCCGCGCGGCGTTTTCTATCGTGATCCGGTTGAACTTGTCTTGGCGGCTGCGGCGTTTGCTGTGCTGGTGGCCCAAGTCTGGCGGGTTGCGCGCAACCACCGCAAACAGCAGGGCGGCGGCGGTAGCGAAGAGACCCGCAGGAAATTGCCCGATCTGCTGAATGATCTGCCTGTCCAAGCGGCCTTCCTCACGCCTGATATGACTTACGCTTTTGTCAACGATGCCTATAGCGCGTCCTTTGGGCGACCGGCGCGTGATATTGTGGGCCAGCATCTTTCTCGGATCGTTCCACCTGAATTGTTGGACGAAATAACCGCCAACCTTGAAAAGGCTTTGGCCGGGCGGCAGGTGACATGGCATTTTGATTTTTCCCGCCCGGTTTTGACCCGCAACCAAGGGGCGGCGATCTATCAACCGCTGTCCGACCGGGGGCAGGTGGTGGGCGTTTTGGTCATGGTGATGGAGCGCTCCGCCTTGCAGGACGCGGTTTATGAGGCCGAGATCAGCGCGACAAAACATGCGCTTGCCGCCGATGTCGCAGGGGTGGGTTATTTGGAATGGGATCAGGAGGGCGCACTGATTGATGTCTCACCCGAGGTAGAAACTTTGCTAGGGCGTGATGCGCAGACCCTGCGCGAGATGTGGCAACAGGGACAGGGGTTCGTTGAACCGCGCAGCCGTGCGACGATCCGCAACAATCTGCATATGGCGGACAGCCGCACGCGCGACGTGATCGAAAATATAAAATTTCTGACCGCCAATGGCCGCCAGATCGAGGCACGCGCCTGCATTCGCCGCGTGGACCGAGGGCCAAACGTGCATGTTTTGGCCGCGATCCAAGATGTGACCGACCAGCAGAACGTTCTGAGCGATCTGGTCGAAAGCGAAACCCGTTTCCGCGATTTCACCGAAAGTGCGACCGATTGGGTATGGGAGATGGATGTCCACCGTCGATTTACGTTTCTTTCAGGCGGGGGCCGTCAAACCGAAGCCGAAACACCGATTTTCGAGTTGGGCAAAACACTCACGGAGGCCGATATCGCACGGCGCAAGGGCGACTATGATGTGTTGCAACAGCGGCTGGCCCGTCAGGCGCCGTTTCGCGATTTGCGGCTGGTGATCCCATTGGCCGATGGGCGGGAACGCCTGATCGACATGTCGGGTAAGCCATTTTTTGATAGTAGCGCGCAATTGGCAGGCTATCGCGGCACCTGTTTTGACATGACAGAGATCGCTACAGCGGAGAGTGAGCGGAAAAGCGCGTTGGAAGCTTTGGCGCTGGCGTTTGAGAATATATCGACGATGGTCGCGCTTTTCGACAGGAACGACCGGCTCGTCTATTGTAACGAGAAATACCGCGCAACCTATGCTGGGATCGGCGGTGATATCATTGGTCGGCATTTTGATGAGCTACTGGCGCATTTCACGCGCACCGGCAAATTGGCCATGTCATCTGAAGGCAAAGTTCGCTGGGGCGAACAGCGGCGCGACCGTCGAAACACACCCGCCAAATTCTTCCGCGCACGGTCGTCAGAGGGGCGCTGGTTGGAGGTTACGGATTATCCCGTGGCCGCAGGGGGGCTTTTGACGATTGCCTCTGACATCACCGAAAAGGTTGAGCGTGAAGAGCGGCTTCACCGCCATGAAACGGCGCTGCAACTGCTTAACCGGCGCGAGACGCTGGGCCAGATGACCGCCGCCATCGCCCATGAATTGAACCAACCTTTAGCCGCTATTCATAATTTTGCCGCAGGCTGTGTGCTGCGGGCCGAAAACGACCAGCTTGAGAGAAAGGACATGATCTCTGTGCTTAACAACATGCAAAAGCAATCTGAGCGTGCAAGTGCCATCCTACGGTCCATGTCGAACTATCTGCACAACGATGACGCAGATCGTGTTGCCGTGGGCTTCACCGAAATCCTCCGCTCGGTTCAACTGCTGATCCAGCCGGAAAGCTCTGCCACCGGCGTCACTGTGGTGATCGACGATCAATGCAATGATGCCGAACTTCACTGCGCCCGAATTGAGATTGAGCAACTGCTGATCAATCTGATCAAGAACGGCATTGATGCCTGCCGGGACGCGGGCCGCCCCGATGCCGAAGTCATTTTGTCCGCCCGCTGCACGGAGGGTGAGATCGTGGTTGACGTGGCCGACGGAGGGAGCGGCTTTGCTTCGGATATGCCCGCCCAAACGGCTTTCAGTGCCTTCCGGTCGACCAAGGACAAGGGCCTTGGTGTGGGGTTGGCGATTTGCGAAACGATCGTGCTTTCGCATGGGGGCTCAATCGCCGTGACCAAATCTGATGCAGAGGGGGCCTGCCTGTCCGTTCGCCTACCGGCGGAGGTGCAGGTGTAGAATGACTGAAGACAGGATCGTTTACGTTGTCGACGATGACGCCGCCGTGCGAGATTCGTTGGTGTGGTTGCTTGGCTCTGTCGGGCTACGCGCCCTTTCCTTTGGCTCGGCCGCTGAGTTTCTTGAAGGGTATGAAGATATTGGCACCTGCTGTCTGGTCAGCGATGTCCGCATGCCGGAGATGAGCGGTCTGGAATTGCAAAAGGCGCTAAACGCACGGGGCATCCAGATACCGCTTATACTGATGACGGCTTTTGGCGATGTGTCGACGGCGGTCAAGGCGATGAAGGCCGGCGCGGTAGATTTTATTGAAAAGCCCTTCAACAATCAAAACATGCTCGACCTTATCAACACCGCGCTTCAGGCCGATGCAGCGCGGCGCAAAAGCAAAGAGGTGGCCGTCGAAAATGCGCAATTGCTGGCCCGGCTTACCCCGCAAGAACATCGCGTGTTCGAACGCGTAGTAGCGGGGTTGGCCAATCGTGAAATAGGCAATGAGATGGATATTTCTGTTAAGACGGTCGAGGTGCATCGCGCACGGGTGATGCGCAAGCTAGAGGCTAATTCGGTTGCGGAATTGGTGCGTTTTCATCTGCACAGTGCATCCACGACGGAAGGTGGTTAGCTGCACCAAAAAGCCCCGGCAGCATGAAAACCACCGGGGCAGGATGCCCAGCCCCGGCGAGGGGGGAAGGGCTGGGGGTCTTCCCGGCAGCATGAGGATTGCCGGGAAGGCATGGGTCACGCCGGCTTGGGTTTCAGCGCGCCCACGGTCACCTCAAGGGTCTGTTCCGTGCCCTTGCGCAGGACGACAACCTCCGCTGCGCTCTCTGGTGTTGTGGTGGCCACGGCGCGCGTCAGATCGCGCAGATCATCCACCTCTGTTTCGCCAAAGGATAGAATGATGTCGCCTCTCTTAAGGCCCGCTTTGGCGGCAGGGCTTTCTTCGCTGATGGCCTCAATCACCGCGCCGCGCGGCTCGTCATAGCCCAGCACATTGGCAACCTCGGGGGTCATCTGTCGGATTTGCACACCCAGCCAGCCGCGCTCAACCAAGCCGTCATCGGCGAGATCAGCCACGATGGTCTGCACAAGGTCAGAAGGCACCGAGAAGCCGATCCCGACAGAGCCGCCGCCCGGCGACAGGATCGCGGTGTTCACGCCCACGACTTCGCCATCGTTGTTAAACAGCGGCCCACCAGAGTTGCCACGGTTGATCGCCGCATCGGTCTGGATGAAGTCATCGAATGGCCCGGCCTGAATGTCACGCGACAGAGCCGAAACAATGCCCGAGGTCACGGTGCCGCCAAGGCCAAAGGGGTTGCCCACGGCGACGACTTCATCGCCGACACGCAGGGTTTTGGAAGTGCCAAAGTCCACCTTGGGCAGATCCACATCCGCTTTGACTTTGAGCAGAGCGATGTCGGTCATCGCATCGCTGCCGACCACTTCGGCGTCAAAACTGCGACCATCGGCGAGTTTCACGGTTACCGTCTCGGCACCCGCGACGACATGGTGGTTGGTCACGATCTGACCGTCTTCGGAGATGATGAAACCGGACCCCAAACCTTGGCGCGGAGTCGCCTCGGCACCGTGCTGGTCGGGCAACATCTGCTCGAACCGGCGGCGCAGTTCTTCGGGCATGCCAGGGGGAAGCTGCTGCTGGATCTGCGCGCTCTGTTGTTTGGCTGTCACTTCGATGAAGACCACGGCGGGAGAGACGGCCTCGACAAGGTCAGCATAGCCGCCTGCCGGTACGGCCAGCGCGGCTGTGGGGGCAAGTGCCAGCATTGGGGTCGCGGCGACGGCGGCGCTCAGCGCAAGGGCGGCGGCGCGGGGGGCCTTGGAAAGGGTCTGGTTCATGAGATGCTCCTTGCTGTGCATTCAGTGTTTCTGGACCCCTATCTGGGGGCCGCGTTTTACAGCGCCGTCGCAGGCGCTATACAAATCTGTGAGAATACAGGCGGCGGGATGCGCGGGTGGCAGAATTGCCTTACCTCTTGGCTGAACCTAGATGAGACCCCGATGAAACTGCTTGTTGTCGAAGACGATACCACCACCAGCACCTATATCGCGCGCGGCCTGCGCGAAGAGGGGCATGCGGTGGATGTGGTGGCCGATGGCCGCGACGGGTTGGTGCAGGCCACCACCGGGCAATATGACGTGCTGATCCTTGATCGGATGCTGCCTGAGTTGGACGGGCTGACGCTGTTGAAAACCCTGCGCGGGGCGGGCAATGCCACGCCGGTGTTGCTGCTCACGGCGATGGGGGCGGTGGAGGATCGGATCGACGGGCTGAACGCCGGGGCGGATGATTATCTGGTCAAACCCTTTGCCTTTGGCGAACTGTCGGCGCGGGTGAACGCATTGGCACGTCGCCCGCAGGCGCTGGAGCAGGAAACGACCCTCCGCGCTGGCGACTTGACGATGGACCTCATCAGCCGCCGGGTAACGCGGGCCGGGCAGGACATCGATTTGCTGCCGCGCGAATTCGCTTTGTTAGAGCATCTGCTGCGCCGGAAAGGCCGGGTGCAAACGCGAACCATGCTGCTTGAGGCGGTCTGGGACATTTCCTTTGACCCGATGACCAATGTGGTCGAGACCCACATCAGCCGCCTGCGAGCCAAGGTCGACCGGCCCTTTGACAGCGAGTTAATCCAGACCGTGCGCGGCGCGGGCTATAGGATCGACGCGTGAAGGCGCGGCTGGCGGGGCTCTGGCGGTCGATGCCGCTGCGTCTGGCGCTTTTGCTGGTGCTTTTGTTCACCATCGTCAGTCTTTTAAGCCTCGCCGCCAGCTATGCGGTCACGCAGCGGTCGTTCGAGCAGGCCATCCGCGCCGATCTAGCGCAGGACATGGCAGGCTTTCGCGCCGCCCCGGGCGCCTCGGCATTGGCGCGGCTGGTCGAGGCGGAATCGCGCGAGACTGATCCCAACCGGCTGATCCTTAGCTACATCGGTCCCAACGGACGCATCTACGGCAACGGGGCCATCGCGCGGGACAACGAGGGCTATCACATCGTCTCAATCGGCGCGGCGCGGGCGCAATATGACGGCGTTTACCTCACGCTCACCGACACGCTTTATGGCGGGCTTTTGACCATCGCGCGCAGCCGGGCCGAGATCACGGCCCTGCGCGAGGTTTTTATAAATATCTTGCTGGTGAGCCTGTTGCCCACGGTGCTGATCGCGCTTTCGGGCGGGTTGATCCTTGCCCGACGATCCAAACGGCATGTCGAGGTGATCCGCGGCACGCTGGATCGGCTGACCACGGGCGATCTAACCGCGCGGGTGGCACCGGGTGCGCGCTGGTCGGATGACCTCCTGCGCATCGGTGAGGCGGTCAACCAAATGGCCCGGGCGCAGGAAACGTCCGTGGCAGCGCTGCGGCAGGTGTCGCTGGATATCGCCCATGACCTGAAGACCCCGATTCAACGTGTCTCGGTGCATCTGGACGATCTGGATCGGGCCGAGGCGACGGGCGAAGACCGGGTCGAGCCTTTGGCCCGTGCACGTGCCGAATTGGACGGCATCGCCGCGATCTTTCAATCTCTGCTGCAACTCGCGCAGGTGGAGCAGGGCGACGCCCGCGCCCATTTCGCCCCCGTCGATCTGACCGCGCTGTGCCGCACCATGATTGAGCTTTATGAGCCCGCGGCAGGGGAGCAGGGCAAGCGCCTGATCTGCACCCTGCCGGAGACGCCTGCCCATGTCACAGGTGACCGTGCGTTGCTGGGCCAGATGATCGCCAACCTGATCGAGAATGCCCTGCGCCATTCTGGCGACGCCGAGGCGTTGGACATTTCGCTGGACCAGACGGCCGATCAGGTCACACTCAATGTCGCAGATGGCGGCCCCGGCATTCCCGCAGCAGACCGCGACAAAGTGTTACAGCGGCTCTACCGGCTTGATCGCAGCCGGGGCACGCCGGGCCATGGGCTGGGGCTGGCGCTGGTCGATGGGGTTGTGAAACTGCACCGGGCAAGGCTGGAACTCATAGACAACGCGCCGGGGCTGCGTGTGGTGGTGACATTCGAGCGATAGGCGATCCGGCAGCGGCTGCGGCAATTTAGCCTGTGCCTCTACACCCCCCCGGTCCTATATAGGTCAGGAAACAACACGCGGGGGCTTCTCATGCTCGACGGTTACACCGCCGAAATCCTAGCGCGGGTGCAGTTTGCATTCACGGTTTCGTTTCATATCATCTTCCCGGCTTTCTCAATCGGGTTGGCAAGTTTTCTGGCCGTGCTTAACGCGCTGTGGCTCTGGAAACGCGAAGAAACCTACCTGAAGCTCTTTAACTATTGGAAGAAGATCTTTGCGGTGGCCTTTGGCATGGGTGTCGTTTCGGGCATCGTCATGTCCTACCAGATCGGCACCAACTGGTCGGTGTTTTCTGACAAGGCCGGGCCGGTCGTCGGGCCGCTCATGGCCTATGAGGTGCTTTCGGCCTTCTTTCTTGAGGCCGGTTTCCTTGGCATCATGCTCTTTGGCCGCAAACGGGTCGGCGATGGGCTGCATATGTTCGCCACAGCACTTGTGGCACTGGGCACGCTGGCCTCGGCCACATGGATCCTGTCGGTCAACAGTTGGATGCAGACGCCTGCGGGCTTTGGCATTAATGACGTCGGTCAATTCGTGCCCGAGGATTGGTGGGCGATCGTCTTTAACCCCTCTTTCCCCTACCGGTTGGTCCATATGGTGCTGGCGGCCTATCTGACCACAGCGCTGGTCGTGGGCGCGGTCGGCGGGTTGCACCTGCTGCGCGATCACGCCGACCGGGCCGCGCGGCGGATGTTCTCTATGGCGATGTGGATGCTTCTGTTGGTCACGCCGCTGCAAATTCTCGCGGGCGACATGCATGGCCTTAACACGCTGGAGCATCAGCCCGCCAAGGTCATGGCGATGGAGGGGCATTACGACAGCCATCCAGATGGCGCGCCTTTGATCCTGTTCGGCATTCCGAACCCCGAGGAAAAGCGCATCGACTATGCCATTCAGATCCCCAAGCTGTCATCGCTGATCCTCAAACACGACCTGAACGCGCCCTTGGACGGGTTGGATACGATCCCGGACGAGGATGAGCCGCCGGTGGCGATTGTCTTCTGGTCCTTCCGTATCATGATTGCACTTGGCTTTGCCATGCTGGGGCTGGGTCTTTGGGCTGCGCTGGCGCGGCTGCGGGGGCGGCTCTATGATGCGCCGCTGTTGCATCGGCTGGCGCTGCTCATGGGGCCGACCGGCTTTGTTGCGGTGCTGGCAGGCTGGATCACAACAGAAGTGGGGCGTCAGCCCTTCACCGTTTACGGGTTGCTGCGGACCTCTGACAGCCTCGCCCCGGTCGAGGCGCCGGCGGTGGCAACCTCGCTCATTGCATTTATCGTGGTGTACTTCTTCGTGTTTGGCGCGGGCACTTGGTACATTGTGGCCATGATGCGCAAACCGGTTGTAGATCGCGCGCTTGAAGATGAACGCGACGATGCACAAGACGATGGACCCGTGCTTGCTGTCGGCGCAGAAGCCGCCCATCGCGGCAAACCGAAGGAGAGCTGAGATGTTGGGATTTGAACTGTCGTTCATCTGGGCCGGGATCATCGCCGCTGCGGTGCTGATCTATGTCATCCTTGATGGGTTTGATCTGGGCGTTGGGCTGTTGTTCCCGATGACCAAGGATGAAGGCGAGCGTAACGTAATGATGAACTCGGTCGCGCCCATCTGGGACGGCAATGAGACTTGGCTGGTGCTGGGCGGCGGCGGGTTGTTCGCCGTCTTCCCGCTGGCCTATGCGGTGGTGATGCCTGCGCTTTACATGCCGATCATCCTGATGCTCCTGGGCCTTATCTTTCGCGGCGTGGCGTTTGAGTACCGTTGGCGCACGAAGCGTTGGAAACCCCTTTGGGACATGGCGTTTTTTGGCGGCTCGCTGGTGGCCTCCTTCTGTCAGGGCATCGCTCTTGGCGCGCTGGTGCAGGGGATCGAAATCGAAGGCCGCGCCTATGCGGGTGGCTGGTGGGATTGGTTCACGCCCTTTTCGATCTTGACCGGCGTGGCCGTGACCGTGGGCTATGCTTTGCTGGGCGCGACATGGCTTAACATGAAGCTCGAAGGCCGCATTCAGGCGCATATGCGCCGTTTGGCATGGCCGCTGGCGGTGGCGACGCTGGTCTTTATGGGGTTGGTCAGCCTTTGGACCCCCTTCACCGATGCGGTCTACTTCCAGCGGTGGTTCGCGTGGCCCACCGCGCTCTTCAGCGGTTTGGTGCCGCTTTTGGTCGCGCTTGCGGCCTTTGGGATGCTGCGCGGTTTGCAACGCAAGGCTGACATTCAGCCGTTCCTCTGTGCGCAGGCGCTTTTTGTTCTGGGGTTCATCGGCATCGGGATCAGTTTTTATCCGCATATGGTGCCGCCAAGCCTGACCATCGCCGATGCCGCCGCCCCCGACGAAAGCCTTGCTTTCGCACTGGTCGGTACGCTGGTGCTGCTGCCCCTGATACTCAGCTACACCGCCTACGCCTATTGGGTTTTCCGCGGCAAGATCGACCCTGAGGAGGGCTATCACTGATGCGCCATTGGCTGAAACGTAGCGGCTGGTTCGTAGCGCTTTGGCTGGCCAGCGTGTTGCTGCTGGCAGTGGTTGCCTATGGCATCCGTCTGGTAATCATGCCCAGCTGACGCAGCGATGCGGCTTGCGGGCCTTGCCAAGGGCGCGCGCTTCTGGCCTCTTCGGGCCAAAGCAGCACGAAAGGACAGCCCGATGCGCGCCATGCAAGTCACCGCCTATGACGAACCGCTCACCCTGCAAGAGCTTGAGATGCCGATGCCGGGGCAGGGCGAGGTGCTGATCCAAGTTGATACCTGCGGGCTGAACTTTGGCGATTTGCTGATCATCAAAGGCACCTATCAGGAAAAGCCGCCGCTGCCCTTCACGTTGGGAATGGAGATGGCGGGTACGATTACCGCTCTGGGCGCGGGGGTGGATCACCTGAAAGTCGGGCAGCGCGTGGCGGCCTATACCGGATTTGACGGGCTGGCCGAATATGCCGCCATTCCCGCCGCGGTCTGCGTGCCGATCCCTGACGAAATGACCGCCGTGGATGCAGCAGCTTTCCTCATCGCTTACGGCACCAGCCATGTCGCGTTGGAGTATAAGGCGCGGTTGCAACCGGGTGAGCGGCTGCTGGTTTTGGGGGCGTCGGGCGGCATCGGGCTGACGGCGGTGGAACTGGGCAAGCTGATGGGGGCCGAGGTGATCGCCGTGGCACGCGGCGCGGATAAACTCGCTGTCTGCAAAGAGGCTGGCGCAGATCACCTGATCAACTCCGAGACCGACGACATCCGCGCCATCGTCAAGGAATTGGGCGGGGCGGATGTGGTCTATGACCCGGTAGGCGGCGACCAGTTCAAAGCCGCTATGCGCGCCTGCAATCCCGAAGCGCGGCTGATCCCCTTGGGTTTTGCCAGCGGCGAAGTCCCGCAGATCCCGGCCAATATCCTGCTGGTCAAAAACCTCACCGTCTTGGGGTTCTACTGGGGCGGCTACGCCAAGATCAAACCCTCGGTCCTGACCGACAGTTTCGCCGAGCTGATCAAATGGTATGTCGCGGGCAAGCTGAAACCCCATGTCAGCAACGTCATGCCGCTGGAGCAGGCGAATGAGGCGCTGGCTCTCCTGCGCGACCGCAAGGCGACGGGCAAGGTGGTGGTGGAGGTGGGGCGCTAGGCCCGCCGCCCGCCCTGCAAACGTGTCACGCGCAGCGCCTTTTGGCGCTCGCGTAGATAAACGAACAGGCCCGAGGCGAGGATCAGCGCGATCCCAACCCACACCTCCCAGACCGGCAGGTCGCCGAAAATCACGAAACCCCAGAACACCGCCAGCGGCAGGCCGATATATTCGAACGGGGCCACGGTGGCGGCGTCGCCCAGCCGGTAGGCTTGGCTGAGGCAATAGCCGATCAGCGCGATGTTGAGGCCGATGCCGAGGAAGGTGAGGTAATCCTCTCGTGCGGGCCAAATCCATGCGCGCAGCAGGAACTGGAGCGAGGCATTGCTGCCCTCATCCACGAAACGACCATCGCCCGCGATCAGGAAGAACCCTAGCGACACGGCGACGAAGGCAGCCTGAATATAGACCATCAGCGCCGAGGCTTTGGAGTTCACGCCCAGCTTGCGGGTCATCAATTGGTTCAACGCATAGGTCAGCGCCGCCAGCACCGGCAGCAGCAGAACCCAGCGGGAGACTTCGAGCGTCGCCGTCGAAGCCCATGGCCGCATCATGATGACCACGCCAACAAACCCCACGATCACCGCGCCAAGGCGCAGCGGACCGACCTTTTCGCCCAACAGCGGGATCGACAGCAGGGTGATGAACAGAGGTGCGGCAAAGAACAGCGCCGTCGCTTCGGCCAAGGGCAGGACCGAAAGCGCCAGAAAGAACGACATGTTCGAGATCACGATGAGCAGCCCGCGCAGCAGATGCAGCCCCGGCTGGCGCGTCTTGAGCAGATGAAACCCGCCCTCAAGTTTGACCAGCGCCAGCCCCAACACGATCCCGATGGCCGAGCGGGTAAAGACGATCTGATGCAGCGGATAGCCGCCTGACAGACGTTTGATCAGCATGTCATTGACCGAAATCGCGGCGACGCCGAGAAGGATCAGCCCGATCGCCAGTCCGGCGCGGTTATGGGGAGTAGTTGTCATGGCAAAGACCTACCAGCCCGGCGCGGGAGGTCCAGCGCTTTGACGTTGGTTTGCGCAGAATTACCCGCTAGACTGGTGGGATACGCCAAAGGGAGAGCCAGCCATGCAGATGTCCGACACCCGCCAGATCGCCGCCACCCCGGCCGAGGTCTATGCCGCATTGCTCGACCCTGAGATGCTGCAAACCTGCGTGCCCGGCGCGCAGGATGTGACTGGCTCGGTTGAAGAGGGGTATGACGCCACCGTCGTGCAAAAGGTCGGCCCGGTGAAGGCGACCTTTAAGGGGCATGTCACGCTCTCCGATCTGGTGCCGAACGAAGCGTTGACGATCACCGGCGAGGGCAAGGGCGGTGCAGCCGGTTTCGCCAAGGGCGGCGCAGAAGTGCGGCTGGCCGAAAAAGACGGCGGGACCGAGCTCAGTTACGATGTCGAGGCCAAAGTCGGCGGCAAGCTGGCGCAGCTTGGCAGCCGGATCATCGACGGTTTCGCCAAGAAAATGGCGGATCAGTTTTTCGACAATCTGCAATCTTCGCTCGAAGGTCCGACAGAAGAGACGGGCGAAAGCGCGGAAGCTGGTGAAGACGCCCCCGCCAAAAAGGGGTGGTTCGGCCGCGCCAAGACTTGAAGGCATCTGTTCACCGCCGCCAAAGCCAGTTAGGTTGCCCGCCTTACCAAAGCGGAGACGACCATGCCGACAATCGTGGATATTCAGAACCTGCGGAAATCCTACGCGGGCGGTTTCGAGGCGCTTAAAGGGGTCAACCTACAGATCGAACAGGGCGAAATCCTTGCGCTCCTAGGTTCTAACGGGGCGGGCAAGACGACGCTGATCTCGACCATCTGTGGCATCACCACCGCGACCAGCGGCAAGGTGACCGTGGGCGGCCATGACATTAAGGACGATTTTCGCGCGGCACGTTCGATGATCGGACTGGTCCCGCAGGAGATCAATCTGGAGCCCTTTGAACGGGTGCTCAACACCGTGCGCTTCTCGCGTGGGCTGTTTGGCCGGCCGGCGGATGAGGCGGTGCTGGAGAAAATCCTGCGTCAACTTTCGCTCTGGGATAAGAAAGACAGCCAGATCCGTGAGCTTTCGGGCGGGATGAAGCGCCGGGTGCTGATCGCCAAGGCGCTGTCGCATGACCCGAAGGTGCTGTTCCTTGATGAGCCCACCGCGGGCGTCGACGTGGAACTGCGCAAGGACATGTGGGAGATCGTCGCGGGGCTAAAAGCCTCGGGCGTGACGATCATCCTGACCACCCATTACATCGAAGAGGCCGAGGCCATCGCGGACCGGATCGGCGTCATCGCCAAGGGCGAATTGCTGCTGGTTGAAGAGAAAGACGCGCTGATGGCGCGGATGGGCAAAAAACAACTCGAAGTGCAGCTTACCGAGCCGATCACCGAAGTCCCACTGGCGCTGCAGTCGCCCGATGTGGAGTTGTCCGCCGATGGGCGGTCCCTGATCTATACCTATGACACCAATGCCGAGCGGACCGGCATCACCAAGCTGCTCTCGAAAGTCGCGGAAAGCGGTCTGGTGCTGCAAGACGTGGCGACACGGCAAAGCAGTCTGGAAGATATCTTTGTCGATCTGCTCAAGGAGGATGCGGCATGAACTGGACCGCGATCAAAGCCATCTACGCCTTTGAAATGGCGCGTTTCTTTCGCACCATCACGCAAAGCATCATCTCGCCGGTGCTGTCGACCTCGCTCTACTTCGTCGTCTTTGGCGCAGCCATCGGCAGCCGTATCGAAGAGGTCGAGGGCGTGAGCTATGGCGCCTTTATCGTGCCGGGGCTGATCATGCTCAGCGTCATCACGCAGTCGATCTCCAACGCCTCTTTCGGCATCTATTTCCCGAAATTTATCGGCACGGTCTATGAATTGCTCTCGGCCCCGATCAACTTTTTCGAGATCGTCATCGGATATGTCGGTGCGGCGGCCACCAAGGCGCTGTTCATCGGTACGATCATACTGATTACGGCGTTTTTCTTTGTCGACATCACGATCCAGCACCCCATCGCCATGGTCGCTTTCCTCATCTTGACCTGTATCAGCTTCGCGCTGATGGGCTTTATCATCGGCATCTGGGCGGGGAATTTTGAGCAGTTGCAACTTGTGCCGCTGTTGATCGTCACGCCGCTGGTCTTTCTTGGCGGGTCTTTCTACTCGATCTCGATGCTGCCGCCGGTTTGGCAGGTGATCTCGCACTTCAACCCGGTGGTCTATCTGATCTCAGGCTTTCGTTGGGCATTTTTCGGCTCTGCCGATGTGCCGATCCTGACCAGCCTTGCGGCAATCGCGCTGTTCACGGCGCTTTGCCTCGGCGTGATCTGGTGGATTTTCCGCACCGGCTGGCGTCTGCGGGCCTGAGGGCTGCGAAACTTGGACGCCCGCCTTGTTTGCACGGGGTGGGCGTTCTACATGAGAAGAATGAGAATTAGGCTGCCCTTCCTTAAATCCCCGCCCAGCGTTTCAGTGATCCGGCTTTCCGGTATGATCGGCTCGCAGGGCCGCGCGGTGTTGAACGATGCCACCATGGCTCCGGTCATCGAAAAGGCTTTTGCCAAGGGCAAGCCTGCCGCTGTCGCCTTGGAGATTAACTCTCCCGGTGGCAGCCCGGTGCAATCGTCGTTGATCGGCGCGCGTATTCGGCGGCTGTCTGAGGAAAAGAATATCCCCGTCATCGCTTTTGTCGAAGACGTCGCCGCCTCGGGTGGTTACTGGCTGGCGGCTGCGGCGGATGAGATTTATGCGGACCCAAGCTCGGTCGTGGGCTCCATCGGGGTGATTTCCGCCTCTTTCGGGGTGCATGAGTTCATCCGTGAGCATGGGGTTGAGCGGCGGGTCTATACGGCAGGGCAGAGCAAATCGATGCTCGATCCCTTCCGCCCGGAAAACCCCGAAGATGTCGCGCGGCTGAAAACGCTGCTCGAAGACATTCATGAGAACTTTATCGATCACGTAAAGACCCGCCGGGCGGGCAAGCTGCCCGAGGGGCAGAACCTCTTCACCGGGGAAATCTGGCTGGCGAAACGCGCCGCCGAGTTGGGCTTGATCGACGGTATCGGCCATCTGAAACCGCTGCTGAAAGAGCGCTTTGGCGAGAAGGTGAAACTGCGCCGCTACGGCGTGAAACGCGGGCTGCTGTCACGCTTTGGCGTGCAGATGGTGCAGGACGCGGTGCAGGGCATAGAGGAACGCGCGGCCTTCGCGCGTTTTGGTCTCTAGCGCATGGTTTTTAAGATCGTTCTGCTCTTTCTGGTGGCCATGGGCCTTTTGGCTTGGTTTGGAAAAATGCATTGGCTGGGAGGCAAACGCCTGGCCCGGACCAAATGCCGTGACTGCGGACGTTACCGTATTGGCAAAGGCGATTGTGCCTGTAAGGGAGGGCGTTGATGCTGATGCCGTGGCTACTTTCGGGGCTTGGCCTCGTAATCCTGCTGTTCGCGGGGGATGCTCTGGTCAAAGGGGCGGTGAACCTGTCGCTGCGCCTTGGGGTGCCCGCGCTGATCGTCAGTCTGACGATCGTGGCCTTTGGCACCTCTGCGCCTGAACTGCTGATCTCGGTCAAGGCGATCTTGGACAACGCGCCGGGTTTGGCGCTTGGGAATGTCGTCGGGTCGAACACGGCGAACATCCTGATGGTATTGGGCATTCCGGCCTTGCTGGCGACCATGCACACCTCGGAATGCAGCACGCGCAAGACCTACAATCAGATGATCGCTGCGTCAGTCTTGTTCATTGCATTGGCTTTCCGCGGGGTTTTTGACTGGATCGCGGGGCTCATCTTGCTCGCTGGGCTGGCCTATATGCTCTATGACGCCTTTGGCGACGCCAAGGATCACCGTCATGCCTGCCGGGCCGGTGCGGCGGATGATGATGAAGAGCCCGAAGGCGCGGACCCCAGTATGGCCGGTTGGCAGATTGCGCTGTTCCTGATCCTTGGCCTGATCGGCTTGCCCTTGGGCGCAAGCCTTCTGGTGGATAACGCCACGATCATCGCCCAGACCTATGGGGTGAGTGACACAGTGATTGGCCTGACGCTTGTGGCCGTGGGCACATCGCTGCCGGAATTGGCGACCACCGTGATGGCAGCGCTGCGCCGTCAGGCGGATGTGGCGCTTGGCAACGTCATCGGTTCGAACATGTTTAACCTTCTTGCGATCATCGGCATCGCAAGTCTTGTTGGCCCGATTGAGGTCGACGAAGCCTTCTTGCGGATCGACCTTTGGGTGATGCTGGGCGCGTCGCTGTTGCTGATCCCCTTCGTCTATCTGGGGCGGGATATCACGCGGCTTTGGGGTGTGGCGCTCAGCGCGCTTTACGGGCTTTATTTGTTAATCATCCTGATCTGAGGAGGGCGGCAGATGCGGCGGGCATTGGTGACCGGGGCCGGGCAGCGTCTGGGCCGTGCCATGGCGCTGTATCTTGGGCAGCGGGGCTTTGACGTGGCGGTACATTATGCCACCTCGCAAGATGGGGCCGATGCCACGGCCGCGGGGATCACAGCCATGGGGCGCTGTGCTGTGACTTTGCAAGCCGACCTGCTGGAAGACGCCGCTACGGAAACGCTTTTGCCTCGCGCGGCCGAGGCGCTCGGCGGGCCGATTACCTGCCTTGTAAACAACGCTTCGATTTTCGAATATGACGATATCACCAGCGCCACCCGCGAAAGCTGGGACCGGCATATGGGCAGCAACCTCCGTGCGCCATTCGTGTTGACACAAGCGATGGCGGGGCAGGGGTTAAAGCCCGAAAAAGACCAAAACGGAGAGCCCCGCGCCGCCGGGCTGATCGTCAATATGCTTGACCAGCGGGTGCGGAACCTCACGCCAGAGTTCACGACCTACACGATCGCCAAGATGGGGCTTTGGGCCATGACGCGCAGCACAGCGCAGGCTTTGGCCCCGGCGATCAGGGTTAACGGCATCGGCCCCGGCCCGACGCTGAAGGGCAGTGCCCAAAGCACCGACGACTTCGCCGCACAGCGCCGCAACACGGTTCTAGCCCGTGGTTCAAACCCTGAGGATATCACAGCGGCACTCGGCTATTTCATCGATTCATCGGGGGTGACAGGACAGCTGATCTGCACCGACGGAGGGGAACATTTGCAGTGGAATACAAGCCCCAAAGGTCCCTTGACGTAAGCGCAATGCAGGAAGTTTTGCACGTTCTTAACGTCTGTCACCAAACTGTTACCGAAACCTCTTTGTTTTCAGAGGCTTGTTTCATGCGAGATAAAAAATACAGCAATAACAACGAATTATTGACGTGCTTAAAAAATGGGCAAATCAGAGAAGCCAGTCAAAAACAACGGAAATTCCTAGATGCCCAGAAGTTATCGTCAGACTTATCCACATGTTTGGTGGACATGTTAAAGCTTGCCCCCATTTCCGTCCTATTGCAGCAAAACACGAGAATCAGCGCCTGAGATGACCACGCCAAACGACAGCCCTCCGCCGCAAGGCCGCAAGGTGATTCAGGCCTATCTGAAGTCGCTCGATTCGTCGCCGGGCGTCTACCGGATGCTCGACGCGGAAAGCCGTGTGCTCTATGTCGGCAAGGCGCGGAACCTGCGGGCGCGGGTGTCATCCTATGCGCGGCCGACGGGGCATTCGGGGCGCATCTCGCGGATGATCGCCAATACCGCTTCGATGATGTTTCTGACCACAAAAACGGAAACCGAGGCGCTGCTTCTTGAGCAAAACCTGATTAAACAGCTCAAGCCTAAGTTCAACGTGCTGCTGCGCGACGACAAGAGCTTTCCCAATATTCTTGTCACCGCCGATCACGACTACCCGCAGATCAAGAAACACCGCGGCGCGAAGAAGGAAAAGGGCAGCTATTATGGCCCCTTCGCCAGCGCGGGCGCGGTGAACCGCACGCTGAACCAGTTGCAGCGGGTCTTTCTCTTGCGTGATTGCTCCAACTCGATGTTCGACAGCCGCACGCGGCCCTGTTTGCAGCACCAGATCAAACGCTGCTCTGCTCCTTGCGTCGGTAAAATCTCAGCCGAAGAGTATCGCCAGACCGTGCGGGATGCAGAGCGGTTCCTCAGTGGGAAATCAACCGAGATTCAGGGCCGTCTGGCGCAGGATATGGCCGAAGCGTCTGAGGCGATGGAGTTTGAACGCGCCGCGGCCCTGCGCGACCGGATCAAGGCGTTGACGCAGGTTCAGACGGCCCAAGGCATCAACCCGCAAGGGGTGAATGAGGCCGACATCATTGCGCTGCATATGGAAGGCGGACAGGCCTGCGTACAGGTCTTCTTCATTCGCGCCAACCAGAACTGGGGCAACCGGGATTACTACCCCCGCGTCGGGGCCGATGTGGACGCCGCCGAGGTGCTGGAGGCTTTCATCGGCCAGTTCTACGACACCCGCGAGCCGCCGCGGCAGTTGATCCTTAGCAATGAGATCGAAAACCCCGATCTGATGGCCGAAGCGCTGAGTGGCAAGATCGGTCGCAAGGTGGAACTGTTGGTGCCGCAGCGAGGGGAGAAGGCCGAGCTGGTTGACGGCGCGCTGCGCAACGCCCGCGAAAGCCTTGCCCGCAAGATGGCCGAAACGGCGACCCAGACCAAGCTGCTACAGGGGCTGGCCGATGCCTTTGATTTGCCAAAACCGCCCGATCGGATCGAGGTTTACGACAACTCGCACATCCAAGGCACCAATGCGGTGGGCGCGATGATTGTCGCGGGCCCAGAGGGCATGATGAAAAACCAATACCGCAAGTTCAACATCCGTGGTGACGACCTGACCCCGGGTGACGACTTCGGCATGATGAAAGAGGTGCTGCACCGGCGTTTTAAACGGCTCATCAAAGAAGACCCAGACCGCAGCCGTGGGCTTTGGCCTGACCTACTGCTGATCGACGGCGGCGCGGGGCAGGTGAGCGCCGTGGCCTCCATCATGGCGCAGCATGGGGTGCAGGACATTCCGATGGTCGGCGTCGCCAAAGGCATTGATCGTGACGCGGGCAAGGAAGAGTTCCACCGCGTCGGCAAGCGGGTGATGGCGCTGCGGCACAATGATCCGGTGCTTTATTTCGTGCAGCGCTTGCGCGATGAGGCGCACCGTTTCGCCATCGGCACTCACCGCGCGAAACGCGCCAAGGGGGTCAGCGCCACGCCGCTCGATGATGTGCCGGGCGTCGGGGCCGCGCGCAAACGCGCGCTTTTGGCGCATTTCGGCTCGGCCAAGGCGGTGGGCCGCGCGAACCTCAGCGACCTTAAGGCCGTTGATGGCGTGTCGGATGCGCTGGCAGAGACAATTTATGGATATTTCCATGAGAAGGGCTAGCGACGCGCCCGCCGAAGGGCAGACCGCTGGCGCGGTTTCGTCCTTTCAGCCGCGAACGGCGCAAGGTAGGATAACGTCATGAAATGGAATTTGCCCAATATCCTGACCCTGCTCAGGCTGGTCGCGGCGCCCGGTGTGGCGGTCATGTTTCTATATTTTACGCGCCCCTATGCCGACTGGTTCGCCTTGCTGCTCTTTGTCGGGGCGGCGGTGACGGATTGGTTTGACGGCTACCTTGCCCGCGCGTGGGCGCAGGAAACGAAACTCGGGGCCATGCTCGACCCGATTGCCGACAAGGCGATGGTCGTGATCGCGTTGATGGTGATCGTGGCCTTCTCCAGTTGGTCGCCGTGGCTGGTGCTGCCCGCTACGTTGATCCTGTTTCGCGAAGTCTTCGTTTCGGGCTTGCGGGAATATCTGGGCGATGTTGCGGGGACGCTAAAGGTCACCCAACTGGCCAAATGGAAAACGACGCTACAGATGATCGCCATCGCCGTGCTGTTTTCTCAGGGCGTATTCGAGCATTACCTCGGGATGAGCGTTTTCGGGATGGACCAGCAGATGATCGAAGCGATCCTCGATGGCGAGGTCGAAGATACTCTGGGGCTGGGCTGGAAACTCGCCGGGATGGAATGGGCCGGGCTGTTGGGGCTGGCGCTGTTGTGGGTCGCCGCCGTGCTGACCGCCATCACCGGCTTTGACTATCTGCGCAAGGCGCTGCCGCATCTGAAGGAGCCACGTTGATGGACGTTCTATATTTCGCATGGGTCCGCGAACGGATCGGCCTGCCCCGCGAACGGGTGGAGAGCACCGCAGCGACCGTGGCCGAATTGGTCGAAGAATTGCGTGGCCGAGAGGAACGCTACGAGATGGCGTTTTCTGATCTCTCCGCATTGCGCGTGGCTGTGGATCAGGAGTTGACCGATTTCGACGCCCCGCTCCAAGGCGCGCGAGAGGTGGCTTTCTTCCCCCCGATGACCGGGGGCTGACCGATGCGCGTTTTGGTGCAGGAGGCGCCCTTTGATCTGGCTGAGGAAACCGCGCGTTTCGCCAAGGGCGAGGGCGGCAGCGGTGCGATTGTGACCTTTACCGGCGTCGTGCGCGACAATGATGCAGGCACGCTGAGCGCGATGGAGATCGAACATTACCCCGGCATGACCGAAAAGGCGCTGCGCGAGATTGCGCAGCAGGCCGTTACGCGGTTCGAATTGCAAGATGCGCTGGTGATCCACCGTTATGGGCGGCTGGTGCCGGGGGAACAGATCATGATGGTCGCCACGGCGGCGCGGCATCGCCGCCATGCTTTCGAGGCGGCGGAATTCCTGATGGACTACCTCAAATCCCGCGCGCCATTCTGGAAGCGCGAGATCACGGCTGAGGGTGAAGCTTGGGTCGCCGCGAAAGACGAAGATGAGGCCGCGCTAGAGCGCTGGTAAGCGATCGCTTTAGGCGAAGCGCCCGCCTTTTTTGATGACTTCGATCTGGTAGCCATCGGGGTCCGCCAAAAAGAAGAACTTCGCCACAGTCTCCCCCGCAGGGCGGAAATCAACGATGTCACGCGGGGCGGCCCCGGCTTTGATCGCTGTCTCGCGGGCGGCTTCGAGGTCTTCGACCACAAAGGCCAGATGGCCATAGCCGTCGCCCAGATCATAGGGTGTGTCGCGGTCTTTATTGACCGTCAGTTCCAGCTCAAAATTACCTGAGGTGTCGCGCAGGTAGATCAGGGTGAAACTGTCGAAATCTAAACGGTCGGCGATTCTAAGGCCAAACACGTCTTCGTAGAATTTCACCGATGCCGCCTCATCAAAGACGCGGATCATGGAGTGGGCGAGTTTGGCCATGACAAGGCTCCGAAGGTCTGGGGTTAGGCTTTCTGACGCTCGATATAGGCGCGCATCTCTTCGGCCTCGTGGCGGGCGTCGCGCAGGCCGTCCATCGCGGCGCGCAGCTCTGCTTCTGTCTGGGCAAGCTGGTTGGTCAGTTCGGCTTCGCGCTGTTGCAGATAGGTGATCGCCTGATCGCGGGTTTCTTCAGCCTCGTGCAGTTCTTGGCTCATCCGGTCAAGCTGGGCCACATCATCTGCGGCCACGCGGGTAAAGCGGTTCAGCAGCCAATTGGCGAACCATCCCATGCAGAAGGCCACGAAAAGAATGATGGCTGTTGCCAGGACAAACTCAGTTCTGCTCATCACCGCTGCCTTCTTCGGTTTCGTCGGATTCCCCGATCTCTTCTGCGGTGGTATCGCCCGTTTCTTCAGCGGATTCCAGCGCTGTTTCGTCTTCGGGGGTCTCAGCCTCGGGCTGGATCAGGCGGAATTCGATGCGGCGGTTGGCTTCGCGGCCCTCTTCGGTCTGGTTATCGGCAATGGGATTTTCCTCACCATAGCCTTTGGCAACGAAGGAAGAAGTCAGCACCCGGCGGGCGCGCAGTTCGTTTAGAACCGATTCCGCGCGGCTTTGCGAGAGTGACTGGTTCATCGATTCGCGGCCTTGGCTGTCGGTGTAGCCTTGGATCTCGAGCGGAATGTCCCCGCAATGTTTCAGAACTTCGGCGATGTCATCCATCGTACCAAGCGCCGAGGCGTCAATCGTGGCGTTGCCCGGTTCAAAGGTGATCTTGCCGACCTTGAGGATTTCGCGAATCTCGGCTTCGCACTCCTCGGGGGTAGGCAGCCCGGCGATGGGATCGAGTTTTTCTTTATAGGTGATGTCGATGCTGTAATCAGCGCTTTCGCCCAGCTTGTCGGCCAGAAGGGAGGCAACGGTGGTGTTCGCCTCTTTGCTGCCGGTGTCGCCGGTCACTTCAAGCCGGTCGGGGGTGACCGTAACAGACCCATTGACGAGGGAGGCCATCGCTTCCAGCCCGGTCAAAACGCGCGTGGCCCAATCGGCGGGCAGAGCCTCATCCAGACGGGCGGCGGTGTAGACATTGGCCGACCCGAAATGCGATTTCGCATAGCTGTCCGCCAGATCGCGCAGCCCTTCACTGGTAAGCCGTCCACGGAGTTGCACTTGCCCCTCGGGGGACAGGGTCGCGGTGAATTCAGGCGGGCCAGCATCGGGGTCTTCGACTTTTGGCAGCTTTGCGGTCAAGGCGAACACGTCCGGAAGGGCGTTCTCCAGCTCTCCCACCACGCGGTCGAAACTATCGGAATCAGTGCCCGGCGCGGCGAGTAAGGTGATGTCTGCGTCCGCGAAAGAGATGGAGCCTTGGCCCACACGGCTCAGCGCATCGATCGCCAGCGCCACGGCGCGGCCCCAGTTCGGGCTGGGCACACCCAGACCGATGGTGCAATTGGCGCTCTCAGCCGCGCCAGCGGCGATGCCCGCTTTGAGGATGCGGCTGGCGGCGGCGTCGCTATCGGCAGAACAGGCATCGAAACGCGCGCCCTCTTCGTCGATCTCAAACCGCAAGGTGAAAGGCGTAATCACCGGCCGCGGTGCGGCGATGTCGAGCCGCAGACGCAGGCTGGGCGGGGCTGCGCGTTGCAACTTGCGCTCCATCTGTGCTTTCGCTTCGGGGCTGTCGGCAATCGCGGTGATGGTCACGCGACCCGCGTTGACCGAGGCCTTAGCGCGGGGCAGGTCTGCCATGGCACGCACGGCAAAGTTCAGCGCGTCTTCCCAGCCATCAGGAGCAGGGTAATTGGCGGATTCCAAAAGGTCGGTCACCGTGGCCTCACCCGCCATGTCGCCAAAGGCTTCGATCACCGCGTCGCGGTCGGTGCTGGTGGGGATCAGGCCGATGATCGAAATGCCCGCATCGTTGCGCAGCACCTCGGCAGAGAAACGCGGCGGGGCGATTCCGGATTGGGCCTCAACCTCCATCTCGTCGATCACGCGGGCGGCGTCGACCACGGTTCCAGCAGTTGAGAGGGCGCGGAAGCGGACCGCTTCGGTCGGCGCGATCCCGGCGAGAGTGACCTGCAAACCGTCCGCCTGCACCTCGGCCCATGTCATGCCCTGATCGTCCAGCGCGTCACGCACACCGATTTCCGAGGTGTCCTCGATCAGTTGCACCGAGAAGCTTGCCGCCACCAGAGAGACCACCGCTGCGGCTGCAAAGGTCAGGGCGATCATGAAAATGGCGGAGAGGCGCATGGGCGGCCTTCTGGTTGTTAAGCTCAAGACTTGATACGCCCGTCCTGCCGGGGGTGCAATCAGGCCAGAAGACTTGCTGCGAAAAACAACAGCGGGATCATGCCGGTATCGCGGTTGGCGCGAAAGAGCTGCAAAAGCTTGGCGTTGTCCTTGGTATCCAGCCCACGCAATTGCCACGCCATATGCCATCCCATGGCCCAAGGCCCGCCGAGCGCAATCGCCAGCGCCAGCACCGAAGCCTGCGGCAACCCGGTATAGATCACGGCAATCCCCATAAGACCGACAGTCGCCATGAGGAAGCGCCGCAGCCATTGGCCCGAATTCTCACCAAAGAGCCGCGCGGTGGATTTCACGCCGATCAGCGCGTCATCCTCGGCGTCCTGATGGGCATAGATTGTGTCATAGAACAGCGTCCAAGCAATCCCTGCGAGGTAGAGTACAATGGCAGGCGCGTGCAACGTACCGGCGTGCGCCGTCCAAACGAGCATCGCGCCCCAATTGAAGGCCAGCCCCAGAAAGACCTGCGGCCACCAAGTGAAGCGTTTGGCGAAGGGATAGACCGCCACCGGCAACAGCGCCAACACGCCCATGGCGATGGCTGCTTGGTTAAAGGAAAGCAGGATCAGCAGCGCCAGTAGCATTTGCCCCACCATCCACGCCAGCGCCTGTTTCACCGTGACCGCCCCCGAAGGGATCGGTCGCGAGCGGGTGCGCGCGACCTTGCCGTCGATGTTGCGGTCGGTGATGTCGTTCCACGTACAGCCCGCCCCTCGCATCAGAAAGGCGCCGATGCCGCAGCCCGCGAAAATCCACAGATCCTCCCACCGGGGTGCCTGATCGAAAAGGATCGCGAGGCTCAGCCCCCACCAGCAGGGCAGCAGCAACAGCCATGTGCCAATTGGTCGATCCGCACGGCTCAGCCGCAGATAGGGGCGCAGGGCAGCGGGGGCATGACGGTCGACCCAATTGTCGGCTACAGCATCGGCAACCGACCCATCTTGCGAGGCATCTGGCGAAGGCGGCTGGTTGTGCATATATCTGGCCCCATGAATGCGAAAATCAGATTGTATGTAGATCAGCCCTTGGGGCAGGGGCAAACGGTTCCTTTGGCGCGCGAGCAGGCGCATTACCTCTTTGGGGTGATGCGGCTCACGGTCGGGGCCGGGGTGCTTTTGTTCAACGGGCGTGATGGCGAATGGCTGGCCGAGGTCGCCGAGGCGGGCAAACGCGGCGGGGTGCTGACCTGTGTCGAGCAGAGCAAACCTTTGCAGATGCCGCCTGACCTGTGGCTGCTCTTTGCGCCAATCAAGAAAACCCGAACCGACTTCATTGTTGAAAAAGCGGCTGAGATGGGGGCCTCGCGCATTGTCCCGGTGATGACCGACTTCACCAACGCAGGTCGCGTGCAGCAGCCGCGCCTTCAGGCCCATGCGGTCGAAGCGGCAGAGCAATGCGGCGGCACCTATGTGCCGGAAGTGGCCGAGGCGGTGAAGCTGGGGCGGCTGCTGGACCAATGGGACAGCACCCGGCAGATCATGTTTTGCGATGAGGCTTTGGCCGGGGAAAACGGCGCGCTTCCCACAGGCGCGCAAGGCCCATGGGCCATCCTCATCGGCCCCGAAGGTGGGTTCTCTGAGTCCGAACGCAAACGCTTGCACGGGTTGGATCATGCCCACGCCGTCACGCTAGGCCCGCGCATCCTGCGGGCCGATACGGCGGCGGTTGCGGCGATGACCATGTGGCAGCAGGCATTGGGAGATTGGTGATGCAAGGGACGGCCCGATGAGTTTTCTGCGCCAAGGGGCCCGCGACCAGCTTTGGCGTTGGCGCGAGGCGATTATCGGTGGGGGGCTGATGCTTTTCGGTCTCTGGCTGGTGGCCGGGCCGGGGTTTTTACTGGCGGTGCCGGGCTATGCGGCGCTTGCCGGGGGCGCGGCGCTGATCTGGCTTGGCGTGCAACGTGCCCGCTTTCGCGGTGAAGGTGACGGAGCGGGGGCCGTTCAGGTTGTCGAGGGGCAGATCACTTATTTCGGCCCGCTGACCGGCGGCACGGTGGCTCTGCGCGAATTGCAGCGGCTCAGCCTCGACCGGCAGATGTTTCCAGCCCATTGGCGGCTTGAGCCGCGCGACGATGAAGCGCCCCTGTTGATCCCGGTGAATGCTGCCGGATCCGAGGCGCTGTTTGACGCTTTTGCCGCTCTGCCGGGGCTGCGCACCGAGAGGATGCTCTTTGAGTTGCGCAAGACCCACCATGACGCCGTTGTGATCTGGGAGCGCGCGCCCCTGCGCCCGGCGCATGTCTTGCTGCATTGACAGCCCCGGCAAATCCGCCCATCCCTGCTAGACACGACGCCAAGTCGACACCCTAAGACGACCCTTCAAAACGGAGCCTTCGCATATGTCCATTCCTCAATCCGGCGGCGGCCCGATCGAACATCACGACCAAATGGCGCAGTATCTGGCCGACGGTTGCAAGCCGCGCGAAGACTGGCGCATTGGCACCGAGCACGAGAAGTTCGGCTACTGCAAAGACACGCTCAAACCGCTCCCCTATGAGGGGGACCGCTCGATCCGGGTGATGCTGGAAGGTCTGCGTGACCGTCACAATTGGGCCCCCGTTGAAGAGGGTGGCAAGCTGATCGGGCTTGAGAAAGACGGTGCCAACATCAGCCTTGAGCCGGGCGGCCAGTTGGAGCTGTCAGGCGCGCCGGTCGAGACCATCCATGAGACCTGCGATGAGGTGAACACCCATCTGCGCGAAGTGAAAGACGTGGCCGATGAGATCGGCGTGGGCTTCATCGGTCTGGGGGCGGCACCCGAATGGTCGCATGAGCAAATGGATCTGATGCCCAAGGGCCGTTACAAGCTAATGGACGGCTATATGCAAAAGGTCGGCACCATGGGCACCACCATGATGCGCCGCACCTGTACCGTTCAGGTCAACCTCGATTTCGCGAGTGAAGCCGACATGGTGCAAAAGATGCGCGTCGCCGTGGCGATGCAGCCGATCGCCAACGCGCTTTTCGCCAATTCACCCTTCCTCGACGGCAAGCCCAATGGCGTGAAATCCACCCGCGGTCTAGTTTGGCGCAATCTGGATGATGCCCGCACCGGGATGGTGCCTTTCGTCTTTGATGAAAGTTTCGGGTTCGAGGCTTGGGTGCAATATGCGCTCGATGTGCCGATGTATTTTGTCTACCGCGATGGTAAATATATCGACGCGCTTGGCCAGTCTTTCCGCGATTTCCTGAAAGGCGAACTGCCCGCGCTGCCTGGCGAAAAGCCGACGCTGAGCGATTGGGCCGATCATCTGACCACGCTATTCCCCGAGGCGCGGGTTAAGAAATTTATCGAAATGCGTGGTGCCGATGGTGGCCCGTGGCGGCGTCTCTGCGCACTGCCCGCCTTCTGGGTTGGGCTGATGTATGACCAATCTCCGCTGGATGGCGCTTGGGATTTGGTCAAGGACTGGGATGCAGAGACACGGGAAGAGTTGCGCATCGCCGCCTCGACCCATGGCCTTCAGGCCGAGGTTGGCGGGCTCAAGATGCATGATCTTGCGCGCGAGGCGGTGGCCCTGTCAGAGGCAGGGCTGAAAGCCCGCGCGCGTCCCGGTGCCGGTGGTCTTGTGCCAGATGAAACGCATTTCCTCAACGCCCTGCGCGACAGTATCGAGACGGGCCGCGTGCCTGCGGATGACCTGCTGGCGGATTATCATGGGCCATGGAACGGCGATCTGAGCCGTATCTACGCCGAATATTCCTACTAAAGCATGAAGAGGCTGATGCCGCCTTCGGGGCGGTGTCAGCCCTTTTGTCCGATCCGCGATTCCGTACCTGCACGAATACGGCGGATGTTGTCGCGGTGCCGCCAGAAGATCAGCAGCGTCAGCGCGATGCCCAAGAGCAGCATCTCCCCGTAGCCGAGAAATACCAGCAAGAAGGTTGAGCTTGCCGCCGCCGCCAGCGCCGACAGGGACGAGATGCGCGAGAGTGCCGCCGTAATCAGCCAGACCGCACAACACGCCAGCCCGACAGGCCATGCCAGCGCCAGCATGAGGCCCAAAAAGGTCGCCACGCCTTTGCCGCCGCGAAAACCCAGCCAGACCGGATAGCAATGGCCGATCATCGCGCCGAGCGCCGCCGCCTGTGCGGCATCTTCGCCCGCAAAGGCCCGGGCCAGCAGCACTGCCACGGCCCCCTTGGCCCCATCCAGCAACAGCGTCAGCGCCGCGGCCTTTTTGTTGCCGGTGCGCAGCACATTGGTCGCGCCGATATTGCCCGACCCGATATCGCGCAGGTTGCCCAGCCCCATCAGCCGCGCCAACAACATGCCAAAAGCGATGGAGCCGATGATATAGCCCGCCAGCGCCCAAAAGAGGATCATTTCAATAGAAGTATCGATAGGGGGCATCAATTCGCCTCGTAAACGCAGGAGCCTGCTACATAAGTTGCCATGACCTTACCCTGCATCCGCATCCCGTCAAAGGGCGTGTTGCGGGATTTCGACCGCAGCGTCGCGCGGTCCAACACGAAGGGCGCGTCGGGGTTGAACAGCACCATATCCGCAGGCGCCCCCACGGCAATCCGCCCGCCGGGCAGGCCGAGTCGTTTGGCCGGGTTCAGCGACAGCGCGCGCCAGAGCGTCGGCAGATCCATCATCTCGGCATGAACCAGACGCAGGGCAGCGGGCAGCAGTGTTTCCAATCCTACCGCACCGCTGGCGGCTTCTTCGAAGGGCAGGCGTTTGCTTTCTTCGTCCTGCGGGGTGTGCATGGAACAGATGATGTCGATCAAGCCGCTTGCGACGGCTTCGACCACGGCGATGCGATCTTCTTCGTCCCGCAGCGGCGGTTTCACCTTAAAGAAGGTCCGATAATCGGCCACGTCAAGCGCGTTGAGCGTGAGATGGTGGATGCCCACGCCCGCGGTGATGTCGAGCCCGTTGCGCTTGGCACGCTCCAGCGCGGGCAGGGCGCGGGCGGTGGTGATCTGGTCGGCGTGGTAGCGCGCGCCGGTCATCTCAATGAGGGCGATATCGCGGTCCAGCCCCATCCGCTCGGCCATGGGCGAGACGGCAGGCAAGCCGCGCAATGAGGCGAACTTGCCAGAGGTGACGGCCGCCCCCTTGCTCAGCCCCGGATCCTGTGGGTGGGCGATGACCAGCGCGCCGAGGCTGCGGGCATAAGTGAGCGCGCGGGAGAAGACCTTGGTATCCGTCACCACCCGGTCGCAATCGGTGAAGGCAGCGGCACCTGCGTCCATCAGAAAGCCGATCTCGGTCATCTCGCGCCCCTCGCGGCCCTTGGTCAGCGCGGCCATGGGCACGACGTTCACCGGTGCTGCTTCATTGGCGCGGCGGGTGACGAATTCGAGCGTCTCGGGGCTGTCGATGGCCGGATCGGTGTCCGGGCGCGTGACCATCGTGGTCACCCCGCCCGCCGCCGCCGCCAGCCCGGCAGAGCGGTAGCTTTCCTTGTGCCGCTCGCCCGGTTCGCAAACTTTGACGCCGATGTCGACGATACCGGGGGCGAGGACATGGCCGCCGCAATCGATCACCTCTGCACCATCTACCGCAGTGACCCCGTGGTTCAGAACCTCGGCAATCACCCCATAGCGGACCAAAACCGCGGCGGGCTCAAGCGTGCCGGCTTCGGGGTCTAGAAGGCGCAGGTTGGTGAAAAGATGGGTCATGGGCGGGCCTTTGATGCGAAAGCGGATGCGCCGCTGTCATGCCCCAAATCGCCCCCCAAACCAAGCGGTTTCCGCAGGTTTCTCAGGCAGGCT
Organism: Sulfitobacter dubius; assembly: GCF_900113435.1. Taxonomy (GTDB): domain Bacteria; phylum Pseudomonadota; class Alphaproteobacteria; order Rhodobacterales; family Rhodobacteraceae; genus Sulfitobacter; species Sulfitobacter dubius. Next base: position 1,630,856 of record NZ_FOPG01000001.1, on the reverse strand, counting down.
CCGCCCTTAACCGCCAATCCAAATCATCATTCCGACCACGCCAAAAGCGACCAGCAGCGCGACCATGGCGATGCGACCAGACATTTTAGGATCGTGTTCAGGTTCTTGCATAGGGCTGGTGTACCGCGCTGGCGCTTAGGGTGCCAGCGAATTTCGCACTTAGGCCAACAGCCACCAGACAACGATCAGTACCAATACCGCAATCCCGACAATCACCATCGTCTTGCCTCCACCGCCCTTAGCAGGCTCGGGCGGAGAGACGCGGGGAATGCCGGTGTAGGGCTGTGCGGCCTCCGCTTCCATCGCTTGCACAGAGGTTTCAGGGCCGCTTTCGCTATAGGTGCCGATATGGGTCAGCGCCGGGATCGGGGCCAGTTGCAGCGACTGTCCGGCGAAAGCGCGGGAGTAGACGATCATCACCCAACCGTCGAGCGCGGCAAGCTTGCTGCGGTCCGTCTCGATCTGCTCGGGGTTCACGCCATTGCCGTCGCGCAGATAGCCCGCGAGCCCCAGTTGATCGAGGTCGGCCACCCGGAAGACCTCTGTATAGGCCGCGTCGATCCGCTCAATCCCAAGGGCGGCGGCCTGTGCGGTCTCATCATCGCGCATCGCCCGCGCCTCGGCATCCGAGAGCGAGAGGGCATAGACGCGGACCTTGCCGGCTTCTTGCGGGGCGACTTCTGTATGGGGCATGACGGCTTCCTTTGACTGTTCTCAGGAAAACGCCGCGCGGCCCTTTGGGGTTCCGCTCAGGCCGCGCCGGGCTGAGCGGCGATGTGGTTGCGCGCCAGTAGGTCCATCGCGGCCATGCGGACGGCAACGCCCATCTCGACCTGATCCTGAATGACTGAGCGGTTGATGTCGTCAGCCAGCGTGCCGTCAATCTCAACCCCGCGGTTCATCGGGCCGGGGTGCATGACGATGGCGTCGGGGCTGGCATGGGCGAGCTTTTCGGCGTCGAGCCCGTAGCGGTGGTAATACTCGCGCTCCGACGGGATGAAGCCGCCGTCCATCCGCTCTTTCTGAAGGCGCAGCATCATCACCACGTCGACACCTTCGAGCCCTTTTTTCATGTCGTCGAATACCTCGACGCCGAATTGGTCGATTTGGCTGGGCATCAGGGTCGGCGGGCCGACAAGGCGGATGCGGTTCTCCATCTTGCCCAAGAGTAGGATGTTCGACCGCGCCACGCGGCTGTGGGCGATGTCGCCACAAATCGCGATGCTGAGGCGGTGTAGCCGCCCTTTAGCGCGGCGGATCGTCAGCGCATCGAGCAGCGCCTGCGTAGGGTGCTCGTGCCGCCCGTCGCCCGCGTTGAGCACCGCGCAGTTCACCTTCTGCGCCAGCAGGTCCACCGCGCCCGACTGCGGGTGACGCACGACCAGCAGATCGGGGTGCATGGCATTCAGCGTCATTGCCGTGTCGATCAGCGTCTCACCCTTTTTGATCGAGCTGGCCTGCATCGCCATGTTCATCACATCCGCGCCTAGACGTTTGCCCGCGATCTCGAAACTCGCCTGCGTGCGGGTGGAGTTTTCAAAGAACATATTGATCTGCGTCAGCCCACGCAGCGCGTCCGAATGCTTGTTCGGCTGGCGGTTGCGGTCGGCATAGGTGTCGGCCAGATCCAGCAGGGTGGTAATGTCGGATTGCGAGAGCTGCTCGATGCCAAGCAGGTGGCGATGGGCGAATGACATGGTGGCGATCCCTTCTGCTGTTGCCGCCTTATAGGCGCGGGCGGGTTGGCAGGTAAAGCGCAGCGATAGGGCATTTCGTCCCCCGCGCGCAGAGCGTAAGCTCCGGCCATGGAATCATTCGATTATCATCAGGCAGCTGAGATGCTGGCGTGGCAGGTTGAGCTTGGTGCGACCGAGGCGATTTGCGACGCGCCGGTCAACCGCTATGAGGTGCCCGCAAGCCCGCCCAAGGCGAAAACGCCCGCGAAAGGGCCGCAACCCCTGCGGCCCGAGGCCAAGCCCGATCCGGTGGCTTTGGCCACACGCGCGGCGGCGGGCGCAAAAACCATAGAAGAGTTGCGCACCGCGTTGCAGAGGTTCGAGCATTGTGAGTTGCACAAAGGCGCGCGGAACATGGTGTTCTCTGACGGGGTGCCGGGCGCGCCGGTTATGATATTGGGCGAGGTGCCAGACCGCGAAGAAGACCGTGCGGGCAAACCCTTTGTCGGGCGCACGGGGCAAATGCTTGATCGGATGTTGGCGGCAATTGATATGGGGCGTGATCGCAACGTCTATCTGTCGAATATCCTGCCGTGGCGCACACCGCAGAACCGTGATCCACAACCCGATGAAATTGCCATGATGCGCCCCTTCGTGCAGCGGCACATCGCATTGGCCAAGCCAAAAGTGTTGGTGCTGTTCGGCAATTGGTCTTGCCAATCGCTATTGGAAAAACGCAGCATCATGCGGTTGCGCGGCACATGGACCAAGGCGGCAGACGTGGCCTGCCTGCCGATGGTTCACCCTGCCGCCTTGTTGCGCAATCCGGCCGCCAAACGCGAGGCTTGGGCGGATTTGCTAAGCCTTCAGGCCAAGCTGCGCGATGGTTGATGCGTTGACCCTTCTGGCCTTTGTGCCTGCCGCCCTTGCGCTGAACCTGACACCGGGGGCGGATATGATGTTCTGCCTTGGGCAGGGGCTGCGGTCAGGCCCGCGTGCCGCGCTGGCGGCGAGTGCGGGGATCTCCGCGGGCGCTTTGGTGCATGTGACGCTGGCGGGGCTCGGCCTTGGGGCGCTGGTGGCGGCGCTGCCTTGGGCGCTTGATCTGATCCGCTGGCTTGGTGTGGCCTATCTGTTGTGGCTTGCGGTGCAGACGTTGCGACAGGCCGGAAAACCGCGCGACACGACGCCCGGTATGGGCGGCTGGCGGGCGTTTAACACCGGGTTCATCGTCAATCTGACGAACCCCAAGGTGATCCTTTTCGTGCTGGCCTTTCTGCCGCAATTCGTGGTGCCCGAGGCCGGTCCGGTCTTGGCGCAGTTCTTAACCTTTGGCGCGGTGCTGGCTTTGGGCGGTTTTGTCATCAACGGTGCGGTTGGGGTATTTGCCGCTGGCATCGGGCGGCGGCTGGCTGGGGGCGGGCGTGTGCTCGGCTGGATCAGCAGCGGTATTTTCGTGGCACTGGCCGCGCGTTTGGCAATGATGGAGCGGACATGAGAAGGATTGACGACAGCCGGGAGTTCATCCCCGTGAGAATCGCCGTGCTGACCGTCTCGGACAGCCGCAGCTTGGCCGAAGACCGCTCGGGCGACGTTTTGGTCGCGCGGATTGAAGCTGCGGGCCATGTGCTGGCCGCCCGCGAGATCGTGACCGACGACCGCCCCGCCATCGCGGCGCAACTGCGCCACTGGTGCGCGGATCCTGAGATCGATGTGGTGATCAGCACCGGCGGTACTGGACTCACTGGGCGCGACGTGACGGTCGAGGCGCACCGCGACGTCTATGAGAAAGAGATCGACGCCTTCGGCACGGTCTTCACCATGATCTCGATGGAGAAGATCGGCACCAGCGCCGTGCAAAGCCGTGCGACAGGCGGCGTGGCGCAGGGGACATATCTATTTGCGCTGCCGGGCAGCCCGGGGGCATGTAAAGACGCATGGGATGGCATCTTGCTCAAACAGTTGGACTACCGCCACATGCCCTGCAACTTCGTCGAGATCATGCCGCGGCTGGACGAGCATCAGCGCCGCAAGTAGCGTGCGGGTTTAGCCCGAGGTGCAGCCCGTCACCTCGACCGCGTGGTTCTTGCCGATCACCGTGATCCGAATGGCGGAACGGTCGAGCGCCAGCGCGGTGCCGTTCTCGGCGATCATCTCACCGCTGGCAACGAGCGTATTGCCCGACCGCTGGCTCACGGTCTCGCTCATCCACATGTTGGGATTGCCGGGTTCGATCACCACGGTTTCCTTGCCTCCGGCAGAGGGCAGGGAAAGCCGGGTTTCGATCTCCAGTCCCCGCGCCGTGGGGCGCAGGCTGCATCGGGCGCTTTTCAACCCCGCTTCGGCCCCCGAATAGGGCCGCGCGGCGAGAGCCGCAGCAATGGCGGGGGTGGGTTTGTTTTCGGGCCCATCAAGCACGGCGCTGAGGTGCAGGGTCTGCGGCACGCAGACGTCGCTGCAGACGCCAAGGTCAATGCTGGTATCCAAGGTTACCGGCGCACCGGGGCGGCGCGGGGTGATGGTCAGCGGCAGGATCACTTCGCGCGCATATCCGATGGAGCTTACCCCGCCTTGGTCAAAGACTTTGGGCGCGGGCCATGTGATCTGCACATCGCGGAGGTTGTTCGAGCCGGACCAATCGAACTCCGGCGGGATGCCTGCGTCACCGGGGCTGCGCCAATAGGTCTTCCAGCCCGGTGCCATGCGCAGCCGAACCGCCGCCACCCGCCGACCGTCGGCTTGCTGCCAACCGGTAAGCAGATCGCCCTGCAAAGGTGTGCCGACACCGTCCTGTGCGGCGGCAGGCAGGGCAAGGGCAAGGCAGGAAAGAACGGCGGAGAAGAGGCGCGATATATTCATGCGGCCTTGATGCGGTATCCATCCGCGCCTGCCAAGTCACATTTGCATCATCCATGTTTCGCCGATGCGGTTGGCGGTGCGCTGCCTCTCTTGTTTTGTGGGGCGCAAGCGGCCATGTTCAAAGAAAGGTTACCTTTAGGAGGTGGGCGTTGACGGGTCAGACAATGGAACTGACGGGCAAGCTGCTGGTCGCGATGCCGGGCATGGGGGACACGCGGTTTGCCCATTCCGTGATCTATCTTTCGGCGCATTCCGAACAGGGCGCGATGGGGCTGATGGTCAATAAACCCGCGCCGGAGTTGCGCCTGTCGGATGTGTTGGATCAATTGGTCGATGACACGCCGCCGCAGGCGAAATCTCTGGCCGTGCATTTCGGCGGTCCGGTCGAGACGGGGCGCGGCTTTGTGCTGCATTCCGATGAATACCGCTCTGCCCTTGAAACGCTGCGGGTCGGCGATGGCATTGCGCTGACCGCCACGCGCGACATCCTCGAAGACATTGCGACCGGCAAGGGGCCAGAGCGCGCCCAGTTGATGCTGGGCTATGCGGGCTGGGGGCCGGGGCAGTTGGAGGGCGAGATTGCGCAGAACGGCTGGCTGACCTGTGAGGCGTCGCCAGAAGTTATTTTCGATTTGCCGGATTCGGAGAAATGGGCCGCTGCGCTTAAAACGCTGGGCATCGATCCCTTGGGGCTGTCGGCCTCAGCCGGGCACGCCTAGCGCGGGGCGGCTGCGCGGGCCAGACGGTCGTTGATCGCGCGGCCCAAGCCATGATCGGGGATCGGCGCTACGGCGATGCTCTGTCCGGTGGCGTCCAATTGGTGCAGATGGTCAAAAAGCTTCGCCGCAGCCTCGGTCAGGTCGCCGGAGGGCGAGAGGTTGAGGTCGCAAACCATCGTCCCAAAGCCAAGCAGCACTTCGCCCGGCCCAGCCGTTTCCGCGTTCAACCGCACCGCCGCGCCAGGGGCGTAGTGAGAGGCCAGCTGCCCCGGCGCGATGATCTCGGCCCCATCGACAACCTCCAGTGGTTGCCCGAGCGCCGCCTCTATCGCCTCACTCGGCAGGCCGCCTGCGCGAAGCAGGGCAGGGCGGGGACCGGTCAGGCCGATAATCGTGCTTTCCAGACCCACGCTGCAAGCGCCGTCATCCAGCACAGCCGCGATCTTACCGTCGAGGCCCGCCAGCACATGCGCAGCCGTGGTCGCGCTGATCTTGCCCGAGGGGTTGGCCGAGGGCGCGGCCACGGGGCCGTTGAGTGCCTGCAAGACCTGCCGCATGGCGGGGTGGGCTGGCACGCGCACCGCAAGGCTGGGCAATCCCGCCGTGACCAGTGACGACAGCCCGCTGTCGGGCTTGAGCGGTAAGACCAATGTCAGCGCGCCGGGCCAAAAGGCCTGCGCCAACCGGTCAGCATCGTCCGTCCACTCAACGTATCGTTTGGCCGTCTCGATATCCGGCAAATGAACGATCAGCGGATTGAAGCTGGGCCGCCCCTTGGCGGCATAGATGCCCGCCACGGCTTCCCCATTGCGGGCATCCGCGCCAAGGCCGTAGACCGTCTCGGTCGGCAGGGCGACCAGCGCGCCCTCTTGCAACAGGCGGGCGGCGCAGGCGATGCCTTGGGGCGTGGGGGTCAGCGTCTCGGTCATAGCAGGGCTAATCCTGTCTAATCCTGCAGCATCCCGTGACGCCGCGTTTGGGTTGCGGGGGGCGGCCGGGCATTTCATGCTGGCGGCAACATAAACCAGCCTTTATCAGGGCCATGTCAGGCTTGCCAGATCAAGCGCGCCTTTCAGGAGGATATGATATGCCGTACCGCGCCGCCGTGGATGACTACCGTTTTCTGATCGAGGACGTACTGGATTTCGCAACGCTCCGCAGCACCGACCGTTTCTCTGAAGCCAGTGAAGATGTCACCGGGGCGATCCTGTCCGAAGCCGGGCGGATGTGCGATGACGTGCTGGCGCCGCTGCAACGGGGCGGGGATTTGCACCCTGCAAAGCTGGAAAACGGTATTGTGCGCACCTCTCCCGGGTTTGCCGAAGGTTTCGCCGCGATTGCCGAGGGCGGTTGGATCGGCATGTCGGCGGACCCTGAATACGGCGGCATGGGCCTGCCAATGACCCTGACCAGCGCGGTTAACGAGATGATGAGCGGCGCTTGCCTGTCGCTGCAACTCGCCCCCCTGATGAGCCAGGGCCAGATCGAAGCGCTGGAGCACCACGCGAGCGACGCGATCAAGGAATTGTACCTGCCTAAGCTGATCAGCGGCGAGTGGACCGGTACGATGAACCTGACTGAGTCGCAGGCGGGCTCGGACGTGGGCGCGCTCAGCAGCCGGGCCGAAGACAATGGCGACGGGACTTATGCGGTCTCTGGCCAGAAAATTTATATCTCATGGGGCGACAATGATTTCGCGGGCAATGTCTGCCATCTGGTTCTTGCCCGCCTGCCGGGGGCACCTGCGGGCACCAAAGGAATCAGCCTGTTCCTCGTGCCAAAGTTCATCCCTGATGAGAACGGCGAACCGGGCGAGCGCAATGGCGTGAGCGTGGTCAGCCTTGAGCACAAAATGGGCCTGCACGGCTCGCCCACCGCTGTGATGCAATATGACAACGCGACCGGCTGGATCGTCGGCCGTGAGGGCGGCGGCATGGCGGCGATGTTCACCATGATGAACAACGCCCGGCTTGGTGTCGGCGAACAGGGCATCGGCGCGGCTGAAGGGGCCTATCAACTGGCACTGGACTATGCGTTGGAGCGCAAGCAGGGCCGGTCGCCTGTCGAAGGCGGCACCGGCACCATTGTGGATCACGCTGACGTGCGCCGGATGCTGCTGAGCATGAAGGCCGATATCTTTGCCTCTCGCGCCATCGCGCTGAGCTGTGCCTATGCCAGCGACATGGCGCGCGCCGGGCAGGGCGACGAATGGGCGGCGCGGGCGGCGTTCCTGACCCCGATCACCAAGGCATTCGGCACCGACGTAGGCATGAGCGTTGCCGAGATGGGTGTGCAGGTGCATGGCGGCATGGGCTTTATCGAGGAAACCGGCGCCGCGCAGTTCAGCCGCGATGTGCGTGTCACGGCGATCTATGAGGGCACCAACGGCATTCAAGCGATGGACCTTGTGGGCCGCAAGATGATGGACGGCGGCGAGGCGGCGAACCGGCTGCTTGACGAGATCGAAGCCGATGCCGAGACCGCGCGCGACCCGTTCCCGCGCATGGCCGATGCCGTCTGGCAGGCCAGCGAAACCCTGCGCGAGGCGACCGAATGGATCACCGCGCAAAAGGACATGAACCAGCGTTTTGCGGGGGCCGTACCCTATCTGCGCGCCTTTGCTCGTGTGCTGGGCGGGCATCTGCATCTGCAAGCCGCGATGGCCGAAAAAGCCGCAGGCGGCAGCGGTGCACGTGAGAAGCTGGCGCGGTTTTATATCCAACGTCTTTTGCCCGAGCATCAGGGGCTTTTGACCCATGCGCAGGCGGGGGCCGAAGATCTTTATGCGCTTGGCGTCGAAGACCTGAGCCGCTGATGTCAGAGCAGGCCACCATCCCCGTCGCGCCGCCGAAACCGCCCCAAGGGCTGCGCTATCCTTGGGATGTGCCGCCTGCCGAAGGAGAAGCGATCGAGGTGGCGCCGGGGGTTCTTTGGTTCCGCCTGCCGCTGCCGATGAAGTTGGATCACGTCAATGTCTATGCATTGGACGAGGGCGATAGCTGGACGGTAGTCGATACGGGCTTTGCCTCACGCCGGAGCAAGGAGCTTTGGCGTGGGTTGATGGCAGGCCCACTGGGTGGCAAGCCTATTTCCCGTGTGATCGTGACCCATCATCACCCAGATCACGTGGGCCTTGCGGGCTGGTTGCAAAGCGAATTCGGTGCGGAACTGGTCACCACCCGCACCGCGTGGCTGACCGCGCGGATGCTGACGTTGGATGTTCAAGAGGTGCCGCTCGCCGAATCTTTGTCGTTCTACCGCAAGGCGGGCATGGCGGCCGAGCTTTATGACAAACGCGCCAGCGAGCGGCCCTTTAACTTTTCTGACGTCGTGGCACCGATGCCGCTGGGCTTTACCCGTATCCGCCAGAACGATGTGATCCGCATGGGTGGGCGCGATTGGGAGGTGCATATCGGCAACGGGCATGCGCCCGAACATGCAACATTCTGGAGCCGGGACGACAATCTGGTGATTGCGGGCGATCAAATCCTGCCCTCCATCAGTCCCAATATCGGCGTCTACCCGACCGAGCCGATGGCCGATCCGATCGGGGAGTGGCTTGAAGCCTGCGAGCGTCTTCTTCCATTGGCGCGCGAGGATCATCTGGTGCTGGGCGGGCATAAACTGCCCTTCACCGGTCTGCCGACGCGCTTGAAACAGTTGATCGAAAACCATCACTCCGCGTTGCGTCGCCTGCTGGCCTATATCGACACGCCGAAATCAGCATCCGAATGTTTTGCGTCGCTGTTCAAGCGCAACATCGGCGAGGCGGAGTATGGCCTCGCACTGGTTGAAGCCGTCGCCCATCTAAGCCACCTTTACCAAGCCGGAGACGCCACGCGCGAGTTGCGCGTGGCTGACGGCGCTTGGGTGTATCAGCGCAGGGGGTGAGCGATGGGTGATGAAGTGAAAACAGCGGCCGAAGCCTATGAAGCTGCGGCATTGCCGCGCATGCATGAGGTGCATACGGACCCGGATCAGCCCAAATCAGGCGATCAGCCTCTGCCTAAATCGGTCACAGACAAGTCGGTAAAGCAGAAATCTCCGGCCCAATGGGCCTATGAGCGGGTGGTGCTCTATCTCAAGAACTTTGAAGAAAAGCTCGACAACGATCATGAGGCGGCGATTGGCTTTGCAGGGGGCGATGCAGGCGTGCTTCGGATCGAAGGGATGGGGTATTTCGATCCGGACATCATTACATTCTACGGCGTCGATCCAGCAGGCGCACGGGCGCAGTTGGTACAACATGTGGGACAACTGAATGTGATGTTGCGCGCGCTGCCAAAGAAGGTCCCGGATGCCGAACCAAAGAGGATTGGGTTCCGCTTGGTCGCTGATCTGGAGAAAACTTGAGTTTGCACGAATCCGTGGCGTGCAGCCGCCTATCAGATTCCCCTATAGCGCGCAGTTTCGCCTATTGCTAGTATGGTATTCAGATTGTTATCCCCCCGTGACAGGGAGAATTATATAGGTTAATCACCGCGAACAGATTTTCCTAGGGAGACGAAAATGGCTGAACATGAACACGGTAGCATGGATTACGATGCTCAGGAAAAGACCTTTGACGGGTTCATGACCTTCGTAACACGCAGCGTTGTCGTCATCCTCGCGATCTTGGTTCTGCTGGCGCTCTTTGCTGGTTAATCGCCGTATACTGTTGTTCAAGAGGGTAAGCCTTTGAGAACTCTCTTTACTGTGATCGCGCTTGTAGGCGTGTTGGCTGGCTGTTCGGTGGATCAAAGCCCCGATAGTCCGCCCGACGTCGTCGCGCGTGCCGCCTATCGCTCGTCCGAACCGCCTTCGCTGACATTAATGACCATGGTGAACAACCGCACGGGCAGTGGTGGTCATACCGCGCTGATGGTGAATGGGTCGCAGCGCGTGATCTTTGACCCAGCAGGATCGTTTCGCGATGCGCGTTTGGTCGAACGGGGCGATGTGCTTTACGGTGTGACGCCGGGTTGGTTGCAGGCCTACAAATCGGCCCATGCGCGCAGCACCTTTCACGTTGTTACCCAAGAAATTCAAGTAACCCCCGCCGTGGCCGAACGGGCGCTGCAATTGGTTACGACCCACGGTGCCGTGCCCGGTGCTTTTTGTGCCAGTGCCACCAGCGGGATCCTTGGTGAAATCCCCAGCTTTCAGAATGTTGGATCGACCTTCTATCCCGTCAAACTGCAAGAGCGGTTTGAGGCGTTGCCGGGCGTGACCACCACGAAATATTACGAAGATGATGAGGGCGACGTGATCGATGCCCTGCGCGCGGCGGAACTGGCACGCCAGTAACGCCCGCGCTTAGCCGACCAAGTACAGCATACCATAAAGCGCCACGGCTCCTGACACGATCGCGGCGAGTACGTTTTTCGTTAACAGCCCGACGCCCAGCGTGACCACGGCGGCGCTGACTCGGGGCAGATCAAATTGCCCATCGGTGGCCGAGGGCCATAACACCTGTGGCGCGACCAACGCGGGCAGGATCGCCACGGCGGTATAGCGCAGGTGCCGCAAAAGCCACGCAGGCATCTGCTTGTCGCCCACCAGCCCGGTAAAGACAAAGCGCAGGAAAAAGCTGCCCAGCCCGAGGCCGATGATTACGGTCCAAAGTGCGGTTTTATCAATCATCGTGCCATGCTCCCCGGCTTGCGCCGTTCCATCCATGCCTCAACCTGCGCGCCGGTAATCATACCCGCGAGCCCCGCGATGATCAGCCCAAGCGCATAGGGCACATTAACGGCAATAAGGCTTACAATCACTGCGACAAACGCCGCGGCCACATGGGCCAATGTGCGAAACATCGGCGCGATCATAGCAAGGAAGGTGATCGGAATCGCAAAATCCAGGGCCCAACTGTCAGGCACACTCGAGCCGACCATCGCGCCGACAAGCGTGAAGATATACCAAAGCGGCACCACCGGGGTCACGGTCCCAAAGAAGTAGGCCATGCGTTGCGGCACGGTCATTTCTGGGGCGCGTTCATATTGGGTCATGGCCGCGACATAGGATTGATCCACCGTCATATAGGCCGCCAGTGCCCGCTGCCATACCGGCGCGCCGCCGATCCAAGGGGTGAGAGACGCCGAATACATTGCCATGCGCAGGTTCACCGCTAGCGCTGAGGCGAGCACAATCGCCGTAGGCACGTCTTCTTGCAGCAGTTGCAAGGCCGTGAACTGCGCGGCACCCGCGATCACCACGACGGAGAAGGTCAGCGTCTCGAATACGTTCAACCCAGCTTCGGTGGCCAGCAGACCAAAGAGCGAGGCGAAAGGAATAATCACCAACACAAAGGGCAATGCGTCAACGATACCTTTGCGATAGGCGGATTTGGTGGTGGTGATGGCCATGACGAACTCTTAAATATAATGTCAAAGGCTTAGACCTAACCGGAAGGGGATACAATTGGCCCGCGACAATGAACTTAGCAATTATCTGATCGCCCCCGATCCCACTGCTGTTCGACTGACGCGGAATGTCTCTGGCGTAGATCACACCGGCGCGGAGGTGGCGATCAATGTGGTCGAAGAGCGCCCCCTGACGATATTCCTCAACCGTCAAGAGATCGTGACCGCCATGACCATTGGCGATTACCCGGCCTATCTGGCGCTCGGCTTTCTGCGCAATCAGGGGATGCTGCGCCCGGGCGAAGAGATCACCGGCGTCGATTATGACGAAGAGCTTGAGACTGTCGTCGTCCGCACCAAACGCGCCACCGATTACGAAGACAAGATGCAGCGCAAGACCCGCACCAGCGGCTGCGCCGTGGGCACCGTCTTTGGCGATATGATGGAGGGGTTGGCAGAGGTGAGCCTGCCCGACATGCCGGTGCGTACCTCGGACCTTTACGCGCTCGCGGCCAAGATCAATCGCACGCCGAGCCTTTATCTTGAGGCCGGGGCCATTCATGGCACGGTGCTCTGCCAAGGCGACCGGCCCTTGGTCTATATGGAGGATGTGGGCCGTCACAACGCGGTCGACAAAATCGCGGGTTGGATGCTCTCCGAAGGGGTCGGGGCTGAGGATAAGGTGCTTTATACCACCGGGCGGCTGACCTCTGAGATGGTGATCAAGACGGCGATGATGGGCATTCCGGTGCTGGCGTCCCGCTCGGGCTTTACCGCTTGGGGGGTGGAGATCGCCCAACAGGTGAACCTGACCCTGATCGGGCGGATGCGCGGGCAGCGCTTTACCTGTCTGGCCGGGGAGGGGCGGCTCATCCGCGATGCGGATCCGGCCAGCGTGGCCGAAGAGCCGCGCAAAAGCGGGCGCAAGGGCGCGAAGGATTGACCACATGAAACAACCACTTGGCGTCATTCTGGCGGGCGGGCAGGCGACCCGTATGGGCGGCGGTGACAAGGGCTTGCTGCCGCTGGGGCGAGGCACGCTTCTGTCTTCGGTGATCGACCGGCTGGAGCCGCAGGTCGCGGGGCTGGCGCTCAATGCCAATGGCGATGCGGCGCGCTTTGCGGATCTGGGCCTGCCGGTGCTGGCGGACAGTATCGAGGGTTTCGCCGGGCCGCTTGCGGGCGTACTGGCCGGGCTCGACTGGGCCGCCGAACAGGGGGCCGATACGATTGTGACCGCTGCCGCCGATACGCCTTTCTTCCCCTGCGATCTGGTGCCGCGTTTGCTGCTGGCCGCCGATGGCATGGACCACCCGCTGGCCTTGGCCGCGACGCCGGACGCGAAGCGCGGCACGGCGCGGCATCCGACCTTTGGCCTCTGGCCCGTGGCGCTGCGGGACGATCTGCGCGCGGCATTGGCGGGCGGACTGCGCAAGGTGGTGCTCTGGACCGAACAGCACGACGGGCGCGAGGCGCTGTTCCCCGATGAGGCCGCTTTCTTCAACGTGAACACGCCCGAGGATCTGGCGAAAGCAGAGGCGATGGCATGAGGGTTTACGGCGTCGTCGGTTGGAAGAACGCCGGTAAGACCGGGCTGATGGAGCGGCTGGTGGCGGAGATCACGGGCCGTGGGTTTACCGTCTCCACCGTCAAACATGCGCATCACACTTTCGACGTGGACCACCCCGGCAAGGACAGCCACCGCCACCGGATCGCGGGCGCGCTCGAGGTGCTGTTGGCCTCCGGCGCGCGCTTTGCCTTGATGCATGAGTTGCGCGGGGCCGAAGAGCCGCCGCTGGAGGCGCATCTCGCACGGCTTTCGCCCGTCGATCTGGTGCTGATCGAAGGCTACAAACGCGATGGCCATCCCAAGGTCGAAGCGCACCGGGCCGAGACCGGAAACGCGCTGATCGCGCCGGATGACCCTACGGTGCGGGCGGTGGCCAGCGACGTGGCGCTTGAGATGGACCGGCCTGTTTTTGATCTGAACGACACCCGTGCGATTGCCGACTTCATCCTGCACGAAGTGGGGCTGATCGCCGCCCCAACGGCACCTGCCACCACCGCACCGCCGCCCCTGCGCAACGATTGTTTCGCCCTCCCACCCGGCGTGCATTGGACCCCGGTGGATGATGCGCTGGCGCTGTTGAAAGAGCGCCTCCACCCGGTGACGGGGGCCGAAACCCTTCCCGCCGCCGATGCCGGGGGGCGTATCGTGGCCGAAGATGTCACAGCCATCCGCGCCAACCCGCCGCTGCCGAATACGGCGGTCGATGGCTACGGTTTTGCCGGTGGGCGCGGCGAAGGGTTGCATGAGCTTCCGCTGGTGCCGGGCCGTGCAGCGGCGGGGGATCGCCCCGGCGCGGTGCCTGCGGGCCAAGCGATCCGCGTTCTAACCGGCGCGGCGCTGCCCGAAGGGGTCGATACTGTCATCTTGCAAGAGGATGTGACCGCCGAGGGCGGCATGTTGCGGTTTCACGGACCGGTGAAACAGGGGGCGAACACCCGTAAAGCCGGAGAGGACGTAGAAGCCGGCGATGTGATCCTCACCGCAGGCACGCGCATTGGTCCGGCAGAACTGGCATTGATGGCGGCAGCGGGTGTGGCAGAGGTGCACCTCCGCAAGCGATTGAAGGTCGGCGTGATCTCCACCGGCGACGAATTGGTCGAGGTGGGGGAGGCAGCACGCGACGGGCAGATTTACGACGCCAACCGCCCGATGCTGCTGCAACTCGTCGCCGACTTTGGCCATGAGGCGGTCGATCTGGGCCGCGTGGCCGACGACCGCGCCGCGCTGCGTGCGCGGCTTGATGCGGCGGCAGCGCAGGTCGATGTAATCCTCACCAGCGGCGGCGCCTCTGCGGGGGACGAAGACCACGTCTCGGCCCTGTTGACCGAAGCAGGGGCGATGCAGCTTTGGCGGATCGCGGTAAAGCCGGGGCGGCCCTTGGCGCTTGGGATGTGGCAGGGGGTGCCGGTCTTCGGGCTGCCGGGCAATCCGGTGGCGGCGATGGTCTGTTCGCTGATCTTCGCCCGGCCCGCCATGGCGCTGCTCGCCGGACACGGCTGGCAGGAACCTCAAGATTTTGATGTGCCCGCGGCGTTCGACAAACGCAAAAAGGCCGGGCGGCGGGAATACTTGCGCGCACGGATGCGCAATGGCCGGGCCGAGGTCTTTGCCTCAGAAGGGTCGGGCCGGATCAGCGGGTTAAGCTGGGCAGAAGGCTTGGTAGAGTTGGACGAGGCCGCCCGCGACATCAAGCCGGGCGACACCGTGCGCTTTATCCCCTACGGCAGCTTTACCAGCTAAGGTCGCGCGTCAATCGAAGGTGCCCGCGCAGCGGCCCAGCAACATAAAGGCGCGGGCGGTGCGGGTGTCGGCCAGCATCGAGATTTCCTCATCTGTTGCCTGCTTTTCAAACTCGGCAAAGGTCCGGTCAAAGCGGCGCAGGAAGTGATGCGCGGCATCGCGGAAGATCGGGTCTTGCCGCATCCGCGCATTGGCCAGCGCCAGCGAGGAGCGATCCCGAATTCCGCCGAGAGGCGCAATCGTGCGGCCCCGCGCACCGCTGGCGAACTGCCGCCAGACCTCGGGGCGCGCGCGGTCGGGGCGCAGGTCGTCCATATAGATGCCGTCTTGGCTCAGCAGGGTCAGCACATCCTGCGCGGCCTGCACCAGTTGCGAGGCAGAGCGGTCTTTCAGCGCACGGCGCAGCGCGTCGAACCCGGCTCTATCTTCAGCCGTTTCTGGAAAGTTCAAAGCTCGGGTAAAATCTTCGGCAGACAGGGGTTGGGTCATATCGCCCGCCTGCGTGCCAAGCGCCAGCGTGGGCTGATCTTCGGCGGCGGGGGGTGTTGGCGCGGGGGCAGGGGCCGCAGGGCGCGCTGGCTCTTCGCGGCCTTGAAGACCCGCCAGCGCAATCTCGGTTTTGCGGAGGCTGGCGGTCAATTCATCTAGTTTACGTGCGATGCTGCTCTCGCCCGCAGGCTTGTTGCCCTGCTGTTGCGAGATATAGGAATGGCGGATGGCGTCGATTGCAGCTTGCAAGCGCTGGCTTTCTTCGCGCATGACCCGCCCGGCACGCGCCGCAGTGGCCGCCACCCAAATCATCGCCACAGGAAGAACCACGACCAGCAGGGTCAATAACCCGCGCAGCCCAGCCTCATTCGCGCCCTCTGGCACCTCTGCGGCGATAAAGGTGAAATAGATCGCCGTGCCGAGCAGCCAAAGCGCTGAAAGCCCGCCCGCTATGATCTCAATTTCGGTGATGCTGCTGCCCTTGGGCCGGTCATAGAGACCGATCTGCGCAGGCCGCGCGGCGCCGTTCCCGCCACGTGGGGCGCGGGGGGCTTGGTCTTGGGGTGCGGAAGCGTCGGGCTCTGCCATGTCAGCCTTCCCGTTCAAGCGTAGACGATCTTGAGAACCTCATAGGACTTTTGCCCCCCGGGGGTGCGCACCTCGACGGAATCACCTTCTTCCTTGCCGATCAGCGCGCGGGCGATGGGCGACTTGATGTTCAAAAGGCCCTTTTCGATGTTGGCCTCATATTCGCCAACGATCTGATAGGTTTTCTCTTCGTCGGTGTCTTCGTCCACCAGCGTCACCGTGGCCCCGAACTTGATCGACCCCGACAGTTTCTTGGGATCAATCACATCCGCGAGCGAGATCACGCCCTCAAGCTCTTTGATGCGGCCTTCGATGAAAGACTGCTTTTCCTTGGCGGAATGATACTCGGCATTTTCCGACAGGTCACCATGTTCGCGCGCTTCGGCGATGGCTTTGATGATGGCGGGACGTTCAACCGACTTGAGATGCTTGAGTTCAACTTCGAGCGCGGTGTGACCGTCGCGGGTCATCGGGATCTTTTCCATGGCGGTGTGCCTATATAATGAGGGCCGCACCCGGGTTTTCGCCGGGGGGCGGCCAATTGCGTGTCAACTTGGCAGTTACCTGACCCAAACTGCCCGCCAATTGCAAGTGCCTAACGGCCTCAAGATCGGCGGTTGAATGCCGTCAATCGTATCTTGCTTGTGCAATATGACCACGATCATCGTGGTGGTGAAATCGTGACCATTCGCGCTATCTGATGGGGGACGAACCGGCGGCCTGACAGGTCGCGCGTCATGTTATGTCGCTGCGACCACGTTTTGCGCAATAAACGCAGGGTCGCGATTGCATTGCGCGCGGCGGTGGTTTAGCCAAATCCAAACCGAATTTGCCGTGAGGGAGCACCAAAAATGGCCGAGATTGAACGCGAAGCGATGGAATATGACGTTGTGATCGTCGGCGCCGGGCCTGCTGGCCTGTCGGCTGCGATCCGGCTCAAGCAGTTGGACGCCGATTGCAATGTCGTGGTGCTGGAGAAGGGCTCCGAAGTGGGCGCGCATATCCTCTCGGGCGCGGTGCTTGACCCCTGCGGGCTGGATGCGCTGATCCCTGATTGGAAAGAAAAAGGCGCGCCGATCAATGTGCCGGTGAAGGAAGACAATTTCTATCTGCTGGGCGAGGCGGGGAAGCTGCGCATCCCCGAATTCCCGATGCCACCGCTGATGAAAAACCACGGCAACTACATTGTCTCCATGGGCAATGTCTGCCGTTGGATGGCCGAACAGGCCGAGGAACTGGGCGTCGAAGTTTTCCCCGGTATGGCCTGCTCTGAACTTGTGTTCGGCGAGAATGGCGAAGTCAAAGGCGTTGTGGCCGGTGAGATGGGGCGTCAGGCGGACGGCACGCCGGGCCCCAGCTATGAGCCGGGCATGGAGCTGCACGGCAAGTATGTCTTCCTCTCCGAAGGCGTGCGCGGCAGCCTGAGCAAGCAGGTCATCGCGAAATACGGGTTGGACGAGGGCAAGGAGCCGCAGAAATACGGTCTCGGCATGAAAGAGATTTGGGAGATCGACCCCGCCAAGCACAAAGAAGGCACCGTCACCCACACGATGGGCTGGCCGCTGAACAGCAATGCGGGCGGCGGGTCCTTTATCTATCACCTTGAGAACAATCAGGTTTACGTCGGTTTCGTTGTCCACCTCGGCTACAAGAACCCGCATGTTTTCCCTTACATGGAATTTCAGCGCTTCAAGCATCACCCGATGGTGGCCGAACTGCTTAAAAGCGGAAAACGTGTGGCTTACGGCGCGCGGGCGATCACCGAAGGCGGCTATCAGTCCATGCCCAAAATGGTGGCCCCCGGTGTCGCGCTGCTCGGCTGTTCGGTGGGCATGGTCAACGTGCCGCGCATCAAGGGCAACCACAACGCCATGCTCTCGGGTAAGGCAGCGGCTGAGGCCGCCTATGCCGCGATCCAAGCAGGCCGGGGCGGCGATGAGCTGACCGAATATGAGACCGATGTCCGCGAAGGCCCGATTGCGACGGACCTCAAGAAAGTGCGCAACGTGAAACCGCTGTGGTCGAAATACGGGCTCACCGCGTCGCTGGCGCTTGGTGGCTTTGACATGTGGACCAACACGCTCGGCTTCTCACTTTTGGGCACGCTGAGCCATGGGAAGTCGGACGCCGAAGCGACTGAGCCTGCGGATAAGCACAAAAAGATCGACTACCCCAAGCCCGACGGCAAACTCAGCTTTGACCGTCTGACCAACGTGGCCTTCTCGTTTACTAATCACGAGGAAAGCCAGCCCGCGCACCTTAAGCTGAAAGACCCGAGCATTCCGGTCGAGGTGAACCTGCCGAAATACGCAGGCCCTTCGGCACGTTACTGTCCCGCGGGGGTCTATGAGTTCGTTGAGGATGAGAAGACCAACGAGACGCGGTTCCAGATCAACTTCCAGAACTGTGTTCACTGCAAGACCTGCGACATCAAAGACCCGACGCAGAATATCGTCTGGACCACCCCGCAGGGCGGCGACGGGCCAAACTACCCAAACATGTAAACGGGCCGCCAAAGGGCACGTTGAAAGGACCGATACGCGAGGGCGTGTCGGTCCTTTTTTTGTATCTGAATCGGCGAAATGTCGTCAGCGGCATGCTTCATCGGGACCGCGCCATTGCACACGGGCCCAGAGGTGATAGCCTGAGCGCAAAGCGATATGAGGCGGTTTGCATGTTTCGGAATGTTCTAGGGTTCACCAGCGTTGCGGCGCTTTGCATCGGTCTTTCTGCGCCACTGATGGCGCAATCGGTCGCGGGCCCCTATTTGGCTGGGCGCCATGCGGCTGTGAACAGCGACTACCCCGAGGCCGCGCGCTATTACACCGAGGCGCTGGCGCGTGATCCCAAGAATATCGAGCTGATGGAAAGCGCCGTGTTGTCCTACCTGTCGCTTGGGCGGGTGGAAAAAGCACTGCCGCTGGCGCGCAGCATGATTACCATTGGCACCAAGAGCCAAGTGGCGGAGATGGCACTCGTCGCCGGCATGGCGAAAGAGGGCGATTACAGCGCATTGTTAGAGCGTGACACGTCAGCCATTGGTCCGTGGGTCGGCGGGCTGGTTCAGGCATGGGCGCATATGGGCGCGGGCGATGTGACTGCCGCAATGGCTGCATTCGACGGCCTGAGCGAAGAGGCCGGGATGCAGGGTTTTGTGATGTATCACAAAGCCTTGGCGCTGGCGAGCGTGGGGGATTTCGAAGGGGCAGAGGCGATCTTTGCCAGTGATGCGGCAGGGGCGGCGGGTCAAACCCGACGCGGAGTGATGGCCCATGCTGAGGTTCTGGGCCAATTGGGTCGCAGCGATGATGCGCTGGCCGTGCTCAAAAACGGCTTTGGCGATGACACCGATCCAGAGATTGCGCGGCTGATTGAAACCTTGCAGCAAGACACGCCCGCCCCCTTCAGCCATATGCCCGACGCCCAAGCCGGGATGGCCGAGGTGTTCTTCACCTTCGCCGCCGTTCTGCGCAATGAGGCGGCGGGGGATTACTATGTGCTGCTCTATTCCCGCATCGCCCGCTACCTGCGCCCCGATCACATCGACGCGCTGCTGCTGACGGCGAGCCTTTTGGAAAACCTCGGCGAGCATGATCTGGCGATTGCCGAGTATAAATCCCTGCCTGCCAATAGCCCCGCCTATCACGCCGCCGAGTTGGGCCGTGCCGAAGCGCTGCGCCGCTCAGGCAAGACTGCGCAGGCCATCGAGGTGTTAGAGCAGCTTGCGCGGAGCCATGGTGATCTGGCCGTGGTGCATTCCACGCTGGGCGACATGCTGCGGGCCGAGGAAGACTATGAGGCAGCCATCGCTTCCTACGATCAGGCGCTTGACCTGACCGCCGAAACAGCCCGCGCCCGTTGGGTCCTGTTCTACGCCCGCGCCATCGCCAAGGAACGCAGTGGCGATTGGGAAGGGTCCGAGGCCGATTTTCGCGCGGCGCTCAAACTGAACCCCGAACAGCCGCAGGTGCTGAATTATCTGGGCTATTCACTGGTCGAACAACAGCGCAGCTTGGACGAGGCGTTGGACATGATCGAACGCGCGGTCGCGGCGAGTCCTGATAGTGGCTATATCGTCGATTCGTTGGGCTGGGTGTTCTATCGTTTGGACCGTTACGACGAGGCCGTTGAGCAGATGGAGCGCGCGGTTGAGTTGGAACCCGTCGATCCGGTGGTGAATGATCACCTCGGAGACGTTTACTGGGCCGTGGGCCGCATCCGCGAGGCCGAGTTTCAGTGGCGCCGGGCGTTGTCGTTCGTTGACCTGACCGATGCCGAGTCGGAGGCAGACCCAGAGCGGATGCGCCGCAAGCTAGACGTCGGCCTTGATGCCGTGCTCTCAGAGGAAGGCGCGCCGCCGCTTAAGGTTGCCGCAGACGAATGAGCCGTTCGGAAGTTGCCGCCCCCGCTGGCCCCGGCGATGCTGCGTCGCGGATGGCGTGGGCCAAGATTAACCTGACCCTGCATTGCACCGGGCAGCGCGCAGACGGCTATCACCTGTTGGATTCGCTCGTGGTCCGGGTCGGTGTGGGCGATGCACTGTATGTGACACCCGACGAAGACCTGAGCCTTACCGTTTGTGGCCCGCGGGCCGAGGGGGTGCCCACGGACGCGCGCAACCTTGTACTTCGCGCCGCTGAATTGCTGGATGCAGGGGCGGGCCGAGGCGCTGCACTGCATCTGGAGAAACATCTGCCCGCGGCGGCGGGGATCGGTGGCGGCTCTGCCGATGCGGCGGCGGCGTTGGAATTGCTGGCCCTGCATTGGGGGTTCGCCCTGCCAAAGGATATAGCCCGGCTGGGGGCCGACGTGCCGGTTTGCCTTTCTCAAGGTCCGCAGCGGATGCAGGGCGTGGGGGAAATTCTTACGCCGCTGCCGCCGCTTCCGACCTGTCATTTGGTGCTGGTGAACCCCGGTGTCGACGTGCCGACGCCTGCTGTCTTCTCGGCGTTGTCGGACAAAAACCAACCGCCCATGCCAGAGGTGATTCCGCCCTTCGTCAACTTAGCTGATTTCGTGGATTTCCTGCGCCTACAGCGTAATGACCTCGCCGCCCCGGCCATCGCAAGGGAGCCTGTCATCGCATCTTGCCTAGAGGCGCTGCATGATGCAGCCCTCGCGCGTATGTCAGGCTCCGGCGCGACCTGTTTCGGCATCTATGCAACTGCAGCTGAGGCTGAGGCCACCGCCAACCGCATCAGCGTCGCCGCGCCCAATTGGTGGGTCGCCGCTGCGCCTGTCATGGGGGCTTAGCTGATCCGGCTGACGACGTAGTCGGCCAGATCGGTCAGCATGTCTTTCAACTCATGGTCGGGCAGGGGGGCAAGCGCCGCTTTGGCCTTTTCCGCCCAGTCACAGGCATCGCGCTGTGTTGCCGTCAGCGTATCGTGTTTGCCCAAAAGCATCAGCGCATGGTCGAGGTCACCATCCTCCTGCTTGCCCTTTTCGATGGTGCGCACCCAAAACGCGCGCTCGGTCTCATCGGCTTTGGCCACGGCTTTGATCACCGGCAGGGTCAGCTTGCGCTCGCGGAAATCATCGCCCACGTTCTTGCCTGTGGCGCCGGTATCGCCTTGATAATCCAGCAGGTCGTCGACGATCTGGAATGCGATGCCAAGCGCGTCACCATAGTCGTATAACGCTTTGACCTGACCTTCGGGCGCGTCAGCGATAACGCCGCCCACTTCGGTCGCGGCCGAGAACAACGCCGCCGTTTTGCCCCGCACGACTTGCAGGTAGACCGCCTCGTCCGTAGCCAAATTCTGTGCCGCTGTCAGTTGCAACACCTCGCCCTCTGCAATCGTTGCCGCAGCATTGGACAGGATGCGCATGACGGGCATTGAGCCCGGCTCGGTCATCAACTGAAAGCTGCGCGCGAAAAGGTAATCGCCGACCAGCACCGACGACTGGTTGTCCCACAAGAGATTCGCCGTGGGCCGCCCGCGCCGTTGGGCGCTTTCGTCCACCACATCGTCATGCAGCAGCGTCGCGGTGTGGATGAACTCCACCGTAGCGGCCAGATGGACGTGGTAGGGGCCGCCGTAGCCGCACATCCGCGCCGCGGCCAGTGTCAGCATCGGGCGCAGGCGCTTGCCGCCAGCCTCGACCAGATGGGCGGTAACTTCGGGGATGCGGGGCGCGTGTTTCGACGCCATCCGCTCGCGGATCAGCGCGCTGACGGCATCCATATCATCGGCCAAATAGGCCGCCATGCGGTCGTGCGGTTTCATCGTTGCATCACTTTTCATTGTCATTTCCCACGTCCCGCTCGACATGCCGGTGATCCGGCTCTACATCTTTGATATGAAGGAACTTTTGCGCAGCACCGACTTGACCATCATCGCCTTTGCCACCGCCCTTCTCAGGGGGGAGGATATAGACTGCTTTGAAATGGACGTAAACATGAGCGTGCTCGAAGGGGGCATCGGAATTTTCCCGCGCCGCTTAATGGTGCATCCCAACGATCACGACGCCGCCCTGCGGGTGATGCGCGACAATGAAATTCCCCTCGGGCTGTGAGCCTTTTTGCCGAAGATGATCTGACATGTGACGCTTTTCTGGGCGGCAAGCTGCACCTATGGCAGCCGCGGCGAGGGCGGGGCTATCGCGCCGGGGTGGACCCGGTTTTGCTGGCCGCAAGTGTTGAAGCGACCGCGGGCCAAAGCGTACTGGAACTTGGCTGCGGGGTGGGGGCTGCGGTGCTGTCCTTGGGCGCTCGGGTGCCGGGGCTGGCGCTGACGGGGTGTGAACTGCAGCCTGCCTACGCCGATCTCGCGCGACGCAATGGCAGAGATGTGTTGGAGGTGGTCGAAGCGGACCTGACCGACATGCCCCTACATCTACGCCAACGGCAATTTGATCACGTGCTGGCCAACCCGCCTTATTTTGACCGCGCGGCTTCGGTCCAGTCCCGCGATCCGGGGCGAGAGGCCGCCTTGGGTGAGGCCACGCCCTTACGGCAATGGGTCCGCATGGCGGCGAAACGATTAAAACCCAAGGGGCAGGCGCATTTTATCCACCGCGCGAAGCGGCTGCCCGAGCTTCTGGCGGCGCTGCCGCATGAGATGGGATCGGTCGAAGTGCTGCCCTTGGCCTCGCGGGTCGGGCGGTTGCCTGAGCTGATTCTCTTGCGTGCCCGCAAGAACGGTCGGGGCGCATTCCGATTACATCACAGCTATGCCATGCACCTCGGCACGCGGCATGAAGGTGACGGCAAAAGCTATGTGCCCGAAATCGAAGCGGTCCTGCGCAGCGGTGCGCCGCTGGTTTTTCCTACTTCTTAAGCATTTTTTCACCAACTTCACCCCTATGCTGCGGTGCTGCGTGACTTGTGTGTCGCGCTGTGGTCCACTGAATTTCTAAACACCAATCATGGAGGATTGTATGGCTTTGAGCGCACATCTGGATACCCTGAAGCGAAAGCATCAGGCAATGAGTGAGGCGGTTGAAACTGCTCAACGCGCCCCCGGTATGGACGATCTAAAAGTGGCTTCCATGAAGAAGGAAAAACTGCGTTTGAAAGAGGAGATTAGCCGCCTGTCGAGCTGATCCTTAACAAGAGTTAAAGCTCTCTTGAGGGCTGTCGTTCCGTTTTGGCGGGGCGGCTGCCACGCGTTGTTTGGCACGCGATTAGGACCGCAGAGACCTGTGAGTAAGCTCTTCTCCTAGCCCATATGACAAAGGCCAGCCCACCGAGGGGCTGGCCTTTTCAATTTGGATGTTCTCGCCAGTTAAACGACGAATTGCGCGCCATTGGCTGAGATGGTCGAGCCATTGATAAAACCCGCGTCATCGGAGACGAGGAAGGCCACCGCGCGGGCGATTTCTTCGGGTTCACCCAGACGGCCTGCGGGGATCTGCGCGATGATGCTTTCGCGGACTTTTTCGGGCACGGCCATGACCATATCGGTTGCGATATAGCCGGGGCAGATCGCATTCGCGGTGATGCCTGCGCGCGCGCCTTCCTGGGCCAGTGATTTAACGATGCCCAGATCGCCTGCCTTGGTGGCGGCATAGTTTACCTGCGCGAACTGACCTTTCTGCCCATTGATCGAAGAGATCACGACCACGCGCCCGAATTTGCGTTCACGCATGCCGGGCCAGACCGGGTGGATCGTGTTGAAAACGCCGGTGAGATTGGTCGCGATGACCTCATTCCACTGGTCGGGGGTCATCTTGTGGAAAGGCGCATCGCGGGTGATGCCCGCGTTGGCAACGACCACTTCGATAGGGCCAAGGTCGGCTTCGACCTGTTCGATCCCTGCTTTGGAGGCGTCGTAATCTGCCACGTTCCATTTATAGGTCTTGATGCCGGTCTCTTCGGTGAATTTCGCGGCGGCCTCGTCATTGCCTGCATAGGTGGCGGCGACGGTATAGCCCTTGTCCTTCAGCGTGGTCGAAATGGCCGCGCCAATCCCGCGACTGCCTCCGGTGACCAAAGCGATGCGTGACATATAATCCCTCCCTCAAGGTAATGTTCTTGCAATTGCATGTTGTGGCGCGCAACAAAATTGCGCGCCAACTGTAGTCTTAGGGGCGCTCAAGACACATGGCAACACCCATACCGCCGCCGATACACAGCGTCGCCAAACCTTTCTTAGCCCCGCGGCGCTGCATTTCGAACAGCAGTGTGTTAAGCACGCGCGCACCGGAGGCGCCGATTGGGTGGCCAATCGCGATTGCACCGCCGTTGACGTTCACGATTTCCGGATCCCAGCCCATTTCCTTGTTCACGGCGCAGGCCTGCGCGGCGAAGGCTTCGTTGGCTTCCACAAGGTCGAGGTCTTCTGGTTTCCAACCGGCTTTCTCCAGCGCCTTGCGTGAGGCATAGACGGGGCCGACACCCATGATCGACGGGTCGAGACCTGCCGTGGCATAGGAGGCAATGCGCGCCAGCGGGGTGATGCCGCGCTTTTCGGCGTCATCCGCGCTCATCAGCAGGGCACCGGCTGCACCGTCGTTCAGGCCCGAGGCGTTGGCCGCAGTGACCGAGCCGTCTTTGGTAAAGGCAGGACGCAGCTTTTGCATGGCTTCCATGGTGGCCCCATGGCGGATGTATTCGTCCTGATCGACGACAGTCTCGCCTTTGCGGGTTTTGATCGTGTAGGCGACGATCTCATCCGCGAATTTGCCAGCTTTCTGCGCGGCCTCGGCCTTGTTTTGCGAAGCGACGGCGAATTCGTCTTGCTGGTCGCGGCTGATCTGCCATTTTTCGGCGACGTTTTCGGCGGTTTGGCCCATGTGGTAGCCGTTGAACGCATCCCACAGACCGTCGCGGATCATCGTGTCGATGAACTGCAGATCTCCCATTTTTTGACCCGCCCGCAGGTTCTGCGCATGAGGGCTCATGGTCATGTTCTCCTGACCGCCAGCGGCGACGATGTTCGCATCCCCCAGTTGGATGTGCTGGGCCGCCAATGCCACGGCGCGCAGGCCCGAGCCGCAGACTTGGTTGATGCCCCAAGCGGCGCTTTCTTTCGGCAGGCCCGCATTGATATGTGCCTGACGCGCAGGGTTCTGACCTTGGGCGGCGGTCAGCACCTGCCCCAAAATGGTCTCAGAAACTTCGGATGGGTCGACCCCGGCGCGGGCCACCAGTTCTTTTAGAACGGCGGCACCCAGATCATGGGCGGGTGTATTGGCAAACGCCCCGCCGAAACTGCCCACGGCGGTACGGGCGGCGGATGCGATGACGACATTGGTCATGATGTGACTTTCCTCTACCTTGTTGGGCGGGGGCACACCGACACGCGCCATCGTCGGGCGTGGGCGCTCCCGTCCCTCTGATGTAGTGATAGCGGATGCGCTGCAATGCGGCAACTGAGCAGGCAGCGGCACGCTGCCGACATGGCGTTACCCTCTTTTTGCGGTCAGGCTGTGGCGCGCATGCGGTCGAACTCAAGCCAGGCGGGCCGGGTCGTGGGGGCGGCAAAATGGTAGCCCTGCAAACAGTCGACACCCATCTCGACCAGGACCGCTGCGTCAGCCGCGTTCTCCACGCATTCGGCCACGGTGAGCATGTCGAAATGTGTGGCGATCGACATCAGCGCGGCGGTCAGGGCGCGGTTGTCGGGGTTCGTCGCGATGCCCCGAATGAACTGCCCGTCGAGTTTCAGGATGTCGAAGTAGAAATCCTTGAAATAGCGGATCGCCGTTTGCCCCGCACCGAAATCATCCATGGCAAAGCAGATGCCATAGGGCTGCAATTGATCCATAAAGTTCGCCACCAGTTCCGGCACCATCATGGCGGAGCTTTCGGTAATCTCTAGAATCAGCCGTTCGCCCAAGGTCGCGTCGCGGGCCAGCCAGTGGCGCAAGACGCGGGTCCATTCCTGATACCCGATGGAACGGGCCGACATATTGATCGACAGCCGCAATCCGGGGTGGTGGTACAGCGCGTTCAGCCCGAGGCGCAGGGCCAGAACATCCACCTGCCGACCCGTTTCTGTATCTTCAATGACCGGCATGAAATCCTTGGCCGGGATCACGCGGCCGGTGGGGTCAAGCAGGCGGATCAACCCCTCGTGAAAGGCGATGGACGTCGGGTCGCTGGCCCGCATGACCGGCTGGAAGGCCAGCAGGGTCTGACGGTGCGCCACGGCGTCGCGCACCATTTCCAGCGTCGCGGCATCGCGTTGCGTTATCGCGTGGTTAAGCGGGCTGTCCCCACCGGGGGGGATATCGGCAATAGGGCGTTGGAATCGGCGGGGCACGGCGGTACTCTTCTTTCTGTCCTGCCGCAGGTATGGGCGCAAAGGTGATAACACGGTCTTAATCAGCGGCGTTTTCCGCGGTGGATCACGCGGGAGGGTTAAGATGCAGCGCTGTGACTGGGCCGGGGATGACCCAATTTACCAAGCCTACCATGACACCGAATGGGGTGTGCCCGAATATGACAGCCGTGCGTTGTGGGAAAAGCTCATCCTCGACGGATTTCAGGCCGGGCTAAGCTGGATCACGATCCTTAAAAAACGCGATAACTTTCGCGCCGCTTTCGCCGGGTTCGATCCGCATCAGATCGCCGAGTGGGGCGAGGCGGATGTCACGCGCCTGCTGGGCAATCCGGGCATCATCCGCCACCGGGGCAAGATTGAGGCCGCGATCATCAATGCCCGTGCTTGGCAGGAGCTGGAGGCACGCGAAGGCTTCGACAGCTTCATGTGGCGCTATGTAGATGGGTTGCCGTTGCAGCCCGGCTTTGCCACCCAAGCTGAGGTGCCGCCGAAAACCGCGCTGTCAGAACAGGTGAGCAAAGACCTGAAGAAAGCCGGTTTCAAATTTTGTGGACCGACGATCACCTATGCTTGGATGGAGGCCTGCGGGCTGGTGAATGATCACATCCTGACCTGCCATCGCCATGGCCCCTGTGCCGCGATGGCGCGTTAGGGCAGGCGTATTGCCCCTGCTGAAATCCCCCGTTGACTCCCGGCCATGGCACCGTATAAGCGCCCCTTCATTGGTGTTGGTGGACCCCGCAAGGGGAAGCCTGTCGGGCTTCGGCCAAAGGACAACGCCCTTTACCGCCCCTCGGGGCCTCATAAAGGAGAACAGCCGTGACCAAACGCACAGCTGCCAAGCACAAACTAGACCGCCGCATGGGCGAAAACATCTGGGGCCGTCCGAAGTCCCCGGTGAACCGTCGTGAATACGGCCCCGGCCAGCACGGTCAGCGCCGTAAAGGCAAGATTTCCGATTTCGGTATTCAGCTGCGCGCCAAGCAGAAGCTCAAGGGCTACTACGGCGACCTGACCGAAAAGCAGTTCCGCCGCATCTACGGCGAAGCCGAGCGTGTTAAAGGCGATACAGGTGAAAACCTGATCGGTCTGCTGGAGCGTCGTCTGGACGCCGTTGTGTACCGCGCCAAGTTCGTTGCGACCGTTTTCGCTGCGCGCCAGTTCGTAAACCACGGCCACGTTCGTGTGAACGGCAAGAAAGTGAACATCCCCTCCTACCGCGTGAAAGAGGGTGACGTCATCGAAGTGCGTGACCGTTCCAAGCAGTTGGCTTCCGTTCTGGAAGCGGTTCAGCTGCCCGAGCGTGACGTGCCTGACTACCTTGAGACGGATCACTCCAAGCTGACAGCAACCTTCGTGCGCACACCCGGCCTGTCCGACGTGCCATACCCGGTTGTGATGGAGCCTAACCTCGTCGTGGAATTCTACGCGAAGAACTAAGTTTCTTCGCCAGTCGACAATCGAAAGGCCGCGTGGTGCAAACCGCGCGGCCTTTTTCTTTGCGCGGGGCCGGGCCGGGGCGCAGCGATGCAACAGGCTGTCCGGCGGAGGCGCGGATGCAGAATGATTCTGGCATCACCGCTGTCGCCCCGATAGAAGGGCGGCAGTAGCGTGAGGAAAAGAGCGAGATGACACAGATCGCACCGCAACCGGGCATTATGGAGATTGACCTTTACCAAGGGGGTGCGGCGCATGTCGCGGGCCTTGATAATGTGGTCAAACTCAGCTCGAACGAAAACCCGCTGGGGCCAAGCCCTGCCGCCGTCGAAGCCTATCGCCGCGCGGCCTATGACCTGCATCGCTATCCGTCTTCCGATCATAGCGCGCTGCGCGCCTCCATCGCCGAGGTGTTGGGCCTTGATGCGGGGCGGATCATCTGCGGCGCGGGCTCGGATGAAATCATCGCCTTCCTTTGCCAAGCCTATGCCGGACCGGGGACCGAGGTGGTGCACACCGAACACGGCTTTGCCATGTACCGTATCTCGGCCCTCGCCGCCGGGGCCACGCCCGTGGAGGTGCCCGAGCGTGAGCGGGTGACCGATGTCGACGCGATCCTCGCCGCCTGTACCGATGCGACGCGGCTGGTGTTCATCGCCAACCCCAACAACCCCACCGGCACGATGATCGGTCTGGCCGAGATCGAACGGCTGGCTGAGGGGCTGCCGCCGCAGGCTCTTTTGGTGCTCGACGGGGCCTATGCCGAATATGTCGAGGGCTATGACGGCGGGGCCGCACTGGTGGACCGGCGTGATAACGTGGTGATGACGCGCACCTTTTCCAAACTCTACGGGCTGGGCGGTCTGCGCATCGGTTGGGGCTTTGGACCCGCCCATGTGATCGACGTGCTGAACCGCGTGCGGGGGCCTTTCAACCTCTCGCAGGCCGCACTTAACGCCGCCGAAGCGGCGATGCGTGATCGGGCCTATACCGACCACTGCCGGGCCGAGAACGCCCGCTGGCGCACATGGCTCGCCGATGCGCTGGCAGAGATCGGCGTGCCCTCGGATGTTTCGCTCGCCAATTTCGTGCTGGCCCGTTTCGCCAATCAGGCCGAGGCCGAGGCCTGTGACGACTACCTCAAGTCTCAAGGTCTGATCGTGCGCCGGGTGGCGGGTTACAACCTGCCGCAATGTCTGCGCATCACCGTCGGGGATGAGAGTGCCTGCCGCCGCGTGGTCCATGCGGTGCGGCAGTTTAAGGGAGGCAGCTGATGGCTCAGGTCTATGACAGGGTCGCCCTGATCGGGCTGGGGCTGATCGCCTCATCGCTTTTCTGGGCAATGAAACGCGGCGGGCTGGCGGGCGAAGTCACCGGCTATGCCCGCAGCGACGAGACCCGCGCCACGGCGCGCGAGATCGGCCTCTGCGACCGCGTCTGCGACAGCGCCGCCGAAGCCGTCAAGGGGGCCGATCTGGTGGTGCTCTGCGTACCGGTGGGCGTCATGGGGGCCGTCGCCGCCGAAATCGCGCCGCATCTGGCCCCCGGTGCCACGGTGACGGATGTGGGTTCGGTCAAGGCCGACGTGATCGCGCAGGTGGGGCCGCATCTGCCCGAAGGCGTGCATTTCATCCCCGCGCACCCGCTGGCAGGGACCGAGCATTCCGGCCCGCGCAGCGGTTTTGCCGAGCTTTTCGACAACCGTTGGTGTCTGCTGGTCCCAGTCGAGGGGACAGACAAGGACGCCATCGCGCGGCTGCGTGCGCTTTGGGAAGGGGCGGGGGCGAATGTCGAGGAAATGGACGCCGAGCATCATGATCTGGTGCTCGCGGTTACCTCTCATGCGCCGCACCTCATCGCCTATACGATGGTGGGCGTGGCCGACGACCTGCGCCGGGTGACTGACAGCGAGGTGATCAAGTATTCCGCCGCCGGTTTCCGTGACTTTACGCGGATCGCGGCGAGTGACCCCACGATGTGGCGCGATGTGTTCTTGACCAACAAGGACGCCACGCTGGAAATCCTTGGCCGCTTCACCGAAGAGCTTTTCGCCCTGCAACGCGCCATTCGCACCGGTGACGGCGATCATCTGCACGCCTATTTCACACGAACCCGCGCGATCCGGCGCGGCATTATCGAGGCGGGGCAAGACACCGACGCGCCAGACTTTGGCCGGGGCGCACGCAAGTCATGAAGGGCTGGGCTGTCCTGCCGCTGATCGTGCTGGGGCAGATGGCCCTGGCCGCTGGGCCGGACAGTTCGCAACGCCCGGTCCCGCGAGACAATGGCACTACGCTGCCAGTTATCGTGGTGCCCTCGGGTGCGATCGAACAGCCCAAACGTGACCCCGCTGCCCGGGCTGCCGCCGAAGGGGGCCGGGGGATCAAATCCTCTCTCCGTCCCTCCCTCCGCAGCCGCAAGGTTGAGAAAGCCGCCCGCGCCCGGCAGCAGATGCTGGCCAAAGGGGCAGTTTGCGGGGATCTGGCGATCCAAGGCGCGCCGGTGGGCCGGGTGCCGGGCAAGATCAGCGGTTGCGGGATCGAGAACGCAGTCAAGGTGCGCTCGGTCTCTGGTATCAAGCTCAGCAATGCCGCGGTGATGGATTGCACCACGGCCAAGACGCTGGACACATGGGTGCGCCAGTCGGCGGTGCCTGCCTTGGCGGGACAGGGCGGCGGGCTCAAAGAGCTGCGGGTCGCTGCGCATTACGCTTGCCGCACGCGCAACAACCGTAAGGGCGGCAAGATATCAGAGCACGGAAAGGGCCGCGCGATTGATATCTCCGGGTTTGAACTGGCGGATGGCAGCACGATTACTGTGCTTAAGGGCTGGCGGGCACGGCGCAGCAGTAAGGCATTGCGGCGGATGCACCGGGGCGCATGTGGCCCGTTTGGCACCGTCCTTGGCCCCGAATCTGACCGTTTCCACCAAGATCATTTTCATTTCGACACGGCGCGGTATCGCAGCGGCAGTTATTGCCGTTGAGGCCCGCTTACGGCTGGATCAATCGCGGTGCCGGGCCAAGCGGAAGGCCCGCAAGGACCATCTGCCCCTCGGCAAAGACCAGATCAAGATCCAGCCCGCCCGGCGTGCTGCCCCGCGCCTCCAACAGCCGCAGCATGGTATTCACCTGCCCGCGCATGGAGGGCGGCAGGAAGCCCCCACGTTCGCCCGCATCAAGCAGTTTGGACCAATTCGTGACCCGCAGGCTCAAAACCCCGTCGGGAATGCCCTGCGCGTCAAAGGTCAGCGCGCCTTCGGCGCCCAGTGCCACGTCGCCCCATGCGGCATCGACATTCTCAACCGTCAGCGCGTCGATCTGCGGCAGGGTGCCCGCCACCGCGCTATGGCGGTCCAGCGCGCGGGCAAAGGCGACGGCCATCCGCGCTGACAGGATTGGCTGCCCGCCGGGTTGGGCAATTGCCTCGCCCAACACCCTGCGGAGCAGCGGGCCGGGGGTGATCCTGCCCGGCAGCACCGCGATGTTATACTCATTCGCCGCGTCGGAGGATTGTGTGACCCGCAGACGCGATTCTTCGGCCTCTAGCAAAAGCCCGTCGGGACCATTGACCTCCAGATACGTGCTGCGGGCCTCCATCTGCTCAAGTTGCAGTGATAGGCCGGGATGCAGGTCTAGATCCGCCTGCATATTGCGCATGTTCAAAACCAAGGGAAGCGCACCGGCTGGGAAAGCTGCTTGGGCCACGGGGGCCCGTGCCGAAAGGTCACCGGGCCACCAGACAGGGGCAGAAAGATCAAGCTGCGGCGCTTCAAATGCAATGCTCTGGTTCGGTTCAGCCACTGAAAGACCGCTCAGCCGGTTTTGCAGGGTTAGCGGAAAACCTGCCTTGCCGATATCTTTGAGCGTCACATCCCAACCCGCTGCACGACGACTGTCGAGCAGCGCGTTCACTGTGCTTTGCATCTGCGTCGTGGCGGCGGCCCACCACGCGCTGCAAAGCGCCACGAGCAGAATCAGCAACCAAACCAGTTTACGCATCTTGATAGCCCTTCAAATCGTGCTTCAGATGCGGTTTACCGAAGGCCAATAGAAAGGACCAGCAGCATGACAATGTGGGTATTCGGCTATGGCAGCCTTTTGTGGAACCCCGGTTTCGAGGTGGCGGAAAGCGTGATCGCCACGCTTCCGGGCTATGCCCGATCGTTCTGCATGCGCTCGATCCACCACCGCGGCACGGTGGAGCAGCCGGGGCTGGTGCTGGCGCTGGACGAATCCGTCCGCTCGGCCTGTGAAGGCATGGCGATGGGCGTGGCAGAGGGCCACGAGGCGCAGACGCTGGAGTATCTGCGCGAACGTGAGCTAATCTCCTCGGCCTATGTCGAGAAAAACCTCACTGTGCATCTGACCGATGGCCGCGACGTGGAGGCGGTGACCTATGTGATCGACGCGGCGCATGACCAATATTGCGGCGGCTTGCCACTGGAAGAACAGGCCCAGATCATTGCCCGCGCCATAGGCGGGCGCGGGCCAAATACAGAGTATTTAATCAACACAGCCGTGCATCTTTCTGAAGTGGGCTTGCATGACCCCGCGTTGGAGTGGTTGCATGATCGGGTAAAGGCTTTGGCCTCATAAAAACTTGGCAACTCCGCGCAGTTTCAGTGTAAGCTGCGCCGAGAGCAGAATAGAGGGTCAGGAAAGGCCGCATGGCACAGCCAGACCGCAAAGCAAAACCGCAGTTTTCACAACCGGTGCGTCAGATTTCTCTGATGCTGATCGTATTGGCATTGACCGGCGTGGGCGCGTTTTTGGCCCTGCCCAGCGTGCTGCCGATCTTCGCCGCGAACCCATGGCTTAATGGGGTCATCATCTTTGTTTTCGTCGTCGGTGTGCTGGCCTGTTTCTATCAGGTGACGCAGCTTATCGGCTCGGTCCGCTGGATCGAGGATTTCGCCGCTGACAACTCCGAACCCGATGCGCAGCCGCCGCAACTTCTGGCCCCCTTGGCATCGCTTTTGCGCCAGCGTGGCGCGCGGATGCAGGTCAGCACGGCCTCAACCCGTTCGATCCTCGATTCCGTTGCCTCGCGTATTGACGAGGTGCGCGAGATCACGCGCTACATCGTCAACATGCTGATTTTCCTCGGTCTTCTCGGCACCTTCTACGGGCTTGCCACGACGGTGCCTGCGGTGGTCGACACGATCCGTTCGCTCGCCCCCGGTGAGGGGGAGGCAGGGGTTGATGTCTTTGGCCGCCTGATGACCGGGCTTGAGGCGCAGTTGGGCGGCATGGGCGTGGCCTTCGGCTCGTCGCTTCTGGGGCTTGCGGGTTCTCTCGTCGTCGGGCTGTTGGAGCTTTTCGCGGGCCATGGTCAGAACCGGTTCTATCAAGAGCTGGAAGATTGGCTGAGTTCCATCACGCGGGTCGGGCTGACCTCGGGCGACGATGTGAGCGACCAGAACATCATGGCCAGCGTGATGGATCAGATGGTCGAACAGATGGGCGAGATGCAGCAGATGTTCACCCAATCCGATATCAGTCGCACCATGGTGGATGACAAGCTGGGCAAGCTTGCCGATGCAGTGGACCGGATGACCACGCGGATGGAACGTGAAGATCCCACAGGCCCGGCGCTGACGCGGGTGGCCGAAGGGCAAGAGCGTCTCGTCTCAGTTCTTGAGGGGCAGATTGCGGGCGAGGGGATCGACGCGGAAAGTCGGATGCGGCTGCGCTCTATCGACGTCCAGATGCTGCGTATCTTGGAAGAAATCTCTGCCGGGCGGCAGGAAACCATGGCCGAGCTTCGCAAGGATATTTCACTGCTGGCCAAGGCGCTTTCGGGCCAACGTGTACCGGAGGCGCGCCGCTTGCGTGCCGGTGAAACTCCCGGTGGCGGGGACCAGTAATGGCACTTTCCCGGCGGTCAGGCACGCGGTTTCAGGGCTCTATCTGGCCGGGTTTCGTCGACGCGATGACCGGACTTTTGCTGGTTCTGATGTTCGTGCTGACGATCTTTATGGTCGTGCAATTCGTCCTAACTGAACGCATCAGTGGCCAAGAAAGCGAATTGAACGAATTGGCCGGAGAGGTCGCGGCCCTTGCCCAAGCACTTGGAGTGGAGGAGCGCACCACCGCGCGGTTGGAGGCGCGACTCGGCGCGCTCAACGCCTCGCTGAATGACGCACAGGATGAAGTGTCGCGGCAAGAGGCCGTGATTGCCGGGCTAACGACACAGCGTGAAGAACAGGACGCGGCCCTTAGGGCCGCAGAGGCGCAGATCACCGGGTTCGAGGCCCGCGTTGCGGCGCTGTTGGCTTCGCAGGCGACGGATCAGGCTCGTATCGGTACTTTGGAAGTCCGCGAAGCTGAGTTGCTGGATGAGCAAGAGGCGCTGAACCTCGCGCTCAGTACCGCCCGTGATGAAATTGACGCGCAGGCCGAAACAGCCCGTCTGGCTGCGGCGAAACGCGAAGCGTTGGATGCGTTGGTCGCCGACCTGCGTGCGCAGAATGCTGAGGCAGAGGCCGAAGTTGCCACGTTGAATACGCAGGTGGCCGAGGCGGAAGAAGCCCTGAGCGCCGAGGAAGCCGCCCGGCTGGCAGAGGCTGCGGCGGCGCAGGCGCTGCGTGAGCGGTTGGAGAACGCAGATGCGGAACTGACCGCCATGACCCTCGAGCTTGAGGCGCAGCGGAAAGAAGCGGAAGATACCCTGACCTTGCTAGCCGCTGCCCGTGCGGCGCGCAGTGATCTTGATACAGAACTGGCCGCTGCCCTGTTACGGCTGGAGACCCTTGAGCAGAGCGGCACAGAGTTCGAAGCCGAGCGCGCGGCGCTCGAGGCGCAGGTTGATGCGGCCATGGGCACCGAAGAAGACCTGCGGGCGCGATTGGCGCAGGCGGAGGTCACCGAACAGGACTTGAACGCACGACTTTCCGAGGCATTAGGCCGCGTGCAAGTTCTTGAAGAAGAAGGCAATGCGCTGAGTGGCGATCAAGCTGATTTGCGCGAAAGACTGGCGCAGGCGCTGGCAGCTAAGCTCGCTGCCGAGACACTGGCAGAAGACAAAACCACCGCCGCCGAACGCCGCGCGGCACTGTTGGCGCAGGCCGAACAGACTCTGGCCGAGGAAAAAGCCGTGAGCGCCGAGGCGCAGCGTCAGACCGAATTGCTGAACCAGCAGGTCGCGGAATTGCGCGCGCAACTGGGCAATCTACAGGCGCTTTTGGATGATGCCGTGGCGCGGGATGCGGCGAAATCGGTGGAACTGCAATCGCTGGGCTCAGAGTTGAACACCGCACTGGCGCGGGTCGCAGCCGAAGAGCGCCGCCGCGCCGAATTGGAAGCAGCAGAGCGCAAGCGTTTGGAAGAGGAAAGCAAGGATCTGGCGCAGTATCGGTCGGAATTCTTTGGCCGTCTGCGCAACCTTTTGGGCAATCAAGAAGGCGTGCGGATTGAGGGCGACCGCTTTGTCTTCTCCTCCGAGGTTCTTTTTGCACCGGGCAGTGCAGTGTTGAGCCAAGACGGCCAAGCCGAGATCGCCAAAGTAGCGGGTATCTTGCGCAGTGTTGTCGGCGACATCCCTGCCGAGATTGACTGGGTGATCCGGGTCGACGGTCATACCGACAATGTGCCGCTTTCCGGCTTTGGGGAGTTTGCCGACAACTGGGAGCTGAGCCAAGCCCGCGCGCTGTCGGTGGTCAAATATATGGTCAACTTTCTTGGCATCGCGCCGGATCGTCTGGCTGCCAACGGCTTTGGCCAGTATCAGCCCGTGGCCGAAGGCGACACCGAAGCCGCGCGGGCGCAAAACCGGCGGATCGAGTTGAAGTTTACCGAGAAGTGATACTGCCGGGGGATTACTGAACGGTTACGGACCCATGTTTTTCGTCAATGACACGGCCCGAACGGAGCAGGACCACTGTGCCAGTATAGCGACCCGGTGACCACTGCCGGGACATGCGTTTACCGATGGCGCGAAAGGACTGCGCTTGGGGCTTGTCCATTATCACGTCTTTTTCAATCACCACACCGTTTGGGCCTGAAAGGCTTAGCCGCAAAACATCATCCTTTTGCGTGCCGTAGCTATAGCCATAGATCACCATGGCAGGTGCATCTGGGGAGAGGGTGTCGCGCCCGGCATCGCCTGCTTTGATGGCCGCATAGCTGGGCACGTGGTCTGCGAATCCCACCGCGATCAACCCACCGGCGCGGTAGGGCGGGGTGTCTTGCCAAAGGGTGTCGGAGGGCACGGTCGTGCAGTCGCTGCCTTTGGGATCAAAAGGATCAACAGGTTGGCCGTTGTGCCGTAGTGAGAGATGCAGATGGGGGAAGGCGGCTTTGCCGGATTGACCGACCTGCCCAATGACATCACCTTCGGATATTTTCTGACCGTCGGTAACGCGTAGGGAGCCGCGCTTTAGGTGGCAATACTGCGTTTCCCACCCGTTACCGTTGTCGATTACCGCGCCATTGCCGCACTCGCGCCCCCGCACTTCGCTAAGTGGCGCATTGTCTTGCATACCGTCGCGCAGACCTTTGACCACACCGCCTGCCGCTGCGCGGACCGTTACACCTGCGGCCATCGCAGCACGATCGGGCAGGGCAAAGTCGGTGCCTTTGTGCCCGTCATAGGTCAGCCCTGAACAGCGGTAATCCTGCGCGGCACTGCTGGGGTCACGGTCCATATATTGTTGGATGTGGCAATCCTGCCCAAGGGTGCAATCAAGCGGAAAGGCCAATTGCAAGTCCTCCGCCAGCGCGGGGCCAGCGGAGGAGAGGGTCAGGGCCAGAGCGGCCCTGAGGATCATTCTGCGGTCAACAAGGGAGGCCGATCACCTGACAGGCGCTTGCTTTCAACGCCCAGAACTTCGAGTGTCAACTCGCCCTTCTTGGCACCCACCTTGACCACACCGCCTTTGGCGAGCTTGCCGAACAGCAGTTCTTCGGCCAACGGCTTCTTGATGTGCTCTTGGATCACGCGACCCAAGGGGCGTGCGCCCATCTTGTCGTCGTAGCCCTTGTCGGCGAGCCATTCGGCGGCCTTCTTCGACAGTTCGATGGTCACGTTGCGATCCATCAGCTGCGCTTCGAGTTGCAGCACGAACTTTTCGACCACCCGCAGGATCACCGACTTTGGCAGCGGCGCGAAGCTGATGACAGCGTCGAGACGGTTGCGGAACTCCGGCGTGAAGGTCCGCTCGATCGCGGCGGTATCTTCACCGGTGCGACGTTCGCGGCCGAAGCCCACAGCCTCTTTCGCCTGCTCGGAAGCCCCGGCGTTGGAGGTCATGATCAGCACCACATTGCGGAAATCCACCGTGCGGCCATTATGATCTGTCAGCTTGCCGTGGTCCATCACCTGCAACAGGATGTTGTAGACATCCGGATGCGCCTTCTCCATCTCGTCGAGCAGCAGCACGCAGTGCGGATGCTGGTCGACGCCATCGGTCAGCATGCCACCCTGGTCAAAACCGACATAGCCCGGAGGGGCACCGATCAGACGGCTGACCGCGTGTTTCTCCATATACTCCGACATGTCGAAACGCAGGAGTTCCACGCCAAGGGTGTCGGCCAGTTGCTTGGCGACCTCGGTTTTACCCACACCGGTTGGCCCGGCGAAGAGGTAGTTGCCGATGGGTTTGTCCGGCTCGCGCAGGCCAGCCCGCGAGAGTTTGATCGCCGACGACAGCGCGACGATTGCGTCGTCCTGACCAAAGACCACCCGCTTGAGCGAGCTTTCCAGATCCTTCAGCACCACCACATCGTCTTTGCTGACGTTCTTTGGCGGAATGCGGGCGATCTTGGCAACGACAGCTTCGACCTCTTTGGTGCCGATGGTCTTGCGCCGCTTGGAGGCGGCCACGAGATGCTGGGCGGCACCAGCTTCGTCGATCACGTCGATCGCACTGTCAGGCAGCTTGCGATCATTGATGTAGCGATGTGCCAATTCCACCGAAGTTTTGATCGCATCGGCCGTGTATTTGACGCTGTGATGCTCCTCAAAGTAAGGCTTCAGACCCTTAAGGATCTTGGTGGCGTCTTCAACCGAAGGCTCGCTCACGTCGATCTTCTGGAAACGGCGGCTCAGCGCGCGGTCCTTCTCAAAGTGCTGGCGGAACTCCTTATAAGTCGTGGAGCCCATGGTGCGCAGTTTGCCACCCTGAAGCGCAGGCTTCAGTAGGTTGGAGGCATCCATCGCGCCGCCCGAGGTGGCCCCGGCACCGATCACGGTGTGGATCTCGTCGATGAACAGCACCGCGTCTTTATGCTCTTCCAGCTCAGTCACGACCGCTTTGAGACGCTCCTCAAAGTCACCGCGATAGCGGGTGCCGGCCAGCAACGCGCCCATATCGAGGGAGTAGATCGTGGTGTTTTCCAGAACCTCTGGCGTTTCACCTGCAACGATCTTACGTGCCAAACCTTCGGCAATGGCGGTTTTCCCAACGCCCGGATCACCCACCAGAAGCGGGTTGTTCTTGCGCCGACGGCAGAGCACTTGAATGCAGCGCTCAACTTCGCTCTCGCGGCCGATCAGCGGGTCGATATCGCCTTCGCGCGATTTGGCGTTGAGGTCCACGCAGTATTTGGCCAGCGCGGATTCTTTCTTGTCACCGTCGGTGACGCCTTGGGCCTCTTCTTCATGCTCTGGTGCGCCGCTCACGGGGCGTGCTTCGCCGTAAGCCGGATCTTTGGCGACGCCATGGGCAATGAAGTTCACCGCGTCATACCGGGTCATGTCCTGCTCTTGCAGGAAGTAGGCGGCGTTGCTTTCCCGTTCGGCAAATATCGCGACCAGCACATTGGCCCCGGTCACTTCGGTCCGGCCCGAAGATTGCACGTGGATTGCGGCGCGTTGGATCACGCGTTGGAATGCGGCAGTCGGCACGGCCTCAGAACCATCGATGTCGGTGACCAGATTGCTAAGGTCATCATCGACAAACTCAACCAGCGTGTCGCGCAGATCAGAGACGTCGACCGAACAGGCTTTCATCACCTGAACCGCGTCAGGTTCATCAAGCAGCGCCAACAGCAGGTGTTCCAGCGTTGCGAATTCATGGCGGCGGGCATTGGCCAGCGCGAGGGCCGCGTGGATTGCCTGCTCAAGTGTAGTCGAGAATGAAGGCACGGGCGTGCTCCTTTTCGATCGGGGTCGGTGAGGTGCTGAGATGTCTCAGAGCCCGGTCCGACCATGGCCTCATAGTATTAGAGTTTGGTTGATCATCGCCCATCTTCAAGAAGATTCTGGTCCGAATCGGTCACATTTCGCGTGACCGGGGACTTTGGGCCATGATTGCAGGCAATCAGAACTGGTCTTTTCGCTTGCGGATTTCAGTGAACACTTCCGTGTCGGTGGCGTCTGGCATCCCCAATGTCGCGCGAATGGCCGGGTCGGCAGGGCGCAGGAAGGGATTGGTTTCTAGTTCCAGTGAAAGCGGCGAGGGGACGGTCGGCTGCCCCCTGGCGCGGGTGCTGTCGATGTCCTTGGCCCTTGATATAAGCGCCGGGTTCTGCGGATCAACGGTCAGCGCGAATTTTGCGTTGGCGGCGGTGTATTCATGGCCGGAGCAGATCGTCGTGTCGCCGGGCAGGGCGGCCAGCTTTTGTAAACTGTCCCACATCTGCGCGGGCGTGCCTTCGAAGAGACGACCGCAGCCAAGCGCCATGAGGCTGTCGGCGGTGAAGGCCGCCTTGGCCTTGGGCACATGAAAGGCGATATGGCCGATGGTGTGGCCTGAAACATCCAGCACCTCAGCCTTTAGCGCGCCAAGTTCAACGGTGTCGCCCTCTGCCACGTCGCGGTCTAGCGGGGGCAGGCGGTGAGCATCGGCCTTGGCCCCGATCACCTCGGCGGGGAAGCGGGTCAGCACCTCGGCCAGCCCTTGGACATGGTCGGGGTGATGGTGGGTCAGCCAGACTTGGCTCAGCGTCCAGCCACGGCGATCAAGCTCTGCCATGATCGGGGCGGCTTCGGGTACATCGATCAGCGCCACAGCGCCGCTGTCATGATCGCGCAGCAGGAAAGCGTAATTGTCTGACAGACAGGGAATCGTGACCAGATCAAAGGCCATGGCGTCT
The DNA here is from genome assembly GCF_900113435.1 of Sulfitobacter dubius. Classification (GTDB taxonomy): domain Bacteria; phylum Pseudomonadota; class Alphaproteobacteria; order Rhodobacterales; family Rhodobacteraceae; genus Sulfitobacter; species Sulfitobacter dubius. The sequence continues at coordinate 1,590,667 of NZ_FOPG01000001.1, read as the reverse complement.
TACCTCGCTGTGTTGTTATGCTGAAGTCAGAGTGACACTCACCAAGGCGGGCTGCAATGCATCTTGATGTACAGGATCTGCGCAATTTCTATTATCGCAGCGCGTTGGGACGTGCGGCGCAGAAATCCTTACGCGGACGGTTGTTGGAGTTGTGGCCCGAGGCGAAGGGGCAAACCGTCGTGGGCTTTGGCTTTGCGGCACCCCTGCTGCGGCCCTATCTGGCCGATGCCCGGCGCGTAATGGTGTTGATGCCCGGCCCGCAGGGCGTGATGCCTTGGCCTGCGGGGATGCCCAATACCTCGGTCCTGACCGAAGAGACGCTTTGGCCGGTAGAGACGGGGGCGGTGGATAAGCTGGTGTTGATGCATGGGCTTGAGACCTCGGAGCGGCCCAGTGAACTACTTGATGAATGCTGGCGCGTACTGGGGCCGGGGGGCAAGGCGCTTTTCATCGTGCCAAGCCGTGCGGGCATGTGGGCGCGGCGGGACCGCACGCCATTCGGCTATGGGCGGCCCTATTCGCCGGGCCAGTTAGAAACGCAACTGCGCAAGCATCAATTTCTTCCCGAGCGGCACCTTGGGGCGTTGTTCCAATTCCCCTCACAGCAGCGAATCTGGATGAAATCAGCGCCCTTGTTTGAAAAGATCGGTCGCCAGATGCCGACCATGATGGGCGGAGGGGCAATCATGGTGGAGGCAACGAAACTGGTCTATCCGCCGCGCGGTCGCCCGCAACGCAGCCCCGCGCGACGCGCCATTGGCGTGCTAGAGGGGATCGGCGAGCCGCAGGCTAAGCCGGTCTAAGTCTTGCAGACTTGAAGCAAGTGCCGCTTGGTCCCGAGGATTCGCCCACGCTGCGCGGGTTTGACCATAAAGCCCGCATTTTTCTGCGGCAAAGAGCCGCGACAGGCCGCAGCCCTTGCAATATTACAGCACGCCGGGACATTACCTGCCTATACTGTGTTGCCGGGCGTGAACCTGTCTGCTACATCGCCCCTGATTTAGACGTCTTGGGTAACTTCAAGCCGCGCCAACTGCTGGTGACGCGACATCTTCGCATATCCGGCGCTTATTGAACGAGAGGATGGACGTGTCCGAACCTGCTTCCATTTCCACCGGCATCGCGGAACGTTATGCGACAGCCGTGTATGATCTGGCCCGCGAGGCCAATCAGGTCGATGCCATCGAGGGCGATCTTGCCGCGCTTGAAGCGGCCTTGACCGACAGCGATGACTTTCAGCGCCTGATCACTTCGCCGCTTTATACGCGCGAACAGCAGGCGCAGGCGATCAAAGTGCTGGCCGACAAAATGGGCCTGACCAAGACCATGGCGAGCACGCTGGCGCTGATGGCGCAAAAGCGTCGTCTGTTTGTGCTGCCCGCGCTGGTTAAAGCGCTGCGCGAAACGATTGCCGAAGCCAAAGGCGAGATCACCGCTGACGTCACCACGGCCAAGGCGCTGACCAAGACGCAGTCGGACAAGCTGACCAAGTCGCTCAATGCCTCCACCGGCAAAAAAGTATCACTTCATGCGACCGTTGATGAAAGCCTCATCGGCGGTCTTGTCGTCAAAGTGGGCTCGAAAATGATCGATACGTCGATCCGTTCCAAGCTCAATTCCCTCCAGAATGTAATGAAAGAGGTCGGATAAATGGGTATCCAAGCAGCAGAGATTTCTGCGATCCTGAAAGACCAGATCAAGGATTTCGGTCAGGAAACCGAAGTGGCCGAAGTGGGTCGCGTTCTCTCCGTCGGTGACGGTATCGCCCGCGTCTACGGTTTGGACAACGTTCAGGCCGGTGAAATGGTCGAATTCCCCGGCGGCATTCAGGGCATGGCCCTGAACCTCGAAGCCGACAACGTTGGTGTTGTTATCTTCGGTTCCGACCGTGACATCAAAGAAGGCGACACCGTCAAGCGCACCAACTCCATCGTGGACGTGCCAATCGGTGACGAACTGCTGGGCCGCGTTGTTGACGGTCTGGGCAACCCCATTGACGGCAAAGGCCCCATTGGCGCCACCAAGCGCGGCATCGCCGACGTCAAAGCGCCAGGCATCATCCCGCGTAAATCGGTGCATGAGCCGATGGCAACTGGTCTCAAGTCCGTTGACGCGATGATCCCAATCGGCCGTGGCCAGCGTGAGCTGATCATTGGTGACCGTCAGACCGGTAAAACAGCTGTCGCCCTCGACGCGATGCTGAACCAAGCGCAGGTGAACGCTGCTGCTGGCGACGACGAAGGCAAGAAGATGTACTGCGTGTATGTCGCCATCGGCCAGAAGCGTTCGACCGTTGCTCAGCTTGTGAAAAAGCTCGAAGAAACCGGCGCGATCGACTACTCCATCGTTGTGGCCGCGACCGCGTCCGAGCCTGCGCCGATGCAGTTCCTCGCGCCCTATGCCGCGACCGCGATGGCAGAGCACTTCCGCGACAATGGCCGTCACGCCCTGATCATCTATGATGACCTCTCCAAGCAGGCTGTGTCCTACCGTCAGATGTCCCTGCTGCTGCGCCGCCCACCGGGCCGTGAAGCTTACCCGGGCGACGTTTTCTACCTCCACTCCCGCCTGCTTGAGCGTTCCGCGAAGCTGGGTGACGAGGCTGGCAACGGCTCGCTGACGGCTCTGCCGATCATCGAGACCCAAGGTGGCGACGTATCCGCGTTTATTCCGACCAACGTGATCTCGATCACCGACGGTCAGATCTTCCTTGAGACCGAATTGTTCTACCAAGGTATCCGTCCTGCCGTGAACACCGGTCTGTCAGTTTCGCGCGTTGGCTCCTCGGCTCAGACCAAGGCGATGTCGAGCGTGGCTGGCCCGGTGAAACTGTCGCTGGCTCAGTACCGCGAGATGGCGGCCTTCGCTCAGTTCGGCTCCGACCTCGACGCCGCGACCCAGCAGTTGCTGAACCGTGGTGCGCGTCTGACCGAACTGATGAAGCAGCCGCAGTACGCGCCGCTGACCAACTCGGAAATCGTCTGCGTGATCTACGCCGGTACACACGGCTATCTCGACAAGGTGGACGTGTCGGAGGTTGGCCGTTTCGAGGCAGGCCTGCTGGCGCATCTGCGCAGCAAGCACGACGACCTTCTCAAGGACATCACCAACAATGACCGCAAGGTCAAAGGCGAGTTGGAAGAGAAGATCAAAGCCGCCATTGACGGTTTCGCCGCCGACTTCGCTTAAACGGGAGATAAGGCAATGCCAAATCTCAAGGACCTGAAGAACAGGATCGCGTCGGTCAAATCGACCCGCAAGATCACCAAGGCCATGCAAATGGTTGCCGCGGCGAAGCTTCGCCGCGCGCAGGAGGCTGCCGAGGCTTCGCGTCCCTATACGGAGCGGTTCAATGCCGTGATGGCAGGGCTCGCGGCCAGCGTTGGCGGTTCCGACAGCGCGCCCAAGCTGCTCAGCGGCACGGGTGAAGACAAAGTGCATCTGCTGGTGGTCATGACCGCCGAACGCGGGCTGTGCGGCGGCTTCAACAGCAACATCGCAAAAAAGGCGAAAGCCCATGCGCGTGACTTGCTGGCCCAGGGCAAAGAGGTGAAAATCCTCACCGTTGGCAAGAAAGGCCGTGATGCGCTGCGGCGTGACTTGGGCGACCATCTGGTCGGTCATGTTGACCTCAGCGAAGTCAAAAAGATCGGCTATGGTGATGCGCAGAAGATCGCGCAGGACGTGCTGAACCGCTTTGACGCGGGCGAATTTGACGTGGCAACGATCTTCTATGCGAAGTTCGTGAATGTGGTCATGCAGACGCCGACGGCGCAGCAGATCATCCCCGCCAAATTCGACGCCGAAGACGGCGAAGACAGCGGTGCGTCCACATTGTTCGACTATGAACCCAGCGAAGAGGCGGTCTTGGCCGACCTTCTGCCGCGCGGGGTCGCCACGGCGATCTTCTCGGCTCTGCTGGAGAATGGCGCGTCCGAGCAGGGTGCGCGTATGTCGGCGATGGACAACGCCACACGCAACGCGGGTGAGATGATCGACAAACTGACCATCCAGTACAACCGCTCGCGTCAGGCTGTCATCACCAACGAGCTGATCGAAATCATTTCCGGCGCGGAAGCGCTGTAAGCAAATCGGAGAAACGACATGGCAAATGCTGTCGGTAAAATCACACAGGTCATCGGCGCTGTCGTTGACGTTCAATTCGAAGGCGACCTGCCGGAGATCCTCAACGCGCTCCACACTCAGAACCAGGGCAAAACGCTGGTTCTCGAAGTGGCGCAGCACCTTGGCGAAAACACGGTTCGCGCCATCGCGATGGACGCGACCGAAGGTCTCGTTCGCGGCCAAGCGGTAAGCGACACAGGCGACCAGATCCGCGTGCCCGTCGGCACCGCGACCCTGGGCCGCATCATGAACGTCACCGGCGACGCGGTTGACGAAAAAGGTCCGGTAAACTCTGACGCGACACGCGCCATTCACGGCGAAGCGCCTGAGTTCGCTGAGCAGTCGACCGAGACACAAATCCTCGTGACAGGCATCAAGGTTATCGACCTTCTGGCGCCTTACACCAAGGGTGGTAAAATTGGTCTCTTCGGCGGTGCGGGCGTTGGTAAGACGGTTCTGATCATGGAACTGATCAACAACATCGCCAAAGTGCACTCCGGTCTGTCCGTGTTCGCGGGCGTGGGTGAGCGTACCCGTGAAGGTAACGACCTTTACCACGAGATGATCGAATCCGGCGTTATCGTTCCTGACAACCTGGTGGACTCGAAAATTGCGCTGGTCTACGGCCAGATGAACGAACCTCCCGGTGCGCGTATGCGGATCGCCCTGACCGGTCTGACACTGGCCGAGCAGTTCCGCGACGAATCCGGTTCCGATGTTCTGTTCTTCGTCGACAACATCTTCCGCTTCACGCAGGCAGGTTCCGAAGTGTCCGCTCTGCTGGGCCGTATTCCTTCGGCTGTGGGCTACCAACCAACACTGGCGACCGACATGGGCGTGATGCAGGAGCGTATTGCTTCGACCAAATCCGGTTCGATTACTTCCGTTCAGGCCGTTTACGTTCCTGCGGATGACCTTACCGACCCGGCGCCTGCGACCTCCTTTGCGCACCTCGACGCGACAACGGTTCTTGACCGTTCGATCTCGGAAAAGGGCATCTACCCGGCGGTTGACCCGCTCGGCTCCACCTCGCGTTTGCTTGACCCGCTGATCATCGGCGACGAGCACTACAAGGTGGCGACAGACGTGCAGCAGGTGCTTCAGCGCTACAAATCGCTTCAGGACATCATCGCCATTCTCGGCATGGACGAACTGAGCGAAGAAGACAAACTGACCGTGGCACGTGCGCGTAAGATCGAGCGTTTCCTCAGCCAGCCCTTCGACGTGGCGAAAGTGTTCACAGGCTCCGACGGTGTTCAGGTGCCGCTGGAAGAAACCATCGCGTCCTTCAAGGCCGTGGTTGCCGGTGAATATGATCACCTGCCCGAAGGTGCCTTCTATATGGTTGGTGGCATCGAAGACGTGAAGGCGAAAGCCGAGAAAATGGCGGCAGACGCCGCTTAAGGAGCGCTGACAATGGCAGACACAATGCAATTCGACCTCGTTTCGCCGGAACGGCGGCTGGCATCGATGCAGGTGACGGCCGTGCAGATTCCGGGCACTGAGGGTGACATGACGGCCATGGCCGATCATGCACCCACCATCACCACCCTGCGTCCGGGCCTTCTGCGCGTGGAAGGGCCTGAGGGCACGTCCGAATATGTCGTGACCGGCGGTTTCGCCGAAATCGGCGGTCAGGGCGGCGTGTCTGTGCTGGCGGAACGTGCCGTGGCACGCGCCGACATGACGCAGGAGCAGATGGACAGCATGGTGGCAGAGGCGCATGCCGTCTACGCCCGCGCCAAGGACAACTGGGAAAACGAGCCCGGTCCCGTGGATGATGCAGCCAAGCTTCTGGCCGATATGGTTGCCGTGGGCGATCACATCGGATTGTCGAGCAAACAGCCCAGCCTGTAATGCTTTGAAAATCAGTGAAAAGCCCTGCCTCGGCGGGGCTTTTTGCTTTTATGCCTCCCCCTGCTGCGGCATCATTGCGCGGTGACCCTAAATGCAAGCAGGCCCGAGATATGAAACGACTTCGCAGCCATACCATCGGCGTGGACAGTGGCGATGTCATGCTGTTTTCCGAGTTCGAAGACGGCGGATCGATGTGGACGGGCGAGGGGCAGCGCGAGCGCCGCCGCCGGATCAGCTTTTCAGAACCCTTCCGGGAGCCGCCGCATGTTCAGGTGAGCATGTCGCTTTGGGACATCGACGCCAGCACCGTCACCCGCGCCGATATCGGCGCCGAAGCGGTGACCGAGAGCGGCTTTGACATGGTGTTTCGCACATGGGGCGACACCCGCGTTGCACGGGCGCGTTTGGCATGGACAGCGATTGGCGCGGTGGGGGAGTATGACGACTGGGTCGTCGACTAGACGCGTCGCTCGGTCGGGGAAAGCGGCCAGCAGGGGGAGGGCGGCCCCGCTGGGGCCAGCCCTAGATCACAGCTCGCGGCTTAGCTTGCCGTATACATCCCGTCATAGATCGGGCCTAGCGTTTCCGCCTCGAACAGCGACGAGACCGAGGTGCCGTTCCAGATATTCAGGATCGCTTGGGCGAACATCGGTGCCGTCGGCACGATGCGGATGTTCGGTGCTTTCTTGACCGCGGGCGTCGGCGCGATGCTGTCGGTGATGACAAGCGATTTCATGACTGAATTGGCCACACGCTCAACCGCCGGGCCGGACATGACACCATGTGTAATGTAGGAGTGCACTTCCTTGGCGCCGTTCTCCAACAGCACTTCGGAGGCTTTGCAGAGCGTGCCAGCCGTGTCGCAGATATCGTCCACGATCAGGCATGTCTTGCCTTTCACGTCGCCGATCACGGTCATCTCGGCCACTTCGCCCGCCTTTTCGCGGCGCTTGTCGACGATCGAGAGCGGGGAGTTGATGCGCTTGGCCAGTTCACGCGCACGGGCCACGCCGCCCACATCGGGGCTGACGACCATCAGATCGTCCATCTGGTCCTTAAAGGCGTCCTTGATATCAAGTGCGAAGATCGGCGAGGCATAGAGGTTGTCGACCGGGATGTCGAAGAAGCCCTGAATCTGCGCCGCGTGCAGGTCCATCGTCAGGATACGTTCGATCCCGCTGCCGGTCAGCATGTTGGCGACCATCTTGGCGGTGATCGGCGTCCGGGCCTTGGTGCGGCGGTCCTGACGAGCATAGCCGAAGTAGGGCAAAACGGCCGTCACACGCGCCGCCGAGGACCGGCGCAGCGCGTCGGCCATGATCATCAGCTCCATCAGGTTGTCGTTCGCCGGGTTCGACGTCGGCTGGATGATGAACATATCCTCACCGCGCACGTTCTCATAAACTTCGACGAAAATCTCGCCGTCGTTGAACCGTTCGACTCGCGCATCGACGAGCCCTACGTTAACGCCGCGATGCAGCGACATGCGCCGCGCGATGGCCTTGGCAAGCGGCATATTGGCATTGCCTGAGATCAGTTTTGGTTCTGAAGTGCGTGGCATAGGGGCTCCGGGGCAGCGGTAGGTTGCAGATTCGTGACGTTGACACCGCTTAGCATGCGCTTACGGTCGGGCAAAGCTGCACCGCCCCCGAAGGAGAGCCAAATGGCCCGGATCGACTATTTTTTCGCGACCCTGTCACCCTATTGCTACCTTGCCGGGAATCGGCTTGAGGAGATCGCCGAAAAGCACGGTGCTGAGATCGTGTACAAGCCTTTCGACATTATCGCGGCCTTCCCGCGCACGGGCGGCATGCCCCCGGCAGAGCGTCACCCAAGCCGCAATGAGTACCGCGCGCAAGACCTGCCGCGTCAGGCGCGCAAGCTGGGCCTGCCCTTCAACCTCAAGCCCGCGCATTGGCCTACCAACGGCGCGCCTGCGGCCTATGCGGTGATCGCCGCGCAGAATGCCGGGGGTGGTGATCTGGGCAAGTTGACCCATGCCATCACCCGCGCTGTCTGGGCCGAGGAAAAGGACATTGGCCATGACGATGTGGTCCGTGCCTGTCTGGAAGAGGCGGGTTTTGACCCCGATCTGGCGAACAGCGGCTTGCTGCAAGGGGCCGAGACCTATGCCGCCAACCTTGAGGAAGCCGTCGCGCAAGGCGTCTTTGGGGCGCCTTTTTATATCGTTGGGGATCAGCGATTCTGGGGGCAGGACCGTTTGGAAGACCTTGATCTGCACCTCGGGGGCAAGCTGTGATCCCAGAGGTCAACGCGCGCCGTTTCGGTCACGGCCCGCGCTCGGCCTTGGCGATCCATTGCTCGCTCGCGCACTCCGGTGCGTGGCGGGGCGTTGGGGCGGCCTTGTCGGACGAGTTGACCCTGCGGGCTTTCGATTTGCCCATGCACGGACGGTCGGGCGATTGGGACGGGCAGGGGGATATCCATGACGTGGCGACTGAGATGGCACTGAGCCTGCTCGAAGCGCCGATGGATCTGATAGGCCATTCTTTCGGCGCGACCGTGGCGCTGCGTTTGGCGATCGAGCACCCCGAATTGGTGCGCAGCATTACCCTGATTGAGCCTGTCTATTTCGCCGCTGCCAAGCAGGACGATCCTGACGCGATGGCCGAATACAATGAACAGAACGCGGCATTTGAGGCCGCCTTGGCCGAGGGCGACAAGGAGACCGCCGCGCGGCTGTTCAACCGGGTCTGGGGCGATGGCACGAAATGGGACCAAATTCCCGAACCGACCCGCGCCTATATGGTGGATCGGATCGGTTTCATCCCCGCCTCTTCGCCCTTCCTTGGAGAGGACAGCGCCGGTTTGCTGGCGCCGGGCATGTTCGACCGCGCCTCAATGCCCGCGCTGCTGGTAGAGGGAAGCGCGTCGCCCAAAGCGGCGCATGCGATCAATGCGTCGCTGATGCGCCGCCTGCCGGATGCGCGGCGGGTTTCAGTCGACGGCGCAGGGCATATGGTGCCGATCACGCACCCCGCCGAAGTCGCCGAAGCGATACGCGATTTCCTGAACGACGTGCCGTTGGCGTGATTGCTTAGAAATGGCTTAGGAACTGGTCGATCTGGTCGCGGCTGATCGACCAGTCGCAGACCATCCGCGCGGCCAGCATCTCGTCATCGTCACCCTCCAGCGTGCCATCCCAAAGGTAATAGCGCGCGCCTGCGTCATGCAACTTGCGGTGAATGGCGCGGGGGAAGCGGGCGAAGATCATATTGGCCGCGGGCTCATGCAGAAACTCTGCCCCGGCCTTGCGCAAACCTTCGGCCATATAGGCCGCATTGGCATTTGCCGCCTTGGCCGTTTCCAGCCAAGCCCCGTCCGCGAGATAGCCCGCCATCTGCGCCGAGAGAAAGCGGTGTTTGGAGAACAGATGCGCCCCGCGCTTGCGTCGCAACTCGAACTCCCAAGCCTTTTTGGGGTCGAAGAACACCACGGCTTCGACTCCCATGCAGCCGTTCTTGGTGCCGCCAAAGCTGACCACATCGACGCCCGACTTCCATGTCATCTCAGCCGGGGTGCAGCCCAGTGCCACCAGCGCATTGGCAAAACGCGCGCCGTCCATATGCACGGGCAGGTCGTATTCCTTGGCCACCGCTGTCAGCGCCTGTAATTCTTCAAGGCTATGCACCCCGCCGCGTTCCGTGACCTGCGTGATCGACACCGGGCCGCGTTGGGGCGTGTGCACATCGCCCGCCACCCGCGCGGCGATGGCCCGGCGCAGGACGTCGGGGGTCATCTTGTCGTCGGTCTCTACCAGTGTCAGCTTGGCCGCCCCTGCGTAGAATTCCGGTGCGTTACACTCATCCTCTTCGATATGCGCGACCTTGGAGCAGAAGATCGTCTGCCACGGCTGGGTGTAGCAGGCCAGCGCCAGCGCATTGGCCGCGGTGCCGGTGGCGACGAGGTAAACCTCGGCCTCAGGTGCCTCAAACTGTTCGCGAATCTGCACGCGGACCTCATCCATGATCGGGTCTTTGCCGTAGGGCATCGCGTAATCCGTATTAGCGGCGATCACGCGCTCCATCACCTTGGGGTGGACGGGGCCAGCGTTGTCAGAGGCGAAAAACATCAGGTGGGCTCCTCGATAATATGGTCTTCCCATTCCTCGAATGGGGTATCAAATTCGGACACGGTATCAAATTGCACGCTGACCCCGGCGTCATGGACGCTGTCGGGGGTGCCGGTCAGCAGGGGGTGCCATTCGGGCAGGGGCTTGCCCTCCCAGAGCAGGCGGTAAGCGCAGGTCTGGGGCATCCAATAGGCGTGGGTATCAAGGTTGTCGGGGCGCAGTACGATACAGTCGGGCACGAACTCATGCCGGTTTTCGTAGTGCACACAGCGGCAGGTACTGTCGTCGAGCAGGCGGCAGGCGACGCGGGTCAGGGCCACTTCGCCGCTGTCCTCGTCTTCTAGCTTGTTCAGGCAGCATTTACCGCAACCGTCGCAAAGCGCCTCCCATTCGGTCTGCGACATTTCTTTGAGCGGCTTCTTCTCCCAGAAACGTGGGGCAAGGCCCTTGCGGGGGATCGGATTGCTCATAGCGCCGCCAGAATGGTTCGGGCGCGATCGCAGTCGCCCCCCATCTGGGTGATCAGCGCGTCGAGACTGTCAAACTTTTCTTCGCCGCGCAGGTGCTCGACCAGCCCGACAGACAGCGGCGCGCCGTAGAGATCACCTTTGAAGTCAAAGAGATATGTTTCTAGGTTGGCTTTGTTCTCACCGAACATGGGCCGCACGCCAATGCTGGCCGCACCGTGATAGCTGCCCTTATGCGGCCCCGCGAGCACATCCACCAACACGGCATATACACCAAAGGCGGGCGGGTGCAGGCCGTCGATAGACATGTTGGCGGTGGGGAAGCCCAACTCACGCCCGCGCTGTTCGCCTGAGATCACGGGGCCGTCGATCCGGTGCCAATGGCCGAGCATGGCGGCGGCTTCGCGGGTCTCACCACGGCTCAAGGCTTCGCGGATCGCGGTTGAGGACACGGTGAGGTCATCGCGCTCCATCAGCGGGGCGATGGTGACGCCGAAACCATATTGCGCGCCGAAACGGACGAGATCTTCCGCCGTGCCCGCGCGGCCCTTCCCAAAGCAGAAGTCAGCGCCGACAACCACATGCGCAAGCCCCAGCCCGTCGTGGAGCACGTCGCGGGCGAATGCCTCGGGGCTCAGGCTGGCCAGCGTGCTGTTGAATGCCAGCTCATAGAGCCGCTTAACGCCGATCTTTTCCAGCCGATGCGCGCGGGATTCGCGGCCCATCAGGCGGAAGGGCGGGGCATCGGGCGCGAAATACTCGCGCGGATGCGGCTCGAAGGTGACGACGCCAAGGGGCGCATCGGGGGCGGCACTCTGCGCCAGTTCGATCACCGAGCGGTGGCCAAGGTGAACGCCATCGAAATTGCCAATCGCGGCGGTGGCACCGCGATCTGCAAGGTCGACGAATTGATAATCTCGGATGATCCGCATGCGCCTTGCCTAGCTGCGCGGCGGCGCAAGAGCAAGATGCTCAGGCGGCGAAAACCGCCCGCTCAGTCCAGCTTGGCCGAGGGGGCAAGCACCGTCGCCTCACCGGCGAGCACCGGTTTGCCATCGACCGAACAGCGACAGTCCATTTTCACGCGACGTTTGGCGATGTCCATGTCGGTAACGGTGACTTCGGCCAGCACCATGTCGCCGGGGCGCACGGGGCCGAGGAACTTGAGCGATTGCCCGAGATAGATCGTGCCATGGCCGGGAAGTTGTTCGCCAATCACCGCCGAGATTAGGCCCGCCGTTAGCATCCCGTGGGCGATGCGCCCTTCAAAGATCGTGTCGCGGGCATAGTCGTCATCCAGATGCACCGGGTTATGATCGGTCGAGACCTGCGCGAACATTTCGATATCGGTATCGGTCACGACCTTACGCAGATGGCGAGTCATCCCGATTTCGATGTCTTCGATGCAGATCGTCCCGCGTGGCATATTGTCCAACATGACGGCTCCTTGGTAACAAAGTGACGCCAAAGTGCGTCTTATTGCAACTTTATTACTTCGCAACTGCAGAAAATCAAGTCATTTCTGAGTTAGCGGAGAAATCCGATTGTGTAGGTTGGGGAGGAGGCTTCGCGGTCGAGATAGGCGCGTAGCTTGTCTTCGTCCGGTTGCTGGGTGGTCGCGGTTTCTGCTGCGGCCAGTCCCCCGGTGATGAAAAGCGAATCGATACCTTCGTCCATCGCGCCTTTGACGTCCGTCAGAATGCCGTCTCCGATGGCAAGGATGCGACTGTCGGGGATATCGACCTCAAGCGCTGCAAGACGACGCCGGGCGAGGTCATAGATCGGGCCGTGCGGTTTGCCGAAATAGAGGCTTTCGCCCCCCATTTCCGTATAGAGCGCGGCCAGTGCCCCGGCGCACCATTCGCGCACCTCGCCCCGGTCCACGACGATATCGGGGTTGGCGCAGAGCAGTTTCAGACCGCGTGCGATGGCCTGCTCGAACTCAGGGCGCATGATCTCGGGGTCGGCCATGGCATCGACGGGACCGGTGCAGACGATGCCGTCTGCTTCGGCCAACGGAACGGTCTCTACATTAACCGGGTTTTCGAGGATCGCCAGCGGCTCGAAAAACTTGCGCTCGCCGGGGTGGCCGATGAACCAGACCTTTTCGCCCACCGCACCCCGGAACATGGCAGAGCGCGCGGAATCGCCCGATGTGGCGATGCTGTCCCATGCGTCTTCCGGCACGCCAAACTGCTGCAACTGCTTCTCAACGCCCGAACGCGGACGGGGGGAGTTGGTGACCAACACGACCTTGCCGCCGGTCTTGCGATAGGCCTGCAAGGCCGCCACCGCATCGGGCAGCGCTTTGCGCCCGTCATGCACGCAGCCCCAAAGATCGACGAAAAGCGCGTCATATTGATCGGATACGTCGGGCAGGGCGGAAATAATGCGGGTCATGAGCGGCCTTTCAAAAAGCGAGGGCGGGCACTTGGCCCGCCCGATTGGCTTACATCTTAAGGTTGGGGATGATCTGCTTTTTGCGGCTCATCACGCCGGGCAGCACGACCGTGTCGCCGGAGACCTCGGCGCCAAAGCTCTGCTCGGCGATATGTTTGACCATGTCGTTGGGCACCAGCAGCGTCGCCTCTTCTTTCAGGATGTCGACGATGAACAAGAGCACCTGCGCGGCACCGTCGGCTTCGGCCACTTTCGGCATCTCAGCCATCAGTGCGTCTTTGCGCTCCAACAGCGGCGCGGGGGAGGTGGTTTCCAGCACGCTCACACGCAGGTTGGTGCCGTCGAGGTCGAATTCCTTGCTGTCCATGCGCAGCAGTTCTGCCTCGCTGAAGGACGACACGTCGGATTTCGCGGCGAACATTTCCGTTGCATAGTCGCTGATATCAACGCCCAAGTCCCGCGCGATGTCTTCAGCGATTGCGCGGTCTTCTTGCGTGGTGGTCGGGCTGCGGAATTCCAGCGTGTCTGACAGGATGCAGGACAGGGCCGCTGCCTTTACGCCGCGCGGGGCCTGCGCCCAGTGTTTGCCGATCATCTTGAACATGATGGTCGCGGTGCAGGCGAGCGGCTGGATGTTAATCTCAATCGGTCCGCGTGTTTCCAGCCCGGCCACCAGACGGTGGTGGTCGATGATGCCGGTGATATCGGCGTCATTGATGTTGTCGGGCAGTTCAGTGGGGTTGTTGGTGTCGACGATGACAACCTTGGTGTCGGCCTCAAGCGTGGTCAGGATTTCGGGCTTATCAAGGTTCCATTTGTCGAGCATGAACAGCGCTTCTGTGTTCGGCTCGCCCAGCAGGACCGGCTTAGCGGGAATGCCTTTGATTTCATTCAGATACCAAGCCCAAACGATCGGGCTGCCGGTGCTGTCGGTGTCGGGGGATTTATGGCCAAAAACAAGAGTTGTCATCGGGGCGGTCCTGTCTATTCGGTGGATTTGCGGGCCTTATAGCAGGTTGAATAGGCTTGTCACGCACGCCTGCCGCATTGCGGCATTGCGTGGAGGGTCTAGAGGCCCATTTCAGCGCGCTTCTTTTTTGTAAGGGCGGCGGCGATCATGTCATAGGAGGCACGTATGTGATCACGCAGGCTGTCTTCGCTTGGGCCGGGTTCGGCGTAATGCTGTATCCATTTCAACCCGCGTGAGGCCAGATAGGGGGCGGGCCGCAAGCCGGGGCTGTCGGAGAGCACCTCAAACCCCAGTTCAGTCACCTTGAAAGTAAAAGCGGGCGCTTCCTCGGCCCAGCCGCAGATGGCAAAGACCTTGCCGCCGACCTTCCAAACATCTGCGTTGCCCCATTGCACAACATGGGTTGTCTGGGGCAGGGCGGCGCAGAAGGTGTTGAATTCGTCGCGGGTCATCGCGTCAGTCTAGGGCCGCACGGCCCCTTTGCATAGCATCGCGCGATGGGGCAAGTTGCCCGACATGAGCTCCCCGCGCGAAACCGACCTTTACCCGCCGATCAAGGCTTTCCTTGAGGATCAAGGCTATGTGGTCAAAGCCGAAGTCGGCGCGGCGGATGTGGTAGCAGTGCGTGGGGCCGAGCCGCCGGTAGTTGTGGAGTTAAAGCTCGGCTTTTCGCTGGCGCTGTTTCATCAGTGTCTGGCGAGGCTCAAGGTCTCGGATGACGTCTACCTTGCCGTGGCTCGCCAACCCGGCAAACGCTTTGCCAAAGCGGTGAAGGACAACGTCACGCTGGCGCGGCGACTGGGGTTGGGGCTGATTACCGTGCGGCTGTCGGACGGATTGGTCGAGGTGCATTGCGATCCCGGCCCCTATGCGCCGCGCAAGAATGCCAAACGGGCGGCGATGCTCTTGCGCGAATTCGCGCGGCGGCAGGGGGATCCGAACGATGGCGGCCAAACCCGTGCGGGGCTGGTGACCGCCTACCGTCAAGACGCGTTGAAACTTGCGATTTTCCTCTTTGAGGCAGGCGCGAGCAAAGGCGCGGATGTGGCCCGCGCCACCGGGGTCTCGGCGGCAACCCGCATGATGCGCGACGACCACTATGGGTGGTTTGAAAAGGTCGACAAAGGCATTTACGGGCTGACCCCAGCAGGCGCCGAAGCTGTGGCAACGGCAGGGCGCATTCTGGGCGCTGGTTAACGGTTCCAATCGACGCAAAATTTTTCAACGCCGTTGTTGACAGGACGCGGGCCGCTGCTTAGCTATGCCTCGTTATCACTCACAAGGGTTGAGTGCTAACGGCTGCACCCCTCGCCCGGAGGGGGTGGTTTGGAAGAGTAACTTTGAGCCTTAAGGAGCTGCAAAGATGGCATTGAAACCGCTTCATGACCGTGTGCTGGTAAAGCGTACAGAAAGCGAAGAGAAAACCGCCGGCGGGTTGATCATCCCTGATTCCGCCAAAGAAAAGCCTTCCGAAGGTGAAGTCGTTGCCGTGGGCACCGGCGCACGCAAGGACAACGGCGAGTTGATCGAAATGGCCGTCGCACCCGGCGACAAAATCCTGTTCGGCAAATGGTCCGGCACAGAGGTCACCGTCGACGGCGAAGAAATGCTGATGATGAAAGAAAGCGACATCATGGGGATCATCGCGTAAGCCACCCGGCTTGCCGACCCTTTGAAGACGCTCACATCAATCCAAGATTTTAGGAGAAGACAACATGGCTGCTAAGGACGTCAAATTTGACACCGATGCCCGCAACCGGATGCTCAAGGGTGTAAACATCCTTGCCGACGCGGTGAAAGTCACACTCGGCCCCAAAGGCCGGAACGTGGTTCTGGACAAATCCTTCGGCGCACCGCGCATCACCAAAGACGGTGTATCCGTGGCGAAGGAAATCGAACTCGAAGACAAGTTCGAAAATATGGGCGCACAGATGGTCAAGGAAGTTGCTTCCCGGACCAACGACGAAGCAGGCGACGGCACCACCACCGCGACTGTTTTGGCCCAAGCCATCGTCAAAGAAGGCATGAAATCGGTTGCCGCTGGCATGAACCCGATGGACCTGAAGCGCGGTATCGATCTGGCAACTGCCACGGTCGTCGAAGCGATCAAAGCCGCTGCCCGTGACGTATCCGACAGCGACGAAGTCGCACAGGTCGGCACCATCTCCGCCAATGGCGAAAAAGAGATCGGCCGTCAGATCGCAGACGCGATGCAGAAAGTCGGCAACGAGGGTGTCATCACCGTCGAAGAGAACAAAGGTCTGGAAACAGAGACCGATGTCGTCGAAGGCATGCAGTTCGACCGTGGCTACCTGAGCCCCTATTTCGTCACCAACTCCGACAAGATGACTGTCGAGCTGGAAGACGCGATCATCCTGCTGCACGAGAAGAAACTGTCGAGCCTTCAGCCGATGGTTCCGCTGCTTGAGCAAGTGATCCAGTCCCAGAAACCGCTTTTGATCATCGCCGAAGACGTTGAGGGCGAAGCCCTGGCGACACTCGTCGTGAACAAACTGCGTGGCGGCCTGAAGATTGCTGCTGTGAAGGCACCGGGCTTCGGCGACCGTCGTAAAGCTATGCTGCAGGACCTCGCGGTTCTGACCGGTGGTCAGGTGATCTCCGAAGACCTCGGCATGAAGCTTGAGTCCGTGACCATGGACATGCTGGGTTCTGCCAAGAAAGTTGCGATCACCAAAGACGAGACCACTGTCGTTGACGGTGCTGGCGAGAAAGCCGAGATCGAAGCACGTGTTGCGCAGATCCGTAACCAGATCGAAGAAACCACCTCCGACTACGACCGTGAGAAGCTGCAAGAGCGCGTTGCCAAACTGGCAGGCGGTGTTGCCGTTATCCGCGTCGGCGGCATGACCGAAGTCGAAGTGAAAGAGCGCAAAGACCGCGTTGACGACGCTCTGAACGCGACACGTGCCGCTGTTCAAGAAGGTATCGTTGTTGGCGGTGGTGTTGCTCTGGTTCAGGCCGGCAAAAAGCTCGAAGGCCTGACAGGCGACAACAACGATCAGAACGTCGGTATCTCCATCGTGCGCAAAGCACTGGAAGCACCGCTGCGTCAGATCGCTGAGAACGCTGGCGTGGACGGTTCGGTTGTTGCCGGCAAAATCCGCGAAAGCGACGACCTGAAGTTCGGCTTCAACGCTCAGACCGAAGAATATGGCGACATGTTCAAGTTCGGCGTTATCGACCCTGCCAAAGTTGTCCGCACAGCTCTGCAAGACGCGGCGTCCATCGCTGGTCTGCTGATCACCACCGAGGCGATGGTTGCTGACCGTCCGTCCAAAGAAGGTGCCGGCGGCGGCATGCCCGACATGGGCGGCATGGGCGGCATGGGCGGCATGATGTAAGCCAGCCCAATTGGCTCAAGACCCGGAGGCGCGCCAGAAATGGCGCGCCTCTTTCCGTTCAGGGCGAGAGGTTTGCTGACCCCGCGTTATAATCAGCGCCCTTAACAGGGCAGTTCTACAATCCGGGCGTAGGCGTTCAACATGTCGAGCGCGTTTGCAAAGGTCTCTGACGGGTTTTCTTTTACAATATAGCCCGCGACATTCTTGCTATAGGCTGACTGAACGTCTGTGGGCATATCGGATGTGGTAAAGACGAAAACCACCATTCGTTCCAAGGCTGGATCGGCGCGGACAACTTCCAAGAATTCAAGCCCGCCCATACGCGGCATGTTGAGATCAAGCGTGATGATATAGGGCGGCAATCGCCCATGCCGTTTTATCTCCTCCGCCAGAAACTCCAGCGCATGTTGACCGTCGTGGCAGACTGCCGTTTCATTCACGATCTTCAACTTGCGCATTGCCCGTTGCATAGCCATCACGCTGACTTTGTCGTCATCAACAATAAGAAATTTCGCGGCAGTCGTTTTCATCCAGCGATCCTATGAAACTTGCATCATGCCGCCACCGCGAAAGGCGAAGCACGACGTTGCGATGGCGGTGCCTGAGGCAGTTCGACAACAAAGGCAGAACCACGGCCTTTGTCCGGGTTTGATATCAAGCTGACTTTACCTTTTTGATGGATTGCCAGCTTACTTACGATTGCAAGGCCAAGACCGCTCCCTTCAACTTCATCACGCGATTTAAGGGTTTGGAATAACTCAAATATCGTTTTCTGATGGCGCAGTTCAATTCCAGGCCCATCATCCTGCACAGTTAAGACCAAGCGGTCGCTGACGACCTTGGCATTGACGTGAATTGTCCCATGGCCACGGTCATGATGCTTGATCGCGTTTGAGATGAGGTTTCCGAGAATTTGTTGCAGCGGCGAGAGTTGCACGTCTATTGGCCGGTCGATGCCGCTAAATGTGATCTTGAACCGACCATTGGTATCGATGAAGCGTGCTTGGTCTGCCACCAGTTGCCCAATATTGACCGGCTCGGGAATAGGGTAATCTTGGCCAGCACGGGCATAGTCCAACAAATCGTTCAGCAGTCGATTCAGACGATCAATACGCTGTTGAGCCATCAGTAAATATTCGCGACTTTCTTCGCTGAGGGCGTTTTCATCGTCCTCCAGCACCCAGAAGCTTAATTCATGCACCGCGCGCAGGGGAGAGCGCAAATCATGCGCGGCCACATAGGCGAACTTCTCGAGCTCAATGTTGGAGCGGCGCAGTTCCTCTGCCGTACGGCGGAACACTAGCAAAGCGCGGGCCATCTCACCCAGTTCATCGCGCCCGCGAACGGTAATCGGATGATCAAGGTCACCTTTAGCGATGGCTGTGACGGAATTGGTTAACTTTTGGATGCGACGGTTGAATTGTCGCTCAATCACCAATCCGTTGATCAATACGATGGCGATAAGGGAAAAGGTTGCGGTAAGACCCACAATCCAAATGACCCGGTGGATTGTATTGCTTAGGTTGTCCGTCGCGCGATCTACAAATTGCAGAGTGCTCTGCGTTAGGTCTGAAGACAGGTTAGATAGCTCGACAATCATGGGTAGATGTTCTGCTTGCAACGCCCTGAAACTATCACGAAGTCGTAAACGTGCTGCTGTATGTGCAAAAAAGCCATTCAGGGGGTCGTATAGGTCGTCGCGCAGCGCGGCGATTTGGCGTGCCAACGATTGCCGCGCGTCCACGTCAGCAATGTGAGGGAGACGGGTAATGGCACCTTGCAGATGCTCGTTTACCAAGAGCTTTGCGCGGTCGAGCAGAAGCGGTTTGTCTTGCAGGCCCTGGGTGATGATAATGTTGATAAGAGCGTCAAGACTCAGGCGGATATCATTTAGATTAAGGGTACTTAGCATAATATCAGGAAAGCCTGAGCTAGGCTTCGCGAGGGTGCTATTGGCCGGAGGACCATTTACACCCACTTCGCTCAAGAGTGCATTGGTCCCCGTTGAAAGTTGATAAGCAAGGTCATCAATAATTAGATGGCTTTGTTCCTGAACTTGCTCTGCACGATCAAGGGTCGCTGCGATTTGGGTATCGGCAAGTCGCATCTCCCGATGGCTCAAAAGCGTTGCGGCAGTAGTGCGCCGCAACATTTGTAATTGTCCCTCGAACCGTACTACGAGTGGCGGGGCAATTCCCAAATCCTTCAGGTCATCCAGCCGGTCGAAGACCTCATCAATCTTTATGGCCAACTCTTTTTCAAGGGAAACGGGAGAAACTGCGGCATCTGCTTGGATCAGCTGTTCTACAAGGAGGAATGCGCCGTTTAATGAACGCCCGATGCGTTGTGAGAGAGCCAACATCGGCACAGCTGATTGGGTAAGATGAGCTTGGCTAGTGAGCACGGACCGCATTTGCGCTGTGGCGGCTAATCATGCTGCGCCGATAATCGCGGCCACCAGAAGGAGCCCCAGCCTTAGTCGGGTGCTAATTCGGCTGACAAAAATCTGGAGCAATCGCCAAAGAGGATGCGTCGTAACCATGCCAAATGAATAGTCGGCAGCGATTAATGCAATGTTAATAGCTGCCGACCTAAAACCAATTCCACAGCAGCAGATAGTTATTGGAGCCAGCGGTGAGTTGGAGGGGTACGATGTGCTAAGTGGACGCGGGCTCACGAGGAGAAAGATGGCTTTGGGTCTGGGAGCCGGACTGGGGGCGATGGTAGCTGCGCCAGCATTCGGTAGCGTGGCAATTGATGTGCAGGTGGCTGCAAAGGCGCGTAAGTTGGCGGATAGAAGTCGCCCTCTTTCAGTGCTTTTGCCGGAAGGGTCGCGTGCAAATCTTGGACCGGTTGCCGCAGCTTTCACGGCCAAAACCGGGGTCAAAGTTACCTTGCAAGAGCTGCATATTGACCAGATTAACGCCGAATTAATGTTGAATAGCGTATTGGGTGAAGCGAAATATGACGTCGCCCTACCTGCTACTTTCGGCTTGGCTGACCTTGTTGCGGCGGGCGCGATCCACCCCTTGGACGATTATGCCGCGCGTTACGAGCCCACGGGATTTCGCAACGCTATGCTCTATGAAGAGGGCGATAGATTTGATGGTCAGACTTATGGGTTCCAAACTGACGGCGACGCATATGATAATGTTTTATCATCGCGAAATGCTGCATGATCCCGATATGCGGGCACGCTATGCAGATCGCTTTGGCTATTCTCTTACCACGCCAAGTACTTGGGAGGAGTTGGATCGGCAGATTCGGTTTTTTCATGCGCCAGCGGCTGGCCGCTATGGCGGGTTGTTGTTTCGGACACCCGGCTACCTCGCATGGGAATGGTGGGTTCGGTTTCATGCGAAAGGTTACTGGCCATTTTCGCCCGATATGACACCGCAAATCTCGGAGGAGGCGGGCATAACGGCATTGGAGGAGCTGATTGCGATTACAGATTGTCTCGTTCCCGAAACGTCCAGTCTGGGGTTGTTTGAAAATTGGTCGCGATATGCGAAGGGCGATGTGTATTGCAACATTGGCTGGGGCGGCACGCAGAAATACCTGAATTCTCCACAATCACCGATGCGGGGGCGGATGGTGCATGGCCCCACGCCGGGCGGGAAAGTTGGAAATGAATTGCTGCCGACTCCCTATTTTAATTGGGGGTGGAGCTTTGTTGTGGGCACGGCGTCGACCCAGAAGGAGCTTGGTTACTTATTTTCTCTTTTTGCGGTCACACCAGCTATGTCGACGCTCGCTGTCCGACAAGCGGACGGATTTTTCGATCCTTACCGTGAAGAACACTACAGCGATCCGGGGGTGCAAGATGCCTATTCGGAGCCATTCTTAAAGGTGCAGCGCGCTACGCTTGAGGGGGCCATTCCTGATCTCTATCTCAAAGGACAATCAGAGTATTTCCAAACATTGGGGAGAGGGTTGGACAGGGCTCTGCACGGGGACGTGACGCCGCAGGTGGCCTTAACCCGAGTGGCCCAACAGTGGGAGGTTATTACAAGCCGGGCAGGGCGGGAGAGTCAGGTTAAGAGATGGAGCCAACTGCGTAGTAGATACCCGCCAGAGGCGCGTCGTTTGCTGCGTGATATCGCATAACGCACGTATTACGCAGGATGATAGACGGACCGCATATGCACCTTATTTGATGTCGGAACTCAGGTTCTCCACGATAAACGGTTCCGCCTATGACCCAGCTGCCGCAGGATGCAAGGTCAGGTGCAGGGGAACTTTTCTACCTTTTGATACACGAACTGCAGTTCTATTCGAGCGCTATTGGAACTGCCCGAGTGGACTACCGAAAACACCGAAGTATCCGGGATAAAGCTAGGTGCATCAGTGTCTGATTCGATTAATCTAGTGATCACGACCCCGCTAGATTGTCAGAGCAGGGCAATTGCGGGCTTGGCGCAAACTGCTATCGAGGCTAAGCGAAGGGCTATGCAGCTTTTCCTTCTCTCCGCCCTCACCATGTGCGCCTTTGCGGCCAATTCCATTCTAACGAGAATGGCGATTGATTGGGGGCATATTGATCCCGCGGGATTTGCTCTTGTCCGGGTCGGTGCGGGCGCCATCGTACTGGCGGTCTTGGTCGCGCTGCGGTGCGGACGGTTGCCGCTGTTGCGGCGCAACCGGATCGGCGGAGCGCTAAGCTTGGCTGTCTATATGATCGGTTTCAGTCTTGCTTACATGACGCTGGATGCTGGATTGGGTGCCCTTATTTTGTTTGGTGTAGTGCAGATCACCATGTTCACATACGCCGCGCTTGCTGGTGCGACACCAACAAAACGGCAGATAACAGGCGCGGTAGCGGCCTTTGCTGGGTTGGTGATCGTTCTCTGGCCAGACGGGCAGAGTTCAACGGATATCATTGGTGCCGGGCTTATGGTGCTGGCCGGAATGGGGTGGGCGGCCTATACGATCATTGGTCGCACATCGGGCGATCCTTTGGCTGCGACTTCGGCCAACTTTCTTCTTTGCCTACCTTTTATGCTTATTTTGCCTGCGTTTGCAGGCGGGCATTTCACCGCGACTGGCATGTTAATGGCTGCGCTCTGCGGCGGGGTGACTTCGGGCCTTGGTTACGCTTTGTGGTATGCGGTGTTGACCCGGCTTGATGGCGCTACGGCTGCAGTTGCGCAACTCAGTGTGCCGATTATTGCCATCCTTGCTGGCTCTCTGCTTTTGGGAGAACCCCTCAGTCTTACCCTGCTTCTGGCGACTGCGTTGGTCTTGGGCGGGATTGCTTGGGCGCTTAGCGCAAAATCGGCTCCAACGGGTCATAGGTAATCGCCGCATCTGCAGGAGCGAAAGCAACCGGACCAAGGCTGTCAGGCTTATGCGGTATCTGCGCCATTTCGGCGTGGGTTACCCATTGATGGCGGGTGACAATGGCCTCGCGATCCTGCCAGTCGGGGGCGATTTCGGCTGGGCCGAGTAGGTGACAGCGAAAATATATATCGACTTGATGAAAATCGCCTTCGGGGTCGTGAAATTCATTCACCAGACAAGGAGCCCCTACGGAGATATCCAAGCCGGTCTCTTCAAAAACCTCGCGCCGCAGATTGTCGGGCAGGGAGGCACCGGCCTCTACTCCGCCACCGGGGGCGCACATCAGACCGAGCCGGTTGTCGGCGTAAGCGTTCACCAGCAGCAGTCGGCCTTCGTGCAGCAGTATTGCGCGGGCAGCCAATCGGGGGCAGGGACGGGGCATCGGCATACTTTCGTCAGGTAACGCGCCAAGACCATTTCACAGTCCCGGCAATCAGTCTATCTGAAGGGCATGATGAAACGTCTCTCCTTAATAATTGCCGCCTTTTGGTCGGCGCTGCCGATACCTGTCGCCGCCGAACCCATCGCCGGTCGTTGTGTGGTGCTGTTGCACGGACTGGCCCGGACCGAGGCGTCTTTCGCCGTGATGGAGGCTGCTTTGGCCGCCGAGGGCTACCGTGTGGTACGCCCCGGCTATCCTTCGACCGAGGCCAATATCGCCGAGCTGACCAAGCAAACCCTGCCGCGTGCGGTGGCCGCCTGTGGCGCGGGGCGGATCGACTTTGTGACGCATTCCATGGGGGGCATTTTGCTTCGCGAATGGGTGGCAGAGGCGGGCGCCGATCGGGTGCGGCGCGTGGTGATGCTAGGCCCGCCGAACCACGGCAGTGAAGTGGTTGATGAGCTGGTGGAAAATCCCGCATTTGAATGGCTTAACGGCCCAGCCGGGGCCGAGATTGGTACGGGGGATGAAGCCTTGCCGAACCAATTGCCGCCCGTACCGTTCGAATTGGGAGTGATCGCCGGATCACAGTCGTTGAATCCCTATTTCTCAAGCCTCTTGCCGGGGCCGGATGATGGTAAGGTCTCTGTCGCTTCGACCCGTGTGGCAGGGATGAAAGAGCATATCGTACTGCCGGTGACCCATACATTCATGATGAACAACCCGCGCGTGATTGCGCAGACCATGGCGTTTTTAAGGACGGGCAGTTTCGACCGTTCTATGACGTTTATGGATGGGGTTCTTGAAGCTATCGGCTGCCCTGATGGGGGATGCTTGCCGGGGTTGGGGGATGACAATGCCAAACCTTGATCTGATCGGGGCCGAGGTTCTGCACCCCGAGGGGTTGAGCCGAACGCCGCTTTCATTCGCCGAAGGGCATATCACCGAACGCTCGGCGGGACGGCAGGTTGACCTGACCGGTTTCCAAGTGCTGCCGGGGATCGTTGATCTGCATGGCGATGCGTTTGAACGGCATTTGGCACCGCGGCGGGGGGCGATGAAACAACTCTCCGAAGGGCTGGTATCAGCAGAGGCAGAACTGGCGGCCAACGGAATCACCACGGCTGTGTTGGCGCAGTTCGTAAGCTGGGAAGGCGGGCTGCGCGGGTCTGAATTTGCCAATCAGGTCTTCAACGGTATTCGTGATACGGCCCCCGAACTGGTCACTGATGTTCGTCCGCAACTGCGGTTCGAGACCCATATGCTCGATCTTTATCAGGATCTGCCACAACGGATGGCCGAATGGGGCGTAGGCTATATCGTTTTCAACGATCACCTTCCTCATGATCGGCTGGCGCAGGGCAAACTGCCCAAGCGGCTGGTTGGGCAGGCTCTGAAGGCGGGGCGCAGCCCCGAGACGCATTTGGCACAGATGCAGGACATGCACGCGCGGCGCGAAGAAGTCCCGGCGGCGCTTGATGCGCTTTGCGCAGAACTGTCGCAGCGTGGGATTCGCATGGGTAGCCATGACGATCAAACGCCTGAGCAGCGGGCAGAATGGCGTGCGCGTGGTGTCAGCTTGGCCGAATTCCCCGAAACGCAAGAAGCCGCAGAGGCGGCGCATGCGGCAGGGGATGCAGTGATCATGGGCGCGCCGAACGTGGTGCGCGGCGGCTCGCATAACGGCAATCTTTCGGCGCTTGATTTGATCAGTATGGGGCTGTGCCATGCGCTGGCCTCAGACTATCATTACCCATCCCCGCGGCGTGCGGCGCTTATGCTGGCGCAGAGTGGGCTTTTGGATTTAGCAGGCGCTTGGGCACTTGTATCCTCTGGCCCCGCGCAGGTGCTGGGGCTGACAGATCGCGGCACGCTAATGCCGGGCAAACGTGCCGATATTGTGATCCTCGACAAAGCCACAGGTCGCGTCGCCGCGACATTCGCGGCAGGGCGGGTCAGCTATATGTCAGGGGCGATCGCAGAGCGTTTCGCCGCCTGATCGATCAGTCGCGGGTGATGCGGTTGACGTGGCCCATTTTACGGCCCGATTTAACCTCGGCCTTTCCGTAGAGGTGGATCGCCGTATCGCGCGCGCGGGCAAGCTCCGGCACTTGATCCATATCGTCGCCAATCAGGTTGGTCATCACCACATCCGAATGGCGCGCCCCGTCACCCAAAGGCCACCCAGCCACGGCGCGGACGTGTTGCTCGAACTGATCGATGGCGCAGCCGTTTTGGGTCCAATGGCCTGAGTTATGCACCCGAGGCGCGATCTCGTTCACGATCAGGCCCTGCGGGGTGACGAATAATTCGACCCCCATGACGCCGACATAATCAAGCGCGTTCAAGACCCGACCGGCAAGCAGAACCGCATCGGTACGCTGTGCATTGCTGATCTTTGCGGGGACGGTGGTCGTGTGCAGGATGCCATCCCGGTGAACGTTCTCACCGGGGTCGAAACAAGCCACTTCGCCCGTTGCACTGCGCGCGGCGATGACGGAGATTTCGGCGCTGAAGTTTACGAACCCTTCGAGCACGGACGGCGCGCCGTTCATTTCGGCCCATGCGGCGTCAAGATCGGCATCGTCTTTCAGCCGTGCTTGGCCTTTGCCGTCATAGCCGAAACGCCGGGTCTTGAGGATCGCGGGCGTGCCGATCTGCGCCACGGCGGCTTTCAGTGTTGCAGCGTCAGTGACATCGGCAAAGGGGGCCACCTTCAGGCCGAGGTCGCCGAGGAAGGTTTTCTCGGTCAATCGATCCTGCGAAATCCGGAGCGCCTCGCGGCCCGGGCGGATCGGGGTGATTGCCTCAACCACGTCCAGCGCCTCGGTGGGGATGTTCTCAAACTCGAAGGTCACGATGTCACAGGCGCGGGCGAAAGCCTCCAGCGCTTTGTGGTCGTCATAACCTGCGGTGGTCACCGCATGGGCCACATCGGCAGCGGGCGGGTTGGCACCCGGCTCAAAGATATGGGTCCGAAAGCCTAGCCGCGCGGCGGCGACCGAGAGCATCCGGCCCAATTGGCCGCCGCCCAGAATGCCGATGGTGGCGCCGGTTTGCAGTGGCTCAGTCATGCGGCACCTCGGGGATCGAGGCGCTCAGCGCGTCGCGCCAATCGTCCAACCGCTTGGCCAGTTCCGCATCTTGCAAGGCAAGGATGCCCGCCGCCATCAGGGCCGCATTGGCCGCGCCTGCGGCACCGATGGCCATGGTCGCGACCGGAAAGCCGCGCGGCATCTGCAGGATGGAATAGAGCGAATCCACACCCGAGAGCGCTTTGGTCTGCACCGGCACGCCGATCACCGGCACGCGGGTTTTGGAGGCCATCATGCCCGGCAAATGCGCTGCCCCGCCTGCGCCCGCGATGATGACTTGCAAACCCCGGTCCACGGCCGTTTTGCCATAGTCCCACAGCCGGTCCGGCGTGCGATGGGCGGACACGATGCGCGCCTCAAATGGGATATGAAGCTCGTCCAGCAGGGTCGCTGCTTCGCGCATGGTGGCCCAGTCGGACTGGGACCCCATGATGATGCCAACCGGGGGAGTGGTCATTGCTGAGGGCCTTCTCTTGGTGGATCAGAGCGCGCACTATACCCATCCCGGCCCATGTGGCAACGGCGATTGCCGTGGGCCATAGGGATAATGGGTTAGGCGATAATGTCGGGGGTCAGGCGGTCTTCGATCTGGGCGATAAGATCCTTGAGCCGCAGCTTGCGCTTTTTCAGCCGCTGCAGGGTCAATTGATCGCCAGTTCCTTTCTCAACAAGAGCGTGGATGGCGTCATCCAGATCGCGATGTTCCCGTCGGAAGACCTCAAGCTCAACACGCAGCACTTCATCCGTTTTCATCGACAGATCGGTAGGGGCATTCATGGGTAGGTGATTCCGTTGGGCATCTGAACCTTGAATATAAGCGCTTGAGATCATTTGGCATAGCCCTTGCGCCCCTGCTTAAGCCCCCCCATATTCAATGCAACGGGTTGCCGGTTGCGGGGCCTGTGAAACACTGTCGCTTGACCTGATAAGGACGTGTCGCATGACGAAATTAACGCTTGCCTCTTACCCGCATATGCTTGGGTTTGAACAATTGGAACGGGTGCTGGAACGCAGCGCCAAGGCCGGAAACGAAGGTTATCCGCCGTTCAATATCGAACAAACATCTGACTACAGCTATCGGATCACACTTGCCGTGGCTGGTTTTTCGGAACAGGATCTGTCGATAACAGTTGAGGATAGACAGCTCGTGATCCGTGGGCGTCAGTCTGACGATGGCGAAGACCGGGTGTTCTTGCACCGTGGGATCGCTGCGCGACAGTTTCAGCGCTCGTTCGTACTGGCCGATGGGGTCGATGTGGGCGAAGCCGTTATGGAGAATGGTCTGCTGCATGTCGACCTGACCCGCGCCAAGCCTGAAACAGTGGTTCAAACCATCAAGATCAAGAAGGGGTAATATCATGCAAAACGCAATCACCCACGGGAATGACCGTATGGTCTATGTCAAAACGATCGCTGTCGCTGATCTGCCGCGCGAAGTGCGCGATCAGGCAGAGGGGCTGGAGCTCCTTTACGCGGTCCATGACGCCGAAGGGCAGCAGCTAGCGCTGGTTGGCGATCAAAAGCTTGCGTTCTCTTTGGCACGTGAACATGACTATCGGCCAGTCATGGTGCATTGACGCCATAAGGCATGGCCATCGTCAGAGCCCAAAGCAAGGTCGCAGTTCGCTGCGGCCTTTATTACTGGGAGCGGGCTTATGAAATTTAATTTCGACTCAAGTGAATGCTTTTATCGTATCGGTTGGCGGCGTCATGGCGGCCTATCACCGGACGGGTAATTTGTTTAAAAGCCAAGTTTTCATTTTTGAAATGACCTGACCCCGAAATGCAAAACGCAGCCCCATAGGGCTGCGTTGTCGTTTCAAAGGACAGGGCGGTTTATCCCGTGATCAGCCCCATGTTCTCAAGCTTGAGCAGTACCTGATGCGCGCAGTTGTCGACGTCGACGTTTTCGGTCTCCAGCACCAGTTCGGCATTCTGCGGTACATCGTAGGGATCGGAGATGCCGGTGAACTCTTTGATCTTGCCTTCACGCGCCAGTTTGTAGAGCCCCTTGCGGTCACGGCGTTCACATTCCTCGATAGAGGTCGCGACATGCACTTCGACAAAGGCACCAAAGCTTTCCACATCTTCCCGCACGGCGCGGCGGGTGGCGGCATAGGGCGCGATCGGCGCGCAAATGGCGATGCCGCCATTCCTGGTGATCTCAGATGCCACATAGCCGATGCGGCGGATGTTCAAATCGCGGTGCTCTTTCGAGAAGCCCAATTCAGAGCTGAGGTTTTTGCGGACGATGTCGCCATCCAGCAGTGTCACAGGGCGGCCGCCCATCTCCATCAGCTTGACCATCAATGCGTTAGCAATTGTGGATTTGCCAGAGCCGGAGAAGCCGGTGAAAAAGACCGTGAAACCCTGCTGGCTGCGCGGCGGTTTGGTGCGGCGCAGTTCCTTGACCACTTCGGGGAAGGAGAACCACTCAGGGATTTCCAGACCTTCCTGCAAACGACGGCGCAATTCGGTACCCGAGATGTTCAGGATGGTCACGTCATCTTTGTCTTCAATCTCATCCATGGCCTCATATTGGGCGCGTTCCTGCACCCAGACCATATGTTTGAAATCGACCATTTCGATGCCCATTTCCTCCTGATGCGCGCGGAACAGGTCCTGCGCGTCATAGGGGCCATAGAAATCTTCGCCATTGGAGTTCTTACCGGGGCCAGCGTGGTCGCGGCCGACGATGAAATGGGTGCAGCCGTGGTTCTTGCGGATCAGCCCGTGCCAAACAGCCTCACGCGGGCCGGCCATGCGCATGGCGAGGTTCAAGAGGCTCATCGAGGTGGTGGCAGCAGGGTATTTGTCGAGCACCGCTTCATAGCAGCGCACACGGGTGAAGTGATCGACATCGCCGGGTTTGGTCATGCCGACAACGGGATGGATCAGCAGGTTGGCCTGTGCCTCACGGGCGGCACGGAAGGTGAGTTCCTGATGCGCGCGGTGCAACGGGTTGCGGGTTTGGAAGGCCACGACGCGGCGCCAGCCCAACTTGCGGAAATAGGCGCGCAACTCGTTGGGGGTGTCGCGGCGGCCGCGGAAATCGTAATGCACAGGCTGCTGGATGCCGGTCACCGGGCCGCCAAGATAGACGTTGCCCGCTTGGTTGTGCAGGTAGTTTACCGCCGGATGCGCATCGTCATCGGCGCCGAAAACCTTTTCGGCCTCGCGTGCTTTGTTAGGGGTCCAGCGGTCCGTGACGGTCATGGTCGCAAGGATCACGCCCTCTTGGTCACGCAGGGCGATATCCTGACCCAGTTCGAGGCTTTCGGCAAAGGCTTCGCTGACGTCGAGGTTGATCGGCATGGGCCAGAGGCTGCCGTCGGCCAGACGCATGTTTTCAACGACGCCATCGTAATCTTCCTCGGTCAGGAAGCCTTTGAGCGGGTTGAAACCGCCGTTCATCAACAGCTCAAGATCGCAAATTTGACGCGGGGTCAGGTCAAGGCTGACCAAATTGCCAGCTTCTACCTTCAGTTTTTGTGCGGACTCATAGGAGACATAGAGTTCTGGAATAGGAGCAAGATTACTGGACATTATATCTATCACTTTTCATCAGGTGGCAGGCGGCTTTAGTTGGTCTGCCATAGCTTTAAAGTGCAATAATTGTCTACAGAACCGGGCGTTGATGGTTCGTTAAAGGCGAAAATCCCATAATATTGAGATCGGCCATCATCAGGTTTGGACCGTGCGGCGGAATCCAGAATGATATCCGCCGCACGGGTTTAAGCGTTAAACCTCTTCCTTCACCTCAGCCCCATAGCCAAGCGGAAGAGAGGTATCTTTGCCTTCGTCATCGCCCACTTCGGCAAGGAAACGCTCGGCTTCGAGGGCGGCCATGCAGCCCATGCCCGCGCTGGTCACAGCCTGACGATATTTATGGTCAGTCAGATCGCCCGCGGCAAAGACGCCGGGGATCGAAGTTTCTGTGCTGTCCGGTTTGGTCACGACATATCCGCCCATGTGGGTCTCAAGCGTGTCTTTAACCAACTCGTTAGACGGCGCATGGCCGATCGCCACAAAGACGCCTTTGGCGGGAATATCTGTGATCTCGCCCGTTTTGACGTGTTTCACCTTCACACCTTCGACACCCAGCGGGCTGTCGGTGCCATAAACTTCGTCGAGCTGGTGGAACCACAGCGGTTCGATCTTGGGGTTCTTCATCAAGCGGTCGATCAAAATCTTTTCGGCCCGCAGTTCATCGCGACGGTGGATCAATGTCACTTTAGAAGCAAAGTTGGTCAGGAACAGCGCCTCTTCCACGGCGGTATTGCCGCCGCCGATAACCACAATCTCTTGGCCGCGATAGAAGAACCCATCGCAAGTGGCACAGGCCGAAACGCCGAACCCCTTGAACTTTTCCTCGCTCTCCAGCCCGAGCCATTTGGCCCGCGCGCCAGTGGCAAGGATCACCGCGTCGGCCACATAGGTCGTGCCGCTGTCGCCTTTCGCGTGGAAGGGGCGGCTGGAAAGATCAAGATCGGTGATGATGTCGCCGATGATCTCAGTGCCCATCGCTTTGGCGTGCTCCTGCATGCGGATCATCAGATCGGGGCCTTGAACTTCGCTGTCGCCCGGCCAGTTTTCGACCTCGGTCGTGGTGGTCAGCTGGCCGCCGGGCTCAATCCCTTGCACGAGGATCGGCTCCAACATGGCCCGGCTCGCGTAGACGCCAGCGGTATAGCCCGCAGGGCCGGAGCCGATGATCAGTACCTTGGTTTTACGTGTATCGGCCATCTGGCGCCCCCGGGCTGTCATTGATATTGCCCGCTTCATATAGCGATGGGGAGGGCGCCGTTAAACCCCTGCTGTCGTCTGCGTACATTACGATTATATGAGCAGCGAGACCGATCTGACGGGTGTGCCCGGCAAAGAATATTGCGCTTGTGTGAAACTTTATTGCGTGCAGCCTGTGGGCTGCTATAAGAATCGAAAATTCACTGAGGATGACATGGCGGGTACACGACTAGATCCGATCGACCGGATGATCTTGGCCGAACTGCAATCGGATGGCCGGATGACGAATGTCGAACTGGCCAAACGTGTTGGCATCTCTGCGCCGCCC
This sequence comes from Sulfitobacter dubius, assembly GCF_900113435.1. Taxonomy (GTDB): domain Bacteria; phylum Pseudomonadota; class Alphaproteobacteria; order Rhodobacterales; family Rhodobacteraceae; genus Sulfitobacter; species Sulfitobacter dubius. The sequence goes on along the minus strand of NZ_FOPG01000001.1, from coordinate 1,559,502 downwards.
TGTTTGCGTCGGGTCCGCACGTTGGAAGAGCAGGGCTATATCAAAGGCTATCACGCCGATGTCGACGCGCGCGAACTGGGGTTTGAAGTGCAGGTTTTCGCCATGGTCGGCCTTGCCAGTCAGGCTGAGGTCGATCTGAGCGCGTTTGAAGAGAAATGTCGCAGTTGGCCGCTGGTGCGCGAGTGCCATATGCTTAACGGTGAAGTTGATTTCATCCTGAAATGTGTCGCCCCTGACCTGTCGAGCTTTCAAAGCTTCCTTACCGGGCAATTGCTGACCACGCCCAATGTGGAAAGCGTTAAGACCAGCCTCGTGATCCGTGGTGCCAAGGATGATCCCGGTGTACCCTTCGACGTGCTCGAAGCGCGGCTGTCGACCGCGCCTTAACTTATCCCGCCTTCTTAATCATCTGCCTCCTTAATCGATGGTGCTTTCGTCTGGGCTGTCGGGCGCACGGGGATGGGCCAGCGGGCCGAAATCCGTGCCATGACCAATCTGCGGAAACATTGATAGAAACTGTTCCCGCAGGCTGTGCGAGGCGTCTCGCAGCGCCTGCGCGCCGGGGTGGAATGTCTCCATCTCCAGACCGCTCGCTTTGATCACCGCATGGCGGGACAGGCAGATATGGAACAGGCGCACCGGGGTCGGGGGGGCGACCTCGATCACGTTCACCCCATCCACGAACGCGCGTACCGGCGCAAGAAGCCGAGTACCGCCCGCCTCCGCCCGAAGGTGGTGCGGTGTGTGCAGCACCCGTGCAGCGGGGCCGACGGTGAGAAATGAACTGGGCCGCCCTTCTCCGAAACTGTCGGGCATTATGCGGATAAGAGGCAACCGCCGCCCGGTGTCAGCAGGGACGAAATTACTCGACCCGATCCAAATCAACTGTGCAGGTTCACCCGAAGAGGTGTTGATCATATCGCCGGGCTGAAGGTCTTCGATGGCGATGTCGCCATGCACGGTCTGAATCAAAGTCCCCCGGGCAAAGGCTGCGAATGCGGCTTCGAACAGGGGCAAGACGGGCGCGTTATCCTGACCGATATAGAGCGAACCATCGGCGCGCAGTGCGGCAACTTCGTAGTTGCGCGTTGCTGTGACGGTGGGGTTGCCTGAGTCTTTGGCGGCGGTCGGTGTCATGCAAAACCTCTTGTCGGTCCGTCGCGCCCGGCTTTGCCCGCATCCATGTCGCGGACGTAACACAGTGCAAGTTAACGCGATCCTAAGATCAAAGCGCCATGTTCACCATGCATTGTCAAAGTATCCAGAACATTGCTGCGGCATTCTGCGCCAATTTCTGCTGAAACCGACAGTCTGTTTCCCAACACGGTTCGTCCTTGCCACATTTACACGAAAACGCCCCCCGGCACGAATCAACGTACCGAGGGGCGATCAGTCGCACCGGGCGCCGTGGCGCTGGCGATGCAGGGGAGAAACCTATCAGGCGGTTTTGCGAACCGGCCCGGCACTTGTGCGCTTGGCGATAAAGGCAGCACGCCGTGCGCCCCGGGCCCAAGGCATGACGGTGTCAGACTTTGCAGCGGTCTCGACGACGGACTTGATGAAACGCGGGTTCTTTTTCATGGCTCTGTTCCTCTCGGGTCACGCAGGCATCGTTGCTTGAGTTCACTATCGCAGGGCAATCGGGCCGGTTTTTGACGACGAGAGAGAAACTTACGGAAAATCTTAGATAGGGCACGCGGCAATGCGGCACCCATGCCGTATTTTTGAATCTATTTAATTTCAGTGACTTGCAAAGTTACCCGTGGACAATTCGCCAACTTTACAGCGATTGTTTCGAATTGCTCGGCGCTAATGGGGCGTAAAACTGACGCGCTCTGCCCCAATCCCGCCCTGTTCAGAGCGTGATCGCCGCGAGCAAGCGGCCATAGTCCGCTTCCTTTGCATGGGTGGTGCGGCGATAGGAGTAGAATCGCCCCGGATCGGCATAGGTGCAGTGCCGCGTCCATTCTGCATGACCGACACCTGCCGCGCGCAAACGGTTCAGGCCAAAGCCCGGCAGGTCAAAATGCAGCCGGTCGCCTTCGCCCTGCGCAAAATAGCGGGCGAACTCGGGGTCGGCGTTCATGAAACTGTCTAGAAACTCCGGCCCAACCTCATAGGCGCGTTGGCTGATGGAGGGGCCGATGACGGCCGTGATCTTTTCGCGCTTGGCACCCAGATCGACCATCGCGTCAACGGTCGCCTCAAGTATCCCATCAAGCGCGCCGCGCCAGCCAGCGTGAGCCGCACCGACAACACCGGCTTGCGCATCGGCAAAGAGCACTGGCTGGCAATCCGCGGTCAGAATCGAGAGCGCGATGCCTGGCGTCTTGGTCACCAACGCATCAGCGCGGGGCTTATCATCATAAGGTTCTGTCACCGTAACGACGCTGGCGGAATGCACCTGATGCACCCCCACCAGATGATCCGCAGGCAGACCCATCGCTTCGGCGGCGCGGGCGCGGTTGATGCGCACGATCTCAGATTGGTCAGAACTGCCACTGCCACAATTCAACCCGGCAAAGACCCCAGATGACGCACCGCCGCGTCGGGTGAAAAAACCATGTCGCAGGGGGGCAAGCGCATCTGAGGTGAGAATTTCGAGTGTCATGCTTCTGTTCCAGGGGGCGGGGTCTGACCCTTCGGATAGAGCCCCATCACTTTAAACAGGTTTCCCATTTCCGCCGGGTGCGTCAACCGTCGATGTGCGGCAATGTGGCTGTTAAGCGCCTCTCCGTTCAGCGGTTCGGCTAATTTCTGCGCGCGGGCCGTGATGCCCAAACGCTCTAGGAAAACTCCTTGGGTCACTACGCGGCTATAGCGGCATGGACATGCGCCCGCGAGCGCTTCGAAATCGACATGTGCGGTAATGTCTGCCTTGCCGGGGTTGGCCAGCGGCTTGGCGGGGGCGTGGTCCTCTAACGCTTGCAGCGTGTCGCCAAGCGCACGCCAATCGCCATAATCGATGATTAGCCCCGCGCCGCCGTGGCCTGCGATGCGGCGGCCGACCTCATTCATGACTTTCGTTGCCGGGGCGCATAGTTCGACCAGATCACCGTCTTTGGTATCCTCTAGCCGATGCGCGAGGGCTGGCTGTGGCGCCACCGGAGCAAGGCCGAATGTAAGCTCAGCATCCGTCGCCCCGATGCGCCGCTCTGCCCAGCCTGCGCCATGGCGGATGAATTGGCGGATTGGCAGCACGTCGAAGAATTCGTTTGCGATAAGAAAGAGAGGCGCTTCGGGCAGTTCGGCCACGGTATCAAGGTGCGTAACCTCATGGCCGGCCAATGTCTCGCGTTGCACGCCTCGCAAGGCGGGGGAGGCTTCAATCAATGTTACCTGTGCGGCGGCCAGAAACCCTGGGACTTGCGCGCAGGCACGCAGCACATCGGCCATCAGTGTGCCGCGCCCAGGGCCAAGTTCGGCCAGCGTGAAGGGCGCAGGCGCACCCTGATTCAGCCAGCTTTGCGCCAAGGAGAGGCCGATCAACTCGCCAAACATCTGGCTGATCTCAGGCGCGGTGATAAAGTCGCCCTGCGCGCCAAAGGGTGCGCGTGTCGTGTAGTAGCCCCAGTCGGGATGCAGCAGACAGGACTGCATATAGTCGTCTACCCTCATCGGCCCTTCCAGCGCGATCCGCGCCAGCAGATGATCCTTCAGGCTCATGCCTGCCGCCGCGCTCGGATGATCAAGAAGATGCCAACGGCGATCATCGGCAGCGATAGGATTTGCCCCATGGTCAGCCCCCAGCCGCCGATATGCCACGCCAGCCCCAGCGGGTTGCCGGGGGTGACGAATTGCGCATCCGGTTGGCGCAGGAACTCAACTGCGAAGCGCGCCGCGCCATAGCCCGCAAGAAAGGTGCCGCCGATCAGCCCGGGCATCTTCAGCGCGCCACGTTTCCATGCCATCCAGATTAGCACACCGCCTAGCAGCAACCCTTCCAGCAATGCTTCGTAAAGTTGCGAGGGGTGGCGCGCGCAGATGCCCGCCACGTCGGGGCAGAACTGCGCCGCTTCACCGGGGAAGGCGACGCCCCAAGGCAGGTCGGTCGGGCGCCCCCAAAGCTCGGCGTTGATGAAATTCGCCAGCCGCCCCAGAAACAGCCCCGGTGCCAGCCCCAAGCAGACCATATCCCCGGTTGAGATCACCGGGATGCGATGCCGCCATGTATAGAAGAGCCCGGCCAAAATGACCCCAAGCGCCCCACCATGGAAGGACATGCCGCCTTCCCAAAGCTGCAAGATGGCGGCGGGGTTCGACAGGTAATAGGCTGGTTGATAAAACAGCACATATCCCAAGCGCCCGCCGAGGATTACGCCAAGGATGACCCAAAACAGCAGATCTTCGATCTGTCCGGGCTTCATGACGGGCGTGTCATTCCGCCACAGTTGCGGCTGTTTGACCGCCGCAGTGGCCACGCGCCAGCCCAGCAAAATGCCCACGATATAGGCCAGCGCATACCACCGCAGCGCGAAGGTGGCACCAAACAGGTTAACCGAAAAGATTTCCGGCGCGATATCGGGGAAGGGGAGCATGGCTATCATGTCGCTGATTGAGCAAGGCCGCGCGGGGAAGTCAACCTTGCGAGTAAGGGCTTCGCGCCCCATATAGAGGCTAACAAACCTCCGGAGGCCAGACATGCAGACCCGTAACAAGTTTTTCGACGACGTATCACAGATGATGACAAACGCGATGGGCGTGGCCCAAGGCGCTAAAGACGAGGCCGAGACTGCCATGAAAGGCATGCTTGACCGGTGGTTGGCCGATCGCGATTTCGTCACCCGTGAAGAATTTGACGCTGTGCGCGCCATGGCGCAGAAGGCCCGCGAAGAGAACGAAGTGCTTAAAACCCGGCTCGACAAGCTGGAAGCCAAGGGCTGAGCGCTCAACCACCCCAAAAATTGATCTGCTGCCCCTGCGTGGGGCGGTGATCCTTCCGCTAGCCAGACACCCAAATCTGGGCCGCGCGCAGCATACCCTTCCAAATTCTAGACGTATTCCGCGACTTACCCACAAGTTATTGCGGTTATCCCCTATGATTTGTGGTTATCCCCAAGAAAAAGGTTGCCAGAATGGTCCGCTGGAAGCACCATATATTGTATAGGCGAGGTAAACCTACACGCCTATTTGTGCAGGCTTCCATGGCTGGTGGCGCCCCGGCCCTCCCCATGGAACAGATTGAGAGGTGGCGAAATGGCCCTGTCCGAGCATTACCTTGAAGAAGACATTCACCCCATTGATATCGTTGAAAATCTCGCAGCCCATCACGATTGGGATTTTGACCGCGTCGCGGATGATCAGATTGCCATGGCTGTCGAGGGGCAGTGGCGAACCTATTCCATCACGTTGGCATGGTCAGCCTATGACGAAACACTGCGCCTAATTTGCACCTTTGAGATGGAGCCGCCTGCCGAAAAACTGCCGCAGCTTTACGAATTGTTAAACCTCGTCAACGATCAATGCTGGGCTGGAGCCTTTAGCTTCTGGGCCGATCAGCAGTTGATGGTCTACCGTTACGGGTTGGTCTTGTCGGGCGGTCAGGTCGCGGGGCCAGAGCAGATCGACACGATGATCGGTGCCGCCGTCATGAGTGCGGAACGCTACTATCCCGCGTTGCAATTGCTGGTCTGGGGCGATCAAACCCCCAAGGCCGCGATGGATGTCGCCATTGCAGAGGCTTACGGCCGGGCGTAACAAAGTCCCCGAACAACTTCGGGGGATGACCATGAAAGACGGCAGAGTTGCACGTGATGGCCTAGTTTTGCTGGGCTGCGGCAAAATGGGATCGGCCATGTTGGAGGGCTGGCTGGCGAAGGGGCTGCCTGCAAGCTCGGTTTGGGTCGTGGACCCGAAGCCCTCCGATTGGCTGCAAGGCACCGGCGTGAACCTGAACGCCGATCTGCCTGCTGCGCCAGCGGTGGTGCTGGTGGCAGTTAAGCCCCAGATGATGGCGGACGCGCTGCCGACGCTTCGGGCGATGGGCAATGGTGAGACGCTATTCGTCAGCGTCGCGGCGGGCACCACTATTGGCTATTTCGAAGGCGTCCTCGGAGCCGATACACCGATTGTGCGGGCCATGCCCAACACCCCTGCCGCCATCTCCAAAGGGATCACCGCCATCGTCGGCAACGCCAAGACGGGCAGCCGGTCTTTGGATGAAGCCGAAACGCTGCTGAGCGCGGTGGGCGAGGTCGTCCGCCTGACCGAAGAGGCGCAGATCGACGCGGTCACGGGGGTCAGCGGCTCGGGCCCGGCCTATGTCTTTCACATGATCGAATGCATGGCCGCCGCCGGGGTGGCCCGAGGCTTGCCCGAAGAACTGGCCATGCAGTTGGCCAAGGCAACCGTGGCCGGGGCAGGGGCGCTGGCGATGCAGGCCGAAGAAGACCCCGCCCAGCTTCGCGTCAACGTGACCAGCCCCAATGGCACCACCCAAGCGGCGCTTGAGGTTCTGATGGATGAGGCCGAAGGCTTCCCGCCCTTGTTGAAACGCGCCGTGGCCGCTGCCGCAGACAGATCGCGGGAGCTGGCCAATGGCTGAGATCACTTTCGACGATTTTATGAAAGTCGACATTCGCGTTGGCACGGTCACCCGGGCCGAGGCCTTTCCCGAAGCGCGCAAACCGGCGATCAAACTCTGGGTGGATTTCGGCAATGAGATAGGCGAGCGCAAAACTTCTGCTCAGATCACCGCCCATTACACACCTGAAGCGCTGGTGGGGCGGCAGGTTGTGGCCGTGGTCAATTTCCCGCCGCGCCAGATCGGGCCTTTCATGTCCGAGGTGCTGGTGCTTGGCCTACCGGATAAGGACGGTGAGATCGTGCTGTTGGCGCCAGATCAAAACGTGCCCGAAGGAGGGCGGATGCATTGAAAAAGATATTGATTGCCAGACCTTTGCCCAAGGAAGTCACCGAAGCTTTAAAGGGCTGCGAAGTGACGGTGCGCGAAGAAACCGCGCCGCTTTCGGGCGAAGAAATGCGCGCCGCGCTGCGCGACTATGACGGGGTGATGCCGACTTTGGGTGATGCCTTTTCAGCCGAGGTTTTCGCTGATGTGCCCGAGCCGCGTTGCAAGATCCTCGCCAATTTTGGCGTCGGCTATAACCACATCGACGCGGCAGCGGCCCGCGCGGCGGGGGTGGAGGTGACCAACACGCCCGGCGCCGTCACCGATGCCACGGCGGATGTCGCCATGACACTCATGCTGATGTCCGCCCGCCGCGCCGCCGAAGGGGAGCGGCTGGTGCGCTCCGGCGCTTGGGCGGGCTGGCACCCGACGCAGATGCTGGGGCTGCACCTGACCGGCAAACGGGTCGGCATCGTCGGTATGGGCCGGATTGGTCAAGCCATCGCGCGGCGCTGCCACTATGGGTTCGACATGCAGGTCAGCTATTTCAACCGCAGTGAGAAAGACCTCGATTTCCCCGCTTCCCGTGTCGAAAGCCTGACCGCGCTGGCCGAAGCCGTGGATGTGCTTGTTATCGCCGTGCCCGGCGGCGGCGAGACACGGCATCTGATCGATGAGACCGTTCTCGGCGCGATGAAGCCCCGTGCCCATCTGATCAACATCGCCCGTGGCGATGTGGTGCAGGAGGCCGCCTTGATCGAAGCTTTGCAAGCGGGGCGCATCGGCGGTGCGGGATTGGATGTCTATGAGTTCGAGCCCAAGGTGCCGCAGGCGCTGCGTGATCTCGACAATGTTGTGCTGCTGCCGCATCTCGGCACGGCGGCGCATGAGGTTCGCGTCGATATGGGGCTGATGGCGGTGGCCAATCTGCAAGCCTTCATCGACGGACAGACGCCGCCAAACCGGGTTTAGCCATCGCCCACGGCGGCGCGCCAGTGTTTGCGGCAGAGCGAGACATAGGTCTCGTTCCCGCCGATCTGCACCTGCGCGCCGTCCCGCATGGCCTGCCCTTCGGCATCGCGGCGCACGACCATCGTGGCCTTCTTGCCGCAATGGCAAATGGTGCGCACTTCGCGCATCTCATCGGCCAGCGCGAGCAGGGTGGCGGAGCCGGGGAACAGCTCACCCCGGAAATCGACCCGCAGCCCAAAGCACATGATCGGCACGCCCAGATCATCCACCGCACGGGCCAGTTGCCAGACCTGTTCGACCTCCAGAAACTGCGCCTCGTCGACGAAGATACAGGCGCAGGGGCCTTGCTCCAACCGGCTTTCGATCTTGGCCAGAAGGTCCTCGCCGGGGCCGAAAGTGTCGGCCTCTTGCCCGATGCCAATGCGCGAGGCAATGCGCCCTTCGCCCGCGCGATTGTCGAACTGCGCAGTCAGCAGATAGGGCACCATGCCGCGCTCCACATAGTTGTGTGCCGCCTGCAGCAGCACCGTGGATTTGCCAGCGTTCATGGTGGAGTAATTGAAGTAAAGCTTTGCCATGGGCAGGGTGTTACGCCGCCCATGACAGCGGATCAAGATGCAAACCCCGCCCGATCTCTTGGGCTGGGTGGGACGCGTTAACCGCGCTTTTTGACGATGACCGACCCCACAGAATATCCCGCGCCGAAAGAGCAGATTAGCCCGGTGTCGCCATCCTTCAGATCGTCAGAATTCTTGGCAAAAGCGATGATTGACCCGGCGGAGGAGGTATTGGCGTAGTCTTGTAGAATGTTGGGCTGCTCACCCGTTTCTGGTTCCCGGCCCAGCACCTTGCGGCCAATGAAGTCGTTCATCGATTTGTTCGCTTGATGCAGCCAAATGCGTTTCAAATCTGAGGATTCCAATCCGTTGTGGGCCATATGCCCGCCGATATGATCGGCCACCATGGGCAACACCTCCTTAAACACTTTGCGCCCATTCTGCATGAACTGCATATCGCGCCTGTCGCTCAGCCCGTCGGGACGGGACCGACGGAGGAAGCCGTTGTTGTTGCGGATGTTGTTGGAATACTCCGTCGCACAGCGGGTTGAGATGACATCGAAACAGGGGCCATCGGTATCCTCGGCGCGTTCCAGCAAAGTGGCTGTAGCGACATCGCCAAAGATGAAGTGGCAATCCCGGTCGCGCCATTCGAGGTGGGCTGAGCAAATCTCAGGGTTCACCACCAAGGCGGAGCGGATGGAGCCGGAGCGGATCATATCCGCCGCAGCTTGGATGCCGAAGGTGGCCGAAGAGCAGGCAACGTTCATGTCAAAAGCAAAGCCCTTGACCCCAAGCAGGTCCTGAATTTCGATCGCCACGGCGGGATAGGCGCGCTCTAGATTAGAGGCGGCACAGATTACTGCATCTACATCGGCGGCGGTTTTGCCCGCAGCGGCAAGCGCCTTCTGCGCGGCATCAATGGCCATTTCGGCCATCAACGAGGGTTCCTCGTCCCGGCGCTGCCGCAAGAGGGGGTGCATGATATTGGGGTCGAGAATGCCGGATTTGTCCATCACATAGCGCTGCTCGATCCCGCTGGCCTTGACGATAAACTCTTCCGAAGAATGTGCTTTGGCCTCAACTGTACCAGCCTCAATCGCCTCGGCATTCTCGGCGTTGTAGAGGTCCGCATAGGCGTTAAACGCTTCGACCAGTTCGGCATTGGTGATGGTTTGATGGGGCGTGAAAACGCCCGTACCGGTGATGGCGGCTTGATACATCGCTGTTGTCCCTTTCTCACCAACGGCATGGCTGGTCTACTAAAGCTGAGCAGCCCCGAAAGTTTTGCAAGGGGCATCTGCATGGTCGTCACGCCAAGGTATAGGCGGTCTGAACTGGGGTAAGTGCCCATTTTAGCGAAACTACATCAGACTTGCCACGGCTTTGACAGACCCGGCGTGGGAATGCCGCTACAGTCACGACTTTGATCGCGCCGTCGCGGTCGCGCCATCTTGACTATGCAAACGATAGGGCGCAGTCATCGGACATTAACGATCATTAATTATTCGATGATATTACGAGTTATGCCCTAGAGCCGAAGAATTCGGCGACGATAATGCGGGCCTTGTTGCCCCGGATTTCGTAACGCATAGAGCAAAAGAACTCTACGATCTTAACCTCCGTAGACGAGGGATGGCATGAGGCGCAGCGCTAAAACAACTATGTTTATCGGGCGGATGAAGCATTTTCGCAAGGATGAGAGCGGCGGCATGCTGATCCTTATGCTTGCGATTTTTTTCGGCATAACGATCTTTGGCGGGCTCGCGGTTGATCTGGCGAACCACGAGCGGACGCGGACCACCTTTCAAACCCATCTCGACAATGCGGTTCTGGCCGCGGCGAGCCTGTCGCAAGAGCTTGACGCTGAAGAGGTGGTGCGCAGCTATCTTTTGTCGGCGGGGTTGGACCCAAGTGAAGTCGAAATCGATACAAGTGAAGAGAAAATTGGCGGCATTCTGGTGGGGCGGACGGTCGAAGCCTCTTTGCCTGCGGGGCTGAATACCTATTTCTTTCGTTTCTTCGACATCGAAACGCTTGGCATGACGATCAGCTCCGAAGCGACAGAGCGGGTAGAAGATATTGAAATTTCTCTCGTGCTGGACGTTTCTGGCTCAATGGGGGAACGGACCAGCGACCGGAGCGGGATCAAACTGGACCTTCTCAAGAACGCAGCCAGCGATTTTGTTGAGACCATTCTGAGCGATTCCGAAGAAGGGCGCGTCTCAATCTCGATCATCCCTTATTCGACCAAAGTGAACGCAGGGGCGAATTTACTAGGACAATATACCACCACCAGCGAGCACAACTACTCGCACTGTGTGGATTTTGAAGCGAATGATTACAGTCTGATCTCGCTTGATCCCACGCGCCAGTTGCAGCGCACCGGGCATTTTCAATTTCAGAGCATGTCGACCTCGGATCAAAGCAGGGGGCAGTGGGTTTGTCGCTATGATGCGGGCTTTGCGATCACGCCATTGTCCAATTCGGTCGCCGCACTGAAGGCGCAGATTTCTGCGTTGACCGCCGAAGGGTCAACGTCAATTGATGTGGGCGCAAAATGGGGGCTGGCATTACTTGACCCATCTGCTCAAGCTCCGGTTTCGGGCTTGATTGCCTCCGGCGTGGTGGGGGCAGAGTTTCAGGGACGTCCGCATCCGCACGGTGCCGAGAACAGTATGAAAGTCTTGGTGTTGATGACCGACGGCGAGAACTTTCCAGAGTATCGTCTTGAGCCCGAGTATGCCTCTGGTCAGTCGGATGTCATCCGCACCACGTACAATAATTCAAGCCGGTTCTATGCTGTCGATGCCCCAGAGGGGAGCAATGCGAACGATGGCCGAAGCCCGAATTCGGAGCGCTATTTTTATGCCGTTCACCCCTTCAGTTCGAGTCGGATGTGGGACGACAATACAATGCGCGATCATCCAGACCTTCGGTCCTATAGAAACTACCTAGAGGAAGAGTATTTGGACTGGCCAGAGGTTTGGGCAGAGATGTCGCCCTACTACTACGGCTATAATCTCTATGGGAAACGCTCGAACTATAGCAACTACTGGAATTACTACATGCAGCAATTCTGGGGTAACATGCATGATACGATCAGCGCGGGAGAAAAAGACCGTCGGCTGCGTCAAATCTGTGGTGCGGCCAATGATGCTGGGATCGTAATTTATTCCATCGGCATGGATGTCGACAGCACAAACTCGCTCAACCTTTTGAAAGATTGCGCCTCTTCAGAGACCCATTATTTCAACGTCGAGGGGCTGGAAATTCAGACTGCATTCGACATGATCGCCGCGTCTATTTCTATGTTGCGGTTGACGAAATGATCCCGGCATTCCTTAAAAACCGCTTTCGCAAATCAGAGGACGGGGGCGTGACGATTGAGTTCGTCATTCTGTTTCCCCTTGCGCTCTACTTCTTCTTTCTTGCACTTGAGACTGGCCTGTGGAGCGCGCGTGAGATCATGCTGCGCCGGGCGACCAATCTGGCGGTGAGGGACGTGCGTTTGTCCACGGGAAATACGCCGAATTATGAGGCCATGAAAACGCTGATTTGCGAGCGGTCTGTTTTCCAAGCTGGCTGTCTTGAGGGCATCCGCATCCAGATGGAAGCTATGCCCGTTGCCGATTGGGCCGATCTGACGGGGCCTGCCCCCTGCGTAGATCGGACTGAAGATTATGACGCCGCAAACGATTACAAACCCGGCCAGCAGAACAACCTGATGATGATGCGGGTCTGCCGGTTATTTGATCCGCTTTTGCCGGGAACGGGGTTGGGGCGTCAATTGCCCGAAGGATCTGATGGGGAATATGGTGTGCGGATCACCACCGCCTTCGTGACGGAGCCGCGCGGATGAAGCTTTTGGGCAAACTACAGTGCTTTTACCAAGACGAAGAGGGCAGTCAGACGATTGCCTTCCTTGTGTTGTTGCCGCTTTTGGTCTGGTCGATCATGGCGATGCTGACCTTTACAGACGCCTTTCGCGTGCGGGGCATGGCGACGGATGCCACTGCCGTCATCGCGGATAGCCTCTCGCGTCAAACCACCCCGATTGACATGGATGATCTACGTGGATTTCAGGCCGTCGGCGAACGTTTGACAGGCTATCAGGTTGCGTTGCGTGTGACCCAAGTGCGCTGTGTTCGGGACTGTGCTGATCTCAACGGCCGGACCCTACGGGTTGATTTCTCCCGCGGGATAGATCTGGATAGCCTCGGCAATCAGGATTTCACCGCCGGTGAATCCCGTCAGCGTGTGCCGCTTATGGCTGAAGGTGACCGTTTGGTGTTGGTTGAGACATCATTCATCCACGAACCTATCGCGCAAATCGGGCTTGAGGGCAGGGAGGTCAGTGTATCTCACGCCACCCGCATGCGATTTTCGCCGCAGCTTTGTTGGGAACAATGTACAGTTAGCTGATACCGCCCGAGCAGAATTAGCAAAACTGCGATGCGCGGAACCTGCCGATCTATGTCGCTGGTTCTGCGCCTTTCGTATCAGGGCCGCCCGCCGGACGGCCCCGCTCTCTTAGCCCTGAAGCGCTTTCACACCAATCGCATCCTCAGCCTGTGCTTTGATCGCCAGAGCGGCGGCATGGGCGCCAGCGGCGGTGGTGAAATATGGGATCTTGTCATAAAGCGCGATGGAGCGGATGGACTTGCTGTCTTCGACGGCCTGTGCACCTTCGGTGGTGTTCATCACCAGATGCACATCGCCGTCTTTCATCAGATCGGTGATGTCCGGGCGGCCCTCATAGACCTTGTTCACCACATCGCAGGCGTGACCGTTCTCGGTAAGCCATTCCGCAGTGCCGCGGGTGCCGATTAGGGTAAAGCCTTGGGCAAGCAAGATTTCTGCCGCATCCAGCATGCCTTGGCCCTTGTCCGCATCTTTGACTGAAAGGAATGCGCAGCCCTTACGCGGCAGCGGGTTGCCTGCGCCCATCTGCGCCTTGAGGAAGGCGCGGGGGAAGTCGCGGTCCCAGCCCATGACCTCACCCGTAGAGCGCATTTCCGGCCCCAGCAGCGTGTCGACACCGGGGAAGCGGGCGAAGGGCAGCACGGCCTCTTTGACTGAGAACCACGGCATGTTGGGATCGGCCAGCGTCATCGGGTCGCCCAAGGGCAGGGTGTCTTCGTAAGCGGCAGAGGCGTCATAGGGGGCGCGCAGGGGGAAGTTGCTGAGCGGCTCCCCGGCCATGATCCGTGCGGCGATGGAGGCAATGGCAGAATCGGTCGCCTTGGCCACGAAGGGCACCGTGCGCGAGGCGCGGGGGTTCACTTCGATGAGGTAGATCTCGCCGTCCTTGACCGCGAACTGGATGTTCATCAGGCCCACGACATTGAGCGCCAGCGCCAGTGCGCGGGTCTGCTCTTCGACTTCGGCGATGATTTCGCGGGGCAGGGAGTAGGGCGGCAGGGAACAGGCGCTGTCACCGGAGTGCACGCCCGCCTCTTCGATGTGCTGCATGATGCCCGCGACATGGACGTTTTTGCCGTCGCAGAGCGCGTCGACATCCAGTTCGACCGCGCCCGACAGATAGCTGTCGAGCAGGACGGGGCTGTCGCCCGAGACGACCACAGCGTTGGTGATGTAACGTTCAAGGCTGGCTTGGTCGCGCACAATCTCCATCGCGCGGCCACCCAGAACATAGGAGGGGCGGATCACCAGCGGGAAGCCGATCTCCTTGGCGATCTCCATGGCTTCGGCGTCGGAATGGGCGATGCCGTTGTGCGGCTGCTTGAGGCCGAGGTTCAGCACAAGCTGCTGGAAACGCTCGCGGTCTTCGGCCAGATCAATCATGTCGGGCGTGGTGCCGAGGATCGGGATGCCCGCCTCTTGCAGGCCATTGGCAAGCTTCAAGGGGGTCTGGCCGCCGAACTGGACGATAACGCCGTGCAGTGTGCCATTCTCCTGCTCGACGCGCAGGATTTCCATGACGTGCTCAAAGGTCAGCGGCTCGAAATACAGCCTATCGCTCGTATCATAGTCGGTCGAGACCGTCTCGGGGTTGCAGTTGACCATGATGGTCTCATAGCCCGCGTCGGTCAGTGCATAGCAGGCGTGACAGCAGCAATAGTCGAACTCGATGCCTTGACCGATGCGGTTCGGGCCACCGCCGAGGATGACGACCTTTTTGCGGTCCGACGGGCGCGCTTCGCATTCGGCTTCGCCCATGAGCGGGGTCTCATAGGTGGAGTACATGTAAGGCGTCTGCGCCTCAAACTCGGCGGCGCAGGTGTCGATGCGTTTGAAGACGGCTTTGACGCCGAGAGCCAGTCGCGCGTCGCGAACCTGCGCCTCGCGGCTGTCGGTCAGCATGGCGAGCCGGGCATCGGTGAAGCCCATCATCTTCAACTCGCGGAAGGTATTGGCATCGTCGGGCAGGCCGCTGGCGCGGATGCCTTCTTCGGCTTCGATGATCTCGCGGATCCGGGCAAGGAACCACGGGTCGAACATGGTATGCGCGTGCAGATCGTCGTCGGACATGCCGTGACGCATCGCTTGGGCAATGGTGCGCATCCGGTCGGGCGTGGGGGCCGACACGGCTTTGATAAGCGCCGCCATATTCTCTGGCGCGTCGCCGGGCAGGTCGCTGTTGAGACCGCTGATGGCCACCTCGTCAAAGCCGGTGAGGCCCGATTCCATCGACGCCAGCGCCTTTTGCAGGCTTTCGTGGATGGTGCGGCCGATGGCCATGGTCTCGCCAACCGATTTCATCGCGGTGGTCAGGTAAGGCTCGGCTCCGGGGAATTTCTCGAAGGCGAATTTGGGGATCTTGGTGACGACATAGTCGATCGACGGCTCGAAAGAGGCGGGCGTGACGCCGGTGATGTCGTTGTCGAGCTCGTCCAGCGTGAAGCCCACGGCGAGCTTCGCCGCGATCTTGGCGATGGGGAAGCCGGTCGCCTTGGATGCCAGTGCCGAGGAGCGCGACACGCGCGGGTTCATCTCGATCACGACCATGCGGCCATCGGCGGGGTTCACGGCCCATTGCACGTTGGAGCCGCCGGTCTCCACCCCAATCTCGCGCAGCACGGCGATCGAGTGGTTGCGCATGATCTGGTATTCTTTGTCGGTGAGCGTCAGGGCCGGGGCCACGGTGATGCTGTCGCCGGTGTGCACGCCCATCGGGTCGATGTTTTCGATCGAGCAGACGATGATCGCATTGTCGGCAGTGTCGCGCACCACCTCCATCTCGTATTCCTTCCAGCCGAGCAGCGACTCATCGACGAGGATTTGCCCCATCGGCGAGGCGTCCATGCCCGAGCGGCAGTAGAATTCGTAATCCTCGCGGTTGTAGGCCACGCCGCCGCCGGTGCCGCCCATGGTGAAGGCGGGGCGGATGATGGCGGGCAGACCGACGTATTCCAGCGCCTCAATGGCGAGGTTCACGCCCGCGGCGAGGTCTTTCTTACCGTCTTCGCGTTTGGGGGCGGTGACGATGGTGGCCTTGGGGTTTTCGATGCCCAGACGGTCCATCGCCTCGCGGAAGAGCTTGCGATCTTCGGCCATCTCGATGGCTTCGCGCTTGGCCCCGATCATCTCGACGCCGAATTTCTCAAGCACGCCCATCTCTTCGAGCGCGAGCGAGGTGTTAAGGCCCGTCTGGCCGCCCATGGTGGGCAGCAGCGCATCAGGGCGTTCTTTTTCGATGATTTTGGCGACGATCTCGGGTGTGATGGGCTCGATATAGGTGGCATCGGCGAGCCCGGGATCGGTCATGATCGTGGCCGGGTTGGAGTTGACGAGGATGACGCGATAGCCTTCCTCTTTCAGCGCTTTACAGGCTTGTGCGCCGGAGTAGTCGAACTCGCAGGCTTGTCCGATGACAATCGGCCCCGCACCAATGATCATGATCGACTGGATGTCGGTACGTTTCGGCATGGCGGCCCCCTAAATTTGCAAATTGTCCTGCCTTATAGGCAAGGCGGCTCTGGCTGCAAGGGGGGAATGGCCCTGAAGACCCGAGAAATAAGGGTCGCGCTGTGGCTTCAACCGCTAAGGGTAGCGTTTTAGTGCTTCTAGGGGACTGATTGGATCAGCTTGGCAGGGCGGAACGTTCGGTATTAAGGAAAATGCGCAGTGTCGCCTCGAACTCGCGGGGTTTTTCAGCGTGGAGCCAATGCCCCGCGCCGGGAATTTTGGCAAAGCGCGCTTGCGGAAAAAGCGCCTTGATCGCCTCGCGGTGATCGGGCTGAACATAGTCCGAGGCACCCCCCGAAAGGAACAGGGTCGGCCCCTCGAACTGCCCGCTCACATCCTCGGGCCAGCCGACGATCTTTGGCATCTCCGCCTCAAGCGCGTCGAGGTTCAGCCGCCAGCGCTTGCCGGGCAGGTCGAGCGATTGGGTAAAGAAGCTCTGCAACGCCCGCTCCACCCCCGCCTCGGCCAATTGCGCCTCGGCGTCCGAGCGGCGCTCGACACGGCTGAGGTCCACGCCGCGCATGGCGTCGATGAACATCTGTTGGGTGTGGCCGTAAGCGACGGGCGCGATGTCGGCGACGATCACGCGGCGCAGCAACTCAGGCCGGGTCAGCGCCAGCATCATCACCGCCTTGCCGCCCATGGAGTGACCGCAAATGTCCACCGGGCCGCCAAGATGGGTGATCACTTCGGCCAGATCTTGCGCCATTTCGGGGTAGCTGTGGGTGTCGTGATGCGGGCTGCTGCCGTGGTTGCGCATGTCGACGGTGACAACATGACGCTCGTCTGACAGGCGTTTGGCGATCACGCCCCAGTTGCGGCCAGAGCCATAGAGGCCATGGACGATCAGCAGAGTCGGGCGGTCGGCGGCGGCTTCGCCATATTCGGTGTAATTCAACATGCGGTCAAATTACGGGCATTGCAGGCCGGGGACCAGAGCGATTAGATGCGCCCATGATTGACCGGCAAGATTTCAACACCCGCGCCGAGGCGCTACGCCCCCTGTTCGAGGACCGCTTGCGCATCAAAGCCCGCGATCTGCGTGAGGCTTTTCACCGTGCCGGGCCGGAACTGCCGCGCGGCATTCGTGGCGATGGCGTGCTGTTGGGCAAGACCGAACATCTGGTCGCCAATCCCCATATCGCCCGTCAATTGGAGGATGCCCCTGTTTGGGCGGCATTCAATCGGGTTACGGTCCATTTGAAAAAGATCGATCCTAAAGCCCGGCGGCGTGGGATTATCTTGGATCGCTTGGCCGGGATTGCCTTCAACATTCTCGTGGTCATTGTGGGCTTTGTGATCTGGCTTTGGTGGCGCGGCTACGTTTAAGCCGCCGCGCCGATGGGGTTCAGGCCGGGTCGTAATCCGCGTCCGTCACCTTTTCCATCCATTCGACAGCCTCGCCGACCTGCGCCTCTTGCAGGGCGATATGGGTCATCGCGCTGTCGGGCGCGGCGCCGTGCCAGTGTTTCTCTCCGGGGCCGAACCAGACGACATCGCCTTTGTTCAGCGTCTGCACCGGGCTGCCTTCGGTCTGGGCGCGGCCTGTGCCTTCGGTGACGATCAGGGTCTGGCCCAGAGGGTGGACATGCCACGCCGTGCGCGCGCCGGGCTGAAAGGTCACCGTCACGCCGCGCAGGCGGGCAGGCGCCGGTGCCGAGATCAGCGGGGTCATCTCGGCCTCTCCGGTGAAATAATCTTCGGGGCCGGGTTCAGAAGGGCGGCTGCCCTTGGGGTGAATGATCATGCGGTTCTCCTTTGCAGAAGAATGTGGCGCGGGGAGGGGGGATCGGCAAGGGGGGAGCTGTCTTGCGATGATCGCCCGACCGCCCCATGGGCGGGCGCTTTTGCTGCCGGGCACATCATCTTGGCCGCACATCATGGTTGAGAAATAAAGGGGTAGGAACGCAGGTTGCGTTGCCCACCCGCGGTCGGGCGCCGCCCGGCAGGAGGGCGAAAAAGGCCCCCGCATCGCTGCGAGGGCCAAATCGCTTACAGGTTCGGATACATTGGGAAACGCTGGCACAGCGCTTCGACCTCGGCTTTCACCTTGGCCTCGACCTCGGCATTGCCATCCGCACCATTGGCCGCCAGCCCGTCGACCACTTCGATAATCCAATCGGCGATCTGGCGGAACTCGGCCTCACCAAAGCCGCGCGTCGTGCCGGCAGGGGAGCCGAGACGAATGCCTGAGGTTACCATCGGCTTTTCGGGATCAAACGGCACGCCGTTCTTGTTGCAGGTGATATGCGCCCGGCCCAGAGCTTTCTCGGTGTCGTTGCCCTTCACGCCTTTGGGGCGCAAATCGACCAAGACAACATGGGTGTCGGTGCCGTGTGTCACGGTGTCGAGGCCACCTTTGATCAACTGATCCGACAGGGCCTGCGCATTGGCGATGACCTGTTTGGCATAGGCTTTGAACTCGGGCTGCTGCGCTTCGCCAAAGGCCACGGCCTTGGCCGCGATCACATGCATCAAGGGGCCGCCCTGAATGCCGGGGAAGATGGCGGAGTTGATCTTTTTCGAGATCGCCTCGTCATTGGTCAGGATCATGCCGCCGCGCGGGCCGCGCAGGGTCTTGTGTGTCGTGGTGGTGGCCACATGCGCATGGGGGAAGGGGGAGGGATGCTCACCCGCCGCCACGAGGCCCGCGAAATGCGCCATGTCGACCAGCAGATAGGCGCCCACGCTGTCGGCAATCTCGCGCATTTTGGCAAAGTCGATCTGTCGCGGAATGGCGGAGCCACCGGCAATGATCATCTTGGGCTTATGCTCAGCCGCCAGCTCGGCAACTTGATCGTAATCCAGCAGGTTGTCCTGCTTGCGCACACCGTATTGCACGGCGTTGAACCATTTGCCCGACTGGTTCGGCTTGGCCCCGTGGGTCAGGTGGCCCCCGGCATCAAGGCTCATCCCCAGAATGGTGTCGCCGGGTTGCAGCAGCGCGGTAAAGACACCTTGGTTCGCTTGGCTGCCGGAGTTCGGCTGCACATTGGCGAACTGGCAGTCGAACAGCGCGCAGGCGCGTTCGATGGCAAGGTTCTCGGCTACGTCGACATGCTCGCACCCGCCATAGTAGCGACGGCCCGGATAGCCTTCGGCGTATTTGTTGGTCATGATGCTGCCCTGCGCCTCAAGCACCGCAGCCGAGACGATGTTCTCGCTGGCGATCAACTCGATCTCGTCGCGCTGGCGGCCCAGTTCGGCGTCAATCGCAGCGGCGAGGGCCGGGTCGGAATCAGCAAGAGATTTGGTGAAGAAATCGGACATCAGGGGATCCTCATTGGGGCTGGTTTCGCGTGTTGCCTATCGGAAACGCGGGCCGAGGTGAAGGCTGTAAACCGACAGGTTGCAAGATATGTGCGTCAACACTGGTGGCGCACGGAATAATGTGATTGTTTTGGCCCCAAACGCCGATGATCGGAAACTTCGCCGGGATGAGCCTGCTGACATGTCCTTGAAGATCGCTTTTGTGGCCAGCCGGGCCAGCGTCGCACAGACGGCGCGGGCCGCTTTGATCGGGCGCTATGGCGATGTGCCACTGCGTCAGGCCGAGGTGATCGTGGCGCTTGGGGGCGACGGGTTCATGCTGCATACGCTGCACAGCACCCAAGACATGGACGCGCCGGTCTATGGGATGAACCGCGGGACCATCGGCTTTTTGATGAACGCTTACCGCGAGGGCGACTTGCAAGCGCGGCTGGCGGCGGCGGAAGAGGCGGTGATTAACCCTCTGGTCATGCGTGCCACGCATATCGATGGGACCATCTCGACCGCGCTTGCGATCAACGAGGTGTCCCTGCTGCGCGCTGGGCCGCAGGCGGCTAAGCTGCGCATCACGATAGATGGGCGGCAGCGGATGGAGGAACTGGTCTGCGACGGGGCGCTCGTGGCCACACCTGCGGGTTCCACCGCCTATAACTATTCCGCGCACGGGCCAATCCTGCCGATTGGGTCGGATGTGCTGGCCTTGACCCCGATTGCGGCCTTCCGCCCGCGCCGTTGGCGGGGGGCGCTGCTGCCCAAACGGGCGACGGTGCGCTTTGATGTGCAAGAGCCGCAAAAGCGGCCTGTGATGGCCGATGCCGACGGCCAGTCGCACCGCGACGTGATAACGGTTGAGGTCTCCTCCGATCCAAGTGTCAGCCACCGGATTCTCTTTGATCCCGGTCACGGGCTGGAAGAGCGGTTGATCTCGGAGCAGTTCAACTGATCCTACCCATTCGGGTCTGGCAGATTTCCGCCGCTGCGCTCCTGTGCCGGAACCCAAGTTTCGCGTCAGCGTTGTACCTGCAAGAGCGGGGTATTCCCGCATCTTCGCAGCCGTTGAAAGGAGACCTGCAATGAATTGGGACCGTATCGAAGGCAATTGGAAACAGATGACCGGCGCGGTGAAATCGCAATGGGGCGATCTGACCGACGACGAAATCGCCGAAGCCCGTGGCAACCGCGAGCAATTGGTGGGTAAGATCCAAGAACGCTATGGCATCGCCAAAGACGAAGCAGAGCGTCAGGTGGACGACTTCGCCGCGAAACACTGAGGCTCACAGCTTTGACTGAAAAAGGCGACCCTCTCGGGGGCCAGCCCTTTGCAGTAAATGATGCAACGCTCTCGCAGAGATTCTGCGTGAGCGTTTTTTTGTAGACGCGTTCGATCCCACTTCCTCCTTGTCGCAATAAAGGAGGTACCTATGGCGATTTTTGATGGTTTACGCGCTGAAATTGAGTGCGCAACCGAGGGTTCCGTCCCGTACATCTCTTGCTCATTCCGTGATCAAGGCACCACGCATCTGAACTTCTGGAAGATTTCTGATATCACCTTTCATGACGAGCATGCGCTCATCGAGCATCGTTCGGAAGCCGCAGTGCGGTTCTATCGTGCATCGGATCTGAACTACATCTGCGTGCATTTTGTCAGCGGTTCGTTTCCCGATTATCTCCGCAACGAACTTCCGGATTTCTGGAATGGTTTGAGCGAAGAAGTCCAGATGGCGATGATCAAGGATCATGCAAGCTAATCACCCGAAAAACTCGCTCGCCCGCATCTTCCCGCGGGCGAAGCCGAGCTTCATCGCGGGCGTCTCCTTGGTCTTGGATGAACCCATCCAGTTGTGAGCGAAGCGATAGATCTCGACGACCTTCACCATCGTTTCGGGGTTGTAGAGATAGTGCCTGTCCCAAGCGCGGCCGTTGCCACTTGGTGTATGCGCCGGTCGGGCCGCGAAACGGATGTTGGACCGCACTATGTGGAAGTAGGAATCAACGCTGCGGAGCGTTGCAAGGCGCATTAACCTCGCACGCCGATCAGGGGCCATATCGGATCGGTCTGTGAGGATTCGGATGCGTCTATGGGGCTCGCTTTTTGTGTGGAACGGCCAGGCGAATGGTTCGCCGAGGAGATGGTCTTCGAGCATCCCTTGGATAGAAATGTCCGTCAGTTCGATCTGGTCGGACACGTTCACTGACGGCCACTGCGAACGAGCTATTCCCGTAGCCAGTTCCAGTGCAGCTTTCCCATCACCAACCAGCATATTCCGTTGGTCACTAGACTGATGTTTATCGAACCGAACGACAATGACGTCCGTAGAGGCCTCCTTAATTCGCTTCGCAAAGGCAGCAACAAAAGACAGTGCTAAACCGGAATCGGCATCCAGAACAAAGACATAACGTTCATCGCCTTTCTTAAGAAAGTGGCGGAGGAGGAAGGCGTGCGCCAGTTGCATCACATCCTGTCGAAGCAGCGATCCGCGGTGGGGTAGTTGGAGATCAAGGTCTACGTCAGGCGCTTCTGATGGATGGACCTGAACGCCTTGGGTGATCTTGTCGAGATAAGTCTTGAACTCGGTCTCCGACCAGACCCGCGCCTGGCTTCGAAAGGCTCGTGGCAACTCGAAGTCGCCTGCGGCCGCCATCGCAGACTCGATGTCGGGCAGGTCGATATCAGGATCAAGTCCAAGGTGTGTCGCCATGATGTAGCCTGTGTTGGCGTGCGCCGTGCACAGATGCTGAACCGCGATCTGAGCCCGAGACTTCTTGTTCGGCCAGTTAAGGTGTAGCGTCTGTGAATCTGTCGCAAACCGCCGCCCTACCTTCATCCAATTCACATTTTAAAATGAACCTTCACGGTTAGCCGTATGGTCTATGACCCGATCGTAGATGAAATCGATCTTGCGATATACATCACGCGGGCAGAGTCCGGTGAAGTCACCGATCTTCGAGATGGGCAACCCGTTCGTGATCATCCAGAGCACATCCCGGTTCGCATTGCTTCGATGCTGGCGCCTGATCCGAGAGCCGAGTGAGAATGATGTCAGGCAGGTCTTGCATTTCCATCGCTGCGCACCTTTTGCCGTGCGGCCCGACTTGCGATAAAGCTCGGGATGCTGCGAGAGGGGTTTGTTTCGGTTTGCGCACGCGTCGGCCGGGCAGCAATCGCGCGGCCCCTCCTGCTGGAATCGTTTGCGAAGTCGGCGATATTCATCCACAACGGCCCCGTTGTTCTTAACGATCGAAGATTGCCCACACGCACCGCAGGTGAAGGTCTTTTCATCTCCAGAACCGATCACCTTACCGCGTGGGTAGTTTGGTTTAGTGTTTCCTTTTGGACGACCTAGTTTCTTGAATGGATCCGGAGGTTCCGCAAATAGATCGCATTGCGGATTTCGACAAAAGTTCACGTCGATCCCGTGTTTCGGGAACGGCAGCCTTCGTTGAGAATCTTGCGGAGAAATAATCGCGGGTGTGAGCACGGAGTTTCCCTCTGAAAATACCATATGTGGTAGCTATCGAGGGAAAGGTTGGTCAAAATCTGGCCAACCTAAGCTTTTTAAGAATTTTTTGCATCATTTACTGCAAAGGGCTGGTCTCGGGGGTCGCCTTTTACGTTTCAGGAGAGGCTCACGCCTCGTGCCAGGCGCGATCACCCTTGTCATCTTTGACCCGCGTCGGCAGGCCAATGTCATCGAGAAGGCCAAACAGCGGCTTCGGGTCCAACTCCTCGACGTTGACCATGGTGCCACCGTCATATGTGCCATCGGCGATCAGCATCGCGAAGGCCACGGGCGGCACACCGGCAGTGTAGGAAATGCCCTGAGAGCCGACCTCGTTAAAGGCGTCTTTGTGATCGGCCACGTTATACACGAACACCTCAACCTCTTCGCCATCCTTCACGCCTTTCACCAGATCACCGATGCAGGTTTTACCGGTGTAGTTCGGCGCAAGGCTCGACGGATCGGGCAGTACGGCCTTCACCACTTTCAGAGGCACGACTTCCAGCCCTTCGGCGGTGGTCACGGGCTGCTCGGAAAGCAGTCCGAGATTTTGTAGCACGGTGAAGACATTGATGTAATGATCGCCAAAACCCATCCAGAAGCGCACGTCGGCGTGGGGGTAGTTCGCGGCCAGCGAATGCACCTCATCATGGCCCGACATATAGGCCTTTTGCTTGCCGACCACGGGCAGGTCCCATTCGCGGCCCACTTCGAACATCTTGTTCTCTTTCCACTCGCCTTCCTGCCAGCTGTAGACCGTGCCGGTGAATTCGCGGAAGTTGATCTCAGGGTCGAAGTTGGTCGAGAAGTACTTGCCGTGGTCGCCTGCGTTGATGTCGACGATGTCGATGGATTTGACCTCGTCCATGAACTCATCAACCGCGAAACGGGCGAAGGCGTTAACCATGCCCGGATCGAAACCGGCGCCAAGGATCGCGGTCACGCCCGCTTCGGCGCAGGCTTCGCGGCGCTTCCACTCGTAGTTACCATACCACGGCGGCGTCTCGCAGATTTTGCGGGGGTCTTCGTGGATCGCGGTGTCGATATAGGCGGCACCGGTGTCGATGCAGGCCTGCAGCACGGTCATGTTCACGAAGGGGGAGCCTACGTTGATCACGATCTGGCAGCCGGTTTCCTTGATCAGAGCGGCCACGGCGTCTGTGTCCATCCCGTCGACGGCATGCGCCTTGAAGACGCCATCCTGCTTCATCGCGCCTTTCTCATGCACACTGGCGATGATCGCCTCGCATTTGGAAACCGTGCGGCTGGCGATATGAAGCTCACCCAAACGATCATTATTCTGAGCGCATTTATGCGCCACAACCTGTGCGACGCCGCCCGCGCCGATGATAAGAACATTGCGTTTCATAGTGTTGACCTCTTTCTTGTCACGACAGGGCGGCGGCGAAATCGTCATAGTCGAAATCGCGCACCATTCGGGTGGTTCCGTCCAGCTCGCGAATGGCGATGCTGGGCATTTTGACGCCGTTGAACCAGTTTTTCTTGACCATCGTGTAGCCAGCGGCGTCTTGGAACGAGAGCCGGTCACCGGCTTTCAGCGGCGCATCAAAGCGGAACTCGCCAAAGATATCGCCCGCAAGGCAGGACTTCCCGCAGATCATCCACTCGTGGTCGCCGGTGTTGGGAGCGATCTTGGCCGGTTCGCGGTAGATCAGCAGGTCGAGCATATGCGCCTCGATGGAACTGTCGACGATGGCGAGGTTCTTGCCGTTGAACATCGTGTCGAGCACGGTAACCTCCAGCGTCGCCGCCCCGGTAATCGCGGCCTCACCCGGCTCCAGATAGACCTGCACGCCAAAGCGGTCGGCAAAGGCTTTGAGCCGTAGTGCCAGATCGTCGAGCGGATAGCCTTCGCCGGTAAAATGGATGCCGCCACCGAGGCTGACCCACTCCATCTTGTGCAGCACAGCGCCGAAGCGGTCTTCGATCAGGGTCAGCATCTCATCAAAGCGCTCGAAGTCGTCGTTCTCGCAGTTGTTGTGGAACATCAGCCCGGTGATCCGGTCTGCGACCGCGTCAATCGCCGCCGGGTCATGCTCGCCCAGACGGCTGAAGGGCCGCGCGGGGTCGGCGAGGTCGAACTCCGAGGTCGAGACGCCGGGGTTCGCCCGCAGTCCGCGGATGTGGCTTGAGGATTGCGTGTCGAACTTGTCGAGCTGGCCGATGGAATTGAAGATGATCTTGTCAGCATGTCCCAGCACCTCGCCGATCTCATGCTCGGCATAGGCGACGGAATAGGCATGGGTCTCACCGGGGAATTTCTCGGCCCCGAGCCGCACCTCATAGAGCGAGGAGGAGGTTGAGCCGTCCATATACTCGGACATGAAATCGAAGACCGACCATGTGGCGAAGCACTTCAGCGCCAGCAGGCAACGCGCGCCCGAGAGGGCACGCAGGCGGGCGATCTTCTCCATATTGTCGCGGAGATTGGCCTTGTCGATCAGGTAATAGGGTGTCTGCACGTCGAAAACCTTTCTGCGCGGCCGGAGGGCAAGCTCCGGGAGGGAAAAGACCCACTGGATGTGCTGTCGTGGTTGGCCCCGCTGGGGGCATTTCCGGGGGCGCTTCGCATATTTTGCGCAAGCAACGCAATTGTAAAAAACGCGCGGGCTGGTCTGCGCGCGCGTTTCTGTGGGTCTGAGTTTAGCGCCAGTCCTACAAAGGTCCACCGCCATAAAGTTGATTGGTTACGACTGCGGGTAGCCGATACCCTTCAGCGCGTCACGAATCTCGTCCAAGATTGCCGGGTCGTCGATGGTCGCGGGCGGCTTGAAATCCTCTCCATCCGCGATTTTCACGATGGTCGCGCGGAGGATCTTGCCCGAGCGGGTTTTGGGCAGGCGGTCCACCACCACAGCCTGTTTGAACGCCGCCACCGGACCAATCTGCTCGCGCATTCGGGTGACGCATTCCGCGACGATTTCTTCATGCGAGCGGTTGACGCCTTTGGTCAGGCAGAGAAACCCGATGGGCATCTGCCCTTTAAGCTCATCGCTGACCCCCACCACGGCGCATTCGGCCACATCGGGGTGGCCCGCCAAGACCTCTTCCATCGCGCCGGTCGACAGACGGTGGCCTGCCACGTTGATCACGTCATCGGTGCGCGCCATGATCCAGACATACCCGTCCTCATCAATCCGCCCCGCATCGCCGGTCTCATAATAGCCGGGGAAGGTGGTGAGATAGGATTTGCGAAAGCGGTCCTCGGCGTTCCAGAGCCCCGGCAGGGTGCCGGGGGGCAGGGGCAGCTTGATGGCGATGGCGCCCAACTCACCGCCAGGCAGCGGTTCACCGCGCTCATCCAAAATCTGCACGTCATAGCCCGGCATCGGCACGGTGGGCGAGCCGACCTTGACCGGCAGCGCCTCAAGCCCCGCCGGGTTGCCGACGATGGTATAGCCGGTTTCGGTCTGCCACCAATGGTCGTAGACCGGCTTGCCCAGTTTCTCCTGCGCCCATTCGACGGTATCCGGATCGGCCCGTTCCCCCGCGAGATAGAGCGCACGCAGGCTCGACAGATCGTATTTCTTGATCTCCTCGCCATCCGGGTCTTCGCGTTTGACGGCGCGGATGGCGGTGGGGGCGGTGAAGAAGCTCGCCACGCCATGCTCTTCGATCACCCGCCAGAAGGTGCCCGCATCTGGGGTGCCGACGGGCTTGCCTTCGAACACAACGGTGGTGTTGCCCGCAATCAGCGGCGCGTAGCAGATGTAGCTGTGGCCCACGACCCAGCCCACGTCCGAGGCAGCCCAAAAGACCTCTCCCGGCTCGACGTTATAGATGTTTTTCATCGTCCAGTTCAGCGCCACCAGATGCCCCGCGGTGGGCCGCACCACGCCTTTGGGCGCGCCGGTGGTGCCAGAGGTATAGAGGATATAGGCCGGGTGGTTCCCCTCCACGGGCACGCAGGGCGCGGGACGCACGCCGTCTTGGGCGGCGTACCAGTCGATGTCCCGCTCGGGGTTCAACTCACAGGGTTTCTGGCCGCGTTGCAGGATGATGCAGGTGTCAGGCTTGTGGCTGGCCTGTTCGATGGCTCCGTCCAGCAAAGGTTTGTAATCCACCACGCGCGATGGCTCCACGCCGCAGGAGGCGGCGATGATCGCCTTGGGTTTGCAATCGTCGATCCGCACCGCTAACTCGCTTGAGGCAAAACCGCCAAAGACCACCGAATGGATCGCGCCAATCCGTGCGCAGGCCAGCATCGCTTCAACTGCTTCGGGGACCATGGGCATATAGATCACCACGCGGTCGCCCTTCTCCACGCCCTGCGCCACCAATGCCCCGGCGAGCGAGGCGACATGGGCCTGTAACTCGCTATAGGTCAGGGTCGATTTATTGCCGGTGATCGGGCTATCATAGATGATCGCGACGCGGCTGCCGTTGCCCTGTTCCACATGGCGATCCACAGCGTTGTAGCAGGTGTTCACACTGGCATCCGCGAACCACTCATAGATATGGTCGCCTCGGTCAAACAGCGCGCGCGTCGGCGCGATGTCCCAGTCGATCGCCTCTGCCTGCTCCAGCCAATAGGCTTCCGGGTCGACCTTCCAGCGGTCGTAGGTGTCGCGGTATCCCATGGTGTTCCTCCTCCTGTTGCACTGTGCGGCAAACCCGCGGGCCGGGTATAGCTGTACTGGCGCGCAAATATTTCCATTCACTCTGGCCGCTTAGAAAGAATTCGGCAAGCGGATCGCTATTGTTCCTGTCAGTTGCGGCGCGTCATGCTAGATTATCCCGAAACCCTATTTCTTTTGGAGCCTGCCCACATGCGTCTCGCCCTTTCTTTGCCCCTTGCCTCTTGCCTCGCCATGGTTGCCGCGCTGCCGGTGGCGGCGCAGGACCGTTCGTTTAACTTCGCCCTGCGCGGCGGGGTGGGGGCGGCCCCGGATTATCCGGGCGCCAGCAGCTATCGCGCGACGCCGGATTTGGCCTTTACCTTTGGCTCGCTGGAGTGGGGTGGGCGCAAGATCGGCACCAACATCGGCGAAGCGCCCAAGACCGGTTTCGGCTTTACCGGCGCGTTCCGCTATCTGGGCGAGCGTGACAGTTCCGATCACGCGGAGCTTGCGGGGCTTGAGGATATCGACGCGGCAGTTGAGCTTGGCTTTGGCGTGGTCTACCGCGAGGTGAACTGGCAGGTCTTCGGCAAGGTGCGCCGTGGCTTTGGCGGCCATGAAGGCGTGACCGGCGACATTGGCGCCGACGTGATCTTTCGCCCGGATGAGCGTTGGACCATCACCGCAGGCCCGCGTTTCAGCCTTGGCAATGACACCTATGCCGACACCTATTTCGGCGTCGACACGGCCACGCCGACCTTGGCGGCCTATGAGGCCGAAGGTGGTCTGCTGGGGGCGGGCGTCGAAGTGCAGGCGACCTACCGTCTGGATGATGCATGGGCGCTTGAAGGGGCCGTGGCCTATCAACGCCTGCTGAATGATGCCGGTGACAGCCCGATCACGCAGGCCGGTTCTGACGATCAATGGACCATGCGCTTCGGCGTCAGCCGCGCGTTCAACTGGCGGTTCTAAGCGACATTGCGCTGCCTCTCGGGGCGGCGCGCCTTTTGCGACATCTCGGTCGAAAACGGATCAGTTTGCGGCAGGATTCTTGTCATGATGAAGCTAGGCGCGGCATGATGCCAGCGCCCCTCGCATGACAAAGGGCCCGACCATGGGTGACAAAATCGGCAACAAGAAGAAGCAAGCCAAGGCCGCGGCAAAACCCGCCGCCAAGGCCCCGTCCTCCGTCGCGGACATCAAACCCGCCACGCCCCGTAAATAAGCAAACGCCCGAACACGCAGCGCCGTCCCCAAAGGGGGCGGCGTTTTGATTTGGGTTCAACCGTAATGCGCGACCGGTGTGCCCGCGATGGCGCCCACGTTGAGCAGCCCGCGCGCGGTGATCGAGGGCGACACGATATGCGCCCGGTTGCCCATCCCCATCAGGATCGGCCCCACCTCAAGCCCGTCACCCTTCATTTTCAAGATGTTGCGCACGCCCGAGGCCGCATCGGCATGGGCGAAGACCAGCACATTGGCGGCCCCTTCCATCCGGTTGCAGGGCAGCAGCCGCGCGCGCAACTCGGCGTCAAGCGCGGTGTCGATGTTCATCTCGCCTTCATAAACGAAATCATGGTCGCCTGCGTCGAGGATTTGCAGCGCCGCGCGCAGGCGCTTGCCCGACCCTTCGCCCTGATTGCCAAACTGGCTTTGTGAGCAAAGCGCGACTTTCGGCTCAATGCCAAAGCGCCGGACGTGGCGGGCGGCCCCGATGGCGATCTCGGCGATCTGTTCGGGGGTGGGGTGCAGGTTCACTTGGGTATCCGCGATGAAGAGCGGCCCGTCTTCGAGGATCATCATCGAGAGCGCGCCATGCGGGCGGAAACCGTCGCGGCCCAGCACCTGATTGACGTAGTTCAGATGCCAGCCAAACTCGCCAAAGGTGCCGCAGATCAGGCTGTCGGCCTCACCACGGTGCACCATGACCGCGCCGATGGCGGTGGTGTTCGTGCGCATGATGGCGCGGGCGATGTCGGGGCTGACGCCGCGGCGGCACATCAGGCTGTGATAGGTCTCCCAATAGTCGCGGTAGCGGGGGTCGTTCTCGGGGTTCACCAGATCGACGTTTTGGCCCAGTTGCAGGTTCAACCCGGCCTTTTCGATGCGCCGTTCGATCACCTCGGGGCGGCCAATGAGGATGGGCCGTTCCACCGTCTCTTCGATGATCGCTTGCGCAGCGCGCAGCACGCGCTCGTCCTCGCCTTCGGCAAAGACCAGACGGCGGGGGGAGGAGCGGGCGGATTCGAAAACCGGGCGCATAATCAGCGCCGATTTGAACACCGACCCGTCGAGCTTGCGTTTGTAAGCGTCGAGGTCTTCGATGGGGCGTGCGGCCACGCCCGTCTCCATCGCGGCCTTGGCCACGGCGGAAGAGACCACGCCGATGAGGCGCGGATCAAAGGGTTTCGGGATCAGGTATTCCGCGCCAAAAGTCAGCTGCTCGCCCTGATAGGCCGCTGCCGCCTCCGCGCTCGTCGTGGCGCGGGCGAGGGCGGCGATACCGTCGATACAGGCGATCTTCATCTCATCGTTGATCGTGGTCGCGCCCACATCCAGCGCACCCCGGAAGATGAAGGGGAAACACAGCACGTTGTTGACCTGATTGGGAAAATCGCTGCGCCCTGTGGCGATGATCGCGTCGGGTGCCACGGCGCGGGCCAGATCGGGCAGAATTTCGGGCGTCGGGTTCGCCAGCGCAAAGATGATCGGGCGCTTGGCCATCTTCGCGACCATCTCGGGCGAGAGCACGCCGGGCCCGGAGAGGCCAAGAAAAAGGTCCGCCCCGTCGATCACATCGTCCAGCGTGCGCAGGTCGGATTTCTGCGCATATTCCGCTTTGCTAGGGTTCATGTCTTCGGTCCGGCCTTCATAGACCAGCCCGTTGATGTCACACAGCCAGACGTTTTCGCGCTTCACACCGAGTTTCAGCAGCATGTTGAGGCAAGCGATCCCCGCAGCCCCGCCACCGGTCGAGACGATCTTGATGTCCTCGAACTTCTTGCCCGCCACATGTAGCGCGTTCTTTACCGCCGCACCCACGACGATGGCGGTGCCGTGCTGGTCGTCGTGAAAGACGGGAATGTTCATGCGCTCGCGGCAGATCTTCTCAACGACGAAACAGTCGGGGGCCTTGATGTCTTCGAGGTTGATCGCGCCAAAGCTCGGCTCCATCGCGCAGACGATCTCGGCCAGTTTTTCGGGGTCGGATTGATCCAACTCGATGTCAAAGCAGTCGATATTGGCGAATTTCTTGAAGAGCACGGCCTTGCCCTCCATCACCGGTTTCGAGGCCAGCGCGCCGATATTGCCCAGCCCCAGCACCGCAGTGCCATTGGTGATCACGGCCACCAGATTGCCGCGCGAGGTATAGCGGGCGGCAGTATCCGGGTCGTTCTTGATCTCGATACAAGCCTCGGCCACGCCGGGCGAATAGGCGCGTGCCAGATCGCGGCCATTGGCCAGTGGTTTGGTCGCGCGGACCTCCAGCTTACCGGGCCGGGGGTGTTCGTGGTAGTCCAATGCTGCTTGGCGCAAGTTGGGGGTGTCGGACATCGTTCATGCTCCTCCCGAATAATGGTTTAGCGTTAAACTAATTTTTGCGCGCAAGCAAAGCGGCATTTGAGCGGGTCGGTTTTCGCGGCGGGTGGCTTTGCCCCAGCGTCGCCCTTGCGGGCCATTTTACGCAGGCTTTAAGAGGCGATTGAGGTGACATGTGGTTTTGCATCGCACAGGGCGGGGCAATTTTCTATAGTCCGAGAAAAGGGAGAGCCTAATGACTGATTTGCGCGACGCGGCTGTGTTGGTGCGGGAAAATGCCCATGCGCCCTATTCGAATTTCAAGGTCGGCGCGGCGATCCGCACCGCGTCGGGCGCGGTGTTCAGCGGCTGCAATGTCGAGAACGTCGCCTACCCGCAGGGGACCTGCGCCGAAGCCGGGGCGATTGCCGCCATGGTCGCGGCGGGCGAGCGTGAGATCGCCGAGGTCTATGTCGTAGCGGGCAGCGATATGCCGGTGACGCCCTGCGGCGGTTGCCGCCAGAAACTGGCGGAGTTTTCGGGCGGCGATGTGTCGGTGACCATGGCGACCGTAGCGGGCAAGGAACAACAGACCACCATGGGCGAGTTGCTGCCGGGTGCCTTTGGCGCTGCCCATATGCAGGGTTAACCGCATGAGCGCGCGGGATATTCTGGCACGGCTGCGCCATGGCGAGGCATTGGATGCAGAGGCCCTGACGTGGATGGCAGGCGCGCTGGCCGACGGCCGTGTCAGTGACGCGCAGGCCGGGGCCTTTGCCATGGGCATCTGCCTCAATGGCTTGGACCAGCCGGGCCGCGTGGCGCTGACCCTTGCGATGCGCGATTCGGGGCAAGTGTTGGACTGGGACTTAGACGGTCCGGTGCTCGACAAACATTCCACTGGCGGCGTCGGCGACTGCGTGTCGCTGATCCTTGCCCCGGCGCTGGCGGCTTGCGGGGCATATGTGCCGATGATCTCGGGCCGGGGGCTGGGGCATACGGGCGGCACGCTCGACAAGCTGGAGGCGATCCCCGGCGTTAGCACGCAGTTGGAAGAGGCCCGCTTTCGCGCGGTCGTGCGGGAGGTGGGCTGCGCCATCGTCAGCGCCAGCGGCGACATCGCCCCGGCGGATCGGCGACTTTATGCGGTGCGGGATGTGACTTCGACCGTGGATTCGCTCGACCTGATCACCGCCTCGATCCTGTCGAAAAAGCTCGCCGCCGGGCTGGATGGGCTGGTGCTGGATGTGAAGGTCGGCTCGGGCGCTTTCATGAAGGAACTGTCGCAGGCGCGCGCCTTGGCCGAGGCGCTGAGCGGCACCGCCACGGCGGCGGGTTGCCCGACGACGGCGGTGATCAGCGATATGAACCAGCCGCTGGTGCCGAGCCTTGGCAACGCGTTGGAAGTGGCCGAGGTGATGCGGGTGCTCACCGGGGCGGCCACCGGGCCAATCCTTGATGTGACGTGTGAATTGGGCGGTGGGCTTCTTGCCAACGGGGGTTTGGCCGCGACGGCTGAGGCGGGTGCCGACGCCCTGCGCGCGGTGGTCGCCGATGGCCGCGCGTTGGAGCGTTTCTCCCGAATGCTCAGCGCCATGGGCGCACCTGCCGATTTCGCCGAGAACTGGGAGCGCCTCCTGCCCAAAGCCCCTGTGATCCGAGCGGTCCCCGCGCCGTGCGGAGGCTACGTTAGCGCGATCGACGGCGCGGCACTCGGCATGGCGGTGGTCAATCTCGGCGGAGGTCGGGTGATCGAGGCAGACCAGATCGACCCGGCAGTAGGCCTGTCGGAAGTGCTGCGCTTGGGCGATGAGGTCCGTGCGGGTCAGCCCTTGGCGCTGATCCATGCGCCGGGGGACGCGGCTGCGGATGCGGCAGAGGCGGCGGTTCTGGCGGCGATCACGCTTGGTGACAGGGCGGTTGAAACGCCGGATTTGATCTTGGAAAGGATCGGCTGATGGGACGTGCATTCTTGGTCGTGATCGACTCCGTGGGCATCGGCGGCGCCCCGGACGCGGGGGATTTCTTTAACGGCGATCTGCCGGACACCGGGGCCAATACGCTGGGCCATATCGCGCAGGCCTGTTCGGCTGGTAAGGCAGAAGAGGGACGCAGCGGGCCGCTTGCGCTGCCCAATCTTGACCGGTTGGGTCTAAGCGCTGCGCTGAAGCTCGCCAGCGGGATGGAGGCGCCGGGTTTGAGTGCTGCGCCCGAAGGCCGCTGGGGGGCTGCGACAGAAATCTCTCAGGGCAAGGATACCCCTTCGGGCCATTGGGAATTGGCCGGACTGCCGGTGCCATGGGCTTGGCATTACTTCCCCGATGAGACGCCTGCCTTTCCCGCAGACCTGACCGCAGAGGTCGCGCGGCTGGCGGGCACCGATGGGATCTTGGGCAATTGTCACGCCTCTGGCACCGCCATCATCGAACGGCTGGGGGCAGCGCATTGCGAAAGTGGCTGGCCGATCTGCTATACCTCCGCCGACAGCGTTTTCCAGATCGCCGCCCATGAAGAGACCTTTGGCCTCGACCGCCTGCTAAAACTTTGCCAAGACATCGCACCGCGCCTGCATGAGATGAAGGTGGGCCGTGTCATCGCGCGGCCCTTCACCGGCGAACCGGGCGCATTCCAGCGCACCGCGAACCGGCGCGACTATGCCATCACGCCGCCCAAACCGATGCTGACCAATTGGGTGCAAAACGCCGGGGGGCGGGTCTATGCGGTGGGCAAGATCGGCGACATCTTTACCATGCAAGGCATCGATGAGCTGCGCAAAGGGCCGGATGCCAAGCTGATGGAACACCTGCATGATCTGGTGGATGAGGCCGAAGACGGCAGCCTGACCTTTGCCAATTTCGTGGAGTTCGACAGCCTTTATGGTCACCGCCGCGATGTGTCGGGCTATGCCCGCGCGTTGGAGTGGTTCGACGGTGAGATCGGCAAGGTGATCGCGGCGCTGCGGGACGGTGACATGCTGGTCGTGACGGCGGATCATGGCAATGATCCCACTTGGGCGGGCAGCGATCACACCCGCGAAAGGGTGCCGCTGCTGGTCGCCGGGACCGGGGCAGGGGAACTGGGTCAGATCGGCTTTACCGATGTCGCAGCCCTCGTCGCCGGGCATCTGGGGGTAAAGGTGCCAGCCTAGCCGCGCAGCCTTTGCTTGCGAGCGGGGCGCTTGTGCGGCTAGAAGCGAGGCAAATAAAGGAGCCTGCCGCATGACCGATACCCCCAATCACCTGACGATCGTCGACCATCCGCTGGTGCAGCACAAGCTGACCATCATGCGCGACAAGGACACGCCCACAGCAGTGTTCCGGCAATTGCTGCGTGAGATCAGCCAGTTGCTGGCATATGAGGTCACGCGCGGCCTGCCGATGACGACCAAACGCATCGAAACCCCGATGCAAGAGATGGACGCGCCGACGCTCGATGGCAAAAAGCTTGCGCTGATCTCGATCCTGCGGGCGGGCAATGGTCTGATGGACGGGGTGTTGGAGCTGATCCCCTCGGCCCGGGTCGGTTTTGTCGGTCTGTATCGTGACGAAGAGACACTGCAGCCGGTGCAATATTACTTCAAGGTGCCCGAAGGGCTGGATGATCGTCTGGTGATCGCTGTGGACCCGATGCTCGCCACCGGCAACTCCTCGGTCGCGGCGATTGATCTGCTGAAACAGGCGGGCGCCACCAATATCATTTTCCTCTGCTTGCTCGCCTCGCCCGAAGGCGTGGCCACGATGAAGGAAGCCCATCCCGATGTGCGCATCGTTACGGCCTCGCTGGACGAAGCGCTGAACGAGAAGGGCTATATCATTCCGGGTCTCGGCGACGCGGGCGACCGGATGTTTGGCACCAAGTGATCGGGTAAGATCAGCAATTTAGCGCGCGGTGCTTTACTCAGGCCGCGCGCTGATGCATCGTTCTACCAGATAGTGTGGGGGCATTAGATGACATTTACAAAAAGTATTGCCATGGCAGTGATCGTGGCCGCTTTGGGCGTCGGCGGATCGCAGACGCAGGCACAAGACAGCCGCAGCCAGCCAGCCGAATTTCCGCCGTCCTCTTACAAGGGCAAGCAATATGTAGACAGCGCGGGATGTGTGTTCATCCGCGCAGGGATCGATGGCAATGTGTCATGGGTGCCGCGCATGAGCCGGGCACGGGATCAGGTCTGTGGGTTCCAGCCCACCAATGGCGTTCAAGTAGCAGCGGCCTCGGCGGCCAAAGCTGCCGAAACGGTTCCAACCAGCGCCGCGCCGCCATCGGCCGAGCCGACCCGCGTCGCCGAAGCCTCTGCCGCCCCAGCAAAGACGCGCAAAGCGCCGGTCGCCCGCCCCGCACCGCAAAAAGTGGTCCGCCGTGTGGCCCCCGCACCAATCCGAACAGCCGCGCCCAAGGTCGTGCGTCAAACCGCGCCGCGCCCTGTGCCTGTGGTGCCAAGCAAACCCGTGGCTCTGGCCGCGCCAGCGCCAACCGGATTTGCCACTGCGTGTCCTGCGGCATCGCCTCTGTCGCAGCGCTATATGCGGCGCGGCGATGGGTATACTGTGCGCTGTGGCCCGCAGGCCGAGCCTATTACGGGCCGTCTTGCTCCCTCTGGCCCGCAGCGCGCTACGGCTCCGCAGCCCTACCGCAGTGCAGGTATGATGTCGGGTGTTGCAGGCGCTCCGGCGCGGATTGTCGCGCCTCGTGTGGTTGCTGCACCGGTTCCAAGCGCACCGCCCGTCAAAGCCGTGAGCGCAAGAACGCGTATCGTGCCGAAACATGTGGCGATCAACCGTCAGAACACCACCAACGTGAAAGTGCCGCATGGCTACAAGAAAGTTTGGGAAGACGATCGCCTGAACCCGCACCGCGCCGAGCAGACCTTGAATGGCCGTGCAGACATGTTGCTGATCTGGACCCAGACGGTGCCGCGCCGTTTGGTGAATAAGGCGACCGGGGAAGACGTGACCGCTAAAGTGCCGCTGATCTACCCCTACCTCGACATTGAAACTCAGCGTCGGAAACTCGGGGTGGTCAAAATCGTGGAGCGTGACGGGCAGGTGGTCAAACGGGTTATCCGCTACCGCAATGCCGCGCCGGTTCATCGTGATGCACGCCCGGTTAAGGCCAAGCCGGTCTATTCCAGCCGCTCGGCCTCGGCCACGCAAACGACCTCTAAGGCGGGATACGTTCAGGTTGGTGTCTTTGGTAGCCCCGCCAACGCACAGCGCGCCGCGCGTGAGATTTCAGGCATGGGATTGCCCGCCCGCATTGGCAAGCAGACGCGGGGCGGCAAGACCTACCACAGCGTTCAGGCCGGTCCCATCGCGGGCGGGTCGGTTCAATCAGCGGTTAGCCAACTGCGCCGCGCGGGCTACGGGGATGCCTACCTGCGCCGCTGAGCGAATTGAAATGAGGACAAAAGGCCAGCCGCGGCATTGCCCGGCTGGCCTTTTTTGTGGGTCTGTTAAAGTTTCTTATCCGCCGCAGATATTTTGCAGCCGCAGCCAATCAGCGTCAGAAAGCAGTGGCGCGGTAAGCTTGCCGTTCATCGGATCGCCTTCGATCAGGGGCAGGGTGGTTTCGCCAGTGATGTCACGCGCGTAGGCATAGGGTTTGCTGCGCAGCTCTGCCTTGGCAAAACGCGCCAGCTGTGTGTCGACCTGCGGGGTCGCGGACGGGCGCAGCAGCAATTGTTCGGCGTAGGCGTCAAGCGCCTCGGAAGAGATATCGCCGGTGGTCAGCAGGCGGAAATTTTCGCGCAGGCCGACGGCTTCGAGCAGGGCGCGCAGCGGGTCATGTTCCATCCGCGCGACATCTTCGGTCAGCACATAGCCTGCGGCAACATCGGGTTCTTCGTGATCCTCTAGCACCGCACGATCAAGCACGATAAGGCGTCCGGGCAAATGTAGGCTGGCGCGGGTCATATCAGGTAGGATCGCCACGCGCCCAACGTCCAAACGGTTCGATAGCCGTGTTAATGCGGCACTGCCCCCGGCGCTTTCGCAGGCTGGGCCAGAGACCCGTTCGAGCCTTTTCAGCAGCGCGGTTCCAAGCGAGGCGCGTTTTACATCCGGCACGACTTTGATCGCATGATCGCGCAGCGCGCCGGGCATCCAAAACAACGCGAGTGCTGCCACCACGGCCACCGATGCCACCATGCCCACCCAACGCAAGCGGCCCGGTTTTGGACGGCTGCGGTTGATCGCGCGGCGCAGCTTTTCGATCGCTTCGATCATGTCGGTTTCGTTGTCGGGCAGCTCCAGCGTTTCGCCCGGATCACCATCAGGATGATAGAGCGCAGGCAGTTGGCCCGTGTTGGCCCGTTCAATCGCCGCCAGCGACCAATGGGTGAGCGCTTGATCCTTGAGATCGCTAATCACCAGCGTCGCATCGCCGATAGAGACGATCACCTCGCGCCGCTGCGCATCGGGCGTGGCGCGCCAAAGGCCCGTCGCTTCGAGCCGGGCGTATTTTGTCAAGGCGGTCATGGGGTTCTGCTGCGGGCCTGTCAGTTTTCGCCACTCTACCACGCGCTGCGGGATCAGCAATGGGAGGTGACATAATGCGCGCGCGTTAGAGTGTTGCAGCCCGCTTGCGCAGTTCGAATTTCTGGATTTTCCCGGTGGAGGTTTTGGGTAAGTCGTCAAAGATTACGCGTTTTGGGGTTTTGAACCCGGCAAGCCGCTCGCGGGTGAAGGCAATTAACGCGTCTTCGGTGGCGTCCGCCCCGGGCTTTAATTCAACAAAGGCGCAAGGTACTTCGCCCCATTTGTCATCCGGCTGGGCCACAACGGCGGCAAGATGGACCGCCTCATGCCCCATCAACACGCCCTCGACCTCAACGCTCGAGATATTTTCTCCGCCTGAGATGATGATGTCTTTGGCGCGGTCGGCGATCTGGATGTAACCGTCTGGGTGCTGCACCGCGATGTCGCCGGAATGGAAGTACCCGCCCGCGAAGGCTTCGGCGGTGGCCTCGGGGTTCTTGAGGTAGCCTTTCATCACCGCATTGCCGCGGATCATAATCTCGCCCTGCGCTTTGCCATCGCGCGGAGTCTGGGCCATCTGAGGGTCAGTGACGGTGATGTCTTCCATCATCGGCATGGGGATGCCTTGGCGCGCTTTGATCGCGGCGCGTTCGCTTTCTGACAGCGCGTCCCAATCCCCTTGCCAGAGGCATTCCGTGACATGGCCGAAGGTTTCGGTCAGCCCGTAGACCTGTGTGACGTTGAAGCCGAGCTTTTCGATCTTCGACAGGGTCGCGGGGGCAGGGGGCGCGCCAGCGGTGAAGACCTCGACAGTGTGATCGAAAGCGCGGCGGTCTTGTGCGGCGGCATTGATCAACATGTTCAGCACGATCGGCGCACCGCCGAAATGGGTGACGCCGTGATCGGCAATGGCGTCATAGATCGCACCCGCCGTGATGTCGCGGCAGCAAACCAGTGTGCCGCCCAGTAGAGGCATCATCCATGTGTGGTTCCAGCCGTTGCAGTGAAACAGCGGCACGATCTGCATAAAGACCGGGCGCAGCACCATTTGCCAACTCACCACCGTGCCCATGGTCATCAGGTAAGCGCCACGGTGGTGATAGACCACGCCCTTGGGCCGCCCCGTGGTGCCAGAGGTATAGTTTAGCGCAAGGCTTTCCCATTCGTCTTGTGGCATGAGCCAATCAAAGGCCGGATCGGCCTCTGCCAGCATGTCTTCGTAAAGCGGATGCCGCGTGGTTGCGGGATGCCCTGCTGCAGCGTCAGGCACTTCGATAATCGCGGGGGGCGTGCCCTCCATCTTGGCGCAGGCGGTTTCGGCAAGGTCGATGAATTCGCTGTCGACCAGCAGCACCGCCGCACCGCCATGATCAAGGATGTAGGAAACCGTTCCGGCATCAAGACGGATGTTGATGGTGTTCAGCACCGCACCACAGGCAGGCACGCCAAAATGCGCTTCGGCCTGTGCGGGCAGGTTGGGAATTAACGTGGCCACTACATCGCCCGGTGTGACGCCCATCTTGGCAAGAGCCGAAGCCAGCCGGGTACAGCGCTCATGGTACTGCGCATAGTTTACCCGGTGATCGCCATGGATCACCGCTGTCTGATGGGCAAAGACCTGCGCCGCGCGGCGTAGATGTGACAAAGGCGACAGCGGTACATAATTTGCCGCGCATTTTTCAAGCCCGCGCTCATCCGTCATCCATCCCATGCGACCCCTCCCAAGGCATTGGTTGCGATTTGGGGTTGAGTATTGCTGTCAGGACGTGACTTTGAAAAGAGGGCAGGAAGTGAAAAGGAGGGCAGATGCAAGACGCAGCGGTGAAATCGGGGCTGGCAGCGCTTTGCGCGGTGAGCGGTATGGCGGCTTTGGGGCTGACGGATAATTTCGTCCCCTTCATTACTGAGCGCGGTTCGCTTTGGCAGTTTCATTTCGTGCGCGGTGTCATGGCCGTGGCCTTTCTGATGGTGCTGGCGGTCTTGGGTTTCGGCATTCTCCGGCCCCGGCGGTTCTGGGCTGTGGCGGGGCGTAGCCTGTTTCAGGCCGGTGCCATGTTGATATATTTCGGCTGTCTGGCATTCCTGCCCATCGGGGTGGTGGTGGCAGGGCTCTTCACCTCGCCGCTCTTCGTGCTGATGATCTCGGCCCTGTTTCAAGGCAAGCGCGTCGGCCCGTGGCGGTGGGGCACGGTAGTCGTCGGCTTTGCCGGGGCGTTGATGGTGATCCGCCCCAACCCAAGCGATCTGGATCCCATCGCCTTTCTGCCCCTGCTGGCCGGGGGGCTTTATGCGATTGGTGCCGTAGCCACGCGGGCGTGGTGCGAGGGCGAAAGTACGATGGTCATGACCGCAGGGTTCTTTGGAATGTTGGCGGTGATGGGTGCGATTGGCGTTCTGCTGCTGCCGGGGGCAGAGGTGACGGGGGCCGAAGGTTTTGTCAGTCGCACATGGGGCCCACTTGACGGGCCAATGTGGTTCTGGATCGCGGTGCAGGCGGCGGGGTCCTTGGTGGGGATCGGGCTCTTGGTGCGCGGCTACCAATTGGGCGAGGCCGGTCATGTGGCGATTTTTGAGTATTCGCTGCTGATCTTCGCCAGTTTCTGGGCCTATGTGCTTTGGGATCAGCAGGTACCGCCGCTGGCCTTTGCGGGCATGGCGTTGATTGCACTGGCGGGGGCGGTGATCGCCCTGCGCAGCGAAGAGCCGTCTACCTTGCGCGCGCCGGAGGCGGTGGAGTGATCATCAGCCGGGGCCGAAGCTATGTCTTTGTGCATATCCCCAAGACCGGGGGCACCTCGCTGGCGCTGGCGCTAGAGGGGCGGGCGATGAAGGACGATCTGATGCTGGGCGACACGCCAAAAGCGCTAAAGCGACGGCGGCGGTTGCAGGGCGTGCAGGCGGCGGGGCGGCTCTGGAAGCACTCAACGCTGGAGGATGTCCACGGGTTGCTGCGGCCAGAGGAGTTGGATGGGTTGTATTGCTTCACGCTGGTGCGCAACCCTTGGGACCGGGTGGCGAGCTATTACCGCTGGCTGCGCGGGCAGGGGTTTGATCATCCGGCGGTGGGGCTGGCCAAGGCCACGGATTTCGCAGGGTTTCTGCGGCATCCGCAGACGCAGGCGAGTTTACGGGCGTGGCCCGCGCGGCGGTATATGAAGGATGCGGCGGGGCGGGAGCGGTGCGACCTTTATATTCGGTTGGAGCATTTTGCAGTGGATGCGCAGCCGTTGTTTGAGCACTTGGGGTTCGCGCTGGAGTTGCCGCTGGTGAATGCCTCAGAAGGGGCGGTGGCCTATACGCCCGAGTTGCGCGACGTGGTGGCAGATATCTGCGCCGAGGACATCGCGCGGTTTGGCTACGCTTACCAAGGGCACTAGGCCCGGGACAAGCCGCAGGCGTCGGGCCATCGCCTGCCCGCCCCCCGGGTAGGCGATTTGGTGAGGCTGGGTGCGACAGTGTAAACGCACATCATGGTTGAGGTATAAGTGGTATAAGGCCCCGTCGGATCGCCGACCCGCGGGCAGGCGATGGCCCTCATGACAAAGAAAAAGGGGCGCCGAAGCGCCCCTTTCCCTTACGCCGCCTTGGCGTCCGGGTTGAACCGACCGTAAAAACTCTGGTTCTTCTGTGCCATCTCGCGCAGAAGTTCAGGGCAAGCAAACCGCTCACCAAACTTTTCGGTCAACTGGTCACAACGCTCTGCCGCATAGGGCGCTCCGATCATATCAAGCCAGCTCAGCGGGCCACCGGACCAGGGCGCAAAGCCCCAGCCAAGGATCGCGCCAACGTCACCCTCGCGGATGTCCATCAAGACACCTTCCTCCAGCGCACGCACGGCTTCCAAGGTCTGCGAGAACAGCAAACGGTGCTGCACTTCGATCAGATCGGGCTGTTCCTCGGCCACGGGATACTTGTCGCCCATGCCCTGCCACAGACCCTCGCGCTTGCCCTTAGCGTCATAGCTGTAGAAACCGGCGTTCGCTTTGCGGCCCAGACGGCCCTCTTTCTCCATCCAGAACACCAGCGGGTCGATATCGTCGTTGGGGTACTCATCACCCATCGCCGCCTTGGTCGCCCGGGCGATCTTGGCGCCCAGGTCGATCGAGGTCTCATCCATCAACTGCAATGGCCCCAGCGGCATGCCGACGAGTTTCGCGGCGTTCTCGATCAGCGCAGGCTCGACACCCTCCTGCACCATCCGCACACCTTCGTTGATGTATGGAATAATGCAGCGGTTGGCGTAGAAGAAGCGCGCGTCGTTGACCACGATTGGGGTCTTGCGGATCTGGCGCACATAGTCGAGCGCCTTGGCCACGGCCCGGTCGCCGGTCTCAGCGCCCTTGATGATTTCCACCAGCAACATCTTCTCGACCGGAGAGAAGAAGTGGATGCCAATGAACTGCTCTTGACGGCTCGATGCCTTGGCGAGGTCAGTGATCGGCAGGGTCGAGGTGTTGGAGGCAAAGATGCAATCCTCGGGAATCACCGCTTCGACCTTCTGGGTCATCTCGGCCTTCACCTTGGGGTCTTCAAACACCGCCTCGATGATCAGGTCGCAGCCCTTCAGCGCGTCCAGATCGGTGGTCGCAGTGATCAGGTTCAGCGCAGCCTCTTTCTTCTCCTCAGTCGATTTCTTCCGGGCGATGCCCTTGTCGAAATAGCTCGCGGAATAGGCTTTGCCCTTATCGGCGGCTTCCTGCGTCTGGTCGATCAGCACAACCTGAATGCCCGCCTGCACCGAAACCAAGGTGATGCCCGCACCCATCATGCCTGCACCCAGAACGCCCAGCTTCTTCACGCGCTGGTCCGGCACGCCTTCGGGGCGCACGGCACCTTTCTCCAGCGCTTCTTTGTTGAGGAAAAGCGAGCGGATCATATTGCCTGAGGACGGGTTCATCAGCACATTGGTGAACCAGCGCGCCTCGATTTTCAGAGCCGTGTCAAAAGGCACCAGCGCGCCTTCATAGACTGCCGAAAGCAGTGCTTTGGCCGCCGGATAGACACCTTGGGTCTTACCGTTGACCATCGCATTGGCGCCGACGAAGGTCATGAAACCCGCCGGATGATAAGGCGCGCCACCGGGCATTTTATAACCCTTAGCATCCCACGGCTTCACCAGATCGGCGTCCTTGGCATTCAGCACCCAGTCGCGCGCCGCGGCCATCGGGTCTTCGCTGACCTCATCAATAATGCCGGCCTTTTGCGCGGCAGCGGGCGCCACCATTTTGCCTTCCAAGAGGAAGGGCGAGGCCGCCATCGCACCTAGCTTGCGCACCATCCGCGTGGTGCCACCGGCCCCGGGGAAGATGCCCACAAGGATTTCCGGCAGGCCGATCCGCGCCTTGGGGTTGTCCGCCGCAAAGGTGCGATGCGTCGCCAGCGGCAGTTCCAAACCAATGCCCGCGGCGGTGCCGGGGATCACACAAGCCACGGGCTTGCCGCCCTTGTTGGTCTTGGGGTCCATGCCCGCGCGCTCGATCTTGCGCAGCAGAGCGTGCATCTGCATCGTGCCCTCGAACAGACCCTTGGCCGGATCGTCGCCTGCGTCTTCCTTCATCTTGGCCAGCAGGTTCAGGTCCATCCCTCCGGCAAATGACCCTTCCTTGCCCGAGGTGATCACGATGCCCTTCACGGCGTCATCGGCCAGCGCGTCGTCGATATGCTTTTCCAGATCGCGCAGCCCGTCAAAGGACATCACGTTCATGCTTTTGCCCGGCACGTCCCATGTGATCGTGGCGATGCCGTCGGCGTCTTTGTTCAAAGTAAAATCGGTCATTCTCTTGCTCCCTTACGCGGCTTACACGCGCTCGATGATGGTGGCGGCACCCATGCCGGAGGCGATGCAGAGCGTGGCGAGCCCCACTTCCTTGTCGGCGCGCTCCATCTCATCGAGCAGAATGCCGATGATCATCGCCCCGGTGGCGCCGAGCGGGTGGCCCATAGCGATGCCGCCGCCGTTTACGTTCACCTTGCTGTCGTCCACATCAAAGGCCTGCATGAAGCGCAGGACCACGGCGGCAAAGGCTTCGTTGACCTCAAACAGATCGATGTCGCCGATGGTCATGCCGTTGTCCTTGAGGATCTTCTCGGTCACCGGCACGGGGCCGGTCAGCATGATGGTCGGATCGGTGCCGATCTTGGCGGTGGCTCGAATGCGGGCACGAGGCTTCAGCCCGTGCTGCTCGCCGAACTCCTTGTTACCGATCAGCACCGCGGCAGCGCCGTCGACGATGCCCGACGAGTTGCCCGCGTGGTGGATGTGGTTGATCCGCTCCAAATGCGGGTATTTCATCAGCGCGACCTTGTCGAAGCCGGGCATGACCTCACCCATCTGCTGGAACGCCGGGTTCAAGCCGCCAAGCGACTGCATGTCGGTTTGCGGGCGCATGTATTCGTCACGATCAAGGATCGCGAGGCCGTTCTGGTCGCGCACAGTGATCACGGATTTGTCAAAGCGCCCCTCGTCCCAAGCCCGCGCCGCGCGCTGCTGGGACCGCATGGCCAGCTGGTCGGCCTCGTCACGGGTGAAACCGAACTCGGTGGCAATGATATCGGCCGAAATACCCTGCGGCACGAAGTATTTCTCCATCGCCAGCGTCGGGTCCACGGCAATCGCGGCACCGTCAGCGCCCATCGCGACACGGCCCATCATCTCGACACCGCCGGCGATGTAACCATTGCCCGCGCCGCCTTTGACTTGGTTGGCGGCAAGGTTCACGGCTTCCATGCCGGAGGCACAAAAGCGGTTGATGGCGAGGCCCGGAATGCGCTCATCAAGATCTGAGGCCAACACCGCCGAGCGTGCCAAACAGCCGCCCTGTTCCATGACTTGGGTCACGTTGCCCCAGATCACGTCCTCAACGGCATGACCTTCAAGGTTGTTGCGCTCTTTCAGAGCATTCAATGTCTGCGCCGACAGCCGCAGCGAGGTGACTTCATGCAGCGCGCCGTCCTTGCGGCCCTTGCCGCGTGGGGTGCGGATCGCGTCGTAGATGTAAACGTCTTGGGTCATGTTCATGTCCTCCGAGGGTCAGGCGCGGTCAGCAGGGCTGCCGGGCATCAGGTCGTAAGGGGCCTTCCAGCCCGGTGTTTCGCTCAAACGCGTGAGCCACGCGTCGATATGGGGCCAGTCGCTGCGGTCAAAGCCAAAGGGCTCGGGGTAATAAAGATACCCGCAGCAGCTGAGGTCTGCGTTGGTCAACTCGTCGCCCACGATCCAATCGCGGCCGTCGAGATGGT
Organism: Sulfitobacter dubius; assembly: GCF_900113435.1. GTDB lineage: Bacteria > Pseudomonadota > Alphaproteobacteria > Rhodobacterales > Rhodobacteraceae > Sulfitobacter > Sulfitobacter dubius. Next base: position 1,514,607 of record NZ_FOPG01000001.1, on the reverse strand, counting down.
CGTTCAGCACGCCGTAAGCCGCCTTGAGCCGCCCTTGGCTAAAAGCGATGACCTCGGCGGGGCGTTTGTCTTCGGGCAGGAAATTCATCAGGAAACGGGTCATCCCAGCAACACCACTCAGCTTGTGGTTATCCCATAGCACCCACCGCATGATTTCACGCCGTTCCGTCGCGTCGCGGCCGCCGAATTTGCCCGCCTTTTCCGCGACGTAATCCTGAATCACGCCCGATTGCGTGAGCCGCAGATCGCCGTCGATCATCACCGGGGCCTCACCCATGTTGTTGATCTGCGCGCGGTAGTCGGGCTGCCGCGTCTGGCCGCCGAAAAAGTCGACCTTCACCGGCTCCCAGTCCAAGCCTGAAAGTTCCAAGGCAAGCGCGGCCTTATAGGCGTTGCCGGATTCGCCAAAGCAGTAAAGCTGGATGGTCACGTATCATTCCTCCTCAATCTGTCGTCGTTCGCGGCACGGTCGGACGGTATTTGGTAAAAGGATGAAGAGGGGGTCTTGCGCCCTTATCTTCATCCTTTCTCAAATACCTCTGCGCGGCGGCCGGGGCTGGGCGCGCGGTCAGAGATTGCGCGCGATCAGTTCCTTCATGATCTCGTTGGTGCCGCCGTAGATCCGCTGCACCCGCGCGTCGGCCCACATTTCGCCGACCGCATATTCCTGCATGAAGCCGTAGCCACCGTGCAGTTGCAAGCAGGCATCAAGCACTTCGCCTTGAGTGTCGGTCAGCCAGTATTTTTGCATTGCGGCCTTATCGACGCTGAGTTCCCCGCGCAGGTGTTCGGTGATGCATTCGTCGAGGAAAGCACGCGATACGGCAGTCTTGGTTTTCACTTCGGCCAGTTGAAAGCGGGTATTCTGAAACTGGGTCAGCGGACCGCCGAAGGCTTCGCGTTCTTTGCAGTATTGAATCGTGCGCGCTACTGCACCTTCCATGGCGCCGACCGCACCGCAGCCGATGATCAGGCGCTCTTGCGGGAGTTGTTGCATCATCTGGTAGAAGCCTTGGCCTTCGTCTTGGCCGAGGATGTTTTCTGGTGGAATTTCGACATTGTCGAAGAACAGTTCCGAGGTGTCGGCGGCGTGAAGGCCGATCTTGTCAAGGTTGCGGCCGCGCTGGAAACCCTGCGCGCCGTCGGTTTCGACGACAACGAGCGAGACGCCTTTGGAGCCTTCCTTGGGGTCGGTCTTGGCCGCGACGATAATCAGATTGGCGTGCTGGCCGTTGGTGATGAAGGTCTTTTGGCCCGACAGCTTATAGGCGTTGCCGTCGCGGATCGCCTTGGTTTTGATGCGCTGCACGTCCGATCCGGTGGAGGGTTCGGTCATCGCCAGCGCGCCGACCAGCTCGCCCGAGACCATTTTAGGCAGCCAGCGTTTCTTCTGGTCTTCGGTGCCATAGGCGAGGATGTAATGCGCCACGATGCCCGAGTGGATGCCGTGGCCCCAAGAGGCGAGGTTGGCGCGGGAGCCTTCGATCAGGATCGCGGCCTCGTGGCCGAAATCACCGCCGGCACCACCATATTCTTCGGGCACCGAGGGGCAGAGCAGGCCGAGTTCACCCGCCTGTGCCCAAGTCTCGCGGTCCATCTGGCCTTGCTTGCGCCATTTCTCGAACTTGGGCGCCCATTCGGCGTTGATGAACTGCGCCGTCATATCGGCGATCATCTGGTGTTCGTCGGTCATCCAACTGGATGTCTTGCCTTGCGTCATCCGCCCCTCCCCAGGGTTCAGCGTTTGCGGCTTTCCAGTTCGGCGTTGAACAGGCGCAGCCGCGCGGTCAGGTTTTCCTCGTTCATGACCGAGTTGAAATTCTCGAACAGGAACGACAGTGCTTCCCCTTCATCGAGACCTGCATCCGTGCTGAACTTCTTGAGCCTGCGGTAGCCCTCTTCGGTCATGGCGACGGGGAAGCGGCGGGTCAGGCGGAAGCGTTTGGGCATGGTCTCTCCGGGTGTTGGGCAGGGTGGGGGACAGGCCCCCACCACCCGTTTTAGAAGTTTGCGGCCTCCAGCGCCATGACAGTATCCGCGCCCGATTGGATGCGGGTCAGGTGCAGCGCCGTGGCGGGCAGCTGCCGTGCCATATAGTAGCGCCCAGTGGCCAGCTTCGTCTCATAGAACGTGGCGTCGCCGCTGCCGTTCTTCAACGCCTCTTTCGCAGCCAGACCCATCTTGGCCCACATCAGGCCAAGGCAGACATGGCCGAACATGTGCATGAAGTCGTTGGAGCCTGCGAGCGCGTGGTTGGGGTTCTTCATGCCGTTCTGCATGAAGTACATGCCCGCAGATTGCAGGTCTTTGCTGGCCGCCTTTAGCGGGTCGAGGAAGGCCGCGTCGAACTCGGCATCTTGGCCCGCGTTGTCCTTGATGAAGCCTTTGACCAGATCGAAGAACGCCATCACATGCTTGCCGCCGTCCTGCGCCAGTTTGCGGCCCACGAGGTCGAGCGCCTGAACGCCGTTGGCGCCTTCGTAGATCTGGGCGATCCGGGCGTCACGGGTGAATTGTGACATGCCCCATTCTTCGATATAGCCGTGGCCACCATAGACCTGCTGGGCCTTCACGGTCATGTCGTAGCCTTGATCGGTCAGGAAGCCTTTGATCACGGGGGTCAGCAGCGAGACGAGGCCGTCGGCGTCTTTATCCTCGGCGCGGTGGGCGGCGTCGATCATCGTCGCACCCCAAAGGATAAAGGCGCGGGCGGCTTCGACGAAGCTTTTTTGATCCATCAGCGAGCGGCGGATGTCGGGGTGGACGATCAGCGGGTCAGCCGCTTTTTCGGGCGCCACGGCACCGGTCACGGCCCGGCCCTGCAGGCGGTCGTTGGCGTAGATCACGGCATTTTGGTAGGCGACTTCGGCCTGCGCCAAACCCTGCATGCCGACGCCGACGCGGGCTTCGTTCATCATGGTGAACATGGCGCGCATGCCCTTGTGCTCAGTGCCCAAAAGATAGCCGGTCGCGCCGTCGTAGTTCATCACGCAGGTGGAGTTGCCGTGGATGCCCATCTTTTCTTCGATGGAGCCGACGGAGACGCCGTTGCGCTCACCCAAGGAACCGTCTTCGTTCACCATGAACTTGGGCACGATGAAGAGCGACACGCCTTTGATGCCTTCGGGGCCGCCTTCGATCTTGGCCAGCACCAGATGGATGATGTTGTCTGCCATGTCATGTTCACCGGAGGAGATGAAAATTTTCTGGCCGGAGATTTTGTAGCTGCCGTCGTCTTGTGGGGCCGCTTTGGTGCGCATCAGGCCCAGATCGGTGCCGCAATGCGGCTCGGTCAGGTTCATGGTGCCGGTCCATTCGCAGGAGACCATCTTGGGTAGGTAGGTGTCCTTCTGCGCGTCAGTGCCATGGGCAAGGATCGCCGAGGCCGCGCCATGCGTCAGACCTTGGTACATGGTGAAGGCTTGGTTCGCCGCCGAGAACATTTCGCCCACGGCGGTGCCGAGGACATAGGGCATGTTCTGCCCGCCGTACGCTTCGGGCATGTCGAGGCCCGTCCAGCCGCCTTCTTTCACCTTTTCAAAGGCTTCCTTGAACCCTTTGGGCGTATAGACCACGCCATTCTCCAAACGGCAGCCTTCTTTGTCGCCCACGGCGTTCAGCGGTGCCAGCACCTCGGAGGTTAGCTTGCCTGCTTCGTCAAGGATGGCGGCGGTGAAATCAGGCTCCAGCTCGTCATAACCGGGGGTCTTGCTTTCGGTGACTTTCAGCACGTCATGCAGGACGAATTGCAGGTCTTTGGTGGGGGCTGTATAGCTGGGCATCTAGGCTCTCCGGATGGTCTTTTTATGGATGTCGGAATTTATTCAGCGGCGCGGCGCGGTTGGTTCATGGAGGCGATCATCTTTTCCCCCCATTTCAACTGATCTTTAAGGTCTTCGATTGCTTCGTTCAGCTCTTCACGGCGCGATTCCAGATCGGCCAGCCGGGCGCGGGCCACGTCATAGGCGGCGGCGATTTGAGTCTGCTGTTGGTCGCCCATGTGGTACAGATCAAGCAACTGGCGGATTTCTTCGAGACTGAACCCAAAGCGTTTGCCGCGCAGGATTAGCTTAAGCCGGGCGCGATCGCTTTTGGTGAACAGACGTTTCTGACCTTCCCGCAGCGGGAAGAGCAGCTCTTTCGCTTCATAGAACCGCAGGGTGCGGGGGGTCACCTCATAGGCGTCGCACATCTGGCGGATGGTCAGTGTGTCGGCGGTCATCTCATCACTCTCCGATGGTCATTTCTGGACTTCAGGTGGGGACTGGCACTTTTGATACAATGGAAGCTGACGTTGACGTAAGCGGTACGTTGCGTCACTTTACGGGCGAAGCATTTACAAGTGGGTTTGACAAAGGCGGCGGGGGCAGTGTTATCCGCACCACGGCGCTTGGACATGGGAGTGGACGGGAGATGATAGACCTCAGTCAGCACAACCCCAAAACGCTGGATGAACTGGTTCACGGCTGCCACGAAGCAAAGACCGCCGCGACCCTACTGGCCTGCGGACTGGCCTACTACCAACTGCATGGGATCGATTTGGTAAGTTATCATGGTGATAGCGCAGGCGCGCCCGCGATCCTTTACCGCTTTGCGCCCACAGGTGCGGAAGAACCTCAATGGCATTCTCAGTTTCTGGATATTGAGAGACTGCGCGATAGCCCGCTGGGAGCCATGGTCCGAAAACAGGTGCTGCCGGTCTATTGGTATGACGTTGTCAGAGAGGCGCGTCTGACTCGCAGCGAGACGCTCTATATGGAAGGGCTTCTGCGGCGCCATCCAAATGGCGGCATTTCACTGAAGGTCCACGGTCCGGGTGGGGATTCTGCCGTGGTGGGCTTGGGGTTTGCCGCTAAACAGGCGCGACTATCGCCGAGTGCGCTGTATAAGCTGCTTTGCGCCGCCCAGATCGCACATCTGCGCTATTGCGTATTGGCGGAAAGCCAATCGCCCCGTAATTTTGGGCTCTCCCCGCGCGAGGTTGAGGTATTGGAATGGATCGCCACCGGCAAAAGCAACGGTGTCATTGCCGAGATACTTGGGATTTCACCTCATACCGTCGACACGATTGTGCGGCGAATTTTCTCCAAACTTGATGTGAATGACCGCACCACCGCCGCCATTCGAGGCTTGGGGGCGGGGTTGCTGCGGCGCCCGAAAGACGCGGCACCCTGAAGTAAGGGCATAACATGCCGCATTGTGGCGTGACTGCGTGACGTGACCCCGATGGGGGCAGCCTTTAAGTGCGGGCGCTTGACCTAAAAAGGTAAGAGGCATGTCAGAAAATCAAAATAATAAAGGCTCAGGCAACGGGGCCAAGAACGGTTCTGATGCGAAAACGCGTGCGCGTGTTGTCACCGACCTGAAAGCTGCGTCAGAAGCTATTGAGAATAGCGCATTTGATCTGGCCGGGGAGGCGAACCCTGATACGGTGTCAGACCTTATCCGCATCGCTGCTGATCTGCAAATGATCATCGCAGAGCTATCGCGGCGCGGCAGCCACTGATCCGTCGAACGGGGGCGGGGGTTAACCTTTGCCCGGTTCGATTGCAGCAGCGGTGTCATCGCGTAGCTTTTGTAATTCGGTCATCGCCTCGTCGAGTTGTTGGCGCTGCTCGGCCAACTCTTCCAACTGCCCGTCAGCCATGGTGACCCAAGCCCGCATCTGCGCCTCGGTGCCCTCTTTCTCGTAGATCAAAAGCCACTGACGAATGTCCTCCAGCGCGAAGCCGAACTTGCGGCCCCGCAGGATTAGCTTCATCCGGGCGCGTTCGCGCGGGCCATAGAACCGAGAGCGCCCCTCGCGGTGCGGTTGCAGCAATTCGATATATTCGTAATAGCGCAACGTGCGTGGCGTCACGTCAAATGCCGCGCACATCTCTTTGAATGTCAGGCGTTCATCGTCCAAAGCATCTACTCCCTTCAGGCAAACTATGGTCACGCGCGGGGATGCGCAACAGGTGGTCTTGCCCTTTCGCCATCCCCCCATGATAAAGGTCGAAACCAGACGCAAAGGGGTGAGCTGCATGTCAGACAAGTTGAAAATGGCGCGACAGTTCATTCAGGCGCTGCCCCATTCCATGGCGCTCGGGATGGAGTTACAGGAGCTGGGCGACGGCTCTGCCGAGATTACAATGCCCTATGATGACAAGTTGGTGGGCGACCCAAAAACCGGGGTGATCAGCGGCGGGGCGGTCTCCGCCCTTATGGACACTTGCTGTGGGGCGGCGGTGATGAGCCACCCGAGCAACCCATCGGCCACCGCCACCATGGACCTGCGGATCGAATATCTGCGCGCGGCCACGCCGGGCCAAACGATCACCACCCGCGCGACCTGTTATCACGTGACCCGCTCGGTCGCCTTTGTCCGCGCCACGGCGACAGATGAGGACGCCGAGAACCTTGTCGCCACTGCCACCGGAACCTTCACCGTGGAGGGCCACAAATGACCAAACATCGCAAGCCAGAGCCGGTTCAGGTCGTCAAACAACGCCGTGACGGGGTGCTGCGCGCCATGGTCGAAGGCGTGCCCTATATCCGCTTTCTGGGCATCGAGTTTGAGCGTCGTGGGGATGAGCTGACAGGGATCATGCCCTTTTCCGAACAGTTGATCGGCAACCCGATCCTGCCTGCGCTGCATGGCGGGGCAACGGCGGCCTTCTTGGAGGTGACCGCGATCATCACCCTAAGCTGGGGGCTGATCTGGGAGGATATGGAAAGCGGCGCGCTTGATCTGGACAATCTGGATGCCGACCATTTGCCGCGGCTGCCCAAGACGATTGATTTTACCGTTGATTACCTGCGCTCGGGCCTGCCGCGTGATGCCTATGCGCGGGCGCGGATCAACCGGTCGGGGCGGCGCTATGCCAGCGTTCATGTCGAGGCGTGGCAGGACAACCGTGCCCGTATCTTCGCGCAGGCCACGGGCCATTTCCTGATGCCGCAACGGCGTGGCTGAAGCGGGCGCAGAGACAGAGCCGCTGACCGAGGCAGAGGTGCGCGCGGTAAAGCGCGGCACGTTGGCCGCACGTGATGTGGTGACACACCGCCGGGTGCTGAAGATTGCCCTGCCCATCGTGATTTCCAACGCCACCGTGCCCATCCTCGGCGCGGTTGATACCGGCGTTGTGGGGCAGTTAGGGGCAGCGGCACCAATCGGCGCTGTTGGGCTGGGTGCGATCATCCTCTCGGCGCTCTACTGGATTTTTGGCTTTCTGCGGATGGGCACCGTTGGGCTGACCGCGCAGGCGGCGGGCAATGGCGAAGAGGGCGAGGTCGCAGCGCTCCTCACGCGCGGTCTGCTGATCGGTGCGGGCGCGGGGCTGGCTTTGATGGCACTGCAATGGCCGCTCTTCTGGGCTTCCTTTCAGGTCGCCCCTGCCTCTGCCGAAGTTGAAGGGTTGGCGCGGCAGTACATGGCGATCCGCATCTGGTCCGCCCCCGCCGCCATCTCGATCTATGCAATCACTGGTTGGCTCATTGCGCAGGAACGCAGCCGCGCTGTGCTGGTGCTGCAGGTCTGGATGAACGGGCTGAACATTCTGCTGGATCTGTGGTTCGTGCTGGGCCTTGGCTGGGGTGTCGAGGGCGTGGCGATTGCCACCTTCCTCGCGGAATGGAGCGGGGCGGCCTTGGGGCTGTGGTTCTGCCGGGCGGCTTTCGCGGGCGTGGCGTGGCGCGATTGGGCGCAGGTCTTTGACGGGCCACGCTGGTCGCGCATGATGAAGGTGAACACCGATATCCTGATCCGCTCACTGCTGTTGCAGGCGATCTTTGTCTCCTTCCTCTTCATGGGGTCGGGTCTAGGTGATGTGACCTTGGCGGCCAATCAGGTGCTGCTGCAATTCCTGATGATTACCTCCTACGGGCTGGACGGTTTCGCCTTCGCCGCCGAGGCGATCATTGGCCGGGCCTACGGGGCGGGGCAGCGCGAGGTGTTGCGGCGCGGGGCAGTGCTGACCTCCGCCTGGGCGCTTCTTGTCAGTCTAGTGCTTGCCGTGGTTTTTGCCGCTTTCGGCGGGGCGATCATTGATCTGATGGCCAAAGCGCCGGAGGTCCAAGACCTCGCGCGGGTCTATCTGGCCTATTTGGTAGCCGCCCCGATCTTGGGCTGCGCGGCCTATATGTTCGACGGCATTTTCATCGGTGCGACGCAGTCGCGCGATATGCGCAATATGATGCTGGTGTCGTTTCTGTTCTATGTCGCCGTGGCGCTGCTGCTGGTGCCAAGTATGGGCAATCACGGGCTGTGGATTTCGCTCTTGGTGTCCTTCGTGGTGCGGGGCATCACACTCGGGCTGCGCTATCCGGCCTTGGAGCGCGCGGCGGGCTAGAGCAGCGCCTTCACCGCTTCTGGTGGGCGGCCAATCACGGCGCGGCTTTGGGTAAAGGCGATAGGGCGTTCGATCAGGATGGGATGAACGGCCATAGCGTCGATCAGTGCGTCTTCGGGGCTGTCGCTGGTGAGGTTCAGCTCTTTGAAAACCTTCTCGCCGGTCCGCATCATCTCAATCGCCATCAGGCCAAGCGCGTCGCGGGCGGCAATGATTTCCTCCCGCGTCGGCGCGTCTTCGAGGTAGCGACGAAGGCTCACCGTAGCGCCAGCCTCTTCGATCAATGCCAAGGTTTGGCGGGACTTTGAGCAGCGCGGATTATGCCAAAGGGTAATCACAGCCAGTCCTCGCGCTTGCTGCCCACCGCGTCGGCCACAGTGGCAAAACCATCGCGGGCCAAAAGTGTCTCCAACCCGCTGGTGATCTCACGCACCAGCCCAAGGCCACCGAACACCAGCGCCGTATAAAGTTGCAGCGCCGAAGCACCCGCGCAGATCTTGGCGTAAGCGGTTTCGGCGTCCGACACGCCACCAACACCGATCAGCGGAATGTCAGTCAGCCCGGCAAGCCGCGCCAGAACGCGGGTCGACCGTTCAAACAGCGGTGCACCGGAGAGGCCGCCCGCCTCAGCCGCATGGGCGCTGGCAAGACCCGTCCGGTCGAGTGTGGTATTGGTCGCAATTATGGCAGCGACGCCTGAATTTTGGGCGACCTCGGCCACATCCTCAATCTCGGATTCGCTGAGATCGGGGGCGATTTTCAGGAACACGGGCGTGGCACCGCGCACTTCCATCACCCCTTCGAGCAGGGCCGAGAGTGCCGCTTTGCCCTGAAGATCGCGCAGCTTCTCGGTGTTGGGAGAGGAGACATTCACCGTGGCAAAATCCACGTGATTGCGCGCGGCGGTCATCACCCGGGCGAAGTCGGCAGCGCGGTCGGGGCTGGTCTTGTTCGCGCCGAGGTTTAGCCCCACCGGAACGCCAGAGCCGCGCTGTGACAGGCGGGCGCAGATCGCCTCCATCCCGTCGTTGTTAAAGCCGAAGCGGTTGATCGCTGCGCGATCCTCGGTCAGGCGAAACAGGCGTGGACGCGGATTGCCGGGTTGGGGCAGGGGCGTGGCGGCGCCCACTTCGATAAAACCAAATCCAGCCCGGCTGAGCGGAGCCACAGCGGTCGCGTTCTTGTCAAATCCCGCCGCGAGCCCGACGGGGTTCGGCAGGTCCAGCCCCGCGAGCGTCGTATGCAGACGGGGCGAGGTTTGCGGACCGGGGGCCGGGGCCAGACCTGCCCGCAAGGCGCGGATTGCCAGACCATGCGCGGCTTCGGGATCAATCCGGTGTAGCGCGCTGAGGCCCATCTTTTCAAGCAGCGGCATCATGCGCTTGCTTCGCCCAGACCGGCAGGAAACTCATGCGCGCCATCCACCAAGGGCAGCGGCTGCGCCCAGACCACGTCTTCGAGCGTCAGCTGGCGGTAGAGATGCGGAAACAGCGCGCTCCCGCGTGACGGCTCCCACTTCAGCGCCTCGCCGAGTGCGTCGCTGTCGACCGCAAGCAGAAACAGCCCGTCCTCGCCCTTGAAATGCTTGGCGGCGGTTTCTTCGGCCTGTTCGGCGGTCGAGAAATGCACATAGCCGTCGGTGACATCAATCGGCGCCCCATCGGTGGCCCCAACTTTGCGCAGCGCCGCCCATTCGTCGGCGCGGAATATCTTGAAAATTAGCATGACTTCTGATGCCCGCCGGGCGGGGCGGGGTCAAGACCCGCGGGTGACCATAGGGCAGGTGATATGACCTTTGACACAGGCCTGACGCCGCGCCACGATACCGGCAGAACAAGCAACAGGGGAACTATCATGAAACGATTCCTGACCGCGACCGCTGCGCTGGCTTTGACCAGCGGCATGGCGGCGGCTGAGTATAACCTCACCATTCTGCACACCAACGATTTCCACGACCGTTTTGAGCCGATCAGCAAATATGACGGCCCCTGTAGCGCCGAGGATAACGGCGAAGGGAAGTGTTTCGGTGGCGTCGCGCGGATGGTCACAGCGATTGAAGCCGCACGCGAACGCGCAGGAGAGAACCATCTGCTGCTCGATGCAGGCGACTGGTTTCAAGGCTCACTTTTCTATACGCGATATAAGGGCGAGATGGCCGCCGAGTTTATGTCAAAGCTCGACTATGATGTGATGGCCGTCGGCAACCATGAATTCGACGACGGCCCCAAAGGGCTGGCCGATTTCGTGGCAAAGGTCGATTTTCCGGTGCTGTCGGCGAATATCGATGTGAGCGGTGTTGAGGGGCTGGACGGTGAGATTGGCAAATCCACGGTGCTTGAGGTCGGCGGCGAGCGGATTGGCATCGTCTCAGTCTTGGCTGAAGACACGCCTGAAACCTCGTCGCCCGGACCTGAGGTGATCTTCTCTCCTGCTGCGGACGCTGCGCAGGCCGAGATTGACGCGCTAACGGATGATGGGGTCAACAAGATCATCCTGCTGACCCACGTCGGGCTGGCGGGTGACAAACGGCTTGCGGAAGAGTTGACCGGCGTTGACCTGATCGTTGGGGGCCACTCTCATACATTGCTCAGCAACAGTGATGACAGTGCCGAAGGCGCTTACCCGACAATGGTTGGCGATGTCCCGATTGTTCAGGCCTATGCCTATAGTAAATATCTGGGCGAGTTGAGCGTGACCTTTGACGACGCGGGTGAGGTGACATCGATCTCGGGCGATCCGATCCTGTTGGATGCCTCTATCGAAGAAGATCAGGCAACGGTTGATCTGGTTGCCGAACGTGCCGCGCCGCTGGAAGAGTTGCGCCAAAAGGTCGTGGCTGAGACATCAGAGACCATCGAAGGGAGTCGCGATGTCTGCCGTGCACAGGAATGTGCCATGGGCAACCTCGTTTCCGACGCCATGCTTGACCGGGTGAAGGATCAGGGCATCGACGTGGCCATTTCCAACGCGGGCGGGCTGCGTGCCTCTATCGACGCGGGCGAGGTGACAATGGGCGAAGTTCTGACGGTGCTGCCGTTTCAAAACACGCTCTCAACCTTCCAGATCAGCGGCGCCACTTTGGTTGAGGCGTTGGAAAATGGCGTAAGCCAATTGGAAGATGGCGCAGGCCGTTTTCCGCAAGTGGCAGGCATGTCCTATGCCTTTGATCCCAAGGCAGAGGTGGGTAGCCGTATCAGCGATGTCATGGTTGCGGGTGCGCCCATTGACCTTGAAAAGACATATGGCGCGGTTTCCAACAACTACGTCCGTAATGGCGGCGACGGCTATGCGATGTTCACAGATGCCGAGAATGCCTATGATTTCGGCCCCGACCTTGCCGATGTGACGGCGGAGTATCTGGCGAAGAACGGCAGCTATAAGCCTTACACCGATGGCCGCATCACGATGAAATAAGGATAGGTTTCGACCTGATCTAAGGGGGCGCGTCCAACTGCGGGCGCGCCTTTTATATGTGGCGTGGTGGCGGCCTTTGGCCCATGGAACCGTGCTGCGGCGCGGGGCGCACTTGCACCTTCGCACCGGCAGGATACACAGGCGGCAGATAGATAGGAGATTACCAATGCTCACCCCGTTCCACCTTGCCTATAACGTCCGTGACCTTGACCAAACCCGCGCCTTCTATGGCGACGTGTTGGGCTGCATCGAAGGCCGCTCGACCGAGACTTGGGTCGATTATTCCTTTTTTGGGCACCAAATTTCGATGCATCTGGGAGAGCCTTTTGCCACGCAGGCCACGGGGAAAGTTGGCGAACATATGGTGCCGATGCCGCATCTTGGCGTGGTCTTGCAGATGGACGATTGGAAGGCGCTGGCCGAACGGCTGAAAGGCGCAGAGGTCGATTTCGTTATCGAGCCTTCGCTGCGTTTCGAAGGAGAGCCGGGCGAGCAGGCGACAATGTTCTTTCGCGACCCGTCGGGCAACCCGATTGAGGTCAAAGGTTTTGCGGATATGGAACGGGTTTTCGCCCAGTAAGCCTGAGTGCTAGACCCTCAAAGCCCCGTTATTGCTGCGGGGCTTTGGTTCTTTCTGAGTCGGCTGCTTTACTGCGTAGCGGGCTCATCTAAGCTGATTGCCCCTTCAAAAGCGGGCTGTTCTAAGGTCTGACCGCTGAATGTACCGGGAGTATCGGCGGTGATGTCGAGCGTATAGCTGCCGTTCACAGGGATCGCGCCGCTGGTCCAAGCCTCTCCTTCGCCTGTGATCGTATGGCTGCCCGTGGCGTTGTTGGTAAAGATCACCTGATCGCCCGGCTGCACATGCGTGAATGACGGAAAGTAGGCACCATCGACAATCAGCACGTTGCGGGCTTCGGCCCATGCTCCTGTGGCTGCGAGAGCACTCATGGCAACGGCCAGAGCGCCCGCGCTTTTGCGGTATGAACGTAGCATCATCTGCTCCTTTAGGTCGCCCGACGGGGGCGGATTGGCCGCGTTTGTACAAAGGGATTGCGGCATAACTTTGGCCGTCTTTGGGGTGGCTTAATCGTTCGTCGCCGGTTCGGCTTGCTGGGCCAGCCAGCCGCGAAAGGATGCGAGGGCGGCGGTTTCGTCGCGGTCTTCTGGCCAGACGAGATAGTAATTGCCGATGCTCTGGGTGGTCTGCGAGGCCGCCAGCACCAATTGCCCATCGCGCAGATAGGGGCGGGCGAAAAAGGTCGGCAGCAATGCCACGCCCAGCCCGTGGATCGCCGCCTGCGCCATGGTCGAGAATTGGTCGAACATCATCCCGCCGGGGGGCTCATCGGTCACCCCCAGCGATGACAGCCAGCGCGCCCACCCGCGCGGGCGGGTCTCGAGATGTAACAGCGGCAGGTGCCGCACATCGCGCGCATCCTCCAACGGTTCGGCCAACAGATCAGGCGCACAGACCGGCACGACCGTTTCAGGCAGCAGCGGCAGATAGCGCACGCCGGGCCAGTCTTCATGACCAAAATGAATGGCGGCGTCAAAGCGGCTGCCCGCAAAGGCAAAGGGGTGCAGCCGTGTCGAGAGGTTCACCGTCACCTCAGGATGCGCCCGCGCGAAATCGCGCAGCCGAGGCGCGAGCCAGTGCATGCCGAAAGCGGGAAGGATCGCCAGATCAAGCGTGCCGCCGGTAGGGTTGGTCCGGGCCGAGACCGAGGCCTGGGCCAAACGGTTCAGGATATCGCGCACCTGCGTCACATAGTCCAAACCCGCTTGGGTCGGGGTCAGCCGTCGCCCTTGCCGGATCATTAGCGACACGCCCAGTTGCTCTTCGAGCGTCTTGATCTGGCGGCTCACGGCGCTTTGGGTCAGGTTCAACTCCTGCGCCGCTGCCGTGGCGGTGCCAAGTCGCACGACCGCCTCAAATGACAGCAGGGCCGAGATCGACGGCAAGAAGCGGCGCGGGGCAATCATATGACTTTTTCTCATGAATTCAGGACAAAGCAGCGATAGAGTTCGCGCCGTCAATTTGCAATACTGCCGCAAACCACATCACCCGAAAGGATGCCTCATGACTGCCGAAGCCCCCAAGCTGCGCGCCAAAGACAAACCCGACCTTGGTACATTCGACTGGACGGACCCCTTCCGCCTCGACAGCCAGTTGACCGAAGACGAGCGCATGATCCGCGATTCTGCGCACGCCTATGCGCAAGAAAAACTGCAGCCCCGCGTGATCGACGCTTTCGCCAATGAAGAAACCGACGCAGGCATCTTCCGTGAAATGGGCGACATGGGCCTGCTGGGCGTCACAATCCCCGAGGAATACGGCGGCTTGGGCGGCAACTATGTCTCCTACGGTCTGGTCGCCCGCGAAGTTGAGCGCGTCGACAGTGGCTACCGTTCGATGATGTCGGTACAGGCGAGCCTCGTCATGTACCCGATCTATGCCTACGGCTCCGAAGAGCAGCGTCAGAAGTACCTGCCGAAACTTTGCTCGGGCGAGTGGATCGGCTGCTTTGGTCTGACCGAGCCTGATGCGGGTTCTGACCCTGCCGGCATGAAAACCCGCGCAGTGAAGACCGAGAACGGCTACAAGTTGACCGGCTCCAAGATGTGGATCTCGAACTCCCCCATCGCCGATGTTTTCGTAGTCTGGGCCAAGTCCGAAGCGCATGACGGCAAGATCCGCGGCTTTGTGCTGGAAAAAGGCATGAAGGGTCTGAGCGCGCCGAAGATCGGCAACAAGCTCAGCCTCCGCGCCTCCATCACCGGTGAAATCGTCATGGACGGTGTTGAAGTCGGCGAAGACGCGCTGCTGCCAAATGTGCAGGGGCTGAAAGGGCCGTTCGGCTGTTTGAACCGCGCCCGCTACGGCATCTCTTGGGGTGCGATGGGCGCCGCCGAATTCTGCTGGCATGCGTCGCGCCAGTACGGTCTGGACCGCAAGCAGTTCAACAAGCCGCTGGCGCAGACACAGTTGTTCCAGAAGAAACTGGCGGACATGATGACCGAAATCTCGCTGGGCCTGCAGGGCTCGCTGCAAGTAGGTCGTCTGATGGATGCCGCCAATGCCGCGCCTGAGATGATCTCGATCGTCAAGCGTAACAACTGTGGCAAGGCGCTGGACGTGGCGCGCATGTCGCGGGACATGCATGGCGGCAACGGTATTTCCGGTGAATTCCAAGTGATCCGTCACATGATGAACCTTGAGACGGTCAACACCTATGAGGGCACTCATGACGTCCACGCGTTGATCTTGGGCCGTGCCCAGACCGGCCTGCAGGCGTTCTTTTAAGAAACGGTTTGGGGGGATCACCTCCCCCCATCTCGCCTCGCCGAAAACAAAATCCTTAAATACCAAGAGGCCCCATGGACCGCGTTGCAATCGTTCATGAGAACTTCCTCCGTCGCGTTGCGGCGGGGGATTTTCCCGTTTTCACCTCCCCGCAGAAGGCGCTTGATCGCGACCAGTTGGAGCAGCTCTACCGCGCGCAGGTGCTGAGCCGCGCGCTCGACCTGCAAAGCCGTGTGATGCAAAAAGAGGGGCAGGGGTTCTACACCATCGGCTCCTCTGGTCATGAGGGCATGGCGGCAGTAGCGGCGGCGCTGCGGGTCGATGACATCGCCTTCCTGCATTACCGCGATGCGGCTTTCCAGATCGCCCGGGCCGATCAGGCCGAGGGGCAGGACATGCTGCGTGATATGCTCTTGAGTTTCGCCTGTTCTGCCGACGATCCGATCAGCGGCGGGCGGCACAAGGTGCTGGGCTCGCGCCCGCTGATGATCCCGCCGCAGACCTCGACCATTGCCAGCCACCTGCCCAAGGCCGTGGGGGCCGCGCATTCCATCGGCATGGCACGGCGCAATCGGCCTGAGCACGCAATATTGCCACGCGATGCGATTGCGATGTGCAGCTTGGGCGATGCCTCGGCAAACCACTCCACCGCGCAAGGCGCGATCAATGCGGCTTGCTGGACCGCGGTGCAGGGCGTGCCGCTGCCGCTGCTTTTCGTCTGTGAGGACAATGGCATCGGGATCTCAACCAAGACCCCGACGGGCTGGATCAAAGCCTCCATGTCTGCCCGTCCGGGCTTGAAGTATTTTGAGGGCGATGGGCTGGACCTTCATGCGGCCTATGCTGCGGCGAAAGAAGCGGCGGATTATGTTCGGGTGCATCGCAAGCCTGCCTTCCTACATCTGCGGACCGTGCGTCTTTACGGCCATGCGGGGGCGGATGTGGCGACGTCCTATCTGCCGCGTGCAGAGGTTGAGGCTGATGAGGCGAATGATCCGCTGCTGCATTCCGCGCGGCTGTTGGTGGAGGCTGGAATGAACGCCGATGAAGCGCTGGCGATTTACCGCGATACGCAGGACGCGGTGGCCAAGGCTGCGGAGGAAGTGGTGAAACGGCCTCGGCTCAAGACAGCGTCGGACGTAATGGCAAGCCTCGTGCCGCCAAAGCGCAATTGCGCGGCCAGTAACGGGCCGAGTGCCGAGGTTCGAGCCGAGACCTTCGGCAGCGATATGGCGCAGATGGACAACCCACAGCCAATGTCGCGGCTGATCAACTGGGCGCTGCACGACCTGATGCTGGCGCATCCCGAGACCATGCTGATGGGCGAGGATGTGGGCCGCAAGGGCGGGGTCTATGGCGTTACACAGAAGTTGCAGAGCCGGTTTGGGCCGGGGCGGGTGATCGACACGCTGTTGGATGAACAGAGCATCCTGGGTCTCGCCATCGGTATGGCGCATAACGGGTTTATCCCGATGCCGGAGATCCAGTTCCTCGCCTATCTGCACAATGCCGAGGATCAGTTGCGCGGCGAGGCGGCGACGCTGCCGTTCTTCTCAGATGGGCAGTGGACCAACCCGATGGTGCTGCGCATTGCCGGGCTGGGCTACCAGAAGGGCTTTGGCGGGCATTTCCACAATGACAATTCGCTGGCCGTGTTGCGTGACATTCCGGGGATCATCATTGCTTGCCCCTCGGCGGGGGATGATGCGGCGATGATGCTGCGCGAAGCGCACCGTTTGGCGCGGGAAGAGCAGCGGGTGGTGGTCTTTGTTGAGCCGATTGCGCTTTATCCGATGCGCGATTTGTTAGAGGCCGGGGATGGCGGCTGGATGCGGAACTATCCGGCACCTGATCGGCGGATCGGTCTGGGCGAGGTCGGGGTCACGGGCGAGGGTGCCGATCTGGCGATCGTGAGCTATGGCAACGGGCATTATCTGAGCCAGCAGGCTGCGCATGATTTGGCGGAGCAGGGCGTCAAGGCACGGGTGATAGACCTGCGTTGGTTGGCCCCACTGCCGGAAGAGGCGCTGTTGGCAGCAATCGGGGATCGGCCTGTGTTGATCGTAGATGAATGTCGCCGCACGGGCGGGCAGGCCGAAGCGCTGATGGCGCTGATGGCAGAGCGCGGTGTTGAGCGTTTTGCGCGGCTGACGGCGGAGGATAGCTTTATCGCCACGGGTCCGGCCTATGCGGCGACCCTGCCCTCGCGGGAGGGGATCTTGGCGGCGGCGCGGGAGTTGGTGGGGAGGGCGTAGGAACCACCCGGCCCGGATTCAAGCGGCAGGCGCCGACCCGCAGACAGGCTATGGTCCTCGGTTTTCCGTGGCCCATAGCCCTGCGCGCCTAGTGGCTATCCGCTGGCGCGCCGCCTTGGAAATTATTCCCGTTCACATAATCGCAAGGCTCTTCGCGCATCTCCAGATGCAGCCCGTCGCCTGTGTAGGGGTGCGCGCGGGCAAGGTCTTCGTCCATTTCGATCCCCAGACCGGGCGCTGAGGGGGCGGTGATGAAGCCATCCTCCACCCGGATCGACCCTTTGATCAGCCTATCGTGGAACGGCGTCTCAATGCATTCGCACATCAGGATATTCGGGATCGCGGTGGCAAGCTGCACATTTGCCGCCCATTCCACCGGCCCGGCATAGAGATGCGGCGCCACCTGCGCGTTATAGACCTCGGCCATGGCGGCGATCTTCTTGGC
Source organism: Sulfitobacter dubius (assembly GCF_900113435.1). Classification (GTDB taxonomy): domain Bacteria; phylum Pseudomonadota; class Alphaproteobacteria; order Rhodobacterales; family Rhodobacteraceae; genus Sulfitobacter; species Sulfitobacter dubius. The sequence goes on along the minus strand of NZ_FOPG01000001.1, from coordinate 1,496,853 downwards.
TTCGGCAATGCCGCCCACGCGGCCAAGCGCCGGCTGCAAAATCTCTGCCGCACCGGCGCGCAACAGGGGCGCGAACTCGGCCTTTGTCGTCAACCGCTCGCCCGTTGCCACAGGAATGCGCACGCCGCGCGCGACCTTGGCCATCTGCTCGGGCGCGTCTGGGGGAATCGGCTCTTCGTACCAGAGCGGGCTATAGGGTTCGATTGCCTGCCCCAGCCGGATCGCGCCTGCGGTGGTGAACTGCCCATGGGTGCCGAACAGCAGATCGGCACGGTCACTCACGGCCTCGCGGATGGCTTTGCAAAAGGCCGCCGAGGTGCTGATATCCGACATCGCAGGCATATGCCCACCGCGCAGCGTATAGGGGCCGGCGGGGTCGAATTTCACCGCCGTATAGCCCCGCGCCACGCAGTCCGCCGCCGATTCCGCTGCCATCTCGGGCGAGGTCCAGAAATCCGCCATGCTGTGATGCGGCAGCGGGTAGAGGTAGGTATAGCCGCGCACCCGGTCATTGGTGCGCCCGCCGATCAACGCATGCACCGGACGGTCGCGGTCTTTGCCAAGGATGTCCCAACAGGCGATCTCTAGCCCCGAAAATGCGCCCATGACGGTCAGGTCTGGCCGCTGGGTGAAGCCCGCGGAATAGGCGCGGCGGAACATCAGCTCGATGTTCTCGGGGTTTTCGCCCTGCATGTGACGGGCGAAGACATCCTCGATCACCGCGCGCATCGCATCGGGCCCGACGCTGGCGGCATAGCATTCGCCCCAGCCGGTTATGCCGGTGTCGGTGGTCACCTTGACCAATATCCAATAGCGCCCGCCCCAGCCGGGGGCGGGCGGGGCCGTCACGATGATGTCGAGGTCTTGCAGTTTCATGACGGTCCCTTTCGTCTGGTCGCTTAGGTCTCTTTTTTGTCGTCGACGATGGTCATCTGCGCGATGCCGCTTTCGCCCAGATCGACCTTGGCGAAGGGGCCGCCGTGGCACATTTGGCCGGGGTCGGTGATGTCGACGGGGCCTTCTTCGGCCAGCACTTTTTCGGCGAATTGCTCGGCGTTGTCCTTGGGCCGGTAACCGAGGAAGGCGGCCTTGGCATTGTCCACCGGGGCGCGGTCGTTGTTCGATACACCGTAGATGACCGAGAAACCGACCGAGGGGGTGTCGACTGCGCGGGTCACCAGTTGGATCAGATCGTCATAGCTGAGCCACGAGCCAAGCGCGCGAGAGTTGTTGACCTGCGCGGCGCTGAGGATGCGTAGGTGCACGGATTCCAACTGGCGCTTGTCCCAATACATGCTGCCGAGGTCTTCGGTGAAGCATTTGGCGAGGCCGTAGAAAGTGTCGGGTTTGTGGGGGGCGTCAATGCCGATGAAATCGGATTTCTTGTGCATCCCCACGGCGTGGATCGAGGAGGCATAGACGACGCGGCGTGCGCCTGCCTGATAGGCCGCTTCCCACACGTTGTAAGAACCGACGAAGTTCGGGCCGAGCAGTTCCATGAAGGGTTTTTCGTCCACGATGGCACCGAAATGCACGACCATGTCGGCGCCCTCCATCAGCGCCGCGACCTGATCGTATTCCGCCAGATCGGCCTTCTGATAGCGTTCGCCGTCATAGAGTTTGCCGATGTCCTCGGCGATGTCAGAGCTGACCAGTTCTTCGCACATCGCGGCCAGCGGCTCGCGCAGGTATGAGCCAAGCCGACCGGCAGCACCCGTCAGGACCAGTTTCTTAAATTTCATAACATCTTCCTTTCACGTCTCAGAAATCTTGTCGCGCACTTGGGCGCGCAGGGCATCGGCCCCTTTGGCCAAAAGTCCCACATCCGTGCCGCAGGCAACAAAGGTGAAGCCTTCGTTCAGCAGTTCGGCGGCGAAGTCGGGGTCGGTGACCAGAGTGCCCACGGGAATGCCCTTGTCCATCAAGAGTTTGGCGGCGGGGCGGATCACCTCCCAGACCTCGGGGTGCAGGGTCTGACCCAGATGGCCCATATCAGCGGCGATATCAGCGGGGCCAAAGAAGATGCCGTCGATCCCCTCAACCTCGGCAAAGGCGGCGGCGTTTTCAACGGCGGCGCGGGTTTCAAGCTGGATCAGGATGGCGGTCTGGTTCTCGACCTCGGTGTTGTAATCCTCGACCCGGCCAAACTGGTTGGCGCGGTTCAGCCCGGCCACCCCCCGGATACCGCGCGGCGGGTAGCGGCAGGCGGCCACGGCGGCGCGGGCCTCGTCAGGCGTCTGTACCATCGGAAACAGCAGCCCCGGCGCGCCGAGATCCATCAGGCGTTTGACCTTGACCGCGTCGTTCCAATCAGGCCGCACCATCGCCGTGGTGTCACTGCCCGAGAACGCCTGAAGCTGCCCCAGCACCGATTTCATATCGCTCGGCGCGTGCTCCATATCCAGCATCACCCAGTCATAGCCTGCATGGGCAACCACCTCGGCGGCATAGCCATCCGAGAGGGAGACCCAGAGGCCCAACTGCTTTTTCCCGGCGCGGATGGCCGTGAGGAAGGTGTTCTCGGGGTGCTTCATATCACGGCCTTTTCGATGAATTTCTCGGAACGTACGATCCGCGCGTAATCCAGTGGGGTCAGGTCAAGCGAACGATAGGCCCCATGGGTGATCAACTCAGCCGTGCCGCGCCCGATGGCGGGGGCCTGCTGCAACCCGTGGCCGGAAAACCCGTTCATAAAGACGAAGTTTTCGACCTTGTCGTGCCGTCCGACAATTGCGTTTTGATCCACAGTGTTAAAGGCGTAATGCCCGACCCATTCGTTGATCACCTTGACCCGTTCAAAGGCCGGAACGCGCGTGGCGATGATGGGCCAGACTTTTTCCTCCCAGATCGAATGGTCAAAGGTGAAATCATCATAGGCCGCGTCATAGTCATCTTCGGGCGGGCAGCCGGCCATATAATACTTACCCTCTTGGCGCATATGCACGCCGCTGGGGTCGATGGTCAGCGGCAGGTCCATCTCAAGCGGCTCCGCGGCATCAAAGATGAAGGTGTAGCGTTTGCGCGGCACCACGGGCAGGGTGATGCCCGCCATCTGCGCCGTCGCCGCCGCGCGGGGGCCAGAGGCGTTGACCACCGTGCCGCAAGCGACTTTTGCGCCGGACTTCAGCGTTACCGCATCCACCGCGCTGCCTGCGGGGTTCAGGGTCATGCCCGTCACCTCATCATGGATAAAGGTCACGCCCCGACGCTTGGCCATACGTTTGAACCAGTCGAACATCGTGCCGCCGTCGAAGTAGCCCTCGTTCACCGTGTTGTGGTTGCCCGCGATCACATCGTCGAGCATGTAAAATGGATAGCGCGCGGCGATCTCGTCCTTGGTCATATGCTGGGTATGTGCCCCCATGGAGGCCTGAATGCTCTGCGCTTCCCGCAGGGTCTCGGCAAACTCCGGCGTGTCGGCAAGGTAGAGGTAGCCAAAGCTTTGCAGCGCCAGGTCAGGCACCTCGGGATCGTCGTGCATGAAGTGGCGGAAGTTGCGGATGAACTCGGCCCCGAACTGCGAAATCTGGATGTTTACCGGGGCGCTGAACTGCTGGCGGATGCAGGAATTCGTATGGCTGGTTGAGGCGAACTCATAGGTGGGGTCACGCTCCACCACCAGCACTTCGCCGTCAAACCCCGGCGTGTTGGTCAACCACCAAGCCAAGGCCGAGCCGTAGATGGCCCCACCCACAATCACCACGTCATATGACGTCTCAAGCGCGTTTTGCATGCACAGTCTCCCTTTGCGCATTCCCCTCTGAAACTTGGGTAGCCTAAGCATCCAGAGCCTGCAATCTCTGTGAACAGCGTGACGAATTTTCCTTTTCCCGCGATGGGTTGCGCGGATGCCTTAGGATAGGGCAAGGTGCCGTAGAAAGCGTCTGGTGGTAATGCGCCGTTGACTTTTATGGCGGCTGTCGCACCATGAGCGATGTGCCGCGTCCGCGCCGCCAAAGACATGACCGCCCAAAGGAGTGACCCTTGAACAGCGACCGTGAAGAGATCGAGCGTCTGATTGGACAGGTCGCTCTGGGGGACCGTGCGGCATTCGAGACACTTTATGATCGGGTGTCCGCGAAACTATTCGGGGTCTGCCTGCGTGTGTTGGATACACGGGCCGCAGCAGAGGACGCCATGCAGGACAGTTTCGTCAAAATCTGGAATAATTCCGACCGCTATCAGGCCAATGGTCTGTCGCCGATGACGTGGCTGATTACCATTGCGCGCAATACCGCGATTGATCGGCTGCGTGCGACCCGCAAGGGGCATCAGGATATCGACACGCCGGGGCTGGAGCTGGCCGCGCCGGGGCCGAACCCCGAACAGTCCGCCGTTGCCGCATCAGAAGCGAAGCGCCTGACCGGCTGCCTCGACGATTTAGAGGCCGACCGGGGCGCTGCCGTGCGCGGTGCTTATCTTGATGGCGACAGTTACGCCGACCTTGCCCAGCGTTTTAATGTGCCTCTTAATACGATGCGCACATGGCTGCGGCGCGGGTTGATGAGCCTACGGGAGTGTATGAGCGCATGAGTGACACGCCTATCACCCCCCCTGAAGACGACAATCTGCTGGCCGCCGAAGTGGCGTTGGGTCTGCTCGAAGGCGAAGATCGCGTGGCCGCACGCGCCCGCCTTTTGCAAGACCGCGATTTTGCCCGGACCGTGGCCGATTGGCAGGAGCGTTTCGTCGCGCTGACTGATGATATCGCACCTGTCGCCCCGTCCACCAAGACGCGCAAGGCGCTGATGTCGCGGCTCTTCCCCACGCGCCATGTGCCGTTGATGCAGCGCCTCTGGCTCTGGCAGGGCATTTCGGTTGCAGCACTTGCGACCGTGGCCTTCCTTGCTCTGCCCATGTTGCGCGAGGCGCCTACCCAAGTGCCGGGCGAAGTCTATGCCACCCGCATGGCTGCCGAAGACAGTGCGCTGGAAATGCTGGCCGTTATGGATATGTCACGCGGCGATATCGCGCTGCGTCGGGTTTCGGGTAATGCACCTGAGGGCCGTGTGCTGGAGCTTTGGGCCATTCTTCCCGACCGCGCGCCGATCTCTTTGGGCGTTCTGCCTGAAGGCGACGTGAACCGCGTGGCCTTGCCTGCCGAGCTGGCACCCGAAGCGGCGCAGATCACGCTGGCCATCACCGATGAGCCGCCGGGCGGCGCGCCGGAGGGCGCGCCCACTGGCGGCATCATGGCCCTCGGCGCCGTTGCAGAACTGTAAAAAGGTTGAACGCCCTCCCCAGATCGGGGCGGGCGTTTTTCTTTGTTCATATAGAAACAGTATCTTGAAGCTTATTCAGAATTTTTTGAACGTTTCTGAAACTCCTTCACCTCTTGGCCCGTGGGTTCAGCATCGCCGCCCACAACGGGAGGCATCTGAGGAGGACTACCAATGATCAACTTCAAATCTTTCGCCGCCGCCACCGCCACTGCCGCTCTGTTGGCAACCGGTGCCATGGCTGCCAACCCCGAAGTGGGTGGCGCGCCAATGTTTGAAAACAAAAACATCGTCGAGAACGCTGTGAACTCTGCCGATCACACCACGCTGGTCGCCGCTGTGAAAGCTGCCGGTCTGGTCGACACGCTGGCTTCCGAAGGCCCGTTCACCGTTTTCGCCCCGGTCAACTCCGCCTTTGACGCGCTGCCCGCTGGCACCGTCGAGACGCTGCTGAAGCCCGAAAACAAAGAGATGCTGACCAAAGTGCTGACAGCCCACGTTGTTGCAGGCAAATGGTCTGCCGCTGACATCGCCGCCAAAGCGCGCGCTTCCAGCGATGGCTTCTACCACTTTGAAGCGGTATCGGGCGACGCTTTGTCGGCTCAGGTAAAGGGCAAAAACGTCTATATCCTTGACGAAAACGGCAATGCATCGCGTGTAACTATCGCAGATGTGAACCAGTCCAACGGCGTGATCCACGTTGTAAACAGCGTGTTGGTTCCCAAATAATAGGCAACCTACACTGAGATGCCGGGCCAGTACCCCCATGCTGGCCCGGTGCGATCCCAACCCACCGCGAGGAGTAACACCATGAACAGACGTCATTTTCTGACATCGACCTTTCTGGGCGCCACCGCCATCGGGCTGGGCACACGCGGTGCATCGGCAGCCTATGTCGAGGGCGATTTTGAGATTACGCGCAGCGAGGCCGAATGGCGCGCCATGCTGAGCGATACCGAATATGCCGTGATGCGCGAAGGCGATACGGAGCGTGCCTTTACCAGCCCGCTCAACGATGAGACGCGTCCCGGCACCTTTATCTGCAAGGGCTGTGACCAGCCGCTTTATGACGCTGCGACCAAGTTCAAAAGCGGTACCGGCTGGCCGAGCTTCTATCAACCGCTTGAAGATGCGGTCGAGACGATGCCGGACAACAGTTTCTTCATGCGCAGGACTGAGGTGCACTGCGACCGCTGTGGCAGCCACTTGGGCCATATTTTTGACGACGGGCCTGAGCCGACGGGCAAGCGGCATTGCCTGAATGGCGTCTCGCTGAAGTTCGTCGCGGCCTAATCACTACGGTATAACCGACCTGACCGCGCGCCGTTTTCGGCGCGCGTTGCCGTTTTAAGTGCCGCGCGGTTTGGCGCGCAGGGTCGGGTCTGCCACCGTGGGGTCTTCGGGCCAAGGGTGGCGCGGGTAGCGCCCCCGCATGTCTTTGCGCACATCGGCGTAGGAGCTGGCCCAGAACCCCGGAATATCCATCGTGACCTGCACGGGGCGCTGAGCGGGGGAGAGCAGGGTGACCTGTAGCGGTTGCCCGCCCACGGTCGGATGCCGAGTCACGCCGAACATCTCTTGCAGGCGCAGCGAAATGCCGGGCTGTTCGCCGCTATAATCAATCGCCACGCGCCGCCCCAGCGGGGTTTCGAAATGCGCAGGCGCGGCGCGGTCCAACTCTTGCTGCTGTTCCCAAGTCAGCCGCGCTTTCAGCGCCGGGGTGATGTCAAACCCCTTCCAATCGCCGGTGCTGCGTACATCCGTCAGATGCGGTAGCAGCCAATCATCAAGCGTTTCCATCAGATGCGCTTCGCTGAAATCGGGGAAAGGCGCGGACATCAGCCGCGCACGGGCCAGAAACAGCGTTGCGGCCTTGCCGGGTTTCAACCCCAACTGTCGCACACCGTCGAGCATCGCCACGGCCACCGCATCGGCAGGGGCATCGGGCCAAGTGCGGTCTTCCAGAACCAATGCGCCAAAGACTTCTTGCCGCCGGGTCAGCACGCGCCCCTCGCGCCGCGACCAGAGGCAGACGTCCTGCCAGTGGATTTGATCGGCGAATGTGGCGCGTAATTCGGCATCCGTGATCAGCGCCGCCTGCCGGATCCGGGCCTCGCGTGGGTCGCCGTCCAGATCGGTCGCCACAAGCAGCCGTGCGCCCGCCATTGGGTCAGCCTCAGGCAGAACCGCGCCTTTACCGCCCGACAGAACATAGCGCGGCGCGTCACCTTTGCGGCGCAGGCCGACGCGGTCAGGATAGGCGAGCGCGGCGAGAACGCCCAAAGCGTCCGGCCCGTCGCCCTTTGTCATCCGGCCCAGCCGCTTGGCCTCGGCCTTGATCCGCGCCAGCGTCGGGGCATGGGGCGCGGCGGCGGTGCATTTCCCGGCCAGCGCACCCATCCGCAGTGACAGGTCCGCCGGCGCACCGCGCATCGGGTCGCGCTCGGCCAAAAGTGCGGCGAGCAGCGGCGCACGCGGACCGCCACGCGCGACCATATGCGCCAGACGGGGGTGCAGGGGCAGCTTGGCCAATTTGCGGCCATGGTCGGTGATGCGGCCTGTGTCGTCCAACGCACCGAGCATGCGCAAGACCGCCTGTGCTTCGGCCAAACGGCCCGCATGGGGTGGGGTGACAAAGCTTAATTCTTCGGCCTGTGCGCCCCAGAGCGCCAGTTCCAGCGCGAAGCCGGTGAGGTCGCCCGCCTCAATCTCGGCTGGGGGGAAGGCGGCCAGCGCGCCTTCTTCGCCGCGCGTCCAGAGTTTGTAGGCCACGCCCGCCTCAACCCGCCCGGCCCGGCCCGCGCGTTGCGTGGCCTCGGCGCGGGTGACACGTTCGGTCACCAGTCGCGACATGCCCGAGGCGAGATCGAACAGCGCGCGGCGCGAGCGGCCAGCGTCGATGACGATGCGGATGCCTTCGATGGTGAGCGAGGTTTCGGCAATGGAGGTCGCCAGCACGACCTTCCGCCCCGACTGTACAGGCGCGATGGCGGCCTGCTGCGCTTTGAAATCCAGCGCTCCGAAGAGCGGGGTCAAGGTGCAGTCGCTTGGCAGGGCGGAGCTCAGAAGCGCTTCCACCCGCCTGATTTCGCCTTCGCCGGGCAAGAAGACCAGCGCCGAACCGGGGGACTCCGCAAGCGCCTTGAGCGTCAGGTCGGCCACCGCATTCTCCAGCCGCTGCTTGCCCATCGGCTTGTCGAGCCAGCGCGGCACCACCTCAAAACTGCGGCCCTCGGAGGTGACGATGGGGGCCTCCATCAACTCTGCCACCGGCGCGGCATCAAGCGTGGCGGACATGGCGACGAGCAGCAGATCGTCCCGCAAGGCACCCGCGACTTCGAGGCAAAGTGCGAGGCCAAGATCGGCGTTGAGGGAGCGTTCGTGGAATTCGTCGAAGATCACCGCGCCGATGCCGGGCAGGTCGGGGTTGTCCTGCAACATGCGGGTCAAGATTCCCTCGGTGACGACCTCGATGCGGGTATTTTTCGACACCGCCGAAGCGCCGCGCACGCGAAAACCGACGGTTTGTCCGGTTTCCTCGCCAAGGCTTTCGGCCATGCGCGCAGCGGCGGCGCGGGCGGCGAGGCGGCGCGGCTCCAGCATCAGGATGCGGCCATGGGGCAGGCGAGCGTCGAGCATCGCAAGCGGCACCCGCGTCGTCTTGCCCGCGCCCGGCGGCGCTTGCAGCACGACGCGGCCCGTCTCGCGCAGGGCAGAGATGACCTCAGGCAAAACGGCGTCGATGGGCAGGGCGAAATCAGCGTTGGACATAGCGCGGTTATCGGGCATCGCGCGCGCCGCGCCAAGGGTGGGGATGGACAATTCCGCGCCGCCCCCGCAAAAGTTGGTGCATGAATATCGACGATCTGGCCAAGGGCATCATAGCAGGCGAGCGTCGCGCATTGGCGCGGGCGATTACGCTGGTGGAATCGGGCCGTGCGGACCATCGTGCGGCGGCGGCGGACCTGCTGGCGAAGCTGCCCTCCGACCGGCAGGCGCTGCGCATCGGGCTCTCAGGCACGCCGGGGGTGGGTAAATCCACCTTCATCGAAAGCTTTGGCATGATGCTGACCGCGCAGGGCATGCGCGTGGCGGTGCTGGCGGTGGACCCCAGTTCGGCGCGTTCGGGCGGGTCGATCCTGGGTGACAAGACGCGGATGGACCGCCTCAGCCGGGAGCCGCGCGCTTTCATCCGTCCTTCGCCCAGCCAGACCCACCTCGGCGGGGTGGCGCGGCGCTCGCGTGAGGCGGTGCGGCTCTGTGAGGCGGCGGGTTTCGACGTGGTGCTGATTGAGACTGTGGGCGTCGGCCAATCTGAAACCGTGGTGGCCGAGATGTCGGACGCTTTCGTACTGTTGCTGGCTCCGGCGGGCGGCGACGAATTGCAGGGCGTGAAACGCGGTATCATGGAGATTGCCGACCTCATCGTCATTAACAAGGCAGATGGCGATTTGAAATCTACCGCCGCGCGCACCCGCGCCGACTATGCCGGGGCGCTGCGTTTGCTGCGCAAACGCCCGCAAGACCCCGGAGGTTACCCCCGCGCCACCGCTGTGTCGGCGCTTGAGGAAGACGGGCTGGACGAGACTTGGGCCGCGCTGCAGGAGTTAATCGAATGGCGGCGCGCAAAGGGCTTTTGGGACCATACGCGCGCCGCGCAGGCGCGGTATTGGTTCGAGCAGGACGTGAAACAGCGGCTTTTGGCGCAGTTGGAGACACCACAGGCGAAGGACGATCTGGCACGGCTCAGTGACGCCGTGGCCGAGGGCGCGCGCGATCCGGCAGAGGCGGCGGCCGAGTTCGTGAGCCGCCTCCGGGCCGATTAGGACTGGCGGACAGGCTCCGGCACCGGGAAGATCACGTCGTAGACCCAGTTAAAGACGAAGGCGTAGATCAGGTAGAACAGCGCAAAGCTCACGTCGATCAGGAAGGCCTCCATCAGCGAAATACTTAGGTACCACGCGATAAAGGGCATCAGCACAAAAAGCAGGCCGATCTCGAAGGTCACGGCATGGAGCACGCGGATCGGCACAGTCTTGCGGACCGTGCCGCGCAGACGGCGTAGGGCGTGGTCAAACCCGAGGTTGTAGAGGTAGTTCCATCCCGTCGCGATGCTGGCGCTGACGATGGTGACAACGCCGATCTCATGCAATGGCTTGTCAAAAAGCCATGCGCCCATGGGCGTGACGATCAAAAGGGCGAGAACTTCAAAGCTGATGGCGTGGCGGATGCGGTCTGCAGTACTGCGCATGGGGTCGGTCCCGGTATTGGTCGGGTCGTCCCGAGTGTGTTCCCATATGGGGGAGGTCGTCCTCGCTTGGCTCCAATATGGCGATTGGCCCGCAGGGTGCAATAGGGTCAGCGGCCCGCCTTGGGATGGGCGTTGTTATAGACTTCCATCAGCCGCGCGGTATCCACGGCAGTATAGGCCTGCGTGGTCGACAGCGACGCATGGCCCAGCAGTTCCTGAATCGCGCGCAGATCGCCGCCCGCGTCGAGCAGATGCGTGGCAAAGCTGTGGCGCATGGCATGAGGTGTGGCGGTGGCGGGCAGGCCCAATTGCATCCGCGCATCGGCCATCACCTGCGCCACGGCGCGCGCGCCCAAGCCACCGCCGCGAATGGCACGGAACAGCGGCGCATGTGGCTCTTGCGGGTAGGGGCAGAGGGCGAGGTAACCTTCGACGGCAGCGCGGGCAGCGGGCAGCACCGGTACGACCCGTTCCTTGCCGCCTTTGCCGATGATGCGCAGACTATTTGGCAGGGGCGCATCGCCGCCTTTAAGGGCGAGCGCCTCGGAAATCCGCAAGCCGCAGCCCCACAGCATCGTCAGCACAGCGACATCGCGCGCCGCGACCCATGGGGCGCGGGCTTGGGTCTCGACGCAGTCGATCAGCGCGCGGGCAGCGTCTTCGGCCAGCGGGCGGGGCAGCTTCTTTTGGAACTTGGGCGACCGGGCAAGCAGAACGGCAGTGGGCTCGAACCCCTCCCGCTCGGCAAGCCAGCGGTAGAAGGCTTTCACCGCCGAGAGTTTGCGCGCCACGGAGCGCGAGCCGACACCGCCGCTGCGCGTGCTGGCCATCCACGCGCGCATGTCGCTGATGGTGATTTTCGCCAGCGCGCCAAGGCCTTGGGTGTCGCCCTTGTGCAGCGTCATAAAGGTGAGAAACTCGGTCACATCGCCCCTATAGGCGATGATCGTATTCTCAGCCGCGTCCTTCAAGGCGCTCTGGTGCTCCAGCCATGTCTGAAGCGCGTCCCGCGCGGCGGGACTGACCAGCAGCGGATTTGCCTTCTCGCTCAAGACAGCCAGCGGCGCATGGTGCGTTCCAGCACGCCGGTAAAGAAGGTGAGCAGATCAGTGCCTTGCTGCGGGCCAAACATATGCGGGTCTTCGGCCCCCATGACCAGCAAGCCCGGCAGGCGGCCCGCGCCGAAATCGAGTTTTAGGCAGGCCTCAGAACGGATCCAGCCCGCCTTGGTGCCATACAGCGCCTCAGAACCGTCTTGAAGTGCGCGCAGGGTCACTTGCCGCACCAGACCACCGCGGCCCTGGCTGAGGTAATCGTCGATGAAGCCGGGCTCGGCCACGGTCAGCACATCGCCCAAACGTTGTACAGCCGGATCATTGTCGTTCTGGACCGACTCGAGCACCAGTTTCACCGCATCAACGCGCAGGATGTCGGCCACTTCGCCGCCTAGATTGCGCAGAAAGGTCTCAAACTCCACGGGGTCCAGCATTTGCAGGATCGCGCGGTGGATCTGATTGGTCCCGGCGAGGTTCTCATAAGCCGCCGCGATAACGCTGCGGTGGGTATCTTCCAGCCGATCAAGCCGGGTTTCCAAACGCTCCATCGCGATGCCGCGCAGATCGACGATATTGCCGCCCATGGCCTTTTCATTGGCCGCAATCAGCGCCTGCATCACATCGCTGTCGTCAAGGATGACATCGGGCGCGGAGATGATCGCCTCACGCAGGGCGTCGTCAATTTTGGGGCTGCTGCTCATGGGCGTCTCTTTTTGATTTGCGGTGTCATAGCATGGTGGGGCGTCAAGATCTGCCCCCAATTGGTCACGGGTCTTGCCGCCTGCGGTCTTTGTTGCCGCCTTGCGTCAGGCCGGGATGTAGAGCGAAGCCCACGGGAACAAAAGCGGCGCGGGTGTGTTGGCCCCGGTCGACGCGCGGATTTCAGCCGCAAGGCACGCGCGCCTGATCGAAGCCCGCTGCATATCCCCGGATGTGGCGAAATGGCCCTTGCCGGGAGAGGAAATCTTACATGGAACATGTCTCTGTCGATCTTTGGGCCGCCAACCTTCAGGTCACGCCGGATTCGCTGCAAAGCTGGCTTGCCAGTGTGGAACTGCGTCTGCAACAGGCCGCCGCGCGCGAGGCGCAGCTTTTGGTGATGCCAGAGTTTTGCTGCGCACAGTGGCTGAGCTTTGCCCCGGCGGACCTGCCCGCAGAGCAGCAACTGGGCTGGCTCGCGCAGACCGCCGCGCTGGCGCTTGACCCGATGCGCCGCATGGTCGAGCAAACAGGCGTCGCCCTGCTGCCCGGCACATTTCCTGTGGCCTTTCCATCGGTCGACGCGCCCGAGGGGTATCTTAATCAGGCGTGGTTCCTGACCCCGGATGGCGGAATGCAAGTGCAAAACAAACTGAGCCTGACGCCGCTGGAAGCCAATGGCGCCAGCGGTGTGACCATCGCAGGCACCGGGATCAACCTGTTCGATTGGAACGGGCTGCGCTGTGTTATCGCGATCTGCCTTGATGCGGAATATACCGCGCTTTGGTCGAAACTGGGGGAGCTGGACCTTGATCTGGTGATTATCCCCGCAAAGACTGACATGATCACTGGCTACAACCGTGTATTCAGCTGTGCACGGGCGCGGGCGATCGAATTGCAAACCGCAGTGTGCTGTGTCGGCGCAGTGGGCGCGCCGTTGACCCCGTGGCAAGAGGATACCGGCGTGGGCGGGGCGAGCGTCTATCTGCCCTGCGATGTGTCGGTGGCCTTGGACGGGATGCACGCGGCCTTGCCGCCCCAGACGGCGGCGCAGGGCATGGACCTGGTGTTGCAGGCTCCGGCGATTCCCGTGGGGCAGTGCCGTCGCATCCGCGCAGGCGCGGCCGAGGCCGAGGTGCGCCCCGGCCTGTGGTCGGGCGATCACCTGACAGTTGAAGGCAACGCCGCATAGGGCAAAGAAAAACCCCCTCCGCCAAGGGCGGAAGGGGTTTGATGTCTTGGCGCACAGGCCGGATCAGAGGATGTTCTGACCGGTCTTTTTCCAATCGGCCATGAACTGCTCCAGACCTTTGTCGGTCAGCGGGTGGGAGGCCAGTTTCTTGATCACTTCTGGCGGCGCGGTCATCACGTCGGCACCGATGCGCGCGGCGTCGAGGACGTGGTTCACGCTGCGGATGGAGGCCGCGAGGATCTGCGTCTCGAACCCGTAGTTGTCATAGATGGTGCGGATGTCTTGGATCAGGTCCATGCCATCGAGGTTGATGTCGTCCAGACGACCAATGAAGGGCGAGATGAAGGTCGCGCCCGCTTTGGCCGCAATCAGCGCTTGGTTCGCCGAGAAGCAGAGCGTCACGTTGATCATGTGACCCTCGCCCGACAGAACCTTACAGGCTTTCAGCCCGTCCCATGTCAGCGGCAGCTTGATGGTGATGTTGTCGGCGATCTCGGCCAGTTTGCGGCCTTCGGCGATCATCGCGTCGGCTTCCAGCGCCACCACTTCGGCGGAAACGGGGCCGTCGACGAGGTCACAAATCTCTTTGGTGACCTCAAGGATGTTGCGGCCTGATTTCAGGATCAGGGAGGGGTTGGTTGTCACGCCGTCGACCATGCCAAGGTCATTGAGTTCGGCAATGGCGTCGATCTCGGCGGTATCTACGAAGAATTTCATGGGCTTTCCTTCCGGGTTGGAATGTGATCGCTAACAGGTCTATTGCTTGCCTTGGCTTTACCGCATGATCTGCGATGCTTAAAGCCTCAATTCCCCCAAGCGACACGGAGCATGCGGCAGACATGGCTGAATTCTACCATCATGGCGAGTTGCTCTCGGTGATGACCACCCAGCCTTTGGGCCGGGCGTTGGACTATCGTGCGCCCGAGGGCGGCTGCCATGCGGGAGCGTTTGTCGAGGTGCCATTGGGCCCGCGCAAGGTGATGGGTGTGGTCTGGGGGCCGGGGGCCGGGGACTATGACATCAACAAGGTGCGCCATGTGATTCGCGTGCTGGACGCCCCGCCGATGCGCGACGAGATGCGCGAGTTTTTGCTGCGTTCCGCCGCCTACACGCTGACCCCACTGCCCGCAATGCTGCGGCTCGCCACCCGCGCGCCGGGTTTGGGCGATCCGCCGTCGATGCGCAAGATTTACCGGGCGGGCGAGGGCCTGCCGACCCGCATGACCGACGCGCGCCAGCGGGTCATGGCGGTGCTAGAGGAATACGGCGATCTGGCGTTTACCCTGAAGGAACTGTCGGAGATGGCCGGGGTCACGTCTTCGGTGGTGAAGGGGCTGGTGGAGCAGGGGGCCGTGCGCGAAGAGGAAAGCCCCCGCGACCTGCCGTTTCGGCGGCTCGATCCGTCACTGCCCGGCAAGGCGCTCACCGAGGATCAGGCGACAGCGGCGGCGGTTTTGCGCGACGGGATCAAGGCCGAGACCTATGGTACGACCCTTCTGCGTGGCGTTACCGGATCGGGCAAGACCGAGGTTTATCTCGAAGCTGTGGCGGCGGCGATTGAGGCCGGGCGGCAGGCATTGGTGCTGCTGCCTGAGATCGCCCTGACCGAACAGTTCTTGGACCGCGTTGAGGAGCGCTTTGGCGCCAAGCCCGCCGAGTGGCATTCCGGCGTCACCATGACCGAGCGCCGCCGCATCTGGCGCATGGTGGGCGAGGGCAATGCGCAACTGGTGATCGGCGCGCGCTCGGCGCTGTTCCTGCCGTTCCAGAACCTCGGGCTCATCGTTGTCGATGAGGAGCATGACACCTCCTACAAGCAGGAAGACGGTGTCCTGTATAACGCCCGCGACATGGCCGTGCTGCGGGCCTCGATCTGCGGCGCGCAAGTGGTGCTGGCCAGTGCCACGCCCAGCCTTGAGACTTGGGCCAATGCCGAGGCGGGCAAGTATCGGCGGTTGGAGCTGACATCGCGCTTTGGTCCGGCGGTGATGCCGCAGATGGGCGCAATTGACATGCGGCAGGCAGGTTTGCCGGGGGACAAGTGGATTTCGGGCGAGATGAAGCGCGAAGTCGATGCGCGGTTGGAACGCGGCGAGCAGGCGATGCTGTTCATCAACCGTCGCGGCTATGCGCCGATTACGCTTTGTCGTGCCTGTGGCGAGCAGATTGGCTGTGATCAATGTGACGCGCGGATGGTGGAGCATCGGTTTCTCAAGCGCCTCGTCTGCCACCAGTGCGGTGAGACCAAGCCGATGCCCGAAGCCTGTCCGTCTTGTCAGGTCGAAGGCAAGCTTGCGCCCATCGGCCCTGGGGTGGAGCGGTTGGGCGAGGAGGCCACGGCGCTCTGGCCCGAGGCGCGGATCGCGACCTTGAGTTCGGATATGTACGGCTCGGCGCGGGCGCTCAAGGCCGAGATCGCGGGAATTGCCGAAGGGGCGGCGGATATCATCATCGGCACGCAACTGGTCGCCAAGGGACACAACTTTCCAAAGCTGACGCTGGTGGGGGTGATTGATGCTGATCTCGGCCTCACCGGGTCGGATCTGCGCGCGGCGGAGCGGACGTTTCAACTGATGCGGCAGGTGGCAGGGCGTGCGGGGCGGGCCGAAGCGCCGGGGGCGGCGCTTTTGCAGACCTATCAGCCCGAGCATCCGGTGATCCGGGCGATCTTGGCGGGTGAGGAGGAGAAATTCTGGGCCGCCGAGGCAGGCGAGCGGCGGCAGGCCGGGGTGCCGCCTTACGGGCGTATGGCAGGGATCATCCTCAGCGGCAGCGATGCGGCGGCGGTGTTTGATCTGGGCAACCATCTGGCGCGGAATGACGGGCCGTTGCGGGCGGTGGGGGCGCAGGTTTTTGGCCCCGCGCCCGCGCCGATCGCCCGGGTGCGCGGGCGGCATCGGGTGCGATTGTTGGTCAAGGCGGATAAGAGTGTCGCCTTGCAAGAGGCGCTGAGCCGTTGGGTCGGATCGGTGCGGCTGAAAGGCGATTTGCGGCTGGCGGTGGATATCGATCCGCAGAGTTTTTATTGAACTTGGCTTTCACATATCGAGGCCAACGACTGCCCGCGGGTCGGCGATCCGAAGGCGTTCTGTGCCACTTTATGGATCAATCATGATATACGCTCGCGAGGTCGCACTTAACCTCACCAAATCGCCTACCCGGGGGGCGGGCAGGCGATGACCCGGCGCCTGCGGCTTGATTCCGGGCCCGGTGGCAGTTAGCCGCGTTGCGAGCTTGCCTTTTCTCTCGCCATTCCCGCATGCCGGGCGTAATAAATCCGCATGACCCGCTATATCACCCTCGAAGAAGCCAAAGGCCTGCCGTTCTGGCGTCGCCCCGTGGCTCTGCTGTTCCTCATGGCGCTGGCCATGCCCATCGCTTTCAACACATGGTCGGCGCTGCTGAATAATTTCGTCATCGAGGTGGCCGACTTCGACGGGTCCGACATCGGCCTGCTGCACACCGTGCGCGAAATCCCCGGCTTTCTGGCGATCGGCGTCATCGCCATTCTGCTGTTCGTGCGTGAACAAGTGCTGGGATTGGTGTCACTGACCCTTCTGGGGGCAGCCACGGCGATCACCGCCTATTTCCCCTCCATGGGCGGCATCCTTACAATCACCATGCTCAGCTCAATCGGCTTTCACTACTACGAGACGGTGAACCAGTCGCTGCAACTGCAATGGCTGAAAATCGAAGACGCGCCGCGCATGATCGGTTGGCTTATGGCGGCTGGATCGCTGGCGACGCTGGTGGCCTACCTGGCAATCATGGCGCTGTGGGAGACGCTGAACCTCAGCTATAACATCGTCTATATGATTGGCGGCGGGGTGACCGTGCTGGTCGCAATCATCGCCATGCTGGCCTATCCGCAGTTCGAAGCCCCCACGGTGCAGAACAAAAAGATGATCCTGCGTAAACGCTACTGGCTCTATTACGCGCTGCAATTCATGTCAGGCGCGCGGCGGCAGATTTTTGTGGTTTTCGCGGGCTTTATGATGGTCGAACGCTTCGGTTTTGAAGTGCATGAGATCACCATGCTCTACCTCATCAACCTTGTCGCCAATATGCTGTTCGCCCCGCTGATGGGCCGCGCGGTGGGTCATTTCGGCGAACGCCGGACGCTGACGGTCGAATATGTCGGGCTGATCCTCGTCTTCCTTGCCTACGGCGGCGTCTATTACCTCGGCTGGGGCGTGGTGATCGCGGCCACGCTTTATGTGCTGGATCACATGTTCTTTGCCCTCGCATTGGCGCTAAAGACCTATTTCCAAAAGATCGCAGACCCCGCAGATATCGCACCCACGGCGGCGGTGGCCTTTACCATCAACCATATCGCGGCGGTGTTCTTGCCGGTCGGGCTGGGCCTGCTCTGGCTCGTCTCGCCTGCGGCGGTGTTCTTCCTTGCCGCGGGGATGGCAGCAGTCTCGCTGATGCTGTCGCTGCTGATCCCGCGCCACCCGGCACCGGGGCATGAGACGATCTTTCAAACTGCCGTGCCCCAAGCCGCCGAATAGGCCGCGAAACCCAGCATGGCTTGACCCGACACGCGCGCGGCCCTAGGCGAAGCGCAACCGCACCGCAGCAAAGGACCGCGCCATGCCCACTTTCACCGCTCTGACGACTCTCACAGGCCGCGACCCCGCCTATGCCTTGGGCGAGGCGATGGAGCGGCTGACTCCCGAACCCACGGGCGTTGGCGTTTTTGAAATGGAAGACGGCTCGGGCCTGTGGGAAGTCGGCGGTTATTTCGAGGAAAAGCCTGACGCCGCCGCACTGGCGGTGCTGGCCAAGGCGATGGGCGCGAAGGATTTCACCGTCTCTGAACTGCCGGAAACAGATTGGGTCGCCCATGTGCGCCGTGAATTGGCCCCGGTCGAAGCGGGGCGCTTTTTCGTCTACGGCAGCCATGACGCCGACAAGGTGCCCGACGATTGCGAACCGCTATTGATCGAAGCCGCCATGGCCTTCGGCACCGGCCACCACGGCACAACGCTGGGCTGCCTGCGCGCCTTGGACCGTCTGGCTGGCGAGGGGTTCCATGGCAAGAAGGTTGCCGACATCGGCTGCGGCACCGCCGTGCTGGCCATGGCCGCCGCGCGCATCTGGCCCGAGCCGGTATTGGCCAGTGACATTGATGAAGTCGCGGTCGAAGTGGCACAGGCCAATGTCGATGCCAACAATCTGTCGGGCCGCGTGACCTGCGTCGAGGCCGCAGGCTTTGATCATCCCCAATTGGCCGAGGCTGCGCCCTTTGATCTGGTCTTTGCCAATATCCTCAAAGGTCCGCTGGTCGCCTTGGCACCTGACATGGCCGAAGCGTTGCAGCCTGCGGGCTATGCGATTCTCTCCGGTATCCTGAATGAGCAGGCTGACGAGGTGATCGACGTTTATGCACGATCCGGCATCAATCTGATGCATCGTGAGAGCATTGGTGACTGGACGACATTAACGCTGCAAACTAACGCATAATTCGCGCCTCATTTTCGTTGCATTTGGCCTTCTTGCCCCTTTGTTGCCACAATTTGTCTTTATTCAAATTGGCAGCAAACGGTGGGGGCCGAATTGCTACGGAGGCTGTGATGGCTGAAGGACACGCTCAATTCGCGAAACGTATTGAACTTCTGGGGCGCAAGCATCGGAAGATGCAACACGGATATGTCACCCGCGTCGGGCGCGACGGGTTGATCACCGTTTTGCCAAAGCGGGGCAAACGGGGCTTCCCGATGAGGGGGCTTTACCTGATCGTTCTGGTGTTTTTTGGCTTCAAAGCCTTCACCCTCGCCGCGATCGGCCCGGTGACCTACAACGAGCGGCTGTCGCGGATGAACAATGGGTCAAGCCTAGAGCAGGTTGGTGCCAAGATGATGGCCATCGATCCCGTAACAGAGGCTTTGGCAGGGCTGACCGGCCCAATGATGCGCTAAGCACAGCGCCCTATTTCTGAAATAGAAAAAAGCCGTAGCGGGTATATCCGGCTACGGCTTTTGCATTCGGGCAGGGCGCTGCGTCGCGGGGCGCGCGTGCGGCAATCAGCGTACGAAATGGTTTTGCGCCACAAGGTCGATATCGCCGCGGATCAGGCCAATATCCTGCAACTCAAGATCGGTCAGATCCGACAGCGCCTTGCGGGTGGCGCAGCTGTCCTGCCACGCTTCGACTGCTGCAAAGAACGCGTCGAAAAAGCTGAAAATGCGAGAGACGGCCGATGTAGAGCCGTAAGCGGTGCGGGTGGTGTCGAAAGCTGCCATGGTGCCGTCCTATGTCTGATCGTCGGTTGCGTCCTGGGCGGCGCACCGAAAGGCGCCATGTTCAAAACGGGATTTTTGGCAATTATGCCCGAATACAGGATCGCGCAATCCCTCAAAAACGACATGGAGGTCTGCATTTTTTGCATGGGTCAAAATTGGCTCTAACCCTTTGCCTATAAGTGATAAATCTCCTTTATGAGGTGTCGGTTTTGTATCACGAACAGGCGTAATTCGACGCTGCGGTTCAAATGCGACGGCGCGGGTGTCGCAAAGCGCTTGTGACGCATCAGGGCTTTGCGATGTTCGCGTTTCGTGCTAGTGCACCAAAAAAGCAACAAATTTATCGAGGGCAGAGATGATACGGGTGATCGGCATAGATCCGGGGCTGCGCAATTTGGGGTGGGGGGTCATCGACGTCTCTGGCAGCCGAATCGCACATGTCGCCAATGGCATCTGCCACTCCGAAGGTGACGACCTTGCGGCGCGGCTGCTTTCCTTGCACGGGCAGTTAACGCGGGTGCTGGCCACCTACCGCCCCGGTGCTGCAGCGGTTGAGCAGACCTTTGTAAACAAAGACGGGGCTGGCACACTGAAACTGGGGCAGGCGCGGGGCATTGCGATGTTGGTGCCTGCGCAATTTGGCCTCGCGGTGGGTGAATATGCGCCCAACAAGGTCAAGAAAACCGTCGTCGGTGTTGGCCACGCGGATAAAGGACAGGTGGCGCATATGGTGCGGATGCAGATGCCGGGGATCGAGATTGCGGGGCCGGATGCTGCCGACGCCTTGGCCATTGCCATTTGTCACGCACATCACGGCGGGGCCAGCACGCTGGCGCAGGCCGTAGCGAGGGCGCAGGCATGATTGGTAAGCTTTCTGGCCGTATCGATTACCGTGCTGCCGATCATATTTTGATCGACGTACGCGGTGTTGGATACCTCGTTTATGTCTCTGACCGCACCATGGCGGCGCTGCCGGGCGTCGGTGAGGTTGTGGCGCTTTATACCGATTTGGTGGTGCGCGAAGACCTGATGCAATTGTTCGGTTTTCAGACGCTGGTGGAGAAGGAATGGCACCGTTTGCTGACCTCCGTTCAGGGGGTGGGGGCCAAGGCGTCTCTGGCAATCCTCGGAACCCTCGGGCCAGATGGCGTGAGCCGCGCAATCGCGCTTGGTGATTGGAATGCGGTGAAGGCCGCCAAGGGCATTGGCCCCAAAATCGCGCAGCGTGTGGTGCTTGATCTCAAGGATAAGGCCCCCGGCGTGATGGCGATGACCGGCACCGTGGCGGACGCTCTGGGCGAAGCGCAGGCCGCTGCCGATGAGACCGTGATCGAAGCCGCGACCCCACGCCCCGCGCCAAAACCCGCAGCGCCGAATGCAGCGGCTCAGTCCGAGGCGCTTTCGGCGCTTGGCAACCTTGGCTACGGCCCCGGTGATGCGGCGGGCGCCGTGGCGCAGGCGGCGGGCGAGATGTCTGAGGCGGACACGCCGACGCTGATCCGCGCGGCGCTCAAGCTGTTGGCGCCCAAGGGGTGACGCCCCCTCTGGCAGAACCCTCCGCCCTGCGCCATAACGAGGCCCTATGACCGACATTGACCCCACCGTGCGGCCCGAGCCGATGCCCGAAGACTTTGACCGCGCTTTGCGGCCTCAGATGCTGGCGGAATTTGTCGGCCAAGCCGAGGCGCGGGCGAACCTCGCCGTCTTCATTCAATCCGCCCGCCAGCGTGGCGAGGCGATGGATCACACGTTGTTTCACGGGCCTCCGGGTCTGGGCAAGACGACTTTGGCGCAGATCATGGCGCGGGAGTTGGGCGTGGGCTTTCGCATGACCTCTGGCCCGGTGTTGGCCAAGGCGGGCGATCTGGCGGCGATCCTGACCAACCTCGAAGCGCGTGACGTGTTGTTTATCGACGAGATCCACCGTCTGAACCCGGCGGTGGAAGAGGTGCTTTATCCTGCGTTGGAGGATTTTGAGCTTGATCTGGTGATCGGCGAAGGCCCCGCCGCGCGGACCGTTCGGATCGAGTTGCAGCCCTTCACGCTCGTTGGGGCCACCACCCGCATGGGTCTGCTGACCACGCCTCTGCGCGACCGTTTTGGCATCCCGACGCGGTTGCAATTCTATACCGAAGACGAGCTTTACATCATCGTCGACCGCAATGCTCGCAAACTGGGTGCGCCCGCCGACGAAGGCGGTGCGCGCGAGATCGCGAAACGCGCCCGCGGCACGCCGCGCATCGCGGGCCGCTTGCTGCGCCGGGTGGTGGATTTCGCGGTGGTTGAGGGCGATGGCCGGGTGACCCGCGATTTGGCCGACATGGCCCTGACGCGGCTCGGGGTCGATCATCTGGGCCTTGATGGCGCTGACCGCCGTTACCTCAAGTTGATCGCGGAGAACTATCAGGGCGGGCCGGTGGGGATCGAAACCCTCTCCGCCGCGCTGTCGGAAAGCCGTGACGCACTGGAGGAGGTGATCGAGCCGTTCCTGTTGCAGCAAGGGCTGATCCAGCGTACCCCGCGCGGCAGAATGTTGGCGGCCAAGGCTTGGACCCATCTCGGCATGGCCGCGCCCAAAGGGCAGAGCGACCTTTTCGGCTGACGCCCCCGGAGCGAAGGTAAGACAGATGACAATGACCGCAGAGCAAATCGAGACCCTTTTTACCCGGCGCGACGGGCAGTTCGCCTTTGCCCGCTGGGGCCGCCCCATCGCGCCGGTGGCCTTTGGGATCGAAGAGGCGGCGCTGCCGGTGGTGAAAGGCGCGCTTGAGGCTGTCGCCAAACTCGCCGGTCACCACATGGTCGAGACCGATCCCGAACTGGGCAGCAATCTGATGATGTTCTTCTTCGCGGATTGGGCGGAGTTGCTAGACGTGCCGGGGATGGACGGGCTGGTGCCCGATCTAGCCCAACAGGTCGAACGCTTGCAGGCCGCTGGGGCCAATCAGTACCGCTTCTTCCGCTTTGAGGAGAACGGCGCGATCAAGGCGGCTTTCGTGTTCCTGCGCATGGACGACAGCTTGCGCGATATGTCAGCGCAAGTCTTGGCGCTGAGCCAAGCGGTACAGGTCATCCTGCTCTGGTCTGAGGACGCCTTTCAAGAGCAATCGCCGCTGGCACTGGCAGATGAGGCGCTGGTGCTGCGCCCCGAGGTCGCCGATGTGATCCGCGCGGCCTATGACCCCGTGATGCCACCTGCCGCCAATGACCCCAGCCATGCGCTGCGCCTTGCCGCGCGGGTGCAGGTGCCGTCATGAGCCATAGCTTTCCGGTCCGCATCTTTTACGAAGACACCGACATGGCGGGCGTGGTCTATTACGCCAACTACCTGCGCTATATCGAACGGGCGCGGTCGGATATCGTCGAACAGATCGGTCTCGACCAACGGGCCATGCGCGACGAAGGGCTGGTCTTTGTCGTCACGCGAGTTGAGGCAGACTACATCAGCGCTGCGCGGTTCGGGGATCGGCTGGAGGTGCAGACCACCCATCAGGCCGTAGGGCCGGTGCGTTGGGTCTTTGACCAAGACGTGCTGCGCGATGGCAAGGTCATCTTTCGCGCCAAAGTCACCGCCGTTTGCATGACCACGGCCGGGAAACCCACCCGTTTGCCAGCGAAACTCCGCCTGTCAGAAGGGGATCCTGCGGCCTGATACCATAATTCTGGCAATCTCTGTTGCAGTTCGTTAGCTTTGCTCCAAATAGAGGCCGGAAAATAGGGCCCAGAGGCAGAATGCCCCAAAGGGGCGGCAGTAAAAGAGCATAGTTAAATGGAAGCAGAGACGCTGGCATTGGCACAGGGGATTGATTTCTCCCTGTGGGGTCTGTTCGCGAAGGCGACAGTCACGGTCAAACTTGTAATGATCATGCTGATCGGGGCCTCTTTCTGGTCTTGGTCGATCATCGTTCAAAAGACCATCCAGTATCGCAAAGCCCGCGCCGAGGCGGCGCAGTTTGATCAGGCTTTCTGGTCGGGCGAGCCGCTGGACGGGCTCTTTGACACCATCGGCGCGGACCCGGATGGACCGTCGGAAAAGATCTTTGCCGCTGGCATGTCCGAATGGCGCCGCTCGCACCGCGAAGATGGCGCGCTGATCCCCGGCGCCACCGCACGGATTGACCGCTCCATGGATGTGGCAATTTCCAAAGAGGCCGAACGCCTGCAAAAGGGCCTGCCGGTGCTGGCGACCGTGGGCTCCACCGCGCCCTTCGTCGGCCTGTTCGGGACGGTTTTCGGCATCATGAACTCGTTCATCGAGATTGCGGCCCAGCAGAACACCAACCTCGCGGTTGTGGCGCCGGGCATCGCTGAGGCGCTTTTGGCGACCGGCATCGGCCTTCTGGCCGCGATCCCGGCGGTTGTGTTCTATAATAAGCTCAGTGCCGACAGTGACCGCATCCTTGGCAATTACGAGGCCTTCTCGGACGAATTCGCCACCATCCTCAGCCGCCAGTTGGACAGCTAAGCCATGGGCGCAGGTGTCATGAAAAAACAGGGCGGCAAGGGGCGGCGTCGCGGTCGCGCGCAGCCGATGGCCGAGATCAACGTCACGCCCTTCGTCGACGTGATGCTGGTGCTGCTGATCATCTTCATGGTCGCGGCCCCGCTCTTGACTGTTGGCGTGCCGGTGGAGCTGCCCAAGACCGCCGCCACGGCCCTGCCATCCGAGCAGGAGGAGCCGCTGACCGTTACGCTCACCGCCGAGGGGGCGGTGCAGATCCAAACCACCGAGACGCCCCGCGACCAACTCATTACCAAACTGCGGGCGATTGCCTCAGAACGGGCCAGCGACCGGGTGTTCCTGCGCGCGGATGGCAAAGTGTCTTATGCGCAGGTCATGGAAGTCATGGGCGCGCTCAACGCAGGCGGCTTTTCCAACATCGGTCTGGTGACCGACATCGGTGGCCCGGCGTTGGACGGCAGCGACACGTCGGGTGGCTGAGCCGTGCATACCGGGCATTACATATCAGGTGCCGGGCATCTGGGTCTTATTGGTTGGCTTCTCTTTGGTGGGATGTTCACCCCCGAGCCTGACCCCGTTGAGATGACCGAAGTCTCCGTGATCTCTGGCGCTGAATATGACGCGCTGGTGGCCGCGCAGCAGCCGCCGTCTTCGTCTACCGAAGTGGCGCAGCCAGCCCCGCCAGAAGTGAGCGAGCAAACCCCCGAGGTAACAGCAGAGCCCGATACCCAGATAGAACAACCCGAGCCGGTGCAGACCGAGACCCCGCCCGAGGACCTCCCCCCCGAGGTGACGGAGTTGGAGTTGCCACCGCAGACCCAAGTGGATGACACGCCGCCCGAAATGAACGAGCCGGTGGGTGATACCGCCGTGCTGGTGCCTGAGATCGCGCCAGAGGCCCGCCCGCGCGAAGCGCCGCGTGTGGCCCCAGAACCGGTTGAGCAGCCCGACCCCGAACTGCGCCCCGATCTGGATGAGCAACCCGCCGTAGCACCAGATGCCGAGGCCGAAGCCGAAACCGTCGTGGAAGAGCCGCAGGAGGCCCAAACGCCCGAGGACAGCACGACCGAAATCGTGACCGAAGCCGATAAAGCTCCGGCTGCCTCCGCGCGCCCACCCGGCCGCCGTCCAACACCGCCGCCCCCGGCACCTGTCGAAGTGGCCGAAGCACCGGAAGAACCGGCTGAAACGCCGGCGCCTGAGCCTACACCTGAACCAACGCCAGAGCCTGATCCAACACCTGAACCCGCTGAGGAACCAGCGACTTCAAGCTCGACCGAGGACGCCATCGCCGATGCGCTGAGCGAAGTCTTGGGGCAGCCCGAGGCAACCGCGCCCGCGCCAAGCGGCCCGCCGCTGTCCTCGGGTGAGCGCGAATCTCTGCGCGTGGCGGTCTCTGCCTGCTGGAACATCGGCGCGCTCTCGACAGAGGCGTCGCGCACGACGGTCGTGGTGGGCATGCAGATGAACACCGACGGCACGCCAGTGGCCAGTTCGATCCGCTTGCTGAGTTCAAGCGGCGGCAGCGACACCGCTGCGCGACAAGCCTTTGAAGCCGCAAAACGTGCGGTCATTCGTTGCGGCAGCAGTGGTTACAAACTGCCGCAGGAAAAATACAGTCAATGGCAAGACATCGAGATGACATTCGACCCAATGAGGAGCCGATAACATGCTGACTAGACTTCTGGGACTACTGGCGCTCTGCGCCATGGCGGCCACGCTCGCGCTGGCCCCCAACCAGTCGCACGCCCAACCGCTGCGCATCGTAATCGACGATCCCACAATCGAACCCTTGCCCTTTGCCGTGCCTAGCTTTCAGCCGGAGAGCGGCGAAGCAGGGCAGATGGCCGTTGACCTAGCACGTGTGGTGTCCGAAGACCTGACCGGCACAGGCCTTTTCCGTGAGATCCCAGCCAGCGCCTATATCTCGACCGTCAGCGATTTTAACGCACCAGTGGAATATGCCGATTGGAAAGCCATCAACGCCCAAGCGCTGATCACCGGGGCGGTCAATGTCAGCGGCAACAGCGTCAATGTAAAATTCCGCGTCTATGATGTCTTTTCCGGTGAAGAACTGCTTGATGGAAATGGGCAGGGCGGTCTGCACTTTTCCGGCACCGTCGATGGCTGGCGGCGCATGGCGCATAAGGTGGCCGATGCGGTCTACAGCCGGATCACCGGCGAAGGCGGCTATTTCGACAGCCGCGTCGTCTATGTCTCGGAGACCGGTCCCAAGGACGACCGCCAAAAGCGGCTTGCGATCATGGATTACGACGGGGCGAACCTGAAGTACCTGACCGAATCCGGCTCTATCGTATTGGCGCCGCGCTTTTCGCCTGACGGCAATCGGGTGCTTTATACCAGCTATGAGAGCGGTTTTCCGCGCATCTATGTGCTTGATATCGGGTCGGTGCAGCGCCGTGCCTTGGAAAGCGCCGAGGGCAGCATGGCTTTCGCGCCGCGCTTCTCGCCCAGCGGTCAGACGGTTGTCTATTCGCTGAGCCAAGGCGGCAATACCGACATCTTCTCGATGGATATCAACAGCGGCCAATCGGTGCGCCTGACCAACACCCCCGCGATTGAGACCGCGCCCAGCTTCTCTCCCGATGGCAGCAAAATCGTCTTTGAGAGCGACCGCTCGGGCAGTCCGCAGCTTTACGTCATGCCCGCCACCGGCGGAGAGGCGACGCGGATTTCCTTTGGCGAAGGGCGTTATGGCACGCCTGTTTGGTCGCCGCGCGGGGATTTGGTGGCTTTCACCAAACAGAACAAAGGCCGTTTCCACATCGGCGTGATGCGCCTTGATGGCTCCGAAGAGCGTCTGTTGACTGCCTCTTTCCTTGATGAGGGGCCGACTTGGGCCCCCAATGGTCGGGTGATCATGTTCGCCCGTGAGACCCAAGGGGCAGGCGGGTCGTCGTCGCTCTATTCCGTCGATATTTCCGGTCGCAACCTCAAACCGGTGCGCACACCTGAAGGCGGGTCTGACCCATCGTGGTCTCCATTGCAGAAGTAACGTTTACCACACCTACCAAACGGGCGCGGGCAATTCCAATGATGCCGCGCCTGTGTTAACACCAGCAACAACAACGCCACCACAGAGAAGGCAGACCCCGATGAAACGCATTTTGACCAGCACGCTTTTGATTTCCGCATTGGCCGTGTCGGCCTGTACTAACCCCGACCGTTTTGGTGCCGATGGCATGGGCGGCGCCGGGGCGAATGCAGGCGCAGGCGTCAATTCTGGCGTAGTGACGGGCAGCGCGAATGATCCGACCTCGACCGCCTACTTTCAGCAGGCCGTGGGCGATCGGGTGCTGTTCCTTGTCGACCAATCGTCGCTGACGGATGTGGGTCGCGCCACCCTTGATGGGCAGGTTGCTTGGTTGCAGACCAATACAGATTATCAGGCCGTGATCGAAGGTCACGCGGATGAGCAGGGCACCCGTGAGTACAACATCGCGCTTGGCGGTCGTCGTGCCAATGCGGTGCGCGAATATATGATCTCGCGCGGGATCGCGGCTTCGCGTCTTAAGACAATCAGCTACGGCAAAGAGCGCCCGATCGAGATCTGCTCGGAAGAGGCCTGCTATGCCAAGAACCGCCGCGCGGTGACCGTGCTGGCAGGCGGCGCGCTGACCAGCTGATCACGGCTCCCGTGACTCAATGACTCATCCAAGGAGGCCGATGTGCTGAAGCGATATATCTTCGTGGCGGTAATGGGGCTGATGACATTCCCTGCCGCGCTTATGGCGCAGGACAACGATCAAACGCTGGCGGACATCCGCCAGCAGTTGACCGTGCTGAGCGTCGAGGTGCAAAAGCTGCGCCGCGAGTTGTCCACCACGGGCGGCGGCTCGGTCGAGACGGGCGGCAACTCTGTGCTGGAACGTGTCGGCACGATGGAAAGCGAATTGCAGCGCCTGACATCGAAAACCGAGGAGATGGAGAACCGCATCAACCGGGTCGTTTCCGATGGTACGAACCGGATCGGTGATCTGGAATATCGTCTGGTTGAGCTTGAAGGCGGCGATCTGGGCGCGCTTGGTGAGACATCCACCCTGGGTGGCGGCGAAACGCCCGCCGTGGCAGCGCCCGGAACGGACCCGGCCCGCGAAGTGGTCGAGGTGGCCCCCGGTAGCGGTGGCGCGGACACTTCCGGCGGTATCATCACCCCCATCAACGAAGCGGAGCTTGCGGTCAGCGAAAAGACCGATTTCGAGCGGGCGCAGGGGGCGCTCGCATCCGGTGACTTTCGCAGCGCCGCCGATCTCTTTGCGACCTTCAATCAGACCTATCCCGGTGGTCCGCTAGCCGCCGAATCCGAATTGCGCCGCGGCGAGGCGCTGACCGGGCTGGGTGACAACCGCGAAGCAGCGCGTGCCTATCTGGCGGCCTTCAGCACCGATCCCGAAGGGCCAGTGGCCCCGCAATCGCTGTTTGAATTGGGCCGTGCGCTTGGCGTTTTGGAGCAGACCCAAGAGGCCTGCGTGACCCTATCCGAGGTCGCGGTGCGCTTTCCCAATGCGCCGCAGGTGTCCCAAGCCGAAGCGCAGCGTCAGACGCTGGGTTGCTCTTAAATTGCAATGACTGCCCCCGCCGCTTTAGCTGATGCAGCATTGGCCGAGGGGCTGCTGGCAGGGCTGGGCGGCGCGCTGCCGCCTCGCCTTGGCGTTGCCGTTTCGGGTGGGGGCGATTCCATGGCGTTGCTTTCCCTTCTGCACGGGCTCTGCAAGGTTGCGGGCACACATCTCGAAGTTGTGACGGTCGATCATGGACTGCGACCCGAAGCAGCGGCAGAGGCAGATCTTGTCGCACGCTGCGCGGGCGATTTGGGGCTGCACCACGAGACGTTGCAATGGCGCGGGTGGGACGGGCAGGGCAATCTGCAAAACGCCGCGCGTCACGCGCGCTATGCGCTGATGGCCGATTGGGCGGCGCGGCGTGATTTGCCTTGCATTGCCCTTGGCCATACGGCGGATGATCAGGCCGAGACTGTCTTGATGCGATTGGCCCGCCGGGCGGGCGTGGATGGGCTGGCCGCGATGGCCCCGCAAAGCCAGCGGCAGGGTGTCACATGGCTGCGCCCCCTGCTGTCTGCCCGGCGCGAGGCTTTGCGCGATTATCTGCGTCGCGCGGGGCTTGAATGGGTTGATGACCCCAGCAACGATGACCCGCGTTATACACGCATTCAGACCCGCCAAACCCTAGCTGCCCTCGCCCCACTCGGCCTTGATGTTGAAACGCTGGCCGAGGTGGCAAGCAACATGGCCCGCGCCCGTGACGCACTCGACCAGCAAGCCGACCACGCCGCTGGCAATATTCTGCGCATGGAGGCAGGGGCCTGGGTGATCAGGGCCGATGCCTTTTTCGCCGAGCCGGAAGAAATCCGCCGTCGTTTGATGATCCGCGCGCTTGGGCAGATTAGTGGCGGTGCCTATCCTCCGCGTCGCGGGCCGGTGGCGGCGCTGATTGCTGGGCTGGCAAACGGGCAGGGCGCGACTCTGGATGGGTGCCAAACCCTGCTCCGGCGCGGTGAAATCTGGGTGTTTCGCGAATATAACGCGGTACGCAATCTTCATGTGCCTGCGGATCATCTGTGGGACGGGCGTTGGCGCGCGGTGCCGTCAACGGTGTTTCCGATGGGGGCCGAATTGCGTGCATTGGGGCCAGAGGGTCTTGCATATTGTCCTGATTGGCGCAGCTTCGGGCGGCCCCGTGCGATGCTTTTGTCGACCCCGGCGGTCTGGCAGGGGGGGCGGCTGCTTGCAGCGCCCCTTGCTGGTCTGGACGAGAAATGGCATGTGCTGCTGGAACGCGATGCCGGTTGGCCTAAAACCACGCCATTATCGCATTGAACATGAGCGCATCATGTCTATCTTAGTGTGGTGGTTGCCCGGACGGGCGCCCCTTGGGCCGCAGGACTTGCCTGCGGTCGTGTGAATTTAGGAGAATTCCCTTGGGAAATGTTCGTAACCTCGCTTTCTGGGTTGTCCTGATGTTGCTGGTCTTGGCGCTGTTCAACCTGTTCAGCGGGTCCAGGGGATCGTTGCAAAATAACGAGGTCAGCTATTCCGAGTTTGTCACTTCTGTAGAACAGGGTGATGTCCGTAATGTGACATTGGATGGCGAGCAGGTTCGGTTCCGTAAAGCGGACGGGGCCGATTATCTGACGATCAAGCCCGAGGATGCAGAGCTGACACAGCTGTTGATCAACAGCGACATCCCCGTAAAAGCGCGTCCGCAGCAACAATCTGGCTTTCAGACATTCCTGATGTCGCTTCTGCCTATCGCTTTGCTGATCGGTGTGTGGATTTACTTCATGAACCGGATGCAGGGTGGCGGCAAAGGTGGCGCCATGGGCTTTGGTAAATCCAAAGCCAAGATGCTGACCGAGAAGCAAGGCCGCGTGACCTTTGACGATGTTGCGGGCATTGATGAGGCCAAGGAAGAGCTTGAAGAGATCGTCGAGTTCCTGCGCAACCCACAGAAATTCTCCCGCCTTGGCGGTAAAATTCCCAAAGGCGCGCTGCTTGTGGGCCCTCCGGGTACTGGTAAAACGCTGCTGGCCCGTGCGATTGCGGGAGAGGCGGGCGTTCCGTTCTTCACCATCTCCGGCTCCGACTTTGTCGAGATGTTCGTGGGGGTGGGTGCGAGCCGCGTGCGCGACATGTTCGAACAAGCCAAGAAAAACGCGCCTTGTATCGTCTTTATCGACGAGATCGACGCCGTGGGTCGCCACCGTGGCGCAGGCTATGGCGGTGGCAACGACGAGCGTGAGCAAACCCTGAACCAGCTTCTGGTCGAGATGGACGGTTTTGAGAGCAACGAAGGTGTCATCATCCTCGCCGCGACCAACCGCCGTGACGTGCTTGACCCCGCGCTGCTGCGTCCGGGCCGCTTTGACCGTCAGGTCACGGTGCCCAACCCCGACATCAAAGGTCGCGAAAAGATCCTCTCCGTCCACGCCCGCAAGACCCCGCTGGGACCGGACGTCGACCTGCGCATCATCGCTCGCGGCACGCCGGGCTTCTCGGGTGCTGATCTGGCGAACCTGGTGAACGAGGCCGCCCTCATGGCTGCCCGTGTCGGTCGCCGTTTCGTCACCATGGTCGATTTTGAACAGGCCAAGGACAAGGTGATGATGGGGCCAGAGCGCCGCTCGATGGTGATGACCGCCGAGCAGAAGGAGATGACCGCCTATCACGAAGCCGGTCACGCGCTGGTCGGCATGACGTTGCCCAAGTGTGACCCGGTCTACAAGGCCACGATCATCCCGCGTGGCGGTGCGCTTGGCATGGTGATGAGCCTGCCTGAAATTGACCGCCTGAACATGTTCAAGGACGAATGCCACCAACGCCTAGCCATGGCCATGGCGGGCAAGGCGGCTGAAATCCACAAATACGGCCCCGATTCCGTGTCCAACGGCCCTGCTGGCGACATCCAGCAGGCCAGCGCTCTGGCCCGTGCGATGGTGCTGCAATGGGGCATGTCGGATAAGGTCGGCAACATCGACTATTCCGAAGCCGCACAGGGCTATCAGGGCAATACCGGTGGTTTCTCAGTCTCGGCCAATACCAAGGAATTGGTTGAGAAAGAGGTCCAGAAATTCATCCAAGACGGATATGACCGCGCGATGACGATCATCACCGAGAAAGAAGTCGAGTTTGAGCGTCTGGCCCAAGGTCTGCTGGAATATGAAACCCTGACCGGGGATGAGATCAAACGTGTCATGGAGGGCCTGCCGCCTGCGGAAGATTCCGACGACGACAACTCCGACGCGGGCAGTGCGCCCAGCGTCACCGCGATCCCAAAGGCAAAGGGCAAGAAGACCCCGCCGAAGGATGGCGGAATGGAGCCTGAACCCTCGGTCTGATCTGACCCTTCTTAAAAAGTTTCAAAGACCCCGCTTCGGCGGGGTTTTTCTTTGTTGGGCACCATTGGTTCAGGGCCGCCGTGCACAAGGTACGGTCCGGGAATCCACGGTCGCTTATGGGGCCGAGAGCAGATAGACATGGCCACAGGTCTCAACCGACGGATTTTTTATGCTGCGTATACTTTTCTCTATTGCCGCTTTCCTCGCCTTGATCGCAGGTCCGACATGGGCCGAACCGCAAAATTACGCCGTGTCATTGGGCGGGCGTCAATTGGGCACACTGCAGTTCAACGGCCAAAGCCGGAATGCGGCGTTCCTTTTGACTCTGAACAATGCGCCCTTTGGCATTAAAAACGGTACCTTCAATGCAGTAACCGAGACGGAGGGCAACACGACTGACTATCTGGGAACGAACCGGGGCAGTGAGACCCGTGATATCGCGATCACGCGGCGCGCGGATCAGGTGGCCTCGGTTACGATCGCACCGGCTTCTGAAATGACAGAAATGTCGGATGCCGGTATGGTACCTGCGGGTACTGTCTTCCCGCCCGAACTGTTTGCGGCCCTTGCCAAGGCCGAAACATGCCCATCGCCGCTCGCCGTCTATGATGGCCGGCGTGTGGTTCAGATCGCGACCGAAGCTGTGAAACAGGAGGGCGAGACAGTGGTTTGCGATATGTCTTACCGCGTCGTGATGGGACCGGGGTATGTCTCTCCTTTCTATTTCAAGTCGTTCGGGATGCAGTTGATGTATACGGACCGCAAGCTCGCCCGCGCTTCAATGAGCGGCGGTGGCTTCAAGGTACATCTGACCCGTTAGTAAAATTCACGCCTTTCAAACTGCATGTCAAAGGACAGCACCATGCCCGAGCTTCGCACTACAGATTATACTGGTCGCATTACTTGGCTGGGCATGGTCCCGCAGGATCGCAAAAACATCCGTTCAACGCCGCTCAAAGAGGCCTTCGCCAGCTACGCGGGGTTCAAAGGGGACTTCCACGCCGGGCTGACCCGCCCCGCTTGCGTGCGGGTGCGCAATCTACATGCCAAAGGCACGGAAATTCGCAATACGCGGCAACTCTCTATTCTCTCAGCCGAAGAGGTGGCCCAGATCGCCGCGGCCATTGACCTGTCCGAGTTGGACCCGGCACTGCTGGGCACCTCAATCATTATTGAGGGCATCCCCGACTTCACCCTCATCCCACCGGGATCACGGTTGCAGAACGCGCAGGGCACCACGTTGGTGGTGGATATTGAAAACGGCCCCTGCAACCTACCCGCGCGTGAAATCGAAAGTGAAGCCCCCGGCCACGGCAAAGGGTTCAAAACCGCCGCGCAGGGCAAGCGCGGGGTGACTGCTTGGGTAGAGCGGGAAGGACCGCTGGCCTTGGGCGATGAAATGCGGCTGTTTGTGCCAAACCAGCCTGTCTGGCCGCATCTGGGCTGACCACGCGCCGTTTCGCGCCCTTTGAGTGTCGGAAACACGGCCTCCGGTTGAGGGCTTGTGGCTGTATGGCTGGAGGATAATGATCGCCACCAACGGCAACAGGGGATTCTCATGGCTTTTAAAACCGACATTCAAATCGCCCGCGAAGCGGCGAAACGCCCTATTCAGGAAATCGGTGAGAAGCTGGGCATCTCCAGCGATGACCTGCTGCCCTACGGCCATGACAAGGCGAAGGTAAGCCAGAGCTTTATCGACAGCGTCCAAGACCGGCCCGATGGCAAGTTGATCCTTGTCACTGCGATCAATCCCACGCCAGCGGGGGAGGGGAAGACCACCACCACCGTAGGGCTGGGCGACGGGCTTAACCGTATCGGCAAGAAGGCGGCGGTCTGCATCCGCGAAGCCTCGCTCGGGCCGAACTTTGGGATGAAGGGCGGGGCTGCGGGCGGCGGTTATGCGCAGATCGTGCCAATGGAAGAGATGAACCTCCATTTCACCGGAGATTTCCACGCCATCACCAGCGCGCATAACCTGCTGGCCGCGATGATCGACAACCATATCTACTGGGGCAATGAGCTTGAGATCGACACCCGCCGCGTTGTTTGGCGTCGGGTGGTTGATATGAACGACCGCGCCCTTCGGCAAATCACCGCGTCTCTTGGTGGCGTGCCCAACGGTTTCCCGCGTGAGACGGGGTTCGACATCACCGTCGCCTCCGAGGTCATGGCGATCCTCTGCCTCGCCAAAAACCTCAGCGATCTGCAAGAGCGCCTTGGCGCGATGATCGTGGCCTACCGCCGCGACCGCAGCCCGGTCTATGCCCGCGACATCAAGGCGGATGGGGCCATGACGGTGCTTTTGAAAGACGCGATGCAGCCCAACCTCGTCCAAACGCTGGAGAATAACCCGGCCTTCGTACATGGCGGCCCATTTGCCAATATCGCGCACGGCTGCAACTCGGTCATCGCCACGACCACAGCGCTGAAACTGGCGGATTATGTGGTGACGGAGGCGGGCTTTGGCGCCGACCTCGGGGCTGAAAAATTCTTGAACATCAAGTGCCGCAAGGCGGGGCTCGCGCCATCGCTTGTCGTGGTGGTGGCCACGGTGCGCGCGATGAAGATGAACGGCGGCGTTGCGAAAGCGGACCTTGGGGCGGAAAACGTAGAGGCGGTGCAAAAGGGCTGCGCCAACCTTGGCCGCCATATCGAGAACATAAAATCCTTTGGCGTGCCCGTCGTCGTGGCGATTAACCATTTCGTGACCGACACCAACGCCGAAGTCGCCGCGGTTAAGGACTATGTCGCTGCCCAAGGGGCCGAGGCGATCCTGTCGCGCCATTGGGAATTGGGGTCAGAAGGCTCTGCCGATCTAGCAACCCGCGTGGCAGAAATCGCCGATGGTGATCACGCGAATTTCGCCCCCCTTTATGCCGACGAGATGCCACTCCTTCAAAAGATCGAAACCATCGCCAAACGCATCTACCGCGCCGACGAGGTATTGGCCGACCAAAAGGTACGCAATCAGTTGAAAGACTGGGAGGCACAGGGCTATGGAGATCTGCCGGTCTGTATGGCCAAAACCCAGTACAGTTTCTCGACCGATCCCGACCTGCGCGGCGCGCCCACAGGCTTCAGCGTACCCATCCGCGAGGTGCGGCTCTCGGCGGGGGCCGGGTTCGTCGTCGTGATCTGCGGTGAGATCATGACCATGCCGGGCCTGCCTCGGGTGCCTTCTGCGGAGGCAATCAAGCTCAACGCCGACGGCGATGTGGAGGGATTGTTCTAAGGCGGGTTGCAATGCCCCGCCGTCGCGGTGATGTAGAGCGTGTTCAACCTGCAGCGAGCGAAAGTGAGACGGATATGGCAGCGACAATCATCGACGGCAAAGCCTTTGCGGCAACGGTACGCGACAAGGTGGCAGGCCATGTCGACCGGCTGAAGACGGATCACAGCGTCACCCCCGGCCTCGCCGTGGTGCTGGTCGGCGAAGACCCGGCAAGCCAAGTCTATGTCCGCTCCAAGGGCAAGATGACCCGCGAGGTCGGCATGAAGTCGGTCGAACACAAGCTGCCCGCGACCGTCGATCAGGACGACCTGCTCAAACTGATCGACGCGTTGAACAACGACCCCGAGATCCACGGCATCCTCGTGCAACTGCCGCTGCCGGATCATCTGGACGAAAGCCGGGTGGTCAATGCCGTCTCGCCCGCCAAGGACGTGGACGGTTTCCACATCTCCAACGTCGGGCTGCTGGGCACGGGGCAGAAAAGCATGGTGCCCTGCACCCCGCTTGGCTGCCTGATGATGCTGCGGGACCACCATGGGGATCTAACGGGCTTGAACGCGGTGGTTATCGGCCGCTCCAACATCGTCGGCAAACCGATGGCGCAGCTGCTCTTGGGCGATAGCTGCACCGTGACCATCGCGCATAGCCGCACCCGCGATCTGCCCGAAGTGGTGCGCCGCGCCGATATCGTGGTCGCCGCCGTTGGCCGCCCCGAGATGGTGCCGGGCGATTGGATCAAAGAGGGTGCCACGGTGATCGACGTGGGCATCAACCGGATTGAGACTGGCGAAAAGACCAAACTGGTCGGCGACGTGGATTTCGACAGTGCCAGCCAACGCGCCGGGGCCATCACACCCGTGCCGGGCGGCGTCGGGCCAATGACCATCGCTTGCCTGCTGGCCAATACGGTCACCGCCTGCTGCCGCGCCAATGGGTTGGAAGAACCCGAAGGGCTGACCGCTTAAGAGGCAGGCACAGGCACGATGGTGCCCTGCAGGATGGCGATGAGCTTGGCTTCGCCATCCGTTTCCGCATGCACCTCTGCCGTGACCACACAAAGCCGCCGGCCCGGTTTCACAACCCGGCCCGTGGCAATCAGCCGATCCCCGCGGGCGGGGGCCAGCAGGTTGATCTTGATCTCCGAAGTCACGACATCGACCTCCGGCGGCAACATGCTCAAGGCCGCATAGCCCGCCGCGGAATCGCCGATGGAAAAGGTCAGCCCCGCATGGCCAAAACCCTGCTGCTGCATCGCACCGGGCAGGACCGGCGCAGAAACCCTGACCAAACCGGGCTGGACGTCGATGATCTCCGCCCCCAAGGTTTGCATCATGGTCTGCTTGGCAAAGCTCTCCCGCACGCGGCATTCAATCTGATCGTCCATCATCGCTTCTTTCCAGGCATGGGGATCGCCACTGGTTGCGGCCCAGTCAGCACCGCGCGGGCCTCCGGCCCCATCAAATCACAAAGCACCCGCGACTGGCTGCGCAGCCCGCCGGTGTAGGTGCCATATGCAGGCAGGATCAGCCGCTTGCTGTCAAACAGAAAGGCCGGACGCGAGATGCTGCGGCCCCGCGCACGGATTGATGCCTTAGGATGATAATGTCCCGACACCTCGCCCCGGCCCTCGCTCGCGGCGATATGCCGAAAGGTCAGCGGGCCGAGCGTAATCTCTCCTAAATGCGTGCCGCCCAAGCCTACGGGTCCGGGATCGTGATTGCCCTCAATCCAATCCCACCGCCGCCCGGCTTGCAGGCCCAGTATCCACAACCGCTCTTCCTCCGGCAGCGCCTGCGCCGCCCCGAGGTCATCGAAACTATCGCCAAGGCAGATCACATGCCGCGCCTGCGTCGAGGACAGGTCCGCCGCCAGACGGTTCAACGTATCGCGGGTCTCATAAGGCGGCAATGCCGACCCGCCGCGCCGCGCGATCCTTTCCGACTTGCCCAAATGAAGGTCGCTCACGCAAAGCAAATCTCTTTCGCGCCACCAAAGCGCGCCAGAACCAAGCGCAGTCAGCCCCGCCCCGGCGAATGAAAACTCAAGTCCGTTCATCCTTTGTTCATCTGAGATCGTTGCTGATTTGGCAAGGGGTCAAACGCGATTGTCAGAAGACCGGAAACGGCAGCGCAGCGGTATTTAAGAAAGGATGAAAGGTAGAAAACGCGCCCCGCAGCCGGGCGTTAACCTGACCGGAGACGCGCCTTCATCCTTTGCGGTCATCGGCTCCGCAGCCTGTACCGCGGGATCAAGATGCGCGGCCTGGGTTAAAGAACACTTAGTATCTTCATCCTTTTTCAAATACCTTGCAGAACCTCTCGGCCTGCGACACCTCGGTGTTCAACGCCCATCTCGCCAAGGCGGCTGATCCGAGGGCGGCGGGGTGAGCTGCGCGAGGCCGGAGGCTTCCATCAGTCTTTCGGCCTCTTCCGCCAGCATGCGTTCCTGTCCGGCGCCTTCGACAGGCACACGGCCCATTTCCAGAAACAGCGGTGCAGCGAGAGGGCTGACACGGGACAGTTTGCGGTGGGTGATCCGCCCGGCGATCCGTCCCAGCATCTCTTCGATTCTGCCGAAATCCACCAGTCCGCTGAGCGCTTCTTCGCGAGTGATATCGAGCATCAGATGGTCCGGTTCATAGCGGTGCAGCGTGTCATAAAGGATATCGCTGGAAAAGGTCGTTTGTCGTCCGGATTTGCGGGCCTGCAGGGTGTTGCGTTCAATGAGCCCGGCAATGGTCGCAGCGGCGCGGAAGGTGCGTTTCATCACGGCATTGCCCGCAAGCCAACTGTCGAGACCCTCGTGCAGCACGCTGGGGTCGAGCAGCGGCGCGGGGTCGTCGACGGGGGAGAGGCCCCAGATGAGCGTGGCATAGTCTGTTGCTACGAAGCCCAAGGGGCGCAGGCCGAGGTCTTCCATGCGTTTGGTCAGCAATAGGCCCAGCGTTTGCTGGCCGTTGCGACCGGCAAAACCGTAGAAGACCGTTTGTTCGGCCATGTCATGGGGGAAGCTTTCGACCAGCAGGGTGCCGGGCTGCGGCAATTGGCTGACTTCACGTTGTAGGCTGAGCCATTCGGCGGTGTGGCGCGGCAGTTCGGGCCAGCTGTCTTGAGTGAACATCTGTTGGACGCGGGCGGAAAGCTGTGTGGAGGTGGCAAATTTGGTGCCGCCGAAGGTCGCCACTTTGGGCTTTTTGGCGGCGTTGCGGCTGACTTCGACAACGGTTTCGCGCAGCCCTTCGTAGCTTACGATTTGGCCGCCGATCAGAAAGGTGTCGCCTTTGGTGAGCGTAGCGGCAAAGCCTTCTTCGATCTCGCCCAGCGGTTTGCCCCCGCGGTTGCGTTTCATACGGACCTTTAGCTTATCGGTATCTTGGATCGTGCCGATGTTCATGCGGATGCGTTGGGCGGCGCGCGGATCACGCAATTGCCATTGGCCGTCAGGGCGCTGCAGCAGGCGCTGCCAGCGGTCATAGGCGCGCAGGGCGTAGCCGCCGGTGGCGCAGAAGTCGAGGCAGGCGTCGAAGTCGACGCGGGACAGGGCGGCGTAGGCCCCGGCGGAGCGGACCTGCGTGAAGAGGTCGTCAGCATCGAAGGGACCAGCGCAGGCGGTGATGAGTATGTGCTGGCAAAGCACGTCGCGCGGGCCGGGACCGCGCGGATCGCCGTCGAGTGCGCCTTCGAGCACGGCCTCTAGGGCGGCCACGCATTCGACCACCTCAAAGCGGTTCGCTGGTACGAGAAGCGCCTTGGAAGGTGCGTTGTAGCGGTGGTTGGCGCGGCCGATGCGTTGGACCAGCCGCTTTACATTTTTGGGGGCGCCGATCTGAATGATCAGGTCCACATCGCCCCAGTCAATGCCCAGATCCAGCGTGCCGGTGCAAACGATGGCACGCAGATCGCCGCGGACCATGGCGGCTTCGACCTTTTCGCGTTGGGCGTGATCCAAGCTCCCGTGGTGGATGGCGATCGGCAGGGCGTCTTCATTGGCGAGCCAGAGGTTGTGAAAGAAGATTTCGGCCTGCGCGCGGGTGTTGTGGAAGATCAGCGTGGTTTTGTGCCGACGCACCTGTTCCAGCACCGCTGGGATCGAATAGGCCGCGCCGCCTCCGGCCCAAGGCGGGGGCACTTCAGTGTGTAGCATCTGGATATCAGGGGCCGGGCCGGGGTCGGCCAGCAGCACTTCGCAAGGGTCCGGGTGGCGGGCCATGAGGTGGGCGATGGCCGAAGGGTCTTCGACCGTGGCCGAGAGGCCCACCCGTTTGAGGCCGGGGCAGAGGGCTTGAAGACGGGTCAGCGCCAGCATCAACTGGTCGCCGCGTTTGCTTTCGGCGAGGGCATGGATTTCGTCGATCACCACCCGCTTGAGCCCGCGAAAGGTGCGGGCAGCGTCCTCGTAGGAGGTCAGCAGAGCGAGGCTTTCCGGCGTGGTCAGCAGGATATGCGGCGGGTCGGCGCGTTGGCGGCGGCGGCGCGATTGCGAGGTGTCGCCGGTGCGGTCCTCGATGCGAATTGGCAGGCGCATTTCCTCGACCGGGCGGGTGAGGTTGCGCTTGATGTCTGCCGCGAGCGCCTTCAGCGGCGAGATGTAGAGCGTGTGCATCCCCTCGTGATCATGCTCGGCCAGATCGACGAGGGTGGGCAGGAAACCGGCCAGCGTTTTACCCCCGCCCGTGGGGGCGATGAGGAGCAGGGCGGGAGCCTCGGCACGGTCCAGCATCTCTTGCTGGTGCGGGTGCAGGGACCAGCCGTTCTGGGCGAACCAATCGGCGAATTTGGGTGGTAGGGCGCGCATGACACCCAATGTAGTATCGGCAGGGCGCGGTGCCAGCGGCTAGGGCTATTTTACGATCACCTCATCGCGGACGAACATATTGGCCCAAGCGCGGTCCACTAGATCGGGGTTCATTTGATAGGGGATCCCTTCGAAATCGCAGATGGCGATCATCTGGTCGATCAGGAAATTCGGCTGATAGTTCGCATAGACGTTGTCGATCGTTGGATATTTCACCTTCAGCAGATGAATCAGCGTCGCCTCGTCCAGTGGCATGCCGCGTTTGCGGGCGACCATGGCAAAGATCTTGAGGAAGTTCTCTTGGTCCGGGCCGTCGATCTTAATCTTGAAGAAGATACGCCGCAGGGCCGCTTGGTCGAAAATCTCATTTGGGTGGAAGTTGGTGGAGAAGATCACCAGCGTGTCGAAGGGCACCTCGAATTTTTCGCCCGATTGCAGGGCGAGGATGTCTTTGCTTTCCTCAAGCGGCACGATCCAGCGGTTGATGATGCTCTGCGGTGGTTCTTTCTGGCGGCCAAGGTCGTCGACGATGAAAATGCCGCCTGTGGCTTTGAGCTGCAGCGGCGCCTGATAGGTCCGCGCCGTGGGGTTGTACACCAGATCGAGCATGTCGAGCGTCAGCTCGCCGCCGGTGATGACCGTCGGGCGTTCGCAGCAGACATAGCGGGCGTCATAGCGGGTGATCCGGCGCAGGGAGGTGGGGTCTTGCACCTCGGCCTCGGCGGCGGAATGAACGATCGGGTCATAGACGGTGATGACTTGACCTGCGTATTCGATGGCGCGGGGGACATAGACCCGATCGCCGAGGGCATCTCGTATCCCATTGGAAATGCTTGATTTCCCGTTTCCCGGCGGGCCGTACATCAGGATTGACCGCCCGGCAGAGACGGCGGGGCCGAGGTGGTCCAGCAGGCTGTCGGGCAGCACCAGATGGCCCATGGCCCCGGTGAGTTGATCGCGGGTGATTTGCAGATTGCGTACGGATTGGCGTTTGACCTGCTCGCGGTAGACCTCAAGCGGGACGGGCATGGCGCCGAAATATTCGGACTGAGCCAGCGCGTCCAGCGCCCGGGCCTTACCAGCATCGGTGAGTTGATAGCCCATTTCATTGCCGCTGGTTGCGCTGAGCGTGCCTGTCGCCTCTAGCAGGCGCTGGCCGCGGGCTTGATCGACCATTTCTTGCGTGACTTGGATCGGCAGGCAGAGCGCTTGGGCCAGATCGCTGACCATTTCTACGTTCTTGCGGAAGATCGTTTTCAGAAGGATGTCGCGCATCATCACGATGGGCAGTTTCATATCCTCCAGCCGCTTGGGGGGCGGCGGGGCAAGCACTGTGCTGGTCGGGGCGTTCATCAATGGCTTCCTAGAAAGGGCGGCGCGCTGCGGTTCAATTACTGTGCAACGTAATTATTGAATATGGCGTGAATGTGGACGGCCGAAGCGACAATTGGGGCAGCATATCTGGCCCATGTCATCGTTAGACGCCGTAAACAGCCCCTAAGATTAGATAAAGCCCCAGCGTGGTGCCGAGGGCGAGGCCCATGGGGAATTTCTTGGTTTCTTGCCAGCTTTGCCAATCGGGGGCGAGGCGGCGCAGGGGGGTGTATTTCACCCCTCGGTGCGTGGCAGCGGCGGCCAGAAGGGTGGCCATGAAAAGCATCATCAGCAGGCGCAGATCACCCATGGCGATAAAGGGCGCGGCAGCGGCGGCGAATTTGGCGTCTCCGGCCCCCATAACGCCGGCGGCGTTCAGCACGATGCCAATGACCAAGATAATCACGAGGCTCAGCAAGCGCCAGAGGTAGGTCTCAAACGGCAGCAGAAACAGACCCAACACCACGAAGATCGCGGTGAGTACCAAGACCGCCTGATTTGTAATGCGCATCTGCTTCATGTCGGTGAAAGCGACATAGAGGCAGATCGGCAGGACGAAGGGCAGAAACCACAGGGCCGCCGTGGCAGAGATCGCCATGGCTCAGCCGTTTTCCAACGCGCGCAGAGAGCGGACGGCGGCTTCGAAGTGCTGAGGATGTGTGTCGATCGCTTCGCGCAGCAGGCCCTTGCCGGTTTCCACATCGCCGCGTTTGATCGCCGACAGCGCCATCGTGTGCAAAAGCTGTGCGCGCTCGGACTGCTCCATCGGCATGACGGGTAGGGTGTAGTCGCGCTGCGCGGCGCGGGCCATGATGAGGTTGTTCTTGGCGGTGAAAAGCGTGTTGTCCTGACGGATCGCCTCGCCAAAAAGCCTCTCGGCTTCGGGGTAATCACCGCGGGTCAGTTTGGAGTAGCCCCAGTTGTTCATCACGGCGGCGGGGGTGGTGGTGAGCCCAACGGCGATTTCATAGAAACTGTCGGCGCGGCTCCACTGTTCTTTGCTGTCGGCGACCATAGCTTCGAGCCGGTAGCGGGCGAATGTCTCATGGGTGGGGGGGATGCCGTTCAGAACCGTTTCGGCCCGCGCCCAGTTGCCGGAGCGGATCAGCGCATCGGCCAATTGCACGCTATCTTCGGGCGTGGCGCCCTCCATTTTGATGACTTTATCCCATTCGCCCACGGCTTCGGTGGTGCGTTTGGCCCGCACGAGTGATGCGGCAAGCCCGCGCTGGTGGTCGATCCGGTCGGGGCTTTCCTTGACTGACCGCGCGAAGTAACTCACCGCCTCATTGGGATCGGCCACGGTCAGCATCACGTCGGAGAGGTTGGTTTCATCCACCACATTGACGTCCTTGAAGGCCCGCTCAACGGTGGCGTTCGCATCTTTTTCACCGCAGCCAGAAAGGGCGGTGACGCCTGCCATGCAGACGGCCAGAATGATTGGATGGCGCATTTTGCGTCCTTTTACTGCTCTGCCGGATCATGGTGTCGGACGGATCAGGTAATCCCCGCTGCCGCGCCGCACCAATTTGTAATTATCTTCATTGACTTCTGTTATAACATATTTTTCCGTTTTTGCGAGCGCCAAGCGCAGATTGTCCCGGATTGCGTCACTTTCGCCATTATCGAGGGCATAGGCTTTGCGGAAAATCTGCTCGGCCTCGGCGGTTTGACCGCTTTCCATCAGTACGACGCCAAGGTTGTTCCAGACTTCCGGCTCGGCGGCGTCCTTCTCAACCGCGCGGCGCAGCAGGGTCTCGGCTTGCCCCAACCGTCCCAGCCCAAGGTTGGCGCTGCCCAACGCTGAGAGGATTTCGCCTGTCAGCCCGTGATCCAGTGCGGCGCGGTTGAAGGATTTGATGGCCAGTTCATACTGTCCTGCCGCGATAAGCCGATGACCCACTTCGATCCCGTCGACAGCTTCTGCGCGCGGGTTCACGCCGGGGGCATAAAGATCATCGGGTTTCTTTGGCCCGCCGAACGCGGAAAAGCCGCCTGTCGAACAGGCGGCCAAAGCAAGGGCCAAGATCGGCCCGATGAAAACGGCGCGGGCGAGGCTGCGCCGAATTTTCTCCGTCATTAATTTCCTATCTGACCCAGTTTCGAGATGCCATGTGCCGACGGGCCGACCAGAATGATCAACAGCGGCGGTACGGTCAGCCCCATAGTGGCAAGGGTCATCTTGGTTGGCAACTTATTTGCCGCTTCTTCGGCGCGCATCACGCGCTTGTCGCGCATCTCTTCGGCATAGACGCGCAGGGCGTCGGCGACGGATGTACCGAAAGCTGCTGATTGGATCAGCACGGTCACAAAGGAGGACACATCCTGCACACCGCAACGCTCCGCCATATCGTTAAGCACGGTGACCTTGTCCTTACCGGCCTTCATCTCATAGGCGACCATCTCGAACTCTTCGGCCAACGCGAGGTAGGAGGCACGCAACTCCCGGCCGACGCGGACGATACATTGATCCAGCGATTGCCCCGCCTCGACACAGACCAGCATCATATCAAGCGCATCAGGAAAGCCGCGGGTGATCTCTTCTTTGCGGGAATCGACGCGGCGTCTGACCCAATACT
Source organism: Sulfitobacter dubius (assembly GCF_900113435.1). GTDB lineage: Bacteria > Pseudomonadota > Alphaproteobacteria > Rhodobacterales > Rhodobacteraceae > Sulfitobacter > Sulfitobacter dubius. Next base: position 1,452,869 of record NZ_FOPG01000001.1, on the reverse strand, counting down.
TGGGCAAATAGTACCCGATCGCACCGGGACCGATGGCCCACATCATGGTCTGCTGGGTGGTCAGCCCTTCGCCGCCGCCCAAGACATTGGTATAGACCAGACCGCCCACCAGCCCGAGCATCCCAAGGGCAAACTGCGCAAAGTAGTAAAGCCGCACCGCATCGCGCGAGCGATAACCGGCCTGGCGCAACATCAATTGTTTGGCGCTGAGTTCGGCCACGTCCTCGGGCTCAAGAAACTTGGCGAATTTCTGCAACTGTGCGTTCTGGTCGGACTGGCGCAACTTCTCGCGCGCGCTATCGCCCAACGGGGCCGTGCTGGTGCGTTTGAGCTTGGTCAGCGGGTCTTCGGGCTGGCGCAACATCAGCACCAGTGTAATCGCCACCAACGCGACGCCCAATGTGCCGATGATGATAATCAAACCCATCGGCCCCAAGGCTTGGTTGATCTGATCGCTAAGCTGATTGAATGATTCCATCATCGGCCTCTCAGACTTTGATATTGGTAAGGATGCGCATCACGAAAAGGTTCAGCACAAGGAAGATCCCCACAAGAAAACAGGCGGGAATGAAATAGGGATGATCGCGCACCTCGTCATAGTAATGCGGATCGCCGAGGTTGATCACCACCAGCGCGACCAGCGGGAAGGCCGACAGGAACTTGCCCGACCATTTCGCCTCCGCCGTGATCGCTTTGACACGGCGGAACAGGCGGAAGCGGGCGCGGATCACCTTGGCCAGACCAGCGAGGATCTCGGCCAGATTGCCGCCCGATTGTTGCTGGATGGTCACGGCCACGGCGAGGAAGCGCAAATCCTGCATGTCGAGACGCTCGGCCATGTCTTTTAGCGCTTCACCCAGATCGCGGCCATAGGCGGCCTCATCGGCGATCACCCCAAATTCCGAGGCAAGCGGGTCTTGGATTTCTTTGGACACGATCGAGATCGCGTTGGAAAACGGGTGCCCCACACGCAGGCTGCGCACCATCAGCTCCACCGCGTCGGGAAGCTGTTCTTCGATCATCGCCATACGTTTGCCCGCTTTGTGCGAGACCCAAAAGAACACCGCGCCGACACCCATCGCGATGGCCATAAGCGCCCGAACCGACACAGATGCATCGGTGCCAATCGTCAGCCCCAGAAAGGCCAAGGCGGCAAGACCTGCCATAATCATCAAAAGTTGCTGCGGCGTGAAGGCAATCGCGGCCTTCTGCGCACGTTCTGACAGCAGGGAATAGAGCGGGATCGACTTGGCGTTCATATGCTGCTGCATTTCCTTGCGCAGCTTGTCCAAGACTTCCTCACGGCGGGCGCCTTTTTCCAGCATCTCAAGACGGCGGTTCACGCGGCTGTTGAGGCTGATCGATTTGCCGAATGCGACAAGGTATAGGCCTTCGACCAGCACCAGGACGCCGATGAAGATCAGACCATAGATGATTGGTTCGGCACTCATTGCATCAATCCTTACTGGGCCGCCACGGGTTCGTAGATAGAGGCGGGCAGGTCATAGCCCCACATGCGGAACCGCTCAGAGAAGTGACTGCGCACGCCGGTGGCGGTGAAATGGCCGATGATCTTGTTCTCGGGCGTCAGGCCGACACGCTGGAACCGGAAGATTTCCTGCATCGAAATCACCTCGCCTTCCATGCCCGTGATCTCGGTGATCGAGGTCATCCGGCGCGAGCCGTCTTGCAGGCGGCTGGCCTGCACGATCAGATTCACAGCCGAGGAAATCTGGCTGCGCATCGCCTTGAGCGGCATTTCAATCCCGGCCATGGCAATCATGTTTTCCAGACGGCTGATGCCATCACGGGCCGAGTTGGCGTGGATCGTGGTCATGGAACCGTCGTGACCGGTGTTCATCGCCTGCAACATGTCGATCACTTCCTCGCCGCGGGTCTCACCCACGATGATCCGGTCCGGGCGCATCCGCAGGGCGTTTTTCAGACAGTCGCGGGGAGAGACTTCGCCTTTGCCTTCGACGTTTGGCGGGCGGCTTTCCATCCGGCCCACATGGGTCTGCTGGAGCTGAAGTTCGGCGGTGTCTTCGATGGTCAGGATGCGTTCATCATTGGCAATGAACGACGACAGGGCGTTGAGCGTGGTCGTCTTACCCGAGCCCGTACCGCCGGACACGATGATGTTCAGACGCGTCGCCACGGCGGCCTGCAAATAGGCGGCCATCTCCTCCGAGAAAGCCCCGAAATTCACCAGATCGTCGATGCCCAACTTGTCTTTCTTGAACTTACGAATGGACACCAAGGAGCCGTCCACCGCAACGGGGGGCACCATGGCGTTGAAACGCGAGCCGTCTTTGAGCCGCGCATCGACGTAGGGGTTGCTTTCATCCACGCGCCGACCCACGGCCGAAACGATCTTGTCGATGATCCGCAGCAGGTGCTTTTCATCCTTGAACGTCACGTCGGTCAACTGCAGTTTGCCATCTCGCTCGACGAAAATCTGCTGCGGGCCGTTTACCAGAATATCGTTGACCGTGTCGTCTTTCAGCAGCGTCTCCAACGGGCCAAGGCCGGTCACCTCGTCATAGAGTTCGGAGTTCAGCGTCATGCGGTCTTCGCGGTTAAGCACGATGCTTTTTTCCGACAGAATTTCGACGGCAATGTCGTTGATTTCTTGGCGCAAATCAGTTTCGGATGCATGTTCCAGCGCGGCAAGGTTGAGGTTGTCCAACAGTGCGCGGTGCAACTCGAGTTTGATTTCGCTCATCCGCTGCTTGCGCTTGACCTCACGGTCTTCGGGTGCTGCGGCGGCGGGCTTGAGGGCGCGACGCATCGAAGCCGATTTGGCAGCCTCAGCAGGTGCCGGGGCGGCCACTGGAGCAGCTTCGACAACCTTGGCAGGCTTGGCCTGTTTGGCCGGGGCAGGGGCCGCTTTTGGGGCGCCGGGGGCTGGTTTCTTATACTTGGAAAACATCGATACGCTCTTTCGCTAGGGGGCTCAGGCCGCTTTGGCCTGCTCGCCCTTGAGATCGTGGATGGAGCTTGCCAGCTTGGCGATTTCGCGCCGCAGCGGGCTTTTTGGGGCAGAATTAGCAAGGGGGAAACCGTGGTCATTGGCCTGTGTCACCGCTTTGCCGCCATCGGGCATGTGCACGTCAATTGAGATGCTAAGCGATTCGGCCATACGCTTGACCCGGCTTTTGCCACTGAGATCAGTAAACTTTGGGGCGCGGTTCATGACATAGCGCAGCTTCTCAAAGGGGAGCTCTTCGGATTGCAGTGCGCGTTTGAACCGCAGGGCGTTCTGGGCTGAGCGCATGTCGAGTTCCAGCATCGCGAAATAGACATGGGCACTGGTCAACACAGTTTCCGACCATTGCACCAGCGTCGAAGGCATATCGACAATGACATAGTCAAATTGGTTGCGTGCCATGCTGAGGATGCGCTCGACGTCCTCGTTGGTGATGATGTCGAGCGGTAGCATTTCTGCCGGGGCGGTCAACACATGCAGTTTATCGTCGAAGGTTTGCAGGGCTTGGCCAAAGATCTCTTCGTCCATGGATTCTGTGTCGGACATCATCTCATAGACCGCCTCGCGGCGTTGCAGATCAAGGAACGTCGCGACCGAGCCGTATTGCAGATCGAAATCCAACAAGCAGACTGAGGGGGCATTCTTTTTATCAGCGTTGGCAAGTTCCCACGCGAGGTTCACGGCAAGGGTCGTGGCACCTGTGCCGCCGGCCAGCCCGTGTACCACGATCAATGCGCCATCCTTTTGCGCACCAGCTTTAAGCTGCGGTGCGGCTGCTTCTGCGGCGGGGGCAGGGGCGCTGTTCTCTCCGGCGCGCACCCGGGCAATGGCCTGGGCCAACTCACCTTCGGGCAGCGGATAGGGGACGAATTCGTCAGCACCCTGACGCAGCAGTGAATGCAGCGCGGCGGGGGTCATATCTTCGGCGATCAGGATCACGCTGATGTCGCGGGCCTTGGCCTGTGTGATGATTTCGCTCATCAGCACAAGGTTGTCTTCGTCGGTTTCATCCATGGCGAGCGCCACAAATTCCATCGCTTCGGCTTCGGGCTGACCAAAGAATGCCAGCGCTTCAGCGAATCCCAGATCGCCCCAGCTTTCGCCTAGGGTGGCCTCCATGTCTTCGATCAAGAGATCGAAGTTCTGCACATCACGGCTGATTGTGCAGGCAACAATCGGCGCTGCTTCGGGTTGGGGCATACTGCTGCTCATGACCTTTTGTCCTTTACATCAACGGGTTGGCCGGAGATCGGCGATATTCTGTCGCTGCGACCGCTCTGGCGTCTGCCTCATGCGCGGCCTCTAAGCCGGGCACATTTATCCTTCTTGGTCGAATATCACTCCCAACTGGGGCGAGATTGGGGCCAAAAAGCCTCCATTGTTGGGTATCTTGAAACGATCCGCGTTTTAGCGCCCGATTGGACATCTATTAGCGGGTCACGAAAAACCCCCGCGGCCCAAAAGGCGCGGGGGTGAAATTGCGTTGCAAGAGAGGCCCTTGGCCTTACTCTCCGCCGCTGTCGCCGCCACCTGTCGCGGTAGCGCCGGAGCTTAACTGCGAGGGGGGCACTGCGCTGGCCACATACTCGCGGTAAATGATCTGCGCATATTTGCCATCCAGAAGCATTGGATGACCTTTCACAAAGCCGCTCACCTCGGTCACCGTGCGCCGATTCCGACGCTCACGGCCTTGAGTGACGATTAGGGGCTGTGTTTCGCCATAGGAAACAACGGCTTCCAAACGGCTTCGGCTGATTCCAAGGGTGGAAAGATATCCGACCACCGCCTGCGCACGCCGCAATCCGAGTGCCCGGTTATAGCTCTGAGAGCCGACCAGATCGGTGTGGCCATAGACGCGGAAGCGAATCTCGGGGAACTGACGAATCCATCCGGCCTGTTGGCGCAAGACAGCCTGTGCGTTGGCGTCTAGTTGGGCCGAATTAAAGGCGAATGTCACGGTAGAGCCAACTTCGCTGGCGAAACGATTGGCTAAATCAAAAGTGACCTGTTTTTCGCCTGTCATGACCTGCCGATTGTGCAGCGTGGCATTGCCGAACTGTCCGGTATCCACAACCGAACCTGCTTCGCGGTAGAATTGAGTATAAACCGGATCGTTGCTGGGGGCGCAGGCCGTCAGCGCAGTGAGGGCCGCAGTGCCAGCGATCAACGTGATATCTCTGCGTGTCATCGGATCAATCCAGTACATAACCGTAGGAGCCGCGGAAATCCTGCTTGGCCACTTCGCCCGCTGCACCCCGGCTGGGGGTGCGGGTGCCATCAGCAGTGCGCCCGTGCAAGAATAGGTCTTTCTCGGAGGGCGGCTTGATGCGGTCCGTCGGCAGCGCGAGAGCTTCGCCGCGGGTTGGTGTCACCAGATGCGCGGTGACGATGATGACCAATTCAGTCTGGCTGCGCTGATAATCCGCCGACCGGAACAGCGCGCCCAGAACCGGCACATCGCCGATCCACGGCAATTGCCGCGTGCTGTCGGTGAAATCATCGGTCAGCAACCCAGCAATGGCAAAGCTTTCGCCATCGCGCATCTCGACCGTGGTCGATGTCTCGCGGCGGGTGAACGCGGAAATTTCGATGCCGTTGCCCAAGGCAATGCTGTTGCTTGCATCAATGGCTGACACAGCGGCGTTCATTTCGAGGTTGATGATATCCTTGTCGACGACACGCGGGATAAAGGCGAGTTCAACGCCGAAGGGTTTGAATTCAACCGCGATGGTGTCACCTGTTTGGGCGACGGGGACGGGATATTCGCCCCCGGCAAGGAACTTGGCCTCTTGCCCCGAAAGCGCCACGAGGTTTGGCTCTGCCAAGAACCGCACGACGCCTTTTTCCTCAAGTGCTTCCAGCAAGATGCCCACTTGAGTAGAGCCTGCGTTAAAGCCGAATAGAACCGCGCCTGCGTTCTGGTTGGACGAGGGGATCGTGCCGCCAAGCGAAGAAGTAACCCCGCCCGAAGTATTGGTGGTGCCGGTGCCCGCATTAATGCCCGTGCCGCCGATTGCGCCATTAATTGCAAGCGATGACCCAAGCGATTTCGACACGTTGCGCTGCATTTCGGCAAAGCGGACCTTCATCATCACCTGCTGGATGCCGCCAACGCTCATCAGGTTGCTGACCCGTTCGGGGGCATAGCGTTCGGCCAGATCAAGGGCGCGTTGCAAGCGCTGCGTCGAGGACACAATGCCCGAAAGCACGATGCCGTCATTGGCGGTGCGCACCTCAATCTTTTCACCGGGAAGGATTTGGCGCAGCCGTTCTTTAAATTCTGACACATCCGCCGCGACGCGGACATTGACATTGGTAATCAATTGTCCGCCAGCGTCCAGCAGCGTCAGCGTGGTCAGACCAGGCGATTTGCCGAGCACGTAAATCGTGCGGTCCGAAAGGGATGAGATATCTGCGATGCCGGGATTGGCGATGCTGAGTTCCGCGAAGGGGATGTCGCTTTCCACCACCACAGCGCGGTTCATCGGGACATCGAGACTGGAATTGGTGCCACGTTTGACAACGCGCAATGTGTCGGCGCCAGCTGAACTGGGCAGGGTTAATGCCATTGGCATCGCGCCCAGTGTCAGCCCCAGCAGGGCCGCTTTTAGAAATCTATCGATTTTCATGTGACCTGCCTTTTTGATCACGCCTCGGGATGGGTCTTTTCGCCCTCGTTTGGCTGCACTCTGCGGCAATTAGAATTTTATTGCAAGAATCAAGCTCTTCGCGGACGCGCTGCATGTGGGCTATTCGCAACATAACCCAAAATGGAAAAGACGCCGCAGGGGGCTGCGACGTCTTTGCTTAGTATGGCAAGAGGTTGTTATCGGGTCAGTTTGTGCAGGGGATCGGCAGTTCGACGACCTCGGCACCGCGACGCGTGCGGATGGTGCACACTTTCTCTTTGGCGACCTCTGCGATGGTCTCTTGTGCTTCGATGCCGAGAAGCGAACGTTGGTCGACCTCGATGGCTTCGGCGACGGTATCGTCATCGGCTCCCACTAGCGATAGGGACAGGTTGCCGGTCGATTGCGCTTGGGCAAGGGCGGCGACCTGCTGGGGTTTTACAGCCACGGTCACCGTCTTCGCGATAGAGGCTTCCTCCATCACCAACGCATCGGCACTTTGGTCAATAGCGATCAACTGCACCGCCGATTCGATCAGCTTGGTCACATCGCCGTTGCTGGATTGGCTGCCCATGTTCACGCGGCCCGTCCAATAGACATCCACCTTGTCGCCGGGACGCAGGAAGCCCGAGACGCCGCTGGAAACGTCGACTTTGATGGTGAAGGCACGCATGCCGCGCGCAAGGCGAGAGGTCAAACCGGAATCTTCGCCCGGCTCAGTCACCTTCACAGCCATAATCGCTTCATCTTTTTCGATGTTGCGCAGCACGATGCGTTGATCTTTTGTGTTCTCGGGAAACAGGACCGTTTCCTCAAAGAATGTCCCCTCTGGAATGGCGTTCTCAGGCCATTTCACGGCGCGGACGTCTTCGCGGGTGAGGGGCTGCCCGTACTTCAAGGGCTTGTCGGCCACCCAAACGGTTTTGGTTGGCACCACCTGCGCCAGCGCGGCTTGGGCCTGCGCATTGGCGGCTTGATACTGTGAAATCCGGTCTTTCGCCAGATAAACGGCCCCACCGGCAAGTGCGATACCTACCAAAAGAACCAATCCGAATACGGCTCGCATGTCATTACCTCTTTGCTATGGAAGCGAGTCTGAGCCCGCTTTGTCACCTAGGCAGACTAGCTGCCGAATATGGCGAGATTTGGTCTGCACGGCGGCGATGCGGTGAAGCTTGCCGTTGCTCGATTTGCGAAGGTAAAATGATGGCCTTCAGGCAGTCATCTTGACCAAGATATATTCCACCAACCCATCTAGGCTGTCTGAGAAGACGCCCAGCACTAGGATCGCTAAGCCAACCAGCCCTGCAGTCAACACAACCCATTCAACGCTGACCGCGCCACTTTGGTCGTTTGAAAAATTCTTTAAGAAGCTGCGCATTGGTGTCTCCGTTAGAAAGCGGCGTTTGGGCGCGAAAAAGGGCCGCACCCCAGATAGAGAAGCGGCCCCAAGACAGTCGTGTTTTACCACGAATACGGTTGTTAGCGCGTTGCCGAAACGCCATCGATGGCGGTGCCAATCTCGGTGGTCAGATCGGCAGTGTTGTCACCAATCGTGTTGAAAGCAACAACAGCCAGACCAACGATCGCAGCGGTCAGAACGACCCAGTCAACTGTCACGGCACCGTCTTCGTCTTTGCGGAAGTTTTTGATAAAGTTCATCATGTCATGTCCCTCCAAGGATCACTGAGTAAAAGGTTTTAACCTCGCCGTCCGGTTTGCCTCGTTCTCTCATTGAGGCTGTCCGACTTGGTATGACCCTATATAGCCGTCAGATTGGGGCGCGAATTTGGCAGCAAATGTGACTTTTGCAGTTCTGCTAATTTTTTCTTTCGAAATTCTCTTAAGCATCTGAAATTAAATGGTTTAACTCGGCCTAAAGCTCGGGAATCGCGCTATTTCCGAGGATTTTCGCGCCAATTAGGGCGAAAATGCCATGATCCGCGTCTCAATCGCTGGCCCGATTCCCCGATTCATGAGATATTGCCAGCCAAAGGCGCGTCAGACGCAAGGTAGAGCAGGCATGTATCGCATATTGGCATTATCGCTGGTAACAGCCCTTATCGCCCCTGCCACGTCGGCAGAGGGGCCAAAGCCCTTCCCTGAATTCTCGGCCAAACGGATCGCCCCTCCAAAGAAAGGGGCAAAGCGGATCACTGTGCAGATCGATCCCGCGGCCCGCGCTGCCGCGGCTGCCAAGGTTGAGACTGGTCCGGCGGTGGCTGCTACGCCCTCAGGGGCGATAGCACCCTTAAGGGCAGGGCAGTTCGACTGGTTCTGGGATAAGGTCTCTCCCGCAGCTGAAGTCGGTGGGGCGGGGCGGTTGGCCCCGGCAATGGCGGCGCTTTCTACGGGCAAGGTGCCCGCGCCGCGCCTTCAACACTTGCAAGACATCGCCCGCAGCAATGGTGTGGATATCTTGCGCGCCACAGTTGGCACCAAGGTCTCTCCGGCGTTGGTGCTGGCGGTCATCAGTGTCGAATCGTCTGGGCGTAGCGATGCAGTAAGCCGGGCAGGCGCGGCAGGCTTGATGCAACTTATGCCCGATACCGCCGCGCGCTTTGGCGTCAGCGACAGTCTGATCGCAGCCGAGAATATCCTCGGCGGGGTCAAATACCTCGACTGGCTGATGGGAGAGTTCGACCGCGATCCAATTCTCGTGCTTGCCGGATACAATGCGGGGGAAGGATCCGTGCGCAAACACGCGGGCGTGCCGCCCTTTGCCGAAACGCGCGACTACGTGCCTAAAGTTCTGGCCGCGTTTCAGGTCGCGCAGGGGCTTTGCTTAACACCACCTCAACTTATCAGCGATGGCTGCGTCTTTGCGGCGATGAACTAGGGCCGCAGTGGCGCCCCGGCGGATGCCGCCGGGGGCTTTGTTCAAACGATGGTGGCGTCTGTGGCCGCGCGCAGCTCGTCCTCAGTCACACCATCGGCGCATTCGACGATCCGCAAGCCGCCTTCGACCACGTCGAGCACACCGAGGTTCGTGATGATCCGGTCAACCACGCCCTTGCCGGTCAGCGGCAGGGTACATTCCTTCAGCAGCTTCGATTCTCCGGCTTTATTTTGGTGGTCCATCACGACGATGACCCGTTTGACGCCAGCAACGAGGTCCATCGCGCCGCCCATACCTTTGACCAGCTTGCCGGGAATCATCCAGTTCGCCAGATCGCCGTTCTCAGCCACTTCCATGGCCCCGAGAATCGCTGCGGCAATCTTGCCACCACGGATCATGCCAAAAGACATGGCGCTGTCGAAATAGGCCGTGCGGCTGAGCTCGGTGATGGTCTGTTTGCCAGCATTGATAAGGTCGGGGTCTTCTTCGCACTCAAAGGGGAAGGGGCCCATGCCCAGCATGCCGTTTTCTGACTGCAGCGTGATGTCCTTGTCGCCGACGTAGTTCGCCACCAGCGTCGGAATCCCGATGCCGAGGTTCACATACATGCCGTCTTCGAGTTCCTCTGCGGCCCGCGCCGCCATCTGATCTCTATCCCAAGGCATTATGCTTCCTCCCGCTGGCGTGTCGTGACCTTTTCGATGCGCTTCTCATGCTCGCCTTGAATGATGCGATGCACGTAGATGCCCGGCAGGTGGATTTTATCGGGGTCGAGGCTGCCGCGCGGCACGATCTCTTCGACCTCGACGATGCAGACTTTACCGCACATGGCCGCTGGCGGGTTGAAGTTGCGCGCGGTCTTGCGGAACACAAGGTTGCCGGTGTCGTCGGCTTTCCAAGCCTTCACAATCGACAGATCAGCAAAGATGCCCTCTTCGAGGATGTAGTCCTCACCGTGGAACTGTTTCACTTCCTTGCCTTCGGCGATCTGGGTGCCGACGCCGGTCTTGGTATAGAAACCCGGAATGCCCGCACCACCGGCGCGCATACGCTCGGCCAATGTGCCTTGGGGGTTGAACTCAAGCTCCAGCTCACCGCTCAAATACTGGCGCATGAACTCGGCGTTTTCGCCCACGTAGGAAGAGATCATCTTTTTCACCTGCCGCGATTGCAGCAGAATGCCGATGCCGAAATCATCGACGCCCGCATTGTTCGACGCGAAGGTGAGGTCTTTGGCCCCGTTGTCCTTGATCGCCTGCAACAGCAATTCAGGAATGCCGCAAAGGCCAAAGCCCCCTGCGGCGATCAGCATGCCATCCGACAAGACGCCTTCCAGCGCTTCGGCGGCGGATCCATAGATTTTGTTCACGGACGACCTCCCTTGGTTTCGTTGCGCCATATGTGACGCTGCGTTGCCGCAGTGTCAATTACGTGGAGCTACGCAAGGAAGGCCGCTGCGAGAGGTTTAGATCACGCGGACCTGTGTGCCTACGGGGCACATCCCGAAAAGCTCTTCGATCTTCTCGTTATAGAGACCGATACAGCCGTCCGAGGAGCGACGCCCGATCTTGCGCGTGTCATGGGTACCGTGAATGATATAGGCGGGCCAGCTTAGGTACATCGCATGGGTTCCCAGCGGGTTATCGGGGCCGGGCGGCATGTATTTGTAATGCGGGAAACGCTCCATCATCGAGGCGGTTGGGGTCCAGTCCGGCCCCTCTTTCTTGCGCACGATTTCGGTGTAGCCGCGTTTGGTCAACTCTTCGGTGGCAGGCACGGAGGTTGGGTAAACCTTGTAAATCTGGCCGTCGGCGCTCCAATAATGCAAGGCGCGGCTGATGGTATCGGCCACGATGGCACCTTTGCCAAGGCTGTCGAAATGATCCTGCCAGCGCTGCGTGGCAAAGCTCGACGCATTGCGCGACACCGGGGCTTCGTTGGAAAACTCGCGTGCCGCTTGACCCACTTCCTGCGCGCGCAGGATCTGCGGGGTCATCAGTGCCGCACCGCTGGCGGCAATAACGCCGCGTCGGGTGAATTTAATGCCTGACATGTATCTGCCTTTCATACTGGTCGTGCCGTTTGCCCCTGATCCGAAAATCAAAGGGAAATGGCAAATCACATATGCATGATGCTGGATGTGAAGATACGACACAGGCGGAACCGCGCCGATGGCGGCGCGGTCGCTCTGTTCGGGCGCGTGGTTTATGCGCTGTCGGCCTTATTGGCCGCTGGTTTCTTGGCGGCAGGCTTTTTCGCCGCCGGTTTTTTGGCAGGCGCTTTTTTCGCTGCGGGCTTCTTGGCAGCGGCCTTCGCCGCGGGCTTCTTTACTGGCGCTTTCTTCTTGGTCGCCGCCTTGCGCTTGGCCGGAGATTTGGCGAGCTTTTCTTCAATCAACTCCACGGCGCGTTCCATGGTCAGGTCTGCCGGTTCAACCTCTTTCGGGATCGTGGCGTTGACCTTTTCCCACTTTACATAAGGCCCGTATTTGCCCTCCATGATATTGACCGCGCCGCCCATATCGGGGTGTTCGCCCATCTCGCGGATCGGCTTGGCGGCCTTGCCACGCCCACCACGGCTGGCGACTTTTTCGGCCAGCAATTGCACGGCGCGGTTCATGCCCACGGTAAAGACCTCATCGATCCCTTCGAGGTTGGCATTGGTGCCGCCCCGGTCCGAGGTGCTCTCAGCGTGTTTGATATATGGCCCATAGCGCCCGATGTTCGACCAGACCATCACGCCGTCTTCGGGGTGCGGGCCGATCTGACGGGGGAGGGAGAGTAGCATAATACCTTGTTCAAGCGTCACTTCTTCGGCGGGCCAGTCTTTGGGGATCGATTGGCGCGGGGGCTTTTTGTTTTCTTCGGTCACAGGCCCGCGCTGCACATAGGGCCCAAAGCGGCCCTTGAAGACGCGGATTTCGTCGCCCTGATCTTCGCCCAGCAGCTTGCCGTCGGGCGGGATCGCCGAAGCTTCGGCTTCTGGGTCTGGCGGGCCGAAGGGGCGGGTGTAGCGGCATTCGGGGTAGTTCGAGCAACCGATAAACGCCCCGCCCGAGCGCGCGGTTCGCATCGACAGGCGACCAATCTCGCAGTTCGGGCAAAGGCGCGGATCGCTGCCGTCTTCGGTGGGCGGGAAGAGATGCGGTTCCAGCACCTCGTTGATCTTTTCCAGAACTTCCGTGATCCGCAGTTCGGATGTTTCTGCAATCGCCGCCGAGAAGTCACGCCAGAAGCGGCGCAGCACTTCTTTATAGGCCGCGTCGCCCGCACTGACCTTATCAAGTTGGTCTTCTAGGTCGGCGGTGAAATCATACCCGACATAGCGGCGGAAGTAGTTCTCAAGAAAGGCGGTGACCAAACGGCCCTTATCCTCTGGGATCAGGCGGTTGCCATCCTTACGGACATATTCGCGGTCTTGGATCGTGGTGACGATGCTGGCGTAGGTCGAGGGGCGGCCGATGCCAAGCTCTTCCATCCGTTTCACCAATGTCGCTTCTGTATAGCGCGGGGGCGGCTGGGTGAAATGCTGCTCTGGTGTGACGCTGCGCTTGTCCATCGCATCGCCATTGTTGATCTGGGGCAGACGCTTGTCGTCTTCGTCGACCACATCATCGCGCCCCTCTTCGTAGACGCGCAGGAACCCGTCAAACAGCACGACCTGACCGTTGGCGCGCAGACCGACCTGACCGTCATCGCTGCCGACCTCAACCGTGGTGCGTTCCAGCCGGGCGCTTTCCATCTGGCAGGCCAGCGTACGCTTCCAGATCAGATCATAGAGTTTCGCCTGATCGGCATCGAGCTTCAGAGCCTTGGCGTCCTTCGTCATATCCGTCGGGCGGATACATTCGTGCGCTTCTTGGGCGTTCTTGGCCTTGTTCTTATAGATGCGCGGCTCTTTCGGGACGTAGTCCGCGCCAAAGCGGTCTTTGATTGCATCGCGGGCCATGGTCACCGCTTCGGGCGCCATATCGATGCCATCGGTTCGCATATAGGTGATGTGACCGGCCTCATAAAGGCGCTGCGCCGTCGACATCGTCTGCCTGGCGCCCATCGAAAATTTACGACTAGCCTCCTGCTGCAGGGTCGAGGTCATGAAGGGTGCCGATGGGTTGCGGCTGGCCGGTTTGGCCTCAACGTTCATGACTTTCAGCGCGCGGCTGGTGATCGCCTGCACGGCCATCTCGGCCTGCGTGGCATCGGCCAGATCGAAGCGGTCCAGCTTTTTGCCCGCAAGCGAGACAAGACGCGCTTCAAATTCCTGACCGCGCGGGGTGGCGAGCAGGGCTTTGACCGACCAATATTCACGGGCGCGGAAGGCTTCGATCTCCATCTCACGTTCAACGATCAAACGCAGGGTAACCGATTGCACCCGGCCTGCGGATTTTGCGCCCGGCAGCTTGCGCCACAGCACGGGGGAGAGGTTGAAGCCCACCAGATAGTCCAGCGCGCGGCGGGCCAAATAAGCCTCGACCAACGGCATATCGACCTGACGTGGATTTTCCATCGCCTCGGTCACGGCCTTTTTGGTGATCTGGTTGAAAACCACACGGCTGACCGGCGTGTCTTTCTTGATCGATTTGCGCTTGGTCAGCGCTTCTTGCAGGTGCCAACTGATCGCCTCGCCTTCGCGGTCGGGGTCAGTCGCGAGGATCAATGCGTTGTCGTTGGCCAAGGCGTCGGCAATGGCTTTGACGTGTTTTTTGCTGTCGCTGGCCACTTCCCATTTCATGTCGAAATCGGCGTCGGTGTCGACGGATCCGTCTTTGGGCGGCAGGTCTCGGACGTGGCCGTAAGAGGCGAGGACAGTATAATTGTCGCCCAAATATTTGTTGATCGTTTTGGCCTTGGCTGGGGATTCGACAACGACGACGGGCATAAATACAGGCACCTTAGATCATAAATGAGGGCAGCTTTGCGCTGTCTCATGTGGGATGGCGGGGGTGTTTGTCAATGCGGCTGCTGCTTATGACGGTTTTGCGAAACTGCGGTTTTGCGTCCCGAATGGTGTAGGAAAGCGTTGCCGCTGGGATGCTTTGAATTGGTTCTTTCGCCGGGATGAGGCGCGTCAAGACCTCGGCGGTCCGCCGTTATTTGCCCGGCATAAACTGCCGCCGCTTTGCTCCTGTGACGCTAGACCGTGCGACTTAGCAACCCGCCGGGCTGCCTTTCGATTTGTCCTTCCAACTCAAGATCAAGAAGCGCCGGGGCCACGGTGGTGCTGGGCACTTGCAGGTCGCGGATCAGTTGATCCTCCGCAATCGGAGCATGGCCGAGACGGGACAAGATGCGCGCATGCAGTTTTGCGATTGACCCCGTATTGCTACGGGCTTGCGTTGCGCGAAACGGCCGTGCGGATGTTTGACGCGAGGCAGGTTTTGCAGGGGTAGGCGTGTTCGCCGTTGGCCTATGCATATCCGGCAAAACCTCCAACACATCGGCGGCGGAGCGTATCAGCACAGCGCCGTCACGGATCAGCATGTTGCCCCCTGCCGCGCGCGCGTCCATCGGGTGCCCCGGCACCGCGAGCACTTCGCGCCCTTGATCCAGCGCATCACGTGCGGTGATCAAGCTGCCGGAGCGGGCCGCCGCCTCAACCACCACGGTTGCACGGCTTAATCCGGAAATGATGCGATTGCGGCGCGGGAAATGCCGCGCCATCGGTTGTAGGCCCATCGGTTGCTCTGACAGGCGCAGCCCTTGCGCTGCGATCTGATCCGCCAGCGCGGCATTTTCACTGGGATAGATGATGTCGACCCCACCTGCTTGAACCGCGATCGTACCGTGCGCAAGGGCCGCTTCATGCACGGCCGCGTCGATTCCGCGTGCGAGGCCGGAGACGACGACAAAACCAGCCTCCCCCAGCTCTGCCGCGAGGGTGCGAGCCATGCGCAGGCCGAGTGAGGAGGCATTTCGTGCACCGACCAATGAAATCATCGGGCGGGTCAGCAGTGCGGGATCACCGATCAGCCACAGAAAGGGGGGGGCATCGGGCAGGTCGCTTAGCAGATCAGGGTAGGGCGCTTGGCCCTCCACCAGCAGCCGTGCCCCGGCGGCGCGGGCGGCGTTAAGTTCGGCCTGAACAACCCCTTCGGGGCAGATGCGATAGTCAGAAATGCCAGCGGCATGGGCAACTTCTGGTAGAGCTGCCAGTGCATTAATCGCCGAGCCATGTTCATCCAGCAACCGTCGGTAGGTCGAAATGCCGACACGGCGAGAGCGCAACAGACGAAGCCGGGCAAACTGTTCATCTTCCTGGGTGGGTGGGAGTGGGGGGTGAGTGGAAGAAGGATGTAGGTCCTTGTCAGTCATCCCGAAACTCCGTCCGTTGCAGAATCAGGTATAGAATTTGTTGCTTAACAACTCATGAATCTTTTCCCGACCATTTGCATTAACTCGGCCTCTTCGGCTTAGGTCGCCGCGCCGCCCACGGTTAGCCCGCCGATCATCAATGTCGGTTGACCCACGCCCACCGGCACCCATTGCCCCTGCTTGCCACAGTTGCCCATGCCCGGATCCAGCGCCGGATCATTGCCGATAGCGCGGATCTGTTGCAGTGCCGTGGCCCCGTCACCGATCAGCGTGGCCCCTTTGACCGGTGCGCCGACCTTACCGTTCTGCACGCGATACGCTTCGGTGCAGGAAAACACGAATTTACCGTTGGTAATATCGACCTGCCCACCGCCAAAGCCGACGGCATAGATCCCATCTTTGAGGTCGGCCACGATATCGCCCGGTGCCACGTCCCCGCCCAGCATATATGTGTTGGTCATACGCGGCATCGGAATGTGCGCGTAGGACTGCCGCCGTCCGTTGCCGGTTGAGGCGCCGCCCATCAGCCGCCCATTCTGACGATCCTGCATATAGCCTACCAAGACCCCATCTTCGATCAGCACATTACGCGCCGAAGAGGTGCCTTCGTCATCGACAGAGATAGAGCCGCGGCGGTCCGGGATCGTGCCATCGTCCAAAACGGTCACGCCCTTTGCGGCGATCTGTTGGCCCATCAGCCCGGCAAAGGCGCTGGAGCCCTTGCGGTTGAAGTCGCCCTCAAGCCCGTGGCCAATGGCCTCATGCAGCAGGATGCCGGGCCAGCCGGGGCCAAGCACCACATCCATCACGCCCGCCGGGGCAGGGACCGCATCAAGGTTCACGCAAGCAATACGCAGCGCCTCGCGCACCTTCGATTGCCAATCTTCTGGGGCCAGCATTCCGTCGAGACCAATCCGCCCGCCACCGCCGACGCCGCCGCTCTCACGGCGGCCGTTTTGTTCCACGATAACCGAGACGTTGACCCGCGTCATGGGGCGCACGTCGCGCACCGAATGTCCCTCGGGGCGGAGAATTTCGACCTCTTGAATGCTTGCGGCAATCGTAGCGCTTACCTGTACCACGCGGGAATCAAGGCCGCGGGCATAGGCGTCGATCTCGCGCAGCGTGTCGACTTTTACCGGAAAAGCATGGCCGGCAATCGGGTCTTCATCAGTGTAAAGCCGTGCGTTGCTCGCTTGGGGCGCGTCGGCCCATGTGCCACCGCCATCCCCCACCGCCAGCCGCGCCGTTTCCGCCGCACGACGCAGCGACGCTTCGCTGAGTTCGGTTGAATGCGCATAGCCCGCCACCTCACCGCGTACCGCACGCAGGCCAAACCCCTCGGCGGCGTCATAGCTTGCGGTTTTGAGACGCCCATCATCAAAGACCAGCGCCTCGGAACGGCGACGTTCTAGGAATAATTCGCCGTCATCCGCACCGGCCACAGCTTCGCGAAGGACGCTCAGAGCGGTTTCTCGGTCCAGATCGGCCTCAAACGGGGTGAATTGCGCGCTGCTCATTGGGGGTATCCTTGCTTGCTGTCACAAAACTGTCTCGCGCGGCTCTATGACGCAAGCATGTGACTTTATCTTGTAGGCAGAATATGATTGTAAGCACCCAGGATTACAACGGCACCGGATCGCAGCAGTGGTTCAGGTGTCTAATCGGCTTCTTAATGGTCACAAGATCAGGACGACATATGAAACATCTACTCCCCCTTTCCGGTCTTTTGACCAGCCTTGCCGCCCTGCCTGCATTGGCACAGGACAGCCTGCGCATTGACGGGCTTGATGTCATCGGCAGACCTGTTGACGGCGAGACAGGCTTTCAACCCGCTGTGACGCGGTTGGCGCAGGATATCCACGATTTGGATCACCTGATTCTCGTGATCATCACGCTCATCACGATTTTTGTGACGGGCCTGATCATCTGGGTCATGATCCGCTACAACAAAAAGCGGAACCCGACACCGTCGTCCTTTACCCACCACACGCCGATTGAGATCGCATGGACCATCCTACCGATTCTGGTCCTCGTGCTGATTGGGGCCTATTCGCTGCCGATCCTGTTCCGCCAGCAGGAAATCCCTGAGGCAGACATCACGATCAAAGCGACAGGCAACCAGTGGTATTGGACCTATGAGTATGTCGACGAAGAGATCGCTTTTGACAGCTACATGATCGGCGCCCCGGCCACCTTGGGTGACGGCGACGAAGACGTGACCCCCTTCGTGTTGAATGACGCAATGGTCGCCAAGCTCGAAGACGAAGGCTATGCCCGCGAAGACTTTTTGCTGGCCACCGATACTTCTGTCGTGATCCCCGTGGGTCAGACGATCGTGGTGCAGGTTACCGCAAGCGACGTGATCCATTCGTGGACCATTCCCGCCTTTGGCGTGAAACAGGATGGCGTACCGGGACGTTTGGCTGAACTGTGGTTCACCGCCGAGCAGGAAGGCGTCTATTACGGTCAGTGTTCCGAGCTTTGCGGGCAGGCCCACGCCTATATGCCGATCACCGTCAAAGTCGTTTCGGAAGAGGCCTATGCCGAGTGGCTCGGCAACGCCAAGGCGGAATATGCGGGCATCGAACAGCCGCTGACCGTCGCTTCTAAATAAGCCAGTTCCACGGGGTAGGGCCTAGGCCTTCGCCCCGTGTTTACCCTGGGAAGGTTCGGGATGACTGACATCACCAATACGCCAACAAGTGAATACGACGCTCAGCTGGGGGATTACTTTGCCCTGTTGAAACCGCGTGTTATGTCGTTGGTCGTCTTCACGGCTTTCGTGGGTCTGTTGGCCGCGCCGGTGTCCGTGAACCCAATCGTTGGCTTATGCGCGATCTTGTTCATCGCCATTGGTGGGGGGGCTTCTGGTGCGCTGAACATGTGGTGGGATGCTGATATCGACGCCGTGATGCGCCGCACGCGCGGGCGTCCGATCCCCTCGGGCCGTGTCCAGCCCGGAGAGGCGCTGACGCTTGGCGTGGCTTTGTCGGGTCTGTCGGTGATGATGCTGGGGCTGGCGACCAATCTGCTGGCCGCGGGCATGTTGCTTTTTACCATCCTGTTCTACGCCGTCTTCTATACTATGTGGCTGAAACGTCTGACGCCGCAAAACATCGTCATCGGCGGTGCCGCCGGGGCCTTCCCGCCGGTGATCGGCTGGGTCGCCGCGACGGGCAGCTTCTCGGTCGAGGCGTGGCTGATGTTCGCGCTGATCTTCATGTGGACACCACCACACTTCTGGGCATTGGCCCTGTTCATGCGCTCTGACTACGACGATGCCAAAGTGCCGATGCTGACCGTGACCCACGGTCGCCCGGCGACGCGGATGCATATCCTGATCTACACCGTTCTGTTGGCCGCTTTGGCGATTGGAACGGCCTTTACCGCAATCGGCGGCATCTTTTACTTCGCCGTGGCGCTGGTGCTGAACCTAGCCTTCCTGCTGGGGGCATGGCGCATCTGGAAACGGGATGAGGTCATGGCTGAAGCCGATGATTACGCCGAAGAGCGCAAGTTCTTCCGTCTGTCGCTGGCCTATTTGTTCCTGCACTTCGGCGCGATCTTGGGCGAAGCCGCCCTGCGTACCTTTGGTTTGGGGGGCTGGTGATGAGCTTTCGTCCTGAGCATGAACTGCACAAGCGCCGCCGGGGCCGCAATATTGGTGTCGGTCTGATGCTGGGGGCTTTTGTGGTGCTGATCATGGCGCTGACCTACGTCAAGATCACGCAAACCGACTTTGAACTGCCTGCTAACCAACGCGAGGTGACCCAGTAATGCCGATCTCCGGTCCTCAGAAAACAGTTATGCAAACCGTCAGCGTCGTGGTGCTGATGGGCGGTTTGGCTTGGGCCTCCGTCCCGTTCTACGATTGGTTCTGCCGTGTCACAGGTTTCGGCGGGACGCCGGGGCAGGTGACGGCGGGCAGCGCGGATGTGCTGGATCAAACCGTCAAGGTTCGCTTTGACGGATCGCTCAACGACGGTATGCCGTGGGAGTTCAAGCCCGTGGTCCGCGAAATGGAGGTCCGCATCGGGGAAACCGGGCTGGCGTTTTATGAAGCCTACAACCCCACCGACCATGCGGTCGCAGGGCAGGCGAGCTATAACGTGACCCCCTATACCGCAGGGCCGTTCTTTGAAAAGATCGACTGCTTTTGCTTCACCGAACAGGTGCTGGCCCCCGGTGAACGTGTGCAGATGCCGGTAAGCTTCTTTGTTGACCCCGAAATGGTCGAAGACCGCGATGGGAAGTTTGTACATACCATCACACTATCTTATACATTCTATGAAATTGACCTGCCCGAAGGCTATGCCGCCCTCGATCAGGCCAGCGCCACAGCAACGAATTAACGACCTGATTAAACAAAGGTGAGGGACCCGAAACCATGGCCCATGCAAAGAACCACGACTATCACATTCTACCCCCCTCTTCTTGGCCACTGCTCGGCTCGCTTGGTGGGTTTGTCATGCTGGCCGGTGCCGTGCTCTGGATGCACGGTGTAACGCCTTTTGTCTTCCTCGGCGGTCTGGTCGCCACGCTCTATGTCATGTTCGCATGGTGGGCCGAAGTCGTAACCGAAAGCGAAGTCGGGGATCACACCGGCGTTGTGCGGATCGGCCTGCGCTATGGCTTTATCCTCTTCATCATGTCCGAAGTGATGTTCTTCGTCGCTTGGTTCTGGTCTTTCTTCAAGCAAGCCCTGTACCCGATGTATGAATATGCGGGCACTGAATACGTGCAACCTGAGATTCACGCAGTAGACGCCTTCCACTTGCCGCTGATCAACACGCTGGTCTTGCTGCTCTCGGGCTGTGCCGTGACTTGGGCACACCATGCACTGGCCCATGAGAATAACCGCAAAGACCTGATTTCGGGCCTGACCATTGCGGTGATCCTTGGTGTTCTCTTCACCGCGCTTCAGGCTTACGAATACTACGAGCTGCTGGTCCATGACGATTGGACCTTCGGCGGCGACATGTATTTCTCCAGCTTCTTCATGGCGACAGGCTTTCACGGCTTCCACGTTGTGATCGGTACGATCTTCCTCTTCGTTTGCCTGCTGCGTGCGATGCGGGGCCACTTCACCCCCGAGCGCCACGTTGGCTTTGAAGCAGCGGCTTGGTACTGGCACTTCGTCGATGTGGTCTGGCTGTTCCTCTTCTTCGCCGTCTACATGTGGGGCCAGCCCTGAACATAGGGCGGGGTTGCATCCGCGCCCCACACCCGTAAAACCCAAACGCGCGAAGCCTTCTTCGCGCGTTTGTCGTTTCAGCCTGAGAGATTCGTATGCGGCGCAGCCTGTTCTTCATCATCGTCGGTCTTGGCGGGGCGGCCATCCTCGTGGCGCTTGGGGTATGGCAGGTGCAGCGGCTGGCATGGAAAGAAGCAATTGTCGCCGACATCGACGCCCGCATCACTGCCGCGCCTGCTGAGTTGCCCGCCCAACCTGACCCTGAGGCCGACGCCTACCTGCCCGTGATGGTGGAGGGAGAGATCGGTGCGGACGCGCTACATGTACTCGTCAGCCAAAAGCAAAAGGGCGCGGGCTATCGTATCATCGCGCCGCTGACGCTGGACGCTGGTCGCCGCATCCTCGTCGATCTGGGTTTCACCGCGACCGAGAATAAAGACGCGGTAAAACCTGCTGGCCCCGCCCGCATCATCGGCAATCTGCAATGGCCCCAAGAGGTCGACAGTTTCACGCCCGAGGTTGATACCGCCCGCAATATTTGGTTCGCCCGCGACGTGCCTTTGATGGCCGAAACGCTTGGCACGGAACCACTCCTCGTCGTCGCCCGTGAGACCGAGGGAGGTGACCCCAAGATCGCCCCGCTGCCCGTCGATACCGCCCGCATCCCCAACGATCACTTGCAATATGCGATCACCTGGTTTTCCCTCGCCGCCATCTGGCTGGCGATGACCGTTCTTTTCCTGCGCCGCCGCCGCGCCCCTGCAACGCCGAAAGTCGACTGACCCTATGCGCTATATCTCTACCCGTGGCTCCGCCCCCTTTCTGTCCTTCGAAGAGGCGATGCTGACCGGCCTTGCCCGTGACGGCGGCCTCTATGTGCCAGAAACGATCCCGACACTCAGCGCGGACCAGATCACCGCCATGCAGGGCCAAAGCTACGAAGAGGTCGCCTTTACCGTCATGCGCCCATTCATCGGTGACACTTTCACTGACGACGAATTCCGCACCATTATCGCCCGCGCCTACGAAGGCTTCGGCCACACCGCCCGCGCGCCGATGGTGCAGCTTGCGCCGAACCACTTCCTGCTGGAACTGTTCCACGGCCCCACGCTGGCGTTCAAAGACTTCGCCATGCAACTCATCGGCCAGATGTTCCAAGCCGCACTGGGCCGCAAGGGCGAACGCGTCACCATCGTCGGCGCCACCTCGGGTGACACCGGCTCCGCCGCGATCGAAGCCTTCAAAGGCTTGGATAACGTCGACGTCTTCATCCTCTACCCGCATGGTCGGGTTTCTGACGTGCAGCGCCGCCAGATGACCACGCCTGCGGAAACCAACGTGCACGCGCTGGCCATCGACGGCGATTTTGACGATTGCCAAGCGCGCCTCAAGGACATGTTCAACGATTTTGACTTCCGCGATTCCGTGCGGCTGGCGGGTGTGAACTCGATCAACTGGGGCCGGGTGCTGGCGCAGGTGGTCTATTACTTCACCGCCGCCACTAGCCTCGGCGCGCCCCTGCGTGAGATCAGCTTCACCGTGCCCACCGGCAACTTCGGTGACATCTTCGCGGGCTACATCGCCAAACGCATGGGGCTGCCCATCGCCGATCTGGTGGTCGCCACCAACCAGAACGACATCTTGCACCGCTGCCTCTCAGGCCAAGGCTACCACAAAGGCGGCGTGACCCCCTCGATCAGCCCCTCGATGGACATCCAAGTCTCGTCCAATTTCGAGCGCGCCCTCTTCGACGCATACGACCGCGACGCCGGGGCAGTAGCCCAACTGATGGATGAATTGGGGCAGGGCGGTTTCGATGTCTCCCAAGGCGCCATGCAGGCGCTGCAAGACATCTACCGCTCGGGCCGCGCCTCAGAAGAGGAAACCAGTGCCACCATTACCGACCGCCGCACCACCACGGGTGAGCTGCTCTGCCCACATTCTGCCGTCGGCGTGAAAGTCGCGGATGAGCTGCGCGATCCGGCCACCCCGATGGTCACGCTGGCCACCGCCCATCCGGCCAAATTTCCCGACGCGGTCGAAGCCGCCACCGGCATTCGCCCCCCGCTGCCGCCCCGCATGGCGGACCTTTTCGACCGGGAAGAACGTTTCACCCGGCTGCCCAATGACCTCGACGCGCTGAAAGCGCATATCAAAGGAAACCTCCCCGCGTGAGCCTTCAACAGACCACATTGCCCAACGGCTTTCGCATCGTCACCGAACATATGGAGGGGCTCGCCTCCTCCGCCATCGGCGTCTGGGTCAACGCAGGCGCACGGCACGAAACGCCCCAACAAAACGGCATCGCGCATTTCCTCGAACATATGGCGTTCAAAGGCACCGCGACCCGCTCATCGCTGCAAATCGCCGAAGCGATCGAAGACGTCGGCGGCTATATCAACGCCTATACGTCACGCGAAGTCACCGCCTATTACGCCCGCGTGCTGGAAAACGACGTGGCGCTTGGCCTTGACGTGATCGCCGACATCCTGCGCAACCCGGTGCTGGACCCCTCCGAAGTTGAGGTCGAACGCGGCGTGATCCTGCAAGAGATCGGCCAAGCGCTCGACACGCCCGACGATGTGATTTTCGACTGGCTGCAAGAGCAGGCCTATCCAGATCAACCCATCGGGCGCACCATCCTCGGTCCGTCCGAACGTGTCTCGGCCTTCTCGCGCGACGATCTGCAACGCTTCATCGCGGACCACTACGGCCCCGAGCAAATGATCCTCTCGGCTGCCGGTGCCGTGGACCACGACAAGATCGTAAAACTGGCCGAAAGCCTCTTTGGCGACATGCCCTCGAAAAAGCTCTACCAGATCGACAGCGCCCGTTTCGGCGGCGGCGAGTTCCGACAGGTCAAACAGCTTGAACAGGCCCATTTCGCCCTTGGCTTTGAAAGCCCCGGCTACCGCTCGGATGACATCTACATCGCCCAAATCTACGCCTCTGCCATGGGCGGCGGCATGTCTTCGCGCCTGTTTCAAGAGATCCGCGAAAACCGCGGCCTCTGCTACACGATCTTTGCCCAAGCAGGCGCCTATGCCGATACCGGGATGACCACGATTTACGCCGGCACTAGTGCCGAGCAATTGCCCGAACTGGCAAACATCACCATTGACGAGATGAAGCGCGCGGCCTCTGACATGTCCCCCGCCGAAGTCGCCCGCGCCCGCGCGCAGATGAAGGCCGGGCTGCTTATGGGGCTGGAAAGCCCCTCCAACCGCGCCGAACGTCTGGCCCGTCTGATCCAAATCTGGGACCGCGTTCCGCCCCTCGAAGAGACCGTGGCCCAGATCGACGCCGTCACCACAGGCGATGTGCGCGATTTCGCCGAGCGCATGGCGACCCAAGCGCCGGCGGCATTGGCCCTCTACGGCCCGGTCGACAGCGCACCAACGCTCGACGAGCTTCACAACAGACGCGCCGCCTGATGCTGCTGGGGCGACGCAAACTGCGTATCGAAACGGAACGGCTGACCCTGCGTCCGCCGATCCATGCCGATTTCCGCGCCTGGTCCGCCCTGCGCCGCGCCAGCAACGACTACCTGCGCCCGTGGGAGCCGACATGGGCCGAGGATCACCTCACCCGCAAGGCTTTCACCAACCGCGTCTACTGGGCGCAGCGCTCGGTGTCTTCGGGCAACGCCATGCCGCTCTTCTTGATCCGCCGCAGCGATCAAAACCTCGTCGGTGCGATCACCCTCGACAATATCCGCCGTGGCCCCGCGCAATCCGGCACGTTAGGCTATTGGACGGGCGAGCCCTTTGCGCGCCAAGGCTACATGCGCGAGGCGATCGAAGCGACGGTGCATCAGGCCTTCACGCGGTTTGACCTGTCGCGCATCGAAGCCGCCTGCCTGCCGGAAAACCAAGCCTCCCGCGGCCTGCTAGAAAAGGCGGGCTTTAAATACGAAGGCGTCGCGCAGAGCTATTTGCAAATCGATGGCCGCTGGCGAACCCATGTGCTCTACGCCTCCCTGCGCAAGGATCGGCGCGGGCGCACGGACGTAGGCTAAGCCTCAGCGCGGAGCGCTTCGCTGCTGATACAAGCATCGCCGGGGCATTATTGCCCCGCCTCACGCCCCGCATTCTCCCAGCCGTTCCGGCGCTTTGCTCTTGCATCCGCGCGCCCCGCGCAGGATCAAAGGGCCATGACACTGAACCCAGCCGACACCGCCTTCACCGACACCCTGCGCGCGCGACTGCCCGACGACGTGCTGCGCGAACCCGCGCAGCGCTACCTTGAAGAACCCCGCGGCCGTTATGCAGGGCAGGGTGGCGTCTTGGCCTTGCCGCGCAATACGGAAGAGGTCGCCACCCTGATCCGCGCCGCCCATGCCGCCCGCGTGCCGGTCGTGCCTTATGGCGGCGGCACCGGGCTTGTTGGCGGGCAGATCAGTAGCGATGGCCCGGCACCGCTGATCCTCTCCCTTGAGCGCATGAACCGCATCCGCGCCGTGCTGCCCGAAGAGAACGTACTCGTCGCCGAAGCGGGCACGATCCTCGCCGATGTCCAAGCCGCCGCCGAAGAGGTAAACCGCCTCTACCCCCTGTCCCTCGCCGCCGAGGGCACCGCGCGGATCGGTGGCACGCTCTCGACCAACGCAGGCGGCACTGACGTACTGCGCTACGGCAATGCCCGCGACCTCTGCCTCGGCCTCGAAGCCGTCCTGCCCGACGGCCAAATCTGGCACGGCCTGACCCGCCTGCGCAAAAACAACACCGGCTACGATCTGCGCAACCTGCTGATCGGCGCCGAAGGCACGCTCGGCGTGATCACCGCCGCGGCCCTCAAGCTCTTCGCGCGCCCGGTCCGCAGTGGCACCGCGTTCATGGTGGTCGAGAGCCCGGCCGCCGCATTGGCGCTCCTCTCCCTCGCGCGCGACCACTTGGGCGAAATGATCAGCGCTTTCGAATTGATGCACCGCAGAGGATTCGATTTCCTTAACGAAACTTTGCCCAACATCCGCCAACCCTTCGCCGAAACGCCCGAATGGTGCGTCTTGCTCGATATCGGCACCCCCGGTGAGATCGACACCGGCGCCGCGCTAGAGGCGCTCTTCGCCGCAGCCCTCGACGCGGGCCTCGTTTCAGACGGTCTCATCGCGCAGAACGCCCAGCAGGCCCAAGACTTCTGGACCATCCGCGAAACCATTCCCGAGGCCAACCGCCTGATCGGGTCGGTATCCAGCCACGACATCTCAGTGCCTCTTGGCGCGATTCCCGAATTCATCACCCGCGCCACGGAGGCGCTGGACGCCCTCGGCGACTTCCGCATCAACTGTTTTGGCCATGTCGGGGACGGCAACCTGCACTACAACGTCTTCCCCGCAAAGGGCAAAAGCCGCGCCGATTACGAAGGCCAGCGCGACGACGTGAAGCGTCTGGTCCACGATCTCGTACATGAATTGGGCGGTTCATTCAGCGCGGAACATGGCGTGGGCCGCATCAAGGTCGACGACCTCGAACGCTATGGCGACCCCGCCAAACTTACCGCCATGCACGCCATCAAAACGGCGCTGGACCCCGAAGGCATCATGAACCCCGGCGCCGTCCTAAGGGCTTAAAGCCCGTCAAAAGCGCAGAGCGCATGGACCTCTTTGCCAAGCGCTTCCAACCGCTTGCGCCCGCCCAATTCGGGCAGGTCGATGATAAAGGCGCAGGAAACGATCTCGCCGCCCAAACGCTCGATCAGTTTGATCCCGGCCTCCGCGGTGCCGCCGGTGGCCAAGAGATCATCCACAACCAAAACCTTCTCACCCGGCTTGATCGCATCGTCATGCAACTCGACAATGGCCTCGCCATATTCAAGCTTATATTCCTGACTGATCACCGTGCCGGGCAGCTTGCCCTTCTTGCGGATCGGCACGAAACCCACGCTCAACTGATGCGCAATCGCCCCGCCCAGAATAAAGCCACGCGCTTCGAGCCCCACCACCTTGTCGATATTGATCCCCGCATAGGGGTGCAGCATCTGGTCGATCGCCATGCGAAACCCGCGCGGATCGGCAAAAAGCGTTGTCACGTCACGAAACATGATCCCCTCATGGGGGAAATCTACGATCGTGCGAATATAGTCCTGAACCTGTTTCATGCCGCCCTTCCGCGTGTTTGACCGGACCCGTCTTAGCGCAACGCGCCGCCCGGGCGAACCCCCCATCTGCGCCCGCCGCACAACATCCGAAAAGGGGCGCCAAACCCCCTCCCTTCATCCTTTCTTAAATACCGTCCGCACTCTGCTCCAAACGCCGCCGCCCGCGGTCAAAGCATCCGCCCCGCCACCGCATCCAGCTTGGCCAGCAATTCCGGATCCCGCGCATCCGGCTGGGTCAGGATCGCAAATTCCAGCGCCCGGTCACAGCCATGCGGGCAGGGCGCACGCTCGGCACCCAAAAGCGCGGGCAGTCGCGAGACCATGGCCCGGCCCTTGTCGGCATTGCCTATCAAGGTGGCGATGATCTGCGTTACATCCACCTCACCGTGATCCGGATGCCAGCTGTCATAGTCGGTGATCATTGCGACAGAGGCATAGCAAAGCTCTGCTTCGCGGGCCAATTTCGCCTCGGGCATATTGGTCATGCCGATCACATCCGCGCCCCAGCTTTCGCGGTACATTTTCGATTCCGCCAATGTCGAGAACTGCGGCCCCTCCATTGCCAGATAGGTGCCGCCACGGTGCACGTTGATGCCCGCCTCCCGTGCGGCAGTCTCGCAAGCGTCGCTCAGGCGCGGGCAGGTGGGGTGGGCCACACTCACATGCGCGACGCATCCGGGGCCGAAAAAGCTCTTCTCGCGGGCCATGGTCCGGTCGATGAATTGATCGACGATGACAAAATCGCCCGGTGCCATTTCCTCGCGGAACGATCCGCAGGCTGACACGCTGATCACATCGGTACAGCCCAGCCGTTTGAGCGCGTCGATATTGGCGCGGTAGGGCACGGAGGTTGGCGTATGCACATGCCCACGCCCATGGCGCGGCAGAAAGACCATGGCCACCCCATCCAGAGTCCCGGTCAGTACCTGATCCGACGGCGCCCCCCATGGGGTTTCTACCGTGACCCAATCGGCATCCTTCAGACCGTCGATGTCATAGATGCCTGAGCCGCCGATCACGGCGATTTTTGTGTCTGTCATGGGGGAGCCTGTGCCTCGGATGTTTGCCAGTGAAGCTTAAAGAACCTCACAGATTTCAGTGGGGTTCAAGTGTTTTTGCCACCGTGGAAGACACGTCTTAGTCAGGAATTGCCAGAGCTCATCGAGAGCTGGTCCTTGCATAGATGTGTTTCTGCATTGCAGCAGCCTTAGTTTGATCGTCGCCAAGATGCTTTTCATCGTGGTAAAACTACTCTAGGTGCAGCCAAAAGCGCCCCGCATCCGCGGTCAGGGCGCTATATCCGTTTTCCGAAAGTCAAAGGACGCCCCTATGCGCGCCACGCTGCACAATTTTACCAAGAACCTTGATGTGACCGATCTGCGTTGGATGCCGGACGATGGTTTTTCTATCGGGCGGTTGCGCATCGAACTGCTGTCGGGGCTGACGGTTGCATTGGCGCTGGTGCCCGAAGCGGTGGCCTTTGCTTTCGTTGCTGGGGTGCATCCTTTGGTTGGTCTTTACGCCGCCTTCCTTGTCGGTCTCATCACCGCCTTGATCGGCGGGCGGCCCGGCATGATTTCGGGCGCGACGGGCGCGCTGGCGGTTGTCATGGTGGCTTTGGTCGCACAGCACGGGGTTGAATACCTCTTTGCTACTGTCGTTCTGATGGGCCTGTTGCAGATCTTCGCAGGGGTCATGCAGTGGGGCAAGTTCATCCGGCTGGTGCCGCATCCGGTGATGCTGGGCTTCGTCAACGGTCTGGCGATTGTAATTTTCTTGGCCCAGATGAGCCAGTTTAAAGTGCCCGGCACCATGGTCGACACGGGCCACGGCATGGGCGGTGGCGAATGGCTTTCGGGCCAGCCGCTCTATCTCATGCTGGCTCTGGTGGCGGCGACCATGGCGATCATCTGGATCACCCCGCGCATAACCAAACTGATCCCCGCGCCGCTTGCGGGCATCGGGATCATCGCCGCTTTGGTGATTGGTTTCGGCCTCGACGTGCCGCGGGTGGGTGATCTGGCTTCGATCCAAGGCGGATTGCCGAGCTTGCACATCCCCATGGTGCCGCTGACGTGGGAGACCTTTGAGATCATCCTGCCTTACGCCGTCATCCTCGCCGCCATTGGCCTGATCGAAAGCTTGTTGACACTGAACCTTGTGGGCGATCTTACCGGCAAGCGCGGCGGTGCCAGCCAAGAGTGTATCGCCCAAGGTGTGGCCAATACGGTTACCGGTTTTTTCGGTGGCATGGGCGGCTGTGCGATGATCGGTCAGTCGATGATTAACGTGAAATCCGGTGGCCGCACCCGCGTTGCCGGAATCGCGGCGGCGGTATTCTTGCTGCTCTTCATCCTCATCGGCTCTTCGGTCATTGAACTTATCCCGCTTGCCGCCCTCGTTGGCGTGATGTTCATGGTGGTGATCGGCACCTTTGCATGGAACTCGCTCACCATCCTGCGCAAGGTGCCGTTGATGGACGCTTTCGTCATCATCCTGGTGACGGTAGTCACCGTGATGGAAGACCTCGCCGTGGCGGTGGTCGTGGGCGTGATCGTCTCGGCGCTGGCCTATGCGTGGAACAACGCCCGCCGCATCCACGCGACCACGCGCGAGTCGGTGACCGAGAAGGGCGCCAAGGTCTATGAAGTCCACGGGCCGCTGTTCTTCGGCTCCTCAGACGGCTTCGTTGAGCTCTTCGACGTGGAGAACGACCCCGAGGTGGTGATCGTCGATTTCGCTGACAGCCGGGTGGTGGATCAATCCGCGCTACAGGCGATCGAGGCGATGGCCGCGAAATACGAGGCGGCGGGCAAACGTCTGCAGCTGCGCCACCTGAGCCGCGACTGCCACCGTCTGCTGAACAAAGCGGGGCATTTGATGGTCGATAGCGATGACGACCCCGATTATGAATTGGCCGTGGATTACGACGTGCGCACCGGGGTTCTGGGCGGACACTAAGTTGAAAGCCCGGCGCCAGAAGGTGCCGGGTTTTGTTTTTTTGTTCGAGGTTACCACCGGCACGGAATCAAGCCGCAGGCGCCGGGCCATCGCCTACCCGCCCCACCGGGTAGGCGATTGAGAGGGGCTGTGCGCGACATTGAGAACACACATCACGGCTGAGCCATAAAGTGGCCCGACCCTAGCGTCGCATCGCCGACCCGCGGGCAGGCGATACCCCTCGTCATTCAATCATCCGGCCGCTTCAACTCAAACACATCCCGCACCACCGTGTAATCGCGATACCCCAGCCGCGAGAGCGGCTGGAACTGCGTCACGTCAAACCGTCCGTCCACCACACAATCGTCGCGCATATGCACGCCCACGACCTCTCCGAAGACCGCGAAGTTCGCCTCTCCCGGCAGTTGCACGATCTGCGTCAGCTTGCATTCGAGGCTGGCTGGCGCATTGGCGACCCGCGCGCAGGCGATCTGTTCGCATTGGGCCTTGTCGATCCCGGCGCGGGCGAATTCGTCCTCGCCATGGGGCAGGGTGGCCGAGGTCACGTTCATCACATCGCGCGCCGCATATTCCACCACGTTCACGCAAAACACCCCGGTTTCGCGGATGTTGGCGACCGAATCCTTGGTGCCGTCCACATCATCCTTGGCGCTGGTCGAGGCGAACATCACCTGCGGCGGCACATAGGCCACAGCGTTAAAGAAAGAATAGGGCGCGAGGTTGTCGCGGCCCTGACCGTCACGGCTGGAGATCCAGCCGATGGGGCGGGGGCTGACGATGGCGTTGAATGGGTTATGCGGCAGACCATGGCCGTCTTCGGGACGATAGAACATGAACACTCCTTGATGGTTTGCACCCATGGCTAGCCTCATGCTACGTCCAGCGCCACCCGCAATTGCTCCTGAAAGCCTCCGGCCTTGCATCAGACGCCCTACAAGATGACCCCGGAGGTGCCCGCCGACCATTGGGAGGTCGAATCGCTCTATGACACCTGTTTTGCGCCGGGGCGCGAGGCGCTGTCGTCTTACCGGCTGCGCGACGGCGTGCCGCCGGTGGCGGGGCTGAGCCATGTAGCGCGCGACAGTGCAGGCATTTTGGCGGGCGCGATCCGCTATTGGCCGGTGCGCATTGACGCGACGCCGGCGCTGTTGCTGGGCCCCGTTGCCGTCCACCCCACACGGCAGGGAGAAGGACTGGGCGCGGGCTTGATTGAGACCTCACTGGCGCAGGCGGCCCCGCTGGGGTGGGAACGTGTGATGCTGGTGGGCGATGCGCCTTACTACAACCGCTTCGGCTTTACCCTGCTGCAAGATGTCGAGATGCCCCCGCCCACGAACCCCGCGCGCATCTTGGGCCGCGCCTTGGCCGAGGGGGCTTGGGCCGGGGTCACCGGCAAGGTTCGCCGCTGGCACGATTGATTTTACCCCAGACCCGACCCACATTGAGCCTAAGCTCAAAGAGGGACGCCCATGCAGATCGAAAGCAACCTGCCCAGTACCATCGACGTCGATGCACGACTGGATGAGATCGCCCGCCGCTACAAGCAGGCCGGGGGCGTTGGCATCCATGTGCTCAACCTCATCGGCGGCAGCGCGGATGGGTTGATCGACCGTTTGCCGGGGGCGGTGCGCCGCAACCTCGAAGGGGCGACGATGAAGGCGCTCGGCCATGCCATGCAGGCCGCCCATTCCAGCCGCAGCTATGTGAAGGACCAACAGGGCTGGCTGAACCAAGCGGTCTCAACCGCCATGGGGGCCGCTGGCGGGGCCGGGGGGCTGCCCACGGCGCTGGCAGAGCTGCCCGTGACCACAACGCTGCTTTTGCGGGTCATCCAAGGGGTGGCGGCGGAACATGGGTTCGATCCGGCGGCTGAGAATGTGCAGTTCGACTGCGTGCATGTCTTTACCGCCGCCGGGCCACTGGCGGATGACGATAGCGCCGATCTGGGGTTTCTCACCGTGCGCATGGCGCTGACGGGCCGCGCGATGAACGCGGTGATCGCCCGCGTTGCGCCTCGGCTGGCACTGGTGCTGGGGCAAAAGCTCGCCGCGCAGGCGGTGCCGGTGCTGGGCGCAGTGGCTGGGGCGGCGACGAACTATGCCTATACCAGCTATTACCAAGACATGGCCCATGTGCATTTCGGCCTGCGCAAACTGGCGATAGAGGCGGATATCCCGCAAGAGGAACTGGTCGCCCGACTGCGACAGAAAATGGGTCGGACGCCGCCCAAGATCTGATCAGCGCCCGATACTGCCCGGCGCTACGGTGGTGGCCTTGATGATGGCGTAGCACCCCATCCCCTCGCGCAGATCAAGATCGCGCACTGCCCGCGCCGTAACGCGGGCGAGCAGGCGGTCACCGCCCGCGTCCAGCGCAATGGCGGCGCCCGGCCCGTCACCGGGGTGCACCGCATCCACCCGCACGGGCAGAATGTTGACCGAAGACAGCCCCTCGGGCCGCTGGCGCGACAAGATCACATCCTGCGCCAAGACCCGCAGCCGCACCCGCGTGCCAACTGGCGCTTGCACCCCCGGCAGTTCCAGCTGCCCCGCCCGCACGGCGAGGGTCGAAAGCCCATCCTCCGCATGGGCGATTACATCGGCCTCCAACACCGCGCCCGCTTCGCGCACGCCGAGCAGCGGCACGGCTGCCGGGTCGGCCATCACGTCGAACAGCGCACCTTGGGCCTTCAACCGTCCGTTTTGCAACAGCACCAAGCGATCTGCGAGGCGGGCGATTTCGTCCACCGCATGGCTGACGTAGAGGATCGGCAGGCCCAATCCCCCGTCGCGCAGGCGTTCGAGATAGGGCAGGATCTCTTGCTTGCGCGGGCCATCAAGGCTTGCCAATGGTTCGTCCATCAGCAGCAGGCGCGGATGGCAAAGCAGGGCGCGACCAAGGGCAACACGCTGTTTTTCTCCGCCCGACAGGGTCGCCGGGGCGCGGTCGAGCAGGGGTTCTAGCCCCAGAAGCGCGACGGTATCCTCAAAACCCGCCCCTTGGCTGCCACGCGGGGCATAGCGCGCGCCGAAGGTCAGGTTCCGGCGCACATCAAGATGCGGAAAAAGCCGCGCATCCTGAAAGACATAGCCCAGCCTGCGGCGATGTGGCGGCACCCAGATGCCGCGCTGCGTATCCAAGAGCACCTCGCCGTCCAGCACCACGCGCCCGACATCGGGGCGCAGCAATCCGGCAAGCGCATTGATCACCGTCGTCTTGCCCGCGCCGGAGCGGCCAAAAAGCGCGGTGATGCCCCCTTCGGTGGTGAATGACAGGTCCAGATCGAAGCCGTCGAACCGATGGCGCAGCGTGACCTCCAGCATCAGCGCGCCCCCGAAATGCGTTTCGCGACACGCCGCGCCAAGGCTTCGGACAGCAGCACGGCGGCCAGCGCCACCAGCCCGGCCAGCGCGGCCATGACCAGGGCACGGTTCTCACCGCCCGGCACCTGCAAGGCCGTCCAGATCGCGCTCGGCAGGGTCTGGGTCTGGCCGGGGATATTGGCGACGAAGGTGATCGTGGCGCCGAATTCACCCATCGCTTTGGCAAAGCCCATTACCGCTCCGGCGAGGATGCCGGGAAAGATCAGCGGCAGGGTGACGCGGCGAAATACGCTCAGGCGCGGCGCGCCGAGGGTGGCGGCGGCGTCCTCGATCCGGGGGTCGACGGCTTCGATCGCCAGGCGCATGGCGCGGACCATCAGCGGGAAGCCCATGATCAGCGCGGCCAGCACCGCGCCCGTCCAGTGAAAGGCAAGACCAATGCCGAGGCTCTCTAACAGGCGGCCCAAAGGGGCGTTGCGGCCAAAGCTGAGCAGCAGCAGATAGCCCGTCACCACTGGCGGCAGCACCAGTGGCAGATGGACCAGCGCACTCAGCAAACCCTTGCCGCGAAACTCCTTGCGGGCAAGAATCCACGCGACCCAAAGCGCCAGCGGCAGAGAGCAGAGCATCGCCACGCTGGCCACCCGCAGCGACAGCACCAGCGCAGCCCAAGCGGCGGCGTCAAGATCCATGATCGGCCCGAAGGAAACCATGATCCTCAAGGATCGTCTGCGCCTTTTGTGTGATCAGGAAATCGACCAGCGCGATGCCTTCCGGCGTCAGGGCGGCGGCGGGATAGGTGATGGGGGCATGGGTGTCGGCGGGCACCTCATAGACGATCTGCACGTCATCCTCGGCATGGGCGTCGCTGGCATAGACCACACCAAAGGGCGTATCGCCGCGCGCGACCAAGGCCAGCGCGGCGCGGACATTGTCCGTTTCGGCCAATTGGCTTTGCAACCCCTCCCACATCCCATCATGCGTCAGCCAGTCGCGGGCATAGCTGCCTGCGGGCACCGCGTCGCGCTGGCCCATGGTCAGCCGGCCCGTGGGGCCAAGCCGGGCGGGCAGGTCGGCAGATTGGGATAGGGGGGCGGTGCCGGCGGGAGCAATCAAAACCAAGTGGTTGCGGGCGATGATCTGCGCCTCCTCAGCGGCAGTGATCCCCTGATCCGCCAACCAATCCATCCAGTCGCTATTCGCCAGCAGAACGACATCCGCAGGCGCACCGGCTGCGACCTGTCGTGCCATCGTGCCCGACCCGCCATAGGCCAAGATCAAGGGCGCGGGAAACGCCGCCGCGATCTCCTCCAACGCGCCACGCAGGCTGGCGGCGGCAAAGACCGTCAGCGGTGCCTCGGCCCGAAGGGGCAGGGCAAGGCTGCAGAACACGGTCAGAAGGGCGCAAAATCTTATCATTCTGGTAGTATCTTTGATGCATTGAGGGGGGGCAAGTGCATATGGTCAGACTGGGATCGCCACGTTAGTGTAAAGAGAAGCCAATAACCACAGGACGCGGCCGCGACGGATGACGACACAGGCACCGATATCCTTGAACGGCGGACAGAAAGACGATCTGCGCATACAGTTTGCCGCACTTTGCTGGCGGCGCAAACGTGGCAAGTTGCAGGTTCTGTTGATTACATCGCGCGGCAGCAAACGCTGGATCATCCCCAAAGGCTGGCCGATGGAGGGGAAAACCCCCGCGGCCTCGGCCTTGGTAGAGGCGTGGGAAGAAGGCGGCGTAGTGGGCCAAGCGCGGGGCCAATGTTTGGGCGTTTATAGCTATGCGAAGGTCGCAGCGGACGGGACATTACCCTGTTTAGCCATGCTCTATCCAGTGAAGGTCAAAGCGCTGGCCAAGCATTTCCCCGAAAAGGGGCAGCGCAAACGGATGTGGTGTTCTCGCCGAAAGGCCGCCCGCCTGGTCGAAGCGCCCGATCTGGCGCGGTTAATCCGTGATTTCGACCCGCGCAGCGGCGGCCTAACGCGATAACCACGCGGAGATGTTATGCATGGGCCGATCCCATCTGTCTTGACCTCTCTCGCGCCGCGGCCCATCTAATGCATAGAGTTTAAGGACCGGGCGAATGATCCGTTATGCGTTAAAATGTGAGGCCGGGCATGGTTTCGACAGTTGGTTCCAATCGGCGGCAGCCTTTGACAGCCTCGCCCGCGCCGGTCATCTAAGCTGTGCCGTCTGCGGATCGGGCGAGGTGAGAAAATCGCTGATGGCCCCGCGCGTGACGTCGAGCGATAGCGCGGCCGAGGCCCCCAAAGCGGCTGAAAAATCCGTACCCGTCTTGTCCAACCCTCCGAGCGATGTTGAAAAAGCCCTGACCGCGCTGCGTAAAAAGGTAGAATCCACATCGGATTACGTCGGCAAGAACTTTGTTCGCGAAGCGCGTGACATGCACGCAGGGCGCATTCCTGAGCGTGCGATCTATGGCGAGGCGCGGCTGGATCAGGCGCGGGCCTTGGTTGAGGAAGGCGTGCCCCTAATGCCGCTGCCGTTCAAACCCAAACGCCAACTTTCCTGAAATCTCATTCCTGTAAAGGCCCATTCTTTGTAAAGGATCGCCCATGACCATCGTTATCACCGGCGCAAGCCGGGGCATAGGCGCGGCGCTGGCTGCACAGTATAAAGATGCGGGCGAAGAGGTGATCGGCACCGCGCGCGGCGCAAAGGCGGAGGCCGTGCTAGATGTGACTGACCCGGCAAGCCACGCCGCCTTTGCTAACCAGCTGAAAGATCGTCCTCTGGACCTGCTGATCTGCAATGCTGGCGTCTACCTTGATAAGGGTGATGATCTGGAAACCGGCTTCGGTGCCGATCTCTGGGCGCAGAGTTTCGCGACCAATGTGACCGGGGTTTTTCTCACGGTGCAATCGCTCCTGCCGAACCTGCGTTGTGCTTCGGGCGCGAAAATCGCGATCATTGCTTCGCAGATGGGGTCTTCGACGCGGGCACCGGGCGGCAGCTATATCTACCGTGCCTCCAAGGCGGCGGCGATCAATCTGGGGCGCAATCTGGCGGTCGACCTCAGACCTAAGGGCATCGCGGTGGGCATCTACCATCCCGGCTGGGTGCGCACGGATATGGGCGGCGATCAGGGCGAGATCAGCGTCGCGGAGTCTGCGCAAGGCCTCGTGCAACGGATTGCCGCGCTAGACCTTGCTCAGACCGGCGCGTTTGAGACATGGGATGGCCGGGCGCATCCGTTCTAAGCGGCAGAACATAACCTCATGTTAAATAGGCTTGCCCTTGCCGTGCCGTGGGCTTAGACCGCGCTGGACTGTTGCGCGGGGGACAATATGCCTGTTCTGGTTATGAAATTCGGTGGGACTTCGGTCGCCACTTTGGACCGTATCCGCCGCGCGGCAAAGCGCGTCGGCGTCGAGGTTGCCAAAGGCTATGACGTGATCGTCATCGTTTCGGCCATGTCGGGCGAGACGAATAAGCTGGTGGGCTTTGTTAATGAGACCTCGCCGCTCTATGATGCGCGCGAATATGACGCCATCGTGTCGAGCGGGGAGAATGTCACCGCGGGCCTGATGGCGCTGACTTTGCAGGAAATGGACGTGCCCGCGCGGTCTTGGCAAGGCTGGCAGGTGCCGGTGCGCACCACCGATGCCCATTCCGCCGCGCGGATCGAAGAGATCCCCACCGACAACATCAACGCCAAGTTCGGCGAAGGCATGAAGGTGGCCGTGGTCGCAGGCTTTCAAGGGATCAGCCCGCAGGGCCGGATCACCACGTTGGGCCGGGGCGGGTCAGACACGACCGCCGTGGCCTTTGCCGCCGCTTTCGATGCGGAGCGCTGCGATATCTACACCGATGTGGACGGTGTTTACACCACCGACCCACGGGTCGAATCCAAGGCCCGCAAACTTGACAAGATCTCCTTTGAAGAGATGCTGGAACTGGCCTCTCTCGGGGCGAAGGTTTTGCAGACCCGGTCGGTCGAACTGGCGATGCGCTACAAGGTTAAACTGCGGGTGCTGAGCAGTTTCGAAGAACAATCTGACGATGCCGGGACGCTCGTCTGCGATGAGGAGGAAATCATGGAAAGCAATGTGGTGGCCGGGGTCGCGTTTTCCCGTGATGAGGCAAAGATGACTTTGGTGTCCGTGGCAGACCGCCCCGGCATCGCGGCGACGATCTTTACCGCGCTCAGCGAAGGTGGCGTGAACGTCGACATGATCGTCCAAAACATCGCCGAAGAAGGCCGCACTGATATGACGTGGTCCTGCCCCGTCGATCAGGTGATCCGCGCCGAAAAGGCCATGGAAAAGGCCCATGAAGAGGGCATCATCAACTACCAAGAGTTGATCGCCGATAAGGGTGTGGCCAAGGTTTCCGTGGTCGGCATCGGCATGCGCAGC
The DNA here is from genome assembly GCF_900113435.1 of Sulfitobacter dubius. Lineage (GTDB taxonomy): Bacteria > Pseudomonadota > Alphaproteobacteria > Rhodobacterales > Rhodobacteraceae > Sulfitobacter > Sulfitobacter dubius. The sequence continues at coordinate 1,415,138 of NZ_FOPG01000001.1, read as the reverse complement.
CACACCGGCGTGGCCGCCAAGATGTTCAAGGTGCTCTCGGATGAGGGGATCAACATCAAGGTGATCACCACCTCTGAGATCAAGATCAGCGTGTTGATTGACCGCAAGTATATGGAGCTGGCCGTCCAGGCACTTCATGACGCTTTCGAATTGGATAAAGCGGCCTAAGCGACTGCGATGACAGAAGTTTTACGCAAAGAAAGGTTTTGCGTAAAACTGCAGCATCTCGCCGATATGCTGGTTCCCAATGCAGGGTATGGCGCGAATGGCATTTCTATCCTTGCGCGAGTGCGCTAAACCCTGATCCAGAGGGACAGGGACCAGATCATATGGCCGAACGGGTTGAGACAGAGAGCCGCAAGCTGCTGGGGCGGCTGCGCGATGCGATGGCCAGTGATGTGGCGGGCCAAGCGCGGCTGGATAAGATCACCCAGTTAATCGCCAACTCGATGGGCTGCGAAGTTTGCTCGATCTATCTGTTCCGTGATGAAGACACGCTTGAGCTTTGTGCGACCGAAGGTCTGAACGAGGCGGCGGTGCATGAAACCCGTATGAAATTGGGCGAAGGTCTGGTGGGGCGCGTGGCTAAGCGCCGCACGGTGATCAACACGCCCGATGCGCCGCAGGCTGCCGGTTTCCGTTTCATGCCAGAGACGGGGGAGGAGATTTATTCTTCGTTCCTCGGCGTGCCGATCCAGCGGTTGGGCGAGACGCTGGGCGTGCTGGTCGTGCAGTCCAAACAGGCGCGGGAATTTTCGGCGGATGAGGTTTACGCGCTTGAGGTCGTGGCCATGGTGCTGGCCGAAATGGCCGAGCTTGGTGCCTTTGTCGGCGAGGGGGCAGCGATGTCGGCGCGGCACAGCCAGCCGGTGCTGCTGCGCGGCACCGTGGGGCAGGAGGGCGTGGCCGAGGGCCATGTCTGGCTGCATGAGCCACGCGTCGTGGTTTCCAACCCCATCGCCGATGACCCGGAACGCGAGACTGAGCGTCTGACCGAGGCGGTCGAGCAATTGCGCGTCAGCGTTGACCAATTGTTAAGCCTTACCGCCGACAAAGAGCAGCAACAGGTGCTCGAAGCCTACCGCATGTTCGCCAATTCCAAAGGCTGGATGCGGCGCATGGTGGAGGATATTCAAAGCGGGCTGAGCGCCGAGGCTGCGGTCGAGAAAGAACAATCCATGGCCCGCGCCCGATTGGGGCAGGTCAATGACGCTTATCTGCGGGAGCGGTTATCGGATCTGGACGATCTGTCGAACCGTTTGCTGCGTCATCTGACGGGGCAGGGCAGTGACACGGGCGCAGAGATGCCCGTCGATCCGATCCTTGTGGCGCGCAACATCGGCCCGGCCGAGCTGCTGGATTACGGGCGGTCGCTGCGCGGTATTGTATTGGAGGGCGGCTCCGTCGGGTCGCACGCGGCTATTGTGGCGCGGGCGTTGGCGATTCCGCTGATTGTCCACGCGAGCCGCATCACCAACGACGCGCTGAATGGCGACCATATCATGGTGGATGGGGAACAGGGTGTTGTTCATCTGCGCCCCGACGATACCGTGGCCACGGCCTTTCGTGACAAAATCGCGATGCAGGCGGCGGCCCAGGAGCGCTATGCCTCGATCCGCGACAAACCTGCTGAAACGAAATGCGGGCGGATCATCAGCCTGCAGATGAATGCGGGCTTGATGGCTGATCTGCCGTCCCTCGAAGGGTCGGGGGCTGAAGGGGTTGGGCTGTTCCGCACCGAGTTGCAGTTCCTTGTGCGCAACCAGATGCCGCGCCGGACCGAATTAGCCGCGCTTTATGCCCGCGTGCTGGATGCTGCACATGGCCGCCGGGTGGTGTTTCGCACGCTCGATATCGGATCGGACAAGGTGCTGCCCTATATGAAGCCAAACGATGAGCCGAACCCGGCTTTGGGTTGGCGCGCGATTCGTGTGGGCTTGGACAAGCCGGGTGTCATGCGGATGCAGCTGCAGGCTCTGATCCGCGCTGCTGCGGGGCGGCCCCTTGCGGTGATGTTCCCTTTCGTTGCGCAATTCGAAGAATTCCGCGCCGCCCGCGCCGAGGTTGACAAGGCAATGGAGCGCGAACGTATTCTGGGCCATCAACTACCCGAAAAGTTGGAAATCGGCGCCATGCTTGAGACTCCCAGCCTCGCTTTCGCGCCGAAGAAGTTCTTTGAAGAAGTTGAGTTTCTGTCCATCGGGGGCAACGATCTGAAACAGTTCTTCTTTGCCGCCGACCGCGAAAATGAGCGGGTGCGCAAGCGCTATGACACACTGAACGTTTCGTTCCTGACGTTCCTCGAAGGTATCGTGGAACGCTGCGCCGAAACCGATACGGCGCTGTCGTTCTGCGGAGAGGACGCGGGCCGCCCCGTTGAAGCGCTGTGTTTCGCGGCCATCGGGCTCAAAACGCTTTCAATGCGCCCTGCTTCGATCGGGCCCGTCAAAAGTCTGCTGCGACGGTGCAATCTTGATGATGTGCGCGAGGTAATCCATGCGGCGCGCGAACGGGGCGAAATGTCGGTCCGAGGTGCGGTGATGGATTACGTGCGTCAACAGCACCAACACTGAGAACTGCGGTTTTGCGTTGAGATCATCGCGAAACCATGGGGCGAAACGGGCAACGACTGCTTTATTCTGAGAATGAATTTAAAGGCGGTCTGTGCGGCAGTTCGGATTGCGGCGACCGGTTCGACGGTGTCCTAGGTGACGGCGGGGCTGTGCGGTATGGACGCATAGAGAAAAACCGCCACCACCCGTCCGGACACGCGACCGTTCGGTCGCAAACGTCGTTCTCTATGGGGGTATTGGAGGCGAGTACCGGAATCGAACCGGTGTACACGGATTTGCAATCCGCTGCGTAACCACTCCGCCAACTCGCCATTCCGTGGTTGGCGCACTGCTATCGGATCACGAAGAGGGCCGCAAGACCCATATGCGTGTGAAAATGCGGTCAGGGCGTTGCCGCTGGCCCGGCAATGTGGCACATCACTCTTCAGACACCCTGAACGAATGAGTTTAGCTGATGAGTGATTTCGCCGCCCGCCGCGTAACCATGGTAGATACGCAGGTTCGTCCTTCGGATGTGACCAAGTTCCCGATCATCGACGCGATGTTGACCGTGCAGCGCGAAGACTTCGTGCCGGCGGCGCAGCGTGAGGCCGCTTATCTGGGTGAAAACCTTGATCTGGGCCAAGATCGTGTGCTGCTCGACCCGCGGACATTGGCCAAAATGCTCGATCACCTCGACATCACCAACAACGAACTGGTGCTCGATATCGGCTGCGCCATGGGGTATTCCAGCGCCGTGATCGCCCATATGGCCGAAGCCGTTGTCGCCGTTGAAGAAGACGAAGCCATGGCCGCCGAGGCGCAGGAGGCGCTGGCGCAGGCTGGTGCGGATAACGTGATTGTTCATGTCGCGCCGTTGACTGATGGGGCGCCGCAGCATGGACCCTATGACGTGGTGATCGTGCAGGGCGCTGTTGGGGAACTGCCCAAGGCGCTGCTTGAACAGGTGAAAGAAGGCGGGCGCATCGCGTGCCTCTTTATGGAGCGTGGTCTGGGCGAGGTGCGCGTGGGCTATAAACGGGGCGGGCAAGTCTCTTGGCGGCCCGAATTTAACGCCGGTGCACCGGTGCTGCGTGGCTTTGAACGTCAGGCAGAATTTCAACTGTAAACGGGGGTGGCGGATTCTCGAAGTGAATCGGGTGCCGCAACACCGTTTACAAGGTAGGGGCACCTGTCCCGGTCGGCCAATGGGTCGGTCTAAGAAGGTCTATATAAAGCCAATCAGGGGCATCGAGCCATGAGTGCGATCAGTATCCGAAAATCCCTTAAACGTTTTGCCCTTGTGGTGCCGGTAAGCCTTGCCCTAGCGGGTGCAGTGGCGCTGCCGCGTCCGGCCTCAGCCGAGACGCTGGCCGATGCTTTGGTCGGGGCCTATGAGTATTCCGGGCTTCTTGAGCAGAACCGGGCGCTGCTGCGCGCAGCCGACGAAGATGTTGCAACTGCCAAATCAGCGCTCAAGCCGGTTTTGCAGTGGGCCGCCGGCCTCACGCAGAGCTTTGGCACCACCCGCACCTCTTCATTGCTGGCAGCACAATCAACGGAAAGCTTGAAGGCGTCGATCAGTCTGATCGGTCAGCTGCTAATCTATGATTTCGGGGCCAGTGCCTATCGCATTGAAGCCGCCAAGGAAACTGTGCTGGCCACCCGCCAGACGCTCGTGAACCTTGAGCAGCAAGTGCTGTTGCGTGCGGTAGCGGCCTATATGGGGGTGATCGAGGCCTCGGAAACAGTGGAGCTGCGCAACAACAACCTACGTCTGTTGACCCAAGAATTGCGCGCCGCGCGGGATCGTTTTGACGTGGGCGAAGTGACCCGTACCGACGTGGCCTTGGCCGAAGCACAACTGGCCGATGCCCGCAGCGGTCTGGCCGGTGCCGAAGGGGATCTGCTACGTGCTGTCGAAGAGTACCGCAACGCTGTTGGCCGCCAGCCCGGTAACCTTAGCCAGCCGCCAAGCCTGCCCGATGTCGGGGGCAACCTTGCGGCGGCCAAAGGTCTGGCCGTGCGTCAGCACCCGTCGATCATCTCGGCTCAGCATCAGGTGGCTGCCGCCGATCTTGGGGTCGAAGCCAATGAAGCGGCGATGGCGCCGCGTGTCACGTTGAATGGCCAATACGGTTTGAATGAGACGTTCGACAGCGATTCCTATACCCGCAGTGGCAGTGTCGGCGTTGAAGTGGGGCAGACCATCTATCAGGGCGGTGCGCTGTCTTCGGCTGTGCGCAGTTCCATGGCCCAGCGTGATGCGCAGCGGGCAAACCTGCATGTGGTGCGCCGGAACGTAGAGCAGGAAGTGGGCAACGCCTATGCCGCGCTGTCTTCGGCTCGTGCACAATTGGAGGCCTCCGAGCGGCAAATTCGCGCCGCGCGTATCGCCTTCCGCGGGGTCCGAGAGGAAGCCACACTCGGCGCGCGTACCACGCTGGACGTGTTAGATGCGGAACAGTCCCTGCTGGATGCGGAATCGACCCGCGTGTCAGCCCGTGCGAACCTATATGTTGCCGCCTATTCGGTGTTGGCGGCGACCGGGCAATTGACCGCACGTGACCTGAAATTGCCAGTGCAGATCTATGATGCAGGGGCCTATTACAACCTTGTTAAGGATGGGCCTGCTAAATACTCGAAAGAGGGGCAAGCACTTGATCGGGTGCTGCGTGCACTGCAAAAAGACTGACGGGTCACACCGACCGGACATTTTGCACCGCCCCATTGTGAGAATCCCCCCGCGCGGTTAAGCTATCCGCGAGGAAAGAGTGGTAGAGAAACATGTCCGAACCCGTCACAAATGCGGAGGTGGAAGACGTTTTGTCGTCAATCCGCCGATTGGTGTCCGAAAACAAGCGCCCCTTGCAAGCCTCTGGCCCTGCAGGGGAAAACGCACCCAAAGCTACTGCGCCCCAATCAGAGGGGCAGACAATTCAGGAAGGTGAGTTCAAAAGCGCGCGTGTAACGCCTTCGGAGACGGACGCTTCCGAGGCCGCGTCTTCTGATGACTTCACCCCGCATCTATCCCTTAGATCGGCGTCCAATGGTGTGACGCGCCCGCTGAGCTTGACCCAAGCTATGCAGACCGAAGATGACCGAAGCGGTGGTACTGCCGACAGTCCCTTTGTCTCGGCGCGCCGCCCCTCTACGCCGCCCCCTGCCAAAGCACCCGATCCATCAAGCGAGCGTTTGGTGTTGACCCCGGCGTTGCGGGTTGCCACGTCGGACGGCAAAGATCGCCCGAAGCCCGCTGCAATTGAGCCGGCCAAGGTCACCCCCTTGGATTACGATATGCTGCATGATGATCCCAGTGATTTACATGCAGAAGATTTCAGCAGCCCACCGCAGGACGCTGCAGCCGAAGTGAAAGCTCCAGCAGAACCCGTTGCTGAAAAACAAATAGAGACCCCGACCAAACCTGTATCCGAGGTGGCGGCCCAAGCGAGCAGTGGTTTGCGCAGTGACAAGCTGGCAGCGTTGGAGACGGCCATTGGCAAGATTACTGACGATTGGGACCCCGACAGCCCCGGCGATAATGACTATTCCGGTACGGAACCTCCGGCGATGGAATGGAAAGACGATGTTGAACTGGACACGCCAGAGCCACCGATCGCCGATACCGCGACTGTAGAAGCCGCCGATACCGCGCCGCGCGCGCGCTCCACGCAACCGTCCACGCCGCAGGTCGAGGAACAAGTGCGTCGCTTTGCCGACAGCGGCCCCCGTATTGCCGATCCCGCAGCGACAGCGCCGGAATTTGGCTATGCTGCCCCTGCGGAAGATGAAGGCATAGGGGGCGAAGACCAATTCCTCGACGAAGAGGCGCTGCGCGATCTGGTGACCGAAATCGTCCGAGCCGAGTTGCAGGGTGCCTTGGGAGAGCGGATCACCCGCAATGTCCGTAAACTGGTGCGCCGTGAAATTCACCGTGCCATGACGGCGCAAGACCTCGAATAGTCTTCGGCGCGACCGCAGTTGTCCTTTTCTTTATTTGCATGACGCTGCGCGACTTGCTTCGCGCGGTCTTGCGGCCTGTTCTTGCGTGGCTACATTATATGCAACAGGGCAGAAGGATCACCAATGGAATTGACCGTTAACGGCACGGTCCACGACATGGACGTGGAAGACGATATGCCGCTTCTGTGGGTCCTGCGCGATGAGTTGGGCATCACCGGTCCGAAATACGGCTGCGGCATCGCGCAATGCGGTGCTTGTACCGTGCACGTCGATGGGCTGGCCGTGCGGTCTTGCCAATTGCGGGCGGCGGATGTGAACGGCAATGTCACCACTATCGAAGGCTTGGGCACGCCCGAGGCGCTCCATGTGGTGCAGGCGGCATGGGTGGAGCATCAGGTCGCGCAATGCGGCTACTGCCAATCGGGGCAAATCATGCAAGCGGCCTCTTTTCTTGAGCTTAACCCCGAGCCGACCGACGATCAGATCGACGCGGCGATGAGCGGGAACCTCTGCCGTTGTGGCACCTACCCGCGCATCCGCGCCGCTGTCCACAGCGCCGCCGCCCGACTGCGGGGGGCCTGAGCATGTCGCGTTTGCGCACCATCACCCGCCGCAGTTTCATCGTCGGTTCTGCAGCCATCGTCGGGGGCGTCGCCTTTGGCACCTACCTCTATAAACGTGACCTGAAAAACCCGCTGCTAGAAGGGCTGCCACCCGGCGCGGCGGCGATCACGCCCTATGTTAAGATCGATGCCAGTGGCGTCACCCTAATTACCCCGCGCGCTGATGTAGGGCAGGGAGCATACTCTATCCAAGCCCATATGATCGCTGAAGAATTGGATGTCGATCTCGACACAGTTCAGATCACGCCCGGCCCCCCTTCGCCAGTCTATTACAACGGCGTGGTGGGGGTTGAGGCGATGCCGATTGCCGCGACCTCCGAAACACTGCTGGCGCGCACCGGGCGCGGGGCGTCGGATGTGGCGGGGAAACTTCTGGGGCTGCAACTGACCGGCGGCAGCTCTACCGTGCCGGATATGTATGACCGCCTGCGCATGGCCGGGGCTGTGGCACGTGAAACGCTGCTGGCCGCCGCCGTGGCGCAGACCGGGCTGGATCGTGATCAGCTCAAGACCGAAGCGGGCGCCGTGGTGCTGCCCGATGGCATGCGACTGGCCTATCAAGACCTTGCCGCCGCCGCGGCAGAGATGGATCCAGTTACTGAGGTGACACTGCGCGATCCCAGCGAATGGCGGCATCTGGGCAAGACGCAGATGCGCACCGATATCCTGCCCAAATCCACCGGCACCCAGACCTATGGCATCGACATGGCGATGGAGGGGATGGTCTACGCCACCACCCGCACCAATCCGGCGCAGGGTGGGGATATTATGGGGTTCGACGCAGGCCGCGCCGAAAAGATGCGTGGCGTGCAGGCCGTGCTGCCGATCACCGGCGGGGTGGCCGTGGTGGCGGACAATACGTGGCGCGCCTTTCAGGCCGTGCAGGCGGTCGACTGTGACTGGGGGCCGTCGCCCTATATCGGCGATACGGCGGCTCAGTTCGAGGCTGTGGCCGAGTCCTTCACCGATGACCGACAAGACAGCCGGTTTCGCGATGACGGCGATGTCAGCGCGGCGCTTTCTGATGGTGAGGTTTTGCAGGCCGAATACCGCATTCCCTATCTTGCCCACGCCCCGCTTGAGCCGATGAGCGTGGTGGTGAAGCTTGAGAAGGGCCGCGTCGATATCTGGACCGGCACGCAGATCCCGCGTTTCATGCAGGCCAATGTGGCCGCGCTCACCGGCATCGACGCCGAGAACGTGCATATTCACGTGCTGATGTCGGGCGGCAGTTTCGGGCGGCGGCTGGAGGATGACTATACCCTGCGTGCCGTCGAAGTGGCGCAGCAGATGCCGGGCACTCCGATCAAGATGGTCTGGTCGCGCGATGAAGATTTTACCCATGACTTCCCCCGCCCGCTGGCCATGGCGCGGGCGCGTGGCAAGGTCTCGGAGGGGCAGATCGCGGCCTATGATCTGGCCATCGCGGCACCTTCGACGGCGGAATCGCAGATGGCGCGGTTGAACCAACCGGTCTTCGGCCCCGACATCGCCATCGTGGCGGGCGCGTGGGATCAGCCCTTCGCGATCCCCGACTATCGCGTCACCGGCCATCGGGTGCCTGCGATGGTGCCGGTCAGTTCATGGCGCTCGGTCGGGGCGTCGGGCAACGGCTTCCTGCACGAGAGCTTCATGGATGAGATGTGCCATGCCGCGGGCGTAGATCCTTTGGAGGAACGGCTCAGGCTTTGCACCCACGCACCCTCGCGCAAGGTGCTTGAGGCCGTGGGCGAGATGGCGGATTGGGGCGCAGACCTTGCACCGGCGCAGGGCCGGGGGCTGGCGTTTTGCCTGTCCTTCGGCGTGCCGGTGGCCGAGGTGGTCGAGGTCAGCCAGACCGACGCGGGCCTTAAGATCGACCGCGTTTTCGTTGCCGCCGAAGTGGGCCGCGTGTTGGACCCGGTGAACTTCGAGGCGCAACTCTCTGGGGCGGTGATTTGGGGCTTGGGCCATGCGATGAATTGCGAGCTTACCTATCGCGACGGGGTGCCGCAGCAGGACAACTATCACCTCTACGAAGGGCTGCGGCTGTATCAGACGCCCAAGATCGAGGTGCGCGGGCTAGAGAATGGCGGCAAGTTGCGCGGCATTGGTGAGCCGGGCGTGCCGCCCGCCGCGCCGGCGCTGGCCAATGCGATTTTTGCCGCCACAGGGCAGCGTATCCGTGAACTCCCCCTCTCCAAATCCGTGGATTTCGCATGAAATACCTCTCCATCTGTGCCGGGCTGATGCTGGCCGCCCCTGCAATCGCGCAGGACGATCCCAATCGCGTCGAGGGGCTGGCGGCTTGGGACCGGATCTTTACCGTCACCGCGCACCCGCGCTGCACCAACTGCCATGTAGGCGAAGAGGGCCAGCCGATGTGGCAGGCGTTGGGCTATGGGCCGGACGCGGTGCACGGCATGAATGTGCGCGCGGGCGAGAGCCAGATCGGAGCCGAAAGCATTCCCTGCGACGCCTGTCACGTCACCTCTGCCGCCGCCAATACCGTGCCCCACGCCCCGCCGCATATCGACGATGCGTGGCGGCTGCCTCCGGTGGAATTGGCGTGGCTCGGTAAGACCTCGGCAGAGGTCTGCACCCAGTTGCGCGACCCTGAGACCAATGACGGCCATGACATCGCCTCACTGGTCGATCACCTGCAAAACTCTGCCTTTGTAAACTGGGGTTTCGCCCCCGGTGCGGGGCGGTCAGTGCCCGAAGGATCGCTTGATGCGCTGGTGCATGATGTGACGGTCTGGGGCGCTGCGGGCACGCCTTGTGAAGGGGATTGAGGGTCAATCGCTCATCGCGCGGGCCAGTCTGCGAATGCGCAGCGCGCGGTTTAACTCGCCGCCAAAGATCAGCACCAGTGCGGCGAGATACATGAAATACAGCGCCGCGATGATTCCGGCCATCCCTGCGTAATAGCTGGAATAGGTGGCAAAGCTCCGCAGATAGGACGAAAAGAGCACGGCAAGCAGGGTCCAAGCGACGGCGGTTACCACCACGCCGGGCCAGATGTTGTTAAACTTGGTGCGACGGGCGGGCAGGATCACATGGGCCGCGAAGAGGGCGACCAGCAGGATCGTGGCCGAGGCGGGAAAGCGGACCAGCCCCACGGTGACCGAACGCGGATCAAATCCCGGCATCAACATATGCAGCCAAGACCCGGCCCGAGGGGCCAGCACCAGCAGGTAGCCCACGATCACGAGGATCAGGCTCGCCAGCAGCACCATGGCCACCTGCACCGCGTAGATGGTGAAGACCGACCGCGTCTCTCGAAGCCCATAGGCGCGGTTCAGCCCGACGCGCACCCCGTCGACCCCGCCCACGGCGAACCAGACGGTCAACAGGATACCCACGCTCAGCAGATCGCCGCGCGGCACGGTCATGACCTTTTCCACCTCCGACACGATCGGTTCAATCAGGGCAGGGGGGACGATGGCGATCAGGAAATGGATCAGGTCATCGGCCATCGACCGGTCACCGACAAAGGCGGTCAGCGAACTGGTGAAGATCAGGAAGGGAAAGATCGCCAGCAGCGCGCGAAAGGCCACGTTTCCAGCCATGCCAAAGGCATCATCGCTCCACAGACGCAGCACCGCTTCGTGAAGCACTGCGCGCCCGACCCGCCAGCCACGGCCATGAAAAAGATCCTCGGGGTTCTCACTCAGAACACCGTGGGTCATCACGACTTCGCGCTTTTGGTCCTGAGCCGGTCTGGCGTCCATTTCCGTGCCTCATCTTGGTTCGTGAGGCATAAGCTAGTGCCCCTTGGCGTTGGCGACCACCTTGATGAAGGGCGGTTGGCAAAAGCAGGCTTGTTCGATTGATCGCGCCAAAGGGCATGGCTCCATCTGAGGTATGATATTGCGCCCGACAAAATCCCGAAACTGACTGATACCTATGTAAAGAAGTTTCCCGCTGCTGAAGGCGGCACCAAAAAGTTCTGGAACAATGAGATCAGAGGCTTGGTCCCCTTAGTCGCAAAGCGTTCGAAAACCAGGTGCTTCCAATAGGATGTTGGTGGGCAAACAAAACGGATCTTGATCGGTTATTATCCGTCATTTTGAGATTGTCATATTATCGAGGTTCTTTTGAGTGCCAGCCAACCTCTCGCGCCATAAAACGAAGAAATCTAGGGATGCCCGTACGCGTTACACTCGGCCAAATCACTTTGTAACTTCTCTGATGCGTCCTGCAATCATGGGCAACACGGCAACAAGCTGAGATGGCAATCTTCGGATACATCAACGGCTTCTATAATCCACCTCGCCGCCACTCAGCATTGGGCTGGAAAAGCCCCGTCGGTTTCGAAAGGAACGTGGCTTAAACGAGCACCTGGGGCGGCATCAAACCGCGACAGGTCCTTTCCGGGGCTGCGCTTAGCCGTGATGGAGGCTTCGTGCGAATTTCAAATCCGTAGGGCTGTAAATTCCGACGATCCGGAAACCGTTCCTCGTCAGGGTGATTGAACCCCACCTTTGCTGAGCACGCTTACGCTCGCCCTTCCAGTCTCGTAAGAAGTCGCGAACGTTCAAGGAACCGTCAAGGCGAAGCTGCATCAGACCCATCTACATCTGCTTGACGTCCCGTAACGAAATCTTCACTGAACCTTCGCTTGGTCAACATGTAACAGCCGCAAAGAAAGGGGCAGATTCTTAATAACAGGACAGAATATGACCCCTCCCGTCATCGGCGCGGCGCTTGGCACCGCAGACCTTGAAACATACCGCGATTGGATACTTGAAAAGCAGCGCGATCTCGAACTCCAATCCTTTCACGCGCCTGACGTGCTGGGGGGGGATTGGCAGCCCGAAGCAGACCGGATCAACACACTTTTGGATGGCTATACCGGGCGTTTGGGTATCCACGGACCCTTTTGGGGCTTCACCATCCATTCAAATGACCCGGAAGTTCGCGCGGTGGTGACCAAACGGGTTAACCAAGGGTTAGATGTTTGCCAGGCTGTCGGGGCAACGCAGATGGTGCTTCACTCGCCTTATACTGCTTGGGACTACAATAACTTCGACAACCTTGAGAATGCCCGCGACATGGTGGTTCAAAACACCCATGCGACGCTTTCAGGTGCCGTGAAGCGTGCGGAAGATCAGGGTGTGACGCTGGTCATTGAAAACATTGAAGACATTGCCCCGCGTGACCGTCGGCTATTGGTGGAAAGTTTTGACTCTCCCGCGGTGCGCCTGTCGATCGACACGGGCCACGCCCACTATGCCCATGGCACCAATGGCGGGCCGCCGGTGGATTATTACGTGCGCGCCGCAGCGGGCTTGCTGGACCATGTTCATTTACAAGACGCTGATGGTTATGCTGACCGGCATTGGGCGATTGGCGAAGGAACGATCCGCTGGCATGCCGTCTTCCGCGCGCTTGCCAAACTGGAAGAACAACCACGCCTGATCATGGAGCTCCGCAACAAAGCTGGCATTCCAGCATCGATTGGTTACCTGACACGTGAGGGGCTTGGCCAATGACACTCAAGATCGTTGTACTAAGCGACTTACACATCGTACGCGAAGGGGAGACAACCCACACGCTTGATACTGCAGACCGGTTGGCACGCGGCGTGGCGGCCATTAATGCGCGCCATGCGGATGCGGACTTTTGCGTTTTGGCGGGGGATTTGGCCGATCTGGGGGAGGCGGAAGCCTATGTCCGGTTGCAGTCGATCCTTTCGGAACTAACCGTTCCTTGCCATATCACCCTAGGCAATCATGATAATCGGCCTGTTTTTCTGGAAGTCTTCGGTAAAGACTATGAAGCAGAGACCGGCTGCATTGATAAGGTGATAGATCACAAGGGTTACCGGACCATCTTGCTCGACTCTTCGGAGCCTGGAATCCATCCGGGCGTGCTCACCGATGCGCAATATGACTGGCTGGAAGAAAGGTTGCTGGAGGCTGCGGACAAGCCCGTCATCGTCATCTTGCACCACCACGCAAACCCGCTCTTCACGCGGGTCGACCGCATTATCCTGCGCGACGGCGCGCGATTGGCCAACCTTCTCGCAACACACGGCGACATTCGGCAGGTGATTGCCGGCCATGTACATTATAATTCTACTGCGCTGTGGAGGGGCATTCCCTTCACCACCCTGTCAGGGAACCATTACAACGTAACTGTCAATCTTGATGGCGGTACGTTCGAAGAACTTGATGGCCCGGCACAGATGGCAGTGATCCTTGCCGATGCGGATCAGACCTTGGTGCATTTTGACAACTATATCGATAGCAGCGCTGTGATCGTTACGCGTTAACCACAAAGGGCGGCCAGCAGGCCGCCCTTTTTTTTACCACCGTAACCGCGGCACCTCCCAAACCTTGGTTCCATTTCTAGAGTGTTGGGTCCAGACGGTCCCGCAGCCAGTCGCCGGCCAATGAAATAGCTAATGTTGTCAGCACGATGACAACGGCAGGTGACAGCATGATCCATGGTGCCGTGGTGAGATATTCCCGCCCAAAGCCGACCATATTGCCAAGGCTTGTATCGGGCGGCTGCACCCCAAGACCTAGGAACGAAAGGCTGGACTCCATCAAGATAATTTCAGGGAAAGTGAGTGTCATGGAGACGATCAACGTCGATGCAACATTGGGAAGAATGTGGCGTAGATAGACCCGCGATGGCTTTGCACCAAGTTGAACCACAGCAGCGGCGTATCCTTGAGCACTTGCTGAAATGGCAAGCCCGCGGGTGATCCGAGCATAACGTTCCCATCCGTAAAAACCCATTAGGCACACAAGCAACAGCATAGATGATCCGAAGAACGCGAGGACCGCCAGCGACATAATCAGGAAGGGCAGTGCGGCTTGAAAATCCGCCAACATCACGACCACATGCTCCACCACGCCGCGGAACTTGGCCGCCATGAAGCCCAGCAATGTGCCAAAGAAGGCCGAAAGTAGGGTCGCCCCAAAAGCGATAACCAGTGAGGACCGGACCGACTGGATCAGTCGCGATAGCACGTCGCGGCCCAATTCATCTGTACCCAACCAATGCCCCGGCGTGCCCGGGGGAGCGAGCCGTGTGCTGAGGTTCATCTGGGTGATCGGATAGGGCCGCAGCAGATCTACAAAAAGCGCGCAAATGACCATCGCCAAAAGCCAAAATAACGCCAGTTGCACGGTGAAGGGTAACCGCGCGCGGCGGCGTTTGGCAAAACGCGGGGGATTGACGGTAGTGACAGTCATGTCAGTTCCTTAATGTGCGGAGGTTGTCTGGCGCAGGCGCGGGTCAAGCCAGCCGTAAAGGAGGTCAACTGTTAAGTTTGACACCACCATAACGGCGGCGACCAGCAGCAAGATACATTGCACCACCGCCAGGTCCCGATTGGTGACGGACACAATCAGCAACCGCCCCATGCCCGGCCAGCTAAATATTGTTTCAACGATGATGGCACCAGCAATTAACGAGCCCACCATGAAGCCTACGATTGTCACGATCGGCACCGCTGCATTTGGTAGCGCGTGGTTGCGGACAACATCGCTCCAGCTGACCCCTTTGGCAGAGGCTGTGCGAATATAGGGCGCGCCCATCACCTCAATCATCGCGGAGCGCGAAAAGCGGGCCAGAACGCCGATGCCGCCGATGCTCATGGTAAGCACAGGTAGAATCGCATGTTGCCAACTGCTCGCCCCGCCGGAGGGCAAAGCTCCTAAGGTGACGGCGAAGATCAAAACCAGCAGCAAACCCATTACGAAGGAAGGGACGGTGAACCCGACGATCGCCGCGACAATCACACTCCGATCTGCCAGTGTGCCCTGCTTTAGGGCGGCGTAGATACCTGCCGGGATGCCGAAGGCCAGTTGCAGGATCAGCGCAGGGATCGTCAATTGTAACGTGGCCGGAATACGCTGCATCACAAGGTCAATGGCGGGTGAACGGTCGCGCATCGACAGGCCAAAGTCGCCTTGCATCATAGCTTGAAGGTAAGAGAGATACTGGCGCCAGATCGGGTCATCGAGCCCCCAGCGGTCGCGGAAATCCTGCACCACATTCTGCGGCACATCCGGTCCCAACAACACCTGTGCAGGGTCTCCCGACATGCGTAGCACCACAAAGGCAAATGTCATCACCGACAAGACCGTCAGCCCGGCCCGGAAGAGGCGGGAGGTTACGAAACGTATCACTTATGGCTCCTGTTCAAGCCAGTTCACGCAGCGATGCGTGGCCAGCGAAATGGCAAGCCGCGCGGCACTCGACGCCGGCACTTCGGGTTTCGGGAACGGTGTGGCGGCAGATGTCCTCAGCCTTATGGCAGCGCGGATGAAAGGCGCAGCCGGGCGGGCGGTTGCCGGGGTTTGGCGGTTCACCCTGAAGTATGATGCGGCTTTTAAGCGCACGGCCGGGTTGTGGCACTGAAGAGACCAAAGCCTGAGTATAGGGATGCTGCGGGTCACTGAATATCGTATCGGCGGGGCCCTCCTCAACGATGCGGCCCAGATACATCACCGCGACCCGATCACAAAGGTTACGGACGACCTTTAGATCATGGCTGATAAAGACCATGCCAAGGCCCCGGTCGTGCTGCAGGTCAGCCAGCAGGTTCACCACCTGCGCCTGAATGGATACGTCAAGCGCCGAAACAGGCTCGTCACAGACCAGCAGCTCGGGTTCGGTCATAAGGGCCCGCGCAATAACGACACGCTGCCGTTGCCCCCCTGAGAGTTCATGAGGAAACTTATCGGCTTGGTCGAGGCGCAGACCGACCGACAGCATCACTTCGTGGACGCGCGCCATGCGGCTTTCGGAATCACCAATTCGGTGAATATCCAGTGGTTCACGCAGTTGTTCTGCCACGCTAATTCGCCGGTCCAACGCGGCCAGGGGGTCTTGATAGATCATTTGAATACGTGCCCGCAGGGAGCGCCACTCGGGGGAACCAAAAACAGGCATAGCCTTCCCGTTGGTATAGACAGCGCCACCCTGCGCCGTATCAATTCCCAAAAGCATGCGTCCTAGAGAGGATTTGCCCGAGCCGCTCTCGCCCACCACCCCCAACGTTTCACCGCGTCTGACCTTAAGGCTGACCCCATCCACAGCCCGTACATTTGAGGGGCGCCCCAGCAAACCACGGCGGGTTTGATAGATACGCACCAAGTCGCGGGCCTCTAGCAGAGGGCTCATTGATATTCCTCCTCTGGCTGCACAGCGTCCTGCGCGACTGGCACGGGATAGGCGCATGCCAACTGGCGGCCTTCCGGCTGGGGCAGCAGTTCTGGGCGATGCTGCGTGCAAAACGTGCGTGCGCGTGCGCAACGGGGCTCAAACGCGCAGCCTGTCGGCAAGTGGCGCGGATCTGGTACGGTCCCGGGGATCGGCACCAATCGCCGCCGCGGCCCAGAGAGTGAAGGTATCGCGTCGAACAACCCCTGAGTGTAAGGGTGGCGCGGTGTGTCAAAAAGTTGTGCGACAGGGCCTTCTTCGACGATCTTGCCCGCATACATCACGCAGACGCGTTCGCAGACCTGGGCCACAGCCGCGAGGTCATGGCTGATAAAAACTGTCGCCATCGACATCTCATGACGTAAAGTGATCAACAGGTCGAGAATCTGTGCCTGTATTGTGGCGTCGAGCGCAGTTGTGGGCTCATCGGCGATAAGCAGGTCAGGCTCGCCCGCAAGCGCCATCGCGATCATCAAACGTTGTGCTTGTCCGCCGGAGAATTCATGGGTGTAAAGATTGAATCGGTTGCGCGCGTCGGGAATGCCGACAAGGTCCATCAATCGCAACGCTTCGGTCTTCGCTGCAGTCCCTGCAAGTCCACGATGTAACCGCAGTGCTTCGATGATTTGCCGGCCTACCCGGATCACGGGGTTAAGCGCGCTCGAGGGGTCTTGAAAAATCATGGCAACGCGTTTCCCGCGCACCCGCTCCAACGCTTGGCGCGGCGCGCCTGTCAAATCCTGCCCTTGCAGGTAGACCGAACCGCTTACGCTGGCTTTACCCGGCAATAGACCAAGCGCGGCGAGCCACGTCACAGACTTGCCGCAGCCACTTTCTCCGACCAGCCCTAAGGCTTCTCCGGGAGCCACATCAAGATCGATGCCATGCAGTACCGGTACGCCATCAAAGGCAACCCGCAGGTTTCTGATCTCGACCAGATTGTTCATGATAAGAAAATCCCTAGCGAAAAGCATAGGGCGCGTGCCGAGTTGGGCACGCGCCGCCATAGATTAGGATTGGCCGGGCCAGTTCGAAGCGCGGAAATCCATTGCAAAGGCGGGAGCCGCCTTCCAATTTAGGTTCGACCGCATGCCTGTGAAGACCGCGTTCTGGTGCAGGATATTGTAAGCCGGGTCTTCGCGCTCGGCGATTGTCAGCATCCGCGCGATGGCTTGTTTGCGCTTGGCGCGGTCTGTCGAAGTCTCCATCACCTGACAGAGATCGTTGAACTCTACATTCGTCCACTCGCGGTTCTGCTGGGCTGAACCATTCGGCCCAAATTGCACCACCATCGGCGAAATCGGATCGTTGATCGTGTTGGAAGCAGACCAGTCGCGTACCCCTCGCGGACTGTCTTGAGCAAGAATCTGACCCCAGTTCTCCTTCATCTTGATCTCGACGTTCAGGCCGACTTGGTTCCACATCTCAGTGAGGATCTGTCCGTTCGGCACCTGATTGATGTAATAATTGTTCAGGAGACGGAATGGGATCGGATCGCCTTTGT
The DNA here is from genome assembly GCF_900113435.1 of Sulfitobacter dubius. GTDB lineage: Bacteria > Pseudomonadota > Alphaproteobacteria > Rhodobacterales > Rhodobacteraceae > Sulfitobacter > Sulfitobacter dubius. The sequence continues at coordinate 1,397,331 of NZ_FOPG01000001.1, read as the reverse complement.
AACCCGCCTCCTGAAGCATCTGGCGCGCCAGCTCTGGGTTATATTCGGGCGCTTCCCAACCTTCGATGAACATGTCAGAGGTCCGGAAACTGTCGAACTGAAGGCCTGCAGGTACTTCTGTTAGATTGGCCCACAGGGCCTCAACGATGGCCTTGCGGTCAATCGCATGGGTCATTGCGCGGCGCACAAGCGGGTTTTGCAGCTGCTCATGGTCTTGCGTGAAGACATTGACGCGGTGGTTCCAGATGGTGGAGTTTTGAACTTCCAGACCCGGTGCATCCATCACGGTTCCAATCTGGTCGGGCGGCAAGTCGCAGGCGAAGTCGTATTCGCCAGACAAGAGACCATTTACGCGGCTTGCGACCTCGGGCACCTCCACGAAGGTAATTGTTTCCAAGGGAGGACGACCACCCCAATAGTCTTCATGCGCACGCAAGGTGAGCGAGACATCTGGCTGAAAATCGTCGACGTAATAGGGGCCTGTGGTGACCGGTTGCTTTGCCCAAGCATCATAGGATTCTGCTTCGTCCCACGCGCGACGGCTGGCCACGATGCTGCCGCCAGCATAAAGGCGCCCTTCCATTGTCACATCAGGCGTCGCGTTATGAAAGCGCACGGTATATTTATCGACGGCTTCAACCCCGGCCAGCGAGGGCCATTTGCGCCGCGCGATACCCGGCATAGCGGCAGGGATGTCCTTGCCTGTGGAGCGGGAAAAGTTCTCTGCGTAAATGGTTTCGCCGCCCGCCGGTTGAGTGTCTCCAAATAGCCGCTCGGGGGAGAGTGAAAAGACCACGTCTTCGGCAGTCATCTCATCGCCATTGTGGAACTTTACACCTTCCCGGAGCTTCAACTCGACAGTCTTTTCGTCTAGGCGCTTCCACTCAGTCGCCAGACCCGGCACAGGGCCTTGGTTGCCCATCCAGTCGCGCAGGAGCAGCCCTTCCCAAAGGTTAGGGTAGAGCGCGCGTTCGCCCACATTCGACTGTTCGTTCCAAGGGTCCAGCGTGTTGTTGATGACGACTTGCTGTACGGCAATTCTAATCGAGGGGCGGCTTTGCTGGGCCCGCAGATGGCCCGGCAGGAAAAGCCCAGAGGCGGTCGCCCCCATCAAGCCCATGACGTGACGTCGGTTCATATTCATTGTGCAGCTCTCCAGTGGGTTCGCGGTTTGCGAGGCATGTATTGGTCCGGCGGATAACGCGTCTGCGCCCCGCGGTCCGCTCTCGTAGAGCACCCGACTGCTACAGCTATGTGATGTTCCTACGACACCTATATGAAAGGGCGGATCCCGGTCATTCGCCGCGGGTGCAAAGGCATCCATGCCAGGATGTGAAAGCGGAAATTTCGCCCAAATCCCGCCGCCGGACCCAGCGTGACCTAAAAACCCGGCAGAAAACTGACCTTCGCTGCGCCCTGAAGAGCGGTGCCTCTGCAGGGAGGGCATTTTGGGCCGCGGCGTCAGACAGTGCATTCGTAAATCACTGCGCAAGAGCGGTTGGGTGGGCATGCAGGGCCCCCCCGCCCGCAAGGCGGCGCAATGGTCATGTTGCCCCGCACTCTTCGGGCGAGTTTCCGCGCGCACAGGCATTGACGCCTCGGGAAGGGCTGCGGGCTTATCATCGCGCGCCTTGAGGAGCACGCTATCCGACGGGCGACTTTGTTTCTTATCGCCGCCGGAAATGGGCGTGAACGTCAGGCCAGCGGTGCTTGGAGTGATTTTGTCGCTCCACCCCTGTGGCGTCGCTATGGTCGCCTCAGTCGCCCAGCAGGACCTGCAATTCCATCTCGACCAGCAGACCTGGACCGGCCAGTGCGGCCACACCGACACCTGTGAGCGACGGCGTGGCGCCGTTGCAGAAAGCGTTGAACTGCGCAACGCAGATGCCCAGCCGGACCTCGTCCAGACCGACAACGTAGACGCGTGCCAAAACAATATCTTCGGGCGTGGTCTCCAGCGCGAAGAGCGCAGCATGAGCCTTTAGTATCACGTCGGCGACCTGCGCCTCAAAGCCCTTTGCCACGGCCTCTGCACCAGCCACTTGTCCAGAGACGAAGGCCATGCGCCCCGGGTGTGCGATAGAAATCTGCGCGTAGCCAGCGGCGCTGGTGTCGGGCAGCGAGCTGGGGTTGAGGCGGGTGATCATGGCGGTCATCTGATGTCCTTTCCGTCGGGACGGCTAAAGAGCTGCAGTTATTGTTCATAGGATTGAGGTACGGTTCTTTCATTCGCGCCAGAAGTCCGTCATTTCTCTGGGGTCAATGAAATGGAGTCATGAATGGCGCGTAACCGCCTCGATACCCTTGCCGCGTTGCGCGTGGTGGCCGAGCACGGAAGCTTTACCCGCGCGGCCGCCGATCTGGGCGTGACGCAATCGGCACTTAGCCATGCCATCAGGCGACTGGAGCACGATATCGGCCAGAGGCTGTTGTCGCGCACCACGCGCTCTGTCGCGCCGACGGCGGTCGGGGCGGCCCTGCTGACGCGCCTCGGCCCGGCGCTCGACGAGATCAGTGCGGCGCTTTCGCAAGTAGCGGCCGGGGCGGATCAGCCCTCTGGGCTATTGCGCCTGACTATGGGGCGCGACGCGGCTAAACTGCTTGTCCTGCCAATGCTCCCCGCTTTTCGCGCCGCGCACCCGAGGATCCAGATCGAGATCGCCGCAACCGATGCGCTGGAAGACCTGGTGCAGGGTCGGTTCGATGGCGGTATCCGTATGGGGGACCGGTTGGAGCAAGACATGATCGCGCGGCGCTTGACCAAAGAGACGAGGCCGGTGGTTGTCGCAACGCCCGACTACCTTGATCAGGCCGGACGGCCGGCCCGGCCGGAGGACCTGGCGGGGCATGCTTGCCTGGGCTACCGGATGCATTCGGCGGGCCGCGTGATGCCTTGGCGGTTCGTCGGGCGGACGGGTGAGGTGACGTTTCGGGATGCTACCACGATGGTGTTCAACGACGGGGCGTTGCTGCGGCAGGGCGCGATCCGGGGGCTGGGGCTGGCCTGCCTGTGGCACCACATGGTGGCGGAGGACCTCCAAGCGGGGCGGCTGGAGAGCGTGCTAGACGACCACATCGGATTGTTGCCAGGGTTTTATCTTTACTACCCGTCGCGCGAGGTGTCGCCGGCAATGTCCCTCTTCGCCGAGGCGCTGGTCGCTTGGTGCCGTCGCCCCCGCAGCCCGTGACCGCGAGCAACATGTGAAGCCCGCATCCGGTTTCGTCAGCCGCTCTGAATGGCATCGAACCGCTCCATAATCTCAGAAATCGGTCATCAGACGCGAAGGTGATGGATGTGGAGAGAGGGCCCTCTCGGTAGGGCGAGCGGGCCGCTGCCTGCACCGAGCCCAGATTCAACACGGCTCAAGGGTAAGTGACGCAGGGCGGTGGACGGGGGGCCTCGGTTCTAACCACCGCCCTTGTTCGCAAACGCGCCACCTGACAGGCCCTCGTGTCGGACAAATGCCAATCCGAATGCGCTTACGGACCCGTAGCCGACCTTCTGAACGATCTGGGCTTTGGTCAGCCCGCCCTGCCGCAGCAAGGTCTTGGCCGCGGCCATGCGCCACTTGGTGGCGTATTCCATCGGTGCGCGACCAGCCTGCCTTCTAAACCGCTCGAAAAAGTCGGAGCGCGACAGGCCCGCTGCCTTTACTATTGCCGAAGCGACGGATCTTGCCATCAGCCTTGATGTCGAAAAAGTTGCCCGGCTAGAGGCCCAAATTCGCATATGAGTAATCCATGCAGTCGAGTTTGGTGGCTGACCGTCCGATAAAGGTTGGGCTTGCTGACCGTCGGCTTCGGCTCGCGCTGGTTTCTGCGCCTGCACGGCTTCCCGAAAACGACCGTTTGTGATACATTGTGCAGATACGGATAATGCCTTCATCGAGCCCCTATTGACCGATGCTGCAGACAGCACGAACGTCGGCTTCGACGCGCGTGCCGGTGGCTGGTCGGGTTTCGCACTTGGCTGTGCGAACTCATTTTTTGTCAACGATGGAGAAATTGATATGTGGAAACTCAAAGTAGTCGTGCTCACGATGCTAAATCCCACAATCGCGATGTCTGATGGAATTGCCGTAGAACCAGACTATTTCGCAGAATGCAGCGTTCCGGGAAGTGGCCCAAAAGAAATCAATGAATGTTATTTTGCGGTTGGTGATGAGGTCGAACGTGAGATGGTTCAGGCTTACCGTCTTGCAGATGCAAATTTGCAAGCCTTTGATCTTGAAAATTCTCTGGAAAGCGATCGCTCAACAAGCGCACTTCTTCAAGAGGTCCAAATCGCGTTTGAAAACTATCGCAAACTCCACTGTGAATTTCCGGAGCGGGAAGCTCTTGGCGGAAGTGCATCAATAAACGCTACCACTGTCTGCAGGGTAGAGTTGACGCTTTCCCGCATTGAACAGCTTACCGAGTATGCCAGCATACGTTGACGCTGCCAATGTTTGGTTGGCCACACAAACCAGTCACCAAAATAGTTGCAGAGCTTCGCATTTTGTCCTCAAAACAGCTGTCTGACACCGTGTCAAAACGAGCCTTTATGATGCATTACCTTTGCATTTCGAGCTTAGTTCTAAGAGAACTTACCGTAACGCAGTCTTGGCTATGATTATCGTACCTGTGAGTATAGATGCTCCCAAAGAACCCCATCTTATGACCGTCAGGATATCGTGCCTTACCGGATGGAGATTGCGGTAATATGCCCATGAATCTGCAAACGGCAGGCTCTCAAACCAGCTATGCAATAAAAAGTGCCCTTGGGCGAGCAGGCAAACCACAACTGATCCAATGAACAGCTTGAACATGTTCTCGATCCTGTAAGCTTCTAGAGTATGACCTGTAAAATTAAGGAGGGCCCAATGCCTACCATAGAAAAAGTAGCCACGGTGGGCCTTTTCGTCATTTTTGCCTCTATTTTCAGCACGGCTGGGGCACAGAATCCAAAGACATGTGAGAGCGCAGATGACTTTTTGTTCTCCTGCACATTTGATGGCGGCGCTCGTAAAGTAGGGTTATGCCATAACAATGGCAACATTACATATGAGTTCGGCCCGGCGCAGGGTGCGGCTGATCTATCGATGACACGGAACCTTGAAGACGCTGACTACACACCCTTCGCATGGGCGAGTCGGAACATCTTCGAAAGTATAGCCCTATTCAATGGTGACACCCGTTATGAGGTTTTTTCATCAACAGAACGAGGGCCTTATAACGGCAGAACTAAAGGTGGAATCGTCGTTACAATCCCCAACAATGCAACAATTACGCTCGCGTGCGACGCTGGAAGTGTGTGGCCCTTAGACCCTCTCGAAGGAATAGGTCAGATTAATTCTCTCATGCACGGACAAAATACTGATATTCTCTCACACTGTCTACGCGCCCTTCCTTATGATGGTGCAGGAAGTTCTCAGTGTATCGGAACCTACCGCGAAAGTCAGATTATTAACGGATCTTGCGACGTAAGCTCGGACAAAACGCAGTGTTGGCAAAGAGAAAGCGATCAATGGTCAGACCTTGTGGAAGTTGTTTACACGCAGGCGCTTGCGGCACTCGAAAACAATGGTGATGCACAATGGTTATCAGGTCTGGAGGCGTCACAGAGAAGCTGGGCGCAAACGCGTGATCTCGACTGCAAAATGAAAGGGGTATTACCGTTCTCGCCAGATGGGGGAGCTGCAATGTGTCATGCAGAATATGCAGCTGATCGCATGATGTTTCTTAACGCAGTCGTAAGCTTTAGTGAATTTGAGGGTTAGATTTTCACAAACCACCGTTTATCGAACAGTTCGCCGAAGCGGAAATCTGTGTGACCGCAGCGAAAGCTCGTTTCGTCCGCTCTGCGCCGAAGGTTACTCTTCGATTTGCAACCTAACAATCGCTGGCAGCTGTACTTGACGCTTCCATAGGTATGAAATACTAACTGATCTCGTTGAGCGGGCGTTGTGTAATGGTAAGACCTCAGCCTTCCAAGCTGATGATACGGGTTCGATTCCCGTCGCCCGCTCCAAAAACTTTCCCGACATGATACCTGCAAAGCCAGCCATCGTGGTGACGTAAATATTTGTTAACATAGCTAGAATTGCCGCTTGATCTCTTGTCTTCCAAGCAGATGATAGGGTTCGGTTCCCGCCGCCCGATCCACTCTCCGCGATATGCTTGATCCTTTGGGCCGGTCCTACCCAAGGCGTGCTGGTCGCTTGGTTTCCCTTGCGTCAACGTCTATAGCTGCGCCATCCGCGCGCTGCGTGCGGGCGACACTCCTAAAGGACACATCATGCCAAAACATTCCACACCGGGCCTTGCCGCTCTGGCCCTTTCCACATTCGCCATGCCGCTGGCAGCGCAAGAGCCGATGCCCGTCAAAGTGTTCATTGGCGCGATGTTTGAGATTGGCGAAAACACCGGCGACCGGGCGGGCGAATTGCAGCATTGGTATGAGAGATATTGGTCCGAGACTGAAGCGCAGGACGTGCCGGGGGCATTCTCTTCGATGTATTGCAACGACGACGGCGTTTGCGGCGCGGTATTGGGCATGGGCAAGGTGAACTCTTCGGCTTCCATGCAGGCGATTCTGTTGAACCCGGCTTACGATTTTTCGCAGACCTATTTCATGTTGTCTGGCGTGGCGGGCACACCCCCATCGCGGGGCACAATCGGTGATGTGGTCTGGGGCAGTTGGTTGGTGGATTATGATCTTGGTCACCGCTGGGCGCCTGAAGAAGGGGAGCCTGACGCACCGGTTTTCATGCCGCGCGCAGGTTATGAGGATTACCGCCGCTTTGAGCTGAATGCGCAGCTGGTTTCATGGGGTGTTGAGCTTTCCCAAGATGTCGAGATGCAGGATTCCGATTCCGCGCGCCAATACCGCCAGCGCTATCCAGATGATGCCGCGCAGGCCGCGCCGAGCGTTAAGGTCGGCACGCATATGACAGGCGATACTTTCTTTCACGGGCCGGGCTTGTCGGAAGAAGCGCAGTATATGGCCGAGCTATATGGGGCTGACGACTATATGATTACAGAGATGGAAGCGGCGGCAATCGCGCTGGTTATCAAACGTCTGCACGGCACAGACCGGATCGCCAGCCTGCGCGGCGCGGTGAACTTTGATCAAGGCCACCCGGATGAGACCACGCTTGAGCACCTTGACCCGGCACCGGGTGAGACGGCCGGTGGCTTTGCCGAAACGGTAGAGAATATCACCCTCGTCGGTGCGCCGCTTGTCGATCAAATCGTCGCCAACTGGGGCGACTGGAAAGACGGTGTGCCCGCACACTCTGGCGAGTAAACTTGCACACCAACACCCTGTGGCGTCTTGTTTTGCGCCCCAGGGGCAGGGGTGGCAGATTGTCCCGTTGGGGCGGTCTTACTTGACCCCGCTCAGTCCCCGCGCCATGACCATGTCGTAAGACAAAGGAATGCCCATGGCCCGCACGCCCACCCCCGCACCGACCGCCAAAGATGAACGCGAAAAGTCACGGCGGATCGGAGCATTGGTGGCGTTGACGCCCTTCCTCGGTCCCTATCGATGGTTGATGGTTGCCGCCGGGGCTGCTTTGGTCATGACGGCGATGATCTCGCTCACTTTGCCCTTGGCTGTGCGTCGGGTGATCGACAATTTCGGCACCGGCGAGACGGAGTTGTTGGACCAGTATTTCATCGCAGCATTGATCATTGCCGGGTTGCTCGCTGTGGGCACCGGCCTGCGCTATGCGCTGGTTACACGGCTGGGCGAAAGGGTCGTGGCCGATATCCGGCGCGCGGTGTTTGACCGGGTGATCGGGATGAGCCCGTCGTTCTATGAGCGCATCATGACGGGCGAAGTCCTAAGCCGCATCACCACCGACACCACGCTGATCCTGTCGGTAATCGGCTCTTCGGTGTCCATCGCGCTGCGCAACCTGTTAATCTTTGTGGGCGGGCTGGGGCTAATGCTGCTGACCTCTGCCAAGTTGACGGGTCTGGTGCTGCTGATCGTGCCTGCAGTGGTGATCCCCATTTTGACGCTGGGCCGCCGTCTGCGTGTGCTGAGCCGTGAGAACCAAGATTGGATCGCCGCCAGTTCGGGCAATGCATCAGAGACATTAGGCGCGGTACAAACCGTGCAAGCCTTTACCCATGAGACGGCCAGCCGAGGCCAATTTGCGCAGATGACCGAAGCCTCTTTTGATGCGGCGCAACGCCGGATCAAGACCCGCGCGGCAATGACGATGATCGTTATCTTTCTGGTATTTTCCGGCGTGGTCGGCGTGCTTTGGATCGGGGCGCGGGACGTGCGCGCCGATGTGATGAGCGCGGGCGCGCTGGTGCAATTCGTGATCTATGCGGTCATGGTCGCAGGTGCCGTCGCTGCCCTGTCAGAGATCTGGGGTGAGTTGCAGCGCGCGGCAGGTGCCACGGAACGGCTGGTTGATCTGCTGCAAACCGAAGACAGCGTGAAAGACCCATCCGCCGACGCGCAAGCCCGTCTGCCGGACCCCGTCGCGGGCAAGATCACGTTTGAGAACGTACAATTCACCTATCCGGCACGGCCTGATGTGGCGGCATTGGACGGAATTAATCTGGTGATCAACCCCGGTGAAACGGTGGCTTTCGTCGGACCGTCAGGCGCGGGGAAGACGACAATCATTCAAATGATCCTACGGTTCTATGATCCGCAAACCGGCCGCATCACGCTTGATGGTGTGGACCTTCGGGATGTGGCACGGGATCATTTCCGCCGGGCCGTAGCCTTGGTGCCGCAAGACCCGGTAATCTTTGCCGCGACCGCTGCTGAGAACATCCGCTTTGGCCGGCCCGACGCCAGCGATGCCGAGGTAGAGCAAGCCGCGCGTGCCGCCGCCGCGCATGGTTTCATCGCCGCACTGCCTGAAGGGTATGACAGCTATCTGGGCGAACGCGGCGTGATGTTGTCAGGCGGGCAAAAGCAGCGGATCGCCATCGCCCGCGCCATTCTGCGCGATGCGCCGGTGTTGCTGCTGGACGAGGCGACAAGTGCGCTGGATTCCGAAAGCGAAGGGCTGGTGCAGGCCGCTGTGGACCGCCTGAGTGCCGACCGCACGACGCTCATCGTCGCGCATCGTTTGGCCACGGTGAAAAAGGCCGACCGCATCGTGGTGATGGAAGCCGGGCGGATTGCCGCCATCGGCACACATGATGAATTGGTCGCCAGTGATGGGCTTTATGCGCGTTTGGCGCGTTTGCAATTTACTGATGGGGCCGCTGCCGCCTGATCTGCTCTTGAACCGCGCCACTCCGGTGTTACGTCAACTTGGTGTGACGTTGCGTCTGTTGCCGCCGATTGCTTGCGAAATGGCGCGTTTCGCCGCAATCTGAGCACGGAGAACAAGCCGGAACACCGGCATAGGGGAGTAGACACCATGACATTCGCCGGGATCGAAGACCGCAATGCCATCGCCGCGGAAATGCCGTGGGAAGACCGAGACGTGGCCAAGACGCTCTATGGGATGCTAAGCAATACGACCGCGAAATTCCCCAACCACAACGCCGTCAGCTATCAGATTTTCTCGGGCCCCAAGGACAAGGCGGAAACGCTGACTTGGAAAGAGTTGCATGGCCGTGTGACGCAGGCTGCGAACCTGTTCCGCAGCCTGGGCGTTGGCGAAAAAGACGTTGTGGCCTATGTGCTGCCGAACTGTAACGAGACGACCATCACCCTGCTGGGCGGAGCCGTGGCCGGGATCGTCAGCCCGATCAACCCGCTGCTGGATGCCGAACAAATCGGCGCGATCCTGCGCGAAGTTGGCGCATCGGTCGTCGTCACTCTGCGGCCTTTCCCGAAGACGGATGTGGCCCAAAAGACTGCCGAGGCGGTGCGGCTTGCGCCCAAGGTGCATACGGTACTCGAAGTTGATCTGGTCCGCTATCTCACCCCACCGAAAAGCTGGATCGTCCCGCTGGTTCGGCCCAAGGGGATGGTGAACAATCAGGCGAAGTACCTGAGCTTTAACGCCGAGATCGCCAAACAAAACACCTCGCTCAACTTTGAGGATGTGCAAGAAGACCGCGTTGCCTGCTATTTCCACACCGGTGGCACCACCGGGATGCCGAAAGTGGCGCAGCACAAATATTCCGGGCTGATCTATAACGGTTGGCTGGGGCACCGCCTGCTGTTCTCGGAAGAGGACAATATCATGTGTCCGCTGCCGCTGTTCCACGTCTTTGCCTGCCATGTGATCCTGATGGCCGCCGTGGCATCAGGCGCGCATGTGGTCTTTCCCACGCCGCAGGGCTATCGCGGCGACGGGGTGTTCGACAACTTCTGGAAGCTGATTGAACGGTGGAAAATCACCTTTATCATCACCGTGCCCACCGCCATTTCGGCCAAGATGCAGCGCCCAATTGATGCGGATGTCAGTACTGTGAAGACCGCCTTCTCCGGCTCGGCCCCGCTGCCGCTGGAACTCTTCCGCCGCTTTGAAAAGGCCACAGGCATCACGTTGATTGAGGGCTATGGCCTGACAGAGGCGACGTGCCTTGTGTCCTGTAACCCACCGGATGGTGTCAAAAAGGTTGGCTCTATCGGCGTCGCCTTTCCCTATTCGGATGTGCGGATCATCAAGGGCACGGCGGACGGACCGGTTGACGCGGATGTCGATGAGATCGGCGAGATCTGCGTGTCGAACCCCGGTGTCTTTGCGGGCCATACTTATGTCGAAGAAGAAAAGAACAAAGACCTCTTCTATCATGGGAAGTACCTGCGCACCGGTGATTTGGGCCGGATCGACAACGACGGCTACATCTGGATCACCGGGCGTGCCAAAGACCTGATCATTCGTGGCGGGCACAACATCGACCCTGCTGAGATTGAAGAGGCGCTGTTGGGCCATGAGGCCGTCGCCTTTGCCGGGGCCATCGGCCAACCCGACGCCCATGCGGGCGAGGTGCCCTGCGCCTTCGTCGAACTGGTGGACGGTGCCAATGTGACCGAGGAAGAGCTGCTCGCCTTTGCGCGGGAGAAGGTTGCCGAACGTGCGGCGCAGCCAAAGCACCTCAAGATCATGGATGAGTTGCCGAAGACCGCCGTTGGCAAGATCTTTAAGCCCGACCTGCGTAAAGATGCGATCACGCGGGTTTACAATGGCAGCCTAGAGAAAGCCGGCTGCGCCGCGCGGGTAACTGAGATTGAGGACAACAAGAAGCGCGGTTTGGTGGCCAAGGTGACGATGAACGGTGCATCGCACGATGACGTCGGTAAAGTGCTTAGCGCCTATACGCGCCCTTGGGAACCCGTGAGCTAAACGACTCAGCTTCGGGGGCGGCTGATCCGCCCTCTTACCACTCAAATCCCTGTTTGCAGCCCTGCTGCGTTGCGCCGATGCACAATTCCTGTGGATCGGCGCAAAAAATTTAGGCTTTTTTGCACATAGTTAGGGGTGGGCCTTTCGCGTCAGGCATAGCGCCTATGCAAATTCTGCGGGTTCAAACTAGGGTCAGAGCGTACTACTTCTGCATTGCAGCATTTAACAATGCACTTGCAGCATTCTGAAAGGAGTTGCGCTTATGACGATGGCAATCTCACGTGGCACTACCCTGAGCTCCGCGCTCGATGGGCTTCAGCACACTTTTGACGGCATGCGTCGTCGTGTGGCCCAGATCAAGGCCCGGCGCGCAGCTTACGACCGAACTTTCACAGAACTTAACGTACTGAGCGATCGCGAACTGTCCGATATCGGCATCGCGCGGTGCGACATCCGGCGTGTGGCGTCGGAAGAACTTTCAAAGGAGCAGACCTATGAAGTATAACAACACCCTTAGCGCCCCCCACGGCTTTTCTTTCCGCGACGCGACAGCGCCTGTTGTTGGTGCCCTCGGCACCGCAGCTGGCAAAGTCGGCAGCTTGCTGGCACGCGGCGTGACCCAGATGCAGATTTCGCGGATGCAGTCCGTCCTCAACAGCATGAGCGACGCTCAGCTAGAGCGCGCGGGCATCGACCGGAACCAGATCCCGCAGCACGCCGAAGCACTGGTTACCGAAGAATACGACGGTTTGTAAGCCTTAGGGCTTTCGACCTTCAGAGATCAATGTCGCGCAATAGCGCTGCATTGTCAGGTGCCGGACCCCGCTCCTTCCCGGGATGATCTGACACCGCATTTTAACGGTCCTCCTCCTCCCGGACCCGTTATACCGGCCGGCAAGCTTACCTCCTCCCAAGCTTGCCGGCCCATGCTTTCCCCGCGTTAGATCAAGGTGCCGCGCTGTCGAGCCATAGGGTCACTGGCCCGTCATTGACCAGCGCCACTGACATATCCGCGCCGAACCGTCCCGTCTGAACTGGAATATCCAAGGTGGTGAGACTGCGGGCGAAATGCGTATAAAGCGCTTCGGCCATGTCGGGCTTTGCCGCGCAGGAAAAGCCGGGGCGGTTGCCGCGGGATGTATCTGCGGCAAGGGTGAATTGGCTCACCACCAAGGCCGCGCCGCCGGTTTGAGCGAGGCTCAGGTTCATCTTGCCGCCTTCGTCCTTGAAAAGCCGCAGTTTCGAGATTTTCAGCGCCAGCTTCTCAGCCGTTTCTTCCGTGTCCTCGGGCATGGCGCAAACGAGGATCAGCAGGCCGGGGCCGATCTCTCCGATGATCTCACCTTCGACCGTGACTGACGCCTCGGTCACCCGTTGCAGCAATGCGCGCATGTTAGTCTTTCCAGTCAATAATGTCTGAGGGGGCCGCCCGTTCGGTACGAAAGGCATTGGCCGGGTGATCTGGGTCTGCATATCCGAATGATATGGCGCAGAGCACCAGCCGATCTTCGGGCAGGTCAAGCACTTCACGCACCAAGGGCGCATAGGCAGCAATGGCAGCCTGCGGGATGCTGGCCACGCCAAGCGCGGTCGCCGCAAGGGTAAAGGCGGTGACAAAGCCGCCGCAATCCATCGCGCCATAGGGGCCAAGCTCGGCAGGGGAGCTCACGATGGCCACATGTGGCGCGTCAAAGAGCGCGTAGTTGCGCAGCATCTGCGCCTTGCGTGCATCGTGGTCAGACTTAGCGATGCCCACCGCATCATAGAGCTGGAACCCGCAGGTGCGACGCCGCTCGGCATAGGCGCCGGAGTAGCCTGTGGGCCATGGTAGATCGGGTTCAACCGGGGCGCCCTCGCTCGCAGCTTTGAGGAGTGCGGCGGGGATCGCCTCGGTGCCAGCGCCCCGCGTCACGGTCACTTGCCATGGCTGGGCGTTGCACCACGAGGGCACATGGCGCGCGGCGCTGACGATCTGGGTGATGGTTGCCTCCGGCAGCGGGTCGGGCCGAAAGGCGCGGCAGGAATAGCGGGCCTGCAAGAGATCGGAAAACTGGTCGTAGCTCTGGGTCATTGCTGTGCCATGAAATAGCCGACGATGGCGGCGGCGATCAGCCCCAGCACCACGGCGAAAGTGATCTTGATCGCGGAATAGGGGCGTTCGCCCCGCACCTTGCCGGAATGGCCGTTGACCACGAAACGATAGGTCTTGCCGCGGTATTTATAGGCGGCAAGCCAGACCGGTAGCAGGATATGTTTGAAGGTCACGTCACTGATCTGCGTGTTGATATCATGCACGCGCTGACGGTCCCCGCCAATGTCGAACTTCACGTCCCGCTCGATGACCCGGTCCATATGGGCGCGCGCCTGAACGAAGCCTTCCTCCAGCGTGATGCCATAAGCCTCGGCCCGGAAACCGGCGAGATACTCAGGCGCATAGGGCTCCAGCGCCGAGAGGTCCCAAGGGTGCAGCGCATCGGTGTGTTTCTTGGGCAGAGACCGGGAGGCCAGCACCAGCACGTCGTCAAAGAAGCGTGCCACCCGGCCCGAAGCGGCCCGCCAGCGGATTTTCGGCACCTGCTGCTGCACCCGCTTGCCATCGCGCATGACGGTGCGGGTGACGTAATAGACCGTGCCACGTTCCCCGCGATAGCTTGATGCCGTCTGCGCGTCATAGGTCCAAAAGGGCACATAGATGCCCTGCATCCGGCGGCCCTTACGCGCGTATTGCTGCAAGCCGTTGGGGGCGAACCACAGGCTGCCGAGCCAATCTTTCATGGCATTGCGGGCGCGTTCTTCGGACAGGGCAAAGGGCAGCACGGCGCGGGGTTTGATATGGCGGTTGGTGCCGGTATCAATCACGATGGGCGTGGCGCAGAAGGGGCATTCACGGGCGTGTTTACCGGGGGCGAACTCTACCTCGGCTGCGCAATTGGGGCAGGTGGTGACGCGGGTCTCTTCCATTTCGGCAGCGGGCAGGGCGGATTGCAAGCCTGCGCGGAAATCTTGCTCGGCGATGGCATGGGCGTGGCGGCCTGTGCCGTCGATCGGTTCGACATTGCCGCAATGATCGCAGATCAGCAGCGACCGCGCCGGGTCAAAGCGCATGTCAGAGCCGCAGGTGTCACAGGGAAAACGGTGCTCTTCAAGCGGGGCGGCGGGGGGTAGATCGGTGGCGGACATGGGATATGCTTTGCAAGGTCAGTCGCGGCGGAGCCTAGCGGCCTTGGAGGGCATGGGCCAGACCTTGAACCTCACAAAAAGCGGTGCAAGCATTTCGGCGCCATGATCCGCAGTGCGTTGTCGCGCAGGCGCAGGTGACGCCAAAGATGAAACAGCGCATGGGCACCCGCGATGGCGGCGAGCAGGTAGAATTCATAGATGTGGATTTTGCCAATCAGATCATGCGCACGCGGCAGGTTCAGCGGTGGGGCCACCGGCACCAGATCGCCCGCCATGAACAGCCGTGGTGCGGTAAGGCCAAGGCCGAACCCCGTCAGTGCCACGCCAAACAGCCCCCAAATCAGCGCCTTATGCATCCATTGGTGCGCCCGCCGCGCCCAAGGCGGAAGTTTTGGCCCCGGTCGGCTGGCAAGACCCCGGCGCAGGTAATCGGCGGTCCAGAGCAGACAGGCGGTGACAAAGACCAGCCCCAGCAACGAATGAATGCGAAAGGCCGTGCGGCCAAAGGGCAGCACATCGGCGGGGGTCACGAGGATGAACCAAATCAGCAGCGGCACCATCGACCAATGCAGCACCTTGAGGGCGCTGCGGCGGTGCGGAAATTTGAGGCGCGTGATCATGGGAAAACCACGGGCAGGCGCGCGCAAAAGTTTCACTTGGCGCGCCACCAGATCATGCCGTGGGTGGCGGCGGGGGAGGTGGCATCACGGTGAAAAGTTGCGCCAGTTCGGCCACATCCTCGGCCCGCTGCCAGCCGTCTTGGCCCGGTGTCCAGACCAGAGAATCGCGTCCAAGGCTGCCGTCAGTCACCTTGCGCCCCATAGCGGCCTTGGAGAAGGGGCCAGAGGTCGCGCCATCCTTGGCGATATGCCAGACTTTTTCGACCGGCGGTGGGGGCGGCGGCACGGGGGCGGCGGCAGTCGGGGCAGGGCGCGCGCCCCACGGGCCGGCCTGCGCAGTGGCGGCTTGGGCCATGCTCATCCCCAACCCGGCGCCAAGGCCGGTTTGCATCGCCGCACCGCCCGCACCATCGCGGCCAAGGGCTTCGGCGGCTTGGAACTGCATGTATTCGTTGAGATTTCCGACCACACCCATCGAAGTGCGCTTGTCCATCACCGCTTCTACCGCAGGCGGGAGCGAGATGTTTTCGATGTATAGCTCGGGCATCGCCAGCCCGTATTCCGCGATTTGCGCGGCGATATCCTTGCCCACCAACTGCCCCAACTCGCGCGTGTTGGCGGCCATGTCGAGCACCGGAATGCCAGAGGATGCCAGCGTGCGTGAGAAGGCTTGAACGATGATGTTACGGATTTGGTAAGAGATTTCATCCATGGTGAATTCACCATCGGTGCCGACGATCTCGGTCAAGAATTTCGCGGGGTCGCTTACCCGCACCGAATAGGTGCCATAGGCCCGCAGGCGCACGGGGCCAAACTCAGGATCGCGGGCGATGATCGGGTTCTTGGTGCCCCATTTCAGATCGTTAAACCGGGTCGTGTTGACGAAGTAGATTTCGGATTTGAACGGGCTTTTGAAGCCGTGATCCCAATGCTGAAGAGAGGTCATAATCGGCATGTTGTTGGTCTCAAGCATATAGAGACCGGGGGTGAAGACATCCGCTAGCTGCCCCTCATGCACAAAGACCGCGGCTTGCCCCTCGCGCACCGTCAGCTTGGCGCCGTATTTGATCTCATGGTCTTCACGCTCAAACCGCCAGACCATCGTGTCGCGGGTGTCGTCGGTCCAGTGAATGACGTCGATGAACTGGCCAGAGAGGAAATCGAAAATGCCCATGGGAATGGTCCTTATTTTTTCGTCGTAAAGGTGCGCTACACCGGCCCGTCCGTCAACTCGCGCGCGATGATCCGGCTGATCGGGTTGACCTGCTCTGCCGTCATACCGGGGCGCAGCCGCGCGTCATAGAGAATCTTAAGCAGAAGCTCGTCATGTTTGGTGAGCAGGGCGAATTCGTCGTCATCGTTAAAGATTGATGGCCGCGCACTGGGGCTGTCGTTGGCCAGACCCAGCCCCTGAGCCAGTTCTTCGTGAATGCACGATAGCCGCAACAGTTCAGGATTTTCCGACCGGATCACCGCGACGGCGGCGGTGTAGACGTTGGGATTGTCGCCCGCTGCATAGGCCGCTACGGCGCAATAGGTGTCGCGGCGCATGTTGCGCATCGCGCGGAGCGATGAAGGGCTGACACCCGCGACCTTTTCGGCGGCTTGGGTCAATGCTTCGACGCGGTCATCCTCTGAGGCGACGATCACCATGAAATTAGACGTGCCACTGGTCGAAACCGGATGCCCGGTGACCCGTGAAAGACGTCGGGCAAACGCTTTGATGTGGGCCGTGTCAGAGCGGCGCTGCGAAGGGGGGATGCTATCGCCAAAGATGATCCCCATATGCACTGGCGCTTCCCAGCGGCGCAGCGGGCTTGCACCGCCTTGGCCCGAAAAATTGCCGTCGTACTCATTATAAAGCGCGATCTGTTCAAAGTTCCGCGCCAGCATGTCGCTGGTGAAAGGCGTGTCGGGCCCGCCGCCGTCTTGGCGCAGCAGGTCTTGGCCCAGTTGCGCCTTTTCAACCTGATGCAAATAGCTGCGCAGCATTGCGCTTTTTTGAGATGTGGGTTTGGCAACCTCGGGTGGGCGCGGAGCTGGCTCAGCCGGGCGTGCTTGGGGTTTAGCAACCGTTTGCGGCGCCGGCGCGGGTTCCGCACAGGCAAGCAACAAGGCGCAGAGAGACAACACCCCAGCGACGCGCAAATGTCGGCGCAAACGTCCTTGCATTGCCAGTTCCCTCACGTCGGTCTTAGCTCGGGACCGCGTTGCTGGTGGTGTCCCCCAAACCCGTTTCGCGGGCTTTGGCTGCGGCCAATGTGTCGCGCAAGCGGCCTTCCATCTCTTGCAGGTCCTTTTCTGCAGCCGCGCGTTTTGCTTTGCCTTGGTCCGCGATCTGAAGCGATTCTTCGATGGTGCCGATCAGGTCTTCGTTGGCCTGTTTTACCGCTTCGATGTCAAACACACCGCGCTCCATCTCTTGGCGGATGATCTTATTGCTGTCGCGCAGGTTCTTGGCGTTGGAGGTCAACAACTCGTTGGTCAGATCATTCGCTTCGCGCACGGCATTTGCCGCCTCACTGCTGCGTTGGATCGTCACAGCCTGCGCAAGTTGCGTTTCCCACAGCGGCACGGTGTTGACCAAGGTCGAGTTAATCTTGGTCACAAGACTTTTATCGTTTTCTTGCACCAAGCGAATGGAGGGCAGGGATTGCATCGTCACCTGCCGCGTCAGTTTAAGGTCATGCACCCGGCGTTCCAGATCATCACGCGCGGCGCGCAGATCGCGCAATTCTTGGGCGCGCATTACCTGATTTTCTTCGCTCGCCTTATCCAGCGCAGTCTGTTTTGCGGGGATGGTTTTGTGATCCAACTCTACGATCTTGGCCTCACCGGCAGAAATATACAGCGCCAATTCATCGTAGAATTGCAGCGTCTTTTCATAAAGCAAGTCGAGCGATTTGATGTCTTTCAACAGCGTGTGCTCATGGGCCAGTAAATTGTCAGTGATCTGGTCAATCTGGCCTTGCACCTCTTCAAAACGCGCGGTGAATTTGGCGAAAGGCGTGGCACGGCCCAACAGTTTTTCCCACCAGCTTTGCTTGCGGCGGACGTCCAGTTCCGAGACCGAGAAACCGCGAATCGCGCTGACCATGGTGCGCAGGCTGTCGCCTGCCGGCCCGACATCCTTGTTGCGCACATCGGCGAGCATGGATTGGCTGATCTCTTGTAACTCGGCCTGCGCGGCAGAGCCGAAGCTGACGATGGATTGCGTGTCGGTCACGTCAATCTCGGCCATGCGTTTTTGAATTTCTGCACTCTGGGTCGCGTCGGCTTTGGCCAATGGCACGATGGCGTTGGCGTCCGAAGGTTCGGGCAGGACGGTTGCGTTCACTTCTTCGACCAGCCCTTGGGACTGGGCAGCTTTTTCACGGACGGCATCGGTCATCACTGATCTTCCTTAGTATTTACGGGCGTAGACTGATCCAGCCTGACCCCCTCGCGGGAGAGACGCGCACGCAGCACGTCGATTTCGACGTTCAGATCGCTGCGATCGTCAAGCAGGGATTTCGCCGTTCGAGCGGCGAAATTCTCATCCAGATCGTCGAGCAGCGCAAGGTAATCATCGCGGGCTTGTTCATCGTGGTTACGGGCATAAAGATCGGCGAATTTCACCGTCGCATCATGCGCGCCGCGTAGGTAGACGACAAGGTATTTGCGGGCGGCTGTCAAATCTCGCGGGTCTTCTTCGACGGTGCGGATCAGGTGACGTGCGGTGTCTTGGAAATCTGCCAACCGTGCTTCGGCACGGCGGTCTCCGGCGCGGAGGATTGCCTGGCTCATGCCTGACAGCAGTTTTTCGGCCTCATCCACCACGCGGGCCACGCGGTCTTGTTGGAAGGTGTCGATGCCTTCCATCCCTTTGTTTTTTAACGGATCAATGCCAAAGGCAGCCACATGCAGCGCACCAACCGCCACGCCGTACAGCAGCGGGGCGACTGTGCCGGGCTCTGATGTGTAGGCGGCGAGTGCAGTGCCCAATCCGGCCAGAAGGGCAGCGAAGATCTTGCGGGGCCACGCGGGGCGGCGGGCGACCTTGCGCTCGTTATACTCAGCTTCGGCAAGCAAACCTTCGCGCAAAAGCCATACGCCAGAGGCCAGCACAAAAGCCCCGGCAAGCCCAATGACCAGAGTACCAGCGCCCCCCATCAAAGAGGTCGCGGCCAAAACAATGGGTGGCAGGAACATCAGGTTCACACGCCCACCCGCTGGGTCAACGCGCAGCCGTTGCGTTTTGCGCGGGGTTTTGCCGGGCTGTGTATCGGGATCGGGGCTATAGCGGCCCCCAAAGCGTCGCGCCATGGCTTAAAGCCCCCCGAGAAAGCCGCTGGTCACGCCCAGTAGCACTACCAGAAGCGCCCCATAAGCGATTTTCTGAAAGGGTGTGGGCGCCATCAAGTTTCCCCTTTTGCTGCCCCAGATGGGGCGCAGAGCTGTGCCTGCGGTGTCTGCCGCGCGCCCCAAGAGCGAGGCCGCGCCGAGGATGATAACCACCAGCGCAGCCAAGGCCACCAAAAACATCAGTATTCGCGCCATATTGCCCTTTTCTGACAGCGGTTTCGCGCCGGTCTTGCCTGTCGTTCTCTATTCAACGCGCGCATTACAGCAGCGTTCCAGCAATCGGCGGCTCAGACGGGGGCCGAGAATGTCAGCGGCGGGGCTTTGGGCCCCTGCTGCCGGGTTTACCACCCGTACGGCCACCGGGGCGCGCGCCCGGTTTGGCAGTGTTTCTGCCCGATGTCGCCTTGCCACGCGGCGCGTTCTTGGCCTTGCCGCCACCGCGACGGGGCGGTGGTTCGTCGTCTTCGCCCCGTTGCACCGGCATGCCCGGCTGGCCCGCGCCGCCGAAGCCACCGGGTTTGCGCCGCGGCGGGCGACGTACTGTGGTGGGTTTCTTGACGGCGGTGCCGGTGGGGTCTTCCAGCTCTAGCCCCAATTGGTCACGCACGACCTTGCGGCGCAGCTCTTCGACTTCGCCAGTTTTAAGTTCGCCCAATTGGAACGGGCCGTAGGAGACGCGGATCAGCCGGTTCACAGTCAGGCCAACAGCCTCCATCGCGCGGCGAATCTCACGGTTGCGGCCTTCGCGCAGGCCGATGGTCAGCCAAGCGTTCGCGCCTTGCTGACGGTCCAGCGATACATCCATCGGTTGGAACTGTTCGCCCTCCACGGTGATGCCTTTGCGCAGCGGTTCCAGCATCTCATCGGTGGGGCGGCCATTCACCCGGGCACGATAGCGGCGTAGCCAGCCGGTGCTGGGCAATTCCAGCTTGCGTTTCACGCCGCCGTCATTGGTCAGTAGCAGCAGACCTTCGGAATTGAGATCAAGCCGCCCCACGGTCATCACGCGAGGCATGTCCTCGGGCAGGGCGTCAAAGATCGTTTCGCGGCCTTTTTCGTCAGAGTTCGTCGTCACCAACCCGGTGGGCTTGTGGTAGAGCCAGATGCGCGGCGGCTCGGGCGCGCCGACGGGGGTGTTGTCGACTGTAATCTTATCGTCGGGCGTCACGTTCAGCGCGGGCGAGGTGATCTGCTCCCCATTCACGCGCACGCGGCCCGCCTCAATCATCCGCTCAGCCTCACGACGCGAGGCGATGCCTGCGCGAGACAGCACTTTGGCGATGCGGTCGCCCTTTGCTGTATCGGCGGCGGCATCGGAAGAATCAGCAGTCGGGCCGGAGCCGGAGGAGGGAGGTTTTGCGTTCATACACTGCGCTTACCCTGTTTCACGCCCTTGCGAAAGGGTGGCGTTTGCGGCCATGTGAACGGATGAAGTTTCGCTCATATATGGCTCAGGCGCTGGAAGAAGCCCGTGCCGCCGCCGCGCGCGGCGAGGTGCCGGTGGGCGCGGTTGTGGTCTCTCCCACGGGAGAGATCATTGCAGCGGCGGGCAATGAGACCCGCGCACGCCATGATCCGACCGCCCATGCCGAGATGTTGGCCCTGCGCGCCGCCTGTGCCGCGGTTGGGTCGGAGCGGCTGATTAACCATACGCTCTACGTCACATTAGAGCCTTGTGCGATGTGCGCCGGGGCCATCGCCGCCGCCCGGGTCGGGCGGTTGTTTTATGGCGCGGCAGACCCCAAGTCAGGCGGCGTGGCGCAAGGCGCGCGGGTGTTTTCGCATCCGCAATGCCACCATGCGCCAGAGGTCTTTGATGGTATCGCCGCGAGCGATGCCGAAGACTTGCTGACCGATTTTTTCAAAGCAAAAAGAGGGGGGTAGCCCATGGCGAGCAGTAAGGATTTAGCTGTATTCGTGCGGGATGCGCTGAGCGCGGGCAAAAACCGCGCAGAGATTGCATCGGTTCTGACGCAGGCAGGCTGGTCAACGCATGAGATCACGGACGCGCTTGATGGCTGGGCCGATGTGCCCTTCGCTCCGCCGGTGCCGCGCCCGCAGACCGTCGTCACAGCGCGGGACTTTTTTATCTATGCGTTGATGTTCGGCGCGCTGTTGTTTGGCGCGGGCTATCTGGTGGGGCTGCTGCATGCGCTGATTGACCACCTGCTCGACGCGTCGGCGCGCACGGCGGATCATCGTATCCGTTGGGCGGTGGCCGTGCTGATTGTGACCTTGCCGCTTTATCTTTGGCTCGCCACCCGCGAACGGGCGCGGCTGGCGGCGGACCCGGCGTTACAGCGTTCGGCCATCCGCAATTGGATGACCTATGTAACGCTGCTTTTTGCCGCTGCCGTGCTTTTGGGCGATCTGGTTGCGGTGATCTATGCCTTTCTGAATGGCGATTTCACGTTGCAGTTCGCCCTAAAGGCCTTGGTCGTGGCGGGCATTGCCGGGGGCATTTTCGGCTATTACCGCGCGGGCGATGGGCGCGGAGCAGCGGTGTGAACAAGCTGCTTTTTGTTGCGGTGATTGCAGTCGTGTCGGGCGCGGTTGTTTCGGGGCTCGCGGTGGTGGGCGGGCCGGGGCAGGCGCGGGCCGAAAAGCGCGATGACCAGCGCTTCGCCGATCTGCATCGAATCGCCGATGCGATCATTTGCGATGCGGGCGATGGGAGGGCATTCTCGCGGGCTTGCCGTTCTGCGGCGGACGCAACGGATCCACAGACCGGAGCAGCCTATGAGGTGACGCAAGGCGAAGATGCTTTCCAAGTCTGCGCGCGGTTTGAGTTGGCGCAGGCGGAGTCCCCTATGAGAGACGCGTTGCACTTTGACAGGGCGCGCGGGTGCCTGCGGTACCAACTGGCGCAACCGTCAAAGCAGTGGGTGATCGAAGGGCACTGAATGGGGCCGCTATGGCTGTCTCTGGTCGCGGCCTGTCTGACGCATGCGCGGGCAGGGGGGCTTTGAACCTGACCTCCACCCCAAACGCAAAAGACCACGCGCATAGCACGTGGTCTAATAAACCATTCAAGTCAGGCGATCTTACTTGATCTTGCCTTCTTTGTATTCCACGTGTTTGCGCGCAACAGGGTCGTATTTCTTGATGACCATTTTCTCGGTCATGGTGCGTGCGTTTTTCTTTGTAACGTAGAAATGGCCTGTGCCCGCGGACGAGTTCAGACGGATCTTGATCGTGGTTGGCTTCGCCATGTGTCTTCTCCTGCTGCACGGCCGCGCAGGCGTGCGTGAATTCTGAATTTCGGGTTCTAGTCAGACCCGCGCCCGAGTCAACCGCTATTTGCCCGTCCGATGCCGAAAGACGCCGGTTTCGTCGAAAAACCTGCCTTTCGGACCTGAAAGGGCAGGAATATGCGCGGAAGGCCTATAAGCCGGATTTTGTACCTGTCCGAAAACAGGCGATGACCATTCCTCTGACTGCACCGTTGCCGATGCAGCTATAGCTGCCAACCCGGACCTGCTGGGGCAGAAGAGCCCCGCCTTTGACCCGAAGATCATCGGCGCGCGGTCCCTATTTGGCATTGCTCCCGGTGGGGCTTGCCGTGCCAGAACTGTTGCCAGCCCCGCGGTGGGCTCTTACCCCACCGTTTCACCCTTACCCCTGCGACTGTTCCGGCAAGCCGGACCGTAGGGGCGGTTTCATTTCTGTGGCGCTTTCCGTCGGGTTGCCCCGCCCGGGCGTTACCCGGCACCGTTCCTTCTTGGAGTCCGGACTTTCCTCTACGTCGCTTTTGTCTCGCAAAAGCGACGCCGCGGATGTCACACATGCATGTGACGGGAGCGGACGTCGGTCATGCGACACGAGTCGACGCAGCGGCCATCCAGCCTTCCGCGCCTGACCGCCCTAGACCCCGCCGCGCGGCGCGTCAATGGGCGTGGGGTAGGGCCGCGTGGTCTGCGGGGGTGAGAGGGCCGCTCCCCCATGGCCTGAACCGCATCCGCACGGTACTCAGCAGCGTGTCATCGTCGCAGGGCGCGGTGAAGCCTGCGGCCCGTGCGGCATCGCGGAAGGTTTCGGTGGTTACGCTGTCAGGAAGGGGGCCATCGCCCGTAGGCAGCGCCAGCCCGCGCCGTGCGAGCCGCGCCCAATCGAATCGCGGGCCAGGGTCGATCTTGCGGCCCGGTGCCATGCAGGAATGGCCGATCACCCCTTCGAGCGGAATGCCGTGGCGCGCCATGATGCCGGGCAGGAGGGTTTCGAGCGCCTGCATCTGCGGCTCGGAAAATGGGTGATCGCCGCGGTTGTCCAACTCGATACCGATCGAGCGGGAATTAATGTCGTCGAGCCCCGCCCACTCGCCTTGGCCTGCATGCCACGCGCGCTGGTCTTCCTCGACCAGCTGAATGACATCTCCGCGCTCGGAAATCAGATAATGGGCAGAGACTTCGGAAGACGGATCGCAAAGCCGTTCCAGCGCCGCTTGGGCGCTGGCCATGGCCGTGTAATGCAGAACGACAAACCGGGGGCGCAGCCCGCCGCGTCGCGGGCCGCAATTGGGCGAAGGCTGCGCTGTCACGTCAGGCGCGACAGGCATCTATCAGCCCTGTGCAGCCCGGCGGAAGGGGGTTGGATCCCAATCGCAGGCAAAGCCATCGCCATCAGGGTCCATGCCTTCACGGTCCTTCTCAGGACCGCCCGCAGCAAGGAAGGCGATCTGCGCTTGGTCAGCGTGGCTGTATTGCGAACAGGCCCGTTCGAACTTGCGGGCCTTGTTAAAGCCAATGCGGCTGTAGATTTGCTGACCGACCTGTTGGTTGCTTTGCAGCGCATAGGCGACGATGTTCGGGCCGCTGGCAGTACGCTCGGGCAGCGCTTCGGGCTGGATCACCTCATATTGCGCACGATTGGCGGCGACGCGGGCGGCGTCGTCCTGAATGCTGCGCTGGCCGGATACGGCATCAAAGTTGTTCTCGTTCGAGATGCCCACAGCATTGACCGCCGCGGGGGGCGGGTTCGACGGGCTGGCGTTCACCGGGGTCACGCCGGAGTTCAGGGCACTTGCCCCGCCCGGACGGGTGGCGGCCAGAACGCGGGCGGTTTCGGCGGCTGTGGCCTCGGGCGAGCCATCCGCCGGGGCGGGTGTCGTGGCCGCGATGGCACTGTCGATGCTATCGTTGGCAAGTGCCGCGTCACGTGCCCGCTGTTCGGCCTCAAAGCTGCCGTCGCCAAAGCCGACGCCGCGCCCGCTGTTGACGCTCCCGGAATCGGGGATCGCAGGTTGGCAGGCCGCCAGAAGACCGCCCGCTGTCATCGCTAGAAGTGTCCGTTTGATCATCTGACCCGCTCTTGCCTGTTAAATAACGCCCGTGGGCTTACCACCATTTTTCCGGCTTGGCCACAAAACCAGCGGCCCGCTCCAGCGCATAGGCGGAGGATAGCAGTTCGGCCTCTTCCCAAGGACGCCCGATCAGTTGCAGGCCCAGCGGCAAGCCGGTGGCGCTTTGGCCCGTCGGAAGCGCGACACCGGGAAGACCGGCGAGATTCACCGTCACGGTGAAGACGTCGTTGAGATACATCGCCACCGGATCGGCGTCCTTCATTTCACCCAGACCGAAGGCCGCCGAGGGCGTCGCCGGGGTCAAGATGCTGTCGATGCCTTGGGCAAAGACATCTTCGAAGTCTTTCTTGATCAGCGTGCGCACCTTGCGGGCGCGGTTGTAATAGGCGTCATAGAAACCGGCCGAGAGCACATAGGTGCCGACCATCACGCGGCGCTGAACCTCATGGCCAAAGCCCTCGGCGCGGGTTTTCTCGTACATCTCGGTAATGCCGTCGCCATGGTCGAGCTTGGCGCGGTGGCCAAAGCGCACGCCGTCATAACGCGCGAGGTTCGAGGACGCTTCGGCAGGCGCGATGACATAATAGGCGGGCAGGGCGTATTTCGTGTGCGGCAGCGAGATGTCGACGATCTCGGCCCCGGCGTCCTTCATCATCGCGATGCCGTCTTGCCAGAGCTTGTCGATTTCCTCGGGCATGCCATCCATGCGGTATTCGCGGGGGATGCCGATCTTCTTGCCGCGGATGTCGCCGGTCAGCGCGGCTTCAAAGTCGGGCACCGCCAGATCGGCGCTGGTGCTGTCCTTGGCGTCATGGCCGCACATGGCTTCCAACATGATCGCGGCGTCGCGCACGGTTTTGGTCATCGGCCCGGCTTGGTCGAGCGAGGAGGCGAAGGCGACGATGCCCCAACGCGAGCAGCGGCCATAGGTCGGCTTGATGCCCACAGTGCCGGTGAAGGCCGCAGGCTGGCGGATCGAGCCGCCGGTGTCAGTGCCGGTGGCGGCGAGGCAGAGGTCAGCCGCCACGGCAGCGGCGGAGCCGCCCGAGGAACCGCCCGGTGTCAGTTCCGCCGTGTCGCCTGCGCGGCGCCACGGGTTCACCGCATTGCCGTAGACGGATGTCTCGTTCGACGAGCCCATGGCGAATTCGTCCATGTTGAGCTTGCCCAACATCACCGCGCCGCTGTCTTTCAGCTTTTGGCTGACGGTGCTTTCATATTCGGGCAGGAACCCTTCGAGGATGCGGCTGCCCGCTTGGCTCGGCACGCCTTTGGTGCAGAAAAGATCCTTGATGCCGATGGGCAGGCCGCACATGGCAGGCGCGTCGCCCTGTTTGATGCGCGCGTCAGCCTCGGCGGCTTGCTCCATCGCGATCTCGGGGGTGCGGTGCACGAAGGCGTTCAGCGCGCCTGCGCCGTCGATGGCTTTGAGGCAGGCTTCGGTCAGGTCTTTCGAGGTGGTCTCACCCTTGCGCAGCGCGTCGCGGGCTTCGGCGAGGCTCAGTTTGTTCAGATCGGTCATTATTCCACCACCTTCGGCACGGCAAAGAACCCTTCACGGGCATCGGGGGCATTGGCCAGCACGCGGTCCTGCTGGTCGCCATCGGTGACCACATCCTCGCGCCGTTTCAGGCGCTGCGGGGTCACGGAGGTCATCGGCTCGACGCCATCGACATCCACCTCGGACAGTTGTTCGATAAAGCCGAGGATGTTGTTGAATTCCTCCGCCAGCGCCGGAAGCGCATCGGGTTCAACCTTGATCCGGGCCAGTTTCGCCACGCGTGCGGCGGTGTTTTCGTCGATCGACATGAACATCTCCATCTCTTTGTGGCTCCTCTACCGTTTGGGGGCGGGCCTCGCAAGGGTTTGGGCTGAGTAAGAGAGAGGAGGGCCAGTGCCTGCCCGCGGGTCGGCGATCCTAAGGGTGGTTCATGCCACTTTATGGATTAGCCGTGATGTGCGTTCCGCGAAGTTGCGCCTAGCCTAACCAAATCGCCTATCCGGTCGTACCGAAGGTGCGCCCATATAAACCGGCACGCCTTTGGCGTGACGGGCGGGCAGGCGATGGCCCGGCGCCTGCGGCTTGATTCCGTGCCAGTGGCATTGGAAACCGTTTTCTTGATTCCGTCGCAAGGAAGCGCAAGTTAGAGGTAAGCATAAATCAGGAGACCCACATGAACATCATCTGGCTCGGCCACGGCTCATTCCGCATCGAAATCGAAGATCAAGTGCTGCTGATCGACCCTTGGCTTAAAGACAACCCAATGCTGGACGAACAGCATTATGCCGAGGCGATCAAGGGCGCGACCCAAATCCTCGTCACCCACGGCCATTTCGACCACACTGCCGACATCGCCGATGTCGCCCGCCAGACTAACGCGCCGGTGGCGGGGATGGTCGAGCTGATGGGCTGGCTTGGAGGGCAGGGTGTCGAGAACACCACAGGCTTCAACAAAGGCGGCACGATCCGCGCGGGCGAAGTGGCGATCACCATGGTTCCGGCCTCGCATTCCTCATCGGTTGAGGGCGACAACGGGCCGATCTATACCGGGATGGAGACCGGCTTCATGATCTCGGGCGAGGGGCATACGATCTATCATTCTGGAGACACGGCGATCATGGCCGATATGGATTGGATGGGCGACTACCACAAACCCGACATCGGCATTCTCTCGGCAGGCGGGCATTTCACGATGGACATGGCGCAGGCCGCCTATGCCGCGAAGCGCTATTTTAACTTCAAGACGGTTATCCCCTGCCACTACCGCACCTTCGATGCACTGGAGCAGTCGGCGCAGGTGTTGACCGATGGCCTGCCCGGCGTCGATGTGGTGGAACCGCAGGTGATGCAGCCGATCAAGCTTTGACCGGCCCCCCTTCGCCTTGCGCTGCAAGACGGAACAGGGGATACCTGAAGACCAACTGCCCGGGGAAATGCCATGTCTGCCAAAGCGAGTGTTGCGATTTTGTTGCTGACGCTGGGGGCCTGCGCCCCGTTGGGCCGGGTCGAGCCTACGGGCAGTGTCGGTTTCACGGGCGTCGGCGGTGATGGCCCGGTCATCTTTCCGGCACATATACTGGTTTACCAGCCGCAATAGACATAAGGCGGCCGCGATGCCAAGAGAAGGACACTACATCAACCGCAGCAATTGGCTGCGCGCCGCCGTGCTGGGGGCCAATGACGGTATCGTCTCCTCCGCCAGTTTGTTGGTCGGGGTGAGTGCGGCTGGCATGGCGCATGGTAACGTCGTGTTGACGGGGCTTGCCGGGCTCACCGCAGGGGCGCTGTCAATGGCGGCGGGAGAGTATGTCTCTGTCTCCGCGCAGGCGGACGTAGAGAAAGCCGACCTGGAACGCGAGCGCGTGGCGCTGATTGAAGACCCGGATTACGAACTTAGTGAGCTTGCC
This sequence comes from Sulfitobacter dubius, assembly GCF_900113435.1. Classification (GTDB taxonomy): domain Bacteria; phylum Pseudomonadota; class Alphaproteobacteria; order Rhodobacterales; family Rhodobacteraceae; genus Sulfitobacter; species Sulfitobacter dubius. The sequence continues at coordinate 1,369,219 of NZ_FOPG01000001.1, read as the reverse complement.
GAGGGGCTGGAGAACCGGGGCGTGGAAAGTGACCTTGCACTAGAGGTGGCCGCCCAGATGACGGATCATGACGCCCTTGGCGCCCACGCGAGGGAAGAGTTGGGGATGTTTGGTCTCGCCGGACAGGCTGATCCATTGCAGGCGGCGGGGGCTTCTGCATTTGCCTTCGCACTCGGGGGTGGTCTGCCTTTGATCGCCGCGATTTTAACGCCTTCAGGCACGCGCGGCGCCTGTGTCGCATTGGTGGCGGTGTTTGCGCTGGTGTTGCTGGGGGTAGGGGGTGCACGGTTGGGCGGCGCGCCTGTGTGGCCTGCGATCCGGCGGGTGGTGTTCTGGGGCGGGCTGGCTATGGCAGTAACCGCGGGTGTCGGTCAGCTTTTCGGCGCGGTGGGTTAAGCCTGCGCATTGCCCCGCCCGCATGGAAGGGTGTCACTAATCCATACGGACGGTAGATTAGAGAGTGGATCGGACCCAAAGAAAAAGGCCGGTCCCTTTCAGAACCGACCTTTAGCATTCATATCTCGCGCGAATTATTCGCGGTTACCGAAAAGCGACAGCAACATCATGAACATGTTGATGAAGTTCAGGTAAAGGTTCAGCGCGCCCATGATGGCGGCTTTGCCCAACCACTCGGTGTCGCCATGGTGCGCATGGGCCAGATATTCCGTCTTGATGCGCTGGGTGTCATAGGCAGTAAGACCCGCGAAGATCAGCACGCCAAGGGCCGAAATCGCAAACATCAGCGCCGAAGAGGCGAGGAAGATGTTCACGATCGACGCCACGACAAGACCGATCACACCCATGATGAGGAAGCTGCCCCATGCCGAGATGTCTTTTTTGGTGGTGTAGCCCCAAAGCGACAGACCCGCGAAGGCGATCGAGGTGATCAAAAAGATCTGCGCGATAGAATAACCTGTGAAGACCAAGAAGATCGAGCTGATTGAAATGCCCATCACCGCGGCAAATGCGTAGAACACAACCTGCGCCGTGGCTGCCGACATTTTGTTGATCATGGCGCTAAAGCCAAAGACAAAGGCCAGCGGAGCAAACATCACAACCCATTTCAACGGGGAGGCGTAAAGCGCATAGCCCAATTGTGTCAGGTACTTATCTTGGCTCAACTGCGCCACCGCTGCGGAAGGATCAGTTGTGACAGATAGGCCAGAGATGGCCCAAGCAGCGGCAAAGGTGATCAACATGCCAACCGACATGGTGCCATACACCTTATTCATATGCGCGCGCAGCCCCGCGTCGATCGCAGAGGCGTGCGACCCGGCAGCAGAGCGAATTGAATTGACGTCAGCCATTTAGAGACTCCCATTGGCAAAGTTGCGTGTCGCAAACGAGCCGACACGTTCTTGGGTTTGAATATCGGGCCTGATGGGCTGAATTTCAAGTGTTTGGCTGTCTGATTTCAGGGCGATAGCCGCAGGTTTCGACAGATGTGCATCGCATGGGCGACGGGGAAGGGGCAGATCGTCCTTTATTGTCTATCAGGGCCCCGTAAACAGCCTCGATAGGCGGAAAACCCCGTCACCTGCCGCGTATCTGCGCGAGAGGGAAAACAGGAAGCCCAACACCATAAATTGACTAAATTTAGGATCTGAAAGATACTCTGGGAACCGATTGATATCTTTCGCGTTCATCCACTGGTTGCCGGGCGGGAACCGGTACGCCTAAGGAAAATTGGGCTTTTCATCCCCGCTCGGCGAAGAGGAAACAAGAGCATTGCACCGCCTAAGGTTGCAGTTGATACAGGCGGATATTTACCATTGTGTGAAATTTCTTTGCCGAATTAGACGCAACCGCTATAATTAGGGAAAGACATCATGCGCAACCAATGCGGTACTGCGCTGGGTGACGGCGCAATTCGTCCTTGTTTGGAAACGAGATTGGCACGGTGGCATGTGCCCTATAAGGAATATGCTAGATGGTACATGTAGTTGATGTTCACGTCGGGAAACGCATTCGGCAACGACGCTGGTTAACAGGGATGACCCAGCAACGGCTGGCAGAACTCGTTGGCATTAAATTTCAGCAGATACAAAAGTATGAGACTGGCGCGAACCGCGTGAGCGCTTCGCGGCTGTGGGATATCGCAGATGCCCTCGACGTTCCGGTGCCTTTTTTCTTCGAAGGGCTGAAGGAAGACAAAGCCGATGGCGCTGCATCGATTGACGGGCTACCTGCTGATCTGATGGCTGACAAAGAAGCGATGGAGTTGGTCCGCTCGTATTATGCCATTCCAGAGAACCAGCGGCGCAGGCTGTTTGAATTGGCCCGTGTGTTGAGCGACGTGGCCTGACGGCATCCGAGATCGTTGCTACGGAAGTCTGATCCTAACGAGGTTTTGGTCAAACTGGCAGGCTTGCGCAAACAAGCGCGAGCTGTCAGGTCTTCGTCATGATGAACGCCACTGATTTTGATCCCGATATTCGCCGCGTCGCCCATCTGATGGCGGATGCGGCGCGTCTGGTGATCCTGCCCTATTTCCGCAGCCTTGAGTTGCAGGCCGACAATAAGCTTGGTACGGGTTTTGACCCCGTGACCGAAGCAGACCGCGCCGCCGAACGGGCGATGCGCGATATCCTGGCGGCGGAACGGCCCGCCGATGGCATCTTGGGCGAGGAATATGGCGCGCAGCCCGGCACATCGGGGCTGACCTGGGTGCTTGACCCGATTGACGGAACGCGCGGGTTTCTCAGCGGCACACCAACATGGGGCGTGTTGATCGCGGTCAGCGATATCTCGGGGCCATTCTACGGCATCATTGACCAGCCCTATATCGGCGAGCGGTTCGAGGGCGCACCGGATGGCGCGCTGATGACCGGGCCGCATGGAAGCCGCCCCTTGCAAACCCGCGCCGCGCGAGACCTGCGGCAGGCCATCGTTTTTACCACATTCCCCGAGGTCGGCAGCCCCGATGAGGCCAGCGCCTTTCGGGCCGTGGCGTCGCAGGCGCTGCTGACCCGCTATGGCATGGATTGCTACGCCTATGCTTTGGTCGCGGCTGGGCAGGTCGATCTGGTGATCGAGGCAGGATTGAACGCCTATGACATCCAAGCGCCCATCGCAGTGATCCAAGCGGCGGGGGGTATCGTCACCGATTGGCAGGGCAATCCGGTGCATGAGGGGGGCAGGGCGCTTGCGGCGGCCAACCGCGAAATCCACGCGCAGGCGCTTGCGATCCTTTCCGCCTATTGATCCAATTGTCGAAACCCGCGGATTGACCGGCCCCGGCGGGATGCGATAAATGCCGTAAAGGCCGGTTCTCTCGCCCGTTTTCCATCGGCCACACACACTTTGCATGAGACGGGCATAGCGAAAAGTGTGACCTATGGCAGAGACCCTCATCCGCGGCGCGGATTACCTCATCACGATGGACGATACCCGGCGGGAGCTTGCCGGTGCAGACCTGTTGCTGCGCGACGGGGTGATTGCCGAGATCGGACAGGGCCTTCGGACGGAGGGCGAGATTGTCGAGGCGAAGGGCTGTGTAGTTACGCCGGGCCTCGTGAACACGCATCACCATCTTTACCAAAGCATGACCCGCGCCGTGCCGGGCGCACAGGATGCGCTGCTCTTTGGCTGGTTGCAGCGGCTCTATCCGATCTGGGCGCGTATGGGGCCGGAGCATATGTTCGTCTCGGCCCAGATTGGGCTGGCGGAACTGGCGCTCTCGGGTTGTAGCTTGAGTTCGGACCATCTTTATCTTTACCCAAACGGCGTGCGGCTGGAGGATACGATCCATGCCGCCGCCGAACTGGGCCTGCGGTTTCACCCCACGCGCGGCTCGATGAGCATCGGTGAAAGCGATGGCGGCCTGCCACCCGATGCGCTGGTGGAGCGGGAGGCGGCGATCTTGGAAGATTGCATTCGCGTGGTCGACGCCTTCCATGATCCTGCGGAAGGGTCGATGTGTCGTGTCGGATTGGCACCTTGTTCACCTTTCTCGGTCAGTCGCGAGTTGATGCGCGACACGGCGCTGCTGGCGCGGGACAAAGGCGTGATGCTGCACACCCATCTGGCCGAGAATACCGAGGATGTGGCCTATTCGCTGGAGAAATTCGGCTGCCGCCCCGGAGAATATGCTGAAAGCCTTGGTTGGCTGGGCGATGATGTTTGGCACGCCCATTGCGTGCAGTTGGATGGGGCCGAGATCGACCTTTTCGCGCGCACAGGCACCGGGGTGGCCCATTGCCCCTGTTCCAATTGCCGCCTTGGGTCAGGCATCGCGCCGGTGCGGGCGATGCTGGATGCAGGCGTGCCGCTGGGGCTGGGGGTCGATGGATCGGCCAGCAACGACAGCGGCAATCTCGCCGCCGAGGCGCGGCAGGCGATGCTGTTGCAGCGTGTGTCTCGTGGCGCTGATGCGATGAGCCCGCGTGCAGCGTTGGAACTGGCCACACGCGGCGGGGCGGATGTGCTGGGGCGCCCTGATTGCGGGCGGCTAATGCCCGGCAAACGGGCCGATGTGGCGATCTGGGGCGTTTCCGGCGTGCATAGTGCCGGCAGTTGGGATCCGGCTGCGCTGCTTCTTGCCGGTCCGACGGCGGTGCGCGACCTTTTCGTTGAAGGCCGTCAGGTGGTGCGCGATGGTCGCGTCACCACGATTGACTTGGCCGCACAGGTGGCGCGGCAAAACGAATTGGCGAAAGGCTTGGCTGAATGAGGCCATTTTTTCTATCGATCCTGATGCTGGCGGGCATGCCGGCATTGGCCGACCCCATGGGGTTGGAGCGCGTAAATGCGTTGCGGGATGTGCAGGGGCTCAAACCGTTGATCTATGACAGCCGCTTGGCGCAGGCGGCGGGAACCCATGCCACCGATATGGCAGAGCATGATTATTTCAGCCACACAGGCCGTGATGGCACGGATGTGGGCCGACGCGCCGCGATGGCGGGCTATCAATGGTGCTTTGTCGCTGAAAACATCGCCAAGGGGCAGCACTCCCTGGATGAGGTCATGACCGGCTGGACCAACTCGCCGGGGCATTACCGCAATATGGTCGACAGCCGCGCCGAAGAGATGGGGCTGGTGCAGGCCGATAGTGAGGTTTGGGTGATGGTGCTGGGCGCGCCCTGCTGACGTGACCCAATCGCGGGTGGTGCGTTACGCCGTGCCACCCCGACGCGCACCCGCAACCCAAACATCTGCAATCGCCCGATCATCGCCCATCATGATGGTGGCAAAAAGGCTTTCCCAGATATCCTTGGCAGCCGCGTGACGCTGTGCGATGGCGGGGGTCGAGTCGAGCGACAGCACGGTGATATCCGCTTCCATCCCTTCGGCCAGACTGCCGATGTGATCCTGCAGATGCAGGCTTCGGGCCGAGCCTGCGGTGGCGAGCCAGATCAACTGTGCCGCGTGTAGCGGGGTGCCGCGCAACTGGCCGACCTCATAGGCTGCCGCCATTGTTCGCAGCATGGAAAACGAAGAGCCGCCCCCGGTATCCGTTGCCAGCGCCAGCGGAATGCCCCGCGCGGCAAGGCCGGTCATGTCAAACAGCCCCGAACCGATGAAGGTGTTGGAGGTGGGGCAGTGGACTAGTGCGCCACCAACCTCGGCCAGCCGGTCGATCTCGCGCGGCTCTAGGTGGATCGCATGGCCGTAAAGGCCGCGTTCGCCCAGCAGTCCGTGGGCCTCATAGGTATCAAGGTAGTCGCGGGCCTCAGGAAACAACCCGCGCACCCATTCGATCTCATCCGTTTGTTCGCTGAGGTGGGTCTGCATCAGGCAACTCGGATGCTCGGCCCAAAGCGCGCCGAGGGCCGAGAGTTGCTCGGGCGTCGAGGTCGGAGAGAAACGCGGTGTGATCGCATAGCTCGCGCGGCCCTTGCCGTGCCAACGCTCGATCAGCGCTTTGCTGTCGTCATAGGCGGATTGTACCGTGTCGCGCAGCCCTTCGGGGGCGTTGCGGTCCATGCAGGTCTTGCCCGCCACGATCCGCTGGCCGCGATCCTCTGCCGCCTGAAACAGCGCATCGGCGCTGTGGGGGTGGATGGTGCAATAAGACGCGACCGTGGTGGTGCCATGGGCCAGCGTCAGGTCCAGATAGCGCGCGGCGATCTCATCCGCATAGGCGGGGTCCGACAGGCGCATCTCTTCGGGGAAGGTATAGGTGTTGAGCCAGTCAATCAGCCGCTTGCCCCAAGAGGCGATGATCGCGGTCTGCGGGTAATGCACATGGGCATCGACAAACCCCGGGCAGATCAGCGCATCGTCGTAGCGCGTCACCTCGGCCTGCGGATGGTCGGCACGCAGGCGTTCGCCATTGCCCACGGCGACAATGCGGCCGTCTTCGATCAAGACACCGCCTTCGGTGTCGATCTTCACGGCATCCTCCCAGGCGCTTTGCATCGGGTTGCCGGAATAGGTGAGCGTCGCGCCCAAAAGGAGTCGTTGATTTGTCATGCCAGTGGTTTAGGTGAGGGCGAGACGGGGAACAATACCGAAGCGTCGCGGGTGCCGTTGTACCCCCGAGGCCGCTCGCCTATTGTCGCCTCCAACAAGGGCACAGGCACGGAGAACGCGGATGGCAGAGCAGATCGAAGAGCTGGATCCGGCGGTACCCTCTGAGGAGAATGCCGAAGCCTATATGCTGGACCGCAAGGCCGTTGCCGCGATCCTTGAGACCGTAGAGGCGAACGATCAAGCCCATCTGACCCAGCTGATGGAGCCGCTGCACGCGGCGGACATCGCTGACCTTTTGGAGCAGATCGACGAGGATGACCGCGCCGCACTAATCCGCCTTTATGGGCAGGAATTCGACGGTGAGATTCTGTCGGAACTCGACGAGTCGATCCGCGAAGAAGTCATCTCCATCCTGACGCCGCAGGTTCTGACCCAAGCGGTGCGCGAACTGGACAGCGATGATGTCGTCGACCTGATCGAAGATCTGGAAGACGCGCAACAGGAAACCATCCTCGACGCGCTGGAGGAAACTGACCGGGTCGCCGTCGAACAGGCGCTGAACTGGCCGGAATATTCTGCCGGTCGTCTGATGCAGCGCGAGGTTGTGATGGCGCCCGAGCATTGGACGGTGGGCCAGACCATCGACCATTTGCGCGCCACCAAGGAAGAAGACCTGCCAGACCAGTTCTATCACATCGTCATGGTCGACCCGCGCCTGCATCCGGTGGGCAACGTGACGCTGGGGAAGCTGATGCGCTCGCGTCGCGAGACGCGGCTGGCGGATATCTTGGAGGAAACGTTCCAGATCATCCCCGCCATGCGCGATGAGGGCGATGTGGCCTATGCGTTTAACCAGTACCACCTGATCTCGGCCCCCGTGGTCGATGAAGAGGGGAGGCTGATCGGCGTCATCACCATCGACGACGCCATGGCGGTGCTCGACGAAGAGCACGAAGAGGACATCCTGCGACTGGCGGGTGTGGGTGAGGGCTCGCTTTCCGACCGTGTGGCGGAAACGACCAAACAGCGCCTGCCGTGGCTTGCGGTGAACCTCGTGACGGCGATTGCCGCCTCGATGGTGATTTCTCAGTTCGAAGCAGCCATCGCGCAGATCGTGGCGCTGGCAGTGCTGATGCCGATCGTCGCCTCCATGGGCGGCAATGCGGGCACACAGAGCTTGACCGTCGCGGTGCGTGCGATTGCGACGAAAGACCTTACCGGCTCGAACGTCTGGCGGGTGATCCGGCGGGAGGTTCTGGTGGGTCTGGTGAACGGGCTGATCTTTGCGGTGATCATGGGGATCGTCGGGGTGATCTGGTTCGGCTCTCCGGCGCTTGGCTATGTGATTGCGACCGCGATGGTGATTAACCTCGTAGTGGCGGGGCTTGCGGGCACCGGTATCCCGATTTTGCTGGAGCGGTTCGGGATTGACCCGGCGCTCGCCTCGGGGGCCTTTGTGACTACGGTGACGGATGTGGTTGGCTTTTTCGCCTTCCTCGGGCTTGCGGCGCTGGTGCTGTTGTGAGCGATTGCGCCACTCGGAAGGCCGAGGCGCGCAAGGCGGCATTTGCCCGGCGCAAGCCGTTGTTTGAGGCGGCGAATGCGGCACAGGCGGGGTATCTGTCTGAAGTGTTGGCGGGCTATCGCGGCGTGCCGCTTTCGGGCTTTATGCCCATTCGTACCGAAATCGACCCCCGCCCGACCATGGCCGAAGCCTGCGCCCACGGCCCGGTCGGCGTGCCGGTGATCATGTGGCCCGACCACCCGTTGTCGTTCTCGCGCTGGACGCCAGAGACGCCGATGGTCGCGGGCACTTTCGGTGCGATGATCCCCGAGCATAACGATTTTTTTGAACCAGAGATCGTGATCGTTCCGCTGCTGGCCTTTAACCGCGCGGGGGCGCGGCTGGGTTATGGCGGCGGATTTTATGACCGGACACTGGCGATGTTACGCGCGCGCAGGGCCACGATGGCGATCGGTTTCGCCTTTGCCGGGCAGGAGTGCGATGACATTCCGCTCGAGGAAACCGATGAGCCGCTGGACCTGATCGTGACAGAGGCCGGTGTGATCGAAGTGACGCAACGCTAACCCGCCCAGGCGGAATAAGGGTTGCCGCCAAGGCGTCTGCGTCCTAGTCCATAGTTTATGAAGATTTTGTTTCTTGGCGATGTGATGGGCCGGGCCGGACGGCGGGCAATCACCGAAAATCTGGCGCGGCTGCGGCGCGACTGGAAGCTCGATTTCATTGTGGTGAATGGCGAGAATGCCACCGGGGGCATGGGCCTGTCGGGCGCGCATGCCAAGACGTTGCTGGATGCCGGGGCCGATTGTCTGACCCTCGGCGATCACGCTTTCGACCAGAAAGACATGCTCAGCTTTATCGAGCAGGAGCCGCGCGTGATCCGCCCGCTGAACTTTTCCAAATCCGCGCCGGGCAAGGGGGCCAAACTGTTCACGGCGCAGAACGGCAAAAAGGTTCTGGTGACCCAAGCGCTTGGCCAAGTCTTTATGAAACGGCCCTTTGATGATCCCTTTTCGGCGCTGGAGCCGGTGCTGAAAACGCATCCTTTGGGCGGCATGGCGCAGGCGATCATCGTCGATATGCACTGCGAAGCCACGAGCGAGAAGATGGCCATGGGCCACTGGTGCGACGGGCGGGCGAGCCTTGTTGTCGGCACCCATACCCATGTGCCGACCGCCGATGCGATGATCCTGCCGGGCGGGACGGCCTACCTCAGCGATGCCGGCATGTGTGGCGATTATCATTCAGTGATCGGCATGGACAAGGCCGAGCCTCTGCGCCGTTTCATCACCGGCATGCCGCGCGAACGTTTCACCCCGGCCAATGGTGAGGCGACACTCTCAGGCGTTTATATCGAAACCGATGACCGCACGGGCCGTGCCACGCGGATCGTGCCGGTGCGCGAGGGCGGTGCCCTCCAGACCAGCACGCCCTGAGACCTGACAGCATGCGCCTTTGCGTCAGGCTTGCACAGGGCGCCGCAATCGGCGTAACTGGACAACGGCCTTTTGCCCGAACGACAGGTTCTTGATGGAATTTTTCAGCTTCTCTCCGATGGAGACGGCCGTTCTCACCCTTGTGGTGGTCGGCATGATGTTCGTGCTTTTCCTGCGCGAAGCCTTTCCCACCGAGGTGGTTGCCATTGCTGGGGCGGCTTTGCTGCTGGCAATCGGCGTTTTACCCTATGACGATGCCCTAGAGGTGCTATCAAACCCCGCGCCTTGGACCATTGCCGCCATGTTCATCATCATGGGGGCGTTGGTGCGGACCGGGGCGCTGGATGTGCTGACCCGGCTGGCTGAGCGAACGGCCAAGACCCACCCGAAATCCGCAGTGGCTGGGGTGGTCTTGTCGGTTATGGCGGCCAGCGCCGTCATGAACAACACACCCGTTGTTGTGGTGATGATTCCGGTGGTGGTGCAGCTGACCCGCACGCTCAACACAAAAGCTTCTAAGTTGCTGATCCCGTTGAGTTATGCCGCGATTATGGGCGGTTCTCTCACGCTGATCGGCACCTCGACCAACCTGCTGGTTGACGGTGTGGCGCGGGCACAGGGCATGGCACCCTTCGGTATCTTCGAGATCCTCCCCGTGGGCCTTGTGGTCTGTGCGTGGGGTCTGATCTATATGCTGTTTTTTGCCGACAAACTGCTGCCCGCGCGCGACAGCATGGCGAATATGCTGTCGGACCGTTCCAAGATGAAGTTCTTCACCGAAGCGGTAATCCCGCCCGAAAGCAACCTTATCGGGCGCGAAGTGCTGGATGTCCAGCTGTTCAAACGCGAAGGCGTGCGGCTGATCGACGTGGTGCGCGGTGATGATTCCCTGCGACGGAGCCTTAAGGGTGTCGAACTTCAGGTCGGGGACCGCGTGGTTCTGCGCACCCAAATGACCGAGCTTTTGAGCCTGCAAAACAACAAGGAATTGCGCCGCGTTGACCAACTGTCAGCGGTCGAAACCACGACCGTCGAAGTGCTAATCACACCGGGTTGCCGGATGGTGGGGCGCTCGCTGGGCTCTATGCGGTTGCGGCGGCGTTATGGGGTTTATGCGCTGGCGGTGCATCGGCGCAACCAGAACATCGGCCAGCAGCTTGAGCAACTGATCGTCAAAGTGGGCGACACGCTGCTGCTGGAGGGGGCTGCGGAAGATATTCAGCGGCTCGCCAGTGAAATGAACCTTGTGGACGTGACTCAACCATCGTCCCGCGCGTTCCGCCGGGGGCACGCGCCGATCGCCATTGCTGCGCTTGCGGGCATCGTGGTGCTTGCGGCCTTTAACGTGGCGCCGATTTTGGCTTTGGCTGTAATCGCCGTAGCGGTGGTGCTGGTGACGGGCTGTATCGACGCCGAGGAGGCGTTTTCTTTTGTCGAAGGGCGTTTGTTAGCGCTTATTTTTGCCATGCTGGCCGTGGGCGCGGCGCTGGAAAACTCAGGTGCGATTTCGCTGATCGTCGATAACATCGCACCGGGATTGGCAGAGTTGCCCCCCTTCTTCATCATCTGGGCGGTGTTTCTGCTGACCACGACATTGACCGAGATCGTCAGCAACAACGCCGTGGCCGTTATCATGACGCCCATCGCCGTCAGCCTCAGCACGGCCCTTGGCATGGATCCGCGCCCCTTGGTCGTGGCAGTGATGATCGCGGCCTCTTGCGCCTTTGCCACGCCCATTGGTTATCAAACCAACACGCTGGTTTACGGGCCGGGGGGGTACAAATTTACTGACTTCATGCGCATCGGCATACCGCTGAACCTAAGCATGTCGCTTTTGGTCAGCGCGGTGATCCCGCTGTTTTGGTAGATTAGAAAGGTACGCTCAGCCGCACCTCGGCTCAGGAAGAAGGGAGCGGGGGCTAAGATCGGCTTGATGAAGATGTCTTTGATGTTGTCTGGGCTAGACAATTTAAACCTTAAAAGGCGCGCTGAAGATGGCGCGCCTTTTGCGTTCTGCTTAGAGCGGCCAGAAGACGAGGATCGCCGGGATCGAAACGGCGACCACGATGATCTCAAGCGGCAGCCCCATGCGCCAATAGTCGCCAAAGGAATAGCCGCCGGGGCCAAGAATCAGCGTGTTGTTCTTATGTCCAATCGGCGTGAGGAAGGCCGAGGAGGCCGCCACCGCCACCGCCATCAGGAACGGGTCGGGCGATACCCCGAGCGACTGCGCCATCTGGATGCCCACGGGGGCCGCGACGATGGTCGTCGCCGTGTTGTTGAGCACATCCGACAGCGACATGGTCACCACCATCAGCACCGTCAGCACGACCCATGCGGGCAGCCCTTCGGTCAATCCGACAAGTGCGCCCGCAATTAGCTCGGTTCCGCCTGAGGTTTCCAGCGCTGCCCCCAGCGGGATCATGGACCCCAAAAGCACGATCACCGGCCATTCGATATGCGTGTAAAGCTCCGATAGCGGCACAATCTTGGCCAGCACATAGCCAACCACGACAATCCCAAGCGCGATGGGCAGATAGATCAGCCCAAAGGACGCCGCCGCCACTGCACCTGCAAACATACCGATGGCGAGCCACGTCTTGCTATCTTGGGTCACGGCAAGGCCCCGGTCGGCCAGCGGCAGCACGCCCAGCCAGTCGGTGACATGGGCCACCGTGTCGCGGGGGACCAACAGCAGCAGAATGTCACCGGGCTTCAATTCGGTCGTGCGCAGCTGCGAGGTGATCTTGCGGCCTTGCCGAGACAGACCCAGAAGCACCGTGCGCTGGCGCCACGAGAGGCCCACCGCCTGCGCCGTGCGACCATTGAGCCGCGAGGCCTCGGTCACCACGACCTCGACAATCTCGACCCCTTCGCCATCGGCCAGCAGCAGATCTTCGCGGTCACTGTCCGCCAGCGCGAGGTTCAGCGTGCTGCGAAATTCGTCCAGCGCGTCGGGCGTGGCTTCCAGCACGATCGCGTCTCCGGCCTGCAGCACCACATTGCGCGCGGTGCCATAGCGACGTTTGCCGCCCCGCATCAGCCCAAGGATCGCAACATCGGCCTTATGTGCTTCTTCCTGTAGCTCTGCCAGACGCTTGCCGATCTGCTTGTTGCCCTCGGGCACGGTCAGCTCGGCGATATATTCCGCGATATCCTCAGCCTCGATCATGGCGTCTTCGCGGGCGGGGATCAAACGCCAGCCAATCAAGGCCACGAAGATCAGCCCGGCGATGGCCGCCAGACCGCCCACCGGGGCAAAATCGAACATCTTGAACGGCGCGCCCAGCGATTCCTGCCGGATCGACGCGATGATGATATTGGGCGGCGTGCCGATCAGCGTCGCCATGCCGCCAAGGATGGTGGCAAAGCTCAGCGGCATGAGGCTCAGCCCCGGCGCGCGGCCCGCTTTTCGGGCAGTCTGGATGTCCACCGGCATCAGCAGAGCCAAAGCGGCGACGTTGTTCATAAAGGCCGACAGCACCCCGCCCACAGCGCCCATCATGGTGATATGAGCGCCTAAGCTGCGCGAACTGTCCACCAGCGTGCGGGTGATCAACATCACCGCGCCCGAACGCACCAGCCCGGCGGAAACCACCAGCACCAGCGCCACGATCAGCGTCGCCGGATGGCCAAAGCCGTCAAAGGCGTTTTCCGTGGGCACCACGCCCAGCACCACCCCGACCATCAGTGCGCTAAAGGCCACGATGTCATAACGAAAGCGGCCCCAGAGCAGCAGGCCAAAGACCGCGCCAAAGAGGGTGAAGAGAATAATCTGATCTGTGGTCATATATCCGGTCTAACGTGGTTGCCCCAAAGGAGGAAAGCTAAGCACAGGCCGGGTGGCTTGTTCCAGCGGTGATGCTGGCATATAGAGTGGCGCAAACGCATTGCCAGAACGAGGTATTCATGGCCGGTCACTCCAAATGGGCAAACATCCAGCATCGCAAGGGCCGTCAGGACAAGCTGCGCGCCAAGGTGTTTTCCAAACTTTCCAAGGAAATCACCATCGCGGCCAAGATGGGCGATCCCGACCCGGAAAAGAACCCGCGTCTGCGCATGGCCGTGAAAGAGGCCAAGGGCCAGTCCATGCCCAAGGACAACATCGAACGCGCCATCAAGAAAGCGATCGGCGGTGAGGGCGAAGATTACGAAGAAATCCGCTATGAGGGCTATGGCCCGAACGGCGTGGCGGTGATCGTCGAGGCGATGACCGACAACCGCAATCGCACCGCTTCGACCGTGCGTTCGACCTTTACCAAGAACGGCGGCAATCTGGGCGAGACAGGCTCGGTCGGCTTTATGTTCGAGCGCAAGGGCGAGGTGATCTATCCCGCTTCCGTGGGCGACGCCGACACCGTGATGATGGCAGCGATTGAGGCCGGGGCCGAAGATGTCGAAAGTTCTGAAGACGGCCACGTCATCTATTGCGCCGACACCGATCTCAACGAAGTCTCGACCGCGCTTGAGGCGGAACTGGGCGAGTCGGAATCGACCAAGCTGATCTGGCGTCCGGTCACGACGACAGAGATGGATCTTGAGAACATGGAAAAGCTGATGAAGCTTGTCGATGCGCTTGAGGAAGACGACGATGTGCAGCGCGTCACAACCAACTTTGAGGCTTCTGACGAGGTTATGGCGCAGCTTTAACGCGGGCCTTGCACCAGCGCCTCGCGCGCCGCGGCCCTTATGGCAGCGGTGAGCGGGGCGAGCGCGGGGGCCATGATCCGCGCGACCTGCCAGTAAAGTGGCACATCCAGCGGCAAAGCCTCGTCGAGTGAGACGAGCCGGCCTTTCTCCATATCCTCAGCCACCAGCGGGGTAGGGTTCATGCCCCAGCCCAAGCCTTCGCGCGCCGCCGCCACAAACCCGTGGCTTGAGGGCAGATGGTGGCTGGGCGGGGTTAGCCGCCGCCCGGTCTTTTGCATCAGCCAACGCCCCTGCAATTGATCCTTGCGGTTAAAGGTCAGCATCGGCGCACGCGCTAGTGTCTCAGCGGTTACGCCATCTGCGAACCACCTTTCCACATAGGCGGGGCTTGCCGTCGCGTGATAGCGCAGCGCACCCAAAGCCAGCACATCGCAGCCCGGTGCGGCGCGGGCTTGTCCGGTCACAGCCGCGCTGACCTCTCCACGCCGCAGCCAATCGGCGGAGGTGTCTTGATCGTCGATCACCAGATCAAACAGCATCTCCGGTATCTGCGCCAAGGCCGGGATGAGCCATGTCGCCAGTACATCCGCAGGCACCGCCAGCCGCAGCCGGGGCGGGGACGTGTTGCCGCTGACGCCCAATGCCTGCGCTTCGAGCAGGGCCACGTCTTCGGCATGTTTCGCCAGCCGCTGGCCCGTCGGCGTGCCGGTACAGGGTTGGCCGCGCAAGACCAGCGTGGTGCCGACTCGATCCTCAAGCGCCTTCACCCGCTGCGAGATGGCGGAGGGGGTGACCCCGAGCGCCGCCGCCGCCGCGTCAAAGCTGCCAAGTCGCAGGATGCTCGCCAAAGCGGTCAGTTGGGCGCTGTCTAGCTGCATAAGTTTTTCTAATCCAAGCGAAGACTATTGAATTTGAGTAATCTGAATCACTACGCTAGGCAAAAGCAACCCAAGACAGGACGCCCCAATGCTGACCTCCTTCCTCCCCGGCTTCGCGCTGAGCCTCACCCTCATCATGGCCATTGGCGCACAGAACGCCTTTGTCCTGCGCCAAGGGCTGCGGCGTGAGCATGTGCTGGCGGTGGTATTGGTCTGCGCCACCTCGGATGCGATCCTGATCACGGCGGGCGTGGCGGGTTTCGGCGCGCTGGTCGAAGCGGCACCGTGCTTCGGGCCACTGATGCGCTACGGCGGCGCGGCCTTCCTGTTGTGGTACGGTTGGCGCAACGCCGTGTCGGCATGGCGCGGCGGTGAGGGGTTGGAGGCCGAAGGGCAGGCCACCCGCAGCTTGGGCAAGGCGGTCCTGACCCTGCTGGCACTGACCTGGCTGAACCCGCATGTTTATCTTGATACACTGGTGCTGCTTGGGTCGATCTCGGCGCAATATCCCGACCGCCTGAGCTTTGGCATCGGCGCAGCGCTGGCGAGCTTTGTGTTCTTCTTCGCGCTTGGTTATGGCGCGCGGTTGCTTGCGCCGCTTTTCGCCAAGCCCCGCAGTTGGCAGGTTTTGGACGCCATCATCGCCATGACCATGTGGGGGATTGCGATCAAATTGCTTGCGATGTGAATAAAAGTGCCGCGTCCATCTTGCCCTTGGCAGCACTTTGGGAAAGGGTCGCGGCATGACACAAAACCCCGCAACCACCCCCGACATCCCCGTTCCCGCCAATCGCCCGCTTGTCGGGGTATTTTGGATGCTGGTGACGGGTGCGTGTTTCATCGGCGTGACTGCGCTAGTGAAATTCATGGGCCCGCGCCTGCCCTCGGCAGAGGCGGCCTTTTTACGCTACGCCATGGGGCTGGTGTTCATCTTGCCGATGCTGCGGTCGTTGTTGGCGACACCGGTCAGCAAACGGCAGTGGGGGCTGTTCGGGACGCGTGGTTTTTTCCACGCGGGCGGGGTGATCTTGTGGTTCTACGCCATGACCCGCCTGCCGATTGCCGAGGTCACGGCGATGAACTACCTCGCGCCGATCTATGTCACTGTCGGCGCTGCTATTTTTCTGGGCGAAAAGCTCGCGGCGCGGCGCATCGTGGCGGTCTGTCTGGGGCTGGCGGGGGCGGCGATCATCCTGCGGCCCGGTTTTCGCGAAGTCTCAACCGGGCATCTGGCGATGCTGCTGGCGGCTGTTGTTTTCGCGGGCTCCTACCTCTTGGCCAAAGTGCTGGCGGATGAGGCCCGCCCGGTGATGATCGTGACCATGCTGTCGATCTTCGTCACCATCGGGCTGGCGCCCTTCGCCTTCACCGTTTGGATTACCCCCACCGCGCAAGAGTTGCTGATCCTCGCGGGCGTCGCCTTTTTCGCCACGGCGGGGCATTTCACCATGACGCTGGCATTCGCCGCCGCCCCGGTGACGGTGACGCAGCCGGTGACATTCCTGCAATTGGTCTGGGCCACGATCCTCGGCGTGGTGGTCTTTGCCGAGCCGGTGGACATCTGGGTGGTGCTGGGCGGCGCGGTGATTTTGGGCTCGGTTACCTTTATCACATGGCGCGAAGCTATGCTGAAACGACAGGTCACGCCGCCCGCTCACGCCACGAAATTCTAACGGAGGCTGTGGCCTCCGGTAACTTGATTGACGAGTCAATAAAGATTCCCCTATCCTGAGGCGGTCAACACTGCCCCAAGGACCCGAATCCAATGCCCAAAGTCGGAATGGAACCCATTCGCCGCTCTGCGCTGGTCAAAGCCACCATCGCCGAGATTGGCGAGGCTCAGTCGCTGGATGTGACGGTGAGCCAAATCGCCAAGCGGGCGGGCATGTCCAGCGCGCTGGCGCATCACTATTTCGGCGGCAAGAATCAGATCTTCCTCGCCGCGATGCGGCATATCCTGTCGGAATATGCCGCCGGGGTGCGCGAACGGCTGGCCACGGCCCGCACGCCGCATGACCGGGCGGCGGCGATCATCGTCGCCAGTTTCGACGACACGGGCTTTCACCCCGGCACGATTAGCGCGTGGATGACGCTTTATGCCCATGCCCGCACCAATCCCGAAACGCGGCGGCTGCTAACGGCTTATCAAAGCCGCCTGCGCTCCAACCTCACCCATGCGCTGCGGCCGATCAGCCCCCAACCCGAAGGCGACGCCGACACATTGGCGGCGCTGATTGATGGGCTCTATCTGCGCGCCGCGCTGTCGGACAATGTCAGCGCTGCCGAAGCCATGACCCGCGCGCTCTATACCCTCGACCTGCTGTTGAAAGCGGGTCGCTGAACACGGCGGAGAAGGGCGGCATTGCCGCGCTCCGCCTCCTCGAACACTCCGCCCCTCAGGCAAGAAAGTATCTTTGATGTCCTATGATCCCCAACCCACAGCCAGCCATTTCATCGACGGCGCCTATGTCGAAGACATGAACGGCACGCCGATCCCGGTGATCTATCCCGCCACGGGCGAGACGATCGCCACGCTCTATGCCGCCACGCCTGCGATCGTCGAACAAGCCATCACCTCGGCCCGCAAGACGCAGGCCGCATGGGCCGCGATGACAGGCACCGAGCGGGGCCGCATCCTGCGCCGCGCCGCCGACATGATCCGCGAGCGCAACCACGACCTGTCGGTGCTGGAGACCTATGACACCGGCAAACCCTATCAGGAGACCTCTGTCGCCGATGCCACCAGCGGGGCCGACGCACTGGAGTATTTCGGCGGGCTGGCGGGCAGCCTGACGGGCGAGCATATCCAACTGGGCGAGGACTGGGTCTATACCCGCCGTGAGGCGCTTGGCCTTTGCGTGGGCATCGGCGCGTGGAACTATCCCACGCAGATCGCCTGCTGGAAAGCCGCGCCAGCGCTCGCCTGCGGCAATGCGATGATCTTCAAGCCCTCCGAGACCACGCCACTTTGTGCGCTGAAGGTGGCCGAGATACTCATCGAGGCTGGGCTGCCTGCGGGCCTGTTCAACGTGGTGCAGGGCATGGGCGGGGTGGGGCAATCGCTGGTGACTGACAGCCGCGTCGATAAGGTATCGCTGACTGGCTCCGTTCCGACGGGCCGCAAGGTCTATGCAGCCGCCGCTGAGGGCATCAAACACGTCACGATGGAATTGGGCGGAAAATCCCCCATGATCGTTTTTGAGGATGCCGATATCGACAACGCCGTGAGTGGCGCGATTTTGGGCAACTTCTATAGCTCCGGCCAGATTTGTTCGAACGGCACGCGGGTCTTTGTGCACCGCGACATCAAGGAGGCGTTTCTTGCGCGGCTGTCTGAGCGGTTGGAAAATGCCGTGATCGGTGACCCGATGGACCCCGACACCAGCTTTGGCCCGATGGTCAGCGACCGCCAGATGCAGATCGCGCTGGACTATGTGGCGAAGGGCGAGGCCGAGGGCGCCCGCCTGATCTATGGCGGTAAACGGATTGAACGCGACGGTTTCTACATGCAGCCCACCGTTTTCGCGGATGTCAAAGACGACATGGTCATCGCCCGCGAAGAGATTTTTGGCCCGGTCATGGCCGTGCTCGATTTTGAGGATGAGGCCGAGGTCATGGCCCGTGCCAATGCCACCGAATTCGGTCTCGCCGCTGGTGTCTTTACCCAAAATCTGACCCGCGCACACCGCGTGGCCGCCGGGTTTGAGGCGGGGACCTGCTACATCAACACCTATAATGACGCGCCCGTCGAAGCGCCCTTTGGGGGCATGAAAAACTCCGGCGTGGGCCGCGAAAACTCTAAGGCGGCGATCAACCATTATAGCCAGTTGAAGTCGGTCTACGTCCGCATGGGCGATGTCGAAGCGCCGTTCTAAGCAACGGAAAATTAGGCCGCAGCGCATAAAGCCGACACCGTCGGGCGCTGCCCCGCACCCGTGCGGATTTGCGGAAGGTAAGTGGAATGGAAGCTGAATTTGTAATCGTCGGGGCGGGGTCTGCGGGCTGCGCCATGGCCTACCGTCTGGCCGAGGCGGGGCGCCGCGTGATCGTCATTGAACATGGCGGCAGCGACGCGGGGCCGTTTATCCAGATGCCCGCGGCGCTCAGCTATCCGATGAACATGCCGCGCTATGACTGGGGCTATAAGTCCGAGCCTGAGCCGAATTTGAACAACCGCGAGCTGGTCTGCCCGCGTGGCAAGGTGATCGGCGGGTCATCCTCGATCAATGGCATGGTCTATGTGCGCGGCCATGCCAGGGATTTCGATCATTGGGAGGAAAGCGGCGCGCAGGGCTGGGGCTATGCCGACGTGTTGCCCTATTACAAACGCATGGAGACGTGGCACGAGAACGGCCACGGCGGGGATGCGGCATGGCGCGGCAAGGACGGGCCTTTGCATGTCGGCCGTGGGCCGCGCGCGAATCCTTTGTTTGATGCCTTTGTGCAGGCTGGGTCGCAAGCCGGGTACCAGATGACCGAGGATTACAACGGCGAGAAGCAAGAGGGCTTTGGCCCGATGGAGCAGACGGTCTGGAACGGGCGGCGCTGGTCGGCTGCGAACGCTTATCTGCGGCCTGCGCAAAAGACGGGCAACGTCACCTTGATCCGCGCGCTGGCGCAGCGCGTGGTGATCGAAGAAGGGCGTGCCGTGGGCGTCGAGGTCAAGCGTGGCAAGACGGTCGAGGTCATCCGTGCGCAGCGCGAGGTTGTGCTGGCGGCATCGTCGATTAACTCCCCGAAACTCTTGATGCTCTCTGGCATCGGCCCCGCCGCCCATCTGGCCGAGCATGGGATCGATGTGGTCGCAGACCGTCCGGGTGTAGGGCAGAATTTGCAGGACCATCTAGAGCTTTACATCCAGATGGCCTCAAGCCAACCAATCACGCTCTATAAGCACTGGAATCTGCTGTCCAAGGCGGTGATCGGGGCGCAGTGGCTGTTTACAAAGACCGGTATGGGGGCGTCGAACCAATTTGAATCCGCCGCCTTCATCCGCTCGAAGCCCGGCGTGGACTATCCAGACATTCAATACCATTTTCTGCCAATTGCGGTGCGCTACGACGGGCAGGCAGCGGCCGAAGGGCATGGATTTCAGGCCCACACCGGGCCGATGCGGTCCAAGTCGCGGGGTGACATCACGCTGCGGTCGGCTGACCCGGCGGAGGCGCCAAAAATCCGCTTTAACTACATGTCGCATCCCGATGACTGGGAAGAGTTCCGAACCTGCATCCGCCTCACGCGCGAGATATTTGGGCAGGAGGCGTTCAAGCCTTTCGTGAAGCACGAAATCCAACCCGGTGCCGCGCTGCAATCGGACGCAGAGCTTGACAGCTTCATCGCTGAACATGCCGAGAGCGCCTATCACCCCTGCGGCACCTGCCGCATGGGCGCGGCCGATGACCGGAACGCCGTGGTCGACCCACAGGCCCGGGTGATCGGGGTTGAGGGGCTGCGCGTGGCCGACAGTTCGATCTTTCCACGCATCACCAATGGCAACCTGAACGCGCCGTCGATTATGGTAGGAGAGAAGGTTTCGGACCTGTTGCTGGGCCGTGATCCGCTGCCCCGCGCCAATGAAGAACCTTGGATGCATCCGAACTGGCAGGTGGCGCAGCGTTGATCGTTAACCTCTCTTAATTCGGTCCCTTGAAGCTGGCGGGGCAGGGCGTCATACCTGTCCCATGTTAAGAATTTGTTCACTTTTCGCCCTCAGCCTCTCGCTGAGCTTTGGGGCCGCTTCGGCCGGGGCGCAGACCGTCTCAGGCGTGGTGCGTGTGATTGATGGGGATACCTTCGATCTTGGCGGTACGCGCATTCGTTTGCATGGGATCGACGCACTTGAGGCGCGTCAAACCTGTGAGACCGAGGGCGGGCAACCTTGGGCCTGCGGGGATTGGACGACGAGGGAGGTGCGCGACCGTTATCAAGGGGAACAGGCCCAGTGCGAAGAACTGGATCGGGACCGCTATGGGCGTATTGTTGCGCGATGCCGTATCGATGGCGTCGACGTGGGGCAGGCGTTGGTGCAGGACGGGCTGGCCTTTGCCTATCGCAAATACTCGATGGATTATGATCTGGATGAAAAAGCCGCCTTTGTCGCGGGGCGCGGAATTCATGGCTTCAAAACGGTGTCCCCTGCGCGTTATCGCGTGACCCGACGCAGCGGGGCGGAACCCGAGCGTCCCGAGGGAAGTTGCCAGATCAAGGGTAACATCAGCGCCAAGGGAACCAAGATTTATCACATGCCGGGGCAGAGTTTTTACAGCCGGACCCGGATCAGCAGCCAAAATGGAGAGCGTTGGTTCTGTTCCGAGGCGGAAGCCCGCGGCGCTGGTTGGCGACGCGCGCAGCGCTGATCACTCTACCCGATAGGGCAGCACGTCGCGCAGATGCGGGTCAACAACCAACTGCCGTTCCAGCGGTGGTACAGAACGTTGATGGCAATCGCGGCGTTCGCAGATACGGCAGGAAATGCCAATCGGCTCAAAGGCTTCTGCGCGATTGATATCCATCCCATCGGCGTAAACAAGCGCGGGCGCATGGCGCAACTCACACCCCAGAGAAATCGCGTAGCGCCGCACTGGCGCCCCAAACCGCCCCGCCGGTTTCGAGATATCGCGCGCCAGACTAATATAGCGCACCCCATCAGGCGTTTCGGCCAATTGCCGCAGAAAACGGCCCGGCGTCTCAAAGGCGCGGTGAACATTCCACAGCGGGCAGGCGCCGCCAAAGCGCGCGAATTGCAGCCGCGTTGCAGAATGGCGTTTGGTGATTGTGCCGGCTTGATCGACACGCACAAAGAAGAAGGGGATACCCTTCGCCCCGGGCCGCTGTAAGGTCGACAGCCGATGCGCCACCTGTTCGATCGAAGCGCCGAAATGCCCGGCCAGAACCTCAAGGTCATGGCGGCAGGCCTGGGCCTTTTTCAGAAAGCGCCCATACGGCAACAGTGCCGCCCCAGCGAAGTAATTGGCCAGCCCGATTTTGGCGATGTCTCGCGCAGCGGCGCTGTGGAACCGGGCCAGATCAAGTGTCGCCTCTAGCAGTGCGTCTTGCCGGGTTAGCGCCACTTGCAGCAAAAGCTGAAAGGTCTGCGTCTCAGGTGCCGCACGGGCAGAGAGCTGCAGCGTTTTACTGGCCGGATCGTAAGCGCGCAGGCGGTCATCATCGTCGAAAACCACCGACAATCCGGCATTGCTGAGGGCGGCCATCGCCGTCGTCCGGGCATCGCCAGTCGTGCCTTTGCGGGTGGCAAAATGTTCTGCCGCACGGTCGACCGCATCAATGTAATTGTCGCAATAGTGAAAGAAGTCCCGCACCTCTTCCCACGGAGAGGGGGTGGCGCGCGCATCTTCGCGCCCCAAAGCTTCGTCCAATGAGGCAAGTCGTTCGTGCACCTGCCGGTAGCTTTGATGTAGAGCTAGAAATGCATGCGCGAGCCCCGGTGCGTTAGAAGCGGTAAGACGCAGATCAGCTGTTGGCGGCGCCTTTCCAGCGAAAATTGGATCGGCCAGGGCTTCGCGCAGATCGCTTACCAATCGCTCTCCGTCTCCACTGGAAAGTTCGGTCACATCCAGCCCAAACTCTGAAGCTAGCGCCAGCACGACACTGGTGCTGACGGGGCGGTTGTTGTTTTCCATCTGGTTGAGATAGGGCAAGGATACGCCAAGCCGGGCGGCAAAGTCTTTTTGCGTCAGCCCCGCGCGGGTGCGGGTTTCACGCAGTTTCACACCGGCGTAGAGTTTTTGGATCGCCATCCGCGCCCCTTTGCAACTTTGCAGTTTTCCGCAGCGTAGCTTTGCAAACTGATGGTCGCAAGGTGGGTCGCGTGGCTAACGCAGGTTACAGGCCCAAGACCTTCTCGCGGTGAATTACCAGCCAGATCGACCCGACCGAGGCGATGGCCGTCAGCAGCATCAGCCACAAAAGCGGATAGGCCCCTGTTTCAGGGGTAAGCAGCGCCCCCGCCAGTGCGCTAAGCGCCGCGCCGCCAACGATCATGATCGCTCCGCCAAGACCAGAGGCCGTGCCCGCCAGATGCGGTCGCACGGACAGCATGCCCGCGGTGGCATTGGGGATGCACAGCCCATTGCCCAGACCGACCAGCGTCATTAGCCCAAAAAAGCTGAGTGGGGAGCCGTAGCCGGCGAGGAAGATTAGCAGCGATACTGTGCCGCCAACCGCGTTGGAAATGCAGCCCCAAAGCACCAGCGTATTAACCCCGTAGCGGGTCGCGGTGCGCGCGGTGATGAAATTGCCGACGAAATAGCCAATGGCGGGCGCGCCAAAATAGATGCCCAGCACTGCCGGTTCCATCCCAAACACAACGGTCCCCACGAAGGGCGCGCCGCCGAGATAAGCAAAAAACGCACCCGAGCAGAATCCCGTCGCCAGCGCATAACCCCAAAAACGTGGGGAGCGCAGGAGCTCAGGGTATTCACCAAACTGTTGGGCCAAAGATTTGCCACTCGCACGGGCCGTTTCGCCCAAATCTGCCCACGCGGCCCAGAACACAAGCCCGCCAAGGATGAGCATTGCCCAGAAGGAAGCCTGCCAACCAAAGGCTTGTTCTAGCAGGCCGCCCACGGCGGGGCTGATCATCGGCACCAGCGCCATACCCATGGTGACATAGCCGATCATCGAAGCTGATTGTTCTTGAGTGTAAAGATCGCGGATCACCGCACGGCTGAGAACCATGCCAGTGGCAATGACAGCCTGCGCCATTCGAAAGACAAGAAAGATGCCGATATTTGATGCAAGCAAGCAGCCAACGGTCGCCCCAAGAAACAGCCCCAACCCCCAAAGCATAACGCGCCGCCGCCCAAGGTTGTCCGAGATTGGACCGATAAAAATCTGCAATATCCCGCTGAAGAACAGATACAGCGGCACCGAAAGCTGGATGACAGCGTAATCCGTGCCGAAGTGCTCTGCCATTTTTGGCAGGCTTGGCAGAAATATGTTCATCACCATGGCCGAAAGCCCCGCAAGCAGGATCAGCGTGGAAATGTGGGGCGGGGTCGTCCGGTCTAAATACCGGACACGGGGGAGATCGCTCATGCAATGGCAAGTAGTCGGGGGGGTGAGCAATGTCCATGTTAACTAGATTTATTTGCAACTTTTCATTTTGCTTCGCGATCTATGTAATTGTTTTGCAAATTTGCAAAAATGCGCTTTGGTCGTCTGCGCTCCTTCGATAGACTGATCAAAATCACAATAGGGGTGCGTCATGAAAGACATTCTCGAACAACTGGAGCAGCGCCGCGAAGATGCGCGCTTGGGCGGCGGTCAAGCGCGGATCGATGCGCAGCATGGCCGTGGCAAGCTGACGGCGCGCGAGCGGGTCGATCTGCTGCTCGACGAGGGGTCGTTCGAAGAATTCGACATGTTCGTCACCCACCGCTGCACCGATTTCGGCATGCAGGATCAAAAGCCCGCAGGCGACGGTGTGGTTACAGGATGGGGCACGATCAATGGCCGCCTCGTCTATGTCTTCAGTCAGGATTTTACCGTCTTCGGCGGCTCTCTTTCGGAAACGCATGCGCAGAAGATCTGCAAAATCATGGACATGGCCGTGCAAAACGGCGCACCCGTGATCGGCATCAACGATTCCGGCGGCGCGCGCATCCAAGAGGGGGTGGCAAGCCTTGCGGGCTATGCGGAAGTCTTCCAACGTAATATCGAAGCCTCCGGCGTGATCCCACAGATCAGCGTTATCATGGGCCCCTGCGCGGGCGGTGCGGTCTATTCGCCTGCGATGACCGATTTCATCTTCATGGTCAAAGACAGCTCTTACATGTTCGTCACCGGCCCCGACGTGGTGAAAACCGTCACTAACGAAATCGTCACCGCGGAAGAACTTGGCGGTGCCGTGACCCATACGCGCAAATCGTCCGTTGCTGATGGGGCGTTCGAGAATGACGTCGAGGCGCTGGCCGAAGTGCGCCGCCTTGTTGATCTGCTGCCTGCCAACAACCGCGAAAAACCGCCCGTCCGGCCCTTCTTTGATGATCCCAACCGGATCGAGCCTTCGCTCGACACGCTGGTGCCCTCCAACGCCAACACCCCATATGACATGAAGGAATTGATCCTCAAACTGGCGGATGAAGGCGACTTTTACGAAATCCAAGAGGAATTCGCCAAGAACATCATCACTGGTTTCATCCGTCTTGAGGGGCGTACCGTTGGCGTGGTGGCCAATCAACCGATGGTGCTGGCGGGCTGTCTCGACATTGATAGTTCCCGCAAGGCCGCGCGTTTCGTGCGCTTCTGCGATGCTTTCGAGATTCCAATTCTGACCCTCGTGGACGTGCCCGGCTTCCTGCCCGGCACCGGCCAGGAATTCGGCGGCGTCATCAAGCATGGTGCGAAACTGCTGTTCGCCTATGGCGAAGCAACCGTGCCGATGGTCACCGTGATCACCCGCAAAGCCTATGGCGGCGCCTATGACGTGATGGCCTCCAAACACCTGCGCTCAGATTTCAACTACGCCTGGCCCACGGCCGAGGTCGCCGTGATGGGGGCCAAAGGCGCGACCGAGATCATCCACCGCAAAGACCTGAACGATCCCGAAAAGATCGCGCAGCACGCGAAGGATTACGAAGACCGGTTCGCCAATCCCTTTGTCGCCGCCGAACGCGGCTTCATCGACGAAGTGATTCAGCCGCGCAGCACCCGCAAACGGGTCGCCCGCGCCTTCGCCTCCCTGCGCAACAAAAAAGTGCAGACCCCGTGGAAGAAGCACGACAACATCCCGCTCTGAGCACCGCCATGCAGTTTCATCCTTTCTTAAATACCGATCCCACCGAGGCCGCATGCGGAACCCTCGGCAGGCTGGGTGGTTTCCTTCGCAAAGGAGGGCCACCCCATGCCAAATTCATCCATCAAAGACGAAGAAACCTACAAGTCCCTGCGCGAGGATGGGGCGAGCAAGGAGAAAGCCGCCCGGATCGCCAATGCGCAGGCCAACGACAGCCAGCATCCCAGCAAGAAGGGGGGCAAGCAGCCACCCTACGAGGATTGGACCAAGAACGACCTCTACGACCGGGCGCAGGAGCTTGGGATCGAGGGGCGCTCGGACATGGACAAGGACGCGCTGATCGACGCGCTGCGCAACCATTAACCGCCAGAATCGCACGCGCGCTGCTGACTGGTGCGCTTGCATTCGGGCTGGTAACGCCCGCGCTGGCGATTGATGTGCCTTCCGGCCAAACTATTGATCTTCAAGAGGTGTTGGTCGAGGACTTAGGCGGCGAGACGTGGCTGCGCTTCCGCTTTGTCGCGCCGCAGATTGCAAAAGGGCCGGATGCTATCGCCTATGATCTGGCCGCGCCTGATATGGAACACCTCTGCGCGGCCGTCGCCTTGCCATACATGACCGAACACGCGCTTGCGGGGCAGGTAATTGTCGTCTCACTTGCTGACCGTGTCGTGGAATTCGGCGCCGCTGACCCCGATGCGACCCAGTATTTCGAAGCGTTCCGCGCTCAGGATGGCACCTGCATCTGGGAGGGTTTGTGATGCAGACGCAATATCTTGCAAGAATCCGCCGATCCCGCATTTGGAATGATGCTTTGGAGTCACAACGCGACCGATTGCGCTTGCAACCGTATCCATTGCCATGTGAATCGCATATGATGCGGTCAAGGAATACCGACGTATCCCTTGCCTCAGAACCCGGGCTTGGTCGGCATGATGTCGCACCAGGTTCCACTAACATTAATAGGAGACTTTCATGTCCAAGAGCATCAAGATGCTGGCAGCTTTCGGTTTCGTCGCAGTCGTTTCCGCCTGCACAAGCGGTCAGACCGAAGAAGAGTTCGTTGTTGTCGAGCCCGAGCCCATTTCGGTTGAGCCCGTATACACCGGCAAGTACAAGTAATGCCGTTGCAGGGCAGGCGTCCGCGCCTGCCCTGATCCCTGCCACCCCTGCAATCGGGAGGGGTGTGTAATGCCCACCTATATGCTGAAACACCGCGGGTTCCCGGGCCGTCTGCCCGGCACCGATTTCCAATTCACTGTTCGCCGGCCGAACCCCAAAGGGGTTACGCCGATCACCCGTCGTGAGCGTCGTTCTGACCGCCGTGCGCCGGATCGCCGCGCCGACACCGCCTTTGTCAAAGCGTTGTGGGAGGCCTTTGGCGAACATCCTTTCGAGCGCGGCAACCTTGATGCAGGCCGTCTTTCGTGGCTCTTTGGCCGCGAGGTGCTGCCCGCGACCGACCCGTTTGATCCTGCCGATTACGAAGCGCTGTTGGTGTTGGATGTGCCCGCCGCACGCGCGGCCTTCCCCGAAGCATTCGAGGGTTGATAGGCATGTTGTCGCCGCATCTCTTTGCAAATCAGCATAGCCTTGCCGAAGTCTTGCCGCCGCGCATGACCCGCTTGGCGCGGGTGCGGCCTTGGGGCAGATATAAATCTGTTGGCGGGGCAGTAATTGTCCAATGCTCCGCTAAGCATGAAGACCATACCCCTTCCCCTGTCGGGCAGCGGACCAGACCTCTGGCGTCGCTGTCCGACTTTTTACTAATGTGGTCTTTTTGGCGCAGGGCATCAAACAGAAGAACCGGCTGGGAACCCTATGCCAATCAGGGCGTTGGTCGGTTAGTTAACAGCAGTGAAGGAACAGGCTCATGTCCATTCGTAATATCATTCTCGCGCTTGGCGCGGCAGCCGGGCTTGCCGCCTGTGGCGACAACATCGGCGAACAAGGTCTGGGCGGCGCAGCCGTTGGCGCAGGCGCAGCCGCAATTACCGGCGGGTCGCTGGCGCAGGGTGCCGCGATCGGTGCGGCAGGCAACGTCGCCTATTGCCAGCTCAACCCCGGCAAATGCTAATCTAAGCCTTCGGACCGCTCTGTCCGCCATCGGCGTGGGCAGAGCTTCGGACCCTTCTATCACTACATTCACAGGCACCGCGCAGCCCCGGCTGACGCGGCATTTTGCGTTGCCTGTCACCGTCAAAGGAACTGCTGATGTTTGACAAGATCCTGATCGCCAACCGGGGCGAAATCGCTTGCCGCGTTATTAAGACTGCCAAGAAAATGGGGCTGACCACCGTCGCGATCTATTCAGACGCGGACGCCAATGCGTTGCATGTCGAAATGGCGGATGAGGCCATTCACATCGGCCCGCCCCCCGCGAACCAGTCCTATATCGTCATCGACAAGGTGATGGAGGCCGTGAAGCAGTCCGGTGCGCAGGCGGTGCATCCGGGCTATGGGTTTCTCAGCGAAAACAGCAAGTTTGCCGAGGCTCTTGATGCGGTTGGCGTGGCTTTTGTCGGCCCGCCCGTCGGTGCCATCGAGAAGATGGGCGACAAAATCACATCCAAAAAGATCGCGCAAGAGGCCGGGGTGTCGACCGTGCCGGGCTATATGGGCCTGATCGAGGATGCCGATGAGGCGGTGAAGATTTCCAATGAGATCGGCTATCCGGTGATGCTCAAAGCGTCGGCTGGCGGCGGCGGCAAGGGCATGCGGATCGCTTGGAATGATGAAGAGGCTCGCGAAGGTTTCCAATCGTCCAAGAACGAAGCGGCAAACTCCTTTGGGGATGACCGTATCTTTATTGAAAAGTTCGTTACACAGCCGCGCCACATCGAGATTCAGGTACTCTGCGACGCGCATAGAAACGGTATCTATTTGGGCGAGCGCGAATGTTCGATCCAGCGCCGCAACCAGAAGGTTGTCGAAGAAGCGCCGAGCCCCTTCCTCGACGAGGCGACCCGCAAGGCCATGGGCGAGCAGGCCGTCGCATTGGCGCAGGCCGTGGGCTACACCAGCGCTGGCACGGTGGAATTCATCGTCGATGGCGACAAGAACTTCTACTTCCTTGAGATGAACACCCGCCTTCAAGTGGAACACCCGGTGACGGAACTGATCACCGGCGTCGATCTGGTCGAACAGATGATCCGCGTCGCCAATGGCGAGAAACTGTCGATTACCCAAGGCGATGTGACACTTACCGGCTGGGCCATCGAAAACCGACTTTATGCCGAGGACCCTTACCGCGGCTTCCTGCCCTCCATTGGCCGTCTGACCCGCTACCGCCCGCCACAGGAAGTGGCCGCCGGGCCGCTGCTGGAGCAAGGCACATGGCAGGGCGACGCACCGTGCGGCGAGATGGCCGTGCGCAATGATACCGGTGTCTATGAAGGCGGCGAGATTTCGATGTATTACGATCCAATGATCGCCAAACTCTGTACTTGGGCACCGACCCGGGCCGAGGCGATTGAGAAGATGCGCGTGGCGCTTGATAGTTTCGAGGTTGAGGGCATCGGGCATAACTTGCCGTTTCTCTCTGCCGTGATGGATCACCCCAAGTTCATCTCGGGCGAGATGACCACCGCCTTCATCGCCGAGGAATATCCCGAAGGTTTCGAGGGTGTGACCCTGCCTGAGGGCGAGCTGCGCCGCATCGCCGCCGCCTGTGCCGCCATGCACCGCGTTGGCGAAATCCGCCGGGCCCGTGTCTCGGGCCGGATGGACAACCACGAGCGCAAGGTCGGCAGCGATTGGAACGTGAAGCTTCAGGGTGAAAACTTTGACGTGGTCACCAAGGCCGATCCCGAGGGGGCGACGGTAGTCTTCTCCGACGGTGCCGAGATGCGCGTCAGCGGCGATTGGACACCGGGCGACCAACTGGCCGAGATGACCGTGGATGGCGCGCCTCTGGTGCTGAAGGTCGGCAAAATCTCAGGCGGCTTCCGCATCCGCACCCGCGGCGCGGATCTCAAGGTCCATGTGCGCACGCCGCGTCAGGCCGAACTGGCCGCGCTGATGCCGGAAAAATTGCCGCCTGACACCTCCAAGATGCTGCTCTGCCCGATGCCGGGCCTGGTGGTGAAACTCGACGTCGAGGTGGGCGATGAGGTTCAAGAAGGTCAAGCGCTCTGCACCATCGAGGCGATGAAGATGGAGAACATCCTGCGCGCCGAGAAGAAAGGCGTCG
Source organism: Sulfitobacter dubius (assembly GCF_900113435.1). GTDB lineage: Bacteria > Pseudomonadota > Alphaproteobacteria > Rhodobacterales > Rhodobacteraceae > Sulfitobacter > Sulfitobacter dubius. The sequence continues at coordinate 1,339,371 of NZ_FOPG01000001.1, read as the reverse complement.
TCAGCAAGGTCAACGCGGGCGCGGGCGACAGTCTTGCGGTCGATGATGTGATCATGGAGTTCGAATAGGGTGCGATGCGCTGGCGATCAGATGGGGCGGGGCGCAGGTTATCAGCGGATGACTTCGCGCTCCTTCGCCTCTCTGATTTCACGCTGGCGCAGCGGCATCTTGTCGATGCTCCGAGTGATCTCGCGCACGTCCCATGGAAAGGGTTTGCGCAATTCGATCTGGCCTTCCTTGTCGACCAGCACCAGCATGAAACCCCGCGGGCGCATCCGCAGCCTGAGCGGGCTCCGCGCGGCGGGGTCGGTGTCGGTCAGCACGATGACATCACGCAGGCGCAACTCCTCCTCGCGGTCGCGCAGATACTCCATCTGGGCGACGAAAGCGGGGTCGTTCTCGGAATTGGCAAAGACCAGCACGGGCCGCTTGGTCCATTGGAAAGTGCTGAGATCGGCCATATCGGCGGGCAGGAACAACGGATCCTCCGCCGGGGCATCGGCCCCTTGGGCCATGGCCGCAGTGGTCATCAATCCTGCAAAAACTAGTGAGATCAAACGTTTCATCAAGGCTCCTGTCCCCTCAGATATAGGGGGCCTGTACCATTTTGCGAAGGGCAAAGCGCCGCAGGGGGCATTTATCCCCGTGAGCGCGCGCCCCGTGACAATTCAGCCGCCAGTGATGTGCAGGCCCATGCCTGCCACCCGGCGCTAAGGGAGAAGGACAAGCATATGACATCCGACCAAAAGGACGCCAAGACACGTTGGCAGGAACTGGCGACGGGCGAATTGCGCGGGCGCAGCCTCGACGATCTGACGTGGAAGACGTTGGAGGGGATCGACGTCCAGCCGCTTTACACTGCCGAGGATGTGAACGGGCTGGATCATCTGGGTGGCATCCCCGGCGAAGCGCCGTTTACGCGCGGCGTGAAGGCGACGATGTATGCGGGCCGCCCCTGGACGATCCGGCAATATGCGGGCTTCTCCACGGCGGAGGAATCAAACGCCTTCTACCGCCGTGCTTTGGCCGCCGGTCAACAGGGCGTCTCCGTCGCTTTCGATCTGGCGACGCACCGGGGCTATGACAGCGATCACCCGCGCGTTGAGGGCGATGTGGGCAAGGCCGGTGTGGCCATCGACTCGGTCGAAGACATGAAGATTCTCTTCGACGGCATTCCGCTGGATCAGGTCTCGGTCTCCATGACGATGAACGGCGCAGTGATCCCGATTCTCGCAAGTTTCATCGTCGCGGGCGAGGAGCAGGGCCACGACCGCGCCAAGCTCTCGGGGACGATTCAGAACGACATCCTCAAGGAATTCATGGTGCGCAACACCTATGTCTACCCGCCGGAGCCGTCGATGCGGATCATCGGAGACATCATCGAATATACCTCTGACCACATGCCGAAGTTCAACTCGATCTCGATCTCGGGCTACCACATGCAAGAGGCGGGCGCGAACCTCGTGCAGGAGCTGGCCTTTACCATTGCGGACGGGCGCGAATATGTGCGCACGGCGATTGCGGCGGGCATGGATGTAGACCGTTTTGCACCGCGCCTGAGCTTCTTCTTCGCCATCGGAATGAACTTCTTCATGGAGGCCGCCAAGCTGCGCGCCGCGCGGCTGCTCTGGTCGCGGGTGATGGAGGAATTTGAGCCGAAAAACCCCAAGTCGTCGATGTTGCGCACCCATTGCCAGACCTCCGGCGTCAGCCTCGCGGAACAGGACCCCTACAACAACGTGGTGCGCACGGCCTACGAGGCGCTGTCTGCCGTGCTGGGCGGCACCCAGTCGCTGCACACCAACTCGCTGGACGAGGCGATCGGCCTGCCGACGGAGCACTCCGCACGCATCGCTCGGAACACCCAGCTGATCCTGCAGGAAGAGACCGGCATCACTAACGTCGTCGATCCGCTCGCAGGCAGCTACTACGTCGAGAAACTGACCGCCGATCTGGCCGAAGCGGCGTGGAAGCTGATCGAAGAAGTCGAAGAGATGGGCGGCATGACCAAGGCCGTGGCCTCGGGCATGCCTAAACTGCGCATCGAGGAAGCTGCCGCACAGCGTCAGGCGGGCATCGACCGCGGCACCGAGGTGATCGTGGGCGTGAACAAATACCGCCGCGACAAGGAAGAGCCGATCGACATTCTCGACGTCGACAACGTCAAGGTCCGCGCCGGTCAGGTCGCGCGGCTGGAGCGTATCCGGGCTGAGCGGGACGACGCGGCATGCACCGCCGCCTTGGCGGAACTGACACGGCGGTCCGCCGAGGGCGGCAATCTGCTCGATGCGGCGGTGGAAGCCGCGCGCGCACGCGCCACAGTGGGAGAGATCAGCATGGCTATGGAGAAAGAATTCGGGCGGCACCGGGCCGAGGTCAAGACGCTCTCGGGCGTCTATGGCGCGGCCTATGAGGGCGACGCGGGCTTTGCTGACATCCAGAAATCGGTCGATGAGTTCGCCGAGGCCGAAGGCCGCCGCCCGCGCATGCTGGTGGTCAAAATGGGCCAAGACGGGCACGACCGCGGGGCCAAGGTGATTGCCACGGCTTTCGCCGACATCGGCTTTGACGTGGACGTGGGACCGCTGTTCCAGACCCCCGCCGAAGCGGCGCAGGATGCGGTGGACAACGACGTGCATGTCGTCGGCATCTCCAGCCAAGCGGCGGGGCATAAGACATTAGCACCGCAACTTATTCAGGCGCTGAAGGATGCAGGGGCCGAGGATATTCTGGTGATCTGTGGCGGGGTCATTCCGCAGCAGGATTACAGGTTCTTGCAGGACGCGGGCGTTAAGGCGATCTTTGGCCCGGGGACGAATATCCCGACGGCTGCGCAGGATATCCTCAAGCTGATCCGTGAGACGCGGAAGTGACGCAGGCGGCTGATGGCTCCGCCCCGATGGGCGGGGCGATCCGCCCGGCAGAGCCGCGCGATGCCGTGGCCGTGGCTGATCTTTGGAACGGCATGATCCGTGATAGCCTGTCGACCTTTACCACCGACGAAAAGACGCCACAGGATATCACCGCGCTCATCGCCACCCGTGCCGGTGCCTTCTGGGTGGCTGAGGATGCGGGGAAGGTGCTGGGCTTTGTCACCTACGGCAGCTTTCGGGGCGGGCCGGGCTACGGCGCGACGGTGGAGCATAGCATCGTGCTGTCGGACGTCGCACAGGGGCAGGGGCTGGGCCGCGGCCTGATGACGCGGGCGGTGGAGGCGGCAGCGGCGCAGAGCCATCACGTCATGGTTGCCGCGATCAGCAGCGCCAATCCGGGTGCTGTGACTTTCCATGAAAAACTGGGATTTGCACAGGTGGGCCGGATGCCCGAAGTCGGGCGCAAACACGGGCAATGGCTTGATCTGATCTTGATGCAAAAAACCCTGTCAGCATCCTGACTTCCCCGGTGCCAGCGGTTAAGCTGGGGGCCGAATACCAAAGGGTCAGCCCATGTCGATCTGGACGCGCATCTCCGAAGCTTTGTCAGCCCTCACCGCGGGCGAGGGGCTGTCGGCTGTCTTTGACCGTCTGCGCAGCCCGCCCGAACGCTCGGTCGCCTTTACCATCGCAGTCATCGCCTTGGGCGCGAAGATGGCCAAGGCTGATGGGCTGGTGACTCGCGACGAGGTGACCGCCTTTCGCGAAGTGTTCCAGATTGCCGAAGGGGATCAGGACGGCGCGGCGCGGGTCTTTAACCTTGCGCGGCAGGATGTCACCGGGTTTGAGGAATATGCCAAACGCATCGCCAGCATGTTCAACGACCAGCCCGAGATGCTGCATGATCTGATGGAGGGGCTGTTTCACATCGCCATGGCAGATGGCATCTATCACCCGAATGAGAACGCCTTTCTCGAAGATGTGGCGGCGATCTTTGGCATGGGAGAGGAGGCTTTTGCCTCGCTCAAAGCGCGGTTCGTGCCCGACAGCTCGCCCTTGCCGCGCACGGTTCTGGGCATCGGCCCCCATGCCACGCTCGAAGAAGCACGCAAGGCGTGGCGGCGGTTGGTGCGGGAGAACCATCCCGATGCGCTGGTGGCGCGGGGCTTGCCACAAGAGGCCATTAAAATGGCCGAAAAACGCATGATCGACATCAACCGCGCGTGGGAAACGATCTCGGGCAAACACGCTTGATGCGCATCGCGACCTACAATGTCGAGTGGTTCGCGAGCCTTTTTGACGATGACAATCAGCTCTACGACGACGGTGAATGGTCGTCCCGCTATCAGGTGACGCGCGCAGAGCAAACGGTGGCACTGGGGGTGGTTTTCGCGGCGCTGGATGCGGATGCGGTGATGGTGATCGAGGCGCCAAACCATGGGCGGCGGCAGTCGACTGTGGCCGCGCTTGAGCATTTCGCCGCGCGGTTTTCCCTGCGCGCACGGGAGGCCGTTATGGGGTTTTCCAACGAGACAGAGCAAGAGATTGCGCTGCTTTATGACCCCGATAAGCTCACGGCCCGCCATGCGCCGCTGGCCGCTGCTGATGCCCCGCGCTTTGATCAGACACTACGGATTGATCTTGACGTGGATGCGACAGAGGATGCCGTGGTCTTCTCCAAACCGCCGCTTGAGCTGGAGGTGACCACGAATGCCGGGTTTGCTTTTCAGATGATCGGCGCGCACCTGAAATCCAAAGCGCCCCATGGGGCCAAGTCCGAGGCCGATGTGCTGCGCATCGCCATCGCCAACCGGCGCAAGCAATTGGCGCAGGCGATCTGGCTCAGGCGGCGGATCGATACGCATCTGGCGGCAGAACGGCCCGTGATGGTGATGGGCGATTTGAACGACGGGCCGGGGCTGGATGAATTCGAAAGCCTGTTCGGGCGGTCTTCGGTCGAGATTGTGCTGGGGGAGGGGGCGGCGGCGCTCTTTGATCCGCATGCCAGACGGGCGCTTAGCCGACGTTTGGGGGCCGCGCCCACCAGCGCGCGGTTTTGGATAGCGCCCGAAGAACGCTTCCTTCAGGCGCTATTGGACTACATCATGGTCACGCCGCAAATTCAGGCCCGGGATGCCCGCTGGCGCATCTGGCACCCGATGGATGATCCCGCCTGCTGGCAGAACGTGGTGCTGCGCGATGCGCTTCTTGCGGCGTCAGATCACTTCCCGATCACGCTGGATGTCGACCTTTAGGCGGGCTTGTGCCCGTGCACCGGAAGAAGACTAGAAATCCCAAACGCACCGCCTACATCAATTGCATGACACGTTTCATGCCCCTTATCGCCCTCTGCACGATGCTGCCGCTTGCGGCCCATGCGCAGGAGGACACCGAAGAACGCGGCCTCGGCTTGATGGAGCGCGGCGCGCAGATGTTCATGGACGGGATCATGGATGAGATGGGCCCGGTCATGGAAGGCTTCGAAGGCTTTAGCGAAGCCATGCGCCCCGCCCTGCGTGATTTCGCGCGGGAAATGGGGCCGAAGCTGACGGAACTGCTGGATGAGGTCGAGGACTGGAGCGCATACCAAGCGCCCGAGATGCAGCCCAACGGCGATATCATCATTCGCCGCAAGCCGGATCATCCAATGGTGCCGCCCGAAACCCCGACCGAGCCTGCACCCCAGATCGACCTGTAGCGCAGACTATTTTGCGGCTCGCTTGCCGGTGCGCACATGCACTTCGGCTTCGAGTGATTTGGCAAGCGAGTTCAGCCGCGCCTCTGCAACTTCGCCAAAGAGGGGCACCATGTCAGGGGTCAGCCACAGTTCCAATTGCTTTTTCTTGGGGAACCAGCGCAACTCGCCGCGTTGCTCGTTTTTGTCCATCCACAGCATCGCGCCAAAGCGCATGGCCTTGCCCAATATCTCGGCCTCCAACCGGGTCTTTTCGTCGACCATCTCATAAAGGTCTTCGAACCGGGTGTTCTCGCGTTTGTTGGAGTAGCGGTGCAGCAGGGCCAGCCCGAGATAGATGCGTTCCAAGTGCTTGAGCCCGCCAAGATTGGCGCGGGTGGCGTTGTCAAAACAGGTCTCGGCCCGGTAGTCGGGATGCGCGCGCCAGCTAACGTCATGCAGGAGACAGGCCGCTTTGACCAACCGCCTGCGCGCATGGGGGGCAGAGCGGTAGAGCGGCAGGATGAAGTTATAGAGCACCTTACCAAAGCCGGGCATCCGCGCGTCTTTGGCCTCGGCGAAATAGCAGGCTTCGATCAGCGGATCGCGGTCACGCAGGCGTTGCGGCATCTGCTCATAAAGCATGCCTTCGCGGATGCCATAGCTGGAGACGGCGATGTCTTTTGGTCGGAAGGTTTTGACCAAACGGCTGAGCACTTCGGCGGCGTAGGGCACCAAGGACATGCGGCTTGAAGATACTCCGCAAGCATTGCGAAGCTCTTCGAGATCAGAGGCTTGGATGAATTTCACCGTCTCGCGGACCGAGGTGACGGTCATGCGGTATTCATGCAGCACATGCAGCGGATAGCCGCGGCGGTACATGTCGATCCGCGCGATGGCGCGCCATGAGCCGCCCACAAGAAACAGACGGTCACGCTGGCTGCCCATCTTCTCCTGAAGCCCGGTGATGACCTCTTTGATATGGGCGTGCCGCCCCTTGGCACCACCCTTGAGATCGCGCAGTTTCAGCGGCCCGAGTTGTGAGGTCACCCGGCGCCCGACGCGCCCACCAGAGATTTCTGCGAGCTCCATCGAAGAGCCGCCGATGTCGCAGACAAGGCCGTAAGCACCGGGCCACCCCAGCAGCACCCCTTGGGCCGAAAGCCGCGCCTCTTCCTCGCCGTCGATGACCCAGATGCGCAGCCCGGTTTCGCGCAGCACATCGGCGCAGAACTCGCGCCCATCGCTGGCATCGCGCACCGCTGCGGTGGCGACGACGGTAAGTTCCGACAGCCCCATCCCATCGGCCAGTTTGCTGAAACGGCGCAGCGCCGAGAGGGCACGGGCGCGGCCTTCGGGCGATAGATGGCCGGTTTCGGACATGCCCGCGCCTAAGGCGCACATGATTTTTTCGTTATAGAAATAGGCCGGAGAGCGGGCCGCGCCGTCGAACACTACAAGCCGGACGGAGTTTGAGCCCACATCCACCACACCCACCCGCGCCAAGGCGCGTGCGCCCGGATCTTGAAACAACGGTTTCGCGAAAAGGCCCAGTTCCGCCACGCCGGTCTCAGGGACGGGGGCGGCTCGGGAAGGGTCGGTCTGGTCTGCCATCAATGCTCCTGCGGGCCATCCGTTTGAGGGGATAATTGGCGCAGGGGGGCGGTGAGGTCAATTGCTAACGGGCCGCTTGCCCGGTCAATCCTCGGTATGGGTCAGCTTGGGCACATCCGACGCCCCCGCGCTGCCGCGCCCCGATAGCGAGGGGTTTTCCATAAAGAAGCGGTGGCAGTTGAAGGCGAAAGTGCCTTCGGGGATCGCCGGGCGGGTGAATTTACCATCTGGCCCCATGACCCAGCTTTGCGCCACGTCAGCCAGATTGGCGGCCATGATCTGGCTGGTGATCTGCGCCTTGACGGTGGGGTTTTCGATCTCGACCAAAGTCTCGACCCGGCGGTTGAGGTTGCGGCCCATCCAGTCGGCGGAAGACATGAAAACCCGCGCCTTTTTATGCGGCAGCCCATGGCCATTGCCAAAACAGACGATGCGGCTGTGTTCCAGAAAACGCCCGATGATGGATTTGACCCGGATGTTTTCCGACAGCCCCTTCACCCCGGGGCGCAGCCCGCAGATGCCGCGAATGACGAGGCTGATTTCCACCCCGGCTTGGCTGGCGTCATACAGCGCATCAATCACCTCGGCGTCGATCAGCGCGTTCATCTTGGCCCAGATCACGGCAGGGCGTCCGGCGCGGGCATGTTCGGCCTCAGCGGCGATCATCTCAAGCAGGCGCGGCTTGAGCGTGGTGGGGGATATGGCGAGATTCTCCAACTGCTCTGGCGGGGCATAACCCGAGAGGAAGTTGAATACTTTCGTGGCATCGCGCCCAAGGCTCGAGTCGCAGGTGAAAAGCGACAGGTCCGTATAAATCCGTGCGGTGATCGGGTGATAGTTGCCGGTGCCGTAATGGGTATAGGTCACCAGTTGATCGCCCTCGCGGCGCACCACGGTCGAGATCTTGGCGTGGGTCTTGAGGTCGAGGAAGCCATAAACCACATGCGCGCCCGCGCGTTCCAAACGGCGCGACTGGCGGATATTGGCGGCCTCATCAAAGCGGGCTTTCAGTTCAACCAAGGCGGTGACGGATTTGCCATCCTCGGCAGCCTCGCAGAGCGCGCTGACGATCGGGCTATCGCGTGAGGTGCGGTAGAGCGTCTGTTTGATCGCCACCACATCCGGATCCCGCGCTGCTTGCGCAAGGAAGCGCACCACCATGTCGAACGTCTCATAGGGGTGGTGCAGCAGCATGTCCTTTTGCCGGATCGCGGCGAACATATCGCCATCGTGGTCGCTGACGCGCTCTGGCACGCGCGGGGTGAACTGCGGCCACAGAAGGTCGGGCCGGGCGTCGGTTACCAGTTTCGACAGATCGGCGATGCCGAGCATGCCTTCGATTTCGATCACGTCTTGGGGCCGCACGCAAAGCTCGCGCATGACGACGGATTTCAGTTTTTCTGGCGCACCCGCGGAATGTGTCAGCCGCACGACTTCACCACGGCGGCGACGTTTCAGGGCGACTTCGAATTCCCGCACGAGGTCTTCGGCCTCGTCTTCGACCTCAAGATCGCTGTCGCGCAGCACGCGAAATTCGAAATGCGCTTTGAGTTTGTAGCCCGGAAAGAGGTTGGGGATGTTGATGATCAACAGGTCTTCGAGCGGCAGGTAGCGTAGGCAGCCATCGGGCGCGGGCAGAGCGACGAAACGGTCAATCTGGCCGGGGATCGGTAGCAGCGCTTGCAGGGGGCGTTTGTCGCTGTTGCGTTCCAGTTGCAAAGCCAGCGCATAACCGGTGTTGGGGATGAAAGGGAACGGATGCGCAGGGTCGATGGCCAGCGGCGACAGCACGGCGAAAACTTGGTTGAGAAAGACCCCTTCGAGATGCTTAAGGTCCGCCTCGGTCAAGTCCGCCGTGCGTTCCAACATGATGTTCTGGTCGTCCATCTCGGCCATCAGATCGACCAGCACGCGCTGCTGGGACATCATCAGGTTGCGGGCGTCTTCGTTGATCAGCACCAGCTGCTCACCGGGGCTCAGCCCATCGGCGGCGGCGGTGGTGTTACCGGCTTGGGCCAGTTCGCGCAGCCCCGCGACCCGCACGGTATAGAATTCATCAAGGTTGGTGGCCGAAATCGACAGAAAGCGCAGCCGTTCCAGCAGCGGTACGCGCGGGTTCTCGGCTTCTTCCAGCACGCGCCAGTTAAAGTCGAGCCAGCTTAGCTCACGGTTAAAGAAACGGCCCGGCCCGGCGGTATCAAGCTCGGGCAGATCGGTGGCGGGCGGAAAGGGCGCTTGCAGGAAATCAGCTTGGGTCATGCGTGCCTCATGACATTGGAATGTAACGGGTTTGCGAAGGCTTGCGTTAATTATTCCAGTATCACGCGCGGGGCGGGGCGATGTCCAGCACCTGCGCGGCCAGTGCGCGGGTCAGCGGGCGCTTCTGCGCAAGGCTGGCAGCATCCAGCCGGTCGACCAGCGCGATGGCGGCGGCAAAGGAACGGTCCATCCGGGTCATCAGGTAGTTGATCAGCTCTGGTTTCGGCGTGAGTTGACGATCGGCCAGCAATTTGACCAGCAGGGCCGAGAGCAGCGCGTCGTCCGGCGCTTCCATTTCAACCATTGTGGCGCCGCGCATTCGGCTGACCAGATCAGGCAGGGTCAGCCCCCAATGGGCCACGGGGCCGGTGCCGGTGAGCAAAAGCGCCTGACCCTCGGCCAACACGAGGTTGTGCAAGTGAAAGAGCGCCGTTTGCGCCGCCGCGTCTCCGGCGATCAGATGCACATCCTCGACGGCCAAGGGGCCACGGGCGAGGGTGGGAATGTCGGCCTCCAGCAAGTCGGCGGCACTGATGATCCGCGCGCCCGACAAGTCCGCCCAAACATGCGTCAGATGCGTTTTACCCGAGCCTTGCGGCCCGGTCAGCGCCAGCTTGCCGCCGGCCCAACCGCGCCAGCCGTCGATCATCGCCATCGCCATAGCGTTGGAGGGAGCGACAAAGAATGCGTCGCGGCCCAGAGCCGTCCGGCTGGGCAGGTTCAACCCGAGTTGGTGGGCCATGTTAGCGGATGTCCTCGTCGACCGTCGTTTCAGGCTCACGGCCCATGTAGAGCACGCTTTCACGGTACCGCGCCGTAGCGAAGCGGGCGATGACGCCGATGGCGGCGGCCACAGGCACGGCGACCAGCAGCCCGACGAAGCCAAAGAGTGTGCCAAAGACCGACAGCGCCAGCAGCAGCCAGACCGGGTGGAGCCCGACCGAGTTGCCGACGAGCTTTGGTGTCAGCAGGTTGCCTTCGACCACTTGGCCCAGCACGAAGATGCCCGCGACGAGACCGATGGAGAGCCAATCGCCCCAGAATTGGAACAGCGCCAGACCGATCGCCAGCGCCCCCCCAATCAATGCGCCGAGGTAGGGGATGAAGGTCACCAGCCCCGCGACAAAGCCCACGACGAGACCGAATTGCAGCCCCACCAGCATCAGTGCCACGGCGTAATAGGTGCCAAGGATCAGGCAGACCGTGCCCATGCCCCGCACGAAAGAGGCCAGCGTCGCGTCAATCTCGCGCGCCAATTGACGAATCGTCGGCGCATGGTCGCGCGGCAGCAGGCGGTCGATGGCGGCGACCATGCGGTCCCAGTCGAGCAGCAGGTACACCGCGACCACCGGAACGATGACGAACAAAAGTAGGACGTTGATCAGCGAGGCAAAGGAGGCCAGCGCTGTTTGCAGCAGTTGCCCGCCGCGTTCCTGAATGGTGGTCCCCAGCGTCGTCAGCGAGGTGCGCAGGGTCGAATCGTCGTCCAGAATCGATGGGAAGCGATCGGTGATGAAATCGGTGAAATTGCGGGTCAGCTTGGGCGCGGTCTCGATCAGGTTCACGGTCTGATTGACCAGCGTCGGGACCACCAAAAGCGCCATCAGCACGAAGACCAAAAGCGCCACCACTGTGATGACGGCAGTGGCCATGGTGCGGCTTAGGCCCAAACGCTCCAACCGGTCGGCCACAGGGTCAAGGAAATAGGCAATTGCCCCGCCCAACAGGAAGGGCAGCAGCACATCGCCCATGAACCACAGTGCCACCATGAACACCGCCGCGGCGATGCCCCAGTATTTCAATTGATCTCGGATTGGCAGGGCCATGATGCTCTCCGGCTGGGAATGTTCTCACATCGCCCATGTGGCGTTTCGTTTCAAGTCTTGGCTGCTCGACTGGGGGGAGATCGTGCGACCATCGCAGCAGCACGTCGTCCGTTGTGCACAGGCCGCTCGAGAGATGGGCGCAGTGCGCCGCGGGCGGCCAAGCTCTCGCGCGGCCTGTGCGATGTGATTGTCTCGCCCCCTGACATGCACTAGTCAGGGGGCAATTCGCTCAATGAGGAAACACCATGCGTCTGTCCCAATATTTTCTGCCCGTGCTGAAGGAAAACCCTGCCGAGGCGCAGATCGTCAGCCACCGGTTGATGCTGCGGGCGGGGATGATCAAGCAATCCAGCGCGGGGATCTATTCTTGGCTGCCGCTGGGCTACAAGGTGCTGCGCAAGGTCGAAGAGATCGTGCACCAAGAGCAGCAGCGCGTGGGTCATATCCCGATGCTGATGCCGACGCTGCAATCGGCCGATCTGTGGAAGGAATCGGGCCGCTATGACGCTTACGGCCCCGAGATGCTGCGCATCCGCGACCGTCAAGACCGCGACATGCTTTACGGTCCCACCAATGAAGAGATGATCACCGACATCTTCCGCAGCCATGTCGGGTCTTACAAAGACCTGCCGCTGACGCTCTACCACATTCAGTGGAAATTCCGCGACGAGATCCGCCCGCGTTTCGGCGTGATGCGGGGCCGCGAGTTCCTGATGAAGGATGGCTATAACTTCGACCTTACGAAAGAGGACGCGCTGCACGCCTATAACCGCCATTTGGTGAGCTACCTGCGCACCTATGAGCGGATGGGTCTGCAAGCGATCCCGATGCGGGCGGACTCGGGCCCGATTGGCGGCGATGACACGCATGAGTTCCTCGTGCTGGCCGAGACGGGCGAATCGGAAGTCTTCTATGACAGCGAGATCACCGATCTGACCTTCGGCGACCGCGAGATTGACCCCAGCGATCATGATGCCTGCCGTGCTGTGCTGGATGAATTCACCTCGCGCTACGCCCGCACGGATGAGACCCACGACCCCGAGCTTTTCGCCAAAGTGCCCGAAGAGCGCCAGCGCACCGCGCGCGGCATCGAAGTGGGGCAAATCTTCTACTTCGGCACGAAATATTCCGACGCGATGAATGCCAAAGTGCAAGGCCCCGACGGCAAACAGGTGCCGGTCCATATGGGCAGCCACGGCATCGGCGTCAGCCGTCTGCTGGGCGCGATTATTGAGGCCAGCCATGATGACAAGGGTATCATCTGGCCTGAGGGTGTGACTCCATTCCATGCGGGTATCGTGAACCTCAAGCAAGGCGACGACGAAGCCGATGCGGCCTGTGACGCGCTTTATAAGAGCCTCAAGGCGCTGGGTCTTGATCCGCTTTATGACGACCGCAAGGGCGGGGCGGGCATGAAGTTTGCGACGATGGACCTGATCGGTCTGCCATGGCGCATCACCGTTGGGCCGCGCGGGCTGAAAAACGGCGTGGTTGAGCTGACCAGCCGCCGTACGGGTGAAAGCGAAGAGCTGCCGCCCGAACAGGCGGTCGAAAAGCTGGCGAAAATCTACGCAGGCATCGCCTGAGGGCTACGATGATCCTGCGGGCGCTGACATTGGCCAGTGGGGTCATAGGGGCAGGAGTTGCGGCGCAAGGCCCGGGGTTTTCCCGGGCCTATGTGTTTGAGCTAGAGGCCGCAGAACGAACGCTCTCCGGTGTTGTAGCGCATTTTGATGCTGCCGCCCGCACCGCCGGGCTTGACCGAGAGGCCGCGCTTGCGCGGCTGCGTGGGTCGGCCTTGTTGGAACGCCGCCGTATCGATCTGACCCGCAACATCGAAAGGCACATGGCGCTTGAGGCGCAGGTGCCGCGACTGCAAACGGCGGGTCCGTTCCTGCGCAGCTATTACCTGTTACGCGCACCTGACGCAGAAGCGTTGCGCGCAACCGTGCAGAAGTTTTCGCCCACCGCGCCGCGCAGCCGTGCCGAATTGATCTTCACCGCCATAGGCTTCATCGCCGGAGCCGCCTTCGCGCGGCTGCTCCTCTGGCTGCCCACATGGCCCGCGCGCTTCCGCCGCCGCCGGGCATTGCGTTCTTGACCCTTCTGGGGCAAAGCCTCAGGTTGCGCGCACCTCAGACCGGAGCCCTCCCGCATGGCCAGCAAACCCACACGCACCGCCCCATTCGCGGCCTTTGAATGGATGATCGCATGGCGCTACCTGCGCGCCCGCCGCGCCGAGGGCGGGGTGAGCGTCATGACGTGGATCAGCCTGATCGGTATTACGCTCGCGGTCTTCGCACTGATTGCCACGCTGTCGGTCCGCTCGGGATTCCGGGCTGAATTCGTCGATACGATCCTCGGGGCCAATGCCCATGTCACCGTCTACACGATGGGCGAGGTGCAGGAAAACGGCCAGATCGACCGCACCATCGCCAACTATACCGAGATGGCCGCCGAGGTCGCGAAAGTGCCCGGCGTGACCCGCGTGGCCCCCTTGGTGCGCCAGCAGGTCATGGCGAACCGGCGTCAGTCCAACGCAGGGGTTGAGGTCTTTGGCATCGCGTCGGATGATCTGATGACCATCCCCGGCATCCAGCCATCAGAGCGTTCCTTCGGCGATATTGGCCGGTTCGAGGAAGGCATCGCCATCGGCAGCGGTGTGGCGCAAAGCTTGGGCGTGGATGTCGGCGATACGATCAAGCTGATCTCTCCCAATGGGGTGAAGACGGCCTTTGGCACCAGCCCGCGTGTGAACGGCTATGAGGTGGTCTATGTCTTTTCCGCTGGGCGGTATGACATCGACAAGACAAGGGTCTATCTGCCGATTGCCGAGGCGCAGAGCTTTTTCAACCGCGAGGGCGTGGCGGATGAGCTGGAGGTTATGGTCGAAGACCCCGAGAGCGTTGACGCCATGGCGCGGGCATTGATGCAGGCCGCAGGTGATCGGGCGCAGGTCTGGACATGGCGCGATGCGTCCGGCTCGTTCCTCTCGGCGCTGGATATTGAGGACCGGGTGATGTTCGTGATCCTCTCGGTGCTGGTGCTGATCGCCGCGATGAACATCGTCTCGGGGCTGATCATGCTGGTCAAGAATAAGGGCCGCGACATTGGTATTCTGCGCACCATGGGGCTGTCCGAAGGCTCGGTCCTGCGGGTGTTCTTTATCTGCGGCGCGTTCACGGGAATCATCGGCACCGCCGCAGGCGTGGTGCTGGGGGTGCTCTTTGCGATCTATGTCGACCAGATTTTCGCCTTTGTGAACTACCTCAGCGGCGGCAATGCTTGGGATGCCTCGATCCGGGGCATCTACTTCTTGCCCGCGAAACTGCAACTGGGCGATGTGCTCTCTGCCGTGGGGCTGTCGCTTGGCCTTAGCTTTGTCGTGACGATTTTCCCCGCCCGCCGTGCGGCGCGGATGAACCCTGTGGAGGCCCTGCGCTATGAATGATCCCGTCCTGCGCCTGAGCGGCATTTCCAAGGCCTATAACCCCGGCGCGCCGAATGAGGTCCAGGTGCTCCGTGGCATTGACCTGACGGTCGCGCCCGGTGAAGTCGTGGCACTGGTTGCCCCTTCGGGCGCGGGCAAGTCGACCCTGCTGCATATCGCGGGGCTGCTGGATACGGCTGACAGCGGTACGGTTGAGATCGCGGGCGATGACCTCACGGGGCAGAGCGACCGCAAGCGCACCGGCGTGCGCCGGGCGGATGTGGGCTTCATCTATCAGTTCCACCACCTGCTGCCGGAGTTCACGGCGCTGGAAAACATCGTGCTGCCGCAGCTTGCCAATGGCGTGGCCCGCAAGGCGGCAGAGGCGCGGGCGCGTGATCTGCTGGCACAGGTCGGCATCGCCGAGCGGGCCGACCACCGCCCCGCCGCCATGTCGGGTGGTGAGCAGCAGCGGGTGGCCTTCTGCCGTGCGCTGGCCAATGAACCGCGCCTGCTGTTGGCGGACGAGCCGACGGGCAACCTCGATCCCTCGACCTCGGATCAAGTCTTTGCCGCGCTGATGGCGCTGGTGCGCGGCACGGGGCTTTCGGCGGTGATCGCCACGCATAACCTCGAACTGGCCGCGCGGATGGACCGACAGATCCGGCTTGAGGCGGGGCAGTTGGTGCCGGTCTAAATCAGCCGCAGATATTGTCGAGCTCGACCCCATCCCAAGGCAGGCCCACGTCATAGGGGCGGCTTTGGGGCAGAGGGGCCACGGGCATGACCTCGGACAACATCGAATGCAACCGCTTGGTGCGCGACGCCTGCGGGTCGAGCGCGCGGCAGCAGACGAATTCCTCGACGATAGAGCCCTGCTGCTCATAACCGAAGTCGAGGAAGCGCGGCTGGGTGTCGACTTCGAAGAGGTAGGGGTCCGGGCTGGTGAACTGCTCCGAGGCCGCGCGCAGCGGCGAGTAGCCGGTAAGCTTGCGGTTCTGCCATTGCCAGACATGGGTGACCTCATGCGCCAGCAGCATCGCGGCGATCAGCCCGATGCGGTCAGGGTGATCGGGGAGGTAGTCTTCGAGGTACCAGTCCTTGTCGAAAAGCAGGTTATTGAACAGCGCCACGGCGGCGGGTTTGGAGGTGACGGTATCGCCCTCTTGCGGCGGCAGGATGCGCTCGCGGCAAGTGGTGCGCGGGCGCGGCTTGCGGGTGAAGGTGACGGCGCGGGTCGGGGCCCCGTCGTGCAAGCGCACGCGGTCGTAGTCGACGGATGTGCCGTGAATGGTGGCGAGATAGGCGCGCTCGTTCTCCGTCAGCGGACGGCCGCAGGCGGTGAGGAGAAGGAGAAGGAGGAGGGCGCGGATCATGGGGGGAGTTAGGACCGGTGTGGGCGGGGGATCAAGGGGGAAGTTGGGTGTGCAAAGGCGAACGGTGCAGGTAACTGCTGTCGCGGTCCCGAGCTATCGTTGTGTGGAAGCCCCTTCCCCATGGGGGGAAGGGAAGGGGCTATGCGCCAAAGGCGCATGGGATACGGAACAGATGTGGCTGGGGGGCGTGCTCTAGAATCCCCACCCCGTATCTACTCTTTTTTTGCGCGAGTTAGAAAATGGTCGGCTAGTTCCCTCAGCGCGGCTTCTTCCTTAACATGAACTTTCGCGTTCGATAAAAGCCAATCCAAGTCAGTTTTGGCTTCGTCGTCTCCAAAAAGTGCTGCGTTTGACCTACGGATTGGCCAAGGATTTTTTCTGACAGAAAAACCACCAATCAAAGGGTGATCATGGGAGAAATACTTAGGAAAAAATTCGATATTCTGGAAAGAAATAGTGGTTGCTAGCTGAAGTCTGTTTCTATTGCTGGGGCCATCCAAGCTCGGAAACTCCGCTGCAAAGGTCTCTTCTAAGGTTCCCGCCTCATCTGGTTCTTGGCTTTCGAGGAGGTTTTTTCTGGCGGGGCGACCTGCAAGCTCTCTTAGGAGAATGAACAACGCATCTAGCATATGCACTTCATTGAAAAATGCTTTGGTAACTTGAGCGTTTCTATACCGGATGTGTGCGGTGCCGTTCTCCTGAAAACGGTACACGACTTCTTCAATGGGAGTAGGACGTAGACCGTCAGTAAATTTCGACGAATAGATTTTCCCGAAGGCAAGGAGGTTTGCACCTTTAGCGGTTCTGAAGGTAGCCTACCATCTTCGATCAGTTTGCTCAGTAAGACGGTAAACTGGTGCCCGTCTCCCTTACGACTTAAAGGGATACGACAATTCAGCGTGATCGCTTTCAACGACTTCTCTATGGTTTGCGCCGCACTCCAGCAAAATTGATGAAGTCTAGCGTTTTGTGCGGCCCATCTTGCGACAAGATAATCTTCTTCGGCGCTATCGAGAAAGTAGGCGTTGACGACCGACTGCGCTATTGGGTGTAGCCCGTTTTCCCTCAAACATCCAACTCCTCCACAAACTGCGCGTTCTGCTGAATATACGCAAACCGCATCTCCGGCTTCTTCCCCATCAGCCGCTCCACCAGATCCCCGGTCTCACCCGGCACGTCCTCGTCCACAGTCACGCGGATCAGCTTGCGGGTCTCGGGGTCCATCGTGGTCTCTTTCAGGTCCTTCGCGTCCATTTCACCCAGACCCTTGAAGCGGCTGACATCGATCTTGCCTTTCCCGCCGAGACCCTTCTCGAGCCACATGTTTTTCTCTGCCTCATCAAGGCAATAGACCCGTTTCGCCCCCTGCGTCAGGCGGAACAGCGGCGGGCAGGCGAGGTACAGATGCCCCGCGTCGATCAGCGGGCGCATTTGGGTGAAGAAAAACGTCATCAACAGCGACGCGATATGCGCGCCGTCGACGTCGGCGTCGGTCATGATAATGATCTTGTCATAGCGCAGATCGTCGAGGTTGAATTTCGTGCCCATGCCGACGCCAAGCGCTTCGCAGAGGTCGTTAATCTCAGCGTTGGTGGTGATCTTGCTGGAGGCTGCCCCGAGCACGTTCAGGATTTTACCCTTTAGCGGCAGCAGCGCCTGCGTATTGCGGTTGCGCGCGCCCTTGCCAGAACCGCCCGCCGAGTCGCCCTCGACGATGAACAACTCGGTGCCTTCGCGGGTCTTGCTGGTGCAGTCGGTCAGCTTGCCGGGCAGACGCAGCTTCTTGGTAGCTGATTTGCGGGCGGTTTCCTTTTCCTGCTTGCGGCGCATCCGTTCCTCGGCGCGCAGGACGAGGAAATCGAGGATCGCACCGGCGGATTTCGTGTCTGCCGCCAGCCAGTTGTCAAAGTGGTCGCGCACGGCGTTCTCAACCAAACGTGCGGCCTCGGTCGTGGCGAGGCGGTCTTTGGTCTGGCCCACGAATTCTGGCTCGCGGATGAAGCAAGACACCAGCGCGCAGCCGCCCGTAATCAGGTCTTCGCGGGTGATGTCCTTGGCCTTGCGGTTGTTCGCCAGCTCGCCGTAGGCCCGGATGCCCTTGAGGATCGCGGCCCAGAAGCCGCCCTCATGTGTGCCGCCTTCGGGCGTGGGCACGGTGTTACAGTAGGACTGGATGAAGCCGTCGCGGGCAGGGGTCCAGTTGATCGCCCATTCCACCTTGCCCGGCACGCCAAAACGCTCTTGGAACTCGACCGTACCGGCAAAGGGGTTCTCGGCATAGGTGGTTGATTTGCCCAAGGTTTCGCGCAGGTAATCAGCCAGACCGCCGGGGAAATGAAAGGTCGCCTCCATCGGCGTGTCGCCGTCTTCGATCTCAGATTTCCAGCGGATTTCGACGCCGGAGAAGAGATAGGCTTTGGAGCGAACCATCTTGAGCAGGCGGGAAGGCTTGAAACGGTGGGCGCCGAAAATCTGTTCATCCGCGTGGAAATTCACTGTGGTGCCGCGCCGGTTGGGCGCCGCGCCGATCTTCTCCACCGGGCCTTGCGGGATGCCGCGTGAAAACCGCTGCTCGAACAACTCGCGGTTGCGCGCGACCTGCACCACCATCGAATCCGACAGCGCGTTAACCACCGAGGCCCCAACGCCATGCAGACCGCCCGAGGTCTGATAGGCCTTGCCCGAGAACTTGCCGCCTGCGTGCAACGTGCAGAGGATCACCTCAAGCGCGGATTTGTCTGGAAACTTGGGGTGCGGGTCAATCGGAATGCCGCGGCCGTTGTCGCGAATGGTGACCGAATAATCGGCGTTCAACTCCACCTCGATCCGGTTGGCATGGCCCGCCACCGCTTCGTCCATTGAGTTGTCGAGCACTTCGGCCACGAGGTGGTGCAGGGCGCGTTCATCGGTGCCGCCGATATACATGCCGGGGCGTTTGCGGACGGGCTCCAGCCCTTCCAGCACTTCGATGGAGGAGGCGTCATAATCTGTGGGTTCTTGGCCGGAAAGAAGATCGGTCATGCGGGCCTGCTCTTTGTTTATGGGTGGGGGTCATTTTGACAGGGCCGCGCGCCGGGGGCAATCGCGGGTTTGTCTTGTCGGGCGGATTTAACCCGGTCAGCTGGCTTTGGCGCGCAGCCAATCAGCAAGGGTCTCTTCGTCGATGCGGCCTTGGGCCACTTCGCGGATCAGGTCGCCTGCCTCGATGGTGTCGTGGTCAAGTTGCACCCCATTGAGATCAAGACAGATATCGAGAACGAGATGCGCGGTTCGCTTGTTCGCGTCGTTAAAGACATGCCCAGTGGCAACCGCCACGCAATAAGCCGCAGCGAGGTCAAAGACATCTTCGATCATGCCGTAGACCAGTCGGTTGTCGACCCGTGCCAGCGCTCCTTCGAGCGATTTGTCCAAGGCCATGCCGGCCAACTCACCAGAGTTTAACGCGGAATCGTGGATCCTGACAACGAGTTCAGGTGAAAGCAGCACATAGGTCATTTATCTTTGAGATAGTCCAGAACCGGCTGATTGATGTGCTTTCTGCGGGCAATGCTCTCCATCACCTCATCCAGTGTGGCCACGCGCGGCTCCTCCTGCAGGGTCGCCTCAGCCGGTACGAAATACCCCACACAGCGCGAATTCTTCATCACTGCGACGGGCTTGCCGCCAGAGCGTTCCAACACTTTATGCGGTTCGCGCATTTCGGTCATGGTGGCGATGTGGTTGGTATGGATGCGGGTCATGGCGTGGCTCCTGAATGCATATCTGAATATACATTCTTTCGCCCATTTTACAAGGGCCGCGTCCCGCACCAGTCGAGGATAGCCTGTGCTACAACCGATGGTTTTTGGTGGTGCAACCAGTGGTCCGCGCCTTCTACCTCAATCCGGGTGAGGTCTGGCGCAAAGGTTTCCAGCCCCGCGGTGGCTTCGGGCAAAAGGGCGGTATCCTCGACCCCCCAGATCAGCAGATGCGGGCAGTTCACGCGCAAACGTTCAACCGGGAATTCTGGCAGGTCGCGCAGGGGCTTGCCGGGGGCCGCGACTTGCAGGGGGGAGGCGCGATACCAGTTGATCATCGCCCTTAGCCGCCCGGGACGCCCCCATTCCGAACGGTAATCCTCAAGCCGCTCTGTGGTCAGCCAACTCAGGTCCATATGCGTCGAAAAGAGCTTTAGCAGCCCGGCGAAATCGTCTTTGGCCAGCCTCACCGCGCTGCCTTCGGCGCGCAGCGCATTGATATATTGCGAGGCGCGGGACTGCGCACCGCCTGCGGCCATGGCACGTTGAAAAGGCACGGGATGCACACCGTTGAGAATGATCAGCCGGGCCACCAATTCGGGCCGGAACATCGCCAGTGCGTAGCCCACCGAAGCACCCCAGTCATGCGCCAAAACCGTCACCGGCCTGTCTCTGATCAACGCGGCCATATCGGCCATGAGATGGGCCATGGCATAGGGCTCAATCCCCTCGGGTGCGCTGCTTTGGCCATAGCCGCGCTGGTCAGGAGCGATACAATGAAAATGGGGGAAAAGCTGCGCGGCCAAATCGGCCCATGCGCCGCCATATTCGGGAAAACCATGCAGCATCAACAGCGGCGGAAGGCTTTCATCGCTCCAGTGGCGGATGAAAATCTCTTGGCCGTTCAATTGGCGGGTTTCGGTCCGTGTAGGTTCCATCGCGATCCCTCCTGCATCCAGCTTTGCCGTTAAGGGCCGCAGACGCAAGGAATTCATGACCAAAACGAGGCCGCAAGCCCACGCAAACCCATGCCAGAGCGCAAAAACCGGCCTTTCCCTTTGCAGCGGCCCGGCGTAAGGCTTGCCCATGACCAAAGTAATGACCAACCGCAATCACGTCCGGGCGATCCTGACGCTTGGCCTGCCGCTGATCGGCGGACATCTGGCACAGATGGCGATCGGCGTGACCGATACGGTCATGCTGGGCTGGTATTCGGTCGAGGCGCTGGCAGCGGTTGTTCTGGGCAGCACCTATTTCTTCGTGCTGTTTATCTTCGGTTCGGGCTTTGCCATGGCGGTGATGCCGCTGGTGGCCGCCTATGACGCCGAGGATGATGAGATTGGCCTGCGCCGCGCCACGCGCATGGGGCTGTGGCTGTCGGTGGGTTTTGCGATGATCGCGCTGCCCGCGATGATCTGGTCACCTGCGGTGCTGGACCTTCTGGGGCAGGGGCCCAACCTTGCCGATACGGCGGGGGATTACCTAAAAGTCGCGGGCTGGGGGATTGTGCCCGCGCTGCTGGTGATGGTGCTGAAATCCTACCTTGCTGCCTTGGAGCGGACGCAGGTCGTGCTGTGGATCACCCTGCTGGCGGCCGTGATCAATGCGATGGCGAACTACGCACTGATTTTCGGCAATTGGGGTGCGCCGGAGCTTGGCGTGATGGGCGCTGCCGTCGCGTCGGTCACGACGCAGTTCGTCTCGCTGATCGGGGTGGTGATCTATGTGCTGATCGCCCTGCCGCAACACAGTCTGTTCGTGAGGCTGTGGCGGGTCGATACCCAGATGCTGGTGCGGGTCTTTACGCTGGGTCTGCCGATTGGTCTGACGACGCTGAGCGAAGTCGGTCTGTTTGCGGCCTCTTCGTTGATGATGGGCTGGCTGGGGACGATCCCGCTGGCCGCGCATGGCATCGCGATCCAACTCGCCTCTCTGACCTTCATGGTGCATCTGGGGCTGAGCAATGTCGCCACGATCCGCGCGGGAAATGCCTATGGCCGCCGCGACGTGCCGCATATGAAGCGCGGGGCGGTGATCGTGACGGGGCTGTCGCTGGTCTTTGCGCTGATCACTATGGTCGGTTTCGTCGGTTGGCCCGAGCCGTTGATCTCGGTCTTTATGCAGGAGGATGAGCCAGCGCGTCTCGAAATCCTCGCCATTGGCACCGGCCTTCTGGTCATGGCCGCGCTGTTTCAACTGGTCGACGGGGCGCAGGTGGTGGCGCTTGGCCTGCTGCGCGGGGTGCAGGATACCAAGATCCCGATGGTGATGGCCGCAATCAGCTATTGGGTGGTCGGGATGCCCTGCTCCTATTTCCTTGGCTTTACGCTGGGGTTCGGAGCCATGGGCATTTGGGCCGGTCTGGTGGCCGGGCTGGGCGTCGCGGGGCTGCTGCTCAATGCGCGATTCTGGGGCGTCACGGTCAAGGCACTGGCCGGGTAACTCTCAGCCCCGATCCATCCGATCCGCCTTTTTGCGCACCAAGGTGCTGCGCAGATCATGCATTGCCAGCAACAGGTCATCGGTCACGGCGTCAAGCTCGGCATCCGTGGCACGCGATTGCACCCATTGCGTGGTGAGGTTCAGATGCTCCACCGCGCGGCGGATGTCCTCGAGCTCGCGCGCAGCAAGAGTCTCGCGGCGCGCCTTGGTCCAACGGGCAATCTCGGTCTGATCGACCTCGGTCAAACGGTGCTGCCCATGGGGCTTTACCTCTCCGTTACGGATATTGACGACGGCGATCTGCTCCATCTCGATCCGGCGCTGGCGGTTCGCGGCATCCAGCCGAAACACCGCCGCGCCATTCTCGCGGACCCTGAAGTAATAGTCGGGAAGATCGCCTGCCATGGTTCGCCTTTACGTCAGCCCGGCGCAGAAAGTCTGGATGCGTGTGCATGCCTCTTTCAGCGCCTCATCCGAGGTAGCGTAGCTGACGCGGAAATTCGGCGAAAGACCGAAGGCCGCGCCAAAGACGACCGCCACGCCGGTTTCCTCAAGCAGCGCGGTGGCAAAAGTCTCATCATCCGAGATTTTGGTGCCCGCCGCCGAGGTCTTACCGATCAGCCCGGCGATGGAGGGATAGACGTAAAACGCCCCCTCGGGCGTCGGGCAGGTGATCCCATCAATGGCCGAGAGCATCTCAACCACCAGATTGCGGCGGCGCACGAACATCTCGTTGTTTTCAGAGATGTAATCCTGCGTGCCGTTCAGTGCCTCAACCGCGGCCCACTGGCTGACCGAGCAGGGGTTCGACGTGCTTTGCGATTGAATCTTGCGCATCGCGCCGATCAGCTTTTCCGGGCCTGCGGCATAGCCGATGCGCCAGCCGGTCATGGCATAGGCTTTGGACACGCCGTTGACGGTCAGCGTCCGGTCGTAAAGCGCGGGTTCCACCTCAGCCGGGGTGCAGAACGCGAAGCCGTCATAGGCGAGGTGCTCGTACATATCGTCACTCATCACCCAGACATGCGGGTGGCGCATCAGCACGTCCGTCAGCGCCTTCAACTCATCCCGGCTGTAGCCCGCCCCGGTGGGGTTTGAGGGCGAGTTGAAGATGAACCATTTGGTTTTCGGCGTGATCGCCTCTTCCAGCGCCTCGGGGGTCAGTTTGAAGTCGTTCTCCAGCGTCGCAGGTGCGATCACCGGCGTGCCGCCCGCCAAGAGCACCATGTCGGGGTAGCTGACCCAATAGGGCGCGGGGATCACGACCTCTTCACCGGGGTTCATCGTGGCCATCAGCGCGTTGTAGAGGATCTGCTTGCCCCCGGTGCCGACGCTGACCTGCGCGGGCGTGTAATCCAGCCCGTTGTCGCGCTTGAACTTGGCGCAGATCGCCTGTTTCAACTCGGGGACGCCATCCACGGGGGTGTATTTCGTCTTGCCTGCGTTGATCGCGACGACTGCGGCGTCCTTGATATTCTGTGGCGTGTCAAAGTCCGGCTCGCCCGCGCCAAGCGCGATGATGTCGCGCCCCGCGGCCTTGAGTTCTGCCGCCTTGGTGGTGACGGCGATGGTGGGCGACGGTTTGACCCGATCAAGGGTCGCGGACAGCAGTTCCATTTCAGCCTCGGCTTGCTTATGAATATCCCCACGTTCATAGGGGGCGTCCCCGCACCCGGCAAGGGTGTCTGGCAGGAGATAAAGCATGACCGACGAGATTGACTGGTACGGCCCCGAGGCCGCCACCTTTGGCGACCGGGTCGCGGCGGCCCGCGAACAGACTGGCATGACCCAAGCGATGCTGGCCAAACGGCTGGGCGTGCGTCTGGCGACTTTGCGCGGCTGGGAAGAAGACCTGTCCGAGCCGCGCGCCAACCGGCTTTCGATGCTGGCGGGGCTGCTCAATGTCTCTATGATGTGGCTGATCAATGGCGAAGGCGAAGGGGTCGATGCCCCCGAAGCGGGCGAAACCGCGCGCCGCGTCGATCTGGAGGAAGTGCTGGCCGACATGCGTGCCCTGCGCACCGACCTGCTGAAAAAGGCCGAGACTGTCGGCAAATTGGAAAAGCGCATTCGGCGCCTTATGACGGAGCCCGCAGATGCCTGAAGTCCATGAACACCGGTTAAAACGCCTGCAAATGCGCTCCATGCGCCGGGGCATCAAAGAGATGGACCTGATCCTATCGGCCTATGCTGAGGCGCGGTTGCCGCAGATGGATGATGCGGGCCTTACGCTGTATGATCAGATGCTCAATGAGAACGACCACGACCTCTATCTTTGGGTGAGCGGGCAGGCCGAAGCGCCCGCCGAATATGCGGCATTGGTCGCGGATATTCGCGGGCAGTTGGCCGAGACGCGCGGTTAATCGCGGAAATTCTTACGGGTTTAACGAATTATTCTGATTTTTTAGCGAGTTTCCAATTCAAACAAATTGAACCGGAGATTTCGCATGAGCATTCACGATCCCGCAACACAGCCCTTGGCTGTGAAAGGTTTCATGGTCGGCTACCTTGAGTCCCTGTCTTTGGTTGAGCGGCTGCACCGCTTGCTGTTGGACGTCATCAAGGATGAGTTTGAGCGCGTTGGCGTGTTGGAAATCAACGCGGTGCAGGCGCTGCTGCTGTTCAACATCGGTGATAATGAGGTCACGGCGGGCGAGTTAAAAAGCCGTGGATATTACCAAGGCAGCAACGTGAGCTATAACCTCAAGAAGCTGGTCGAGATGGGCTATATGCACCATCAGCGTTGCGAGATTGACCGCCGTTCGGTCCGTGTACGGCTGACAGAGAGGGGGCGCTATATCCGCGATGTTGTTGCCGATCTCTTCTCACGTCATGCCGACGGGATGGAGAACAAAGGTGTACTTGGTGATGCCGGGATTGAGGATATCACCCGATCTTTGAAACGGATGGAGCGGTATTGGACAGACCAAATCCGCTATATTTACTGATCCGTGCGGGTAGGGTGGGCAAGTTGCGAGAAAGCGGTCCCATCCAATTCACGCAGCAGTTTTTCGGCCATGGCGCGGCCGTAGTCTTCAAATCCAAGTGCGGTTTGGACAAAGGCATTGGGGCCGAGCATCACCTCGGCCCGGTAGTAGGCCGCCAGCGTGCCAATCGCGGCTTGTTGGCTGTCGTCGGCGGCCGGGTCATCAACGCCGATTACCAACCCGTTGATGGTCAACCCGGGAGGGTCCGCTGCCAAACCGACGCGCAGGTCGCGGGGGCGGGGGCCGAAGTTCGAGATCCCATCACCAGAAATGTCGAGCGTGTGTTTTTGGCAGTCAGGCCGCTCTGCCAGATACTGCGCACCAAGTTGCATGGCCGCGCCGAGGGCGGTACCGGGAGATGTTTGTCGCCGCTGGGTGCTGTGCAAGCGGGCGATGGTATCATCCAGCACGTCGGCATCACTCAGCGTTGTCCACGGCAGGATCACCGCCTGATCCTCTAGGCCGCTCCATTCGTAAACCAGTAGGTCAATGGTATGCCCCGGCAGCGTTAGCAGCGCCTGCCGCACGCGGGGATCATTAAGCGCATTGGCTAAACCACCCAGTTGCAGCCGATACTCGCGCGCATCAACCGAGCCGGAGACATCCAGCCCCAAGGCAAGCGCCTGCCGACAGGCGGCATCCGCCCATTGTGGGGTGCAAAGAGTGAGACAGAAAGCAAAGGCGGCGCGGATCATCCTCTTGAGCCTTGCGTAGATGGCAGCCCACCCAAAGCAGGAGGCGATACCTCTCGGATCAGTTTGACCCGCATGGCTCGCTCAAAATCTGCAAATCCTGAAGCGATGACCATGAACGCTCCCGGCCCATGTAGCACTTGAGATTGGTAGAAGGCGATCAGACCTAACTCGCCTTCGAAATCAGCGGCATTCACGACCAGCCCATTCACGGTGATCCCTGCAAAGGGCACGTCGCGATAGGCGGTTTGGGGGCCAAACCCTTTATTGTTTTGCCCATCGCCTGCCATGTCGATCACGTGGGCATCGCAGATAGGCGCGGCGTCAAACAGCGTCGCCCCAAACCGCAGGGCATGGCCCATCGCGGTGGGCTGCCCGCTTTCGCTGCGTTGACTAGTCTCAATGATATCTGCCGCAGCCATCAGCGCGGCGGGGCGGTCAATCAACCTCCAATCTAGCACGATTTTCTGATGCGCCTCGCCTGACCATTCATAGGCTGCCAGCGCCACGGGCACATCACCGGCGAAAAAAGCCCGCGCGACCAAGGGCGCACGCAGCGCAGCGGCAAGCCCGCCGCGCTGCAAACGGTCCTCCTCTGGATCAACAGAAGAGGACACATCCAGTGCCAAAGCCAACGCAAGGCGGCAGGGCGCCGCCTGAGCGTCGGCCATTGGCGCAAGCATCAGCGCCAGCGCGGCACTGATGCAAAACCTTACCAATGGCCGATGTTTTCCATGCTGGCCCAAGGTTCCTGCACAGGTAGGGAATCGCCTTCTTGCAGCAGCTCAACCGAGATGTTGTCAGGTGAGCGAACAAAGGCCATGCGGCCTTCACGCGGGGGGCGGTTAATGGTCACGCCATTGTCTTGCAGCATTTGGCAGGTTTCGTAGATATTCTCGACCGTATAGGCGAGGTGGCCGAAATGGCGGCTGTCGCTGGGCAAGTCATCATCGCCGTCCCAGTTGTACGTCAGTTCCACATCCGCATGACCATCGGCCTGATCCGGCGGGCAGAGGAAGACCAACGTGAAACGGCCTCCCTCGTTGTCGATGCGGCGCCGCTCAACAAGGCCCAGAAGTTTGTAAAATGCGATGGAGGCGTCGAGATCCTTTACGCGCACCATCGTGTGTAGATATTTAATGGGCATCGGTGTTCCTTTGGTCTGTTGGGACGGTCAGAAAAGGGATTGAAACCCCATATTCAGACCGAAATTCTCTGTCTCAAAGCGGGTGACATTGGAATTTGTCTTCCGCGCTTCAAGGGTAAGTTTAGGAGCGAAACCGTAGGTGTCAAAGTCCGTGAACACCAAGGAGGTCGAAACAACCGCGCCCAGATCGGCACGCGGCTCGGGGCCATAAAGCGGATCGTCATATTGTTTGGCTTGCGTGCTTAAAGCGATCTGCGCGGTGGCCCCCAGTACGGGTTTGGAAAATGTATACTGCACGCCCAGTGACAGGGCGGTGTGTGTCAGCGCTGCGCTGTCGGTGTCAGTGCGCCCAATTTGGGCATTCCACGACAGCCGTCCGCCACTTTTGGTCGGACGGGCCCAATAGCTGCCCAGCGTCGCCGTCACGCCCGAGCGCAGATCACTGTCTTTGCGGTGCGAATAACCAAGTTCCGCGTTCCACGAAAAAAGGCGTTGCTGGGGCCGGAGATAGGTTTGCCGCCAGTCGATTTTGACCTCATCGGCCAGGGGGTCATTGGCAGACCATAGTCTGCCGAAGCTCAGCGACAGGGTCTGGCGCGGTGCCTCTGGACCGGTGGTGAAATCGCGCCCGATCTGTGCCTGCACCCGGCGAAAGGCGAAATCAGAGGCACTGACCCCGGTGGGCACATCGTCATCGGTAAAGACGGTGTGGCTCTCGGTCCAATTCAGGGCAACGAAATTCCGCTCCGTCTGCGTGGTGCCAAAGTTATAGCGCAGCGCCGTGTCTTGGCGCAGTACGAAGCCCGAGATTGGCACGGCGGCGGGGTTGGTAAAAATCAGCCCGCCCAACACAAACGTATTATCGCTGGGGGCACCATTGACGTTGTCGCTGGGGTCAATGCTGAAGGACAGGTTCACCGACCATGGGTTCGTCGTGCTGACATAGCGGTAATCGCGGATGGCGCGGGCGCGGGTGCGGGCATCGGGGGCCACATGCGCCGCCCGACGCAGCCAGAATTGGGCCCGTGTTTTGGCCCCGTCTGATGATAACGCCTGCGCCATGGCCATCGCAGCGCCATAGCGCTCAACCGATCGGTCGGCCGCCTGCCAGCCTTGCCGCGCGGCCTGTCGGGCGCGAGTGTTGTCGCCCAACCTACGCCGGGCATGCGCGTTAAGAATTAGGCTGGTGCTGTCTTTGGGGTCGCGGAGCACCAGCACATCGGTGATCTGGGCTGCGGCCTGTGCATGGCCGCGCGACAGCAATTGCGCGGCGGTCAGCCGCGCTGCTTCAGGCTCTAGCGTGGATTGCGCTGCGCCATGGCCCCCGACCGTCAGGCTCAGCGCAGCGGCGAGGGCCAGCTTTTGCATCATTGTGTGGCGATGAAACCGCCGACTTCACGCACTTCGGAGCCTTCGACAAAGACGATGCCCGCGATCTCGCTTCCGCCCGGTCCGGCAAAGACACCCTGCCAATTGCCGCCAGCGCCTGTCGCTTCGCCAGTGCCATCGAATTCGGTGGCGGTGGAGGTGGCGATGCCGCTGTTCTCAAAATCGATTGTCGTATCGGTGAGCGAGATATAGCCGTCCAATGCGCCGACCGACTGACCATTGGTATTATAGACTTGGCGGTTAGAGATCGACCCGCCCGCCGCGCCGCCTACATCAAAGTCGTCAAAATCGACGCGCAAATTGGCGTCACCGGTGACAAAGGTCACACCATTGTTAACGCCATCTCGCGTCGTGCGCACGGCTGCATATTCGCCATTGTAGGAGTAAATGCCGGACGAAGGAAGGTTTGGCTGATTGCCAAGCCGCTGGGCACCAGCACCGCCGTAGCCGAAATTCACATAGCGGTTGGTCCCGGCCGCGGCGACTTGTGATTGACCCGAATCCGAACGACGGAAGACCGCAAAATACTCAACCTCATTTGTGCCGGATGTTGGTACGCTTTCATAAGCGTCGAAAGAGTTGGAAAATTTTTCGGACTGGATACGCTCGTAAACATTGTCAGGATCATCAAACGGGATGTTGTTGAGCGTCAGCGTATCACTGTCAGGGTCGTAGGTGATGTTGTTCAGGGTCATCAGCTCGTTCTGATCCGTGAAATAGACGCTGTCGCTGCCTGTGTTCGTATCATCGTCGTCGTCGTCGCCGAAAGGTGCTGTGCCACCGCAGGCCGAAACCCCCAAGCCGAGCGCAAGGCCCATCCAAATCCGTGTCATACTGCTCTGCCTCGATATTTTTATGTCTTCTAGTTTTGGCGGACTGTCCCAAAGCGGCGCCCGTTCTGTCAATGTGCTTGGGCCCTGCGGGGAAACTCGGTGCGGAAGTGCAGCCCAAAAGCAATACCACGCTGCTTGAGGATAGGCACGCGGGAGGCTATGCAGAAGCAAATGCCACGATGACGAGGGTTGCCGCGTGAAACAGTACCATGATGCGCTGCGCGAAGTGCTGGAACAGGGGGTGACCTCGACCGACCGAACCGGAACGGGGACGATCTCTCATTTCGGGATGCAGCAACGTTATCGGATGGCTGATGGTTTTCCGCTGGTCACAACCAAGAAGCTGCATCTTAAATCCATCGTGCATGAACTTCTGTGGTTCCTCGCAGGGGATACCAATATCGCCTATCTCAAGGAAAACGGCGTCTCCATTTGGAACGAATGGGCGGATGAAGACGGTGACCTCGGCCCGGTCTATGGCCATCAATGGCGCCGCTTTCCGACGGTGGGGGATGCGATACCGCAACCCGACGGTACGGTGCTGCACCGCGCAGGCCAAGTTGACCAGATCGCAAAGTTGGTAGAGGCAATCCGCGCCACCCCCGACAGCCGCCGTCTGATCGTTTCAGCTTGGAACCCCGGTGAGGTTGACCAGATGGCGCTGCCGCCTTGCCATACGCTGTGGCAAGTGCGCATTGCGGGCGGCAAGCTGCATCTTCAACTCTATCAACGCTCGGCGGATATGTTTCTGGGGGTGCCATTTAATATCGCCTCTTACGCGCTGCTTTTGGAAATGTTGGCCCATGTCACTGGTTACGAACCCGGCGATTTCGTGCATTCCATGGGCGACGCGCATATCTATTCCAACCATGTAGAACAGGTGCAAACCCAGCTTGCGCGGACCCCAAAACCGCTGCCAAAACTGCGGATTGGCCGCAAGGTTAGTTCGATCTTTGATTTCCGCTATGAGGATTTCACTTTCGAGGGCTATGATCCCGATCCGGCGATCAAAGCGCCGGTGGCCGTCTGATGCTAAGCCTGATCGTCGCCCGCGCCCGCAACGGAGCCATTGGTAAAGATGGAGATATCCCGTGGTCTTTGCCCGAAGATCTGAAGTTTTTCCAACGTGAAACGACGGGTGGTGCGATCATCATGGGGCGCCGCACGTGGGAAAGCCTGCCGTTTAAACCACTGAAGAACCGCCTGAACTGCGTGGTTTCAAGTGCCGATATCGAAGGGGTGCATGTGACGCGTGACCCGCAGTCGGCCTTGGGCTACTGCGCGGCCGAGGGCTATCGCCGCGTCTATGGCATTGGCGGTGAGGGGATATACCGCGCACTTCTGCCCTTGGCGGATCGGCTTTTGGTCACCGAAGTAGATGTCGAAATTGACGATGCAGACGCCTTCTTCCCCGATTTTGATCCAGAGGAATGGGTTGAACTTGGGAACCTGTGTTTGCGTGCCGATGGCCCGCGGGCCGTTGCACGGGAGTGGCTGCGCCGCTGCTGAGAGTGGCATGAGCTCCGCGCCGGGCCGAGGCGGCGGTCGCATAGGTTAATGTCTACAAGGCGCCTCCGGGCCAACCGATGTGTTTTGACAAAACACTGGACTTGATGAATCCGTCCCGGCAAGCTTTGCTATATTGAATTTAGGTAAAGCAAATTGCGAGGATTATCATGCGTCTAACCCCAGCTATTGCAGCCGCAGTCGGGCTGTTTTCAACCGCAATGGTCGATCAGGCCGCTGCCGAGCCTAAGATCTATGCCTATCCAAGCAGCGCAAATTACTGTCCGACTGGCTTGCAGCCCATCACCATTTCGGGTGTCATCTGCTGCGGTACCCCGAACCAAACCATGACATATGCCGAGGTCAAATCCCATCCTGTGGTTCGCCGCCACCGTGTCGCGACACCGCGCCGCTCGGCCCGCGTCCCTTGCCCTGAGGGAACAAAGGGCTGTTCGTATAATTGACAGACTATGCAACACCCGGCGCGGAACGCCGGGTGTTCTTTTGCAAAATCTTGGCTAGAGCAGGGCGAGATCGGTTGCCATTTGCCGGCCATCGCGCCCTTCTATCAGTTCAAAACTGACCTTCTGGTCGTCCGCCAGTCCGGTCAAGCCGGAGCGTTCAACAGCTGAGATGTGAACGAATACATCGTTACCGCCGCTCTCCGGGGCGATGAATCCGTAGCCTTTGGTGGTGTTAAACCATTTCACGGTGCCAGTTGGCATAACTTCCGCGCCTCCTTTGTCTTTGACGTATCTGCCCAAGGCAGAATGGCGAAAGCGATTGAATTGCGACCCGCCATAATAGAAAGATCGCGCGGACTTGGGAAAAATCAAGCGATCAAGGGCGAAACCCGCAAAAGGGGCGCAGGATTGCGTGCTAAGGAAATGGTTGTGTTAATTTATGGGCTGAAAAACTGCGACACCTGCCGCAAGGCACGAAAAGCGCTGCCAGAGGCGCAGTTGGTCGATGTCCGAGAGGAAGGCGTGCCAGATGCAGTCTTGGCGCAGGCTTATGAGAGGTTTGGTGCTGCGCTGCCTAATACCCGCTCAACGACTTGGCGGAGTTTGGATGAGGATGCTCGCGCCCAAGACCCCCTTGCGCTGCTCAGGGCATATCCAGCCCTAATGAAGCGCCCTCTTATTGCTGTGGGTGATGCGCTTTTTATTGGTTGGAGCAAAGAGGTAGAGGCCGAAGTTAAAGCGATGCTTTAACTTTTGTGCCCAAGCCATTGATCCAGTGACAGCGGGCCGGCACCCTTTACAATTAGGACCGAGAGTAAGAAGATCCAAAGTGCTCGTTGGTCCAGAATGGGGGCGTCTGGAAACCTGTCAAACCAGCTACCAAGCGCGCTCCACTGGCCATGCCCGAAAAGATCGGTCAGCGATTGAACCGTGACAAAGCCAATCATGGCCAAGGCCGACAGCCGGGTAAATAGTCCCAGCACGATCAGAATGGGCAGGATAAACTCTGCCAATGTCCCGGCCACGACAACAATCCAATGAAGCAGCCCAAGCGCATCACTGTCATAGCCTACCGCCTCAAATGCGCGGGGAAAGATTTGTGCATAAGCACCGGTGGAGGGGCTGAGGATGCCCAAGGGGCCATCGCCAAGTTTGGTGACACCAGCATTCACGAAGTAGACCAGCAGCACTGCTGCAAAGAGGAAACGGGCAAGGGTGGAAAGCAACCAATCGGCCGATTCAAGGCGGTCGGTGGCGTGGCGATAGAGGCCAAGAAGTTGGCTCATTGGGTGTCCTCCGTAGAAATCGCACTGAAAATGCCGTGGCTTAGTGCAAGGGTCAGTGTGGCGGCCAAATCAAACTCAGGTTGAATGTCGACAGTGGCACCATGAGCCTCACCGAAAGTCGTTCCCTCGGCGAGGTGAGACAGCCATGTGGCGCCGCCGGGTGGTAGCAGATGGGGCGCGGGGTCATAGGCGGGCCGGGCAATAACCACGTCTTGAGGGATGTTGCGTGGCTTCGGCGCAGCCTCCGTAAAGTTGTAGCGCCAAATGTCGAAGAGCGGCCAGCGTGAGCGCAGAATGCGCGTCGCAGGCGCTATGGTGAATCTGGCAGCCATCAAGGCGTTAGATGCAAGCGTCTGGAGCACCAGTGGATCAAGTGCGGGAGCATCGGCCGCG
This sequence comes from Sulfitobacter dubius, assembly GCF_900113435.1. Taxonomy (GTDB): domain Bacteria; phylum Pseudomonadota; class Alphaproteobacteria; order Rhodobacterales; family Rhodobacteraceae; genus Sulfitobacter; species Sulfitobacter dubius. The sequence continues at coordinate 1,306,443 of NZ_FOPG01000001.1, read as the reverse complement.
TGGTAGGATGACCGCAGGGCAAGATCGAGCCGGGCGGCATCGGCAAGGTATTCAACCTTGGCCAAAGGGGCGAAGCCGGCGATGAATGTGGGGAACTCGGCACCGTAATGCATCATAAGCGGCGATGTCGGTGGATACGCCCGCACATAAAGCGGGGCCAATTCGGCGAAATTGCGGACACCGATCAGCTTGCGAACCAGCGGAAACGCTACTTCGAGCGCGGAGATCAACGAATGAGTGACGTTGTTGCGGTAGACACCATAACGCGCCCCTGCGGGTTGCCCGTTGCCGTCACGTAGGCCCGCAGGCACGGGGCGAGAGGGGTCAAGCAGTGCTGCGCGGAAATCGCGTTGATCTGTCACACCAGCACCTGCGCGGCGCGCTCTGCCTCGGCCCGTAGTACGGACCAGTCGGGCACGTCATTGTCCCACTCTACCAAAACAGGCTTTGGCCCAGTTTGCTCCAGTGTGTAGGACAGCAATTCCCAAACCGGGTCGACGACCGCTTTGCCGTGACTATCAATCAGCAAAGGCGCGCCGTGGTCATCGGTGTCGTCGTCATGCCCGCCGACATGAATTTCACCGACATGCTCAGTCGGAAAGGCATCAATGTAGTCTTGAGGGGAAAGCCCGAGGTTCGTCGCGGAAATGAAGACATTGTTGACATCCAGCAAGAGACCGCAGTCAGTTTGCCGGGTAAGCTCGGTCAAAAAGTCGGTTTCCGACAAGTCTGATTCCGCGAAGGCAAGGTAGCTGGAAGGGTTTTCGAGCAACATTTGTCGCCCCAGCTGGTCCTGCACCTGATTGATATGCGCCGCGACGCGGGCAAGCGTTGCCTCGGTATAAGGCAGAGGCAGGAGATCGTTAAGATACTCCATCCCATGCGTCGACCATGCCAAATGTTCTGAAAAAGACGCGGGCTGTGTTCGGTCACAAAGAGTTTTGAGCCGGGCAAGGTGATCTGTATCCAGTGGCCCTTCGCCGCCGATCGACAGTCCTACGCCATGCACTGACAACGCGAAATTCTCTTGTAGCGCGCGCAGTTGCGCATGAGGGCGGCCCCCATCACCCATGTAATTCTCCGCATGGATTTCGATCCAGCGCACCGGGCCGGGGTCAGCCATCAAGGCATCGAAATGCCGGGCTTTATATCCGACGCCAGGAGCATTCGGCAGTGTGGTGAGGGGGAGGGTATCGTCGCGCATATCGGCCTCCGGCGTGTTGCGGGGCGGGGTTCCGGGCGGGGATGCCGCCCGGAACGCTATAGATTAAGCGGGCAGGTCGCGGTCGAGCGCTTCCAGAGAGCCGGTCCGCTCGGTGCCGTCTGCCATGGCAGGCAGTTCGATGTCGGCACAGGTGCCTTCGTCAACGAGGGTCCATGCGTTGCCTTGGTAATCGGTCACAGAGGTGCCCGCGCAGGTAGTGCCGGGGCCCGCCGCGCAGTCGTTCTCACCGGCCAGCGAAACGCCAAAGCATTTCTCTTGCGAAGCGGCGGTGGCGGTGGTGGCGTGGCTGCTCAGCGCGGCGGCGACGGCCCCTGCGATGGCGGCGGTTTTGAGTGTGGTGGACATTGTCGTTTCCTTCCTGATGGTTTGAACAGGTTTACTAGAGCAGCCTGCTTCCTCACAAGCCAGTCACGAGGGAGTGTGTCACGGTCCCGTCAGAAATCACGCTGAAAACTAGCGAAAATTGTAACCTTCCCGCGCAGGAAGGGAAGGATTGTTACAAAAACGCTCCGGCGGGCAGGGGCCAAGCTGCCCGCAAGACCGCCGGAGCGCAGATTTGTTACAAGCCGTTAGCGCAGGTCAGGCGGGGTCGCGTCCTGCGCCAGTTCGGCGGTGAGTGCATCCAGCGGCTGAACCGAAGTCTGCTTTTGTCCCAGACGGCGCACGGAAACGGTACGCTCTTCAACCTCACGCGCCCCGACGGCGAGGATCACCGGCACTTTGCCGACCGAATGCTCACGGACTTTGTAGTTGATCTTCTCATTGCGCATGTCGGCTTCCGCACGCACACCAGCGGCTTTCAGGGTCTCGACGACCTCGGCCACATAGTCATCCGCTTCAGACGTGATGGAAGCCACGACCACCTGACGCGGGGCCAGCCAAAAGGGCAGCTTGCCCGCGTGTTCTTCGATCAGGATGCCGATGAAGCGCTCGAACGAGCCAAGGGTCGCGCGGTGCAGCATAACCGGGCGGTGCTTGTTGCCGTCTTGCCCGATGAAACTTGCCTCGAGCCGCTCGGGCAGGTTCGCGTCGACTTGAAGGGTGCCGCATTGCCAGTTGCGCCCGATGGCGTCGGTCAGAGTGAACTCCAGCTTCGGCCCGTAGAAGGCGCCTTCGCCCTCCAGCACCTCAAAGTCATAGCCGGCGGCCTTGCAGGCATCGCCAAGCGCCTGCTCCATATTGTCCCATGTCTCATCGGAACCAATCCGCTTTTCCGGGCGGGTGGAGAGCTTGATGGTCCAGTTCTCAAACCCGAGGTCGGCATAGACCTTGGAGAGGAAAGCGATGAACTTGGCGGTTTCCGAGGTGATCTGTTCTTCGGCGCAGAAGATATGCCCGTCGTCCTGAGTAAAGCCGCGCACCCGCATGATGCCGTGCAGCGCCCCCGAGGGCTCATAGCGCGCGCAGGATCCGAACTCAGCCATGCGCAGCGGCAGGTCGCGGTAGGATTTCAGGCCCTGGTTAAACACCTGCACGTGGCAGGGGCAGTTCATCGGCTTGAGCGCGTTCACCGCCTTTTCGCGGGCATGCTCCTCATCGACCTCAACGATGAACATGTTCTCTTGGTACTTGTCCCAGTGGCCGGATTTTTCCCAGAGCTTGCGGTCCACGACCTGCGGAGTGTTCACCTCGACATAGCCGTCGCGGTCTTGCATGCGGCGCATGTAGTCCTGCAGGGTGGTGTAGATGCGCCAGCCATTAGGGTGCCAGAAGACTTGGCCCGGTGCCTCTTCCTGCATGTGGAACAGGCCCATCTCTTTGCCCAGCTTGCGGTGGTCACGCTTGGCGGCTTCTTCGAGCATGTTGAGATGCGCGCGCAGCTTTTCCTTGCCGGTGAAAGCCACGCCGTAGATGCGTTGCAGCATGGCGCGGCTGCTGTCGCCGCGCCAATAGGCGCCAGCGATGGACATCAGCTTGAAGGCATCGCCCGGCACTTGGCCGGTGTGTTGCAGGTGCGGGCCACGGCAGAGGTCTTGCCAGTCGCCGTGCCAATACATGCGCAGCGGCTCATCGCCGGGGATCGCCTCGATCAGCTCGACTTTATAAGGCTCGTTCAGGTCTTCGTAATGTTTGATCGCGCGGGCACGGTCCCAAACCTCGGTGCGGACGGGAGCGCGTTTGTTGATGATCTCTTTCATCTTCTTTTCGATCGCGCCGAGGTCTTCGGGGGTGAAGGGCTCTTTGCGGTCAAAGTCGTAATACCAGCCATCCTTGATCACCGGGCCGATGGTGACCTTGGTGTCGGGCCAGATTTCCTGCACAGCGCGGGCCATGATATGCGCAAGGTCGTGTCGCACCAACTCATTGGCCTGCTCTTCGTCAGACATGGTGTGGATCGCGATGCTGGCGTCGGCTTCGATCGGCCAAGCCAGATCGTAATGTGCGCCGTTGACGGTGGCGCTGATGGCCTTTTTGCCCAGCGATTTAGAGATGTCGGCGGCCACTTCGCCAGCGGTGATACCGGCGTCATATTGGCGGCTATTGCCATCGGGAAAGGTGAGGGAGATTTGGGCCATCTTGGGCGCTCCTCGTCGGTTTGGCGCCTACGAGACGCCCGGTTGCGGGTTATGTGTTGGGCCTATGTGGCGGGGCGGGGGCAGCTTGTCAATGCTGGCACGAGGGCGCGCTGAAAAGTTGCGCGATGCGGGCGGCGCGCTATGTCAGGCGGGCAACAACGAGGACCGGCCAGATGCAAGACGACACGGCGCAGCGCGCTTTTGAGACGATTTCGGGGGCAGATGACCCGGCACCGGGGTTGGACGACAGCGCACAGCAGGCCGAGGCGCGCAATGGGCTGCGCCATATCGTGTCGCTGTCGATGACCAAGGTCGCGGACGGGTTAATCGACCCAAAGCTGGTGTTGGCATGGCTGCTGAGCGCCCTTGGCGCGCCTGCGATTTTCGCGGGTGCCCTGGTGCCGATCCGCGAGGCCGGGTCGCTGTTGCCGCAGATCGCGCTGGCAGGAGTGGTCGAACGGATGGCGCGGCGCAAATGGGCGTGGGTCGTGGGCTCGGTCGGGCAGGGGGTGGCGGCGGCGTTGATCGTGCTTGCAGCGCTCAGTCTTGAGGGGGCCGCAGCGGGCTATGCGGTTTGCGCGGCCTTGGCGCTGCTGGCTGTGTGCCGGGCTGCCTGTTCGGTCTCGTTTAAGGACATCCTTGGCAAGACCGTTGGAAAGACGCGGCGCGGATCGGTGACCGGGCTGGCGGGGTCTGCCTCCTCGATCGGAGTGGTGATCTTTGCGGGGTTGCTGATGTCTGGCCTGTTTCAGAGCCGGGGCGTCGTCGTCGCGGCAATCGCGCTGGCGGCGGCTCTGTGGATCGGCGCTGCGTTGTTGTTTTCAACGATCAAGGAGACTCCAAGCGAGACCGAAGAGGCCAATGGCGTCGATTTCAATCTGTTGCGCGGCAATCGCGACCTGTGGCTTTTCATTCTGGTGCGCGGCCTATTGGTATCGACCGCCCTTGCGCCGCCCTATCTGGTGGTGCTGGCGGGGTCGTCCGAGGCGGGTCAGTTGGGCCAACTGGGCGCTTTGGTGTTGGCCTCGGCACTGGCGTCTTTGGTCAGTTCCTACGTCTGGGGGCGGCTGTCGGATATGTCGAGCCGCCGGGTGCTGATGCTGACAGGAATCGTGGGCGCGGTGGCGATAGCGCTGGCGGTGCTGCTGTGGTTTCTTGGCATGGCGCAGGCGGTCTGGGCGATGCCTGCCGTGCTCTTTATCCTGATGATCGCATATCACGGAGTGCGGCAGGGACGGTCGACCTATCTGGTTGATATGGCACCCAAAGACAGCCGCGCGGCCTATGCTGCCGTTAGTAATACGGTGATTGGGGTTCTGTTGCTGCTGGCGGGGGTGCTGGGCGGAGGGGCCGCGTTGATCGGGCCGCAGGCGACGCTGATGTTGTTCGCTGCGATGGCCGTTGCAGCGGCGGTTCTCGCCCATTGGCTGCCCGAGGTGGAGCATTTGGCTGAGGACTGACTTGCCCTCAACCGCGCCGATGCCCATGATTACGCCAAAGACGGAGGCAGCATGTCAGACAGCAAATTCATCGACACCCCAGAAGGGCGGCGCATCGCGTATCACAAGACCGACGGGGCGGGGCCTTGCGTGGTGTTCTTGGGCGGGCTGAAGTCCGACATGATGGGAACCAAGGCGGTCTTTCTCGAAGACTGGGCGCGGGCCGAGGGGCGTGCGTTTCTGCGGTTCGACTATTCGGGCCACGGTGAATCCTCAGGCAACTTTGCTGAAGGCTGCATCGGCGATTGGCACGAAGACACGCTGGCCGCTGTGGGCGCGTTGACGGAGGGGCCGCTGATCGTCGTGGGGTCGTCTATGGGCGGCTGGCAGGCGCTGTTGTTGGCCCGGCATCTGGCAGAGCGTATTGCCGGGCTGGTGGGCATCGCGGCTGCACCTGACTTTACCGAAGACGGCTATTGGGCAAATTTCACCGAAGCGCAGAAACAGACACTGGCGGAGGTCGGGCAGGTCGAGTTGCCGTCGGACTATATGGAGCCCTATGTCATCACCCGACGCATGATTGAAGATGGACGCAAGCGGCTGGTGCTGCGTGACCCTCTGACACTGCCGTTTCCCGTGCGACTGCTACAAGGCACCGCAGATACCGCCGTCAGCACTGCAACGGCCGTTCGGTTGTTAGAGCACGCCCAAAGCACCGATATGCACCTGACATTGGTCAAAGACGCCGACCACCGCTTTTCAGATGCGCATTGTCTGGCGTTGATTGTGCAGGCAATCGAAGAGGTGTCGGCCCAATAAGGTCGAACGCGGTATGCGTGGGCGGGCATGGAACCGCCGATGCACCCTGCGCCCCGATGCCACCCCAAAATACCCATGTTATGAGGCAGCCAAACCCAAGGGGAACGGCATGAAACCACGTCATTTCAACTGCATAACTGACCAGAAAGCCGCGCATGGCTGAGCCGCTCGTTCTATTGCCCGGTATGATGTGTGACGCCCGTGCATTTGCCCCGCAGATCGAGGCGCTTTCGCCCCGATCGACGGTAGTGCTGGCCCCGATCACCCAAGGGGAACGGATAGAAGAGATCGCCTCAGGTCTTTTGGATCAACTGCCGCAGCGTTTCGCGCTGGTGGGGCAGGGAATGGGCGGCGTTGTGGCGCTGGAATTGCTGCGCCGGGCCCCCGATCGCATCAGCCGCATCGCCTTGCTGGCCACCCATGTATTGGCCGAACTTCCGGCGATTGCAGCCGACCGTGAGCCGCAGATCGTTATGGCACAGTCAGGAAAACTGCGAGAGGCGATGCAGTCGCGTATGGCGTCGGGCTTTCTTGCGCCCGGCGTTGGGCGTGCCGAAGTGCTGACACGTGCGATGGAAATGGCCGAGACGCTGGGCGGCGATGTTTTTGTGCGCCAATCCCGTGCGCTACAACGCCGCCGAGACCAACAAGCAGTGCTGCGCAAATGCAGAGTGCCAGCGCTGGTGCTTTGCGGCGAACATGACGCGCTTTGCCCGGTTAAACGTCATGCTTTCATGGCCGAAATGATCCCTTATGCCAAGCTAACAGTGCTGGAGGATGCAGGCCATATGCCCAGTCTTGAGCAACCAGAGGCCACAACCGCCGCGCTGCGCGACTGGATGCAGCAACCTCTGGCGCTGTAATGGGGCAGCGGATTAGGCCGCTGCTGGTTTTGTTGGCGCTTTCGACTTGTTGGGCTCAGCCTTCTCGGGCCTTTTTGCTTGGGGCTTTTGCGGCTCAGGCGTGCCATTGTTGGCATCGATAAAGTCCAGCACCAAGGGCCGGATGTTGTTGCGCCAGCTCTTGCCCGCGAAAATCCCGTAGTGGCCCGCGCCTTCTTCGAGATGGCTCGCCTTTTTGGAATCTGGCAGGCCGGTCAGCAGATCAAGGGCCGCAATACACTGGCCGGGGGCCGAGATGTCATCCTTGCTGCCCTCAACCGTTTTGACCGCGACAGTTGTGATCTTTCCAATATCGACCTGACGGCCCGCCACGGTAAAGACATTCCGCGCAATCTCGCGTTCTTTGAAGACGCGCTGCACGGTCGACAGATAAAACTCCGCCGGCATGTCCATCACGGCGAGGTATTCGTCGTAGAACTTGTTGTGTTTGTCATGCTCATGCGCCGCTTTTTGCGCCACGCGGGTGATCTGATTGGTGAACGCATCGCGGTGGGTGTCATTGTTCATCGAGATGAAAGACGCCAGTTGCAACAGCCCCGGATAGACCTTGCGGCCCACGCCCGCATATTTGAACCCAACCTGCTGGATCATCATCTGCTCAAGCTGGCCCATGGTCACGCTATGGCCAAAGTCGGTCACATCGGTGGGTTTGGCATCGGGGTCAATCGGACCGCCGATCAATGTCAGCGTGCGCGGCTGTGCTTCGGGCGCTTCCTCGGCCAGATAGGCGGTGGCGGCGAGGGTCAAAGGCGCAGGCTGGCAGACCGCGATCACATGGGTGTCGGGGCCAAGGTGATGCATGAAATCAACGAGGTAGAGCGTATAATCCTCGATGTCGAACTTGCCCGCACTAACTGGAATATCGCGCGCGTTATGCCAGTCTGTCACATAGACGTCGCAATCAGGCAGCAAGGAGATCACGGTGGACCGAAGGAGCGTAGCATAATGACCCGACATCGGCGCGACCAAAAGAACCTTGCGGCCCGTCTCTTCGCGGCCCTGCACAGTAAACTTCAGCAGATCGCCAAAGGCGCGCTCCATCACGGGCTCGATGCTGACCAGACAGTCTTGGCCCTTGGCGCCGACCACCGGGGGAATGTTCCAATCGGGCTTCACCACCATGCGGGCAAAGCTCCGTTCCGTCACCTCGCCCCATGCCGCCAACCATTCCATCGCAGGGTTTGGAAACAGAGAGAAAGCCGGGTAGGATGCCATGGCGAGGGCAGAGGCGCCGAGCCATTGATTGGTGTTCCGGATGGACTCCATCATGTCGTAGGTGGCCATGTAGCGCATGTGGGGGCTCCTTTATGCTGCACCTGCGAAGATAGGAGGTAAGGGTTAAGATGACAACAGAATCCGAAAGTTCAGACCCATCGGCACCCGCAGCACTGTCGCGGATGGCCCAAAACCTTAAGAAAGTTGAGGCGTTAACCGAACGTCTGACCCGCGTGATGGCCTCTCGCGAGGGGCACCAGCCCGCACTGGACGCGCCTAATCAACAGCTTTTTGCGAAGGCCGCGCAGTCCTATTGGGCCGAAGCGATGACCAATCCGGCACGTTTGATGGAGCATCAAATGGGCTATTGGACCAAATCGGTCACCCATTTCGTCGAGGCGCAGCAGGCGCTCGCCAGCGGTGCGGTGGCCCCAGTGGCGGATGACAGCGTGCCCGACAAACGCTTTGCCAATCCGCTTTGGCAGACCCATCCCTATTTCAGCTTTATCAAACAGCAGTATCTGATCAACGCCGAGGCGCTGCGCCAAGCCGTCGAAGACGCCCAAGACATGGATCCTGCGGAAAAGAAACGGCTGGTCTATTTCAGCCAGCAGATCATCGCGATGATGTCGCCGACCAATTTCCTTGCCACCAACCCTGACGTGTTGGAGCGCGCGGTTGAGACCGAGGGCGAAAGTCTTGTGAAGGGGCTTGAGAATTTGATCGCCGATCTAGAGGCGAACAACGGTGAGTTGGTCGTGAAACTCGCCGATGACAGCGCGTTTGAGTTGGGTCGTAACATCGCCACCACGCCGGGCAAGGTGGTGTTTCGCAACCGCATGTTCGAGTTGATCCAATACACGCCCAGCACCGAAGAGGTGCACAAAACCCCGCTACTGATCTTCCCGCCTTGGATCAACAAATTCTACATCCTCGACCTCAAGGCCCAAAACAGCCTTGTGAAATGGCTGGTCGATCAGGGCTATACGCTTTTTGTGGTGTCGTGGGTCAACCCCGATGCCAGCTATGCGCAGATCGGGATGGAAGATTACGTCGAAGAGGGCTACCTTACTGCCATCGAAGAGGTGAAAGCGATCACCGAAGAAAAGCGCGTGAATGTCGTAGGCTATTGTATTGCCGGGACCACGCTCGCTCTGACCCTGTCGCTCCTGAAGAAGCGCGGCGACCCGTCAGTCAAATCGGCGACCTTCTTTACTGCGCTTACTGATTTTTCGGATCAGGGGGAGTTTCAGCCCTTCCTTACCAATGACTTTATCGACGGGATCGAGGCCGAGACGGCGGATAAGGGCATTCTACCATCGGTGGTCATGGCGCGCACCTTTTCCTTCTTACGCTCGAATGATCTGGTCTACGGCCCCGCCGTGCGCAGCTATATGATGGGAGAAACCCCTCCGGCCTTTGATTTGCTTTATTGGAACGGGGACGGGGCCAACCTGCCGGGGCAGATGGCGATGCAATATCTGCGCGGGTTGTGTCAGCGTAATGAATTGGCCGAGGGCGGTTTCAAACTGCTGGGAGAGCGGCTCACGCTGGATGATATCGACTTACCGCTTTGCGCGATTGCCTGTGAAACCGACCATATCGCGCCTTGGAAAGATTGCTATCGCGGTATGCAGCGGATGGGGTCCGAGGACAAAACCTTTATCATGGCGCAGTCCGGCCATATCGCGGGGATCGTGAACCCACCCAGCCGCAACAAGTACGGCCACTATGTTAACGGCGATCTGGGGCAGGACTTTGCGGCATGGCGCGAGGCGGCAAAGTTCCACGAAGGCTCTTGGTGGCCACGTTGGGGCAAGTGGCTGGCCAAACGCGCAGGCAAGATGATTCCCGCGCGTTTCCCGGGAGACGGCGGGCGTGAAACTCTTGCCGATGCGCCGGGTGATTATGTGGCCCGCAAGGCAAGCGATTGATTACGTAACGTAATCTGGCAGTGCTCGATTGCTAATGCTGCAATGCAGAAAAAACTTGAAATGCTGCGCTGCGGCATCTATGTAGGGGTCAGACGCGAATTGAGTGGGTCTTCTCCCGCTCCCCTGCAAATGCAGCTTAAAAGGATAGAGCAATGACCAATACACCTGATATGACCGCGATGTTCAAAGACGTTCTGGGCGCTTTCCCTATGGATAACTCCGCCATGAAAGACGCGTTCAAGAACACAGCAACTCTTAACGAGAAACTGTCCGGCGTTGCGTTTGAGGCAGCCGACAAATCCGCTGACATCTCTACCGCTTGGACCAAAGACACGCTGACCCGCCTGACCGCGATGACCGCAGCGAAGACCGAGCCGACAGACTACGCCAAAGCGATGACCGAGTTTGCATCCGCTTCCGCCGAAGCCGCAGCCGAGCATATGGCCGCCTTTGCCGAAGTTGCGAAGAAAGTTCAGATGGAAACTGTTGAGCTGATGATGTCGGCTGGCAAAGACCTGCAGAACGAAGCGACTGCAACAGCGACTAAGACAGCTGAAAAAGTTCAGACCGCAGCGCAGAAGCCTGCCACGAAGTAAGCCGTTTGGCGGTCCTGCCGCGACGCATAGAGATAGAAAAGGGGCGGGCCTTGCCGGGTCTGCCCCTTTTGTTATGCGCCCTTTCTATTTGCCGATCCCTGTCCTAAGCTGCAATGCAGCACCACTGGCCGGGAGGAATATCATGGCGGAGAAACCAAAGCCCTTGCTGATAAAGCGCTATGCCAGCCGCAGGCTCTACAACACCGAGACCAGCGATTACGTCACATTAGAAGACATCGCCGGTTTCATCCGTGATGGCCGGGAAGTTCAGATTGTCGATCTGAAATCTGGTGATGATCTGACCCGGCAGTATCTGCTGCAGATCATCGCTGAACACGAAAGTCGCGGCGAAGCCGTCTTGCCTGTCGATGTGCTTACCGATTTGGTGCGCAGCTATATGTCGGGCAATGTTTCGGTTGTGCCGCAGTTCTTGCAAGCCTCTTTCGACATGCTGCGCGATGGGCAAAGCAAGGTGGTCGAAAACATGAGTGCGATGAACCCAATGGCCAAGATGCCCGGCATGGAGGCGATGCAGGCGCAGCAAGAAGCCTTCATGAAAGCAATGACCGGCGGCTGGGCCAAATCCACCGCCCCAGAGCCGCCGAGCCAGCAGGCGGAACAGGGCGATGATCTGGATGCGATTAAAAAGCAGTTGGCGGAGTTGCAGGATAAATTGTCAAAGATGAACTGAGTTTGCCATCAGTGAGATTGATATGAGGGAGCCCATGTGCTCCCTCATTTTCGTTTAGGGCTTACGCCGCCCGCGCGTCGGCGACATCCGCCAATGCCCTCAGGATCACATTCGCCACCGCATTGATCTCAGCTAGGGTCAATTGCACCGGCAGGCGCACATCACATGCACGCATTAACATGGCACGTGTGCGGGGAAGGTCGGGTAGGTCTTCGATGAATTGCCAGTTCCAGAAGGCGCGGGCGTTGTCGGTGCTTTGGCCAAAGACCTGTACTTTGACGCCTGCCGTCTCTGCCGTTTCAGCAAAGGCACGGACCTTTGCGTCGGAAAGGCCGACCAGATTGAATTGGATCGAATCCGGGGCGCGCGTCTCTCCGGGGAGGGGGCTGGGCACGTCGATCAGGGGCGAGGCCGCAAGCCGGGCAGCCATGTGATCGTGGTTGCGTAAACCGTCAGCCACGCGGCGCGGCAGATGCGGCAGTTGCGGGCGAATGATCGCGGCCGAGAGGTTCGACATGCGCAAATTGTAAAGCGGCAGCCGGTTCTGCCACTTGGCAAAGCTGTCCTGTAGGGCGGCATGTTTCTTCCAGTTATGCTCATAAGCGCCCGACATGATGATGGCCCGCGCCACCAGATCGGCGTCATCGGTGATCAGGATGCCGCCTTCGCCCGCATTGATCATCTTGTAGGACTGGAAGGAAAAACAGCCGACCTTGCCAATGGTCCCGATCTTCCGTCCCCGCCAGAGCGTGCCCAGCGAATGGGCGGCGTCTTCGATCACCGGCACGCCAGCGGCCTCGCAAAGCCCCATGATCGCATCCATATCCGAGGTATGCCCCCGCATATGGCTGATGATCACGGCCTGAACGCTCGGCAGTTTGGCGGCGAAATCCTCCAAATCGACGCGGTAATTCTCGCCCACTTCACAAAGCACCGGTTTGCAGCCTGCGTGGATCACCGCAGAGGGCACGGCGGCGAAAGTAAACCCGGGGATCAGCACCGACACCTCTTTCGGCAGGTCCAAGGCGAGCAAGGACAGAAACAGCGCGGCAGAGCATGAAGAAACGGCCAGCGCATATTTGCTGCCCATCATCCGCGCGAATTCGACCTCAAGCAGGGAAACAGGCGCGTCCTTCGCAGCGGTGTAGCGAAAAAGATCGCCACTTTGCAAAAGCTCCGCAACGGCGGCCTCCGCTTCGGCAGGGATCGGTTCGGCGCGGTGCATGTCGGGCAGAGTCATATTTCAAAATCCTGAATAATGATTTCCAGAATAGTAAAACAATCCACCGCGCAAACCAAGGGGGATGCCCCCACAACTGGTCACCCCCTCTTTATCTTCATCCTTTCTCAAATACCCGCGGGGGAATCGCGCCCCGGGCGCGATGGGGGCAGGGCCCCCACATTTCCCCGGCCAGCTCCAAACCGTAGCCGCCTGCGATAGGCCTAAAGCCTAAATCAAAGCCCGAGCCGATCCCGCGTCGCGTACCAAAGCATGGCTAGCACCAAAAGCGGGCTGCGCAGAGACGCGCCGCCGGGGAAAGCCTGCGTCGGGATCGCGGCCATCGTGTCGAACCCATCGGCATTGCCTTCGATCGCCTTGGCCATCAGATAGCCCGCGTGGGTCGCCGTACCGACCCCGTGGCCAGAGTAGCCTGAGGCCGAGAGGATATTGGGCGCAAGCCGCGCGACATAGGGCAGGCGTTTCATGGTAATGCCAAGGGTGCCGCCCCAAGCATAGTCAATCTTCACATCCTTCAATTGCGGAAAGACCTGCGACATCGGTTTGCGCACCTTGGCGGCGATGTCCTGCGGAAAGCGGTAGCCATAGCTTTCGCCGCCACCAAAAAGCAGCCGACCGTCATTCGACAGGCGGAAGTAGTTCACGACAAATCGGCTGTCGGCCACGGCCACGTCGCGCGGCAGCACGTCTTTCACCCGGTCTCCCAAGGGTTCTGTTGCGGCAATGAAGTTGTTGATCGGCATGACCCTAGCCGCCACTTCACCATTCAAATTGCCCAGATAGCCATTGCAGGCCAGCACCACATGGTCGGCGGTGACGCTGCCGGTGGCGGTCTGCACGATGGCTTTGCTGCCTTCGACGATATTCTCGGCCGGACTCGTCTCATGGATACGCACGCCTGCCGCTGCGGCGGCGCGGGCGAGGCCAAGCGCGTAGTTCAGCGGATGTAGATGCGCCGCACCCATATCGAGCACACCGCCCTTGTAGTCGGGCGAGGGGCAGACGGATTGCAACGCGGCGTGATCCAACACCTCGATCTCATCATAGCCGTAGTGCTTTTGCAGATGCTCCGCATAGTCGTGTAGATGCCGCACGTCAGAGGTGGTCGATCCGGTCCATGCCACGCCGGGTTTCAGGTGGCAGTCGATCTCATGCTTTGCGATCAGTGATTTGACGAGGTTTTTGGCCTCTTGTCCCATCTCCCAGAGCTTGCTGGCATGCTCTTGGCCCAGCATCTTTTCCAGACCGTCCTGCTCAACACGCTGGCCCGACCCCAACTGCCCGCCATTGCGGCCCGACGCACCGAACCCCACGCGCTGCGCGTCCAACAGCACCACGTCATAGCCCGCTTCGGCCAGATGCAGCGCAGCCGATAGGCCGGTATAGCCCGCGCCAACGACACAGACATCGGCCTTCGTATCGCCCTGAAGCGGCGGGTAGGCCCTGTGCTTCGTGGCGGTGGCGGCGTACCAGCTTGTGGGATACTGGCCGGGCGTGTCGTTGGCGTAGAGCAGGTTCATCGGGCCTCCGGGCGTTAGACGTTCATCAGCAGATGTTCACGTTCCCAAGGCGAGATGACCTGAAGGAACTCCTCATATTCCGCCCGTTTCACGATGGAATAGACGCGGGCGAACTCCGGACCCAAAGCCTCGTGCAACTCTGTGGCTTCCTCGAAGAGGTCAAGCGCTTGGCCCAGAACTTGGGGGATGTCCCCTTCGCCGACATAGGCGTCACCTTTGAATTCGGGCAGCGGTTCTTTCTGCTGGATCAGGCCCAGATAGCCGCAGGCGAGGCTGGCGGCGATGCCGAGGTAGGGGTTGCAATCCATCCCCGCGAGACGGTTCTCAACCCGGCGCGATTTTGGCCCCGAGAGCGGCACGCGGATGCCTGTGGTCCGGTTGTCGCGGCCCCACTCAAGGTTGATCGGCGCGGCGTGATCCTTGACGTAGCGGCGGTAGGAGTTGACGTAGGGCGCGATCACGGCCAGCGCCGAGGGCATGTGGTTTTGCAGCCCAGCAATGAAATGCTGGAAGGGTGCAGTCTCTTCCCCATCCGCATCGACAAAGATGTTTTCGCCGGTTTTCACGTCCAGCACCGAATGGTGGATATGCATCGCGCTGCCCGGCTCATCGGCGATGGGTTTGGCCATGAAGGTGGCATAGCACTCGTGCCGCATCGCCGCTTCGCGGATCAGCCGTTTGAAATAGAAGACCTCATCGGCGAGCCGCACCGGATCGCCGTGTTGGAGGTTGATCTCAAGTTGGCCAGCGCCGCCTTCCTGGGTGATGCCGTCGATCTCAAAACCCTGCGCCTCGGCGAAGTCATAGATGTCGTCGATGACGGGGCCGAACTCATCCACGGCGGTCATCGAATAGGCCTGCCGCGCCGCTGCGGGCCGGCCCGAGCGGCCCATCATCGGTTGAATTTCCTTGGCCGGATCGATGTTGCGCGCCACAAGGAAGAATTCCATCTCAGGGGCCACCACAGGCTCCCACCCCTTGTCGCGGTAGAGTTGCACCACGCGCTTCAGGACGTTGCGCGGCGAATAGGGCACTGGCTCATTGTTGCGGTCGAAAGCGTCGTGGATCACCTGAAGCGTCCAGTCGCCGGTCCATGGGGCGGCGGTGGCCGTGTCCATATCCGGGCGCAGAATCATGTCTTTTTCGATAAACCCGTCATCGCCCGCCGCTTCGCCCCATTCGCCGGTGATGGTCTGGTAAAAGATACTGTCGGGCAAATGAAAGTAATCCTGCCGCGCGAATTTCGATGCCGGGACGGCCTTGCCGCGGGCGATGCCGGGCAGGTCGGGGATGATACATTCCACTTCGTCCAGACGCCGGCCCTCAAGATAGGCGCGCGCCGCTTCGGGTAGTGCTTCTGTCCAATCCTCGGCCATCAGGCCCTCTCTTTCCTGTTGTCTTTAAAGAATGCGGCCATTTGGTCCGCGATTTTTTGGTTATCGATGGGGCCACCAAGCGCGGCGGTGGCCTGTTCAAGCTGGTGGTCTGGCACCACGCCCTTGCCACGGGTCTTGATCAGACCGTCAATGAAGTCATGCCCGAATTCGGGGTGCGGCTGAACCGTCCAGATGCGGTTGTCATAGGCCAGCGCGGCATAGGGGCAGAAATCAGACGAGGCGACGACCTTCGCACCCTCGGGCAGTTCGACAACCTGATCTTGATGCCATGCGTTGAGCGCCAGCTTGTCTCCGTCCATGTCGTATTCGGTGCGGCCAATCGACCAGCCGCCGGTGAACTTTTCAACCTTGCCACCCAGTGCTTGGGCAATGATCTGATGGCCGAAACAGACGCCAATCATCGGGCGGCCATCGGCATAGGTCTCGCGGATGAAATCCTCCAACGGGGGGATCCAGTCGTGATCCTCGTAAGCGCCGTGTTTGGACCCGGTGATGAGCCAGCCATCGGCCTCACTCACGCCTTCCGGGAAGATGCCATCAACGACCGACCAGATCTGAAAGCCAAAGTCATGACCGTCCAGAAGCTTGGTGAACATTTCGCCATAGTCCCCAAGCTCTTTGCGGAAGTCATCGGGGGAATGGCCGGTTTGCAGAATGCCGATTTTCATGTGTCACCTGTTACACAGTGTCGAGATAGATCTCGACCTGTTCCTCTGGGGTCAATTCCTGCATGTAATGCAATTCTTGGCGTTTCGTCAGCACGAAGTTGCGGACCATCTCGGGGGCAAAGATCCGTGCGACATGGGGGCAGCCCTCAAACAGGTCGATCGCGGTTTTCCAATCGCTGGGCATGCGCGGCAGATCGGCGGCATAGGCGTTGCCGGTGATTGGGGCAGGCGGCTCTGCTCCATCTTCGATCCCGTTAAGCGCCGCGCCCAGAACGGCAGCCAGCATCAGATAGGGGTTCACGTCGCCGCCAGAGACCCGATGTTCGATCCGCCGCGCCTTATGGCTGCCCGAAGGGATGCGGATCGCTGCGGTGCGATTCTCATAGGCCCAGCATACCCCGGTGGGCGCATGGGATTCCGGCACCATCCGGTCAAAGCTGTTGGCATGCGGACAGAAGACCAGCGCCGAGCCCTGCATCGCGTTCATGCAGCCCGCCACGGCGTGGCGCAGCGTGTCGGTCCCCTTGGGCCCGCCATCGTCAAAGATGTTGTCGCCATTTTCATCCAGCACCGAAAAATGCGTGTGCAGACCGGAGCCGGAGTAATCCTCATAGGGTTTCGCCATGAAGCTCGCCGCAAAGCCGTGCCTCCGCGCCAGACCTTTGACCAGCATCTTGAACAGCCATGCGTCGTCGGCGGCGCGCAGGGCGTCGTCGCAATGCATCAGGTTGATTTCGAACTGGCCCAGACCCGCCTCGGAAATGGCGGTGTCGGCGGGGATGTCCATCTCTTCGCAGGCGTCATAGAGATCGGTGAAGAACAGATCGAACTGGTCGAGCGCGCGGATCGACATGGTTTCAGCCGCCTTGCGCCTCTTGCCAGAGCGCGGCGAGATCGGCACCTGAAGGTTGCGGCCCGAATCGTCGATCAGGAAGAATTCCAGTTCCACCGCGCAGACGGGCGTGAGGCCGCGCGCCTTGTAGCGGTCAAGCACGGCACGCAGCGCGTGGCGCGGATCGCCGGGGTAGGGGCGGCCATCTTCGCGGAACATCCAGATCGGCAGCAGGGCCGAGGGCGCGTCGAGCCATGGCATCGGCATAAAGCCCCGCTCAGTCGGTTTCAGCACGCCATCCGCATCGCCGCTCTCGAATACCAGCGGGCTGTCGTCGATATCCTCGCCCCAGATGTCGAGGTTCAGCACCGACACCGGAAAGCGGGTGCCTTCGGTCGTGACCTTATCGGCAAAGCGCGAGGGAATGCGCTTGCCCCGCGCTTGGCCATTAAGGTCAGCGGCGGCCACACGGATGGTGCGGACTTGGGGGTTTTTACGAAGCCAGTTGTTCATACGTCACCTGCAAGGGCGGTGGGCATGTCACAGAGCGGTTCGCCCGAGGGCAAAAGCGGTCGGCGCCCACGCGCCGCGTAATTTGATCAAATAATGGATACTACCGGATCAAATTGGGACGCAAGCGAATTTTACGGCGTTGGGCCTGTGGAAGGTGCCGGTTGAGGCGGGAATTGATCAAACCGAAGACGCCAATGATGCAGAGCGTCAGAAGGATGAAATAACCGGCAAGAATGGGATAGGGCACGAAGGGGTTGAAGGTTTTGTCGGCAAAATAGCTGGCGTAATAGAGCGCGTCACCGCGTTGTTGCCATGCCGGGAAACCGCTGAAAAACACCAGTGTCGTGGCGTGAAACAGGAAAATCGCCTCATTCGTATAGGCGGGCCAAGCGAGCCGCAGCGAGGTGGGCCAGATCACCCGGCGAAAGCGTGACCAACCCGACAGACCATAGGCATCTGCGGCCTCCACATCGCCCTTGGGAATGGATTGCAGCGCGCCGTAAAAAATTTCGCCCGAATATGCGGCAGTGTTGAGAAAGAGCACGATCAGCGCCCCAAGCCATGCTGCGGTGAAGGGGGCGAAGAAAGCGTATTCGGACTTCAGTGACAGAAACAGGAAGTAGCCAAAGAAGAACTGGATGAAGAGCGGCGAGCCACGGAAGATGAAGATAAACCATTCCGCGGGTTTGCGGAACCATGGGTTCGCGCTGGCCTTGCCAACGCCAAGCGCCGTGGCAAAGAAGAAGCCGGTCAGCAGGGCGATAACGCCAAAGTAGATGTTCCACAGCATCCCTGAGCCGATCAGCGTGAACTGTTCGCAGAGCGTAAAGTTCTCGCGCGGAAGCAGCCGTTCGCCGATGCCGAGCGAGCGTAGGCCGTAGTCTTGTATGGTCTGAAGACAGCTCATGCGCCGGCCCTCCGCTGTGCTTCGCCGCCCGTGGTGGCTTGGCCGCGTGTCAGTCGTTTCATCAGCCGGTCCAGCGCGATTTCGGAGATGCGGGTGAAGAGCAGGTAAAACACCAGAAGCGCGAGGAAATACCACATGCGCCAGTCGGGGTGCGGATAGTCGGTGAAGCGCGGCGTCTTGGTGCCGCCCAGTTCACGTGCCCAATAGACGATATCTTCGACGCCCAGCAGGAACAGCAGCGGCGTGGCCTTAATCAGCACCATCCAAAGGTTGCTAAGGCCGGGCAGGGCATAGACCCACATCTGCGGCACCAGCACCCGCCAGAAGGTCTGGCGGTGGCTCATGCCATAGGCCTCTGCCGTCTCTAGCTGGGCGCGGGGCACGGCGCGCATGGCACCAAAAAGCACATTGGCCGCGAAAGCCCCGAAAACAATGGCAAAGGTAAAGACCGCGAGGCTGAAGCCATAGGTCTCATGTACCCATTGCGCCGCATTGCCGAGGGGCATCTTGGCCGCTTGGCAGACCACGAAGTCATTGCCTTGGCGGACCGGCATGTCCCAGTCGGAACAGAGTACCTTATGGCGCAGATACTCAATGCCCTGATCCAAGGCGATAACGAAAAACAGAAAGAAGGCGATATCGGGCACGCCGCGCACCAGCGCGATATAGCCCTTGCCGACCCAGCTGAGCGGCGCAAACCGCGCGCGCGCCATCATGGCCCCGCCAAAGCCGAAGGCCAGCGCCACGGGCGCGGTCACGGCAAGCAGCATCAAGACCTTGAGGAAGGACATGTAGAACGACATATGGACGCCGGTTGTCAGGTAACAGGCGGTCCAGAACCAGTCGTCCAGGATCGATGGGTCAGTACAGAAAGAAAACATGGGCCCCCATGGGCTGATCCGCGCGAGGGTGCCGCGCAGGGAAGGTCAGGCGCGCCGCGAGGGGCGCGCCTGAGGTTGGATCACTCGTAGGTGGTGGTGTCTTCGCCGAACCACTTTTTGAGCATCTCGTTCAGCGAGCCGTCTTCTTTCATCTCGGTGATGACGGCGTCGAATGTTTCGCGCAGTTCGGTGTCGGACTGGCGCAGACCCATGCCGATGCCACCGCCGAGCGGCACATCGTCGCCCACGAACATCAGCTCACCGCCGGATTCCTCGACGATTGGCACGAGGTAATCTTTGTCGGCGAAGACTGCATCCGCTTCGCCATTGCGCACGGCGGCAACGGTCTCTTCGGGGGTCGCGAATTCGATCAGCGTGGCACCGCTTTCAGCGACATAACCCGCCTGAATGGTCGCGGTCTGGCCGGCAACAACGCCGCCTTCAAGGTCGGCTTCTTCGGAAGCTGCGACATAGGCCGAGGCGGTGGGCGGATAATAGTTCTGCGTGAAGGCGATAACTTCCTTACGCTCGTCGGTGATGCTCATGCCCGCCATGATGGTGTCATAGTTGCTCGACACGAGGTTGGGGATGATGCTGTCCCAGTCGTTCTTGACCCATTCGCAGGTCAGCTCGGCGCGTTTGCACAGCTCGTCGCCCAGTTCGCGCTCGAACCCATCAACTTCGCCAGCGTCGTTGATGAAGTTGTAGGGGGGGTAGGCGCCCTCGGTGCCCATGCGGATGGTTTTGCCATGGGCTTCGGCCATCGCGAAACCAGCGGTCATGCTGAGCGCGACGCTTGCCAGTAGGATCTTTTTCATTTGGTAACTCCCTTTGGTTCTTGTTTACGCAGGCTGGGTTGCCGAAAGGAACCCACGCAGACGTTCCGATTTGGGCGCGCCGAAGACCTCTTCGGGCGTCCCTTGTTCTTCGATCAGACCTTGGTGCAGGAACACGACATGGTCGCTGACATCAGCGGCCAGTTTCATGTCATGGGTCACGATCACCATCGTGCGCCCCTCTGCAGCGAGGTCTTTGATAACTTTAACAACTTCCTGCTCAAGCTCGGGGTCGAGCGCGCTGGTCGGTTCGTCAAAGAGCAGCGCCTCGGGCTCCATGCAGAGTGCACGGGCGATGGCCGCACGCTGTTGCTGGCCGCCAGAAAGCTGGGCAGGGTAGGCCTCACATTTGTCGCCAATGCCGACTTTTTCGAGGTAGCCGCGGGCGGCGCGCTCGACCTCGGCGCGATCGCGGCCCAGCACGGTCAGCGGCGCTTCCATGACGTTTTGCAGGATCGACATATGCGCCCAGAGGTTGAACTGCTGGAACACCATCGACAGGTTGGTGCGGATGCGCAGCACCTGTTTGGCATCTGCCGGGCAGCGATGGTGGCCATCGCCTTTCCAGCGGACCGGCTCACCTTTGAAGACGACTTCGCCCTGCTGGCTGTCTTCCAGCAGGTTGCAGCAGCGCAGCAAGGTCGATTTACCAGAGCCTGAAGAGCCGATCAGCGAAATGACATGGCCACGGGGGGCCGTCAGGTCGACCCCTTTGAGAACCTCCAGCGCGCCATAGGCTTTGTGAAGGTTCTTGATCTGGATAACCGGGGTATCTGTCGTCACGGAAACTGTCGCCAATCTGTCATTTCAGTGCGCTATAAAGCGACGAATCGACACAGATTGCAACGCAGACTTTCGCCTCTCTCGCCTCGCAGCGCCGATGATTACGCTAGGTCAACCTTCCTTAGCGACGCGCTGGCGGGCCATGGCGCTGTCGGTGTCGGTCACACCCAGAAGGTTCGACACCAGCCGCAGCAGCGCGTCTTCTTCGTCCGAGCGGCTGCCGTCGGCCAGTACAACCTGCCAAAGCGCCTCGATGACGTCCAAACGACGTTCATAGGGGACGGCATCCTTGATCGCACGGGTAAAGCGCACGGTGTCGGGGGCTTGGGTCTCAAGCTCTTCGGCCTCTTTGCGCAGAGCGGTGGCATCGGCCTCGTTGAGGCCATAGCGCTCAGCCGCGATCCGGTCGATCAGACGCCGTTCGCTCATCGCATAGTCATTGTCAGACCGGGCGATGCGCACCAAAAGCGCGGTCAGCGCGAGGCGGGCGTCATTGTCGGCCAATGGGTCGGGCTCGGGCTGGGTCAGCCGCTTGAGAAAATCACCAAACATGTTTTGCGATGTAGTCCTACTGCTGGCAAAGGCTAACGGGCCTTCGCGCGGGGTGAGAAAGGGGGGTCAGAGCGTATTCAGCGCATTGGCACGGGCGGCGGCCATGTCATCGTCCGAAAGGCCAAGCGCGGTTTCGATGGCGACAAGCTGAATTTCCTCATCATCGTTGCGCGCCCCATCCGACAGGGCCACCTGCCACATCGCCTCACCCAGTGCTTTGCGGTCGGCATAGTCGACCTCTTCGCGCAGGATACGGGTGAACTCAGGCGTGCCGGGCGCGTCACGTTCCAGCGCCTCACAAGTGGCGCGCAGTTTGGCGGCCTCAATCGGTTTCAATCCAAAGGTCCGCGCCAGAATCTGGTCGATCTGGCCGATCTCAGAGGCACGGTAGTTACGATCCGCAAAGGCCACACGCACCAAAAGCGCGCCCAGTGCCAGTTGGGCATTGGGCTGCGGCAAAGGTTTCGGCTGTGCCTTGCGGCGGGGGAACAGTCGGTTCAGCATGGGGCTCACTTATCGCAGGTAACAGGGTCGCCATAGAGGAAACTGCGCATCGGGGGCGCTGGTTCTTGCAATGGTCCGCATGGATTTAGCTGTCATAGCCTTCGACGATCACCAAAGACCCATCAGCCACGTTTAGGCGGATGTCTTTCGCGCGCTGGTAGCCGGGGCTTTCGTAGCAGGCGACCGCGTCGGCATAGCTGTCGAATTCCAAGACAACAGTGCGGGCGCGCATCTGGCCTTCGCGGACCTGCTGGGTGCCGCCGCGCACGAGGAAACGCGCGCCGTAATCTGCGAATGGTTTGGCATTGGCGGCGCGGTATTTGTCATAAATCGCGGTGTCGTGGATATCCATGGTGGCGATCCAATAGCCTTTTGGCATTTGTTAACTCTCCTGTTGGGTCAAAGTAGCGAAACGGGCGGTGAGGTTCTGCGCCTCAGTTTCCAGCCCGTAGGGGTGATTGATCACGAACATGCCCGAACCGACCATGCCATGCCCGGGGCGCGCAGGCGCGAAGCGCACTTCGTGGCGCAGCGCATCGGGGTGGTTGGCGGTGAGCGTGTCGAGCATGGGTACATGCGCGCGGTTGGTCAGGATCGGATACCACAGGACGATGATCCCGACGTTCCATGCGCGGCTAAGCTTGGCGATCTGGCGCGGGATGGTCTCGTAATCGGTCTTGATCTCATAGGAGGGATCAATCAGCAGCATCCCCCGGCGCGGCGTGGGCGGGGTGAGGGCAAAGGCCATCTCGAACCCGTCGCTGAGGTGACATTTTGCGGGATAGGGGGACATCGCCAGATCGAGGGCGCTGTGCTCTTGGGGGTGCAACTCGGCCAGATGGATTCGGTCATCGGGGCGCAGCAGTTTCGCAGCCAGCAGAGGAGAGCCGGGATAGGCGCGGGGGCCGTGGGTCTCGCGCAGGTCTTGCAAAACTTGGGAATAGGGGTGATCGGGGGCGAACCAATCGGCCACCTTGTCGATGCCCTGCCGCGCCTCGCCGGTCTTTTCCGCCGCCGCATCTGACAGGTCATAGAGCGCCCGTCCGGCATGGGTCTCCAGATAGGTAAGCGGTTTGTCCTTGTGGGTGAGGTACGACAGCATCCACGCCAGCAACGCGTGTTTCTGTACGTCTGCAAGGTTTCCGGCGTGGTAGATGTGTTGATAGCTGAGCATGGCCTAGCTGTAGCGGAGTGGTTGGCGGGTGCAACGCGAAAGAGCGGGAGCTAAGGGCCAGCGCCTGTCCGCGGGTGAGCGAACCAAACCGCAATCCATGCCACTTTATGGTGCTACCGTGATGTGTTCTCGCAGAAGTACGCGCCCGTCGCGAAATCGCCTACCCGACGCACCGCAGGTGCGCCGAATGAATGATGGCACGCCTACGGCGTGGCGGGCGGGCAGGCGATGGCCCGGCGCCTGCGGCTTCATTCCGGGCATTTTAGTGATTGCCCGGCAGAAAAAAGGCCCGGCGTTTAACGCTCGGGCCTTCGATCTTATACCAACCGCGACACATCCTTCGCGGCGCGCACGAAATCCTTGAACAAGGGATGCGGATCAAACGGCTTTGACTTCAGCTCGGGGTGGAACTGCACCCCGATGAACCACGGGTGATCCGACCATTCTACGATCTCTGGCAGTTTGCCATCCGGCGACATGCCCGAGAATTTCAGCCCAGCCTTCTCAAGCTGTTCCTTATAGGCGATGTCGACCTCATAACGGTGACGGTGACGTTCATCGATCGTAGTGGTGCCATAGGCTTCGGCCACGCGCGACCCTTCGACCAGCGTCGCGTCATAGGCACCCAGACGCATGGTGCCGCCCTTATCGTCGTCCACCTTACGCGCGACTTTATGGTTGCCTTGCACCCATTCTTTCAGGTGATAAACCACCGGCTCGAAACGCTTTTTCCCGGCTTCATGGTCAAATTCTTCGGAGCCTGCGGTTTTCAGGCCCGCGACATTCCGCGCGGCTTCGATCACCGCCATTTGCATACCAAGACAAATGCCAAGGTAGGGCACCTTGTGTTCACGCGCATATTTCGCCGCTTTGATTTTGCCTTCGGTGCCGCGTTCGCCAAAGCCGCCGGGGACGAGGATCGCGTGGAAACCCTCGAGATGGGGACCGGCGTCTTCGCTGTCGAAAATCTCGGCGTCGACCCATTCGACCTTTACCTTGACCCGGTTCGCCATGCCGCCATGGGTCAGCGCCTCGGCAATGGATTTATAGGCGTCTTCAAGTTGGGTGTATTTGCCAACGATGGCCACCTTCACTTCGCCTTCAGGGTTGTAGATACGGTCGGCCACATCTTCCCAACGTGACAGGTTTGGCCTGGGGGCCGGGGTGATCTGGAAGGCATCCAGCACCGCTTGATCCAACCCCTCGCGGTGATAGGCAAGCGGCGCTTCGTAGATTGATTTCAGGTCCTGCGCAGCAATTACGCTATCGGGGCGTACATTGCAGAACAGCGCCAGCTTCTCGCGCTCTTTCGCGGGGATCGGCCCTTCGGAACGGCAAACCAGAATGTCGGGCGCAATACCGATAGAGCGCAGTTCCTTGACCGAGTGCTGCGTCGGCTTGGTTTTCAACTCGCCGCTGGCCTTAACGAAGGGCAGCAACGTGAGGTGCATAAAGATACACTGCCCACGCGGCTTGTCTTGGCTGAACTGACGGATCGCTTCGAAAAAGGGCAGACCTTCGATATCGCCCACGGTGCCGCCGATTTCACAAAGCATGAAATCGACCTCGTCATCACCAATGTCGATGAAGTCTTTGATTTCGTTGGTCACATGCGGAATGACCTGAATGGTTTTCCCTAGGTAATCGCCGCGGCGTTCCTTCTCTAGCACGGTGGAGTAGACCCGGCCCGAACTGATGCTGTCGGTCTTGCGTGCGGCAACGCCGGTGAAGCGTTCGTAGTGGCCTAGATCAAGGTCGGTTTCCGCGCCATCGTCTGTGACGAAAACTTCGCCATGCTCAAAGGGCGACATCGTGCCGGGATCGACGTTCAGATAAGGGTCCAGCTTGCGCAGACGTACCGAAAAGCCGCGTGCCTGAAGCAAAGCGCCCAAGGCTGCCGAGGCCAGCCCCTTGCCCAGAGACGAGACCACACCGCCGGTGATGAAAATATAGCGTGCCATGTGATCAGAGACCCCCGTGAATTCAAAGTTTGTAGCAGGCAAAAACCAACCAAACGCGCTGCAGAAAACCGCAGCCCACGGGATTTAAGCCTTACAGGATTCGGACATTCAAAGCAAGGCCCGCCGCAACATGATGTTGCAAACTCGGGCCGTGCCTCAAGGTTTTGTGTTCGTTAGGTTAATCGGCCGCAGGGACCAGCGGTGTGTTGCCATCCGCAGAAGGCGGCAGCAGATCATCGCCTGCGGGCAGGGCAGGGCTGCCATCTTGGTTCTGTGCGGGCGGTGTCGCGCTCAACCGGTCAATAACCGACGAGCCCGCCGATTTCTCAGCCGCGATGATGGTCAACGTGATCGATGTTGCAATGAAACCAGCGGCGAGGATCCAGGTAATCTTGCCCAAAGCGGTAGCAGCCGAGCGGCCAGAAACAGCGCCGCCGCCACCACCGATGCCAAGGCCACCGCCCTCAGACCGTTGCAGCAGCACCACAGCAATCAGGCCAAGGGCCAGAATCAGGTGAATGATCAGAACGACATTTTCCATGGGCGAGACTGCTTTCGGTTTTGGTTGGCGGGTATCTATTCGTCTTTGCCCATGGGGGCAAGGGTGGATTGCCGCGCGGCGGCGATCGGATTGGATAGGGGGCAGCGCGGGCGCCGACAGACAAAGACCGTCGCATGAGTGCGACGGTCTTTTGAAGCGGTACTCAACCACAATATGTAAGAGGGCTATCCTGGAATTAAGGTGGTGCAGACTCGCCTCGTAAAGATACCATAACACAAAATGGCACCAAATTCGCCTGTATTGTTTGCAGGGAAATGAATGGATTGTGCGTTTTCGGCGATGGACAGCTGATCACGGCTCGGGCAATCTGCCGCCATGCCACATGATCATTCAGACCACGACCATCCCCATGCGCTGCTGCCGCCTGAACCCGCTCTTAGGGTCAAGGCGCTTGAGACACTGCTGACGCGCAAGGGGCTGATCGACCCCGCTGCGCTGGATGAGATCATCGACACCTACGAAAACCGCATCGGCCCGCGCAACGGCGCAGAGGTTGTCGCCCGCGCGTGGAGCGATCCTGACTTTCGCGCGGCGCTGCTTGAGGATGCGACCGCCGTGGTGGCCGAGATGGGGTTTTTTGGGCGGCAGGGCGAGCATATGGTCGCGGTCGAGAATACCGACGAGCTGCATAATATCGTTGTTTGCACCCTATGCAGTTGCTATCCTTGGCCGCTGTTGGGCATCCCGCCCGGCTGGTATAAATCCGACGCTTACCGCGCCCGCGTGGTGCGTGAACCGCGCAAGGTGTTGGCAGAGTTTGGCGTCGAACTGCCCGAAGAGACCGCCGTTCGGGTCTGGGACTCGACCGCCGAGGTTCGCTATCTGGTCATTCCGCAGCGCCCTGCTGGCAGCGAAGGGCTGGATGTTGATGCGCTGAGTGATCTCGTCACCCGCGACAGTATGATCGGCACCGGATTGGCCAAAGCGCCATGACCCGCGTACATGACATGGGCGGGCGTTTCGGCGATGGCACAGTGACGCCCGAGGATGAAGACGTGATCTTTCACGCCGATTGGCACCCACGCGCCTTGGCGCTGACCTTGGCGACCGGCGCATTGGGCAAATGGAATATTGATGTCTCGCGCCATGCGCGGGAATGCCTGTCACCGACTGATTATGCGCGGTTCAGCTATTACGAGAAATGGATCGCAGGCGTGGCCGATATGCTGGTCGCGCGTGGGGTGGTCACCCGTGAGGAACTCGCGGGCATGGCCGACCCTACGTCAAGCCCGCTGGCCGAAAAGACGCTTAAAGCGCAGCAGGTTGCAGGAGTGCTTGCACGTGGCGGCCCGGCGGATCGACCATCTGATATTGTGCCGCTCTTCGCGCCCGGCGATGGGGTCGTCACCCGTAAACAGCCCGAAAACACCATCGTTCCCGGTGGCCATACCCGGTTGCCCGCATATGCCGCGGGAGCAAAAGGGCGGGTGCTCCGGCTGCATGGCACACATGTATTGCCTGATAGCAACGCCCATGATCTGGGCGAGGCACCCGAGCCGCTTTATGCCGTGGCCTTCCCGGCCAGCGAACTCTGGGCGCATCCCGAACATCCACGTGATGAGGTCGTGCTCGATCTGTGGCAAAGCTATCTGGAAGCCCCATGAGCGCCCCGGAACCGGCCTTTGAAGCGCCTTGGCATGCGCAGCTTTTCGCGCTGACGGTGCATCTGAACGAGAGTGGCCTTTTCGACTGGCCCTTTTGGGCCGACCGGTTTGGCGCGACACTTGCCCGACACGGGCTGGCGCGCGAGCTGAACGGTGGAGAAGACTACTTCAACGCTTGGCTGGAAACCCTCGAAACCCTGCTGATTGATGCAGGCCACGCCCGTCCCGGCGATCTACGCGCCCTACGCGACGGGTGGGAGACCGCCTATCTCAGCACCCCGCATGGCGATCCGGTGCATCTGAAGGCAGGGCAAAGCGTCTAAATCCGCTCCTGCGTTTTTTCGAGTTTCACACGCCTGCCACTGTCGCTATACGGGCGCGGGACATCGCAAAGGAATATATCATGGCCAATGTCGTCGTTGTCGGCGCCCAATGGGGTGACGAGGGAAAAGGCAAGATCGTTGACTGGCTCAGCGAACGCGCAGATGTGATCGCACGCTTTCAAGGCGGGCATAACGCGGGCCACACTCTGGTCATCGACGGCAAAGTTTATAAGCTGCACGCGTTGCCTTCGGGCGTGGTGCGCGGCGGTAAGCTGTCTGTCATTGGCAATGGCGTGGTGCTGGACCCGTGGCACCTGTTGAAAGAGATCGAGACGATCGAAGGGCAGGGTGTCGAGATCAGCCCCGAGAACCTGATGATCGCGGAAAACACGCCGTTGATCCTGCCGTTCCACGGCGAACTTGACCGCGCCCGCGAAGAAGCGGCGAGCAAGGGCACCAAGATCGGCACTACCGGTCGCGGCATCGGCCCCTGTTACGAAGACAAAGTTGGCCGCCGCGCCATCCGCGTGGCCGATCTGGCCGACCCCGCGACCTTGGAAGCCCGCGTTGACCGTGCGCTGCAGCACCACGACCCGCTGCGCAAAGGCTTGGGCGTTGAAGCCATCGACCGTGATGCGCTGATTGCGCAACTGCAAGAAATCGCACCGAAAATTCTGCCTTTTGCCGCACCTGTTTGGAAAGTGCTGGCCGAGAAGCGCAAGGCGGGCAAGCGCATCCTGTTTGAAGGCGCGCAGGGCGCTCTGCTGGACATCGACTTTGGCACCTATCCCTTCGTCACGTCGTCGAACGTGATCGCGGGGCAAGCGGCGACCGGCGTGGGCCTTGGCCCCACCGCCATCGACTATGTGCTGGGCATCGTCAAAGCCTATACCACCCGCGTCGGCGAAGGCCCGTTCCCGACCGAGTTGGAAGACGCCGACGGCCAGCGTTTGGGTGAGCGGGGCCATGAATTTGGCACCACCACCGGGCGCAAGCGCCGCTGCGGTTGGTTCGACGCGGCCCTGCTGCGCCAGACCTGCGCCACCTCGGGCATCACTGGCATTTGTCTGACCAAGCTCGACGTGCTCGACGGGTTCGAGACGCTAAAGGTCTGCGTTGGCTACGATCTGGATGGCGAACGGCTCGACTATCTGCCGACCGCCGCCGAGCAGCAGGCGCGCTGTGTGCCGATCTATGAAGAACTGCCCGGTTGGACCGAATCGACCGAAGGCGCGCGCAGCTGGGCGGACCTGCCCGCCAATGCAATCAAATATGTGCGCCGGGTCGAAGAGTTGATCCAATGCCCCGTCGCACTTGTCTCCACCTCGCCGGAGCGGGAGGACACCATTCTGGTGACCGACCCTTTCGCGGACTGATCTGATGGCGCTGAGCTATAAAGCACGTCGCCGTTGGGCGCTGGTGATCCTGCTGATCGGGCTGCCAAGCTATATCATGGTGGCGGTCTGGACGGTGGCCCAATTCGACCGCCCGCCGGTGCTGCTTGAGCTTGGCATTTATGTTGCCCTTGGCATCGTCTGGGCACTGCCGTTCAAATTTGTCTTTAAAGGTATCGGACAGGCGGACCCGGACGCGGACGACGACCAGTAACACGCAATAAAAAAGCGCCCCGCGGGGCGCTTTTTCGTATCTGCAGTTTGGTCGGGGGTTTAACCCACGGCGCGGTGATCGGGGCGGTAGCCAATCTCATCCGAAACGGTGAACCGCCCGCCTTTGATTTTCTCGATCTTGCCTGCGCGCAGCAGTTGACCGAAGGAGCGCAGCCCGTCTTCGCGGGTGAAGTCCGGCAACCCGATCGAGCGGACCTTGCCCATCAACTGCGGGCGGGAGAACTGGTCGCGCCCCTCGACAAAGGACATGTAAGACGCCGCCGCCTCAAGCAGTTCGGGCAGCTTGGTAGCGCCCATGTCGGCGGCGAAATCGGCAAAGCTTTCGGCGTCGGGGTTGGTTTTGACCGGCTCGACCACGGCGGCCACCCGGCGCGGACGCACGGGGCCCGCGCTGCGCAGCTTGTCCACGTCGATGCGCTGTTCGGCCACCAGTTTGAGCGGGGCGGGGCGGGCATCGCTTGAGGGACGCTCAGTCCGCACAGGGCGGCTAACCGGACGGCGCGGGCGGACCACATCGGCCAGATCTTCGCGGTAAGCGTCGTCCGAGGTTTCGGTCGTGGCGCGGCCACCCATGGCTTCGTCTGCTTTTTTGGCAGCGACGGCGGCACGCAGATGGGCAAAAGCATCGCGGCGCGTGGTGCTCTCCGCCTCGTCCATTTTGTTGTCAGTTTCTGCCATCAGGCGCGACATGTCTGGGCCGGCTTCATCGTCGATGGTGGGCAGGCTGTGACGTGCGGCTTGGGCAGGCTCAACTTCTTCCTCGGCCAGTTCGGGTGCGTCTTCGACCGCTGCCGCAGGGGCGATATCTTCTGCGGCTTCCTCGGCGGGCTCTGCTTGCTCGGTCGACTCAACCTCTGCGGCAGGCGTGAAGTCTTCCTCCTCAGCAAGCGACACCTCTTCCTCGGCCATTTCGACCTCTGGCTCAGGCGTCTCTTCCTCTTGCAAGGGGGCGGCACCACCAAGCTCGGCTTCCAAAGCTGCCAACTCACGGGCCAATTCATCTTCGTCTTCTTTAGAAAGGGATGAGCTGGGCTTTTCTTCCGTTTTTGCGGCTGAGGCTTCCTTTGGCGTCTCGGCAGAGACTTCTTCCAGATCGCCACGCGCCACGGCGGCTTCAAGATCCGCACGTTTGACCTTGATGACCCGGCCTTGGCGGGGCAGATCGGCAGCGTCTATTTCCGGTGCGCCTCCGGCGTCTGCATCAAAGAGGCTATCGTCAGCTTCAGCAGATTCAACTTCATCTTCCTCAGCGGCATCAAGACGGTTGAGGATGTCGGCAAGATCGTCGTCTTCCTCTTCAACATCAGCTTCGGCCATTTGCGTGGCTTCGTCGGCGTCCAGCGCATCTTCGATGTCACGGCGGGCGGCGGCGATGGCGGCTTGGTTGTCTTCGGCCGCGGCACGGGGGGCGGCTGCGGCAGGTGCTACGTCCGGAGTCGCGGCGGCTTCTTCCTCGTCATAGCCCGCTGCGTCGTCTTCGTCCTGCTGGGCGACAACGGCGCGAATGCGCTGCAGTTTGGCGGCGATGCTGTCGGCAGGTGCCGCGTTTGCTGCCGGAATTTCTTCTGCCGTGGCAGTCTGCGCTTCGTCCTCGTAATGGGAGTGCGGCTGCGGGCTGCTGGCAAAGAATGCTTCCGCATCGTTGGCATCTTCATTGTCTGTTGTGGGCGCCGGTGCTGCAGCGACGGGGGCTGCCGCAGGGGCAGGCTCGGTCATCATGGCGGTGTCTGCAATCTCGGCTTCGGGCGCAGCAGGCGTTGCAACAGCGGCAGTATCGGCAATCTCGGCCTTGAGCGGGGCCGATGCTTCTTGCTGTGCTGGCGCTTGCTCTGCACTGCGGGGCGCTTCGGGGGGCGCGGCTTTGGCTTGAACAGGGGCGGTTTCAGCGGCAGGGGCTTGCGCTTCGGCGCTGTGATCTTCCAGCGCGCTCAGCACGATCTTGCCTTCCTGCTCGCGGGCCTGAACCCGGCGGGAAACCTCTCTTTGGGCGATCCGCGCCAGCATGTCGGCGTCGGGCTGCGGCGGTTCGGCACCGAAGTAGCGGTCATCCGAGGCCAGGTCGCGGAAATATTCGGCAATGGCCTTCATGGTGCCAAAGGAATCGTCGAAGCCTTCCAGCGTGCACGAAAAAGTGCCATAGGAGACCGTCAAGATTTTGTTGCTGTTCATCATCGGATGCTCGTCCTCTGCGGTGTTGCAGATATTGTTTACCACGATGTCCAAGACCAAAGCGGCTCGAATCTGTGCCATTCAACGTATGATTTCAAGGCAAGATTAAGGCAGATTTCCAAAAGGGGCGTTAATTGACCACTACAGACTACATAGTTCGGGACAGCGGTCCAGTCACGTTGATCGGTGGTGGGGAGGCCTTTGAAGGGGACCTGGAGGCAGCGTTGGTATTGGCCCCAACATGTGTCGCGGCCGACAGCGGTGCCGCGCTGGCGGTGGCAGCGGGGGTGTCATTGACGGCTCTTATCGGTGATCTGGATTCCACGCCGGCCGAGGTGTTGGCACAGGTGCCAACCGAGCGGTGCCACCGGATTGCAGAGCAGGAGAGCACAGATTTCGAAAAGGCGCTCACCCGGATCGACGCGCCATTGGTCTTGGGGGTTGGTTTTACCGGGGCGCGGGTGGACCACCAGTTGGCGGCCTTCAATACGCTCGCGGCCCATCCGCATCTGCCTTGCATTTTGCTGGGCGCACAGGAGATCGTGCTGCTGGCACCGCCCCAGATCACGCTGCCCACGGCGGCGGGGGATGTGGTGTCCCTTATGCCGCTGGCCCCGGTTCAGGGGCGCAGCGTTGGATTGGAATGGCCGATTGACGGGTTGGACTTTGCCCCCGGAGGACGAATTGGAACGTCAAATCGCGCCTTGGGGCCGGTAAAGCTTGAGATTTCAGGGCCGGATATGCTGCTGATCCTGCCGCGCCGCCTTATGGCGCCACTGGCGGCGCAACTGCTGCGGCCAGTGCACGTGCCGTGGCCCGCTCGCGCATAATCACATAAAGGCCCGCACCGACGGTGATCAGGATGCCCAAGCCCGCCAAAGGGTTTGGCAAATCGGAAAAGATGAGCAGCCCCAGCAGCGTGGCGAAAGGGATCTCAAGATATTGCATCGGAGCCAGCGTGGCCGAGGGGGCAAAGCGCAAGGACCATGTCATCAGCAAATGGGCGATGGTGCCGAGAATCCCAATGCCCAGCAGGAGGGTCCAATCCACTGCATCGGGCTGGATGATCTGAAGCGGCGCGATGTCGGTTGCAGAGCCAAGAGCGAGTAGAGGTAGGATGATCATTACCGCCATCACGCCGCTGACGGCCTGAAGGCTGATCGGGTCGGTTTGTTTTGCGATCTGGCGGGTGACCAGCATGAAAAATGAAAAGACCACCGCCACCATGATGGGCAGCAGTGCAGGCCATCCGACATTAACGAAACTGGGCTGGACGATAAGAAGCGTGCCGAGAAATCCAACGATGCTGGCGCCCAGACGACGAGAACCAACTTCTTCCTTCAGGATAAACTTGCCGAGCAGCAGCATGATGAAGGGCATGACAAAGGCAATGGCAACGGCATCGGCCAAAGGGAGATACTTGAGTGCTGTGAACATCGCAGCGATACCCGCGATGTGCAGGATGGTTCGCAGAAGGGTAAGCCAGAGTACGCGCCCCCGCATGCGCCACGCGCGACCTGATGCCCAGACGAATGGTATAAGGATCAGCGCTTGAACGGCAAAACGAATAAGCACGACCTGCCCAAGCGGGACCGAAGCACCAAGCAGTTTGGCCACCGCATCGCCCACGGGGGCTAGAATGCAAAAACCCATCATGAGGGCTATTCCGACGAGAGGGCGATCCTGCTGCATTGGATTACGCTACGGAAGATCGCTGCTGGATGCAATCTTTGGTTGTAATTATCTGCCCACCTATCGTGGTATTCTAGGCAGAGGCAGAGGCAGAGGCAGAGGCAGAGGCAGAGGCAGAGGC
>NZ_FOPG01000001.1:0-1273229 GCF_900113435.1 Sulfitobacter dubius | reverse complement strand
AGGCAGAGGCAGAGGCAGAGGCAGAGGCAGAGGCAGAGGCAGAGGCGAGTGTTAATCTGCGCTGCGCAGCTAGGCCGCTGGGCGGCTTAAGTTTACCCGATTCCGTCCGTGAGACTTCGCAGAATAGAGCGCCCGGTCTGCCTGCGCCATTAGGGCTTCTGGCGAGAGCGGATTGCCGTCATCACCACTCGGCCCGATAGAGAGGCCAATGCTGATCGTGACATGCACTGGCAGTGGCGTTCCGGGCACGACGAAGCCGCGATTGCCAATATCGGCGCAGATATCTGCGGCGGCCGATTCCGCATCGGAGAAATTTGTGCCGGGCATCACGATAAGAAACTCCTCTCCTCCGATCCTCGCGACAAGGTCCATTCCGCGCAGATTGTTGCGCAGCCGTTCCGCGGTTTGCACCAATACCGAATCCCCAGCCGCATGACCGTAGCGGTCATTGATGCCTTTAAAGTGATCCAGATCGGCGACCATCACCGCAAAGGGCCGTGCCGTTTCAAAGGCATGCTCTGCAATGCGGCGAAGATGGGGGAGGGCATAGCGGCGGTTGTGCAGCCCCGTGAGCGAATCAAATACCGCAGCTTTCAACCCGGTACGCACCATATCGCGCAACTGGTCCGTCATGCGTTTGCGGCGCAGAACTGCATGTAGGCGCAGGACCATTTCGGCTGTATTGAAGCCGTCGGTCATTATGTCGTCGGCACCAAGATCAAGTGCGGTGGCCGCCTGTGCGGTGTCAGGGGCCAGTTGAACCACCAATAGACCAGCATAGCGGGTCTGAGCATTGGCACGCAGCGCCGAGATCAGCCGCAGTGCCGCCGTGGCGCTATTCGACTCTGTGGGCAAAACCAAAACGAAAGTATCAGGTGGCTTATTGCTGGATGTCGCGCGAATGGCCTCTTCGGTGTTGGCAAGCGTCAACCGCGCGTCCAATAAAGGGCGTAGTTGGTTGGCCCAGTTCACGCAGGTTGTGTTGTCTGAATGGATCAACACACAATGGCTGCGGGCCGTGAATTCTGCCGCGGGTTCCGCCAGACCAAGCGCGCGGGTGGTTTCATCACGCATTTCCCATTCGTCCGCTGCGTTGCGGGCGCGGATCAGACTGCGCGCTCGGCCCAGCAGCAATGTTGAATCGAGCGGCTTTAACAGCACATCGCTTGCCCCCGCTTCCAGCGCAGCGAGCCTGTCTATTGATTGGTCGCCGTTCCCGATGGCCAGTACCGGAAGCTGCGCGGTATCGGCAGAGGCCCTTAAAGCTTCGCATAGATCGGCGGCCCCGCCACCGGGCAGGGTTATCGCGCAAATCACAAGGTCAGGCGGGTTGTCCTGTACAGCGGCCAAGGCCTGCTGCATATCTTCGGCCTGAACGACCTGATAATATGCCGCACAAAGCTTGACCTTTAGGGCGATGCGATTGGTCGCAATCGCATCTGCAATAAGGATGGTCCCTTGCACGACAACTCCTTCACCGTACAAATCAGTTTGATGACATAGTTTTTGGTCCCTAAAGGTTAACAAAGGGTTTCCACTCTACTGCGGAAGACGGTTCACATGTCCTACACTCAAGACACCGCCGAGACTTTAGCGCTTCAGGCGCTTGCTTGGTTAGCGGCCAATGACGATCTGTTGCCCGTGTTCCTAGGCAGCACCGGCGCGTCGGAGGCTGATCTGAAAACTCAGGCCAGCGACCCTATCTTTCTAGGTGCAGTGCTTGATTTCCTTATGATGGATGATGCTTGGGTTATCGGCTTTTGCGATCACCTCGCCATTTCCTATGAGCGGATCATGCAAGCCCGCGCAGCCCTGCCCGGCGGGGAGCAGGTGCATTGGACTTAAAACACATCAAAGGTCTGCTGTTCGACAAGGATGGCACCTTGTTCGACTTTGCCGCGACGTGGGAACCATGGGCCGAAGCCTTTCTGCTGCGCGCCTGCAACGGGGATCGCAGCTTTGCCGCGCGGGTCGGTGTGGACATCGGCTTTGATTTCGCCCTGCGCCGTTTCGCCCGCGACAGTATCGCCATCGCTGGCACACCTCAGCAGGTTGTCCAAGCTTTGTCCCCGCATTTCCCTGCTCAAACGCCTTTGGCTTTGCTAGAGATGGTTAATATGGAGGCCAGCCGCGCACCACAGCGCGAAGCAGTGCCGCTCAGGCCGTTCCTGCAGCGGCTTCGCGATCAGGGGCTTCACCTTGGGGTTGCCACCAACGATGCAGAGCATCCCGCGCGGGCGCATCTGGTGGCGGCTGGGGTGAATGATATGTTCGATTTTATCGCGGGTTTCGATACTGGCCACGGGGGCAAGCCTTCTCCGGGTCAGTTGCACGCATTTGCGGCCCATGTGAACTTGCCCGAAAGCACCATCGCAATGATCGGAGATAGTGTTCACGATCTCGAAGCGGCACGTGCGGCGGGGATGCTGCCCGTGGCTGTCCTGACCGGCCCCGCCACTGCCGAGGAGCTTGCTCCGCACGCAGATATCGTGCTGCCAGACATTGGGCATTTGCTGGGCTATCTAACTTGAGCGCGGCACATCCTGCTCAAGCCGTGATCTCGCGTACGCCTTCAAGTATTCGGTCTTCTAGTTCATCCCCATGCAGGACCGAAATATCGCCCGTCGTTTCAAGCACGACTGCGCGTACGTCTGAAAATCGCATGGCATTGGCCTCGCGCAACTTGGCTATCAGATCGGCGCGGGCCACGCGGGTTTCGCGCAGGGCGTCGTCAAAAATCTGCCCATCACGCATCAGGATCACAGGTTCATTCTGCACGGTCTGTTCAAACCGATCAGACGCTTGCCGCCCACGTGCGATTACAAACTGCGCGCCAAGCAGGGCCGAAATGGCCAGCGTAGGCTGCGCAAATTCCGGCCACGTTGTTGCCTGACAGGCCCCGGCAAGCAGAGAACCGGTGGCGATAGTTGCGACAAAATCAAATGCAGTCATTTTTGAAAAGGTGCGCAACCCGATGACGCGCACGACAAAGATCACCCAGATCAACGCGATAGAAGAAAGCAACATCGCGCGGGCGACAATATCGAGTGGAACATTCTCGAAAAACATCAGCTTTGCCTTTCGCGTAGCGCGGTGCCACGCTGGATAAAGAACCGTCCCAAGAGCAACACCATGGCCATGGCGATAAGGCCGAGATAGCGCTCGTATATTCCGTCGATCCCCGTGGGCAGAAAGAAGAACGGCGGTGCGGATACCAACCAGATCAGTGAAATGCCCTTCATCGCTTTCGCAACAACGGGCGAGATATCGGCAAACCCGTTGGACAGCATCCAAGGGACGGTCAGCATAATCAGCCCAAGCGCGTAAACCAGATAGATGTGGATTACCACGCCATCAGAATCACGATCTCCGTATTCATTTCTTGCGCCGACCAGAAAAACGATGAGCCCAAGAAGAGCGAGACCAATTGTGCCACCGCTCCACCACGCCCCGCCGAAATGCATATGAGCGCATAGCAAGGCGCAGGCGATCAGAGCGGCGGAAAAGGCATAGATGCCGATGTCGACGATAAACTCATACCGACCTGCGCCCAGATCGCTGATCGTATCTGCCATCCAATCATGTTCCGGTACCACGAAATCTGCGATCAAGATCGAGACGGTGAAAACCACGCAGCCAAGGATCGCAATCCAGCCAAGGCATAGCATAAACCCCGGCGCGCTGTGTGGCCGAGGTGCCGTGACGTTGTTGCTCATCTGGTGAAACTCATCTTAAGTGCTCTGTTGTTGATGCATCCTGTGATGCGGTCAGGCGAAGGTTGTTAATCCGAAAGCCGCGAGCGTTCTTCGGCATTGGGGCTGCCCGCGGGGGCTTCGTCCAACGTAGCCTCTGGGCGGTGCAGGTCCTCTTGCGGCTTTTTTGGTGGAGTTTTGTCTTTGGGGTGTTTGGGATCATCACTCATGAGAATACTCCGCCATCGCTGTGCGTTGAGGAAAGACACTGTGCCATCCTTAGACATCAAACGCTTCGTGGATCCCTCCGGTTCCGCGCGAGTGACCTGACAGCTCAACGCAATTTCCGAACAACTGGAATTATCAGGCCAATCTTAACCACTGCACCTGCATTCTAGCTGCGGGAAAAATGGGAATGAGGCAGTCATGCACGGGCTTATAAACCGCAGCATTCAAAACTACTTTTGTGCCAACTATGGCCATGCGCTTTGGTCCGCTGTGGCCACTCGGGCCGGGTTGGGTTTCACCGAGTTCGAGGCGATGCTGACCTATCCAGATCATGTCACGCCAGCGGTTCTGGATGCGGTTTGCACCGTGTTAGAACGGCCCCGCGCGGAGGTGATGGAGGATGTCGGCACCTTCCTTGTGGCGCAGCCGGGCTATGCGGCCGTGCGGCGATTGCTGCGATTTGGCGGGGTGAGTTTTCGCGACTTTCTGCAATCTTTAGACGAGCTGCCAGACCGCACGCGCCTTGCGCTTTCAGAGCTTCGATTGCCTAGGATCGAGTTGTGCGAGGAACCCGATGGTCAGTATTTGTTGGTCTGTGAGGCCCCACTTGTCGGGTACGGCTATCTGATGATGGGGGTCTTGCGGGCCATGGCGGACGACTATGGCGCGCTGGTGGCGCTAGAGCATTGCGGGAGATCTGAAGGGATAGAAACCCTGAAGATCATTCTGATTGAGGCCGATTTTTCAGAAGGTCGCAGCTTCGAACTTGGGGCGCGGGCATGAGTGGGGCGATCCACGACACGGAGGTATTAGACAGGCTTTGTCCGATGCATCTACTCTTGTCCTCAACGGGGTTCATCCGTCACGCGGGACCGACGATACAAAAGTTACGGCCGCAGTCACCGCTGGCTGGGAAGCTATTTTTAGATACAGTCACCGTCAAACGGCCCCGCACAATGCGCGGAATGGACGATTTGCGACGTGCGTCTGGCATGAAACTTCATCTGGCTTTCCGCGATGCGCCCCGGACCGAATTAAAGGGCCTGCTTGTGCCGCTGGACGATGGCCGAACCATTGTGAACCTCTCATTTGGGATCTCTATTTTTGACGGGGTGCAAGATTACGCGCTGACCAACGCAGACTTCGCGGCGACCGATCTGGCGATTGAAATGCTCTATCTTATGGAAGCGAAATCAGCCGCGATGGAAGCCTCCCGTCGCTTGAACCTGCGCCTAGAAGAGGCGCGCATTGCGGCGGAGGAGCAGGCCTTTACCGACCTATTGACCGGACTAAAGAACCGCCGTGCGCTGAACGCAGTGCTGGAACGGCTGATTGCGGCGGGGGAAGGCTTTGCGGTCATGCACATCGACCTTGATCATTTCAAAGCGGTAAATGACAGCCTTGGCCATGCCGCTGGCGATCATGTTTTGCAAGTGGTCGCTCGGATTATGGTGCAAGAGACCCGCAGCTCCGACATGGTGGTCCGTCTGGGAGGGGATGAGTTCACTGTCGTCTTACCCGATGTGCGCAGTGAAAATGTGTTGGAACAGATCGGGCAGCGCATCATCGACCGATTGGAAGAGCCTATCCATTTCAAAGGTGAGGTCTGCAAAGTCTCTGCCAGCATTGGCACGGTCTGGGTCCAGCGCGGCGACACGCCTTCACGCGATGGGGTTTTGGCCAATGCGGATACTGCGCTTTATGCTTCAAAGCATGCAGGCCGTGCGCGGCACACTTTCTATAGCCCGACATTGCAGGGGGGCGCAGGCTTCGATCCTACCGCTTCTGATTAGGTGGGGCATGCGGCAGCTAATCGCTTGGTGCGACATTGTGCGGGCGTGATTTGGCATGGGGGTAGTAGACCGGACAGGATCGCTGTCGTATCACCTCAGCATGAAATCGCCCCTTTATCTGATCCGCCGCCTGCGGGAACGCCTGAAAGACGCACGCCGCCGCGCGCGCTTTGTCGCCTCTTTGCAGCATCTGCATGGGCCTACCAAACTTGATGTGGCGCCGGGTGACGTGGTGTTGATCGCCTTGGTGCGGGACGGCAGCTATTACCTCGATGCGTTCTTTCGCCACTACCGTGCGATGGGCGTGCGGCATTTTGTATTTATCGACAATGGCTCTCGTGATGACACAATCGCCCGGATCAAGGCGCAGAAGGGCACGATAATAGACCGCAGTGCCCTGCCACTTGCCCAATACGAAGACTTGATCCGGCAGTACCCGGCGCAGACCTATGGGCAAAACCGCTGGTGTCTTTATGTCGATATGGACGAAATCTTTGATTTCGAAGGGCGCTCTCAAATCGGTGTAAGGGGGCTAACCGCCTATCTTGAGCAGCAGGGCTATACTGCCTTGGCGGCTCAGATGCTTGAGATGTTTCCCAAGAACAGCCTCGCCGCTGCGGCTGGGCTGCCCTACAAACAGGCACTGCAAGCCTTCCTCTACTACGACATCAGTGCCGTGCGCAAAGTCGACTACCATAGTTCTGATATAGAGTTTTCGACCCTGCTGACCAACAATGACCTGTCCAACGATGCTGTGAAATTTGCCTTTGGTGGGGTGCGCGGCAAGGTGTTTGGTGAAGATTGCTGCCTGACCAAACACCCGCTTATTTTCAACGGTCCAGAGGTCACACCCGCTCCGCATCCGCATCTTTCCAGCGGGCTGCGTGTGGCGGATATGACGGCGGTGATAAAACATTATAAATTTGCCAATGACCCCGTCACCCGGGATGCGGCAACACTGGCCTCGGGCGATTTGGCTCATAACGAAGACGCGCGGCGCATGGCGGTGATCGGGCAGAACCCCGATGTCTCGCTCTTTTCATTGGATGCGCGGCGTTGGAACCGGGTTGAACTTTTGTACCGCGCTGGGTTTCTGGTGCCGTCCGAGGCCTATAGCGCCCATGTCGCCGCTTGGCGTGACGAAAGCGCCGCATGAGCATCGGTGCCGTTGTCATCGGCCGTAACGAGGGTGCGCGGTTGGAGCGGTCTTTGCAGACCCTGATGGGGCAGGTGGCGCAGGTGGTTTATGTCGATAGCGGTTCAACCGACGGCTCTGTCGCCATGGCGCACGGGCTTGGGGCTAAGGTGGTTGAACTGGACATGCAACAGCCGTTTACCGCCGCGCGGGCACGCAATGCAGGCGCCGCGGCGCTGGAGGAGGGCATCACGCTGGTGCAATTCCTTGATGGCGATTGCATCTTGCAGGCAGGCTGGCTGGAAGCGGCAGAGACGCATTTAGATGCCCATCCGCAAATCGCTGTGGTTTGCGGCAGGCGGCGCGAGGAATGCCCCCAAGCGTCGATATATAACACCCTGATTGACCGCGAATGGGATACGCCGGTGGGAGAGGTCCAAGCCTGTGGCGGTGACGCCCTGATGCGCCTGCATGCGCTGCGCACTGTCGGAGGCTACCGAGCAGAGATGATTGCCGGGGAAGAGCCAGAGCTTTGCCAACGTCTGCGACGGGCGGGCTGGCAGATATGGCGTTTGGATACTGAAATGACATGGCATGACGCGCAGATCACGCGGTTCGGCCAGTGGTGGCGGCGCAGCCTGCGCGCCGGGCATGCCTTTGCCGAAGGAGCCGCGCTGCATGGCGCTGGCCCCGATTGCCATTGGGTGGCCGAGACACGCCGCGCCCTGCTTTGGGGGGCGCTTTTGCCTGCGATGATCGTGTTGTTGGCGCTGCTGATGCCTTGGGCTGCGCTTATTCTGGCCCTGCTCTATCCTGTGCAACTGTTGCGGTTGATCCGGCGGGGCGGGGCGGCTTGGGCGGTGTTCACCCTGCTGGGAAAATTCCCCGAGGCTTTGGGCGTTGTGAAATACCATATGCGGCGCGATGGGCGGATTATCGAATACCGCTAACGCCTAGCGCATCCGCCATGCATCAAACGTGAGCCGAGGTAGGATTGCAAAACAGCGCGCATAACGCGGCACCATCCGGAGCGGGCTTTGCAGTGTGCGCCACAGCCATTCCAAAGCCAGCATCCGCATCCACTTTGGCGCACGCCGCTGCCGCTTAGCAAGGAAATCCAACCCCGCTCCGACAGAAGCAAATCCCACCCCCGGCGCGATCTCGCGCCCCCGCGCGGCGAGGATCTCTTGCTTGGGCGCGCCAAGTGCCAAAAAGCACAGCCGCGCACCGCTCTTCGCAATCTCACGCAAGGCAGCATCGGCCTCAAGGCTTGAGGGGGCAAATCCCATCGGCGGCGCTGTGATGTGACAAATTTCAAGGCCCGGCACCCGGGCTTGCAGCACTCGGGCGGCGCCGTTGAGCGCGCTTTGGTCACTGCC
Organism: Sulfitobacter dubius; assembly: GCF_900113435.1. GTDB lineage: Bacteria > Pseudomonadota > Alphaproteobacteria > Rhodobacterales > Rhodobacteraceae > Sulfitobacter > Sulfitobacter dubius. The sequence goes on along the minus strand of NZ_FOPG01000001.1, from coordinate 1,265,002 downwards.
GAAAAAGGCGATGGGCAGCGATAGGTCCGCTGCCAGTTCACATAGCGGCAGGATCAGATCAGAGCCCGGCATCAACTCCACCGGCTGCCTTGCTAGCTGCGACAGCCAGACCACGGGGCGGCCATCCGCAACAATCAAGTCCTGCGCGCTATATGCTGCAGCGAAGGTTGGGTCGCTTGGCAGTTTTGTCAGATGGTCGAGGTTCAGCGTCGCGAGCGCGAATCCGTCTCCCTTGTCAAAGCGTTTGCGCAGGGCCTGAAACAATACGGGCCTTGTTGCCACATTAACCACCACGGCAGCGTCGCCTTTGCCATACTTCATAGCGCTTCTCGCAAAAGCTGGGCAGCGGTTACAACTCTAGTGGTGTGAAGATAGTCTTTCATGCCTCTGTTATCATGTGTCATTTTACAACCACGCCCACTCCAAAGACTGCCCGCCATGAAACTAGCGGGATGACAGCGCGCAGGCCAGATGGTAATTTACGACGCCCAACGTTCGGCCCATGCAAGGACATCATGCCTAATCCCATCGCCTATATGATGCTGCTGATCTGGCCCATTGTCTGTTTGGGCCTGTTTCGCAACCTGCCGCTGCAACGGGCACTGATCTGGTCGATCCTTGGCGGCTATCTTTTCCTGCCGCCGCTGACAGAGTTCAATCTGCCGCTGGTGCCGGGGCTTGATAAAGTGTCGATCCCCAACCTCAGCGTGCTGTTAATCATCTGGCTGGGCACACAAGAGAAGCTTCGACTTTGGCCTGCCTCGCGCATGGCGGGGCTGTTGGTCGTGGGATTTTTGTTTTCGGGCGTACCGACGGTTATGAACAACGGCGATCCCATTTTGTTTCAATCGATCTTGGGGTTTGATCCGGTTGTCTTTCCGGTGGATGCTTTGCCGGGGCTGTCGATCCGCGACATCGGTTCTGTTCTGATCGGCCAGGTTCTGGTGCTCGTACCCTTTTTGCTGGCACGTCAGTTCCTTGCCGATGAGAAAGGGCTGCGCGAGCTTTTGTTGGCTTTTATGATCGGCGGGCTGATCTATTCTGTGCCGTCGTTGTTTGAAGTTCGCTTCTCCCCGCAGCTTAACACTTGGATTTACGGGTTCTTTCAACATTCATTCGAGCAGATGATGCGCAACGGCGGGTTCCGCCCCATCGTCTTCTTGCCCCACGCGCTGTGGTTGGCACTGTTCATGTGTATTGCACTGGTCTCTACGGTAGCGCTGGCGCGGCAAAGCTCGGTTATCAGCCGATGGAAGATGATGTTTCTGGCTGTCTATTTGGCTGTGGTGCTGCTGCTGTGCAAAAGCCTTGCATCTATGGCCTATGCGCTGTTGCTGGTACCGACGGTGCTGCTGTTGCCCACGCGGTGGCAAATACGGTTGGCGGTTGTCTTTGCGGCTGTGGCGATGATCTATCCTATGCTGCGCAACGCTGGTCTGGTCCCGCTTGAGGCACTTGTGGCCCAAGCTGAAGCGATCAGCGCGGAGCGGGCAAATTCGCTGAGCTACCGTTTTATGAACGAAGAGCAGCTTCTTGAACGGGCAGCCGAAAAGCCGTGGTTCGGCTGGGGCGGATGGGGGCGTAACTTGATCCGCGATGCAACCACCGGCGATATCCTCTCGATCCCCGATGGGCGCTGGATTATCGTATTCGGATCCTTTGGATGGATTGGTTACCTGTGTGAAATGGGGCTGTTGGCCTTGCCGATCTTCTTGATGGGCCTATACCTCTATCGACGTGGGGATGCGGCCCTATCCCCTTGGATCGCACCGCTGCTTCTGATCTTGGGTATCACCATGATGGACATGTTGCTGAATGCGACGTTGACCCCGCTGACTTGGCTTACTGCCGGGGCAATCCTTGGCCATGCCGAGGCCCTAGCAGGCGCGCGGACAGGTCTGGATATCGCAAGCGCGGTCACGCCCCCCGCGACCGCGCGCAGGCGGACGGTCTTTTAAACCGCGCGTTAATCACTGCGTTGTGAGGCGGAAATGACGTTGCGGCACGTTCTCGGCTCAATTTTGACAGATTTGCCTGTTGTATGCTGCATCCGAAGCTTAAATTGAACCTAAGAAGGCTCATCACTGTGACCGAGCGGCGATGGGACATATGTAGCAATGAATAGCACGGACAGCACTTTTTCTCGCGATGATATTGCGATTGTCGGCATGGCGGTCACTGTTCCGGGGGCCGATGACGTTGATGCCTATTGGGCGAACCTGCGCGACGGCGTGAGCGCGCTTAAGCGGTTGGACGAGGCGCAATTGCGCGCGGCCGGAGAGAGCGCCGAGCGGATGGCACGGCCAAATTACGTGCCCGTCACCGCCGAAATGCCGGGCTATGACATGTTCGATGCAGAGTTCTTTGGTTTCTCTCCCAAAGATGCCGCAATCCTTGATCCGCAGCACCGCAAGTTTCTTGAAATCGCATGGCAGGCGATGGAGCAGGCGGGCCATATGCCAGAGACCCTCTCGGGCCCTGTAGGGGTCTATGCGGGCTGTGGCATGGGCAGCTATTTCTATTTCAACATCTGCTCGAACCCTGAATTGGTGGATGATGTGGGCATGTTCCTGCTGCGCCATACCGGGAACGATAAGGATTTCCTTTCGACCCGTGTGAGCCATGTGCTTGACCTCAAGGGCCCGTCGATCAACCTGCAAACCGCCTGTTCCACGTCGCTGGTGGCGATCCATTATGCCGCGCAGGCGTTGCGGGCGGGTGAGATTGATATGGCGCTGGCGGGCGGGGTGACGATCGAGCTGCCGCAGGGCAGGGGCTATGAGTTCAAGGAAAACGAGATTCTCTCGCCCGACGGGGAATGCCACGCCTTTGATCACCGCGCGCAGGGAACCGTCTTTGGCTCTGGTGCAGGTGCCGTGGCACTGCGGCGGCTTGAGGATGCCATTGCCGATGGTGATCACATCTGGGCGGTTATCAAAGGGTCTGCGGTCAACAATGATGGGGCGGCCAAAGCAGGATATCTGGCGCCTTCGGTTGATGGGCAGACGGCTGCCATCGCCCGCGCGTTGGATGCAGCAGGTGTCGCGGCCCAAAGCATCGGCATGGTCGAATGCCACGGCACGGGCACCTATCTAGGCGATCCGATCGAAGTCGCCGCCCTGACCCAAGCCTACCGGGCCGAGACGCAGGCCGAGGATTTCTGCCGCATTGGATCGGTCAAAACCAACATTGGCCATCTGGATACCGCAGCCGGGGTTGCGGGGCTGGCAAAGGCCGCGCTTTCGCTGCACCATCACCAGATCCCGCCCTCGCTAGGCTATGAGGCGCCGAACCCCGCGATCCCGTTTGATGGCTCGCCGTTCCGTGTGAATGACCAGCTGTATGATTGGCCCGCACAGGCAACCCCGCGCCGTGCGGCGGTTAACGCGCTTGGCGTTGGCGGGACCAATGCGCATATGATCCTTGAAGAAGCGCCCGTGCGCAGGGCGTCCGAGGAAAGCGATTTCCCCTTCCATGTGCTGTGCCTATCGGGCCGCAATAAGGCCGCACTTGAGGCCAATGGCGCCGCACTGGCCGCGCATCTACGTGCGCATCCCGAACAGCCGCTGGCCGATGTGGCATTCACCCTGAAACAAGGGCGCCGCGCCTTTGACAAACGCCGCGTGCTGGTGGCCGAAAGCCATGAAGAGGCCGCAGCGCTGTTGGAGAGTGGCGACAGCCGCCGCGTTTTTACCCATGACCATCTTGGCTCCGATCCCGAGGTCGCCTTCATGTTCCCCGGTGGTGGTGCGCAATATGCCGACATGGCCCGCGACCTTTATGAAACCGAGCCGGTCTTTGCCGAATGGATGGACCGGGGGCTGGCGCATCTGGAGCCGGAGCTTGATTATGATATCCGCGCGATTTGGTTGCCAGAGCCTGAGGTCCGCGCCGCAGCTGAGGCCAAGCTGAAAAAGCCTTCGGTGCAACTGCCGCTGATCATGATCGTGGAATATGCATTGGCGCAGCTTTGGATGTCTTGGGGCGTGAAACCTGCTGCGCTGGTGGGGCATTCCATGGGCGAAAACGTTGCCGCCTGTTTGGCCGGGGTGATGCGCTTTGAAGAGTGTATCGACCTTGTTCTACTGCGTGGACGGCTGTTTGACGAAGTCCCAGCAGGCGGGATGATCAGCATCTCTGCCCCGCTTGAAAAGATCACTCCGCATCTGGGCCAAGACCTTGATATCGCCAGCGTGAATGGCCCGGAACTGATCGCAATTTCCGGCCCCGACAGTGCGCTTGTCGCCTTGCAGGAACGTCTGACGAAGGCTGGACTTGAGCACCAGAGGATCGCCATCGACATCGCCGCCCATTCGCGAATGTTGGACCCGATCCTTGACCGCTACCGCGCCTTTCTAGCCAAGCTGGACCTGCGCGTGCCTCAGATGCCTTTCCTATCAAACCGGACGGGGCAGTTGATCACGGCAGAGCAGGCCACAGACCCTGACTATTGGGTCGAACAACTGCGTCACACGGTGAATTTTGCCGATTGCATTAGCCACCTTACCAGTGATGCCCCAAAGGTCTTCCTTGAGGTCGGACCGGGCAAGGCACTGTCGGCCTTGGCGCAGATGAACGCGGATGTGGCACCGGGGCAGGTGATGTCGTCGCTGCGTCACCCTGAACAGGAGATGGCAGATGATGCCTATTTCCTTGGCGTGATCGGGCGGCTATGGGCCTGCGGTGTCGAAGCCGACTGGGCGCAGATTTGGGGGGAGGCGCGGCGCAACCGTGTGCTGCTGCCGACCTATCAATTCCAGCGCGCGCGCTATTTCATCGAGCCGGGCAAGGCCGTGCAAAGTTCCCCCACACCGCAGCTGCAGCGCGAGGATGACATCGCCAAATGGGGTGCCGTGCCCCATTGGCAGCCGCGCTATGCTGAACGCGACATGCGTGTTTCCGGTCCGCTTAACTGGTTGATCTTTGCGGATAAGGCCGGGCTGGGGGCCGAGGCTGCCGCGCGGCTTCGCGCAGAAGGGCACCGCGTTGTGCAGGTCACCGCGGGCGATGCCTTTGCCCGCGTCAGTGCCGATCAGTTTACCATGGCTGCTGAACAGGGCCGTCCGAGCTATGATCAACTGCTGACCGCCCTAGAGGCCGATGGGCAGATGCCAGACCGGATCGCACATTTCTGGCTAACCGATGATACGGTGCAGCCGCGCCCCGGCTCCAGCAGGTTCGACCGCAATATCGAACAAGGGTTTTGGAGCCTGACGTGGCTTGCCCAAGCGCTGGCCGACGGGGAACGTGACGCGCCGCTGCATCTGAGTGTTTTCACCACTGGGGCAACGCAGATTGGTGACGCGGTTCTGGCTTATCCCGAAAAGGCGCTGATTTCCGGCCCTGTTGGGGTGATGGCGCGTGAACTGCCGGGGCTGACGGCGTCGCAGATTGATTTGGCTGTCGCGCAAGCGCCGGCACAGGCGGGGTGGTTCGCAAAACCCGTGGCCGCTGTGCCGGTGATCGACGCGGATGACCTTTTGGAAGAGCTTCTTGCCAGCCCCGCCAACCTTCAGGTCGCTCACCGCGCTGGCCGCCGTTATGAGTTGGGCTACCGCGACGCTGCGCTGCCACAAAGCGATTTACCGGGGTGGAAGGCGCAAGGAAGCTACCTCATCACCGGGGGCTTTGGCGGCATCGGCCTGACCCTTGCGGCGGATATTCTGCACACCAAAGGCGCCCGCGTTATTCTGCTAAGCCGCGCCGCCCTACCGATGCGCCATGAATGGGAGAGCTATCTGGCCAGCCACGGCCCTGCCGATGCCACGGCCCGCCGTTTGCGTGCGGTGATGCGGCTTGAGGCACAGGCCGTGCAGTCTGGCGGTGCGATCGAGGTCGCCCGCGCAGATGTGGCGAACCTTGCGCAGATGCGTCGGGTGATCGACGATCTGACCACCCGTCACGGTGGGCTCACCGGGGTGATCCACGCCGCAGGCGTGCTGGACGACGCGCCACTTCTGGCAAAATCCGATGCGGGTATCGATGCGGTGCTGGCCCCCAAGTTGCAGGGTTTGCGAGTCTTGGATCAACTTTTGCCGGATGGCGCGCTTGATCTGATGGTGTTGTTTTCTTCAACCTCTACGGCCACCCGCGCGGCGGGGCAGTTGGATTATGTCGCGGCGAATGCATGGCTGAATGCCTTTGCGCAATCGCGCCGGGATGCGCAGACACGCGTCGTCGCAGTGAATTGGGGTGTTTGGGCCGATGTCGGCATGGCCGCTGAAACACTCGGAGGGGGCGGCACCGTAGCGCTGCCCGCACGCGCGATCAATGCGGCGTTGCTTGAAGCCGCCGGATCTGGCGATAGCGGTGCCCCTGAATTCATGACCGAAATCGCGACAGAGCATTGGCTGCTGGACCAGCACCGCACCAGCGACGGGCGCGCAATTATGCCCGGAACAGGCTATATCGAGCTTTTGGCCGAAGCGGCACAGGCCCAAGGATTGGCCAGTTTCACGCTGCAAGACCTTTATTTCCTACGGCCCTTGCCGCTGGCCGATGGGACGCGGCGCAAGATCAAGATCACCCTGCACCCCGAGGGTACAGGCTTTGCTGCTGAACTGCGCAGCGCCTGTGTGGTGAACGGCAAAGCCGCATGGCAGTTGCATGTGCAAGCGCGTTTGATGCCTGCTGAGCCGGGTGCTGAAACGCTTGACTTAGATGCTATCGCTGCCCGTTGCCCCACCGTTGTGCGGGCTGAGTCCGATGATCGTTTGCCCGCCGCCCAAGAGGCGCATCTAAAGTTTGGCCCACGTTGGCACGTGTTGCAACGCACCGCCCTTGGGCAGGGCGAGGGGCTGGCGGACCTGCATCTGCCCAAGGCGGCGCAGGGCGATTTGACCGACGGCCATTTACTGCATCCCGGCCTGATGGACATCGCCACCGGTTGGGCCATGGCGCTCGTCCCCGGCTATGCTGCGCGCCACCTGTGGGTGCCGCTGTCCTATGGTGAGATCACGCTGCACGCCCCACTGCCTGCCGATATCCGATCTCATGTGCGGCTGGTCGAAGGGGCGGCTGCGTCGGGCTTTGCCCGCTTTGATGTGACGATCACCGATGCGCAGGGCGCACCCCTTGTCGACGTGCGCAATTTCGCGATGAAACGGCTCGAAGGCGCTTTTGCCGAGGTGCCAGCCCCCGATGCGCGCGAAGTGGTGTTTGAAGAGGGCGATATTACACCGACACTCAGCCCCGCCGAAGAACGGTTGGCCCGTATGGTACGCCAAGGCATCCGCGCGCTGGAGGGGCCAGAAGCCCTGCGCCGGGCATTGGCGCTGGACGTTCCGCAGGTCATGGTTTCATCCTTGCCATTGCAAAGCTTAATCGCACAGGCCGACGCCCCGGTGACGGAGGCTGCGCCCCAAGGGCAAAGTTTCGAGCGCCCGGATCTGGATGGCAGTTTTGTCGCACCGCGCAATGCGATCGAAGAAAAACTGGCTGAAATTTGGTCGAACCTTCTGGGCGTCAGCCCAGTCGGGGTCGACGATAGTTTCTTTGACCTCGGAGGGCATTCGCTGATCGCCGTGCGGCTTTTTGCGGCGGTGAAACGAGAGTTTAAGGTCGAATTCCCGATCTCTGTCCTGTTCGAAGCACCCACGATCGCCAAATGCGCAGCGTTGATCGCGGCAGAACGGGGCGATTTGGCCGACGCTGACGCATCAGACACAACGCCTGCCGCGCCTCAGCAGCGGTTCAATTACCTTGTGCCGCTGAACCAATCGCGCAGCGATGCGACGCCGCTCTTTGTTGTCGCGGGCATGTTCGGCAACGTGCTGAACCTGCGTCACCTTGCCTTGCCCTTCAGCAATGAACGCCCAGTCTTTGGCATACAGGCCCGCGGATTGATCGGGGACGACGCCCCGCATGAAGAGGTGCAGGCCGCTGCCGCCGATTACATCGCCGAAATCCGCGCCCTACAGCCCCAAGGCCCCTATCTGCTGGCGGGGTATTCAGGCGGCGGGATCACATCCTATGAAATAGCCCAGCAATTGAAAGCCGCAGGGCAGGAGGTGGCCGTTCTAGCGATGCTCGATACGCCGCTGCCCGTGCGCCCATCGCTCAGTAAGATCGACAAGGCGTATATCAAATTGGCCGAGTTCAAGCGCAAGGGGCCAGCCTATCTGCTGGAATGGGCGGGTAACCGTTGGGCATGGGAGCGCGAGCGCCGTCGCGCGGTGCCTGATGCGGGCGGTGAGGCTGAGGCAGGTGTCTCTTTCAACAGCCTGCGCATTCAGGCGGCGTTCCTTCGCGCTGTAGGACAATATCAAACCCCCACTTGGGACGGCCCGCTGACACTGTTCCGGCCGCCGTTGGATCGCCATTGGGCGGTGTCCGGTGGCAATCACGTCACCGCCGAAAAGGAATATGTCTTTGAGGACAACGACTGGCGTCAGTTCGCGCCGCGCCTGCAGGTTGTCGAAGTGCCGGGTGATCATGTCAGCATGGTCCTTGCGCCCAACGTGACCGTGCTGGCGCAAGAACTGGCCGAAGTCATCGCAGCGGCGCTCTCCGAATACCCAGACAAGGCCGCAACACTGTCCGCTCACGCGGACAAGGCCCAACCTCAAGCAACGGCGGCAGAATGATGCAGCAAATGCCGCGCCTTTTGGTGGTTATCCTCAACTATCGCACCGCAGAGATGACCCTGCGCGCGGCAGAGGCTGCTCTGGCCGATATGCCCACCACAAACGCGGAATTGGTGATCGTCGACAATGACAGCGGTGACGGTTCTGCCGCGCTGCTGGCACAGGCGATCACGGAACGTGGCTGGGGGGTGGGTGACCGGGTGCGCCTTATCTCGGCCCCCGACAATGGCGGTTTTGGCGCGGGCAACAATGTCGCTATCCGGGCTGGCATGTCTGATGGGGCACCGCCCGATTTCGTGCATGTGGTGAACTCTGATGCTTTTCTGGACCCGGGCTGCATTGCGGGGCTATTGGCCCATCTGCAAGAACACCCCCGCGCGGGATTGGCCGGAAGCCATGTGCGCGGCGAAGATGATCTGCCCCATACCACGGCCTTTCGATTTCCGACTGCCGCCGGAGAGTTGGAGGGCGCTGCGCGGTTCGGCCCGCTGACGCGGTTGCTGTCGTCGTCAGTGGTTGCGCCGCCTTTGCCGGAAAGACCTGCACAGGTGGATTGGGTGGCCGGGGCCAGCGTCATGATGCGGTGGGATATGCTGGCCGAGATTGGCCTCTTTGATGAAGAGTATTTCTTGTATTACGAGGAAACCGACCTTTGCCTGCGTGCCGCGCGGGCGGGTTGGGATTGTTGGTATGTGCCGCAGGCGCGATGCGTGCATGTGGGGTCCGTCTCGACAGGGATGAAGGAATGGCGTCGCATGCCGCGATACTGGTTCGATAGCCGCCGCCGATATTTCACAAAAAATCACGGGCGTGCCTATGCCGCGTTGGCCGTTTTGGCGCGGCTTCTCGGCGGCGGTCTGCACCATTTGCGTTGCCTTTTGACAGGGCGCAGACCCGAAGATGCGCCGGGCTTTTACCGTGACCTTGCGGCCCATGCGCTTACCGCCAGACGCTCTGCCGCCACGACCAAAAAACCGCCCCGCTGCCCCGCCACGGAGGATCGTTCATGACCGCCAGTTTCAAGACTAATCCGTTCTCTGCCCTGCTCATGGGGGACGAATCCCTGACCATCGCTTGCGGTGACATGATTTTGGCGGGGGGGCACCAGATCGCCGCCGTGATCAGCCGCGATGATACGGTGCGTGATTGGGCCGAACGGCAGGGGCTGACGATTTACCGCGCGGCCGATGATCTATTGCAGGCAGGGGTCACTGCCGATTGGTTGTTGAGCATCGCCAACCTGCGCCTAATCTCTGACGCAGTTTTGGCGCTGCCGACCCGTGGCGCGATCAACTTTCACGATGGGCCGCTGCCGCGCTATGCCGGGCTGAACACCCCCGCTTGGGCGATCATGAACGGCGAAGCGCAGCATGGGGTCAGTTGGCACCTGATCGAGGCGGGCGTGGACAAAGGCGATTTGCTGGCGCAGCGCATGGTGGATATCGCCGCAGATGAGACGGCCTTTAGCCTGAATTCCAAATGCTATGCTGCCGGAATGGAAAGCTTTGGCGAGGTCTTGGCGCAGTTGGAAAGCGGCAGCTTGCAGACCACCCCGCAAGACCTGAGCCAGCGAAGCTATTTTGCCCGTGACAAGCGGCCCGCAGGCGGCGGCGTCATCGACTTTGCGAATGACGCACAGACGATCTCTGCGCTGGGGCGTGGTTTGAACTTTGGCGAATATTGGAACCCGCTTACCACGGCCAAGGTCGTGGACGCCGCGGGGCATGTGCTGACTGTATCAAGCGTGGAGGTGCTAGAGACGACAGGCGGCACCCCCGGTGAGGTGATCTCGGTGAAGGGCGCGCGGCTGGTCGTGTCCGCAGCAGACGCACAAATGGCCTTAGAGGGGCTGCGCGACATTTCCGGCGACCCCATTGTTTTATCAGATGTCTTCAAACCGGGTGAGCGGTTGCCGAGCAGCGCAGGAGCATCCCCCACGCCCGCTGAAGAACCGCAGTGGCGGCGTGCTTTGGCGGGCTTTGATCCGCTGCCAGTTCCGTTGGCCGATGCACCCGCCGGGGCCGCAAGGTTTACTCAGCGAAACATCCCGTTGCCGCAAGATCTTGAACAATCGCTGCAAGTTATCGCCGCTGCGCTGGTGGCTTTGCGTAGCGCCGGGCGGGGCGATGGGGGCCTTGCACTGTGCCGCCAAGCAGAGCCCGCGCCGCTACTGGCCGATTGGTTGCCGATAACCGTTACGGCAGAGGCGGGGACGACGATTGCCGATGTGCTGGAGCTACTGACACCGCAACTCTCCCACGCCACCAATTCTGCGGGTTTTGCCCGAGACCTGCCGCTGCGTGATCCGGCGATTGGCCCGCTTGAGACACCGGATTTTGCGATTTCATTCGGGACTGCCCCCCTCACTGGCGCGGCGTTGACCCTTTGCCTGACGCCCGAGGGAGCCATGTTGCTCGCCGATGGCACGCGGCTCTCCGAGGATGCGACCAATCTGCTTGCCGCGCGTTTGGAGGCTGCCTTTGCCAAGGTTGCGGATGCGCCCGATTGTGGCACAGTCTGGGCGCTGTCCGGGGCCGAGGAGCAATTGCTAAACCGCGTGAACGCGACCGAACGCAACTATGATCCCCTCACCCTTCATGCGGCATTTGAGGTACAAGTGGCTCGGGCGCCAGATGCACCAGCGCTGGTGTTCGAAGGCGAAACGCTAAGCTATGCCACGCTTAACGCGCGCGCCAATCAACTGGCGCATGTGCTGCGCGATATGGGGGTGGGGCCGGGCATGCCTGTGGCGCTCTGCACCGCGCGGGGCGTAGACCTTTTGGTGGGTGCGCTTGGGATTTTGAAAGCTGGGGCGGCCTATGTGCCGCTCGACCCGGCTTATCCGGCCGACCGTCTGGCGCATTATCTTTCCGACAGTGGGGCGTCGGTGGTTGTGACGCAATCGACCCTGACGGCAAGTCTGCCAACGCATAGCGCACAGGTACTAGAGATCGACCGCGACCCACGCCTTGCCAATGCATCCGACGAGAACCCGACCGCCGATGCCGGGCCTGATGACCTCGCCTATTTGATTTATACCTCCGGCTCGACCGGTACACCAAAGGGCGTGATGGTTAGCCACGGCAATGTGGCGAATTTCTTTGCCGGAATGGACGACCGCATCGACCATGAGGCGGGTGCGGTCTGGCTCGCGGTGACCAGCCTCAGTTTTGATATCTCGGTGCTAGAGCTGTTCTGGACCCTCGCGCGGGGCTTCAAGCTGGTGTTGGCGGGCGATGACAGCCGGGCGCTGATGTCGAATGGTCCGATTGCCACCAGCGACCGCAAGATCGACTTCAACCTGTTTTATTGGGGCAATGACGATGGCGTTGGCCCCAAGAAATACGAACTGCTGCTCGAAGGGGCCAAATTCGCGGATGCCAATGGCTTCAACGCCGTCTGGACGCCCGAGCGGCACTTTCATGCCTTTGGTGGCCCTTACCCGAACCCCTCCGTCACCGGCGCTGCCGTGGCAGCGGTGACGCAAAACCTCGATGTGCGGGCCGGTTCTTGCGTGGCCCCGCTCCATCACCCCGCGCGGATCGCCGAGGAATGGGCGGTGATCGACAATCTGACCAATGGGCGGGTCGGCTTGGCCATCGCCAGTGGCTGGCAGCCTGACGATTTCGTGCTCCGCCCGGAAAACACACCGCCGCAGAACAAGCCCGCGATGTATGACGCCATCGACCAGCTGCGCAAGCTCTGGGCCGGGGAACCAGTAGAGTTCCCCCGCGGCGATGGCACACCCCATGCAGTGGTGACGCAGCCGCGGCCCGTGTCGACAGTCCTGCCCATTTGGGTAACCACGGCTGGCAATCCGCAGACGTGGAAAGAGGCGGGGGAGATTGGCGCCAATGTGTTGACCCACTTGCTTGGCCAATCCGTGGAAGAGGTCGCGGATAAGATCAAAATCTACCACGACGCTTTGCGCGGCGCGGGCCATGATCCGGCGGACCATAAAGTCACGGTGATGCTGCACAGCTACCTGGCGGATACGCGCGACGAGGCCGAAGAGGGGGCGCGCGAACCGATGAAAGACTACCTGCGCTCGGCGGCGGGGCTTATCAAACAATACGCTTGGGCCTTCCCGGCCTTCAAGAAACCGGCGGGCACGACGAACCCCTTCGAGATCGATCTTGAGGGGCTTTCGCCTGAGGAAATGGACGCGATCCTTGAGTTCGCCTTTCAGCGCTATTTCAACGACAGCGGCATGTTCGGCACCGTGGCCGACGGTCTGGCGCGGGCCGAGCAACTCAAGCGGATCGGCGTGGATGAGATCGCCTGCCTGATCGACTACGGCATTCCGACGGACAAGGTAATGGCGGGGCTCAAGCCCTTGGCCGCGGTGCTGCGCCGCGCCAATCTGGGCGGGCAACCGGCGGCGGATGACCACTCCATCGCCGCGCAGATCATCCGCCACGGGGTGACCCATCTGCAATGCACGCCATCAATGGCGCAGATGATGGTGATGAACGATGAAGCGCGCGGTGCGCTGGCGCGGGTGACATCCTTGATGATCGGGGGGGAGGCGTTGCCCGGCACGTTGTCTCGCGCACTGCGTGAGGCGACGCAGGCACAGATCCAAAACATGTATGGGCCGACAGAGACGACGATCTGGTCGACCACCCATGTGCTACAAGACGCGCAAGCAACCACTGCGCCCATCGGCACGCCGATTGCCAATACGCAGGTCCATGTACTGGATGATGCGCTGCAACCGCTGCCCATTGGGGCTGCGGGCGCACTTTGGATCGGTGGTGATGGGGTGACGCAGGGCTACTGGCAGCGGGCCGAAATGACCGCTGAGAGGTTCATCGCGGACCCTTTTGCCGTTTCGGGCCGGATCTATAATACGGGCGATCTGGTGCGGATGGACGCCGAGGGCGTGCTGCATTTTGAAGGCCGTGCCGATGCGCAGGTCAAAATACGCGGGCATCGTATCGAATTGGGAGAGGTTGAGGCGCGGCTGGCGGAATTGCCCGGCGTGCGCCAAGCCGTGGCCGTGCTGCGCGACGACGCAGGGCAGGGTGGTGCGCAGCTTGTTGGCTATGTCGTCGCGGATGCCACTGTTGAGAGTGACAGCGCGCGGCGTCAGCTTGCAGCGAATTTGCCAGATATCATGGTGCCGCAGGCCATTGTCACGCTGCCTGCCATGCCTCTGACACCCAACAAGAAAATCGACCGTAAGGCCCTGCCGGCGCCCGTGAAGCGAACCGCCGCGCCCGCACGTGAGACGCCAGAAGCCAGCCCAGTCGAAGGCAGCCAAGCCGCCATCGCGCAGGTCTGGGGCGCGCTTTTGGGGGTTGCTGACATTCGCGGGGCCGATAATTTCTTTGCCTTGGGGGGGCATTCTCTTTTGGCGGTGCAGGCACATCGCGACATCAAAGCCGCCTTGAACACCAGCGCTTTGTCGATCACCGATATCTTCCGCTTTCCGACCCTTTCGGGGCTGGCCGCGCATATTGACGGGCTGAGCGGTAAGGTGTCAGCACCTACTGCTGCACCCTCGGATGTTGATGCGCCTGCACGGTCTGAAACCATGTCCAAGCGCCGGATGATGCGCGCGGGGCGTGGGCGCGGGCAAGGCTAAGATGACCCAAGAGGCCGAGATTGCGGCGGCGGTGCGCAGGTTGTTTGACCTGCCTGTCGCCGTGGCCGTAACGCGGCCTGACGCTGTTCATCCAGTCTTGTGGGAGGGCGAAGCCACCTTGATCGCCCGCGCGCGACCTGCACGGATCGCAGAGTTCACCGCCGGCCGCAGCGCGGCACGAGATGCGATGCGTCAACTTGGATATGCGCCTGAACCCATTCTCGCCACCTCCGATCGCGCGCCGATCTGGCCGCCGGGGCTTGTGGGGTCAATTAGCCATTGCGCGGATTGGTGTATCGCCGTGCTGGCACCCCAAAGCGACATGCGCGCCCTTGGCGTGGATATCGAAGACGACGGCCCGCTGCCCGCAGACCTGCTGCAAGAAGTCTGTAGCCCAATAGAGGTCGCCCGTCTGCAAGGGCAGGCGCCGTTGGGGGCTGCCAAACGCATCTTCTGCGCCAAAGAAGCGGCCTATAAAGCGCAGTATCCACTGACGAAAACGCTGTTCGGCTTTGACCAGTTAGAGGTCACATTGACCGAGGGCGCCACCGCATTTGAGGCGGAATTTACCCAAGCCACTGAATGCTTTACCCGCGGCGAGAAGCTGCCGGGGCGGGTCGCCCTTGTGGCGGGCCACCTTGTCAGCGGGGTGGCGATTGGGCAGATTGATCGCAAAGGAGCTTGATCCCATGGTCGCACTGTCACGCCGCGTTTTTCTAGGCGGAGCCGCCCTTGCCAGCCTTGGCGGCGGGACGTGGTTCTTTCGCCGGGCGCAGGTACAAGATTGCGCGAAGGACCTCTATGCCATGCCGTTGACCGCGCCGAATGGTCCTATGCAGGTTTACCATCTGGGGCATTCATTGGTGGGCCACGACATGCCCGCGATGCTGGCGCAGATGGTGGGGGCGGGGCACAGTTTTCACAGTCAGACCGGGTGGGGCACCTCCCTGCGCGAACATTGGGAGCCGGATGAGGCGATTAACGGATTTGAACGCTCCAACGATCACGCGCAGCACCGTCCGGCCCGCGCTGCCATAGGATCGGGCGATTATGACGCCGTGGTGTTGACCGAGATGGTCGAAATTGCCGATGCCATTCGTTATCACGACAGCCCTGACTACCTTGCCCGCTGGGCCAGTCTGGCACATGAGGCCCGTCCCGATACCCGCATTTACCTTTATGAAACATGGCACCACACCGATGATGGTAACGGCTGGCTAAACCGCATCGACCGTGACCTTGACAAATACTGGCGCGATGAGGTGCTCTACCCCGCTTTGCATCACTCTGAGGTGCCTGTGCATCTGATCCCCGCCGGTCAGGCCATGGCGGCCTTTGTCCGTGCGGTTGAGCAGACTGGTGGGGTTGGCGGTATTGTCAGCCTGCATGATTTATTCTCGCGCGACGATAATGGTCGCTCGGACACGATCCATTTTAACGATCAGGGGGCCTATCTTGTGGCGCTGACCCATTACGCGACGCTTTATCACCGTGACCCGGCGGGCCTGCCGCATCAATTGAACCGCGCCGATGGCACCCCAGCCAATACGCCAAGTGCTGAGGCCGCCCAACTAATGCAACGCGTGGTCTGGGATGTCGTTCGCGCCCATCCCGACAGCGGGGTCGCAGCATGAGCGGTCTGGGCAGTCTGTTTTCCGTTCTCATGGTGGGGCATAGCCTGTTTGGCACTGACGGGCCGGATATGCTGCAAGAGACGCTGCGGGCCGGATTGGGGCAGGGCGAGGTGCGCGCCCAGATCATCAACGGTGCGCCCCTACGTCATAATTGGCAGGAATCGTCCAGCGCCGAAGGCGTTGATGCACGCGTCGTGCTGCCCGAGGGGCAAACCACCCATCTGATCTTGACCGAGGCGATCCCGCTGGCCAATCACACGCGCTGGTCGGATACCGAAGTTTACGTGCAGGCATTCTTTGACCTTGCTGCAAATGCCAACCCTGCGGCAAAGGTCTATCTGCAAGAGACGTGGCATTCGCTAAAAAGCGGCAGCGGTGAAACTGTTGAATACGACGACAATGCCCATATCCCGTGGCGCGAGCGGTTGGAAAGTGATCTGCCGGTATGGGAGGGGATCGCGGCCTCTGTTGCGGAAGGGCGCAGTTCAGACAGCGCAACGATTGAGTTGATCCCAGCCGGGCAGGCGATGGCACAGCTATACGATGAGATTGCAGCCGACCGCGTGCCGGGGCTGACCCAGATCGACGCGCTTTTTGCGGATGACATTCACCTGAACGATCTTGGCCATTATTTCGTTGCGATGGCGCAATACGCTACGCTGACGGGCAAAAACCCGTTGGGGTTACCGAGCGACTTCAACAATCGCTGGGGCAAGGCATTTGAAACACCCCCCCCCGATCTCGCACGAGAACTTCAGCGTGTGGCGTGGGATGCGGTGCGCGCCTATCAAAGCAGCGCCGTGGTGCCGGTTCCCCCGGCGTCGCGCCCGGCGGCAGACGACAATGCACAGACCGCGCCGATCACCCCCACGGGGCCACCGGCGACAGCAGAAACTGTGAACACGCAGGCCGAAATGCCTCCGGCGCCAGTGCTCAGTGCCCCCTTTGAAATCGTCGCACCCGAGAGTGCTGTCAAAGGCACGCGCGCTATGGGCACCAACCTTGCCAGTGTTACCGATTGGAGCGTTCAGGCGCCGTTTCTTGATCTGATGAAAACCGCGCGCCCATGGCTTGGCCATATGCCGGGGCGCTTTGGCGGTATGGAATATGCGCAATTGGTTGACGGCGGCTACCTCAGTGCAGAGGGCTGGCCGATCAAGATGCCACGGGAATTGGGCAGTATCGGCACGCTGATCCTGACCGATATGCCAAAGGAGGCAGCATCGCTAGAAGGGCGTTATTTGCTGCGGTTCAATGGCACAGGCGTGATCGAGGTTGCGGGGCGGGCCAAGAATGTACGCTATGGCAAGAATGAGGTCCGGTTCGACTATGCACCGGGGCCGGGCAGCGTGGAAATTCGCATTCAACGGATGCATCGGAGCGACCCGCCGCGCGATATCACCGTGGTGCGCGAGGATCGGGCCGCCGCTTTTGATGCAGGCGCACGGTTCAACCCGGATTGGACCCAGCATCTGACGGGGATGAAGGTTCTGCGCTTTATGGATTGGATGGGCACCAATGACAGCCCCATCGCCACGTGGGAAAATCGCCCACGCCCTGAGGATGTGACTTATGCCCTGCGCGGCGTGCCGGTTGAAGTCATGGTGGCGCTGGCAAATGAGCTAAAGATCGACCCGTGGTTCAACATGCCGCATCTGGCAGAAGATGCCTATGTCACCGAATTCTCGACCTATGTATTAGAGACGTTGGACACAGACCTGACCACCTATGTTGAATTCTCCAATGAGGTTTGGAACTGGCAGTTCGCTCAGACCCGCTGGGCCGATGAAATGGCCCAAGCCCGTTGGGGAGAAGCCGAAAAGGGAATGCAGTTCTACGGCTTCCGCGCCGCCGAAGTTGCGCGGATTTGGACGGATGTCTTCGGCGACAAAGCAGACACAGGGTTGCGCAATGTGATTTCCAGCCAGACGGGGTGGCTGGGATTGGAAACCGAAGTGCTGGACGCACCGCTTTATGTCGCAGAAAAAGAAGGAAACAACCCGCCCGCCACTGCATTTGATGCCTACGCCATCACCGGATACTTCGGCGGAGTGCTGGGGCTGGAGGATAATGCCGAGATGGTGAACGGCTGGCTGTCCGACAGTCTTGCCACCGCCCGCGCGAAGGGAGAGGCGCAGGCGCTTAGCGGGGCCGACCTAGAGGCGTATATAGAGACACATCGCTATGACGCGGCCTCGGCCCTCGCGGCCCAAGACCTGCGCAATGGCGGCGCCAGTGGGCTTGAAAATGATACGTTGGCCGATTTGATCGGCCGTGTTTGGCCCTATCACGCAGCCGTGGCGCGGGCGCATGACCTTGATTTGGTGATGTATGAGGGCGGCACCCATGTGGTTGGGCTTGGTTCGCAGGTAGACAACGAGGCGTTGACCGACTTCTTTCACCACCTCAATTACACGCCTGAGATGGGCGCGCTTTATACTGATCTGATGGCCGGTTGGGAGGCTGTCGGCGGGCAATTGTTCACCCATTTCGCCGACGTTTATACCCCCACAAAATGGGGGTCTTGGGGCGCGCTGCGCTACCTCTCGGATGACAACCCGCGGTGGGATGCAGTGTCCACATGGCGCTAGCGGCTGCCAAATTTTCGGGGGTCAGTATCCTGATCCCCGCCCATGATGAGGCGGATTGGCTGCCTGCTTGCCTCGATGCGCTCTGCGCATCTGGCCCGGTCTCGGGGCCGGTTGAGGTGATTGTCGTGGCCAACGGTTGCACTGACGCGACCGCCGAAGTGGCCCGCAGGGAAGCATCGGTTTTCAAAGGGCGGGGCTGGACGTTGCGGGTGCTGGAACTAACCGAAGGCAGCAAGCTTAGCGCGTGGAACGCGGGCGAGGCGGCAGCGCGAGGTGAAGTCTTGGTCTATCTCGACGCCGATGTTTTGGTCTCCCCGCCCTTGTTGGGGCAGTTGGCCGAAGTGCTGGTCGACGCTGCGCCGCGCTATGCCAGCGGGGTCCCACGGGTGACTACAATGGGCGATTGGGTAACGCGCCATTACACACGTTTTTGGCGCACGACAGGCTTTATGACCCACGGCGTGCCGGGGTTTGGTATCTTTGCGATGAACCGAGCAGGGCGGGCGCGTTGGGGGGATTGGCCGAACATCATCTCGGATGATACCTTTGCGCGGCTGAACTTCCGCCCCGAAGAACGTATTGCGGTGGCCGCCACATATGATTGGCCGATGATCGAAGGATTCGCGTCACTGGTGCGTGTGCGGCGGCGGCAGGATGCGGGCGTGGCCGAGGTGGGGCGGCTCTTTCCCGAACTGATGCGAAACGATGATGCGCATGATGACATGCGCCCTTTCTGGAGACGCGTGCTCAGCGATCCGTTGGGGGGTATCGTCTTTATCGCCGTGCGTCTGACGATCCACGCCCCTGTCTTTCGCAGTGCAAATCGCTGGGTGCGGGGGCGTTAATGGGCAACATCTTGTATGAATTCGGCCAATTTGGCGGCCTCGCGGGTGACGTCATGGCGTGCGAAAACACGCGTGCGGGCCTTTGCCCCCATGCCATTTAATGCCGCTAAGGGTGCGTCATGTAGCGCTGTCATTGCCTCGGCCAAAGCGGTGACATCACCGGCAGGCACAAGCCAACCGGTTTCGCCGGGCTGCACCAACTCCGGTGTGCCTGCGATATAGGTGGCGATCACCGGGCGAGCGGCGGCCATGGCCTCCATCACCACCATGGGCAATCCTTCGGCAAAGCTGGGCATGACCAACGCATGGGCGGCGGCGAGTTCGGAGGTGACGCGGGCTTCATCGACCCAGCCGGTCAGTGTGACGCGGTCTGCAAGGCCATGGTGGGCAATCTCGGCCTCAATCGCGCGGCGCAATTCGCCGTCACCAATCAGCGTCAGATGCAGATCGGGATGGCTGTCACGCAGCTGCCCCATCGCTTCGATCAGGGCGATCTGGCCCTTTTGCTCAACGAAACG
This sequence comes from Sulfitobacter dubius, assembly GCF_900113435.1. Taxonomy (GTDB): domain Bacteria; phylum Pseudomonadota; class Alphaproteobacteria; order Rhodobacterales; family Rhodobacteraceae; genus Sulfitobacter; species Sulfitobacter dubius. The sequence continues at coordinate 1,245,239 of NZ_FOPG01000001.1, read as the reverse complement.
ACCGATGGAGACCAAGCGACGTTCGCCATCGGGTAGGGGCGCAGGGGTGGGGAATTTGGCAGGCTCTATTCCGCAATGCACCACTTTGATGCGCGGCCAATCGGCAGGATCGGCCCAGCGGCAAAGTTGGCTGCGCCCAAATTGGCTGATCGCTACCGCAAAGGCGGCATGGTGAATTTTCGTGCCAAGGGACAGCGCGCGGGGGCTGTCGAATTCTTCGGGGCCATGGGTGGTGAAACTATAGCGCGGCCCGCCCAAACTGTGGCAGAGCATTGCGACCATGGTGGCATTGGTGCCGAAATGCGCGTGCAGATGTTCGACGCCGCTGCCCTCCAACTGATCGCGCAGGTAGCAAGCTTCGGCAAGATAGATGAGATGCCGCAAAAGCCCCGTCTCGGCCTGGCGTGCGGCCTGTCGGACATCCCGTAGTGCCTTGATGAATTGCGCGGGCGACCTGAGCAAACCGCGCAGACTGGCAGCGACAAGCGCCGTGCCACCGGCGGCCAAGACATAATGCGTGCGTGCATGCTCGGCCTTATCTTGCGCATCAATCAGCGGCACATCTGGGCCGCGCATGGCGAAACGCAAAACCTCATGGCCCGCCGCCTCCAACGCCGCGATCTCGCGCCGGATGAAGGAATGCGAGGGCTGCGGGTAGGTGTTGAGGATATAGGCGATCTTCACGGGGGCGCGGGCCTTGGGCTGGGGGCGATAATCATTGTTACCCGCCTGCTTGCCACTGGCACAAGGGCGGGCAAGCCTTTAGTCTTTCGGAAAGAAGTGGCAAAGGCGCGATATCGGGTGTTTTCAAAGGTTTCCCAAGCGGTGACAGGCAATCGCCTGATGGCCCGCGCCCTGCGTTCAACTTCTTGGATTGTGCTGGGCTATGGTGGTGCCCAAGCGATCCGGCTGGCGTCAAACCTGATCCTGACGCGCCTCCTGTTCCCCGAAGCCTTTGGGCTCATGGCCTTGATACAAGTGGTGATCGTTGGGCTGACGCTGTTTTCGGATGTGGGTATCGGACCGTCTATCGCCCAGAGCAAACGGGGCGATGACCGGGATTTTCTAAATACCGCCTGGACGATCCAAGCAATCCGGGGGGGGGGGCTATGGCTTGCGGCCTGCGCGCTGTCATGGCCGGTGGCGGTGTTCTATGGCGAGCCATCGCTGCTGGTTTATCTGCCCATCGCGGCGCTGAGCCTTGTGATCGCCGGGTTCAATCCCACAAGGATTGAGACCGCGCATCGGCATTTGCAGATGGGGCGGCTGACGCTATTGGATCTGGCGTCGCAGGTCATTGGAATCATCGTGATGATCATCGGTGCGGTGATCTATCAATCTGTGGCAGCGCTGGTCGTGGGCGGCGTGGTGGGCGCGCTGGCAAAACTGGCGCTGACCCATGCGTTTTTGCCGGGGCCGGGCAACCAATTCCGCTGGGAGCGACCCGCGGTGCAAGAACTGGTGCATTTCGGCAAGTGGATATTCCTATCCACGATGTTTTGGTTCTTTGCCAGCCAAGGTGACAAGGCGATCTTGGGCAAGTTCCTCTCGCTCGAAGGGCTCGGAATCTATAATATCGGCTATTTCCTTGCCAGTTTCCCGCTCATGCTGGGGCAGAATGTGACCGCCCGGGTGATGATCCCGATTTACCGCGAGGCGGGGGGCGGCGATCAGCCAAAGCTGCGACGGATGCGCTATGGGTTGAGCGGCGGGCTGCTGGCGTTGCTGGCGGTAATGGCACTGGCGGGGCCGTGGCTGGTGTCGGTTCTTTATGACCCACGGTATCTGCAAAGCGGGGCTATTCTGGTGATGCTGTCGCTTGCATTGATGCCGCAGGTGATCGGGATGACCTACGATCAAGCCGCGCTGGCCGCAGGGGATTCGCGGCGTTTTTTCATCTCTTCCGCCTCTCGGGCTAGCCTGCAGATCGGTATGTTGCTGGCGGGCGTGATCTATGCCGGGCTGCCCGGCGCGCTGTTTGGTCTGGGCGTGGCGATGCTGCTTTCACATCTCGTGCTGATCTGGTTGGCGCGGGCGCATGGTGTTTGGGATGCGCGCCATGATCTGACATTTGCCTTGCTGGGGGTAGGGCTTGGCGCTTTGGCAGTTTGGCTGCACTGGGATCGGGTGCTGGGTCTCAGCGCCACGGTCTAGCGAACGCTTAGCCCTTTTGCTGACGCGCCAATCGTGCTGCGCGGCCTTGTTTGCCAGCGTTCAGCCGTTCCTGCCAGACCTTGCCCAAGGTGCGGCGCTTTTCATGCGGGCTGAGGTCGGGGATCGACACCACAGGGATCAAGCCCGTTTCGCGGGTCATTTGGCGGGCCGAACGGATCACTGGGCGGCGCAATTCGAGCAGGAAGGCGACGAACAGACTTAGCATAATGCTGGCGAGGCCGCCGATGATAGCAAGCTTTTTGCGGCTGGCCGAGACTGGATATTCGGGCAGTTCGGCCTGCTCAAGCGTGATCAGTTTTTCGCCGCGCTGATCGGTTTCGAGCGAGAAGCCGACTTCGGCCTCATTGCGCCGGGCTGTGATTACTTCCAACTGGTTTTGCAATTGGGTCATCCGGCGCTCAAACCGGGCCAATTCACGCTCAACCTCTGGCGAGGTTTGCAGGCTTGCGGTCAGTGTCTCGCGCTGTTCTTGTAGCAAATCACGCTGTGTTGTGAGGCTTTCCATCGTGGCGTCCAGCTCAGCCTGTTCGCGGGCGATGGTGGCGGCGCGGGCGTCGGGGTTCACCCGGTCACGGGCCAGCCGCGTGGCGATGATCTCACGATCAAGCTCTAGGATCGCGTCATTCAAGCTGCTGATCTCGCCGCGGCGAAATTCTAGACTGCCTTCGAGGGAAAGATCATTTTCGGCGCGGTAGTTGGCCAATTCAGCCTCAAGCGTAGAAATATCGCGGATCAAGTTTTGCTCTTGGCGTTGGAAAAACTCCAAGGTTTCGAGGGTCTGGCTTTGACGCTGCGCGGCAGACATCTGGCGGGTGCGGTCGGCAAATTCGCGGGCCACGGCCTGCGCATCGGCTGGGTTGCCCATCTCGGCGGTGAAGGTCATCACCGAGATGGTGCCATCATCGGCAAAGCCCTCACGCGGGGCTGCGACCCCTGTAATTGTGACGGAACGGCGCAGCAGGTCGACTTTTTCTGACATCCGCAGCGCGGTCAGGTCTTCATAGAGGCCAAATCTTTGAATGATGTCGACAAGCGTTCCGCGTGCCATCAACTGCTGTTCGATCAATTGCAGGCGACGGGCTGACGACCCTTCGACGGTAGAAGGGGCAAGATCATTGGCGATCTTGGGCTGTTCGATCTGAATGACTTCGGAAGATTGATAAACATGGGCGATCGACAGCGCCCAAAATACCGAAGCGACACAGCCCAAAAGCGTGACCAGAATAATAACGCCCGCGCGGCGGCGCAGCATGTCGATGATGTCATCGAATGTATAGATCGGTCCCATGTGCCTCTTTCCAACCTGCTTTGGCCCCCAGTCCATTGCTTGGCGGGGTTTCCCTGCCTAGACCAGAAGACTTGGGCGATAATAGGGCGCTAACAGGCGCAAAGACAGGGGGTGTCAGGCATATTTCGGAAGGCTTGAAGACCGGGCACGGTTCAGGACGATGCCCAAAAGCGGCACCTGACCTTCAAGCATACGTTCACATTCACGCAGATGCCGCGCCATGGTCTGACTGCCGTCAGAGATCAACAATACCCCGTCAAGCTGAGGCAAGAAGGCCGACAGGTCGTCATGCTCCAACATAGGCGGCATGTCATATAGGACGATCTCTGGCTGGAGCGTCGCGCGCATCCGCAGCAAGGTTTCGGCCGTTGCGCTGTCTTGAAGGATTTCGGCGGCGTTCACCTCGGGTTGGTCATTCAGGCCAAGCGCCAACGTATCGCTTACACGAACCATCTGCTGGCCCAGACTGGTCCGACCGGCCAAAAGGTCGCTCATTGCACCGGGGGCGTCCGTGTCAAATGCGCGGGCCAGACCGGGATTGCGCATATTCATATCCATCAGGACAGTCCGTGATCCCGGCACTCGGGACAGGCTCAGCGCCAAATTGGTGGCTGAGAAAGTATTGCCGCAGCCTGACGTGGGCGCGGTGACGGCGATATTCACCCAGCCATGTTCCAATATCGTCTGACGCAGACGCGTGCGCAGCAGATCAAAGGCCCGTGCGGCCGCGCTGTTACGGTGATCATCGACCAGCGGCATGTCCCCACCGGGGCCGGGTGTTGCGATGGGCAGGTCTTGCCAACGTGGGGCGCGGTCATCGCTGACGTATTGCGTGATCTTAGGGGCGGCGACGGGCAGAGGCTCCTCGAAGGACAGATCGCCGTCGAACTCGTCCTCATTATCCATCACTGTACGACGCGGGCGGATGCTGTGCCGCATCCCCGGGCCGCCAAAGGTCGCCAAAACATCGCTGTTGTCCGCCCCGAGGGCGTCAGATGCGTAAAGATCCTTCATCTTGTTCCCTTTCGATTTTCTAAACATGAGGTGGACAATTTCCGATTGTTAGCAGGCGTGGTCAGCATCGCTCAGCACCCCGTCCGACGCAAGACGACCCCGACGGTTTTGATCAGAATGGTCAGATCCATCGGTAGAGAGAGGTTGCGACGGTAGGCGCCATCTACTTCATTGCGGTAGGTAAAGCGGCTGTTGTTGCGCGCAGAGACCTGCCAAAGTCCGGTAATGCCGGGGCGCAGAGCAAAGTAGGATTTCGGGTCGCCGTACATTTCAAGCTGTTCCGGCATCATTGGGCGCGGTCCGATCAAGCTCATGTCGCCAATCAGCACGTTCCAAATCTGAGGCAGTTCATCGATGGATGTGGCCCGCAAGAAGTTACCAACCCGCGTGATGCGCGGATCGTTCTTCAGCTTTTGCATCTCATCCCATTCCGCACGCATGGCCGGATTTGCGGCAAGATAGCTTTCCAATACCGCATCGGCGTCACGAACCATGGTGCGCAGTTTGAGGATGGAAAAGCGTTTCCCGCTACGGCCCAGCCGCTGCTGCGTGTAAAAGGGTTGGCCGCTTTCGATCCACAGCGCCAGCGCACAAAGGGCAATGATCGGCAACGCGATAGGCAGGACGGCAAGGATCAGCAGTTTGTCGAGAACCGGTTTGGCGTAGCGACCATAAAGACCCTTGGGGCGCAGGCAGAAAGAGGCCAATTCACGCGATGCCTGCAAAACGGCAGCGCCCGCAGCATTAGGTGCGCGGTCCATCTGGCGGGCCAGCACCGGAGGTCCGGCAGTGATTTCCATCAGGCCAAAAGCGTGTCGGTCGGCGTTAAAGTACTTCATCAAACCCCCCAGGGTCTATCGCATTCATTCGGGCCACTGCGGCCCGCGGCGCGTTCTCGCCGCTAAAAGTCGAAAGTCTATCCGACCTATACGTTCAGGTAGGGTACGTATCATTTGTTACCACCTTCGCGCCTTATTTGCTCCTTTTTTTAAGAAACAGACTGTTTCCTTCTTGGCGAGGCGGGCAGGATTTCATCAATGATCTGGGGGAGTTAGAGCAGGGGGCATCGGCATGGTGAGAGATGAGATCGGACCATTCATATCACGGTGAAAGGCGCGCCCGGAGGTATTGGAGTATATTATAAGGCACTGAATTATAATCTATAATTCCTAGGGATCGCGTCAGCTTTGTTTTCCGGTAGCGATGCGGGGCACTATTCATTCTGTGTTCGCAGGATCGATAATCCTGCCTCTGCCAAGGTGACCAAAACGCGTCAAAAGGACCCCGCGCCCCAGCCATGGTCACGAAAATGTCAAAGGGAAAGCTGGGCGACAGTTGGGCGAAACGCAAGATGCGTGGGCTTATCCCTCCCCAATGAACGGTTGAATCCCAAAGTGATTCCCTGTGGCTGTTCAGGGTCGGTCCGGCGATTCAATACGAGGAAAAGCATTAATCGAAATATGTGGTGTGGATGACCTGGCCATGGTTGTGCGTATCAGCCTTAAGTCCTCGATCCATTTGCTATTCGCGGGGATGACAAGTTTGCCGCCATAGCGGCTTGGGCACCTTTCACAAGTGATGGCTGCGATACTGGACAAGCGCTTACACAGCTCTCAGCGCAAATCTTACGAGCAGTGTGCACATCATCTGTTCGCTTCGACATTCACGATACCCCTATCGGTCCAAGCCGGATGTATCAGTTATGTCTGAGGCCCGTGCGGGCACTTCCTGCGCTTCTGCCGCTCTTCCCGAAGAGGTGCGGATTAGATTGGGGGCGTCCAACTCATCTGCGGGATCAAGCACCCCCGTTTAGGGGGACGAGGTCGCATAGCATTTGCGCTGGATCAATTCGCGCGCAGTAATCGCCGCAAGCGCGCGAAAGCCGCGCACCGACATCTCTACAGGTTTGTCGCCGCCCAATTGACCCAAGTCAAAACGCCCCCGGTCGGGCCATGCGATCCGTCTTTGAAAGAGTGAAGGATTCGGAATATGATCGATATGGTGAAGTTGATCCTCTTCGCGCTGATCGCGTTTTTCGCGGCGCTTGGCGCGGATTGGGCCCGCGATCCGGCTTATATGGTTCATGCGGTGCTCATCATGGTGCTCGCGGCGGGGGCCTTTATCTGGCAGTTGCGCCAGATCCCAGTCGAGGATGCCCCGGCAGCGCCCAGCGTGTCCGCGCAGGCCTACGGGATGCGGGACTATATGGACGGGCCGGTCCGCTACGGCGTGATCGCGACGGCCTTCTGGGGCGTCGTCGGTTTCCTCGTCGGGACCTTCATCGCCCTGCAATTGGCCTTTCCGGTGCTCAACATTGACTGGGCGCAGCCCTATGCCAACTTCGGCCGCCTGCGCCCGCTGCATACCAGCGCGGTGATCTTTGCTTTTGGCGGCAACGCGCTGATCGCCAGTTCCTTCTACATCGTGCAACGCACATGTGCGGCACGGCTCTGGGGCGGCAATACCGCGTGGTTCGTCTTCTGGGGCTATCAGCTTTTCATCGTTCTGGCGGCCACAGGCTACCTTCTGGGCGCCACGCAGTCCAAGGAATACGCCGAGCCCGAATGGTACATCGACATCTGGCTCACCATCGTCTGGCTGGCCTATCTCGCCGTCTTCTTCGGCACGATCATGAACCGGCGCGAGCGGCATATCTATGTCGCCAACTGGTTCTTTCTGGCCTTCATCATCACCGTGGCCATGCTGCATGTGGTCAACAACCTTGCCATCCCGGTGTCGATCTGGGGCTCTAAATCGGTGCAGGTCTTCGCCGGCGTGCAGGATGCCATGACGCAGTGGTGGTATGGTCATAACGCCGTGGGCTTTTTCCTGACCGCCGGGTTCCTGGGCATGATGTATTATTTCGTGCCGAAGCAGGCGGGGCGGCCGGTCTATAGTTACAAGCTGTCAATCATTCACTTCTGGGCGCTGATCTTCCTCTACATCTGGGCCGGACCGCACCATCTGCACTACACCGCCTTGCCCGATTGGGCGGCGTCGCTGGGGATGGTATTCTCGATCATCCTATGGATGCCCTCATGGGGTGGTATGATCAACGGCCTGATGACGCTAGAAGGTGCCTGGGACAAGATCCGGACCGATCCGATCATCCGCATGTTCGTGGCCTCGCTCGCCTTCTACGGCATGTCGACCTTCGAGGGGCCGATGATGTCGATCCGGGCCGTGAACTCGCTGAGCCACTACACCGACTGGACCATCGGCCATGTGCATTCCGGCGCGCTTGGCTGGAACGGGCTCATCACATTCGGCGCGCTCTACTTCCTGACCCCGCGGCTCTGGGGCCGGACGCAGATGCATTCCATGGCGGCGATCAACCTGCACTTCTGGCTCGCGACCGTGGGGATCGTCCTCTACGCGGCCTCGATGTGGGTGACCGGCATCATGGAAGGGCTGATGTGGCGCGAGGTCGATGCCAACGGGTTCCTCGTCAACAGCTTTGCAGACACCGTCGAGGCCAAGTTCGTGATGTACGTGATCCGGGCTCTGGGCGGGGTGCTCTACCTCGCGGGCGGTGCAGTCATGGTCTGGAACATGTGGATGACCATCCGCGGACCGAAATCACGACCCGTTACCGTCGCCCTGCCTGCGGAGTAAGACAATGAGCAAGAACCCCCAAAGCCCCGACTACGACCCCACCGATGATCCCAAAGTGGTTACCGCCGGAGAAGGTATGCAGCAGGGAAAGATCCCAAACGAACTGCCGCCCGAGACGCAGACCATCACCTTTCATCAGCGGTTCGAGCGCAACGCGACCTTGCTACTGATGGCCTCGCTCGCCGTGGTCAGCATCGGCGGCATCGTTGAGATCGCGCCGCTGTTCTGGCTGGAGAACACCATCGAGGAGGTCGAGGGCATGCGCCCCTATTCGCCGCTCGAACTGGCCGGGCGCGAGGTTTACGTGCGCGAAGGCTGCTATGTCTGTCACAGCCAGATGATCCGCCCGATGCGCGACGAAACCGAGCGTTACGGCCACTACAGCCTTGCTGCCGAATCCATGTACGACCACCCGTTCCAATGGGGCTCGAAACGCACCGGGCCGGACCTTGCGCGTGTCGGCGGGCGCTACTCGGACGAATGGCACGTGGATCACCTGATCGACCCGCAGTCGGTGGTGCCCGAAAGCGTCATGCCGAAATACGCCTTCCTGATGGACGCGCGGCTCGATGGTGACGAGGTGGCCGATCTGGTCGAGACCCACCGTATGGTGGGCGTGCCCTACAGCGACGAGATGATCGCCAGCGCCAGTGCCGATTTCCGCGTTCAGGTCGATCCGTTCGGCGATTACGACGGGCTAATCGAACGCTATCCCGGCGCGCAGGTCCGCGATTTCGACGGCCAGCCGGGGGTAAGCGAGATGGATGCGCTGATCGCCTATCTGCAGATGCTCGGGACGCTGGTCGATTTCTCGACCTTCGTGCCCGACGCCAGCCGCTGAGGAGCCGCTGATGGACACCTATTCCTTCCTGCGCGAACTGGCCGACAGCTGGGCGCTTTTGATCCTCACTTTGATCTTTCTGGGCGTGATCGGATGGGCCTTCCGGCCCGGCTCGCGCGCGCTGCACGATGATGCGGCGACCGTACCGTTCCGCGATGAACCCGCGCCCAAGGGCCCAGAAGACGGAGCCACAAAATGACCGACAACCGCAAGATCGACCCCACCACCGGGACCGAGACCACCGGCCACAGCTGGGACGGGATCGAGGAGCTCAACACGCCGCTGCCACGGTGGTGGCTCTGGACCTTCTACGCAACCGTCGTCTGGGGGGTGATTTACACGATCCTCTACCCGGCATGGCCGATGGTCTCGGGCGCGACGACGGGGCTTCTGGGCTATTCTACCCGCGGCGAGGTCGCCGCCGAAATCGCCCGCGTCGAACTGTCGAACGCCGATCTGACCGAGAGCCTCGTCACCGTCGATCTCGGCGTGTTGGCGGAGAACGAAGAGCTACACCGTTTCGCCGTACAGGCAGGCCGCTCGGTCTTCGCCGCACATTGCTCGCAATGCCACGGCGCGGGGGCGGGGGGCGTGAAAGCCTCGGGCTATCCCAACCTTCTGGACGACGACTGGCTTTGGGGAGGGACTATGGCCGAGATCACCTACACTGTGCGCCATGGCATCCGCAACGAGGAGGACCCCGAGGCGCGGTTTTCGGAAATGCCCCCCTTTGACTGGATGGCGCCCGAGGAGCTGGACGCCACCGTGCATTACGTGCGCAGCCTGTCGGACCTGACGCATGACGCAACCGCCGCGGGGCAGGGGGCAAAGCTCTACGCCGACAACTGTAGCTCCTGCCACGGGGCCGCGGGGCTTGGCGACCGCGAGATCGGCGCGCCGAACCTTGCCGATGCGATCTGGCTGCGCGGCGACAGCTACGCGGACATTCTGGCGCAGCTCAAGGCACCGCGCATGGGGGTCATGCCTTCGTGGCAGGCCCGTCTGGGCGAGGCCGAGGTGCGCGCCGTGAGTGCCTATGTTCATGGGCTCGGCGGCGGTGAAGCCGACGTGGGGGAGGCCGCGGCGACAACTGCCGATTAAGCGCCGCGCTTTGATGCAGATCAAAGTGGCCTGTGCCCGACGGGTGTAGGCCACTGAGGCAGAACCCGGAGCCCGCAACCCCCATGTCCACACAAGCCCCGCCACTCTTCGCCCCGCGCGAGCCGATCTTTCCCCGCCGGGTCAACGGCTTCTTCCGCTCGCTGAAATGGGCGATCCTGATCTTCACGCTTGGGATCTACTACGTGACCCCGTGGATTCGCTGGGACCGGGGGCCAAACCTGCCTGATCAGGCTGTGCTGGTCGATCTGGCCAATCGGCGTTTCCATTTCTTTTGGATCGAAATCTGGCCGCATGAATTCTACTTCGTCGCCGGGCTGTTGATTATGGCGGGTCTGGGGCTGTTTCTCTTCACCTCCTCTCTGGGCCGGGTCTGGTGCGGTTATGCCTGCCCACAGACCGTCTGGTCGGACCTTTTCATGACCGTGGAGCGCTGGATCGAGGGCGACCGCAACGCGCGCATCCGCCTGCACAAGGCCCCGATAAGCCTGCGCAAGGCGCGACTGCGGGGGGCGAAATGGGCGGTCTGGCTCCTCATCGCCATGGCGACCGGCGGGGCCTGGGTCTTCTATTTCGCCGACGCCCCGACGCTGGCGCGCGATCTGGTCAGGCTCGAGGCGGCACCGGTGGCCTATGCCACCATCGCGGTACTAACGGCGACGACCTTCCTATTCGGCGGCTTCATGCGCGAGCAGGTCTGCATCTACATGTGCCCCTGGCCACGCATCCAGGGCGCGATGGTGGACCCGGGCACGCTGACCGTCGGCTACCGCCGCTGGCGAGGTGAGCCGCGCGGCAAGGGCGGGGTGAAACGTGCGCAGGCCGCGGCCGAGGCGGTGGGCAGCGGGGAGGCGGTAGCGCGCTATGGTGCCGCGCTCGACAAGGACAGCGCAGGTGCGCGGCAGTCCCGTAGCGGAGAGGCCCTCGGCGATTGCATCGACTGCAACGCCTGCGTCGCGGTCTGCCCCATGGGCATCGACATCCGCGAGGGCCAGCAGATGGAATGCATCACCTGCGCGCTCTGCATCGACGCCTGCGACGACGTGATGGACAAGATCGGCCGCCCGCGCGGTTTGATCGACTATCTCGCGCTCGACGACGAGCCGCCGACGCGCCCGGGCGAAAGTGCGGCGATGGCCGACTCCAACTGGCGGCCAAAACCGCTCTGGCAGCATGTCTTCCGGCCTCGAACCGTGTTCTACACGCTGGCTTGGGCCGCGATCGGCGTGGCGCTGGTGGTGGCGCTCTTCGTCCGGCCCGAGATCGACATGACGGTCGCCCCGGTGCGCAATCCGACCTTCGTGACCCTATCTGACGGGTCGATCCGCAACGCCTATGACATCCGGCTGCGCAACAAGCACGGGGAAGCGCGCGACTTCCGCCTGTCGCTCGGCGCGGCGGCGGGACTGAAACTGGCGCTTGAGGGTTACGTGGGAACCACCGTCGCGGTGCCCCCCGACAGCACGCAGCGCCAGCGGGTCTATGTCATCGCCCCGCCCGAGGCTCCGGCGGCCGCGCGCGCTCGCAGCGACCTGCGCTTCTGGGTCGAGGACGTCTCCTCGGGCGCGCGGGCGCATGGCGATACTATCTTCAACGGAAAGGAGTGAGGCGATGACGGCAAGGCAGGTCAATCGGCCACTGACGGGATGGCACGTGCTGGCGGGCTTCGTCGGCGGTTTCTCGATCATCATCGCGGTGAATCTCGCGCTGGCGATCAACGCGGTACGGACCTTCCCCGGCAAGGAGACCGAGTCGAGCTACATCGCCTCGCAGCACTTTCAGGCCGACCGGGCGGCACAGGAAGCGCTTGGCTGGGCGGTAGAGACCGATCTGACAGCAAATGCCCTGCGGCTGGTGGTGACGGCGGAGGGGCGCAGCGTCCGGCCGGAAATTCTCTCGGCGACGCTGGGCCGCGCGACCACCGTGGCGGATGACATCACGCCGATCTTCACTTGGGACGGTGCGGCTTGGGTGGCGCCGGTCAAGGCTGGGCCGGGCAACTGGAACCTGCGGATAGAAATGCGCGCGGCCGACGGCACCCCGTTCCGCCGCCGCATCCCGCTGCGGGTGGCACCATGAGCGTTGCGGCCTGCCCGGGCTGCATCGCCGCAGCCCCCCTGACCGAAATGCCGGCGCGCCCGGCACCAAAGGCCGGGGACGCGATATACATCGCCCTGCCGCAAATCCACTGCGCCGCCTGTATCGCGGGGGTGGAGCGCGTCTTGGCCGATCTGCCGTCGGTCGCCGCGGCGCGGGTGAACCTCGGGGCCAAGCGGCTGCGCCTTCTGCCGACCGCGGGCCATGACGAGAGTGAAGCCCTGAGCGTGTTGAACGCCGCCGGGTTCGATGCGCATCTGCTGGACGCTTCCGCCCTAGGTCCCGCGGGAGACGAGGAGGGCCGCAAACTGCTGGCGCGCGCCGCTGTCGCCGGGTTCGCCATGATGAACGTCATGGCCGTCTCCGTCGCTGTCTGGTCCGGTGCGGGCGAGGTCACGCGGGAGATGTTCCATTGGGTCTCCGCATCCATCGCACTGCCGGCCCTGGCTTTTTCGGCCGTGCCCTTCTTCGCCTCTACCGTCACGGCGCTGCGGGCGGGGCGTATGAACATGGACGTGCCGATCGCGCTTGCGATCTTTTTGGCTGCCGCGACCTCGCTCTACGAGACCTTCGCCGACACCGGCGCGCATACCTGGTTCGACGCGGCGCTGTCGCTGTGTTTTTTCCTTCTGGTGGGGCGCTATCTTGAGCACCGCGCGCGGGCCACGGCGCGCTCGGCGGCGGCAGAGTTGACAGCGTTGGAACTGCCCCGCGCGACCCGGCTGACCGAGGCGGGGCGCGAGACGGTGAATGTCTGCGCGCTGATGCCCGGCGACCGCATCGCGCTGGCGGCTGGCGCGCGGGCCCCGGTCGACGGGACCGCCGAAGGCCCCGCCACGCTCGACCGCTCCGCGCTGACCGGAGAGGCCGCGCCGGTGCCGCTTTCGGTGGGCGGCGCCGTCTGCGCGGGCGAGGTGATCCTTGGTGCGCCCCTGACCTTGGCCGTGACACGCCGGGCTGAGGACAGCACCCTGCGCCGCCTTGCCGCCCTTGTGGAGGTGGCTGAGACCGGACGGCACCGCTACAGCGGCCTCGCCGACCGCGCCGCACGTCTCTATGCGCCAGTGGTGCATGGGTTGGCCGCGTTGGCCTTTGCCCTCTGGTGGGGGCTGACGGGCGATCTGCATCACGCCATCTCGGTGGCGACGGCGACGCTGATCATCACCTGCCCCTGCGCTTTGGCGCTGGCCATCCCGGCCGTGACGGCGGCGATGACCGGGCGGCTGTTCCGCGGCGGCGTACTGCTGAAATCCCCCACCGCGCTGGAGCGTCTGGCCGAGATCGACACGGTGGTCTTCGACAAGACCGGCACGCTGACCGAAGGCGTGGCGCGGCTGCCCGGTCTCGCGCCCGAGGCCGCCGCGGTCGCGCGGGCGCTGGCCGAGGCCTCGGATCACCCGGTTTCCCGCGCACTGGTGGCGGCGCTTGCGGAGTGCGCTCCGGCGCAATTGACCGATCTACGCGAATTGCCGGGCGAGGGGGTTGAGGCGCGTTGGAACGGCAGATCGGTGCGGTTGGGGCGCGGAGCGAAGGGCCCTGTGCTCGAATTGCCCGGCGAAGTGATCCCGTTGCCCCTAACCGAGCACCTTCGACCGGGCGCATTGGAGGTGATCGCCGATCTGGAAGCGACGGGTTTTGACGTCGTGATGCTGACCGGAGACACCCCGGCCCGGGCCGAGGTGCTGGCACGGCGGCTCGGGATCGCCAAGGTTCATGCCGGGGTGCGCGCGGGGGACAAGGCCGACTGCCTTGCAGGGATGACCCGCGAAGGCCGTCGCGTGCTGATGGTGGGCGACGGGTTGAACGACACCGGCGCACTGGCAAGGGCTCATGCCTCGCTCGCGCCCGCCAGCGCGCTCGACGCCGCAAGGGTGGCCTCCGACGGGGTGATGCTGGGCGTGGACCTGCGTGCGGTGGCGCAGACGCTGGCGCTTGCCCGCCGTGCGCGGCGGCGCATCCGGCAGAACCTCGCCGTCGCGGCGCTCTACAATGCCGTGGCAATCCCGGTCGCGGTGCTGGGCCATGCCACGCCGCTGATGGCGGCGGCGGTCATGTCGTCGTCTTCGATCCTTGTGGCGATGAACGCGGTGCGCCGATGAATATCCTGATCATTCTCATTCCCGTGTCGGTCCTGCTGGGCGCGGGGGGGCTGGCCGCCTGCCTCTGGACCCTGCGCAACGGGCAGTACGAAGATCTCGAGGGGGATGCCGCGCGCATCCTTCTGGAAGATCCCCTCGACCCGCGGGGGCCGGACAGCAAAACGCCCGCCGCGCCGGAGTGAACCGGCGGGCGGGCATGCGTTGCAGATTGGAGCTCAGCGCGAAAACAGCACCGGCACCTCCGAATGGCGCAGCAGGTCGCGGGTGGCCGCGCCGATCACCAGATCATAGGCCCGCGAATGGCCGAAGGCGCCGACGGCCACCATGTCGGCACCACGCTCCATGGCCTCGCGGCTGAGCGCCGCGGCGACTCCCGGCCGTTCCCAACTGCGCTCGACCAGCGTGGTCTCAATCCCGTGGCGGTCGAAGGCCGCGGCCAGATCGCCCGAGGTCGCCTTTAGCCCCGCGTCGTGGCTGTGGTCGTTCACGCGCAGGATATGCGCGCAATCGCCCGCCTGCAGCAAGGCCAACGCGTCATGCGCCGCGCGGACCGCCTCGCGGGTGCCGTTCCAGCCCAACACGATGCTCTGCCCCAGATGGTCGCCCGAGAAATCCTGCGGCACCACCAACACCGGGCGGCCCGCATCGCGGATCACGCTTTCCAGCAGGCGGGCATGGGCGGGGGTGTCGGCATCGGGATCGGCGGCGGCCATCAGCACGATGTCCGCGCAATGCGCGCTTTCCACGATTCGTTCGGCGGCGGTTTCGGACTGGCTGTGCAGCAGGCGCCATTCGTGGGCAAATTCCTCTGCTTGATAGGACGTCTCGAAGATCTCCTTGATGTCCTCCGATTGCGCGACCTGCGATCGGCCGTATTCGGTGAAGACGATGTCGGGCACATGCAGGGCGACGCCGGGATAGACGGCGAGCGATTCGACAGTGTGCAGCCCGATCACATGGGCGTCATGACGCCGCGCGATAAGCGCCGCGGCGGCCAGCACGCTCTTGGCAGAGCGCGGGTCCGTGAGGCAAGAGAGGATGGTCTTGATGGTCATGATCTGTCTCCTTTCATGCGGTGGCGCGGCGTCAGACACGCGCCTGTGCGGCCGAGAGCAGTGCGTCCTTATCCTTGATCAGCACCGTCTGCGCCCGGTCAAAAGCGATCACCCCGGCCTTGCGCAGCCGCGTGAGGGTGCGGCTGACGGTCTCGATCGTCAGGCCGAGGAAGTCGGCGATGTCGGCGCGGCTCATCGGCAGGGCGCAGCGCGTGAGCCCGTCGCGACTTGTGCCGATGCGGTCCGAGAGGGTGACGAGGAAAGAGGCCACCTTCTCCATCGCCGACTTGCGGCCCAGCATCATCAGGTGATCCTGCATCGCCGAAATCTCGCGCAGAGCGGCGTGCAGCAGCCGCTGGTGCGTGGCGTCGTCTCCTTTTAGCGTGTCCAGCGTATGGCGCCGGTGGGAGATGACCGCGCCGGCCTGGATCGCCTCGCAATCGCTGTGATGCACGGTGCCGTTCGGAAAGCCGATGATGTCGCCGGGCAGGCCGAAGGCGATCACCTGCCGCCGCCCGTCGTCCAGCACGCGGGAGAGACGAAAGACGCCCGAGGTGATCTCGTAGATGTTATTGGCGATGTCGCCCTCGCGGAAAAGATGGGCGCCCACCGAAAGCGTCCGGCGGTGTGCCGGGGCCGGGTTGGGTATCCCGACGGGGGCTGCAATGGCGGGGGTGAATGCGCTTGAAAGTGTCACGTACATGCGGGCGTCCTTGTTCTGTCGCAAGGCACTTTCCCAAGCCGAGGTCGCGGCGATACGCTTGGCCGTGTAACGGATTGTATCGGTTTGTCGCCGGGCGCAGCATTGGATAGGATGAGGGGCCCTGCTTGAACGCGCGAGACGGGGCCGCAACAGGGGGCTTAGCCGTGACCACGAAGAGAATTCTCGTCGTCGATGACGACGCCAAAATCCGCACCCTCCTGCGGCGCTGCTTTGAGAGCGACGGCTACGAGGTGGCCGAGGCCGAGGGCAGTGAAAGCGTACGCGCGGCCTTTGCCGAGGGTGATTTCGATCTGGTTACGCTCGACCTCAACCTCGGGGCCGAGGACGGTCTCGACATCGCGCGCGAATTGCAGCGCGAGCATGACGTGCCGATCTTCATGGTCACCGGCAAGGACGATGTAATTGACCGGGTGGTGGGGCTGGAGCTTGGCGCCGATGATTACCTGACCAAGCCGTTCCACGTCCGCGAGGTGCTGGCGCGGGTGCGCTCGGTGCTGCGTCGCACGGCCAAGCGCCTGCCGCCCGCCGCGGCGTCAGGAGAAGTCGCCGAGCTGTGGCAGTGCCTCGACGGACTGCGGATCAATTTCGACGCCATGCAGCTTCTGGACCGCGAGGGCCGCGACTGCGCGCTGACCACGTCGGATTTTAAACTGCTGGCGGCTTTCGTGGGCAACCCGCAGCGCCAGCTGTCCCGCGACCGGCTGATGGATCTGGTGAACGGCAGCGATTGGACCCCGCTGGACCGCACAATCGACAATCAGGTCGCCCGCCTGCGCAAGAAGCTTGAACGCGACCCGGCCCGCCCGCAGTTGATAAAGACGGTGCGCGGGCTGGGCTATATGCTGACCGAAAAGCCTGTCGATCTGGCCGGTTAGCTGGACAGGAGCGCGCCGAGCGCCTCTGCCAGATCGGCCTGCCGGTAGGGCTTGCGCAGCATCGGGAACTGCTCGGCCACGGCCTTGCTTCCGAGGATGTCTTCTGAAAACCCCGAGGTGATGAGAACCTTGATCCCCGGCATCTCTTCCGCCACGCGCAGGGCAAGCGCATGGCCCGAGAGTTCCCCCGGCATCATCAGGTCGGTGAAGACCACGTCGATATCCCGGCGCGCCTGCAGGGTCTCCCAAGCCGCATCGCCACTGGTCGCCGTGACGCAGACGAAACCAAGCGCCTCGAGCCGGGTCTCCGACAGGCGCAGCACGCGCGGATCGTCCTCGACCAGCAGGACCCGCCGCCCGGCACCGATCCCGGCATGGCCCTTCGCGCGGTCATCTGCCTCGTCCCCCTCGGGCGCGGCATTGGGCAGAGCGGGGAAATAGAGGCTGATCGTCGTGCCCTTGCCGAGCTCGCTGTAGATCGAAATATGCCCGCCGGACTGTCGGATGAAGCCATAGACCATCGACAGGCCTAGACCGGTGCCTTGCCCCACCGGCTTGGTCGAGAAAAAGGGCTCCATCGCGCGGGTGCGGGTCTCTGTCGTCATGCCCTCTCCGGTATCGGCGATGGAAAGCCGTATGTAATTGCCCATGTCGATGCCGATTTCCTGCACGACGTAGCTGTCGTCGAGCGCCATGTTCTGCGTCTCGAGGGTGAGCCTGCCGCCCGCAGGCATGGCGTCCTGCGCATTGAGCGCGATGTTGAGCACCGCGGTCTGCAACTGGGTCGCGTCGATCATGGTCTGCCACAGGTCCGGGGCGAAGGCCGTCTCGATCGCGATATGCGCGCCGATGGTGCGTCGCAGCATCGCGACTGCCTTTGAGACCTCGGCGTTGAGATCGGTCACCTCGGCGTTAAGCGTGCTTTTGCGGGCAAAGACCAAAAGCCGCGAGGTCAGGTCGGCGCCCACCTCGGCGGCCTCAAGCGCGTCCGAGATCAGCGCGCCGCTTTTCGTAGAGGTTTCCGCAATCTCGAGCAGTTCGAGGTTGCCAATGACGACGGTCAGCAGGTTGTTGAAATCATGCGCGATACCCCCGGTCATCTGGCCAATGGCATCCATCCGTTGCGAGCGGGCCGTCGCCTCCTCGGCGGCCTTGCGGCGCGAGAGGTCGTGCATGATCCCGACAAAGGCGACCTCGCCCTCGATATCGGCGCGGCCCACCGAGAGGTGCAGCGGGAACACGCTGCCATCGGCGCGCAGACCCTCGACGTCGCGGCCTATGCCGATGATCCGTTTCTCCCCGGTGTCGAGGTGGTGGTGCAGAAAACCATCGTGCCGAGCCGCCATGTCGGCGGGCATCAGCATGCGGACATTGCGCCCAACGAAGGCCTCGACCGGGTGCCCGAATAGGCCGGCTGCCGCCTTGTTGACCCGCAGGATCCGCCCCTCGTGGTCGGCGATGACCATAGCATCAACCGCGGCATCCAAAAGCGCGAGCAGGACGGGGCTTGTGTCGTTGATCTTCATGCGGGTTTCCGTCGGTCAGGGGCGTCAGGGCAGCAAACGCGCTGGCGTGGGGTCTTGCAAGCAGTCTGTCGTTTAGCAACGCTGGCTGTTAACGTTGTATCGTCTCCAAGTAATCGAGAAGGTTCTCGAAGTCTGTCTCCAGAACTTCGCCATCCGCGCCGCCATGAGGGTACACATTTCGCAACCCCTGCGCGGAGAAATCCGGCATCGGGGAGGCGGGATCGTCCTTTTCCAGCTGGCCCATGACAAACCGGCTGACGAACTCGCGCGGGAAATAGCCGTCGTTGCGACGTTTCAGCAGGGTGAGGTCGGGGGCCACCACGTAGGTAGGGCTCGCAGCCGCGTTGCCCGGCTCCATGCCGCCGCCATGGCATGCGGCACATTCCTTGGCGTAGATCCTCTGCCCTTCCCGCACCGCTCGAGGGTCGCGGTCAGGCGGCTCGGAACAGGCGGTAAGAAAAGCGCAGATCGTTCCGACGAAGAAAATTGAGCGTGTGTGCATGGCAGATCGTTCCTCTCGTTATGAGTGAACCTTGGCGGCGTTGTTAATTATGGGGCAGGGGGAGGCAAAGAAGGGTCTGACCCACCCTTCTTCATCGGTGTTGTCGAGTGGTGCTGCTGAATAGGTACTAGAAACATTACATCTCGAGAATGCGTGATTTCGGGGGAAACTCCTTGATCTGAATCAATCGTCGTCGGGCTTTGCCTCGAAGGAAAGAAGGAACTTTCCGGATGTCACTGCCGAAACATCCGAAATAAGAGCTTACTGCGCGCAGTGCTGACCTTGAACACTTGCGATGCTGCGCGGCCTTGCCGATGTCGGGTTACTGGCGCTTTGCCATAGCTCTAAGCTAATTGGTAAAGGTCCGCTTTGGGCCGTCAGCGGCTGTCATCAGGACATAGTTCCGGATCACTTGCCAAATGGTCAATCAGTGCGCGTACTCGGGTTGTTAAACGCCTGTTTTGAGGGAACAGCGCGGCGACGACATAAGGCGAAATCCGGTTCTCCGCAAAAAGCTCGACCAGCTCTCCGGTCTTCAGGCAATCGGCGACAGTATATGCCGGACACCGGGCGATAGCTGCGCCTTGTCTTGCAAGACGTGCGGACGCTGCGGGCGCGTCCATTCGGAAGCGCCCGTTTACTTGGACGGTTTCTTCCCGGCCACCGATATTAAATCTCCACATCGTGGGCTCGGCCATATTGCTATCCAAGATACACTCATGCGTTATCAGTGACCGTGGGTGGCTTGGACGTCCTGCGCGTTCCAAATACGCCGGAGAGGCACAGACAACCAAAGCCATGGGGCCCAGTTGTCGGATTTTCAGAGAGCTGTCCCGCATGGGGCCAATCCGGATAGCAAGGTCGAGGCCTTCCTCTACAATCGATGCCCGCCGGTCCGAGAACCTCAGATCCAGTTCTACATGTGGGTGTGCCTCGGAAAACTTTGTGAGCGAGGGGACCAGCCGCGTTACCCCAAAGCCCGTTGGTGCCGAGATGTGGATCACACCACGCAGCGAGACTTGTTCGTTCCGAACCCGCTCTTCCAGCTCGTCGAAACCGTCCAAAAGAGGTTCGCACAGCGTGAGGTATGTCGCCCCTGCGTCCGTCAACGAGACGCTACGCGTTGTGCGATTGAGCAACTGCACCCCAAGCGCGTTTTCCAGATCAGCCACGTATTTGCTTACAAGGCGCGCGGAACGCCCCATGCGTTTCGCGGCAGTGGTGAACGATGCGTTCTTTGCGACCAAGGCAAAGGCCCGCATACGGTCGATTTTGTCCATCAGATTGCGCCTTTTGAGGGCTTATAATAGGTCGAATTTAGGTGATTATCGCCAAAAGATGCAAGGTGTATTGCTGGGCCAACATCCAAATCCAAACGGAGAGTCATATGCCCAATGCTGTTCGCATTCACCACTTTGCCAAGTCCGGCCATGCGCATCGCGCCTTGGTTTTCGCCAAGCTTGCCGGGATTCCGCATGAAATCGTTCCAGTCGATCTGGCCGCGGGCGCGCACAAGTTGCCTGAGTTTCTGGCCATGAACCCCAATGGCCAAGTTCCAGTCCTTGAGGATGGAGATGTGGTCGTGTCCGACTCGAACGCGATCCTTGTCTATCTTGCTCGGGCTTACGCGCAGGACTGGTTTCCGAGCGACGCGATCGGAGAGGCCGATGTCCAGCGCTGGCTTACTTTGGCGGCTGGAGAAATCGCCTTTGGTTCCTGCGCTGCGCGGTTGATCACTGTCTTCGGTGCTCAGTTGGACCCGGATTTTGCCGCCGCTGTAGCTGCAAAAGCGTTGCAAAAGCTGGAGTATCGCCTCACGGACCATGATTGGCTTGTCGGTGATGGACCCACGATCGCAGATGTTGCCTGCTATTCGTACACCGCGCATGCGCCAGAAGGGAACATCTCGCTCGATTCTTACCCTCACGTTCGCGCTTGGCTGGCCAGGTTCGAAGCACTGCCAGGCTTCGAGGCAATGCCGTCGACAGCCGTTGGCTTGGTTGGAAACTGAAAGGATAGATTTATGGCACCAGAAGCCCCGCGGCATCCTTCGCCACCCTTCACAAAAGAAAGTGCTATTCAGAAGGTGCGCTTGGCGGAGGACGGCTGGAATGGCCGAAACCCGTCGCAAGTCGCGCTGGCCTACAAGCCGGACAGCAAATGGCGCAATCGGGCTGAGTTTCCCGAAGGACGCGATCAGATTGAAGCGTTCCTAACCCGGAAATGGGCCAAGGAGCTCGACTACCGCCTGATCAAAGAGCTTTGGGCCTATGATGGGAACCGTATCGCGGTGCGCTATGCTTACGAGTATCGCGACGACAGCGGGAATTGGTTCCGTGCTTATGGCAACGAGAATTGGGAGTTCGACACGAATGGCTACATGGAGCGCCGTTTCGCCAGTATCAATGAACAACCAATCAAGCCGGCGGACCGCAAGTTCCACTGGCCGCTCGGGCGGCGTCCGGACAATCATCCCAGTCTGAGCGATCTGGGGCTCTGACTGGCAGAAAGTGGAAGGATCAAGCGATGGAGCAGATGCACAAATCGCACTGGGGAGAGTTGGCTTTGCAAGCGCGGCGTCACACGCCGCAGGAGCTGAGCGATGCAATCCCGCATTACATCTACAGCGAAATGCCACAGCAACACGCGGGGTTCTTTGCGGGATTGTCCTATTTGCCGTTGGGGACGCTTGATCGGCAGGGACGCCCTTGGGTGAGCCTTCTGGTCACGCAGTCCGCCAGCGATCCATCGCTTGGCATTCATATTGCGGGCGAGAACGCGATACAGGTCGTGGCGCAAACCAATCCCTTTGACCCCTTTGTGCGCGCAATCAGTCAAGATCACTCTACAAACGGCGATGCCCGGCTATTTGCTGGGGTCGGGGTCGATTTCAGTAACCGTCGGCGCAACAAGATTTCAGGTTTAATCGAGGATGCTGCGGTCGAGGGCGGGGGAAAGATCAAACTGAACCTGACCTCAAATCAGCATCTTGGGAACTGTCCGAAATACATCACTGTCCGTGCTTTGGAATACGCACAGCGCAGCGCGAAAATTGCTCTTGATCGCTTTGACGTGCAGTGTTCGACACTGCCGGAAGCGGCAAAGTCCGTAGTCGCGCGCGCCAGTACGGTGTTTATGGCGACGAAACACACGAGCGATAGCAGCGCTCAGAGCGACATGGGTGTCAATCATCGCGGTGGCGCTCCGGGTTTTGTCCGGTTGTACGAGGCGGGCTATGGCGACACGTATCTGGTTTTGCCTGATCATTCCGGCAATCGTTTTTACCAATCGCTCGGGAATATCGAAACCGACCCACAGGTCGGATTGGTCTTTCCGGATTTTGATACCGGTGAAGTTCTCTATATCACGGGAGAGGCCGAAAATTTACTTGGGGCTGACGCGGATGCTTTGATGCCGCGCACAAGCTTGCTGACGCGCATCAAGGTAACAGGTGCAGTCTTTGTGCGGGGCGGACTAAACTTAAAGCTTACGTCTCAAGAAGAGCTGTCGCCCTATAATCCGCCGGTCAAACTCTTACGCACGGAGTTGGAGCAGAGCGGGCATGCGATCAAAACGCATATCAGTACAGAGGTGCTTACGGCTACGCTTGTCTCGACAAAAACCCTGTCTCTCACGATCACGACCTTCGATTTCGAGCTTTCCCAAGCGGTTCAGATGCCATTGCCCGGCGGGTTTGGTGTTTTTGACTTCTCTGGCCTTTTGCACGCGGGCTACAGCCACATGAACGAGGCGAACCCGCAGCTAGTGAATGAAGACTTCGTACGCACTTGGACTGTGTCCAACGCGCCGGATTTAGGCGCAGATCGAACCGGCTTTGGTCGGACCAACCGGGTCAGTGTTACCGTCAAACGCAAACCGGGAGGCCTGATGTCGAACGTTTTGCACGACAGCGCGGATCAATTGCTAGCGCAGGCTCTTCCTATTCAGTTCAAAGGAATGGGCGCTGGTTTTACTTGTTTTTCGGGCGATGCTGGAGAGGGGTATCCAAAGTTCCCTGAAAAGATGCTGTGGGTCGCAGGGGGTGTGGGCATCACACCGTTTATGGCGATGTGGGATGGGATCCAAAAGCTGGCAATGGCGCATCCGCAGAAACAACCTATCGACATCGTGCTTTTGTTTTCTGGACGGGACGATGACATCGCAGTTCTTCATCACTTTGTGCTGCAGAAATGCTCTGAATTGGACCCGTTGAGACTGCAAATCGTTGCGTTTCAAAGCGCGGGAGAAAACCTGTTGGCTGGTGAGTCCGCTTGGAATGAACTTCGTGAGACATTCGCTGGTCAGTCGCTAGAGAGAAAGGCGCGACGCATGCAGCCCGAAGACGTTAAGGCGGTTGCGCATCTTGGAATGCGGGATGTGTATATGTGCGGCCCGGACGCCATGATGAACAGTGTCGAAGCGGTCCTAGACGAGCTGAGCATTGAAGAAACACGGCGTCACCGCGAAACATTTGTCTTTTGAAAGATGGCGAGTTTGGGTTGCAGGTCTGTTCAGAAGGCACCTCAAATGCCTCTTGGTCAGGAATGTTCAGCGACCGTAAAGTGGGGGGCGGTAAAAACCGGAAGAGCAAGGATCGGAAGCTTTGTGCCCAATGACCGGCTCACATAGCAGTTCTGATCCGATCCTGCGCGGTATCATTAGTGCATTGACCGCAGCCGAGGGCCTCACAGCCGCATTTGGCAATGCGGAGCAAGTGGGGGTGTTGAACGAAGAAGGGTTCGAGCATGTCAATAATCTGCACCGGGGCCGCCACGATCGCAGCACGGCATCCGGAAAACTCGCGCAGAAGAGATCGTTGAGCAAGGCGGTTCAGTTTACGAGGTGTTGGCGGTCCTACCGCACAGCGACATAAAAACTGCTGAAATTTACATGAAGAAATTCCGCCGTGCGGGCCTGGTAAAGCAGGCTGCTGACCGCCGTGCGCAGCGTGGAAGAGCCTCAAGTGTCCCACTCCGTGGGATATTTCCGTATAGGAAATGTAGCGAGTTTAAGGTCTTATCAGGAGAAGTGGCAGCCCGTAGGGGGCTCCAATAAACCGCGAAAACCCCAATAAATTATGGGGCAGGGTGTACCAACGGCAGTCGGATGTGGATCCATGCGATCAATAGGTTAGAACGAATGTGTACCACAGGAGGAGGGTGCCGCCCTGAAACTGAAATGCCAGTGGATTAGGTTTCGGAACCCTAATCTTGTACTGAGCGCTTGATAAAAACCGCTTACGATGAGCGAGGTAGACTATCCCCTTTCATTCATTTTTGACTTACGTTTTGGTTCTGTGCTCTTGGACGTGGCACTACGCCGCAGCTTTGCTTTCCGCGAACTAATGCCCGGCCTGTCCGACCTTTCGGAATATGTGGGAGGCGTCGGCCGTCAGAAGCTGCTGGCTCCGGTTAGCGCGCGCAGCTTTTGATTTGGTTTTGCCCAATCAAGGTCGGCAGGCTCAAGGGCTGGCGGCGTCGCAACTTGCTACGGCCGATGCCTAAAAGACTTCCTCACAGCCATCGCTCTCGCCGCTACTTTCACCCACTGACCTGTGGGGCTCGAGCCTAGCCTGGCCTAGAAGGCGGTCACGCGCTGTGAGCGCTGCCTAATGCCTCAACGCGGAGGCCAGTATTCGGTGGCAGAGGAATAGACCAATTCAACCGACATGCGCACAAGGATCGCACCTATAAGTAGACACGGGGCATGCGAGAATAAGGTCTTGTCTAACGACAGGGCGGCAGCAAAGGCTCTGCATAAGAACTGGTCTAAAGGCGGGAGGTCGCTTCGTGCAGTTCGGCGACCTCTGATTGCCTTCGCTCCTTTAGTCGTCGGAGGGGTGATACGTGTTCCGGAATATATAGAAACCGGCATACCTATTATTTACTTCGCAGCAATATCGCGCCCTCGAGGTTTTAAACGCAAGTTGGGCCGGCCTTTCGGAACGACGCGTTTTTCGGAATTATCAGTCTTTGTGATTACGACCTTGGCCCTCGAATCGAAGCCGTTCTCTGGGAAGATTTCGCTTATGTAGTGGCTTTTCGGTAGAATGTTTGAGATCATAAGCTTAATTGTCGACGCAAAACGTTTCTTTTGCCACGCATCAAAGTCGTGTCTAAGGAGGTCATTTTCGATGATATCACGGGCATATCTGTAAGGGTTTACCTCATCGACAACATAGTCGCATAGCGCTTCTATCCAGCTAATCGTGTAGGTCTCCTCATGGGTTACGAAGTTCGTTCTGGGAAGGTATTTGCTAAACTTCTGAAGGGCATTCCCGACGCTTGTGCTGTCTGTTTCCCAAAAAAATTCTCCGAATTCCGTTGGACGTTCGTCAACTGATCGGAAATACGCCGTGCCCATAACTGCGGGTTTGGAAATTGTGTTGCTCAGGAATAGATAGACTGCATCCGACATCTGTATTTCGGACTGATCCATTTGTACGATGCGCCTTGCAATCCGATGATAGCGCTCTCCCATAGTCTCTTCGCATTTAAGGTAAGATTCTGCCATCTTCTTCAGTTCCGCCGATGGGAGGGCCATTGATCTCTCGGTGCTGTCTCCCTCGCGTTGAAGGTTCGGAACCAATGCGGCTAAGTCTTTTATAGCACTGAACAACTCTTCCTGGCGGTGCTCGATAGCTTCGCGATACTTCAGCATTATCTCGGCACTCTGATCAGAGATATATTCTTCCTCTATGTCCGGGAGGTAATCTTCCCCGAACCGTGTAATCTCCGTTCTACCTTCGTTTCTCTCCAACTCCTCCTGTTTTTCTTCTTCATAGCTGTATTCCGCGTCCAACTTCTCCATCTCCACGATGCTGGAATAGATCTTTTGGACATATCCACAGGCCTGACTTGCAAGTTGAGCTCGCACCTCCACCTCGCCAGAATCGATGTAAGACTCCCTCCAAGCCTGAGCATTGGCTATTCTATTTTGGGCTAGGGTCAGTTTCTCGACCCGATAGGCAAGCCAGATAGCGATGGCGGAACCGGCGACTCCAATTGAAACCCCTACGACACCGGAAAACCAATCTGAAGCGTTGCCCCAAAGATTAGAAGGGTCTTCCTCTTGGAAAAACGCTTTGCCAAACAAGTGGCTTCCCGCCGTCGTCATTAGGAAGAGCGCCGTGAATAGGAGAAGGATGCCTGCGGGCTCCCAGATGCTTCTGTTGCCTAAATATCCTTGGTTTTGAGGTTCCCCGCCCTTTCCAGCCCGAGCTCTCTTGGCGGAAATTGTACCATTATCTGTTGAACTCACGGCTCTTCCCTGTCTCAATTCCTGTTTGCCATTGCAAGCAGGCCTCCCATACATTTGTAAGTGAAGCTTCAACCTGCATCTTCGATCTCAGGTTGTAATTTAGAGGCGAGCTTGGCTGCAAGCCCTTATATTGTTCATGGATTCAATGCGGGGGATCAGGTTGCGCTGACTTGCCGCCTTGAGTCCGAAGGTTGTCTATTTGCTGCGAGCGCTCGTGGAGATGAGCAGTATGTTTTGACCCGGGAAGTCGGCTCATCGCACTAGTGATCTAGCGGTATTTCGAGTGGCGTTCTCGCTGACGGAAACTAAGGTAACGATTTAGGAGTGCCCGGATGTTGTCCGCGCCAACCGGATTCTGGCTATGTACGTAGAATTGGAACCCCCAGGGGAGCCCGCTTTCGAACTCCGTACCCTCCAGTTCACCAAGATCCCCCGCCACCAACTTCTTAGCAATGTCGTATCCAGTTGGTTCTGCCTCCCCTAGGTCATGGTCGAAACTGATGAAGTCTGGTGGCCCAAAACTCCGGAGCGCTGAAGCCACCTCTGCCAGATTGCGAGCGATCTGCCATGCTTGCCCGTCGCTAGGTGGGAAGCGTTCATCGTCGATAAAAAGTGGATAAGTCATTTGCTTTGCTTTTTTTTGTCGTTGTTCCCATCAACCCAAATTGCGGGCCGGGATACAAGGCGTCTAACTTGAGATTGGATTTTGGACAGTCTCAAGGGCCTGAAATCCCAGCAATCTACCCCGACGTTCAGGGCACCCGCATACCCAGAGAATTGATCGTGTACATGGCCGAACAGGTGCAGGGCCCCGTACCTCGCCCTATTCCAAGTAAGCAAAGGATAGTGGCACAAGACAAGATTCTGGTCATTGTCCTTGATTTCTGCAAGATCCTGTACTGACGACCAAGGAAGGCTCAGGGTGCTTTTGTGGTCGTGGTTTCCTCGAACGAGATGTTTGCGTCCAGGAACAGCTTCGTAAAGCTCGGCAACATAGCGCCTGCTTTCGGCATTTCTTGCGAATGCGAAATCACCTAGGATCCACAGGTCATCGTCCTCATCAACGCACTGCATTCGCCGCAAGAGTTCTTTATCCATCTCCTTGGCTGAACCGAAGGGGCGCGAGCAATGCTGGATGATGTTCGAGTGATTGAAATGAAGATCGGCGGTGTACCAATTTGCCATGAGCAGTACCTCTTCACATCAAGATTGGCATTCTGCACAAGGCCTCAATGTCATCGAGGTGCTTTGTGACAGTGCGCAAGTTTCGCATCGGGTGCCGCTCCGGATAAGCGGAGAGCAGTCGTAGAATGTCCTCGACGATTTCGTCCCGCAGCCCGCGGTTGCTCACCTGCTTTTCGGCAAACTTGATGAGGTGATCCGTGGTTAAGGCGGGCACCGAGACAATGCGCATACGAGAACGGAGGGCGTCGGGGATCTTGTCCCTGAGGTTTGCAGTGAGGATCCAGTTGACGTGGCTCATGTCAAAACTGGTCTGGTAGTATGGGCAATCCCAGTTGCGGGCGCTGACCGGCTCCAACAGCCCCAATAGCGCATGCAGGACAGACGTACTTGCGCCACTGGTAGAGTTGGCAATGCCAGCCTTGCAGATCTCATCAACCACAACGATTGGGTTGCCAACGCTCGTGTCGAGAATTGTCTGCACTGGCCGGCCGGGGGTGGAGCTACTCCAAGTCCTTTGGCTGCCCACTACGCCGAAACCTTCAGTGGCGGCTGACACATCAACGATTACGGATGGGGTCTGGCTTAGTGCGCCCAAATGCCGAGCAAGATGCGACTTCCCAATTCCTGGTGGGCCAATCATTAGAGTCGGCGAAAACTTGGTTCCGACTCCGCCAGATTGGATGTGATTGCGCATGTCGAGCCAAATCTTTTCGGTCACTGGCTGCATCCAAGGCATTTCTTCGTGAAGTGCGGCTCCCAGATCATCCACTTCATCGACAGATACAGGGCCGTTAAGGGTAACCCCCCGCGATACTTTCTTTAGAGGGACGCGATCCTCATTCTTCAAGCTGCGAGCCGAAACATAGCCTTGCCGGAGGTTACGAATGAACTTCGCACGCCTTTTAATCTTCGCCTCGTCATCCTCGGTCAGATCGATTTCGTGCTGATTGGCTTTCGCGCTTCGCAAGCGCTCAAGGTGGGATGTAAGGCGACCCTCAACGCGGTCAGTCTCCACTGAAAAGTAGCGGACTCGGGTAAGGAAGGGAATTTTAACTGTCATGTCGGCCATCCGAAAACAAATAGTCAGATGGGGCTTCGCAGCGCTGTAGTTTTCGAGAAATGTAGACGCGACCCTGCTAAGCCCCGGGAAGGGGTTATATCAATCGTTGAATGATATGAGGATGCTGCGTGACATAATTGTATTATTATGCATCTTCGGGTTGTTTGGCAAGGGGAAATTCAACTTTTGAAGATCGAGATGGTCAAGAGTTTCAATTTCGGTTGCTTAAACGCAGGTTCAGGAAGGTTGCTGGTGGTTAGAGCGACATGCTCTTTAGGCTGGTAACGCGTGGGCTTCCCAGCTCCCTGTTGACCCGCTCACACCGAACCTCTGCCGTAGGATCTTTTAGGATATCTATGAAACCCCAACTCGAATCTGATGCTTGTGCATCTCAGTCCCGAAGTACGGAAAGCTTTGTTGCAATGCGCCCCGGACTATCTCAGCTTCAGCTTCGAGGATCGGGAGGCACAGCGTGCGGCTTGGGCGCTATCGGGAAATGACGCAATCAGGCGCCATCCGCTACGGCACGCGCTGGGGAAGACCCCTGAGGAAATTAGCGCCATCGATAATGGCGATCTTGATTTATCAGGCAATGAATCGCATCGGTTGAACGCATATACGCAGCAGGTTGAAGGGGTGGGTGAAGACTTCTTCAGCTGGAATGAATATCTGCCCTACAACCAAACAGCTTTATCGTTCCGCACTATCGCAGATTACGACCGAGAGCTTCACGATTGGCAGGAGAGAGTTCGCGCAGATGAGGAGATCAATGGCGACGCTCAGGTCTATCGCGACACCATGGGCGGCGAATGGGTGCGCTATCTAAAGCAGGGAGAACTCCGATACGGTGCTATGTGGAGTCGAAATGGATTTATTCTAGGGGCGCTTGAGCGCATCGGATTAGACCTACTTATGGAGCTAGTGCCGTTCGAATATATCGAAGGACCCAGTCACGGCGTACCGGCTGGAGAAGGTCTGGTAACCCTAGATTTCCGGCTGAGAGCCCAAGGCCTCGAGGCTTTGTATCGTGCGCTGTCCAAGGCTATTTTCGACATCAAACAGGAACGGCGTGAAGAACTTTTAGCAGAACATTTTGACGGCAAGAAAGTTGCTGTTTGGGTTATTGAAGATAAAGACTGGTTCAGTGACGCTGAACCAAACTACACTCACATCGTTTTCTCTTCTTCCGCAGCCATGAGCCAGGTCCGGACCAAATCACTTTTAGCGGACTGCGCAGCGATTGCGGGTGACGTGGCTGAGCTGAGAGCTGCCTTTGACAAAGAGGTGGCTCAGTTCACCTCTGGTGTGCGTGCAGCTTACTCAGAATTGAGAAAGCTCCACACCAGAGGCTCGGTCGTCGGTTCCGCATTCTGAACGTGATCGACGACTTCAGTCGCGAATGTTTGGCTGCCGTGGTCGATACGTCTCTGTCTGGAGACCGCGTTGCGCGTGAGTTGGACAGGATCGCTGAAATGCGTGGATACCCCTGCATGGTGGTCAGCGATAACGGCACAGAACTAACCTCCAATGCGATCCTGAAATGGCAGGAAGACCGCAAGGTCGACTGGCACTACATCGCACCGGGGAAGCCGATGCAAAACGGGTTTGTGGAAAGTTTCAACGGGAGGATGCGGGATGAATGTCTGAACGAGCACCTGTTCGACAATCTACGTCATGCCCGCCGGTTGATCGCTGCGTGGCGTAACGACTTCAACCAGCACCGTCCGCACACAAGCCTCGCTGGCCTGACGCCAGCGGAATATGCTAACCGGTCAGAAGAGGACCAAAACCTGAACAGAGCTAACCTAAATTAGCGGACTCAATGGGGAGCAGGTCACGGCCTAACGCCAAAGATTTAGCTCCAAGGACTCCGCTCAGAGCTGGAGGGAACTTAAGGCTCAGGTCATATCATACAAAACGCACAAAACGCGTCTTGCTGACAATATCACTGGAAAGTCGCGGCCTATCTGTGTCGGGGCAGTTGCCACGACGATTGACGCACCTAAACCACCGATTGTTTCGAACTGGCGGAGATGACTGCTCGCGCCACCGAGCTTGGTTCCGATACGCTTAAGAACGTTTCGCCCGTCTGACAGCGAAAGAGCAACTAATGACCCGATAAAACGGTCCAATTCATCAGGCAGAATCCTAGGCCCGCCAAGCACGACTTGTCCGGGCAACACCAACGGCACAGCGCTTTCCTCTCGCACACGATAAGCCAGTTCAACATTGCGTAACTCAGGGGCGTTGTCGATCTGTGTAGCTTCATGACCACCAGGAGGAGTGGGTATGTTTGCAAAAATCACACCGACAATCTTGTAGATTTTTAGTTTTCCTTGATCGAACAGCAAAGTTGTGCGCCGATTTCGCGGATCAGGTATCTCAGCCGTAAGTGAAACTCCGGTTGCATCTCGCGGCTTCAACATTCTCCGAGCGAACACTTTTTCACCCAACGTTGAGATAACTAGGTTTTGGTCGCCTCCAGCGTAGGGCTGAGAGTTAACAATGGCTATGGCACCCGATGGTATCGAAAATCCAAGACTTTCGCCTCGAATGAAGAACAATGATTTGCCATCGAACCAGTCACTCGACTGGTACTCGTCGAGTATCTCTTGTGACCCTTCGCCTAAGATATCAGCCGTGAACGCTGCCAAATCGGGACAAATTGGAACATTGAAGTCGGGTTTCACCATCGACGGTAGTTCAACTAATGGATCGTCCACAATTGGCGCCTCTATCAATGGCTCACGCCATTTATGGAAACGGAACTGTTGGTGGACCTTCTCGACGGAGGTTCTTAAATCGCTAAACTGATCCTCGACGTTTTTAACATCCATGTATTGAATAGATTGTTTGTCATGATGGGACTGGTTCAGAATGCGTCGGGCTTCCGCCCCACTTTCAAAGGCAGGATGTTTGGCAAATCGTTTTACGACTGGGTCGGTAGCAAGTTCACCGATACCGCTCGAGACAAGCGACTTTAGTTTGTCTAGCAAAGGAATCAACGTTGGGGCTTGCGTAGGGTTAGCGTATGCTGGGTTCAGACTTCCATCAAACAAGTCCCCTATTCGGGCTTCTAAAAAGACCCTCAAATCCGATGCGTAGTCCTGCGCGAGATTGTGGGCATCGTTATTACGTCTGAACGCCTCCCTCTTTTTGTCGACTTCCTCAATGGACGGCGAGAGCATCAGGACAGGACGATCCACGTGGACAGGATGCACTGAAAGGTGCCGCACGCGATTGGCGCTCCGGTTTTCCTGCACTAGCGCTCGAGCAAAGTTCTTATCGTGCGTAGTAGCCAATACCTGAACCAAGTTTTCTGCAAGCCGTGTTATTCCTCTTGCAAGCCTGATCTTATTGTCGTTGTCTAATAGGTCTTGCGGATCGTCCAAAACTAAAAGCTTTAGGCCGCCTCTCACCTCTAAAACGTGTTCACGAAATGCTAAGAAGAATCCAAGCAATGAACCACGAAGGGCCGAAGCATTTGCAAGGTGCTGGGCTGGCCCTTCCACCCCCATGCGTCCAACTTTTAGACCGAGTACCCCTTTTGCATCCAACTCAGTGCCCGTAAGTTCCGGTGCATAAGTGGTGGCATTCTGGTAAACGGCATTCCTCCAATACTCCGCTCGATCTTGTAGAAGGGTTCGCAGCTCCTTAACCTGCGCTTCCGCAAGTGCGCCCAAGGGTATCAGCTCTTCACATGCGAGTTCCGCCCTTTGACAGAGGGCAATTTTTTTGATGGTGGCTCTATAGTTCGTTTCGCAATTTTTTAACCGCGAGACACACTGCAGTGCAGAGTTCAAAGGAGCGACACCATCAACAACAACCAACAAGCGATTCAACTTCGCTTCAATTGCTGGGTTTTCTAAACCCTCTGTCTCTTCTCCTTTTACAACTGCAATTTGAAACTCACGAAGAGACGGTCGATTTTCCTTGATCCACTGAACGAAACTAAGTATTTTCTCCAACTTAGATACTAGTGCTGCAAGCTCATCTGCTTGATCGT
The DNA here is from genome assembly GCF_900113435.1 of Sulfitobacter dubius. GTDB lineage: Bacteria > Pseudomonadota > Alphaproteobacteria > Rhodobacterales > Rhodobacteraceae > Sulfitobacter > Sulfitobacter dubius. Next base: position 1,212,798 of record NZ_FOPG01000001.1, on the reverse strand, counting down.
TGTCGAGTACAGGAAAGTCCACTTTTGCCTGCGTTTCGTATTCCGTTAGCTTTTCGCTTTCGATCTTGACTAACTCTGATACACTCCGAGAAAGAGATGCCAGAACACCCTGGAAACAATCCGCTTCAAAAAGCTCGACCGTGAAGGTCCTTGTCATCAATTCGACCGGCTTGTGCGGCAGCTTAAGTCGAAGTTCAGAGGATAATGTGCCTGATAGCTCCATACTCAACCGTCCGGCCCAATTCTCGGACCACTGAGCAATCGACTTTGAGATGAACTCTTTGTCCGCTGCGGCGTCACCAATGTGATCTATTATCGGTCTGCCGGTTACTGGATCAATCCTATTTTCAATATTTTGAATGCAAACTGGACAGTTTTTCTCCATCGATTGCTGACTAAGGCTTAACCAGTCAGAAATCCGCGCATATAGCTGGGCTCTACTTGCGAGTGGTCGATCTGCAATTAGTGCATTTAGCTTGCCCGCCTCGGACATGATTTGCTTTAGGAGGCGACGAGCAAGAGCTTCTTCGTCGTCAGTCACTAACATCATTTTCACAACTCGAGACATAGACGGTAAGTCTCTGACCGCTTTCAGTTGAGCTAGAGCAGGATGTATCTGCTTTTCAAGTTCCGAACGCGAAGAGCGATCTTCGGGATCGAATTCTGCTCCTAAGACAGCCTTTGCGTCATTAAACGCCTGTGCCTTTACTCCCTCGAAATAGTTCTGAAGCCTTTGGAGGCCATCTTCTGCTCGTTCCGAACTAATGATTGGAACTGTGAAATCGAGTTCAAGATCAGAATGTTCCGTCGCTGTTCGCTCGATGTCCGATACAGACTCCCCATATTTGGAGATTAGCTCTCCACATTTGTCGTCAAGTTCTTTGATCAGTCGGCTTGAAATCCTATCTTTGGTCTTTTGAGCGTGCTTTGAGAGATCAACGAGAGAAGCTAACCCCGTTAGCTTAGCAACTGCATGACCGAGTTGAGACGTTGAACCGACTGAAAGGAAGGGCAACAAGGCTGGCATGGTAGTCGCCATCTGCCACGCAATTGGATCAAGGCCAACCGCCTTTAGATCGGGAGGGTTCTCTACTACCCTACCTCTCGTTGTCCTGCTTTGCTCTCTCCTCAAAGGCGGAAGTTCGATCCCTTCGCTGTCAACAAAAAACAATTCAACCCAAGTATCTGCAATGATTGGTTTACCCTGCTCCGGCAGATCATCTCCTGCATGGGGCATAGGAGTAACGGCAGACATCATGTGACGCGCCAAATCACCGTTTTGTGCTTTTACCTCGCATTCAAACTCAGTAGGGCCCGATTCCGGTTCTCGTTGCGACCTAATAAGGTGGCCAGTCAAACACCAAACAATTGCATTTGCGACCGATGTCTTGCCAGAACCGTTGGCTCCCTCAAGAAGAGTTACTCCCTGTTCAATTTCGAACACGAAGTTTTCCGGCGGCGTTCGCGCTAAGCCGAATGAATGCAAGCCAGCAAATCTATGAGCAACAACCCTTTTAAGTGTGAGCACTCTTTTTAGATGCGGGACGTCTGTCAAAGAAGAGGCTAAGCTCTCCGGAATCTCACGGCTAATTCGATCTACAATTGCTTCAACGTCTTGGGCATTTAGATTGCGGTGCCATTTGTCAGTGTTAGTTCGATACCACTCTAATACATTTCGTGTGTCCGCGCTTTCAAAGTTTACCGTGTTACCGCCTGCGATAGCCACGCGCCTGCCCAATACCAAATCAGTTAGCAGGCTGTCTGTAGTGAGAAGGTGGAGTGCTCTAGCTTCGTGTATGGTTCCGTCGTTCATAAAATTACTCATTCTCGATAATGCACTGGGCGAGCCAAGCTTCTTGTCAACAACTCTACAACGAATTCGAAGTTATGAAATATCAAAAGAGACTCGTGGCGCGATTTGGGTGATTTCGACGAGTGGATCGCATGGTCGTCACGATTGCGAACGGCCCTTCTTTCGATCTCTAAACAGGACATTCAATACCCCGCCAAGCGAGTGCATGCCGACGCAAACCAGCAATCGGTCAAGAAATTTTTTAAGCCGAGACATGTCCAAACTAAATTCGGCTTTCGGGAGCGCAAACGCAGCAATCTACCCGACATGTGAACGGCTGGTTTGGGCCGTATCCCTCTCAAACAGCATTACGTCTGAATTAGAGATAGATTCATCTCACTGAACGGGCGTGGACCGCAGCATGTCATCGGTGTCAAGGTTGAGCGCGCTACGCCAGAGCGGGGTTTTGAACATATGGCAGACCTGCTTGTCAGTGCCGTCTTCGCGGATTTCGATCAATAGTCCTGCCCATTCGAGCGGCCGCAGCACGTAAGAGGAAAACGCGGCCATCTCACGCCATCCTGCTGTGTGCCAATCTTGTGGCTCATCATAGAAGGCTTCGAACAAGGCAGCCTCAGTAGTGCCATGATCGGCTTCCACGTTGATCACATTCAACCAGACGTTCCATTTTCCGAAGGGACGGTCGTCGAGGCGGGCATAGGAAGCGTGATCCACATGGAGGACAAAGTATGGGATCAACTCTGCAAACAGTCGACCAGGAGCTTGTGAGAGCTCGGTGCCACGTTTCGTTGGCCGGAACTCACCTTTGAAGTGACGTCCTAATCGTAGCGAAATCAGGAGGAAATGCAGAATTTCGAGCGGGGGGAACTCGTATTCATTAATCACCTTATTGTAGCGAAACATTTTTTCTGCATTTCTGCCAGGCCATTCAAAATGCTCTACAGCCCAATGGACGAAGACGCGTTTGAAGGCCTTGGTTTTGGTGAGGCCAATTGATCCGTGCTTTTGCGTATATTGCAGGATCAGCAAAGCCCCTCGCAGTAGTGGAGACTGCGCTAGGTCGGGGTGGTCGTCGGCGAGAGTGCAGAATTCGATCATTTCAGGATGCTGCCATAGACCGCGCTTTGGTTCCATGCTGTTAGTAAAATTTGAATGCGTTGCTTGCAAAATTGCGCGCCCCTGCGGTGCGGTTAGAAGAGTGCCGGATTCAAGCCAGTGCGGCGCATCCACATTTGGGAAATGGGCCCATGCTTGACATTATACCCGATTCATAACTATTGAAGTTACATGAAGCGTGATAGCCGCCTTTCCTCAGTTTTGCACGCGCTCCTTCATATGGCAGAGCGTGAAGTACCTATGACATCCGGCGATCTAGCAAAATGCCTTGGCACTAATCCTGTCGTTGTTCGGCGGACCATGGGTTTTTTGCGGGACGCCGGTATCGTTGCCTCGGATCGTGGTCATGCTGGGGGGTGGCGCATTACGGCCGATCTCAACACCATCTCGCTGCGCCAGTTGCATGATGCCTTGGGCGAGCCCGCGCTGTTTGCCGTCGGCAACCGTAACGAGGCCCCAGAATGTCTAGTCGAACAGACCGTCAACGCGGCGCTGGACCAAAGCTTTGCCGAGGCCGAAGCCTTGCTTTTGGCACGCTTTGGAGAAATCACACTTTCCGACCTCACCGCAGATTTCTCTATGCGATATGCCGCGCTGCTCAAACAGAAAGAACCTTAAATGCTACACGATGTAATCATCATCGGGGGAAGCTATGCTGGCATGGCGGCTTCCCTCCAACTTTTGCGCGCTCGCAGATCCGTGCTGGTTATCGACGCCGGTAAGAGGCGCAACCGCACCGCCAGTCATTCCCATGGGTTTCTAGGGCAAGACGGTGTCGATCCTGCTGTCATTGCCAGCGATGCCCGCCGCTAGTTGAAGCTCTATCCGACTCTGACTTGGGTCGAGGGAGAGGCCGCCGCCGTCACCGGTGAACGTGACACGTTTGAAGTGGCAACCATCGACGGCCAAACTTACCAAGGCCGCCGCATCCTTTTTGCGACTGGCGTGATCGACAACCTTCCGGGGATCGACGGGCTTGCGCAACGATGGGGACAGTCCGTCTTTCATTGTCCATATTGCCATGGCTACGAGCTTGATGAGGGCCGCATCGGTGTCATTGCGTCCGGTCCGATGTCGCCGCATCAGGCCGAACTCTTGGCCGAATGGGGCACGGTTACATTTTTCACCAACGGTGCCCTGACGCTGGAGCCTGCCATCCGACAAGAGCTGGAGCTTAAGGGTATTACCGTCGAAGATACCCCTATCCGCACAATCGCCGGTGAGGCCGATGTGCAGCTTAGTGATAACCGGACTTTCACATTTTCCGGGCTCTTTGTTGCGCCGACCGTCACACCCTCTACTTTGGTGCCAGCCACACTCGGCTGCGACATCGCGGAAGGGCCGATGGGCCAGATGATCGCTGTGGACGGGTCAAAAGAAACCACAATGTGCGGCGTATATGCTTGCGGCGACGCAGCCATGATGCCGCACTCATTGTCTCTTGCTGTCGGTGACGGTGCCATGGCTGGGCTGAGTATTCACCGGTCTTTGGTTTGGCCGGACATGCATCGATGAAGATGTCATGCTTGGATAAAGGCCGAGTTCGCTACGCCTTGCACTAGAGGCGGGGAGGGGACATTCGCTGCACTGCGCACCGATGACCGCTGTGCGCAAAGTTGCCGCTACAAAGTTGCGAGCTGTGGTCGCTCTTCGAAACCTGACCGGCCCCAAGCAGTCCTTCATGGTGCGAAGGAACGCTGTAGTACAACGCGGCAAGGCGAACTTTAGTCAGGAGTTCGTGAAGCGTGGATTGCGGATAGAGGCAAGTAGCAGGAAAATTAGATAATTTTGTTGTTGGCGTGAAAGTTCAATCCGTATATCAGGGTTAGCGATCCGCAAGTAGATTTTTCCGCCATTTTTTGTGGCGGCTATAAATATTGTGGCCGGGGTTTCCCTGAGCACCTTACAGATAATGGTATAACACCATGCGACTGCTAAAGAGTGCTTGCGGATCACTTTATTAAGGCGCTGATTTTATGAGCATTTATCGATATGGGATTAAAGACCTTAAGGGATGTGCGGACCTAGGAGATTTGGCTCGGTTATTGGAGGTTCAGCCGAAATTTTTGTCCAAGCAGATTTACCATGTGGATGATGCGGACAAATACCATGTTTTTCCTATCCCTAAAAAGAACGGTTCCCTCCGGCAAATCCATGCTCCAAATTCAAACCTGAAATTCATCCAGTCTCGATTAAGCCGGTTACTTTACCAGTGTTACTTCGATTTACATGGCAAGCCGAAGAACCTTTCAAAGGTTCTTTCGCACGGTTTTCAACGAGATCGCGACTTATCTATCTTTACCAATGCAAACCGTCACACAAATAAGAGATATGTTTTCAATGCGGATATTGATAACTTTTTCCCTAGCTTCAATTTCGGACGCGTTCGTGGATATTTTATAAAGAATGAACATTTCAAGCTTACTGAGACTGTGGCAACAGTTATAGCTCAAACAGCATGTTTCCAGAACTCTCTTCCTCAAGGTGCGCCCTCATCTCCCATCATAACCGAGTTTATCACGCAGGTTCTTGATTACCGTCTACAATCAATTGCGAAGCGCAATCGATGTACATATTCACGGTACGCGGACGATTTGACGTTCTCGACAAACTTAGGAGAGTTTCCGTCAAAGATCGGATATCCGTTTCCATTGCCAGAAGTCTGGGTTGCTGGGCCAGGCCTTGAAAGGGCGATAGCCAAGTCAGGTTTTAAGCTGAATGAAAAAAAAATAAGAATGCAACACGCCCAACAAAGACAGGCGACGACGAATTTGACAGTAAACCAAAAAGTCAATGTTGGATCATACTATTACAAAGGCGTTCGTCTATGCGCGAACGCTATGATGAGGCATGGAGCAGCGGTAAGACCAAAAAAGGCAATCGAGCCGGGAACCCCCCTAACTGCCAATCAAATTTTGGGCATGCTAGCCCATGTACACGACATCAAAGGACGCGAATTAGAACATAAGGCGCTTAGAAAATATGGAAAGTTTCAACCTGCACCACACTACTTGAGGTTAATGGGTGATTTTTATCACTATAAACGCATTCACATTAACCCACGTCCGATTGTTATCTGTGAAGGAAAAACCGACTATATATACTTAAAAGAAGCGATTAGGTGGAACGTGGCTGACCCAAGAGTTTCCAGCCGGCTTGTCGACCCGGTCCGATTACTTGCTCCGACCGGAAAAGGTGACCAATGGTTAATTGATTTCCTAAAACACACGAAAACAGCAGACAATTTTTTGGGTCTTGCTGGAGGCGGCGGTGATCTAAAAAATTTTGTAAACATCCACTTAGGAAGAATTAAAATATTTCATGACAATCCGCTGCTTCAACCAGTTATAATAGTTGTAGACAACGATAGTCAGAGCACAGAAATGTGGTCGACGATCAAAAAGGCCTCCGGATCGACTAACAAGATTGACGGATCGGAACCTTTCTACCATGTCGCTAAAAATCTTTATGTTGTTCCCATCCCAAGTGGTGGAAAGTCCAATTTTTACATTGAAAAGCTCTTCGACGATAGTTGGTTAAAGGAGGATCTTAACGGACGTACGTTTAAGGTACTTCAAAGAAAGGATGAAAAATTAAAGGATACTGAATACGGAAAAGGAGAGTTCGCCGATAAGGTAATTAGAGCTAACAGAGGTAAAGTCGATTGTTCCTCCTTCTTGCCGCTACTGCACACAATTTGTGATATCATAGACAAGTAAGTGATTAGGGAACGTGCAGGTCATCTTCCTATTGTCAAAATGCCCGCTCTTGTGATTTGAGCATCGGAAGATGCTCAGGCCGCGAAGGCCCGAAACCCGCCCTTCCTGCTTCCCCCCTCGATGCTTCGCTGCGCCCAAATGTTGTAAAAGGGCTAATTGCCGTCATCCGCCGCACCGTCCGCGAAGGTAGGCTCTGGGCCGTCCGTATCGCCAGCCACAACCAAGATATAACGAATGCTACGTTCCATCCGATGGCAACTCCAAGCCCTTTCTATCAGATGATTGACGAGTGATCTCGCCGAAGGTTGGCAGTGTTCTATGGGAAACACTGAGATATTCGCGAAGACTTGGTGGCTGGCCTCCCGACGAGGGGGCGGATCAGCAAACGTGTTTCGTAGCTGCCGCATGGGCGGCCTTTTTGTATTCCGAATTTCCAGGCTGAACCTGGCGCAATCTTCTATGTGTAAGAATTTTGCAAACTTATAATTGAGAAGGGCTTGGCGCAGGAGGATCAGCGCAAAACCTGTCTTAGGACTTCTTGAAAACCTGTGAATTATGCCTCTTAAGATTGTCTTTAGGTTAATTTTTCCGCACCCTCATTTGGTAATTTATGGTAAATATAAGTGACTTGAAGAGACCTTTCCCACACAAATTATTCATAGTGTGGGAAGCTATGACCAGCTAAAAGATGTAACAAGATGGCTTCTTGAAGAACAGTTAGGTCGCGGGTCACAGATAGCCCGGCATCGAAGGTAAGACCCAAGATGTCCAAATCCGAGGGGAATGCCATTCCACTGTCCGCTTGGCTGAATCTATCCTCACTGTTGTCAAAGCGATGTTCACTAATCCCAACCATCTGCGTGTAGAAGATTTAAGTCGTGTAGAGGGAAATATGATCTGCACGTATCTCAATGCCTTCCACACCGACCAGGACAAGCTCTTTGGCTTAAGAAGCAGTAGCAACGGGGCGGGCGTGGCGATGGCAAGAGTAAGGCGCCTCTGGAAGTTACCCTTCAGGATCCTATTGCCCCAATTCGCAGGTGCAGAGCGCAGCTCTCCGAGGACCGAGGGTACATTGTGACGTGATCAAAGGAGGCATGGAGCGGGCGCAAGAGCGCACCGAGGGGGCAAAACGCGAAGTGGTGAGCGCCTTTGGGCTATTCCAGTAGTAGGTGAGCGGAGGGAGGCGAGCCGGATGAAGATTCGTTTCGTTCGCTGACCGACTTTTCATCGTGTAAAAAATTTTGCGCGGTGCGCGGATGTCCGTTCCGACGGGCGGTCCAGCAGCGTCTTGTTAGCGTGCAACTGGCCGGTTTGGGCCACGAGCGATCCCTAGAGCGGTGTGGATCAAGGGCCGGTTTGCGTTGTTGGTCGGAGAGCTATCCGGACGTGCCTGAAGCGCCGGATGGCAACGGTGAAGAGGACTGCATTCCCTTTGTTGACTTGTGAATACGCTCACTAACGATGCGGTCTCTCAATATTCGATGCCATCATTCAATGGAGCCCGACCGGGTCTGATGTGGACAGGTCACTGCCTCCAGCCTCAACTCTGCCCCTTCTTCTTTTAATACGATTTTAACGATTTGGGCCCCGGTTCGGTCTATTATCAGGAAAACGAATAATAAAATTGAGGCACCAACATTGAAACTAAATATGAGTAGTCCGCTTCAGGAAAAAAAGCTGCATGAACGTTCGCTGCAAAGCAGAATTATCATAGTTGATGAGGCGTATGCCAAAGACTCTGTTGCGGGCGCGTATGGCTTCCAAAGCAATCATGAGACGAGTTTAGTATGTGGTTCTATGCCCCGCTTTAAATCAGCGGGTAGGGCTCTCATTTCAGTTGCAATCAGTCTTCGGACCACTTCGGACTGCTTCTCGACCCTACGAGGTGAGCCTTGCAACGTGCAGTGGGGAGAAATTTGACATGCCAGCTGCCCGTCCAAGCCAAGCTTCGGTCTCAAACGCAATCGGAGCAATTGTAGCGGCAGGATTAGTACCCGCCGAGATCAGAGTATCGCCAGATGGAGCATTCAGCATAGAGATTGCTCATCTGCAACAGACCGGAAAAAACAATAAAATGGGTGGTGTAGGGGATTCCCGAACGCTGCCGAGATGGGGGGATTAAAGATGAAGCTGAATATTGAATACCCGGGGCTATGCCGGGAAACCACCGGTTCTGGTCGAAGAAGGTGGAGGGTGAGGGTCGAGGGCCAAAACAACAGAAAAATTACGCTGCCTGTAGGGCCGAAGCATCCTGAGTTCCATCGCTACTACAATGCAGCGAGACAAGGAGATAGGATGCAGCTCACAGCGCAGAAGTCTGTCAGTCGGAACTCTCTGGATGGGATGAGAGATCTATATGCTGTTTGGATGGAAGGCCAGGTGAGGGCAGGGGCTTTGTCGCCCGACACGCTCAGCAGTCGAAAGAGGGGCCTTCGACAAGCTGCCGATTGCTTAACCGAAGCTGGGGCTAGGATCGGTCAGCTGGATGCCGATTTGCCTCTTGCGGCTTTTGCTCACATCAGAGATTCATTTGGTGAACGAACGGGTGCGGCGCAGACTTGCTTAAAGGCACTTCGTGCGATGTACGCGTGGGGTGCGGAAAATGGCTACCCCCCTAACTCCGACATCATCAGCGTCAAAGACTACCATCGTTCCAAGGGAGGTGCCCAGTCATGGACGAATGCCGATAAGGCCCGTTTCCTGAGGCGACATGGTTCAGGCACCATGGCTCGACGTTGGTTCATGCTTGCGCACGATACTGCAGGGAGAATTGGAGACATGCATCTACTTGGGCCTAAGAACGAAGAAGCCCGGGACGATCAAATTGTCATCCGCTGGCAGCCAAAAAAACGCGGGTCCCAAGGGGTAGCGGTGCCCATTTCAGGCCCCCTATTGCTAGAGTTAGGAAATCTACCCGACGACGCCCCAGCCTACCTGCTGACCGCATCGGGAAGGCCATTCTCTTCCTCCGGCAGCTTGGACAACCGGGTTCGAAAATGGATTATACAAGCGGGACTTTGTGAGCGGGATAGTGACAATCAAAGGCTCCGTGCGACTAGATCCCAACACGGAATCCGGAAGGCTCGTGCAGAGGAAGTTGCGGAGCAGGGCGGATCAGTTTTCGAAGTGATGGCACTCCTATCGCATTCAGATTCGAAAACCGCAGGAGTTTACTTCAAACGATTTGAAAGAGATGGGCTTGCAGCGACAGCTATCGGGCGAATTTCGGTCCTGGGTGAAACTCAAAGTGTACCATCGAGTAAATCCTTTGGTACACTTCGGAACAAAAATCGTACAACTTCAAATGCTTACGAAGATAAGTGGCAGCCCGTAGGGGAATCGAACCCCTCTTTCCAGGTTGAAAACCTGGCGTCCTAACCGATAGACGAACGGGCCACTCTTTTGTCAGGTCAGTGCAGCGTTTCGTGTGTGCTGCTCTGTCTGTGAGCGGACGTTTAAGTAATCCTGCGGAGGGCTGCAAGCAGAAAAATGAACTTTTTCTAGAAAAAGTTTTCAGGCCCGCGCGGCGTCCTCCAAACGCAGTTGAACGCTGCGCCGACCGCGGAAATTATTGATGTCGAGACGCCCTGCGAGGTGGAAGCGCGCGCCGCCGTGGTTTTCAAGCGCGGGGCCGAGGGGGCCGTCGTAGGCACCAAAGGAAATGGCCTCTAGGTTCGCGCCCAGACCGTCGCCGAAACTTACTTTGAGGTGGTTCTCACCCACGCGTTTGGCAAAGCGGATTTGCATATCGGCGAAGGCATAGCGCGGGGCAGGGGCGCCCGCGCCGAAGGGGCCGGCCTGATCGACCATTTCGGCCAGTTCCACCGTGGCCGCGCCGGGCATCATCATGCCGCAGAGGTTCAGGTCAGCAGGTCCGGCCAGATGCGCGCCCTGTTTGGTGAGCAATTCGCCAAGCCGTTCCATCGCCGCGTCGATCTTGTCTTCTGCCACCGTCAGGCCCGCTGCCATCTTGTGACCGCCGCCCTTGATCAGCAGCCCTTCGGCAGCAAGGCGCTGGATCGGCGCGCCGAGGTCGATACCACTGATCGAGCGGCCAGAGCCTTTGCCTATGCCGTCTTCTACGCCGATGACGATGGAGGGGCGGTTGGCGGCTTCCTTCAGGCGTGAGGCGACGATGCCCACCACGCCGGGGTGCCAGCCGGGGCCAGCGGCCCATGCCAGCGGCCCGTCAAAGCCGCGTTCTTCGGCCTGTGCCATGGCGCTGGCGCGCACGGCGGCCTCGACCTCGCGGCGGTCGGTGTTGAGCTGGTCGAGGCGTTCGGCGAGGGCCGCGGCCTCATGCGGGTCAGCGGTGGCCAAAAGCCGTGCGCCAAGGTCGGCCTGCCCGATGCGCCCGCCCGCGTTAATGCGGGGGCCAAGCAGAAAACCGAGGTGATAGGCCGTGGGGGCCGTGTCCATCCGCGCCACATCGGCAAGGGCGGCCAGACCGGGGCGCGCGCGGCGGGCCATGACTTTGAGACCCTGACGCACAAAGGCGCGGTTGACGCCGATCAGCGGGGCCACATCGGCCACGGTGGCCAGCCCCACGAGGTCCAGCATCCCCATGAGATCCGGCCCCTTCTGGCCCGCCTCACGCAGCTGGCGGCCTGCTTCGACGAGCATCAGGAATACCACCGCAGCGGCGCAGAGATGCGCCAGCGTGCCGTCTTCGTCCTGTCTGTTGGGGTTCACCACAGCCAGCGCATCCGGCAGCGTTTCGCCGCCCAAGTGGTGATCGAGCACGATGACATCTGCGCCCTTGGCCGCCGCGATTGGTCCGTGAGACAGCGTGCCGCAGTCGACGCAGACGATCAGATCATGCTCGGCGGCGAGGGCCGACATCGCCTCGTCATTGGGGCCATAGCCTTCGTCGATACGGTCAGGGATATAGAGCGTCGCGCGGTGGCCCATATCGCGCAGCCAGACCAGCAGCAGCGCCGCGGAAGAGCCGCCATCCACGTCGTAGTCCGCGAAAATCGCGATGCGTTCACGTTTTTGCAGGGCCGATAGAAACCGCGTCGCCGCGGCCTCCATATCGCGCAGGCTGCGTGGGTCGGGCAGCAGGTCGCGCAGGGCGGGGGCCAGAAAGCCCGCCGCCTCGGTGTCGACCACGCCGCGGCGCGCCAGCACTTGGCACACCGGGTCGGGCAGGCCCGCACGCTGCACCAGCAGTTCCGCCGCGCGAGTCAGTTCCACGTCAGGGCCGATCCAGCGCCGCCCGGTCAAAGATGTTTCGACACCGAGAAAGCTCATGCGGACCTCATCTGGCCGTTATGGAAGGGGGTGGGGAGGGCCAGTCTGGCCCTCACTCCGCCGGGGTGCGGTAGTTGATGCGACGGACCGAACCGGTGCGCGAGCGCATGATCAGCGTCTCGGTGGTCAGCCAACCCGGCTCACGTTTCACGCCCGGCAGGATGTTGCCACCGGTGACGCCGGTGGCGGCAAAGATCACGTCTTGGGTGACCATCTCGTCGCGCGAATAGATGCGGTCAAATTCGGTGATCCCGGCTTTGGCGGCGCGGCCCTTTTCGTCGTCGTTGCGGAACAACAGGCGGCCATACATCTGCCCGCCCATGCACTTCAACGCCGCGGCGGCCAGCACGCCTTCGGGCGCGCCGCCTTGGCCCATATACATGTCGATGCCGGTTTCGGGGTCAGCGCAGTGCATCACGCCAGCCACGTCGCCGTCGGTGATCAGGCGGATGGCCGCGCCGGTGGCGCGAACCTCGGCGATCATGTCGGCGTGGCGGGGGCGCTCGAGAATGCAGACGGTGATGTCGGACGCCGCGCAGCCCTTGGCGCGGGCCAGTGCTTCGACCCGGTCACCGGGGCTCATGTCGAGGGTGACCACGTCCGTCTCGAAACCCGGACCGATGGCGAGTTTGTCCATATAGGTGTCGGGCGCGTGCAACATGGAGCCGCGCGGTCCCATGGCGATCACGGTCAGCGCGTTGGGCATGTCTTTGGCGGTCAGGGTGGTGCCTTCGAGCGGGTCAAGCGCGATGTCCACGCCGGGGCCATTGCCGGTGCCGACCTCTTCGCCGATGTAAAGCATCGGGGCTTCGTCCCGCTCACCTTCGCCGATGACCACGACGCCCGCGATATCGAGCATGTTGAGCTGTTCGCGCATGGCGTTGACGGCAGCTTGGTCGGCGGCCTTCTCGTCACCCTTGCCGATCAGCTTGGCCGAGGCCAACGCGGCGGCTTCGGAAACGCGGGCGAGGCCCAGAGAGAGCATGCGGTCTTGGAATTCGGCAGAAGCGGTCATGGAGTGTCCTTGGGTGCAATGTGTTTTCTGTCCTGTACCCTTGCGCGGGCCTCGGGGCAAGTTTTGGGTTGGGCGCAGGTAGCACTTGGCCGGGAACCAAGCCGCAGGCGCCGGGTCGTCACGCGAAAGCCGTGCCGTATTACAAGGGCGCACCTTTGGCGCGACCGGGTAGGCGATTTGGTGATGCTAGGCGCACCTTGGTGATGCTAGGCGCACCCGCGAAACGCACATCACGGGCACACTATAAAGTGGCACGAAGCACCGTCTCATCGCCGACCCGCGGGCAGGCGATGGCCCACAGCCTCAGACCTCTTCGATCCGCAGAGCCACCGGTTCGCCCGCCAGCACGCCGGTCTTGTCCATATTCGCCAGCGCCTCAACCAGCGCATCCCGGCTGGTTTTATGCGTCACAATCAGCACGGGGGCAGAGGTATCGGCGTGCTCATACTGCCGCATCCGGTAGATGCTGACACCTGCTTCGCCCAGCACTGTCGCGATCTTCGCCAGTGCACCGGGTTTGTCGACGAGCGCCATGCGCAGATAATAGGGGGCAGGGCGCTGGCTGCTGGCGGGGGTGGTTTGCTCTAACGTCTCGGCAGGCTGGCCAAAGACCGGCCCGCGCAACCCGCGTGCGATGTCGCAGACATCAGCCATCACCGCGCTCGCCGTCGGACCTTCGCCCGCACCGGCACCGCGCAGCACGATCTGACCCACCGCGTCGCCTTCGATCACCACCATATTGGTGCCGCCGTCCAGCTGACCCAAGGGCGACGTCTGCGGCACGAGGCAGGGCATCATCCGCTGCTCCAGCCCGCGGCCGGTTTTCTGGGTCACGCCCAGCAGTTTGATCTTATAGCCCATGTCGGCGGCGGCGCGGATGTCTTCGATGGCGACCCGCTCGATCCCCTCAAGCTGGATGCCGTCAAAGTCGATCTTGGTGCCGAAGGCGATGGAGGACAGGATCGCCAGCTTATGCGCCGCGTCGATGCCGCCCACGTCCAATTGCGGATCAGCCTCGAGATAGCCCAGCCCATCGGCCTCGGCGAAAATCTCTTGATAGGTTTTGCCCGAGTCTTCCATCCGCGTGAGGATGTAATTGCACGAGCCGTTCATCACCCCCATGATCCGGGTGATCTCATTGCCAGCAAGCCCTTCCATCAGCGTCTTGATGACCGGGATGCCGCCCGCCACAGCGGCCTCATAGCGCAAAGCCACGCCTGTGCCTTCGGCCTGTTCGGCCAGCGCTTGGCCGTGCATTGCCAGCATGGCCTTGTTCGCGGTGACCACGTGTTTGCCCGCCGCCAGTGCGGCTTCGGTCGCGGCTTTGGCCGGGCCGTCCGCGCCGCCCATCAGTTCGACGAAAACATCGACATCATCGCGGGTTGCCAGTTTGACGGGATCGTCTTCCCAGTCATAAGACGCAAGCGACAGCCCGCGATCCTTGTTGCGGGTGCGGGCCGAGACCGCAGAAACCGTCATCGCGCAGCCGGTGCGGGCCTCTAACAGTGCGGCCTGCTGGCGCAGAATGCGCAGCACACCCACGCCCACAGTTCCCAATCCGGCAATCCCGAGGCGAAGCGGCTTAGACATGGCGGTGGTCCTTCTGGTCTGATCCGAGAGGCCCGACAGGCTGGGCCGGGCTTTGCCGCGATGTAGCGGGTTCAGCGCCCGCGTGCAACGCGCATACGCTTTTGTAGGCTGGGGATTTATTCGACGTCTTCACCGGATTCGGCGGCCTGACGCGTGCGCTTTAACTCAGTCGCCCGTGCGCGCAGCCGTGCCACCCGCGCGGCGGTCGCGGCATCGGCGCTGTTGCTGCCGATCCGCCCGGCGCGGGCGTCCAGTTGGGCGGCACGTCCGCTCAGCTCTGCCTCGGTTCGAACAGGATCGATCCGGCCAGCGGTGGCCTGCGCCAAAAGCGGGTCGATCGGTACAATATCGGGAAAGGACGCGGCCTCAAGCTCAGGGGTGATCGTGCGATCAAGCGCGGGAAACTGCGTGCAGCCCGCAATCAGCGAGACGCCCAGAAACAGGGCGGTGATCGAGAGGGGGCGGGGCGTGCGCATGAGGGTCATGCCTCGTTCTGCCCCAGCCACGATCTTCGCGCAAGCGGGGTTTGCTTTTGAACGCTTGTTCATTAAATTACCGCCATGGCAAGAACCACAGGCTCCCACTCCGATATCACCGGCCCGCGTGTCCGCGCGGCAGCGTTGCGACTTTTCGCACGGGGCGGCTATGCTGCCGTGTCAATGCGCGCCATCGCCGCCGAAGTCGGCGTGCAGGCCGGGGCGCTCTATAATTACACGCCTGATAAACAAAGCCTGCTGTTTGACCTGATGCAGGCGCATATGACCGACCTGCTGGCCGAGACGCCCCATGACCCCAGCCGCCCCGCCATGCAGCAGTTGCAGGATTTTGTGGCCTTTCACATCCGATTCCACGCGGATCGGCCTGATGAGGTTTTCATCGCCTATATGGAGTTGCGCAATCTGACGGAGGAGAATTTCGCCGTGATTGAGCGTCTGCGCCGTGACTATGAGGACCGGTTGGAATCAATCCTTCGCGCCGGAGTGGCCAGCGGCGATTTCGCCGTCGCCGATACCAAGATCGTTACGCTGGCGATCATCGCAATGCTGACGGGGGTGAATACATGGTACCGCGCGGGCGGACGGCTGTCGCTGGACGAGGTCGTAGCACAATATTGGGACATGGTGCGCAAGGCCGTGACCGCCTGAGCGGCCACGGCCCTTTCGTTCAATGTGCAGGGCGGATGAACGTCCCGTTGTTCAGATCGCGCATCGCCTGCTGTATCTCGGCGCGGGTGTTCATCACGATCGGCCCGTGCCACGCCACCGGCTCTTCAATCGGCGCGCCCGAGATCAAGAGGAAACGCACACCTTCCGGCCCGGCCTGAACCGTCACCTCGTCGCCGGTGCCGAAACGGATCAGCGTCCGGTCGCCTGACATGTCGCGGATGTTGACCTCTTCGCCGCCGACTTCTTTTTCCAGCAGCACACTCGAGGGGGCGGAGGCATCCGCGAACGCACCCGCGCCTTGGAAGACATACGCAAAGGCCCGGCGGTAGGTGTCGATCTTAAAGGTCTTTCTGACCCCCGCTGGCACGAACACATCCAAATACTGCGGATCGGCGGCGATGCCATCGACGGGGCCGCGTTTGCCCCAGAACTCGCCGGTGATGATCTTGACCCGCGTGCCGTCGTCATCAATCACCACAGGAATGTCGGCGGATTTCATATCCTGATAACGCGGCGCGGTCATCTTCTGGGCTGACGGCAGGTTTCCCCAAAGCTGGAAGCCGTGCATCTGCCCCTTGTCGTTCCCGCGCGGCATTTCTTGGTGCAAGATGCCCGAGCCTGCGGTCATCCACTGCACGTCGCCCGCGTTCAGATCGCCGGTGTTGCCCAGCGAATCCGCGTGTTCTACGGTGCCTTCGAGCACATAGGTGATAGTCTCGATCCCGCGGTGGGGGTGCCAAGGGAAGCCTTTCTCAAAGTCTTCGGAGCGGTCGTTGCGGAAGTCGTCGAACAGCAGGAAGGGGTCCAGTTCCGACGGGTCGTGGAAGCCGAAAGCGCGGTGCAGTTTCACCCCGGCGCCTTCCATCGTGGGCGTGGCGCGGCGGGTTTCCAATGTGGGTCTGAGGGACATGATGCTCTCCTTTGCAGTTGCTTAGAAGATAGGCGGCTGCGGTCACCTCAACAATTGGCCCCGGCGAACGGGCCCTGTGCAAATTTGCGCAGCTTCAGCAATTTGGCACGTTCACCGCCAGCCCGCCGAGCGAGGTTTCCTTGTACTTTTCGCTCATATCCGCACCGGTTTGGCGCATGGTCTCAATACAGGCGTCCAGCGGCACCAGATGCGTGCCGTCGCCGCGCAGCGCCAGAGAGGCCGCCGACACCGCCTTGATCGCGCCCAGCCCGTTACGCTCGATACAAGGCACCTGCACCAGCCCTTTGACCGGGTCGCAGGTCATGCCGAGGTGGTGCTCCAAGGCGATCTCGGCGGCGTTTTCAATCTGCTGCGGTGTGCCGCCCATCACGGCGCAGAGCCCGGCGGCGGACATGGCGGCGGCGCTGCCGACTTCGGCCTGACAGCCCGCTTCTGCGCCTGAGATTGAGGCGTTGTATTTCACCAGCCCGCCAATCGCGGCGGCGGTGAGCAGGAAGTCTTCGATATGCGCCTCTGACGCGCCGGGCACGTGGTCGAGGTAATAGCGCAGGGTGGCGGGCATCACGCCTGCCGCGCCGTTCGTGGGCGCAGTGACGACCTGACCGCCAGCCGCATTCTCCTCGTTCACCGCCATGGCATAGACGCTCATCCAGTCGTTGATCGTATGCGGCGCGGATTGGTTCTGCCCACGCTCGGCGATCAGCGCGTCGTAGATGCCCTTGGCGCGGCGTTTCACCTGAAGACCACCGGGCAGGGTGCCATCGGTCGTCAGCCCGCGGTCGATACAATCGCGCATCACCTGCCAGAGCCGTTTGCTGCCTTCGCGCAGGTTCTCGGCCCCGCCACGCGCCTCTTCGTTGGCGCGTTTCATACCTGCGATGGTCTTGCCGGATTTCGCTGACATCTCAAGCATTTCCGCGGCGGACTTGAACGGGAAGGGCACCGGCGCGCCCTCATCCGTGTCCTTGCCCGCGGCCAGTTCCTTTTCGGTCATCACGAAGCCGCCGCCGATGGAGTAATAGGTCTCGCGCAAGGCAACGTCGCCTTGGGCATCGGTGGCCATCAGCATCATGCCGTTGGCATGGCCTGTAAGCTTGGTGTCGTAGTCGAAGATCATGTCGCGCTCAGGATCGAAGCGCAGTTCGGGCAGGCCGTCGACGCTGATACGCCGGGTCTGTTTGATCTCTTCCAACACCTTCTCGGCGGCTTCGGCGTCATAGTCCTCGGGCGTGAACCCGGCGAGGCCGAGGATCGTGGCGCGGTCGGTGGCATGGCCCACCCCGGTAAAGGCGAGACTGCCATGCAACGAGGCGCGCAGCCCGGCGAATTGGAAGGGCGATGCGCGCATCTGGTCCAGGAAACGCCCCGCCGCCACCATCGGCCCCATGGTATGCGAAGACGAAGGGCCGATGCCCACTTTGAACATGTCGAATACGGAAAGAAACATCAGGTGGCGGACCCTTTTATGGTTGCGGGTGTCGGGGCGCGGTGAGACGGGTATCGCCCAGACCTTTGGCGCAATGCAAGCGGTGTGGGCCGAGCCAACCATTTCCTGCCGCCGCTTGGCACGCTGAAAGCGACAGGGCGCGCGCTCTGGCCGTCCTGTGGCATTGCCGTGCGTCCAAAAACCGCTGACTTGCCCCTCGCACCCTATGCCAATTCGCCCTATAACGCGGCAAACGCCTCTAGGGAGCTGCCCGATGTCCGGAGAACTATCACCTATCGACAAGGCCAAATTTGTGGCTGCGAAACGGGCGTGCGATTTTGTGGAAGATGGAATGCGTGTCGGGCTTGGCACAGGATCGACCGCCGCGTGGCTGGTGCGCTGTCTGGGCGAGATGGTGCGCGACGATGGGCTGCGTATCAAAGGCGTGCCGACCTCCTCGCGCACGGCGCAACTGGCGCGGGATGTGGGGATCGAGGTGATCTCGCTCGACGAGGCGAAATGGCTCGACCTGACGATTGACGGGGCGGATGAATTCGACGGCGACCTGAACCTCATTAAAGGCGGTGGTGGTGCGCTGTTGCAAGAAAAGATCGTCGCCACGGCAAGTGACCAGATGGTGGTGATCGCCGATGTCGGCAAAGAGGTGCAGCATCTCGGTGGCTTCCCCCTGCCCATCGAAGTGATTCCCTTTGGCTGGCAAACCACGCAGGCGCTGGTCGAAGAGACGCTGATCTCGATGGATGTGCTTGGCCGCAACTCGACCCTGCGGATGAACGGCGAGGTGCCTTTCATCACCGACGAGGGGAACTATATCCTAGACCTGCGGCTGGGGCGCATCGGCAACGCGCGGCAATTGGCGCTGGTGCTGAACCAAATGCCCGGCGTGGTGGAAAACGGCCTGTTCATCGATATCTGTGACGCGGTTGTGATCGGCTACGGGGATGGCAGGGTTGAGGTGCGCGACATAAATGAAGGCACTGTGGCGACCGATCGGCTGGAATTTGTCGAGACCGACAACCTGTTTTCCGACCTGAGCGATTAGCGCCCACAAAGCGAGACACGCGCGATCCCGCGCAGCACCAGAATATGCGCGATCCCGCGCAAGACCAAAAACGACTAAGAGAGGCGCCAAATGGCCAAGAATGAATTCGACTACGACCTGTTTGTCATCGGTGGCGGCTCGGGCGGTGTGCGCGCGGCGCGCGTCGCGGCGGGCGAGCATGACGCCAAGGTCGGACTGGCCGAGGAAGACCGCTATGGCGGGACCTGTGTGATCCGGGGCTGCGTGCCTAAGAAGCTGATGGTCTTCGCCTCGGGCTATGCCGATGTGGTGGATGAGGCGAAATGCTTTGGCTGGGATCTCAAGGCTGGGCCCTTCGATTGGCATGACTTCAAAAGCCGCCTGAACACAGAGTTGGACCGCCTCGAAGGCGTCTATCGCAAGCTTCTGAAGAACTCCGGCGTCGACACATTCGACGCCCGCGCGCGGATCAAAGACGCCCATACCGTCGCCCTTTCCGATGGGACCGAGAAGACCGCCAAACACATCCTCATCGCCAGCGGTGGTCGCCCCGTGCGCCCCGAGATCGAGAATGCGGAACTGGGTCTGGTCTCTGACGATCTGTTCCATCTGGAGAAACTGCCCAAGTCGATCCTGATCATCGGCGGCGGTTACATCGCTTGTGAATTTGCCTGTATCCTAAACGGTTTGGGTGTCGAGGTGACGCAATACTACCGTGGCGCGCAGATCCTGCGCGGCTTTGACGACGAAGCCCGCGGCATGGTGGCCGAGATGATGCAGGAAAAGGGGATCGACCTGCATCTTGGCACCAACATCCTTGAGATGACGCCCAGCCACGAAGACGGCAGCGGCCCAATGAAGGTCAAGCCGACCAACGGCACCGAAAAGATGTTCGACCAAGTGCTCTTTGCCACGGGCCGTCGCCCGAACAGCGACGACATGGGGCTGGAAGAACTGGGCGTAAAACTGGGCCGCAGCGGTGCGATCGAAGTGGACGAATACAGCCAGACGGCTGTGCCTTCGATCTATGCAATTGGTGATGTGACAAACCGGATTAACCTGACGCCTGTGGCGATCCGCGAAGGGATGGCCTTTGTCGAAACGGTCTTTGGCGGTAAGCCGACGCCGGTCGATCATGATCTGGTGCCCTCGGCAATCTTCACCCAGCCCGAAATGGGCACCGTGGGGCTAAGCGAAGAAGCCGCGCGGGAGGCAGGGCCGATCGAGGTCTATGCGACTTCCTTCAAACCGATGCAGGGGGCCTTTGCGGGCAAGGCGGACCGAGTGCTGATGAAACTGATCGTTTGCGCTGATACACGGGTTGTGTTGGGTTGTCATATCGTCGCACCCAATGCGGGTGAATTGATCCAAATGGTCGGCATCGCAGTCAAGATGGGCGCTACGAAAGAGCAGTTCGACGCCACCTGCGCGGTGCACCCGACCATGTCGGAAGAACTGGTTACCATGCGTAATCCAACCCGCACGGCTTGAATATCACGCGAAAGCGTACAATTTTTAGAACGATAGGCCGCATGGGCGGCCAAGAGGGGAACATAACAATGGCAGGAAATTCGCAAGGCCCTTGGGGGGGCGGCGGAGGCGGCAACCGGGGCAACGGCGGAGACCGTGATACCGGTGGAGACCGCAGCAACGGGGGACGCAAAGACGGTCCACGCGGGCAGGGCGGCGACCGCCCCCAAATGCCCGAGATCGACGATTTGGTGCGTAAGGGCCAAGAGCAGTTGCGCGTTTTGATGGGTGGCCGTGGTGGTGACCGGGGCAATGGCACCGGCGGCGGCGGTCGCGGTTCTGGCGGGCCGGGCGTGACACGCTCGACCCTGGGCATCGCGCTCTTGGCCGGGGTGGCGCTCTGGGGTTTCGCCAGCTTTTATACCGTGCGGCCTGAACAGCAGTCGATCGAACTGTTCTTGGGCGAATTTTCCGGCATTGGCACCGAGGGTCTGAACTTTGCCCCATGGCCGCTGGTTACCGCAGAGGTTTTTGACGTCACCACCAACCGCACTGAAGAACTTGGCGTGCGGCGCGGGGGCGGCGGCAACGAAGGTTTGATGCTGACCACGGATGAAAACATCGTCGATATCGACTTTCAGGTGGTCTGGAACATTAAGAACGCGCGCGATTTCAAATTCTCGCTGCGCGACCCCGAAGCCTCCGTTCGTGCGATTTCCGAATCTGCCATGCGCGAAGTCATCGCCCAATCCGAACTGGCTCCGATCCTGAACCGGGATCGTGGTGCGGTGGCCGACCGGGTCAAAGAGTTGATCCAAACCACGCTTGATAACCGCAAAACCGGCATCAACGTGCTGCGTGTCAACGTGAACAAGGTCGATCCGCCCAGCCAGACTGTGCAGGTCACAGATGCCAACGGCAACACAACCACGCAGTCGGTTGTCGATGCTTTCCGTGACGTGCAGGCCGCCGAGCAGGAGCGCGACCGGGTGGAACGTCAGGCGGATGCCTATGCCAACCGCCGTACCGCTGAAGCACGCGGTGAATCGGCGCAACTTCTGGAAGCCGCCGAAGGTTACCGTGCCCGTGTAGTGAACGACGCCGTGGGTGAAGCCAGCCGTTTTGAAGCTGTGTTGGAAGAGTACCGCAACGCGCCCGAAGTAACGCGCAAGCGGCTGTATCTTGAGACCATGGAAAAGGTGCTGGGCGACGTGGATAAAATCATCCTCGAAAACGGCAGCGGTCAAGATGGCCAAGGCGTTGTTCCCTATCTGCCATTGAACGAGCTGCGGCGCAGCGGAGGGTCGAACTGATGCGTAAAACGAGCTTACTTATCCCCATCGTCGTCATTGCCATCGTTGGTATATTGGCCTCGGTTTTTGTGGTCGACGAGCGTGAAAAAGCGCTGGTTCTGCGCTTTGGTCAAATCAAACAGGTCCGCAACGAGCCGGGCATTGGTTTCAAGGTGCCTTTCTTGGACGAGGTTGTGCGCTACGAAGACCGCATTCTGTCGCTGGAAACGCCGGTGATCGAAGTCACCCCTGCCGATGACCGCCGTTTGGAAATCGACGCATTCGTCCTCTACCGGATCGACGATATGGTCCAGTACCGCCAAGCTTTGGGTGCGGGCGGAGAGCGTCAGGCCGAAAGCGAAATGGGCGGCATCATGGAAAGCCAAATCCGTGCCGTTCTGGGCTCGCAGGGTGTGACCTCCAACACGATCCTGTCCCCTGAGCGGTCCGACCTGATGGAGCAAATCCGTGTGCGTGCCGATGCCCGTGCACAGGCGCTTGGCCTCAAGGTCGTCGATGTGCGGCTGCGTCAAACCAACCTGCCTGAGCAGAACTTTGATGCGACGTTGCAGCGGATGATCGCCGAGCGTGAGCGTGAAGCCACCGACGAACGCGCCCGTGGCCGTGAAGCCGCGCAGCGTGTGACTGCCCTTGCAGACCGGACCTATGAAGAGATCCTCTCGGAGGCGCGCCGTGATGCGCGTATCATTGAAGGTGAGGCCGATGCCCAGCGAAACAACATCTTCGCACAGGCCTATGGCAAGGATCAGGAGTTCTTTGAATTCTACCGGTCGTTGACCGCCTATGAGCAGGCCTTGCAGGGCGATAACTCGACCATGGTGATGTCACCGGACAGCGAGTTCTTTAACTACCTGCGCTCTGATCAGGGCAGCCGCTCTGCCGAGGGCGAGCGCGAATGAGCCTTGTTTTACTGGCTCTCGGGTCGGTTCTGATATTCGAGGGGCTGGTGTACGCACTGGCCCCTTCGTTTTTGGAGCAGATGCTGGAGATGCTGCGCCGCATTCCTGAGGGAGCTTTGCGCCAAGTTGGCGCGCTGGCGGTCGTTGCGGGGCTGATGCTGGTCTGGCTGGCGTTCCAGCTTGGCGTTTAGGGGCGCTTGAAGGCGCCGAGCTACCGGGTGGTTTCCGCTTGAGCTTCTACAATGGTCACATGACGCTGCGCAAATTCGTCATGCGCCCGACAGTTGAAAACCCCGTGATCGGCCCCATCTTTGATGTTGCAGCGCGTCCGTTCGGAATGCACTCTGCCCACGTTGGCAACAACAGGAACAATCAGGAGACGATGAATGCAGGCCAAGGCGGTTTCCCTGTCCAAAACAGCACAAGACACCCAATGGATGCGAGCGATGGCAATGGGGGTGATGGCGCTGACCCTCTTGATCCTGCAAGCCAGCATGGCGCTGGCCAAACCCGAAAGCCTCGCCCCGCTCGCGGAAAAGATCAGCCCCTCGGTGGTGAATATCACCACGTCGACCACAGTTGAGGGCCGCACCGGGCCGCAGGGCATCGTTCCCGAAGGCTCTCCTTTCGAGGATTTCTTCCGCGAATTTCAGGACCGCAACAACGATGGCGAGGGTAACCGGCCGCGCCGTTCCTCGGCGCTTGGCTCGGGCTTTGTGATTTCTGAAGATGGCTATGTGGTGACCAACAACCACGTGATCGAGAGCGCCGATGAGATTACGATCGAATTTTTCTCGGGAGAGGAACTCGTCGCCGAGGTGATCGGCACCGATCCAAAGACCGACATTGCGCTGCTGAAGGTCGAAGCCAAACAGCCGCTGCCCTTCGTTTCTTTCGGGGACAGCAACGCTGCGCGTGTTGGCGATTGGGTCATCGCCATGGGCAATCCGCTGGGGCAGGGCTTTTCGGTCTCTGCGGGTATCGTCTCTGCGCGCAACCGGGCGCTGTCGGGCACCTATGACGATTACATCCAGACCGACGCCGCGATCAACCGGGGCAACTCCGGCGGGCCGTTGTTCAACATGGATGGCGAAGTGATTGGCGTGAACACCGCAATCCTGTCGCCCAATGGCGGCTCCATCGGCATCGGCTTTTCGATGGCCTCCAACGTGGTGACACGGGTGATCGATCAGTTGAAAGAGTTCGGCGAGACCCGCCGCGGTTGGCTGGGCGTGCGCATTCAGGACGTGACCGATGATGTGGCCGATGCCATGGGCCTCAAGAAAGCCGTGGGCGCATTGATCACCGACGTGCCGGAAGGTCCGGCGCGGGAAGCAGGCCTTAAAACCGGTGACGTTATCAAATCCTTCGACGGTGTCGAAGTTGTAGATACCCGTGGCTTGGTCCGTCAGGTGGGCAACAGCCCCGTCGGCGCGACCGTGCGTGTGACCGTGCTACGCGATGGCAAGACCCAGACCATTAAAGTGGTGCTGGGCCGCCGCGAAGATGCGGATGGCGCGGTTCCTGCGGCAATGGACGAAGATGCTGAGGATGGCACTGAAGCCGAGCCGCAGTCTACGATGTTGATGGGGCTGACCCTGACCCCACTCACGGATGCGCTGCGGGCCGAACTTGGTGCGGATGATGGCATGACCGGCCTTGCGGTCACGGATGTCGATCAGACTTCCGAAGCCTTTGAAAAAGGCCTGCGCATGGGCGACATCATCACCGAAGCTGGACAGGAAAAGGTGACAAACATCACCGATCTGGAAGCGCGTATTGAGGCGGCAAAAGATGCGGGGCGCAAGTCTCTGCTCTTGCTGGTGCGCCGTGGTGGTGATCCGCGCTTTGTGGCGCTGTCGCTGGCTGAGTGATCTGCTAAGGTAGAGGTTAATGAGGGCGCCTGCGGGCGCCCTTTTGCGTTTCGGGATCAGCCGCCTTGCCGGGGCACCGCCACCAACCCAAGCGCGCGGGCGGTGGTAAGTGATAGCACTTCACTGTTCGGCCCCTGCTGCGCCTGATAGCGCCGCACCGCTTGCCGCGTGGCGGCGTCCATCTCGCCCGTGATCGGCCCGCTGTAATAACCACGCGCCTGTAGTGCGCGTTGCAATGTGCTGTTGAACTCTACCGTGAGCACATCCGGGCAGGGGGTCTCAAACCAGTTGTCGACCCGCGCGCGTACAATCTCTTGCCGTGTCTCGGTTTTGTAGACCGGCGGCTTGGCAATGCTGCCATCGGGGTTCATCTTGGCGGGGGTGACTTCGACCTGTTCGGTCACCGTTTCAATTACCGCAGGGCTAACGGTGCGGCCCCAGCAACTGCCCTCAGCTGCGCCTGCGGGGCCGTTGCGCGTCGCCTCCAACACCCCCGGCTCCGGGCGCGGCGTGGCCGGGGTCGTGCTGTCACACCCCGCAATCCCGGCCACCGCCAAGAGCAGCGCCCCGCGCAGGGTGGCGGATCGGAATGTGATGGGTTGTTTCATGCCGGTTCTCTCGGGCTTGCCTGTCGTTCGCGGTGCAGACTAGCGGGATGCGCGGACCTTGCCCACCGCAATGTCACGCACTGCGTGACCTCACGAAAAGGGGGCTGGAACCGGCTGCCATAGCCCGCTAAACAAGGCCGAACTTTTAGGACGAAAGGGCATCATCATGGCCAAAATCACCTATGTCGAACATTCCGGCACCGAACATGTGGTCGAGGTGGCCAATGGTCTCACGGTCATGGAAGGCGCGCGGGACAATAACATTCCCGGTATCGAAGCCGACTGTGGCGGGGCCTGCGCTTGTTCCACCTGCCACGTCTATGTCGATCCGGCCTGGACAGAGAAACTGACCCCGATGGACGACATGGAAGAAGACATGCTCGACTTCGCGTTCGAGCCTGACCCTGCGCGCTCGCGTCTGACCTGCCAGATCAAGGTCACCGATGCGCTGGACGGTCTGCGTGTGCAGATGCCCGAAAAGCAAATCTGATGCGGGCGGTCGGCGCGGCACTACTGGCGCTGATCGCAACCAGCGCCGTGGCGGAGACGATCACCGCCGCGCGCTATATCCACCCGACCGGGCGCTACGCCCATGGCATTCTGGGCGATGCGCTGGAATGGGGCGGAGTGCAGATTTCCTTGGCAGACGGAAGCGCGCGGCGTTTCGTTCTGCCCCGTGACCATGTTTTCGAAGATATCGCCCCGCGGCTGGTCGATGTGACCGGCGACGGCGCGCCCGAAGTGCTGGTGATTGAGACCGACATGAACCGTGGTGCGGCGATGGCAATCTACGGCCCCGAGGGCAAGATTACTGAGACCCCACATATCGGCCAAAGCAACCGCTGGCTTGCCCCCATAGGTGCTGCTGATCTGGACGGCGACGGCGCGGTTGAGATCGCCTATGTCGACCGCCCGCATCTGGTGCGTGTGCTACGGGTCTGGCGTTTTGCGGATGGGGACCTGAGCGAAGTGGCTCAGATGTCGGGCCTGACCAATCATCGAATCGGGGAACCCTACATCTCGGGCGGCCTGCGCGACTGCGGTGCCGGGCCTGAGATGGTGCTGGCGGATGCCGATTGGCAGCGCGTGGTCGGGGTAACCCTGAAGGACGGGCAGCTTGCGCGGCGCGACATCGGCCCTTTCGCGGGGGCCGAGAGCTTCGCCAAGGCACTTGCCTGTGAGTGAGAGTGCTGGGTCGGCTGAAGCCGCCGCCTGTTAGCTCAGCGCGCGCCAGCCGATGTCGCGGCGGCAGAAGCCTTCTGGCCAATCGATCCCGTCGACCATCGCATAGGCACGCTGTTGTGCCTCGGCCAGCGTGGCGCCCCGCGCGGTGACGTTCAGCACGCGGCCGCCGTTGGCCAAGATTGCCCCGTCCTGTGCCACAGTGCCCGCGTGGAACACCATATTGGCGCTGTCTTCGGGCAGGTCTTTCAGCCCTTTGATCTCACTGCCCTTTTCATAGGCACCGGGATAGCCATTCGCCGCCATCACCACGGTCAGCGCGTGGTCTTCGGCCCAGTTGACCTGCATCTCGGCCAAAGACCCCTTGGCCGTTGCCTGCATCAGATCAAAAGCCTGCGCGCCAAGGCGCATCATCAGCACTTGGCATTCTGGGTCGCCAAAGCGCACGTTGTATTCCACCAAACGCGGCTGGCCGTCTTTGATCATCAAACCGGCATAGAGCACGCCCTGATACGGCATCCCGCGCTTGGCCATCTCGGCCATGCAGGGGCGGATGATCTCATCCAGCGCGCGTTCGGCGATTTCGTCGCTCAGCACCGGGGCGGGGGAATAGGCCCCCATGCCGCCGGTATTGGGGCCGCTGTCACCTTCGCCGACGCGCTTGTGGTCTTGGGCCGTGCCGATGGGCAGCACGGTCTCGCCGTCGCAGAGCACGAAGAAGGACGCCTCTTCGCCTTCCATGAATTCTTCGATCACGACCTCGGCGCCCGCGTCGCCAAAGGCACCGTCGAACATCTCATCCACAGCGGCCAAGGCTTCGGCGTCGGTCATGGCGATGATAACACCCTTGCCCGCTGCCAGACCGTCGGCCTTGATGACAATCGGCGCGCCCTGCTTTTCGACATAGGCGCGGGCGCTGACGGCATCGGTGAAATGGCCATAGGCCGCCGTGGGCGCATCGCAGGCGTCGCAGATTTCCTTGGTAAAGGCTTTGGAGGCTTCCAGCGCCGCCGCCGCTTTGGAGGGGCCGAAAACGTCGAAACCCGCCGCACGCAGATCGTCGCCTACACCTGCGGCGAGGGGCGCTTCGGGGCCGATGATGACGAAGTCGATGTTGTTCCCCTCGCAAAAGGTCACCACTGCTGCGCCATCCATGATGTCGAGCTTGGCGCATTGCGCAATGGCCGCGATGCCCGCATTGCCCGGTGCCACGATCAGCTTATCGCATTTGGGGTTCTGCATGACCGCCCAAGCAAGTGAATGTTCGCGGCCACCGCTGCCGAGGATCAGGATATTCATGCCGCGCACTCCCTTGGACTTCGTTGCTCCGCGTTCTAAGCTGGGGTGCCCACAGACACAAGGTGCCCAGATGGATCTGTTCGACGACCCCGCCCCCGGTGCAAACAGCCCCGAATTTACCGTCACCGAGCTTTCTGGTGCGATCAAGCGGGTGATTGAGGGTGAGTTTGCCCATGTCCGGATTCGGGGTGAAGTGGGCCGCGTCAGCCGCCCGCGTTCGGGGCATGTCTATCTTGACCTCAAGGACGACCGTTCGGTGATCTCCGGCGTGATCTGGAAGGGTGTGACCGCACGGCTTGAGACCCAGCCCGAAGAGGGGATGGAGGTCGTCGCCACCGGGCGCATCACCACCTTTGGCGGGCAGTCGAAATATCAGATCGTCATTGAGGATATCAAACCGGCGGGCATGGGCGCGCTGATGGCGCTGTTGGAGAAACGCAAGGCGACGCTGGCGGCGGAGGGGCTCTTCGCGCCCGAACGCAAACGCCCACTGCCCTATCTGCCCGAGATCATCGGCGTCGTGACCTCGCCCTCGGGGGCCGTGATCCGTGATATCCTACACCGGCTGCGCGACCGTTTCCCGCGCAAAGTGCTGGTCTGGCCGGTCGCCGTGCAGGGCGCGAAATGCGCGCCCGAAGTGGTGCGGGCCATTGAAGGGTTCAACCGCCTTACCCCCGGCGGCGCATTGCCACGGCCCGATTTGTTGATCGTGGCGCGGGGTGGTGGCTCGGTCGAAGACCTCTGGGGTTTTAACGAGGAAAGCGTCGCGCGCGCGGCGGCAGCCTCGGACATCCCGCTGATCTCTGCCGTAGGGCATGAAACCGACACGACGCTGATCGACTTTGTCTCAGACAAACGCGCGCCGACGCCGACAGCGGCGGCTGAGCTTGCCGTGCCGGTGCGGCATGAGCTGGCGGCATGGCTGGAGGGGCAGGGCGCAAGGATGCGCCAGGCGCTGAGCCAAGGGCTGACCCGCCGTGGCCAGCGGATGCGAGATCTGGCGCGGGCCCTGCCACAGGCCGACACGCTGTTGGAGGGGCCGCGCCAAAGGCTCGACCGCGGTGGTGAAAAACTCGCCCCTGCGCTGATCGCGGGCGTCCAAGGTCGCCGCGTGAAGCTGGCCGATATGTCCGGCGCGCTGCGCCCCGGCACCCTGCGCCGCCAACTGGAGGCGGATCGTCAGCGGCTGGCGCAGTTGTCAGCACGGCTCGGCCCGGCATGGCAGCGGAACTTCGCGGGGCAACGCGAACGGCTGGCTGCGCGGGCCGACCGGTTCCACCCCGACGTGCTGCAACGCCAAATCATGCGTCGTCGTGAACGGCTGCTAGACCGCACACAAACCTTCCGCCCGGAGGTGCTGCTCCGAGACCTTTCCCGCCAAGACCACCGATTGAAGGAGGTACTGGCCCGGCTGGCGCGCGCAGGCCGCGCCGATCAGGACCGCCGCCGCCGCCAGATCGACGCGATGGGCCGGACGCTCGGCACGCTCGGCTACCGCGAAACGCTTGCCCGTGGTTTCGCCGTGGTGCGGGGCGACGGTGATGTGGTGACAAGTGCGGAAGCTGCCAAGAACGCCGCCCGGTTGGAGATTGAATTTTCGGATGGTCGGTTGGCTGTCAAAGGCGAAAGCTAAGGCCGCTCAGACCCCGACTTCGAGCCCGAGACAGAGCAGAGGGTCGTTCTGCTCCTGCGCCTCGTAAAGCTCGGTCTGGGTTGGGTCATTCTCGAACCGGGCGACCAGCCCGGTCGGGCTTTCGGTAAAACTCCAGCATTGCGGGGTGGGGTCGTCTTCGTAGACGAAACAGATCAGCCCCTCCGCCTCATACCAACGTCCCTCCTTGCAGCGGCCATCAAGAAAGGACCACTGCACGCGCCGATCCTTGTGATAAATCTCCGCCCCATAGGGCGTGCCGGACTGGCCGTAGTAAAGCGTTTTGCCCTGCGTATAGGCCTCGAACTCCGCCGCTGACATCTCGGCCAAGGCGGGCAGGGGCAGGAGGGCGGAGATCAGGGCGAGGGCATGTCTCATCCCAACAGCCTGCCAGAAGCCCGCGCCCCGCGCCAGTGGGATCAGCCGCTGCGCCACCGCGCCACACGGCGGTCCATCACCCGACGCCAGATCGGTGGCACAAGGGCAATCACCGCCATGATGGGCAGGGAATAGGGCAGTTTCGGCATCTCATCGGTCACCTCCAGCGCCGGAAAAGCACGGGCGGGGCGCATGTGGTGGTCCGAATGGCGCGGCGCGTTCAGCATCATGGCCGCGGAATACCATTTCGGGGCGTTCCAGCTGTGTTGCGGGCCGATCGGCTCGAACCGGCCATCGGGGCGTTGCTGCCGCCGCAAGCCATAATGCTGCACATAGTCCGACAGCAGCAGTTGCATCTGAGCATAGGCGGCAAGGCCAAGATAGGCGAACAGCCCGGAAATGTCGCTCAAAAGCAGCGCGGTGAGCAGGGCCACTGCGGCACCGCTTAGGTAGATTGCATAGGGGTGCAGCCCCTTCGCCCCCGTCTTGCGCGCCCGCTGCGCGTTGTCGGCCTGCCACCCGGCGCAAAACTCGCCCCAACTTGCGCTCAGAAGAAACCGCCAAAACCCCATGCCTTTGGGCGCGGAATTGGGATCGGCGGGGGTGGCGGCGGCGGGATGATGCACCCGCAGATGGGCCGAGACGTGATGCCCGTGGAGCAACGAGATATAGACCGCCGTGCCGATCCGCCGGGGCAGGCGGCGGCTGGCATGGATCAACTCATGCGCGTTGGAATTGCTGATCTGGCCTAGAAACAGACCGAGGGCGGCAAAGATCAGAACGCGGTCCAGCCCCTCAAGATGCGGCGCGCCGCCAATCGCCCAGACCCCGAGCGGCAGCAGCAGGAAATGCGCGGTGGCCAAGGTCAGCGTCAAGGCACGACCGGAGCGGTCGGAAAGACTCACCGCGCGGCCCAAGCGGTCCATGAAGGCCACATGCACCGTGATCGAAAACAGCGCCAGCACGGGCCAGACCCCGCCCAAGAGGGCGGCGGCGGCGATCAGCACCGCCGGTGTCAGACTTGCGATCACATACCACAGCATGCGTTTTCCCCTGCGACGCCGCGCCAATGGGCTCGGCCCCCTCATTCTGCCCGCCGCAGGGTCTGCGCACAACGCAAACACCCGCGCGATTGTCGCTTTTTGATCGCCGGGCCGCCTGTGGATTTGTTACCAAGGCGGAAAGCAAGGCGGGGGGAGCGACATGGCGCTGGACGATCACGGCAAGGCAGCGGCGGGGGCGCCGCGAAAGGGCGTTTGGAAATCCGGCAAGGGCAAGGGGCGGCATCACCCCAAGGGGCGGCAGCTGCAGGACGCGGCGTGGGAGGAGGTCCGCACGCTGATGGGCGACCGCCCGCGCGCCCGCGACCTGCTGATCGAGTTTCTGCATTTGATCCAAGACCGCTTTGGCCACCTCTCTGCCGCACATCTGCGCGCCTTGGCCGAAGAGATGCGCCTGTCGATGGCCGAGGTCTATGAGGTCGCCAGTTTCTACGCGCATTTCGACGTGGTGAAAGAGGGCGAGACCCCACCGCCCGCGCTAACCATCCGTGTCTGCGATTCGCTGTCTTGCGAACTGGCCGGGGCGCAGGCGTTGAAATCGGCGCTGGAAGAGGGGCTGGACCCCGCAGAGGTCCGCGTGCTGCGCGCGCCCTGCATGGGGCGCTGCGACACCGCGCCGGTGTTGGAACTGGGCCACAATCATATCGACCATGCAACGCCGGAAAAGGTGCAAGCGGCGATCAAGGGGCAGGAAACGCACGCCCGGCTGCCGGACAATGAGGCTTATCAAGCTTACGCGAGTTCAGGCGGTTACGAGGCACTGTTGAACCTGCGTGCTGGCGGCGATTGGGAAGCGGTGCAAGAACAACTGCTAGAGGCCGGGCTGCGCGGGCTCGGCGGGGCGGGCTTCCCCTCGGGCAAGAAATGGGGCTTTGTGCGCGCCAATCCGGGGCCGCGCTATCTGGCAGTCAATGGAGACGAAGGCGAACCGGGCACCTTTAAGGACCGCTGGTATCTTGAGCGCACACCACATCTTTTCCTTGAGGGCATGTTGATCGCCGCATGGGCGGTCGAGGCGGAAAAAGTCTTCCTCTACATGCGCGATGAATACCCGGCGGTGCTGGAAATCCTGCGCCGAGAGATCGCGGCTCTGGAAGGTGCGGGCCTCATCGCGCCCGGCTATGTCGATCTGCGCCGCGGCGCGGGCGCCTATATCTGCGGCGAAGAAAGCGCGATGATCGAAAGCATCGAAGGCAAGCGCGGCCTGCCGCGTCACCGCCCGCCCTATGTGGCGCAGGTCGGAGTCTTTGGCCATCCGACATTGGTGCATAACGTGGAAACCCTGCATTGGATCGCCCGCATCTGCCGCGAAGGGTCACAGGTGCTGAACGCGACCGAAAAGAATGGCCGCAAGGGGCTCCGCAGCTATTCCGTTTCGGGCCGCGTGGCGCATCCGGGGATGTATCTGCTGCCTGCGGGGTCGACCATCACCGATATCATCGCGGCGGCAGGCGGCATGGCCGAGGGGCATGTGCTGAAGGCGTACCAGCCGGGAGGGCCGTCCTCTGGCCTGCTGCCTGCTTCGATGGATGACGTGCCGCTCGATTTCGACACGCTGCAACCGCATGGGTCGTTTATTGGCTCGGCGGCGGTGGTTGTTCTTTCGGAACATGACAGTGCCCGCGCGGCCGCGCTCAACATGCTGCGGTTCTTTGAGGATGAAAGCTGTGGACAATGTACGCCCTGCCGGGTGGGCTGCGAAAAGGCGGTCAAGCTGATGCAGGAGGAACGCTGGGATCAAGGGTTATTGGAGGAGTTGTCGACCGCGATGGTCGATGCCTCGATCTGCGGGCTGGGGCAGGCGGCACCGAACCCGATCCGGCTGGTGATGAAGCATTTTCCTGACGAAATCTAACTGCAGCAGCTCCCGGTAGCCTTGATCTGCCCTAGGCGCCCTTCCATCTGCGCGGGCAAGCCTATAGATCAAGACGAAACTGCATGGGAGACGCCGATGGCCTTCTTCACGAAGCTCAAGGACCGCTTGTTCAAATCCTCGTCCAAGATCGACGAGGGGCTAGAGGCGATTGTCAGCGATGGCGGCGAAACAGAGGCCGAAGCGGCCCCCGTGGATGCGGTGATGGACCAGCCCGGCGCGGCCTCTGATGTGATGCCCGACGGGCAGGAGGACAGCGGCCCGATGCTGGCGGCCGAGCAGGAGGAGGAAACCCCCGAACCCGCGCCGATGCCAGAACCGACGCCCGCGCCGATGCCAGAGCCGACGCCCGCGCCCGCCACCATTCCCGAGCCCACCCCTCAGCCTGCGCCAGCGGTACCACCTGAGCCCGCAGATCCGGAGCCCGCGCCCGAACCCGAGCAGGTGCCGCCAGCGGTCGATCCCGAACCCGCTCCGGCCCCCGATGAAGTGCCGCCCGCCGTGGACCTGCGCCAAGCCATGACCCCGGTCGCCCCTGCGCTTGACGAAGCAGAGGCCGCTCCTGCGAAGCCAGGCCTTCTGGGCCGTTTGATGGGCCGCAGCACGGCGCAGCCTGTGGTGCGCCGCGCGCTGGACGATGAGATGCTCGAACAGCTCGAAGAACTGCTGATCAGTGCTGACATGGGCGTCGACACCGCGCTGCGGGTCACGGCCAATATGGCCGAAGGGCGCTTTGGCAAGAAACTCTCGGTGGCGGAGATCAAACAACTGCTCGCCAGCGAAGTCAGCCGCATCATGGAGCCTGTGGCGCGGCCCTTGCCGATCTATTCCAAGACCCCGCAGGTGGTGCTGGTGGTCGGCGTGAACGGCTCTGGCAAGACGACAACCATCGGCAAACTGGCATCACAATTCCGCGCGGCGGGCAAGAAGGTCGTAATCGCCGCTGGCGACACCTTCCGCGCTGCTGCGGTGGAGCAATTGCAGGTCTGGGGCGAACGCGCAGGCGTGCCGGTTTTGACCGCAGCGCAGGGCAGCGACCCGGCCAGCCTTGCCTTCGACGCCATGGGCCGCGCGCAGGAGGAAGGCGCTGATCTGTTGCTGATCGACACCGCAGGCCGTTTGCAAAACCGGGGCGACCTGATGGAGGAATTGGCCAAGATCGTGCGCGTCATCCGTAAGAAGGACGAGACCGCGCCGCATAACACCCTATTGGTGCTGGACGCGACGACCGGGCAAAACGCACTGAACCAAGTGAAGGTTTTTCAAGAGATTTCCGACGTCAGCGGTCTGGTTATGACCAAGTTGGATGGCACCGCCAAGGGGGGCGTTCTGGTGGCGCTGGCGGATCGTTTCGGCCTGCCGATCCATGCCGTGGGCCTGGGGGAGCAGATTGATGATCTGTCGCCCTTCGACCCGGATGAATTTGCCGCTGCTTTGGTGGGCACGGATGCCTAACGCACTCTTGGCCGCTGCGGTCGGCGGCCCGGTTCAATCATGGGTGCCAAGCAGTTTTTCGATTTGGCGCAACACGGTAAGCACGGCAACGACGATCCCCGCCGTGAGGCAGGCCAGCAGGATTTGCCCCGCGCCGCAGGACAGACCAATGGCCCCCGCCAACCACATCGACGCGCCGGTGGTGATGTTGCGCACTTCGCCGTTGGAGGTGAAAATGATCCCCGCGGCAAGGAAGGCGACGCCCGCCGTGACCGCTTCGATCAAACGCAGCGGATCAAAGCGCATCTGGTCGCCTTTGCCGAACTCCAGACTGCCCAACTCCTGCCCGATGATGATGAACAGACAAGCGGCGATGGCCACCATGATATGGGTGCGCAGCCCCGCGGGCTTGTCCCGCCGCTCGCGCTCATACCCCACGACACCTGCAAGAAACGCGGCCATCAGCAGCCGCGCCGCGGCGACGGTGACCGGTACGGCAGAGAAACTATTGGTCAGGTCATCAAGCAGGCTTTCGAGCATGGAAATTCCGTTTGTGGCTAGGGCTTTGAGGAATAAACCTCTCGTCGCTGTGGTGGTTCCGCAATGACCGAATGGATCCTGTCGATCGAAGGCACGCCCGCGGGGCATACTGCGGCGCTCTGGTTGGCGCTTTCGGCGGCCTTTTTGCATGCGGTCTTTGGCGCGTTGCAAAAGGGGCGGCATGACCCGTGGCTGACGCGCGGGGCGATTGATGTCTCCTATGGCGTGATGGCCGCGCCCTTTGCGCTCTTCGTCGTGCCATGGCCCGAGCCGCATATGTGGGTGATCTTCCTCGGCGCTTTCGTGATCCATGTGATCTACAAGCTGTTGCAAGCCTGGGCCTATACCAAGGGCGCCTATACGGTGGTCTACCCGGTGGTGCGTGGCACGGGGCCGCTGTTTGCCGTGGTGGGGGCCTATCTGATCTTTGGCGAGCGGTTCAACGCGGTGCAGTGGCTGGGTGTAGCGGTGCTCTTGAGCGGTATCTTCGGCCTTGCCCTCTATAACCTGCGCAATCTGGTCGCCGCGCGAGATACGCTGCACGCGGCGCTCGGGCTGGCGGTACTGACGGGCTTGTTCGTGGCGCTTTACACCACATATGACGCATACGGCATCCGAGCCACTGCGGACCCGTTCACCTTCCTCGCATGGTTTTTCATGATCGACGGGCTGGTGATGCCGGTGATTGCATGGCGGCGCTGGCACCGGATGGAGAACCCGCCCGAGGTCGCGCCGCTGATGCTGCGCGGCGTGATCGGCGGGTTGATCGCTTTTGCGAGCTTTGGGTCGGTCATGTTGGCCACGCGGCTTGATAAGGTGGGCGAGGCGGCAGTGCTGCGCGAGACATCGACAGTCTTTGCCGCGCTGATCGGCTTGCTGGTGCTGAAAGAAACCGTCGGCCCGCGCCGGATCGCGCTGATGGCGCTGATCGCGGCCGGGGCGGTGATTGTTGAAATGGGCGGCTGAAGGAACAAGCATGTCAGAACCAAGAGAGATCAACCCAATGCTGCGTGCAGGCTTGGAATACGGGCCGGTGCTGGCCTTCCTCGTCGCCTATTTGTGGCTCAAGGATAATACCTACACCCTCGGCGGGACCGAATATGACGGCTTCATCGTTGTTACCGCGATGTTCGTGCCCTTGCTGGTCCTGTCGACCGGTGCGCTCTGGGCGCTGACGGGCAAGCTCAGCCGGATGCAGGTCGCCACCGTGGTGCTGGTGGTGATCTTTGGCGGGCTGTCGGTCTGGCTGAACGACGACCGCTTCTTCAAGATGAAGCCGACGCTGATCTATGTGCTTTTCGGCGGTCTTTTGGCGGTCGGCCTGCTGCGCGGGCAATCTTATCTCAAATACGTCATGGAAGAGATGATGCCCCTGCGTGACGAGGGCTGGATGCTGCTGACCAAGCGGCTGATGTTTTTCTTCTTTGGTCTGGCGCTGGCGAATGAATTGATCTGGCGGTTCTTCTCGACCGACACGTGGGTCTATTTCAAAACCTTCGGCCTGACGGCGGCGATTTTCGTTTTCTTCATGGCGCAGGGCAAGTTGTTCGAAGCCTACGGCGAGAAGAAAGACCAAAGCTGATCCGAATTTAAACCATGCCCGCGCGAAACTGTTGACCTGCAGCGTCGCGCGGCGTAATCCACCCCGCGTGGCGATTTGTTACCGGATTGTGGGCCACGTTAAACATGCCGCTAAAAGGTCAGGATGAAAGACCCCCTTTCGCTTGGCCGCGTCTGGGGTTTTTTTTATGCCCGCAAGGTCGGGCCGGAAGGATGAGGTACATGAGCAACGACCGTCACGCGCGCACTCAAGCGATCCACGCAGGCACCCGCCGCAGCCAATATGGCGAGGTGAGCGAGGCGATCTACCTCACCCAAGGGTTCGTCTATGACAGTGCCGAACAGGCCGAAGCCCGGTTTGAGGAAACTGGCCCGGATGAGTTCATCTATGCCCGCTATGGCAACCCGACGGTCGCGATGTTCGAAGACCGCATCGCCACCTTGGAAGGGGCCGAAGATGCCTTTGCCACGGCCAGCGGCATGGCGGCGGTGTCGGGTGCGCTGATCTCGATGCTGAAGGCGGGCGATCATGTGGTGTCGGCCCGGGCGCTTTTCGGCTCCTGTATATATGTGCTCGAAGAAATCCTTGGCCGCTACGGGGTGGAGGTCACTTTCGTCGACGGCAGCGATCTAGGCGCGTGGGAGGCCGCGATCCGCGAGGACACCCGCGCGGTGTTCTTTGAATCCGTCGCCAACCCCACGCTTGAGGTGATCGACATCGAAGCCGTCGCCAAACTGGCCCATGCCAAGGGCGCGCTGGTGGTGGTCGATAACGTGTTTGCCACGCCGGTGTTCTCCCGCGCGATCTCGCAGGGGGCGGATGTGGTGGTCTATTCGGCGACCAAACATATCGATGGGCAGGGCCGCGCGCTTGGCGGTGTGGTGCTGGGCAGCCGCGATTTCATCCGCGGCACGCTTGAGCCTTACATGAAGCACACCGGCGGCTCGATGAGCCCTTTTACAGCGTGGATCATGCTCAAGGGGTTGGAAACCATCGACCTGCGGGTACGGGCGCAGGCGGCCAGTGCGCAGGAATTAGCAGAAGCGCTGGAAGGCCACGCGGCACTGGCGCGGGTGCTTTACCCCGGCCTCTCCGCCCATCCGCAAAACGCGCTTGCGATGCAGCAGATGGGGGCAGGGGGCACGGTGCTGTCCATTGACCTCAAGGGCGGCAAGGCGGCGGCCTTCGCTTTCCTGAATGCATTGCAGGTTGGGGTGATCTCTAACAACCTCGGCGATGCGAAGACCATCGTAACCCACCCGGCCACCACGACGCACCAGCGTTTGCCGCAGGAAACCAAAGACCTTTTGGGCATCACGCCGGGGCTGGTTCGCATCAGCGTGGGGCTGGAATATACCGGCGATCTCAAGGCCGATCTGCTGCAAGCGTTGGACGCGGCGGCGCAAGCCTGACCTGATGTGTCGCAGGCGCGGTGGCATTTTTGCCCCGCGCATCATACATTGAGGATGACAGACCGGAGGGCCGCGCAATGAACATCGTGACTGAGATGTCCGAAACACCGGATCGAAGCGCGGCGGAGGCTGCGCTCGCCACCCTGCGCGCTTGGGCCGATACGGCCACCCCGGCAGAGATCGCAGCTCTTGACCCGGCCATGGCGCGGATGCTGGCCCCCGCCGAATATCCCGCCCTCAGCCGCGCCTATCCCGAAGATTTCACCGCAGGCGACAATTACCGCGCCAGCCTGCCGGATCTGCAAAACGGCCCCTCCAGCCTGATCCGCGGCGCGCAGCAGTTGATCCAGCATGTCGGCATCTCGAACTTTCGCCTGCCGATCCGTTACCGCAGCCGTGAAGGTGGGGATTTGCGCCTTGAAACCTCCGTCATCGGCTCGGTCTCGCTCGACGCGGAGAAGAAGGGCATTAACATGTCCCGCATCATGCGCAGCTTTTACCGCCACGCCGAGGCGACCTTTAGCTTTGAAGTGATCGAAGCGGCATTGGATGACTATAAGGCCGACCTAGAAAGCTTGGATGCACGGATCCAGATGCGCTTTTCTTTCCCCATGAAGATCGGCAGTCTGCGATCGGGGCTGACCGGGTACCAGTATTACGACATCGCGCTGGAACTGGTCGAACAAGACGGGCAGCGCAAGAAGATCGTGCATCTCGACTACGTCTATTCCAGCACCTGCCCCTGTTCGCTGGAGTTGAGTGAACATGCACGGGAGACGCGGGGGCAGTTGGCCACGCCACATTCGCAACGCTCCGTCGCGCGTATTTCCGTCGAGACCAACGACGCAGGAGATTGCTTGTGGTTCGAAGACTTGGTCGAAATATGCCGCCGCGCTGTTCCGACTGAGACTCAGGTGATGGTCAAACGCGAGGATGAACAGGCGTTCGCCGAACTCAACGCCGCCAATCCGATCTTCGTTGAGGATGCCGCGCGGCTGTTTTGTGAACAGCTTTTGGCCGATGGGCGGGTAGGCGATTTTCGCATTGTCGCCAGCCATCAAGAAAGCCTGCACAGCCATGACGCAATCAGTGTGCTGACCCAAGGCGATACTTTCGCCGCGCAAAGTATTGATCCCAAAATGTTCAACACGCTGTTCCACGTTGGTTAATCGCCTTTTGCTCAGCGGTCTGTTCAGCCATGGGTTGTTTGCATCTGCAATGGCGCGCTTTTTCGGGGGTAAAACCCGCGCCATGGCCTGAATATTAGCGCATAGTCGCACTTAAGCCCTGCAAGCCACGCCCAGCCGGTATGCGAAAACGTCGGTTCTGCTGCGGCGCAGCATTGCCTATCTAACGGTCATCGAAACACTGGAAATTGCAAAGGCAATCAGATGACCTACCAGAGCACTGCTCATCCCGCCCACTCCGTCTCACCTCTCGAAGGGCTACGGCGCGCCGGCGCTGGTCTGCGCCGCTTTTTCGCGGGGATCGGCCATGGCATCATGATGGGCTCCACCGCCCACCGCCGTTTTGAACAGGTCCAAATCCTGCAAGCGAAAAGCGACGAAGAATTGGCCGCCATGGGCATCAAGCGTGACGACATCGTTCACCACGTTTTTAAAGACCTCTACTACATCTAAGACGACACGGACCGGGGCCAAATCGCGCCCCGGTCCCGTCTCGGCTTGACAGCGACGAGCGGCCAAGCCAACGCTGCGCCCATGTTGGATATACGACCTGTCGGATATGTCGTGGGCCTTTTGGTGGCCGTGCTTGGCCTTGCCATGATCATACCGATCTTGGTCGATCTGGCCGAAGGCCGGGGCCAATGGTGGGTTTTCGTCGAGAGCGCACTGATCACGACGCTGGGCGGCGGTATGATCGCCCTTGCCAGTGCCAATGGAGTCCGCGAAGGGCTCACCATTCAACAGACATTCATGCTGACCACCGGCGTCTGGCTGATGCTGCCGCTCTTCGGGGCTTTGCCCTTTGTGCTGGGCGCGACCGAGGCCAGCGTCACCGACGCGATGTTTGAAGCGATGTCAGGTTTGACAACCACTGGAGCGACGGTGCTGACAGGGTTGGAAGACCTGCCCAAGGGGCTGCTGATCTGGCGCGGGATCCTGCAATGGCTGGGCGGCGTCGGTATCGTCGTCGTCGCCATGGTGTTCCTGCCCGAACTGCGGGTCGGTGGTATGCAGATCTTCAAATCTGAGTCTTTTGACACCTTCGGGAAAATTCTGCCCCGCGCGGGGCAGATTGCGACGCAGATCTCAGTCATCTACCTGTGGCTGACGCTGGCCTGTATGCTAAGCTATCTTGCCCTTGGTATGACCACCTTTGACGCCACGGTCCACGCGCTGACCACCGTCTCGACGGGTGGTTTCTCTAACTACGACGCATCCTTCAGCACCTTCTCCGGCCCCGCCGAATATGTCGCCGCGATTTTCATGATCCTCGCCGCGCTGCCCTTCGTGCGCTACGTTCAGCTTATCAACGGCAACCCCGTGGCGCTGCATCGCGACCCTCAGGTGCGCGGCTTTTTCATGACGATGACCTTTCTGGTGGTGATCGTGTTTTTTGCCCTGCGCAGCGCCACAACCTACGATTCCGAGCGGATCCTGCGGGAGGCAATCTTTAACATCACCTCGATCATCTCGGGCACCGGCTATGCTTCGGCAGATTATATGCAATGGGGCAGTTTTGCGGTCGCGCTATTCTTTTTCATTGGCTTGATCGGCGGTTGTGCGGGGTCGACGACCTGTTCGATTAAGATCTTCCGCTACCAATTGCTTTTCGCGTCCATCCGCGCGCAGTTACGGCGCATCCGGTCGCCGCATGGCATCTTTACCCCGCGCTATGATGGCCGCCCGGTTGGGCCCGATGTGCTGAGCTCGGTCATGTCATTTTTCATGTTCTTCGTGGTGTCATTGGGGCTGATCTCGGTCGCGCTGAGCCTGACGGGGCTGGATTTCGTCACCTCTGTCTCGGGCGCTGCGGCGGCGTTGGCAAATATCGGGCCGGGGTTGGGGCCTATCATCGGGCCGGCGGGGAACTTCAGCAGCCTCAACGACACGGCGAAATGGATACTCATCATCGCCATGTGGATCGGACGGTTGGAACTGATGGCGGTCTACGTCATGTTCACTGCAAAATTCTGGCGCGCATGAAACGCGAAAGGGCGGCACCCTTGGCGCCGCCCTTCGTCTAAGGTCACTGAGCAAGACAAAGACCATCCCGCCTCGTGTTTCGGTGTTATTCCCAGCAGCTAACCAGAACGGTCATGCCCTGTGCGCGCAGCGTCAGGTCGCGCGGCGCGATAGGGGCAGCGGTGCTTTGTGCCATCTTGCTGTTCAGCCCTGCGTTTTGCGCGGCCTTGAGGATCACATCACCGTCGAGGGCAAAGCTTACGTCTTCTGGCAGCTTGCGGTCGCCATCGGTGCGGGGCAGCAACATGCCAACCACATGGCCGTTATCGTCAAAGACCGGGCCACCTGAATCGCCGGGCTGCGCTTTTACGGCCAGCCGCTTGAGGGTTTCTTCGCCGTTCAGCCCTTTTAGATCCGACAATGCGCCAAAGGTCAGGGTCGCCGCACTCAGAACACCTTCGTAGGAGTAGCCCGCCACGGAGATTTCCGATTGCAGGCGCGGTGCGCTGTTGCTGAATTCCGCCACGGCCAGAGGGGCCAGACGGCTTTCGGGCTTGAGCAACGCAAAGCCGCTGGCGTCATCCGTGGCGACAACTGTGGCGTCGGTATCGGCGTCCAGCGTCACACGGGTGCATGAGGCGACCGCTTCGCTGGTGGTCACAACTGCGCCGTTGCTGTCAATGAAAAAGCCGCTGCGGGCGATCTTGGGCTGGCGGATCTGCAAACCCGCGACCAGATCAATCGCTTGGGCGTCGTTGTTGCCGGCAGCGGCGTCCAGTACAGCGGGCAGGCGGGTCAGACTTTTGGACATCTCGGCAATCACGCGGCGACGACGGTCTTCGTCACCGGCGGGCCAGATAAGCGTGAAGCCTTTGATCTGACCATTCTCCAGCGAGACCTGCGTCTGGCTGATGATGCTGCCGTTTTCACCGATCAATTCGAAAGAGTCGCGCTTGCGCTCGCGCGGGCCGTCCAGCGGCACGATCTCTAGGGTTTGCATGATGTCATAAAGACCATAGAGCGTGTCGCGGTTGCCCGGCTGGCTGATCAACAGAACCCGCGCACCGATATTGCCGCTGGCATCGTAATGCGCAAAGGGTGGCTCATAACGGGCAAAGGCAACCTCGGCCGTGGGCATCATAATTTCGATCCCCGCCTTCTCGTCACGCACCATTTGCAGGCCCAAACCATCAAGCACTGCGTTGTACTGCGCCATCAGCGCGGCACGCTGCCGGGTGGTCAGCACGCCTGTCTGGTCGTAGCCGTTTGCCGACTGCCATTCCCCCATTGACGCGCGGGTGCCGCGGCCAAATGCGCCATCAATCGCAGCGTCGTAAAAACCGGCCCATTGCAAGGCGACTTGCAAGTCACGGCGCTCTGCCGGAGAGAGGGCCCGTTCAGAACGACGCGCCTCCGCCGGGGTCTCATCCGGTTCGGGCGGCGCGGGGGCGGCAATTGTTTCAGCAGGTTCTTCGCCTGCGGTGCTATCGCCCTCTGTCGCGGCCGGATCTAGCGGGGTTGTCGTGACTTCGGGTGTTGTTTCGGGGGCGGCAGTTTCAGTCTCGAAACCCGCAGGCGGGTCAATCACACCGGTATCAAGCACATTGGCACCCACGGGCCAGAACTGCTGGCGAAAGCGGTTCGATTGCTGAATGAAGCTGTCACGCGGCACCAGACCGTCGCGGACATAGCTGCGCAGCACCAGTTCCGCATCTGCCCGGCGGTAGGGGCCAACGGCGATGCCATACCAGCCGCCGCCCAAAGAAAAGCCACTCACGTCATCCAACAGGGTCTCATAGGCCCGCGCCCGATCTGTGGCCTCTGCCAAAGACGGCTGCGCCTCAATCTGTACCCATACGACATCCTCTGCCGATTGCGCCCGTGCAAGCCCGGCCCAAGACAGGCTCAGGGCCAAAAACATCGCCACGGGGGCAAAAAGAAATCGCTTCATCGTCACTCAACTCTCGTAAAACCAAATCCGAGCCAGATTACGCCGGAAAGCGGCGCAAATGCCATGGCAAAGGGGCTGAATTTCTCACAAAGCTGCGATTGACCCCCATGGATTGCAGACGTAGGAAAGGCGCGCATCATTAAGGGGCAATCACCATGTCTGACGCGGCGCAGAAACCACGCTCTTTTCAAGAGATCATCCTTGCATTGCAGAGCTATTGGGCGCGGCAGGGCTGCGCGATCCTGCAACCCTATGACATGGAAGTGGGCGCGGGCACCTTTCACCCGGCCACCACGCTGCGCAGCCTTGGCACGCAGCCATGGGCCGCGGCCTATGTGCAGCCCTCGCGCCGCCCCACCGATGGGCGCTATGGTGAGAACCCAAACCGCTTGCAGCATTACTACCAGTATCAGGTGCTGATCAAACCGAGCCCGCCCAACCTGCAAGAACTGTACCTCGGCTCGCTTGAGGCCATCGGCATCGACATGGCGCTGCATGACATCCGTTTTGTCGAAGACGATTGGGAAAGCCCGACGCTGGGCGCGTGGGGGCTGGGCTGGGAGGTCTGGTGCGACGGGATGGAAGTCAGCCAGTTCACCTATTTCCAACAGGTCGGCGGTCACGACTGTCACCCCGTATCGGGCGAGTTGACCTATGGGTTGGAGCGTTTGGCGATGTATGTGCTGGGCGTCGATCACGTGATGGACATGCCCTTCAACAGCCCCAACGCGCCGATCCCGCTGACCTATGGCGATGTCTTCAAACAGACCGAAGAAGAATTCGCACGCTGGAACTTTGACACTGCCAATACCGAGGTGCTGCTCGATCAGTTCAACGAGGCTGAGGCACACTGCCAGTTCATCCTTGAGCAGCCCGCCGAGGACCCCAAGACCGGGAAACGCATCGTCATGGCGCATCCGGCCTATGACCAATGCATCAAGGCGAGCCACATCTTTAACCTTCTCGACGCCCGCGGCGTGATCTCGGTCACCGAACGGCAGGCCTATATCGGGCGCGTGCGGGCCTTGGCCAAACAATGCGCCGATGCCTTCGTGCAGACCCGTGCAGGTGGCTGGACACCTGACGCGGAAAGCGCGGCATGAGCGGCAAGATTGTTGGCATCGTGATCCTTGTATCTGCGCTGATCGCTGGGGCTGCACTTTATTATTTGCAGATCTACGGCTTTTACCACGAGGTGCCCGAGCCCAAGGTTGAACTGGTCTCGCTGACCTCGCAAGAGGCGGAAGAGATCGCCGCAGACAATCTGCAAGCCATCGACGCTGACAGCTCTCCGATCAGGTTCCGCGCATGCTTTACTCATGATATCAGCCTTGCCATGGCGACCGAGACCTATGAGATGACCGACCACACCGATCCGCGTAACGCCCCGGGCTGGTTCGATTGTTTCGACGCTCCGGCCATCGGGGCCGAGATTGAGGCTGGCACCGCGCTGACCTTCCTCGGCGGCAAAAACGTGCATTACGGCGTCGATCGGATTGTGGCGCTGACCGACGACGGGCGCGGCTATATTTGGCATGAGCTTAACGACTGCGGTGAGAAGTCATATGACGGCACCGTGGTGGGCGAAGCCTGCCCAGAGCGGCCTGCGAACTAAGACAATAAA
Source organism: Sulfitobacter dubius (assembly GCF_900113435.1). Lineage (GTDB taxonomy): Bacteria > Pseudomonadota > Alphaproteobacteria > Rhodobacterales > Rhodobacteraceae > Sulfitobacter > Sulfitobacter dubius. The sequence continues at coordinate 1,168,445 of NZ_FOPG01000001.1, read as the reverse complement.
GGTTCCGCGCAGAAAATAGCGCGGAACCTTTTGCCCGCGCCGAACGCTTGTTCTCCATTAGAACGGGGGCACGGGTGACAGACAAATCACATGAAGGACTGAAGTGGGTGATGCGCGCGGGCTATGGCGCGCGGGGCGTAATCTATACGATCATCGGCAGTCTGGCGCTGCTGGCCGCGTTCAAATCGACTCAAGCTTCAGGTACCAAAGATGCCCTCGCTGCACTGCGGGACGAACCCTACGGGGTGCCAGCGCTTCTTGCTATTGGGGTCGGGTTGCTGGCCTATTTGGTATGGCGTGTGGTTGCTGGGGTGCAGGACGTCGAAAATCAAGGAACTGATCCCAAGGGGCTAATTGCGCGGCTGGGGCAAATCACCACTGGGCTGATCCACGGCGGTATCGGCGTTTCAGTATTGGCGCTGGCGATGAGTGGGAAGAACAGCGGCGGCGACACCACGCAAGACTGGACACAAAAGCTGATGTCGATGCCGATGGGCCGCTATGTCGTGTCAGCGATTGCGCTGATCTTGCTCGGCGCGGGTATCTATTATGCCTACAAAGGCTGGAGTGGGAGCTACAAAGGCCATCTGGCCCGCACACATTTCACCGAAAGCATTGACCCTATTCTGACCATCGGCCTCGTTGTCTATGGTATCATGATGGCGTTGGTTGCCGGGTCATTAGGTTATGCCGCACTCACGGCCAATCCCGAACAGGCGGGCGGTTTGGGCAAAGCGTTGCAAGACCTGCGCAGCATGGCCTTTGGGCGTTTTTTGCTTGGCGGTGCCGGGTTGGGGCTGATCGGTTTTGCGATCTATAACTTCGTTGAGGCTGCCTACCGGGTAGTGCCGAAATTCTCCGACCCCGATATCCGCACCTTGTTGGATTAAACGCAGGGCGGGGGGCTAGACCCTCCGCCTAGCACTCGTTATCCAAGCCCCCGATGAGACGCCGCCGTCGCGGCAAGAATTGGGGGCCGCCCGTGCCAGATCTGCTGATTGAACTTTTCTCCGAAGAAATCCCTGCGCGGATGCAGAAACGTGCTGGTGAAGACCTGCAAAAGCTGGTGACCAACGGTCTGGTCGAAGCTGGTTTGACCTATGGCTCCGCCGCCGTTTTCACCACCCCGCGCCGACTGACCCTGGCGCTTGGCGATATGCTTGCCGCCAGCCCGCGACAGGTGGAAGAACGCAAAGGCCCGAAAGCCGACGCGCCCGAGAAAGCCATCGAAGGTTTTTTGCGCGGTGCTGGTCTGACCCGTGATCAGTTAGAGGAACGCGACACGCCCAAGGGCAAGATCCTCTTTGCCAAGATCGAAAAGCCGGGCCGCCCGGCGGCTGAGATCGTGGCCGAAGTGCTGGAACAAACCATCCGCAACTTCCCCTGGCCAAAGTCGATGCGGTGGGGCACGGGGAGCCTCAAATGGGTTCGCCCGCTGCATTCGATCCTTTGCGTCATCAGCGATGAGGCCGGGGCCGAGGTTGTGCCGCTGACCATCGACGGCATCGCCGCTGGCAACACCACACGCGGGCACCGTTTCCTTGCACCGGCTGAGATCGAAGTCTCGGGGTTCGAGGATTATCAAGACAAACTCTCACGCGCCTTTGTCGTGCTCGACCCCGCGGCGCGGGCCGATACGATTTGGCATGACGCGACCAACATGGCCTTCGCCGCCGGGTTGGAAGTGGTTGAGGACGCAGGGCTTCTGGCCGAAGTTGCCGGGCTGGTTGAATACCCCGTCGTGCTGATGGGCCGCATCGGCGAGGATTTCCTCGGACTGCCGCCCGAGGTGCTGCAAACGTCGATGAAAGAGCACCAAAAGTTCTTCTCGGTCCGCAATCCGAAGTCGGGTCAGATCGAGCGTTTCGTCACCGTTGCCAACCGCACAACCGCCGACGAGGGTGCCACGATCCTTACCGGCAACGAAAAAGTGCTGGGCGCGCGGCTGTCGGATGCGAAGTTCTTCTGGGACAATGACCTGCGCACCGTGACCTCGGGCGCGGGGATGGAGACTTGGGTCAAAGCGCTGGAAAACGTTACCTTCCACAACAAGCTCGGCACCCAGGCCGAGTTGATCGACCGCATGGCCACTCTCTCGCGCGAATTGGCGCCGCTGGTCGGCGCCGACGCCGATGAGGCCGAGCAGGCGGCGCGGGTGGCCAAGGCCGACCTCAGCTCCGAAATGGTCTATGAATTCCCCGAATTGCAGGGCCTGATGGGCAGCTATTACGCGCGCAAGGCGGGGATGTCGGATGCCGTGGCCGATGCAGCGAAAGATCACTACGCGCCGCTAGGGCCGTCCGATGACGTGCCAACAGCGCCGGTGTCGATCGCTGTGGCTTTGGCCGAGAAGATCGACAAGCTGACCGGCTTTTGGGCGATTGATGAGAAACCCACCGGGAGCAAGGACCCCTTTGCGCTGCGGCGTGCAGCTTTGGGGGTTATTCGGATTTTGTTGGAGAATGATGTGTCGCTGTCGCTGAACGACGTGCTGGGGCAAAGCGCCGAGATCGTCGGAGACCGCGATGCAGGCCGGGCTGATATCGCGGATATTCGGGGCTTCATCCACGACCGCCTCAAAGTCTACCTGCGCGACCTAGGCATCCGTCACGACGTCATCGACGCCTGTATCGCTATGGACGGCAGCGAAGACCTGACCCTCTTGGTCAAACGCGCCCGCGCCCTGTCGGAGACGCTGAAAACCGACGACGGCGAGAACCTGATCCAAGGCTTCAAGCGCGCCAACAACATCCTCAGCCAAGCCGAAGAGGCCGATGGCGTGGAATACTCCTTCGGCGCTGATCCGAAGTTTGCCGAGACGGATGCTGAAAAAGACCTCTTCGCCGCGCTCGACAAAGCCGAGGCCAAGATCACCTCGGCGATGGCCGCGCAGGATTTCTCGACCGCGATGGCGGCCATGGCCGAATTGCGCGGGCCGATTGATGCTTTTTTTGAAGCGGTGCAGGTCAATGCCGACAACCCCACAGTGCGGCGCAACCGGCTTAATCTGCTGAGCCGCATTCGCACGATCTGTAGTGCCGTGGCGGACTTGACCAAACTGGACGGCTGACCGCGGAGGGGGCGAGATCACTTGCCCCTTCTGCCTCAACCCCTATGCTGCACCGGAACGATTAAGGTGCCGCAGTGCAGAATGATCCCCATACCACGCTGGTGACCCCCACCGCGCCGATTGCCAATACCACCCACGGCGGGCGGGCCAAATGCCTGCAACGTCTTGTGCGGCTCGACCTGCCGGTGCCACGGACCATTGCGCTGTCATTTGACGCGGTGCAGCAGATCGCGCGGGGGCAGATGCCTGATGTGCAGGGAGTGGTCGATCAGTTCCCCAAAGGGGCGCTTCTTTGTGTGCGGCCCTCCAGCCAAGACCCTGATTGGGGCGGGCCGGGCGCGGTGTTGAACATCGGGATCAACGACGCGCTCTTTGAAAGCTACGCGGGCACCATCGGCGAAGGCCCGGCAGCGGCGCTTTATTCGCGGTTTGTGCAGTCCTATGCGGTCAATGTCGCGCGGCTGGATCCGGATATGTTCGACGATGTGAACGGCGATGGCCGCGCGGCGCTGATGGCCTCCTTGCGCGCTTATGAAGCCGAGACGGAAGAGCGTTTCCCCCAAGACCCGGCGACCCAGCTTGCTGCTGTGCTGCGCTCCATGGCGCGGGCGTGGAACGGGACCTCGGCGCGGCTGCTCCGGCAGGCTAAGGGCGCGCCTGCGGATGCGGGGTTGGGGCTGGTGGTTCAGGAAATGGCCTTTGGTGTGGGGCAGGGGCAGTGCGGCTCGGGTGTGTTGCAACTGGTCGATAGCGATACCGGCCTGCCGCAAATCACCGGGCGATACCTCAGCCAAAGCCAAGGCCGCGATGCGCTGGAGGGTGATGCCGCAGCGATGTATCTCACCCGTGATCCGCGCGGGCCGTCGTTGGAAGAGCTGGTGCCCGATGCCTTTGCGGAATTGAAGGATCACGCGGCGCTGATGCGCAAGAGGCTTCGGGCCGAGATGCAGGTCGAGTTTGTTATCGATCAAGGCAAGCTGCATATCTTGGACGGTGTGAAGGTCGCGCGTTCCTCTCGGGCCGCCGTGCGGATCGCTGTGGCGCTGGCCGACGAAGGGATCATTAGCCGCGAGGAAGCGCTCATGCGGGTGCAACCGCGCACTCTGTCGGAACTGCTTCACCGTCAGGTTGACCCAAGCGCCAAACGCGACGTGATCGGGCGCGGCATCGCGGCCAGCCCGGGTGCGGCGACGGGGCGGATCGTCTTTTCCGCCAGCGACGCGCAGGCCAGCGCCGCGCGGGGGGAGCCTTGCATCCTCGTCCGGCGTGAGACCTCGCCTGAGGATATTCGCGGCATGCATGCCGCTGCCGCCGTGCTGACCGAACGCGGCGGCATCACCAGCCATGCGGCGGTGATTGGGCGCGGCATGGGGCTTCCTTGCGTTGTCGGTGCGTCGAACATGCGCTTTATCGTTACCCAGCGGCAGATCATCGCCCCTGATGGGCGGGTCTTTGTCGAAGGGGATCAGATCACCGTCGACGGCTCGACCGGGCAGGTGCTGGCCGGGGCGGCCAAGATGCAAGAAGCCGCACTTGACGATACCTTCACCCGGCTGATGGGCTGGGCCGAGGATGTGGCCGACATCGGCATTCGCGCCAATGCCGACACGCCAGCCGATGCGCAGACCGCGCGCAATTTCAACGCCCATGGCATCGGGCTTTGCCGCACCGAACATATGTTTTTTGAGCCCGGTCGCCTGACCGTGATGCGCGAGATGATCTTTGCCGAAAGCGGCGAAGACCGCCGCGCCGTGCTGGAACGCCTGCTGCCCATGCAGCGCGAGGATTTTACCCAGTTGTTCCGCATCATGCAGGGGCAACCTGTCTGCATTCGCCTGTTCGATCCGCCGCTGCATGAATTCCTGCCTTCCGACAAGGCCGGGCAGCGCGAATTGGCCGAGGCGCTTGGCCTCCAGATGTCCGACGTGACGCGCCGCGTGGCGGCGATGACGGAGTATAACCCGATGCTGGGCCTGCGCGGCGTGCGGCTCGGGGTGACGGTGCCGGAAATCTACGAAATGCAGGCCCGCGCGATCTTTGAAGCGACCATTGAGGCCAGCCGGGATGGTGAGCCTGTGGTGCCCGAGATCATGATCCCACTGGTCAGCGCCCGGCGCGAGGTCGAATTGGTCAAAGCCAGCGTTGATGCCGTGGCCGCCGCCGTGCGCAGCGAGCGTGACGCGAGCTTTACCTATCGCCTCGGCGTCATGGTAGAGACCCCGCGCGCCTGTTTGCGTGCCGAGGAAATCGCGCCGCATTGCGCCTTTCTCAGTTTCGGGACCAACGATCTGACGCAGATGACCTACGGCCTCTCGCGCGACGACGCAGGCCGCTTTATGTCGAACTACGTCCAACAAGGGGTCTACCCGGAGGATCCCTTCCATGTGCTCGACACCGATGGGGTCGGCGAATTGCTGCAGCTTGGGGCGGAAAGGGGGCGCAAAGCCCAGCCCGGAATCACCCTTTCGATCTGTGGGGAGCATGGCGGGAACCCCGAATCCATCGCTTTTTGCCGCGAATCGGGCTTTGATTATGTTTCTTGTTCGCCGTTTCGCGTGCCGGTTGCACGTTTGGCCGCCGCCCAACTCGCCATTGCCCACAAGATCGGGTAGGGGCGGCGGGCCGTAGCGCAACTTATACCATAATTCGGCGGGTTTCTGCACATAACGTCTGGCCGGGTTTACCACCGGGAACCTTTTGGCTATCCGCCCCGCAGCCCTAACAATGATGCGAGGCGCATAATGCGTTTTATCCGGTCGATCTCTTTTGCGTTATCCGTTGCTGTGTGCAGCGCCCCCTTGGCCGCTGTCGCCAGTTCCGAGAGCGCCAGCAATCTTGCGCAGATCGAAATTCAGGGCCTGAAATCCGCGGGCGCAGCCCGGCTTCAGGAAATGGTCGCGCAGCCTGCATCAGCCAGCGAGACGGATGTGAAGTTCTCGAAGGCATGGATCGACAGCCAGCCCAAGGCCAAAACCAGCGCAGAGTTGCAGTGTCTTGCCGAGGCGCTTTACTTTGAAGCCCGCGGTGAGACCGTCAAAGGTCAGTTCGCCGTGGCCGAAGTGATTATGAACCGCGTGAAATCGGCCCGCTTCCCCGGTACGCTTTGCGGTGTGATCAATCAAGGAACGGGCCGCAAGTACCAGTGCCAGTTCACATATACCTGCGATGGCAACAAAGAAGTCATCAATGAACCGCGCGCTTTTGCCCGTGTCTCTAAGGTGGCGCGTGCGATCATCGACGGTTCCGCGCCCAAGCTGACCAATGGCGCGACCCATTATCACACCACTGCTGTGAACCCCAACTGGGCGCGCGTCTATACCAAGACGGCCCGGATCGGTCAGCATCTTTTCTATCGTCACACTTGGAAAACCGCGTCGAATTGATTTCGCGCGGGCCGCGCTTTGGGGTGCTGGCCTGCTGGCGGTGGGCCTGTTAAAGCTGCTAAAGAAGCGCCCCGAGGGGCCGTTACCCTGATCCGATAGGCGCTGCCGATGTCCGACGAAATCCGACTTGCCTTTGCGCATCCGTCTGAGCGGGCCGAGACGATGGCCGGGCCCGAGCCGCGCGACCGGATTTCGCTGCGTGACCATATTGTCGAAGTAGAGATCGGCGCCTTTCAGGCCGAGCGGGACGTGACCCAACGGGTCTGCTTTAACGTGGTCGTCGAAGTGATGCCGCTGACAGGTGTGGTGGATGACGACGTGGATCGCATCCTTTCGTATGACCGTGTGACCGAGGCGATTGCCGCCGAGCTTGCTGCCGAACGGCTCAACCTTTTGGAGACGCTGGCCGAGCGGGTGGCAGACCGGATCTTGGTCGAGCCGCAGGCGATGCGGGTCTTTGTGCGAATCGAAAAGTTGGACCGTGGCCCCGGCGCGCTTGGGGTTGAGATCGTGCGGGCACGGGGCGGAGATGCCACGCCGCAAGACCCCGCGATTGAGACGCCGCAACCGCTTGTCGTCTATCTGTCGAATGCTGCCATTACCTCCCCCCATTTGATTGACTGGCTTGACCAGTTGGAAGCGTCGGCGCAGCCGGTGATCTTGTGCGTCGGCCCGGCTGACATCGCCACGCCGCAGGCCGGGCAGGAAAAAGCGCAACGCCATATTGATTTGCTGGCGATAGAACAGAACGCTTGGATGGTCTTTGGCCGCGACCCCCGCTGCGCCGTTGTGGGCAGCCGGACAGAGCTGGACTGGGCGATGAAAAACGATCAGATATGCATCTGGGCCCCTTCGCGGATCGTACTGGATGCCGTCGACGGCCCTGCCGCTGCACCGCATGAGGCACCGGCGCTGGCGGCGTGGTTCGCGGCAAGCCTTGCTGCGACGGAACTGCTTATTGTTGGTGCTGCCCTCCCAGAGATTGCGGAGCTGCCGACGCGCGCACTGTCGATCGATACGGCAAAGATCGCGTAATGGCAGACTACTTCCGTCCCCTCGTTCAAATCGACCCGGCACGACCCGAAGGGGCTATGTCCCTCGCAGGTGGCTGGGGTTGGTTTAGCCATGTTGAAGTGCTGTCGCGTGCGCGCGCCGGGAAAGTCATCTCGGCAGCGGATTTACCCAAATCGGCCCTGGACGCGTTGACCACGACGCGTGCGCCTATTGCGGGGCTTGCCCTCGACCGCCCGCGCGTCATGGGCATCCTTAACGCCACACCAGACAGTTTTTCCGATGGGGGCCGTCACGCTGATCCGCAAGTTGCAGTGGAGGCAGGCATGGCGATGCGTGCGGCGGGTGTCGATATGCTCGACGTTGGCGGCGAATCGACCCGTCCGGGGGCCGAAACGGTGCCTGAGGGCGAAGAGATTGACCGAATTGTGCCAGTTATCGCAGGGCTTCGCACCGCAGGAACAGGGGCGATCAGCATCGACAGCCGCAAGGCCGCCGTGGCCGAGGCCGCTGTGGGGGCTGGGGCTGATCTGGTCAATGACGTTGCCGCCCTTACGTTCGATCCCGCCCTTGCGCCTTTCTGTGCGGCGCGGAAACTGCCCGTTTGTGTGATGCACGCTCAGGGTGATCCGGCGACGATGCAACGTGATCCGCGCTATGAGGACGTGCTGCTTGATGTCTATGACTACCTAGCCGACCGCATCGCCGCGCTGGAGGCGCAAGGCATCGCGCGGCACAATATTATCGCCGACCCCGGCATCGGCTTTGGCAAAACGTTAGAGCATAACCTTGCGCTGTTGGCGCGGCTGAGCTTGTTTCACAGCCTTGGCGTACCGATTTTGCTGGGCGCGTCGCGTAAGCGGTTCATAGGCACTATCGGCGGAGGAGAGGCTGGCGCAGACCGTGCTCCCGGTTCAATTGCCGTGGCGCTGGCGGCGCTCAGCCACGGGATACAGTTCTTACGCGTTCATGACGTAGCGCAAACCATTCAGGCGATTGCACTTTACCGTGCTGCCATGGCAGGAAAACAAATATGACAAAGCTTTTTGGTACCGATGGCGTGCGTGGCACGGCCAATATTCACCCCATGACCGCCGAAATGGCGTTGCGCATCGGCGCGGCTGTTGGGCGATATTTCCGGCGCGAGAAGGATACCGTGCACCGTGTGGTGATCGGCAAAGACACCCGGCTTTCTGGCTATATGTTTGAAAACGCTTTGACGGCTGGGCTGACGAGCACTGGGATGAACGTTCTGCTGCTTGGTCCGGTGCCGACACCGGCAGTCGGGCTTTTGACCCGCTCCATGCGGGCCGATTTGGGGGTCATGATTTCGGCCAGTCACAATCCGGCCAGCGACAATGGTATCAAGTTTTTCGGACCGGATGGGTTCAAACTCTCTGACCAAGTTGAGCAGGAGATCGAGGCGCTGGTCGCCGAGGGGGTGGAGCCTACGGCTCCCAACCAGATCGGCCGCGCCAAGCGGATCGACGACAGCCGCTATCGTTATATTGAGCGGGTCAAATCGACTTTCCCGCGTCAGATGCGTCTGGATGGGCTAAAAGTGGTGATCGATTGTGCCCATGGTGCGGCCTATCACGTCGCCCCCATGGCCCTCTGGGAATTAGGCGCCACGGTTATCCCTGTGGGCGTGGCACCCAATGGCCTCAACATCAATGATGGGTGCGGGTCTACCCAACCACAATCCGCAGCCGAGGCCGTGGTCGCAAATGGCGCGGACGTCGGCATTTGCCTTGATGGTGATGCGGATCGGGTGATCTTGATCGACCAGAATGGGCGGATTGGCGACGGGGATCAGTTCATGGCGCTGATGGCGTCGCGTTGGGCTGCGGATAGCCGGCTGGCGAACAAGTCGCTTGTTGCCACGGTAATGAGCAACCTTGGACTTGAGCGGTTTCTCAATGATCGCGGTGTGCAACTGGAGCGGACCGCCGTTGGCGACCGATATGTGGTGGAGCGGATGCGGGCGGGGGGCTTTAACCTCGGCGGAGAACAATCGGGCCATATCGTCATGACCGATCACGCCACCACCGGTGATGGTCTGATGGCCGGGCTACAGTTTTTGGCCGAGATGGTCCGTTCGGGGAAGCCTGCCTCTGAACTGCTTTATCAATTCGATCCGGTGCCGCAACTGCTGAAAAACGTGCGTTTCTCTGCCGGTCAGACCCCGTTGGAGGATACACAGGTCAAGGCCGCCATCGCGCAGGCTGAGGCCGATCTGGCGCAGGGTGGGCGGCTGTTGATCCGCAAATCAGGCACCGAGCCTTTGGTGCGCGTCATGGCAGAGCATGAGGATGCGGAGCTGATGGAACGGGCTGTGGACAGTGTGGTTGATGCCGTGAACCGGGCGGTGGGCAGCTAAGCCACTTTATCCGCGCTGGAACAACCGTTTCAGCGCGCCGTATTGGCTGAGCCCGACCCCCGCGAGGATCAGCGCCATCGCATAAAGCAGTGACATCGGCAGCGGTTCTGACAGCACCAGCGCACCCAGAAGGACCGACCAGACCGGCACTTGGTAATTCACTAGGGACATAAAGACCGGCCCAGCAGTGCGCACCACGTAGACCCGCAGGAAAGCTGCGCCTGCTGTAGGGACGAGGCCAAGAAAGGCCAACACACCCAAAATTTTAGGCGCGGGCATGGGGGGCGGGCCTTCGCTGAGGAAAGCGGCAGGCAACATGATACTGGCGCCGACCAGCATGAGGATTGTGGCCAGCCCTATGGGGTCGACCGACGGCAAGCGGCGCATAAGGATCGAACTGACGGCATAACACGAGGCTGCGCCGACGCAGGCGATCCGCCCCGCAGTTTCCATCGCGGCTCCCGTGCTTTCAAATGCTTGGCCGCCAATCAGCACCACCACGCCGACAAAGCCGATGACGAATCCGCCGACTTTACGCGGAGTCATGTTTTCGCCGGGAAGCAGGAAATGCGCCAGCGGCAGAACGATCAGCGCAACCGAGGCCATGGTCACCCCGGCAAAACCAGAGGTTACAAATTGTTGCCCCCATGCGAGCAGCGAGAAGGGTAAGGCAGAGCTAATGATGCCGATGGTGATTAGGATCGCGACGTTTCCGCGCGTTGGGCGCTTTGTAAAAAGCGCGAAACCGCGCACGGCCCATAGCGCAAGCATAACCATCGAGGCAAACCCGATCCGAGAGGCGGCGAGCCAGAAGGGTGTGATGCCCGTAAGTGCAATTTCGATGGCCAGAAAGGTGCCGCCCCAGACAAAGCCCAGAATGGCGATCAGCAGCCAACTGGTGCGGGTGATCTGAGGTGTGGTGTTCATCGGGGCTCCGGCGTGAAGGCAAAGACCCCGGCGCGAGGCCGGGGTCGATGTCGTCTTGTCTGTAGGTGGAAATGGCTCAGTTCTTGGCCTTGTCCACCATCTTGCCTGCGGAAATCCAAGGCATCATCTCACGCAGTTTCGCGCCGACCTGTTCGATGCGGTGTTCGTCATTGATGCGACGTGTGGCTTTGAACGAAGGCTGGCCGACGGCGTTTTCTTGCATGAAGTCGCGCACGAACTTGCCGTTCTGGATGTCCGTCAGCACGTCTTTCATGCGCTTCTTGGTCTCGTCGTAAGGCAGGATGCGGGGGCCTGAGACATATTCGCCGTATTCCGCGGTGTTCGAGATCGAGTAGTTCATGTTGGCGATGCCGCCTTCATAGATCAGGTCGACGATCAGCTTCACTTCGTGGAGGCACTCGAAATAGGCCATCTCAGGGGCGTAGCCCGCTTCGACCAGTGTCTCAAAGCCCATGCGGATCAGTTCAACCAAGCCTCCGCAAAGCACGGCCTGCTCACCGAAGAGGTCGGTTTCGCATTCTTCGCGGAAGTTGGTTTCGATGATGCCCGAACGGCCGCCACCGATGGCGGAGCAATAGGAGAGGCCGATTTCCAGCGCTTTGCCGGAGGCGTCTTTGTCGACGGCCACGAGGCAGGGCACGCCGCCGCCTTTGGTGTATTCGCCGCGCACGGTGTGGCCGGGGCCCTTGGGCGCCATCATGATCACGTCGACGCCTTCTTTCGGCTCGATCAGGCCGAAGTGGACGTTCAGACCGTGGGCGAATGCGATGGCGGCACCTTCGCGGATGTTGTCATGCACGTATTTCTTGTATGTTTCGGCCTGAAGTTCATCGGGCATTGTGAACATGATCAGGTCGGCCCAAGCAGCCGCTTCGGCGATGCCCATGACCTTGAGGCCTTCGCCTTCGGCCTTGGCGGCGGAGGCAGAGCCTTCGCGCAGGGCGACGACGAGGTTCTTGGCACCGGAATCGCGCAGATTCAGGGCGTGGGCGTGGCCTTGGGAACCGTAGCCGAGGATGGCTACTTTTTTGTCCTTGATGAGGTTCACGTCGCAATCGCGGTCGTAGTAAACGCGCATGTTCTTGTCCTTTGGTTGATCTCTATCTGGGGTTCACCATAGCGATCTTGCGTCTAGGAGCCATTGTCATCGCAGAGGTATTTGTGAAAGGATGAAGATAGTTATTCGTAGTTTCGATGTAAAACGGAAATATCATGCTTGATGATCTGGATCGCCGTATTTTGCGCTATTGGCAGGCGGAGCCGAGTCTCAGCCCCGGGGAGCTGGCGGAGCGGTGCAATATCACCTCCGGCAAAGCGGCGCGACGGATTGCGCGGCTGCAAGATCAGGGGATCGTGCAGGGCAGCGGTGTGGTGATTGATTGGGCCGCACTTGGTTATGCGTTGGAAGTGTCCTTGCGGGTGACACTGGACAAAACGCAGGCCAATGCCTTTGACATATTCATGGCGGCGGCGCGGCAGGTGCCTGAGGTGATCGAGTTGCAGACCTTTTTGGGGCGTGTCGATCTGCGGCTGTCGATCATCGCGCGGGACATGGGGCATTATCAGCAGATTTACCGCAGCCGCATTCTGACCCTGCCGCATATCGCCGAGATCGAAGCGTTGATGCATGTGGCGCGGATCAAGACGCAGGAGGGGCTGCCGTTGTGATTGAGCTTGATGAGATCGACCGCGCCTTGCTGCGCGCTTTGGCGCGGGATGCCACACAGAGTGCGAGTGCCTTGGGGCGGCGGTTTGGTCTGTCGCAGCCTGCAACGTGGCGGCGCATCAGGCGGCTGGAGGAGGGCGGCGCGATTTCGGGTCGGCGGTTGCGGTTGAATGCCGAGGCGTTGGGTTTTGGCGTGACCGTTTTTCTGGGCATCAAACTGGCCACGCGGGGCCGGGTGAGTTTGGAGGATTTCGAGCGGGCGGTTTCGGCCATTCCCGAGGTGCAGACGGTAGAGCATGTCTTGGGACTTTTCGACTACCGTCTGCGGGTCGTGGCGCGGGACCTGCCTGACTTCGAGCGTGTGCTGAGGCGGCGGATCATGACCCTGCCCGGCGCGGGAGAGGTGGAGGCCAATGTGCTTTTGAGCGAGGAGCGTTTGCCAGGGCCGCTTTAGCCGCGAATTGCCTTTTGCGTCGGCGGGCCATATGCCTTTGATCGAAAGATGGAGGAAGAACGATGGCATTGCTCGACACGGTAGACCCCACGGGGCTTGATGAATTCAGCGTGGTCTTTACCGACCGGTCGCTCAACCACATGTCGGCGGAATTTCAGCAGGTCATGCGCGACCTCTCGGGCTGGCTGGGCGAGGTTTATAACGCCGACGCTGTGGCGCTGGTGCCCGGCGGTGGTACCTATGCGATGGAGGCCGTGGCCCGGCAATTCGCGCGCGGCCAAGACGTGTTGGTGGTGCGCAACGGGTGGTTTTCCTACCGTTGGAGCCAGATCATTGAGAGCGCCGATCTGACCAAGAGTGCCGAGGTGATGAAGGCGCGGATGCAGGGCAACGCCAGCCCCGCGCCCTTTGCGCCCGCGCCGATTGAAGAGGTCACCGCGGCTATTCGCGCGCAGAAACCGCAGGTCGTGTTTGCACCGCATGTGGAGACCAGCTCGGGCATGATCCTGCCAGATGACTACATTAAAGAAATGGCCGCGGCGGCGCATGAGGTCGGCGCGTTGATGGTGCTTGATTGCATCGCCTCGGGCTGTGTCTGGGTGGATATGAAGGCACTTGGCGTCGATGTGTTGATCTCGGCCCCGCAGAAAGGGTGGAGCGCGTCGCCTTCCGCTGGGCTGGTGATGATGTCCGCGCGGGCGGAGGCGCGGTTGAACGAGACGACGTCGGACAGTTTCGCCATCGACCTGCGCAAGTGGCGCGACATTATGAAAGCCTATGAGGCCGGGGGGCACGCTTATCATGCGACCATGCCGACGGATGCGCTGCGGCTGTTCCGTGATACGGTGAAAGAGACCCGCGATTATGGGTTTGACCGGTTGAAAGAGGCGCAGTGGCGTTTGGGGGAAGCGGTGCGGCAGGCGCTGGCCGCACGGGGTGTGACTTCGGTTGCTGCTGATGGTTTCGCCGCGCCGGGCGTGGTGGTCGGCTATACCGCCGATCCGGATGTGCAAAACGGCAAGGCTTTTGCCGCTCAAGGCATGCAGATTGCTGCCGGGGTGCCGTTGCAGGTGGGAGAGCCGGATGATTTCCGCACCTTCCGTCTTGGGCTGTTCGGGTTGGATAAGCTCTATGACGTTGACGCGACCGTGGCACGGTTGACGGCTGTGCTCGACGAGGTTTTGTAAGGCAGGCTGCGCCGCGTGTTAGCGGTGCAGGCCCAGCCCCATCTGCATCAACATCTTGCGCACTTGGGGCAGGACGTAGAGCGCATTGAGCGCCGCCGCCCGTGCATCGCGGGCCAGTGGGTTGCTGGCTTGGCTGGCTCGGTTGAGCAGGTCAATGCCCCGGACGCGCAGGCTGATGTCTGCGTGGCGGGCCTTGTGGTAGGCCTCCAACATGTCAGCGTCGCCGAGCGTTCCGGGCGATTTGCGGGCCAAATCTAGCAGCGTCGCCAGATCGGTCAGTGACATGTTCAACCCCTGCGCGCCGATGGGGGGCAGCACATGTGCCGCTTCGGCCACCAATGCCAGCCGTTCGCCAGAGAGGCGCTTGGCCTCTTGGCTGATGATCGGCCAGAGCGCGCGGGGGCTGGCGAGGGTCAGCGGCCCGAAGAGATTGGCCGAGCGCGCCGTTGCTTCGGCCTCGAAAGCGGCGTTATCCAGCGTGACGCGGGCTTGGGTCGCGGGGCCGTCGTCCATCCACACCACGGCAGAGCAGGGCATGCCGTCGCGGTCGGGCAGGGGGACGAGGGTGAAGGGGCCGCCGGAGCGGTGCACTTCGGTCGAAACATTCTCATGCGGGATCGGGTGGGTAACGCAGAAGGCCAGCGCCTTTTGACCGTAGCGCCGGGTGGTAACTTCGATCCCGGCCGCTTCGCGCATCGGGCTGTTGCGCCCATCGGCAGCGATCACCAAGCGTGTTCTGATCCGGCTGCCGTCGCTCAGGCCCACGCGGGCCTCGCTTTGCCGGGTGAAGAGTGTCGTGGTGCCGGTGCCGGGGCGGAAATCGACGTTGGGCAGCTCGTTTAGGCGGGTGAGCAGCTCACGGCGCAGCAGCCAATTTGGGAAGTTCCAGCCGAAGGGGGCATCTGAGATATCGGCGGCGTCGAACTCGCGGGTGACGCGGGGGCTCGGGTCTTCGCCCCCCGCATCGACGATCCGCATGATCTGCAAAGGGGCGGCATGTGGGGCGAGGCGGTCCCATAGTCCGGCGTCTTCCAAGAGCAGCCGGGCTGGTTGCAGCAGCGCGGTGGAGCGCATGTCGGCGCCCTCGGCTGCGCCGTCGGTGACGGGTGGTGTGGGGTCGACGCAGATCACATCGAAACCCGCCGCGCCAAAAGCGGCCGCGGCAGTCAGTCCGGCGATGCCGCCGCCGGAAATCAGGATGTCGCAATCAAAGGTCATCAGCCCGCCACCCGTGTTAGAAATTCGCAAAGGTCTTGCGTATGGTAGTGGATGTGATCGCCTTCGCCACGTGTGGGCGCCACATGCACTGTGCACATCCCCAAGGCGTGCGGGGCCGCAAGGTTGCGTGGATCATCCTCAAACATCGCGGCGGCTGCGGTTTGGAAACCGTCGATGGCAAAGACCTTGTCATAGGCGGCGGCTTCGGGTTTGGGCAGGAAATCCGCATGTTCGACGCCGTAGACCGCATCGAATAAACCGGTGAGCCCGCGCGCCTCCAGCACCCGCTCGGCGTAGGGAGCGCAGCCATTGGTATAGACGATGCGCCGCCCCGGCAGAACGCGGATCGCTTGGGCCAGCAATGGGTCGGGGGTCAGCCGGTCCATCGGGATGTCATGCACATCCGTGAGGTAGGGGCCGGGATCGACGCCATGTTCGCGCATCAGCCCTGCCAGCGTGGTGCCATAGGTCTGCCAATAGTGCTGGCGCAGGTGATTGGCCTCGGCCCGATCCACCTTGATCGCACGCATCACCCAGTCGACCATGCGCGCCTCGATCAGATCGAAAAGCCGCGCCTCGGGGGGGTAGAGCGTCTGATCAAGGTCGAAGACCCAAGTGGTGACATGAGAGAAAGCATCGCGCGGCATGGCGCAGAGGTAGGCCGAGACGGGCAGCCGCGCAAGCCCTCCCGGGTTGCGCATATGGTCGCGGTGAGTAAGGTGGCGCAACTTTCAAGGACTTGTACCCAATGCCCGACGCCAAAACCGGCCCGACCGACGCCTATTCGATGATACTAGAGGCCATCGACATCGGCACCTATCGCCCCGGTGACCGGTTGGTTGAGAGTGAGTTGGCCGACCGATTTGGCGTATCGCGCACGCCCATTCGTGAGGCATTGCAACGGCTTGAGACGCAATCGCTACTGGTGCGTGATGGGCGCAGCTTGATCGTTGCCTCGCTGGATCACAACCAAATGGCCGAGCTTTACGTCGTGCGCGGCGAACTGGAAGGGCTGGCGGCACGGTTGGCCGCACGTCATGCCACAGCCGAGGAGGTGCGCGTGTTGCGCGAGATGGTGGACGCCGACAACACGCTCGCGGGCAACCCCAATGCGTTGGCGCGGGCAAATAAGCGGTTTCATAAGCAAATTCATCTCGCGTCCCATAACCGCTATCTGGTGCAGCAGCTCGATCTTGTGCATCGCTCGATGGCGCTTATGGCGACATCGTCGCTGGCGGTAGAAGGCCGGGGCGAGATTGCCCAAGTGGAGCATGACCGTATCGTGCAGATGATCGAAGCGCGTGACGAAGATGGGGCAGATCAAGCATTGCGCACCCATATCTCCGTCGCTTTCATGACCCGATTGAAGCAGGAAGCGGCCCGGCGCGAGGATGAGTTTTAGGCTTGCGTTGCCCGCCCCGGGGAAGGGCATGGCCATGGGCGGTTTTGTCCCAATAATGCGGGCTGCGGTTCAGTTCATAAAGCGCCTTGGCCGCGGAGATCGCCCCTAATGTGAAATAGAGCGGCAGGGTGATGACCCATGGCAGCAAATGCCGGTAGCCGCTTTTTGATACTGCAATGGCCGAAGCGCAAAGGTTCAGCATTTCCGATAGGATAAAAAGCGTGAAGATCGCGGTCATGAGTGTCGAAGACAGAAAGTCTGTGACCGGATGATATAGCCCAAAGTAACTAAGCCAGAGCGACCAAAGAAGCGGGGCGAGAACGAATTGCGAAAACGTGGCGAGGAAAGTCGCCTGCACGCCTAAGAACCGGATCAGCCCAAGGTCGTCCAGCAAGGCCCGCGGCCTGCGCATATGGACACACCATGTAATCAGATATCCCTTAAGCCAGCGCGAACGTTGTCGCACCCACGGCCAAGGACGGCAGTTCGCCTCTTCAAAGGTGACGGTGGGCAAAAGTTCGGTGGCGTAGCCATGCCGCGCCAGCCGCAGGCCCAAATCAGCATCCTCGGTCACGTTATGTGCGTCCCACGCGCCAAGACGTTCGAGGATATCACGGCGGAAAAACAGGGTCGTTCCACCCAAAGGGACAACCAACCCCAGCCGGGCGATGCCGGGCAGGATCACGCGCCACCATGTGGCGTATTCGATGGTAAAACAGCGTGCCATCCAGTTGCTGCGGCTGTTGTAGAAATCCAAAACCCCTTGTAAACAGGCGATATTATTCGGTGCATTTTGAAAGCGGGTGACGACTTGTTCGATCTGGTCCGGCTCTGGCGCGTCTTCGGCATCCCAGACCCCAATGATACTGCCCCGGCAAAAATCGAGCGCATAATTCAGCGCGCGGGGCTTGGTCTTTAACACCCCGGCATCGGGCACTTCGATCACGGTGATCCACGGGGGAAGAGAGGTGCGTTCAATCGTATTTCGGGTAACCTTGTCGCTCGCCTCAAGAACCAAAACCACTTCTAAAAGAGACTTTGGATAGGTAAGTCGGGAAAGCCGCGCGATAAGCGCCTGCGCGATCTCTTTCTCGCGCAAAAGCGGCACTAAGACCGAGACGCGTGGCAGACGAAATCCCTTTAGGTCTCGGAGGTTGGGCTGGGCAGGGGGCGGGCGCGGGTGATTTAGCGCCCCCCACAGTGCCGCTGCTTTTAATGCGCTGGTCATCAACAGTGTGATCGCCCCCCAGAGAAGCGCTATTGCCAAGACCGCCGAGGGAAAGAGCAACAGCAAGGCGGCCGCGGTCAGCCACAGGGCTGCCGTTGCAGATTGCCGGATCCTGCCGTGTGCGCCCCAGTCTCGACAGCTTTCTAGGGCAGGGACGCGCGTCGCAGCATGATGCGCGAGTTCCGCCGCGTAGAGCTTGCCGATTTGGGCCTGCACATGCTGGGGGGCGGCAACGACCAGCATCAGGGTTTCGCCCCTTTCGCCCAAAGCACTGCAAAGCTGCGCAAAATCGCCGGGTCGTCCGGTCGCCACCAAAAGCCGGTCGCCCAGTTCCAGCCAAGGAACCGCGCCAAATTTCAGGCAAATCGTGACGGGTATCTGCTTAGAGAGCCGCGGGTCAGAGGGGCTGCGGATCAGGTCGACAGGCTGCGCCCCATACTGCCGGGCGAGGGTTTTGACGATATCTTCGGGGGAAATTAACCCCTCGGCGGCCAGAACCTCGCCCAAAGGCGCATCGATCCGGCGTTGCAGCGCAAGCCCATGTAGCAGATCATCAGGCCCAATGGCACCTGCTGCGATTAGGTATTGGCCCAACCGCATCCGCTGGGCGGGTGCGGTGGCCACACGCGGTGCCGAAAGTTTTAGGCGAAGGTTGCTCATTCCGTGCCCCGAAGAGGTTCGAAATGAGACTGACAGGCGACCGTTAAGCCAGAGTTAACAGCCGCCTATGCAATCAATACATGTGCCGAAATTTAGGCGTTGCGCGCGGCCATGGCTTCGCTGAAACGCTCAAACAGGTAATAGCTGTCTTGCGGGCCGGGGCTGGCTTCGGGGTGGTGTTGCACCGACCAGACTGGACGTCCATCAAGGCGAATGCCACAGTTGGACCCGTCAAACAGGGACACATGCGTCTCACGCACGCCCTCGGGCAGGGATTGACCGTCAACCGCAAAGCCGTGATTCATCGAGGTAATCTCAACCTTGCCGGTATCGTTGTCCTTGACCGGGTGGTTCGCGCCGTGGTGACCGTGGCTCATTTTGACGGTCTTGGCACCAAGCGCCAGCGCCAGCATCTGATGGCCAAGGCAAATGCCAAAGACCGGCAGATCGGTCTTGTTCAGAACGTCCTTGATCATCGGCACCGCATAGACACCGGTGGCCGCCGGATCGCCGGGGCCATTGGTCAGAAAGACACCATCGGGCTTGTGGGCCATGATATCGTCATAGGTCGCGGTTGCAGGCAGCACGGTCACGTCACAATCAGCCGAGGCAAGACAGCGCAAGATATTGCGTTTCGCACCGTAATCGACGGCCACCACTTTGTGCTTCGCTTCGTTCTGGGGCGCGTAGCCATCGGGCCATGCCCAACGCATCTCGTTCCAGCGGTAAGTCTGGGCACAGGTAACATCCTTGGCCAGATCCATCCCTTCGAGCCCGGCAAATTCGCGGGCGGCGGCAACCAGTGCTTCGATATCGAAGTTGCCGTCCGGGTCATGGGCGAGGGCGGCGTGCGGCGCGCCCTGCTGGCGGATCGCGCGGGTCAGGCGGCGGGTGTCGATACCGCCGATGGCGATACGGCCACGCGCAGCCAGCCACTCCGAGAGCGGCTGAATGTTGCGCCAACTGCTGGGCGTGGTGGGCATCCATTTGACGACCATACCAGCCGCGACCGGATCGCCGGTTTCGTCATCTTCGGGGTTGGTGCCGACGTTGCCGATATGCGGGAAGGTGAAGGTCACGATCTGGCCCGCATATGAGGGGTCGGTCATGATCTCTTGGTAGCCGGTCATTGCGGTGTTGAAGCACAACTCCGCCACGGTTTGGCCAGCGGCGCCAAATCCCATGCCGTAGAAAATCGATCCATCCGCAAGAGCAAGGCAGGCGGTTGGGCGGGGGCGAGCAGGCGCGGACATGGGGCAGTCTCCGGGCTGAAAGGGTGCGGGTAAACGGGTGGCAACCTAGTCCCGCGCGGGCGCGGGGTCAATAGGGTAAAAGAAATGAGATATCTTGTAAAAACAGATAGTTACCAATCGTCACCCCCCATTGCTCCGCCCGAACAGAGCAGGTAAGCTGCGACCCTTGGATTAAGCGAAACACAGGAAACCACCATGTCATTGCGGATGCGCATCTCGGATGCTTTGAAACAGGCCATGAAAGACAAGGCGGCGGACAGGCTTTCGACGCTGCGGCTTATCAATGCTGCGATCAAGGACAAAGATATCGCCGCCCGGGCCACGGGTAAGGACGACGGGGTGTCGGATGCCGAAGTGCTGGGTATCCTCAGCAAGATGGCGAAACAGCGTCAAGAATCGGCGCGCGCCTATGAAGAGGGCGGTCGTTTGGACCTTGCAGAGCGTGAGCGCGAAGAGGTCGAAGTGATCGAAGAGTTCCTTCCGCGGCAACTGACCGTGCCGGAAACCGCCGCCGCCGTGGACGCCGCCATCAAAGAGATTGGCGCGACCTCGATCCGCGACATGGGCAAGGTCATGGGGCTTTTGAAAGAGCGCTATACCGGTCAGATGGATTTCGGTGCCGTTGGGCCGGTCATCAAGGAACGGCTGAGCTAAACAGCATATTTAGCTGTCAGAACGAGGGGCTGGGCCGTTGGGTCTGGCCCTTTTATGTTTGAAGGTGGCGCGACAAGTCTTCGAACAGTGCGATCCGTTCTTCTTCGCTGAGGAATGCGCCGATCTCTACCTCGCGGCCTCCGCCGCGCAGGGTGACGTAATGCGGCACCGGGCCGTCATCTTGGTATTTCTTCACGCGGGTCCAATAGCGGTTGCAGGTCCAATCCTTCACCTCGCCCTTGGCCGTTCTGTGCACCAGCCGCGCGGTTGTGTCGTCGAGTGTCAGAACCTCTTCGATCTGGCGGGCGTGGTGGTTGTGCTGCAAAGCCCAGTAAATCGCACCCAAGGCGATCAACACAAAAGGCAGCAATCCCCACAGCAAGGCGGTGCCAAGCATGGCAAACAAAGGGATCATCGCAAGTGTAAACGTCGCCAGCATGAACGCAGCAAAGCCGCGTGCGGGCAGAGATTGATGCGGCCAGAGGCGCATCATTTGCGGGTCAGCGCGGGGCGGGGTTTTCCATTCGTAGGGCATGGCGTTGCTCAGGCTCACTTGGGCATCAAGATAGTCAAGACTGGCGCGATGGCAATGCGGCGCGGGGACGCGGTCGCCTAATCGCCCAGCAGATCCCAGCGGTTGCCAAAGGGGTCGCGAAAGACGGCGACCTTGCCATAGGGTTCATGACGCGGCTCTTCCTCGAACGTCACGCCAGCCGCCGTTAACTGATCAAACGCAGCGGTGAAATCCTCGACCTTCAGAAACAACCAGACACGGCCTGCGCCTTGATTGCCGATCGCCGCCTCCTGCGTCTTGCCCTCGGCGCGGGCAAGGATGAACCCTGTCTGTGCGCCCGGCGGCGTGACGCGGACCCAACGTTTGCGGCCCTGATCCACGTCTTCGGCAAGGTCAAAACCCATAACGCCGCAGTAAAAGGCGATTGCCGGATCATAATCGGGCACGATGAGCGTAATTGCGGAAAGATACATGACGGCTCCTTTTGGCCGGGCGCGGCATACCGCGCCCGGTTTTTAATTATTCGAGTTCGACAAGCAGGTCTTTGGCGTCAATCTGCCCTCCGGCCTGCACATGCACCGCTTTGACCACAGCATCACGTTCCGCATGTAGGCCCGTTTCCATTTTCATCGCCTCAATGGTCAGCAAAAGATCACCAGCCTTGATTTTTTGCCCTTCTTTCACCCCGACAGAGGCCACAACACCGGGCATCGGCGCGCCGATGTGGTTGTCATTGCCTGCTTTGGCTTTGGGCCGCTGCACGGTGGCATCTTTTACCAACCGGTTCGCCACACGGATCACCCGTGGTTGGCCGTTGAGCTCAAAGAACACTTTCACCTCGCCATCTTCTCCGGCCTCGGATTCAGCCTGAAGACGGATTTCCAAGGTCTTGCCGGGGTCGATCTCAGCCGAGATTTCAGCACCGGGTTCCATGCCATAGAAGAACGTATGCGTGGGCAGGGTGCGGACCGGACCATAGAGGCGGTGGCGGCCCATGTAGTCGAGGAAAACCTTGGGATACATGAGATAGCCGCAGAGGTCTTCATCGTCGATCTGCATCCCATCAAGCTGGTCTGACAGTTCCTTGCGGATGGCCTCAAGATCAACGGGTTCAAGGTGTTTGCCGGGGCGCTCGGTGTTCGGTGCCTCGCCCTTGAGCACCTTTTTCACGATGCCCGCCGGGAAGCCATTCGGCGGCTGGCCCAGATTGCCGCGCATCATGTCGATCACGCTGTCGGGGAAGGAAACGTCGACATTCGGGTCTTCGACCTGCGCGCGGGTGAGACCTTGGGACACCATCATCAAGGCCATGTCGCCCACGACCTTGGAGGAGGGCGTCACTTTCACAATATCGCCGAACATCTGGTTCACATCCGCATAGGTGCGCGCCACCTCGGGCCAGCGGTCTTCCAACCCCATGGAGGCAGCCTGCGCCTTGAGGTTGGTGAACTGGCCGCCGGGCATTTCGTGCAGATAAACTTCGGAGGACGGGGCCTGCATCCCGGTCTCGAAGGCGGCGTAATGGGCGCGGACTTCTTCCCAGTAATCCGAGATTTCGCGCACGGCTTTCATGTCGATCCCAGTGTCGCGGTCGGTGTGTTGCAGGGCCGAAACCACGGTGCCCAGCGTCGCCTGCGAGGTGTTGCCCGAAAGCGCGTCCATGGCGCAATCGACAGCATCAACGCCCGCCTCGGAGGCGGCGAGGATTGTCGCGGTGGCACTGCCTGCGGTGTCATGGGTATGGAAGTGGATCGGCAGGCCGACTTCGGATTTCAGCGCTTTGACCAATGCGCGGGCTTGGGCGGGTTTCAGCAGACCGGCCATGTCTTTCAGCCCCAGCACATGCGCGCCGGCAGCTTTCAAATCCTTGCCCATCGTGACGTAATACTGAAGGTCGTATTTCGCACGGTCAGGGTCAAAGATGTCGCCCGTGTAGCAGATCGTGCCTTCGCAGACTTTGCCCGCCTCGACCACAGCATCCATCGCGACGCGCATGTTCTCAACCCAGTTCAGGCTGTCGAAGACGCGGAAGACATCAACGCCGGTATTGGCGGCGGTAGAAACGAATTTCTGCACCACGTTGTCGGGGTAATTGGTGTAGCCCACCCCGTTAGAGGCACGCAGCAGCATCTGGGTCATCACATTGGGCATTGCCGCGCGCAGGTCGCGGAGGCGTTGCCAAGGGCATTCCTGCAAAAAGCGGTAAGCCACATCAAAGGTCGCCCCGCCCCAGCACTCGACTGAGAACAGTTGCGGCAGATTGGCGGCATAGGCGGGGGCCACGCGGATCATGTCGCGCGAGCGCATACGGGTGGCAAGCAGGGATTGATGCGCGTCGCGCATGGTGGTGTCGGTGATGAGCAGTTGGCGCTGCTGGCTCATCCAATCGGCCACAGCTTGTGGGCCTTTTTGCTCCAACAGGTTGCGCGTGCCCATCTGCGGCTCGCCGCGCAGCACGGGCGGCTTGGGGTCGCGGACATGGGCGGCGGGCAGGGCGTGGCCCTTGGTCTCCGGGTGGCCGTTGACGGTGATGTCGGCGATATAGGTCAGCACCTTGGTGGCGCGGTCGCGGCGCTGTTTGAAGTCGAAAAGCTCGGGCGTCTCGTCGATGAATTTGGTGGTGTATTCATTGTTCAGAAACGTCGGGTGTTTCAGCAGGTTCTCGACAAAGGCGATGTTGGTGCTGACCCCGCGCACCCGGAACTCGCGCAAGGCGCGATCCATCCGGGCGATGGCCATTTCGGGCGTTGGCGCTTTGGCGGTCACCTTGGTCAGCAGGCTGTCGTAATAGCGCGTGATGACCCCGCCCGCATAGGCAGTGCCGCCATCCAGGCGAATGCCCATGCCGGTGGCCGAGCGGTAGGCGGTGATGCGGCCATAGTCGGGGATGAAATTGTTCTGCGGGTCTTCGGTTGTGACGCGGGTTTGCAGCGCGTGGCCGGTGAGGGTGATGTCTTCTTGGCGGGCCTTGCCGGTGGCCTCGGCCAGCGGTTTGCCCTCGGCGATAAGGATCTGGGCGCGGACGATGTCGATGCCGGTGACCTCTTCGGTGACGGTATGTTCGACCTGCACGCGCGGGTTCACTTCGATAAAGTAGAATTTGCCGTCGTCCATATCCATCAGGAATTCGACGGTGCCGGCACATTCATAGTTCACATGGGCGCAGATCTTGCGGCCCAATTCACAAATCTCGGAGCGTTGTTCTTCGCTCAGGTAAGGCGCGGGCGCGCGTTCGACGACCTTTTGATTGCGGCGCTGGACAGAGCAATCGCGCTCATAAAGGTGGTAAATGTCGCCCTGCTTGTCGCCCAAGATCTGCACTTCGACGTGGCGGGCACGCAGGATCATCTTCTCCAGATAGCCTTCGCCATTGCCAAAGGCCGCTTCGGCCTCGCGCCGCCCTTCGCGGACTTTCTCTTCGAGTTCTTTCTCGGACATGATCGGGCGCATGCCGCGACCGCCGCCGCCCCATGAGGCTTTGAGCATCAGGGGATAGCCGACTTCGGCGGCTTCGGCGCGGATTGCGTCCATGTCTTCGCCCAGCACCTCGGTCGCCGGGATTACCGGAACGCCTGCCTCCATCGCAACGCGGCGGGCCGAGGCTTTGTCGCCAAGTGCGCGCATGGTTTCGGCGCGCGGACCGATGAAGGTAATGCCATTGTTCACACAAGCATCGACGAATTCGGGGTTTTCCGACAGAAGGCCATAGCCCGGATGGATCGCATCAGCGCCGGAGGCTTTGGCGACGCGGATCATTTCATCAATGCTGAGATATGCCGCGACGGGGCCTAAACCCTCGCCGATGCGATAGGCCTCATCCGCCTTGAACCGGTGCAGGCCAAGCTTGTCTTCCTCGGCATAGACCGCGACCGTTTTCTTGCCCATCTCATTGGCGGCGCGCATGATGCGGATCGCAATCTCACCGCGGTTGGCGATCAGGATCTTTTTGAAATCGGTCACTGGTTAGTCTCCCCTGCTGGATTTGGAGGCAGCTTAGGGATGCTGCGGTGCAGCGCAAGAGGGCTGTGACAGTCTTTGTCACATTTCTGTAAGCAAACCGATTAAAGCGGCGATAAGTCGAAGGGCTGCGGCAGGTCGCGCAAGTTCCGCGCTCCAAGTTGCCCCATATTGGCGATCAGGTCGCGTGCGAGCAGGTCGATCAGGTGATCAACACCCCGTGGCCCGAGGGCGGCGAGCGCGAAATGGAACGCCCGGCCCAGCATCACAAAATCCGCACCAAGCGCAAAGGCGCGCAAAATGTCGAGCCCTGATTCCACACCGCTGTCAAAGATCACCGGCAGTTTCGTGGCCGCGCGGATGGCTGGTAGGACTTCGGCACTGGCGGGGGCGGCATCGAACTGACGGCCTGAATGGTTGGATACCCAGATCGCATCGGCCCCGGCTTTTTCCAAAGCTGTTGCATCCTCGGGACGCAAAACGCCTTTGATAACTAAAGGGCCGTCCCAGTGATCGCGCAGCCAATGTAGGTAATCCCAATCCGGCGCGGTGCGCAGCAGATAACCCACATGGGCGGTCGGCGGCAGGTTCGCGGTGGCGGTGCCTTGGGTATATTTATCGAGCATTTTCATGTGCGGCAGGCCACGGCGGGCCATGCCCATTGCCCATGCGGGCCGCATCGCCACCTGTGCCATCAGCCGCGGGGTAAGCTTTGGTGGGCTGGTCAAACCAGAGCGGGTTTGCCGTTCGCGGCGCGAGGCGACAGGCACATCAACGGTGAGAACCAGCGTTGTAAAACCTGCGTCCTTGGCGCGGGCCAGCATATCGGTGCGAATTTCAGGGTCGCGCGGTGGGTAGAGCTGGAACCAGCCATGATCACCCAAATGGGGTGCGACGTCTTCCGGGCTGGTCGCCGCCACGGTGGAGAGGCCAAAGGGGATGCCGGCCCGGCCCGCCGCACGGGCAAGGTGGGCTTCGGCATCCGGCCAAATCAAGCCCGACATACCCAAAGGAGACATGCCAAAGGGCAGCGGGAGTTTCTGCCCCAGAAGATCAACGTTCAGGTCAGGGGTAAATTCACCATGCAGCACCGAAGGCATAAGTCCGACGCGATCCAATGCGGCGCGATTGCGGTGTTTGGTCGCCTCAGTCCCGGTCGCGGAATCTAGGTATTCCCAAACAAATTTGGGCAGGCGCGACTGGGCGCGACGGCGGAGGTCTGAAAGGGCGGGGTAGGTTGCATGTAAGTCCATGGCGGCATTTGCGCCAACGGACTACGGATTGTCCAGATGAAGAAAATGCGTCGATCCTGTTCACCTGCCCGGCTGCTGCCTAGGAGGTTAAGGGGCCGGAATTGACGCCTCTATCGAACGCTCAAGACGCCACTTGGCTGCTGTCAAAAGACCGACCGGGCAAGCGGCGAGGCCGCGCTTGTTTTGTTGGCTGGCGGCGTTGGCAGGTTATCGGCCATATCCACAAGAGCTGCGATGGCGGCTTCGATCTCGTCACCTTCTTGGATATCAGCACTGTCCACGTCGATCAGGTGCACCGTCGGATTGGCATCTGCCTCCAAACGTTCCTGCGCGATCGAGCGTAGCTCTTGCATGGTGCTGTCGATGGCGCGGCAAAGCCCCGCAAGCATCCCAGCAGACCCTGTTAGTTTCGCAGGATCAATCAGACCTTTCTCAGCGGCGTCCAGTACCGTGGAGATCTGTTCAAGTTTAAACGAAGATGTCGCCGCGAAATAGCGCACGTCTTCGAAGGCGAGGGTGTCGCGGTTATCACGCTGCACCCGCTCTACAACGATGGCACTGCCCACCACCCGGTCTATGCCACGGTCCGACTGCACATAATGCAACGTGGTATCCCAGATCAGCGGGCCGCGGGGCATATGTAACATTTCACGATAGCGAATTTGGCCCGCGTTAGAGACACAGCGCGCATAGCGTTCGTTGACCGCTTCGGCCTCATCTTCAGGCATTATGGCGTGAAGGGGGCGTTTGATCACCTCTGCCATCACCATCCCGCTATTGGCTTCGTGGGCCGTATTAAGTGCAAGAAGTTCGAAATGCCCATTATCGTTGTTCAACTCAGCAATGAACATTGGCAGTTTGAACCGGTCAATCTCTCGGCGCAGGACCGAAGTATCTTCGTTTCTAAACATGAGCGGTTCCTCTCCTTTGTCGTTATTCTGCCACATTGACGCCAAAGCATTATCAACGGGTAAAGATTTTCAACGCATTTTAAGCTCGCTTGTCTCTACTCCGCCGCGGTCTGCCATAGCGTAAATTCGCTAACCCAAAACTGAGTGAAAGAACATTTGCAGAACGTCTCTTTATCTCGTATCGCGGACGCGCTAGATTGTTGGAATGAGTGATTTTGACGAAATGGATGCCTTCGAAGGTGCATCATTGTCCGCCCGCGCGATGGCTGCGCGCCCGCAGCCTTATCTGGAGGGGTTGAACCCTGCCCAGCGTGCTGCGGTAGAGACATTGGATGGCCCCGTACTGATGCTCGCAGGGGCGGGCACCGGTAAGACACGGGCGTTGACTGCCCGAATCGTGCATTTGCTGAATACGGGGCGGGCACGGCCGAATGAGGTTTTGGCGGTCACCTTCACCAATAAGGCCGCGCGGGAGATGAAGAACCGCGTTGGTCAGATGCTGGGCCAACAGGTTGAGGGGATGCCGTGGCTTGGCACGTTTCATGCGATCTGCGTCAAGCTGCTGCGGCGTCACGCGGAGCTGGTCGGGCTAAAAAGCAATTTCACGATCCTTGATACGGATGATCAACTGCGTTTGCTAAAGCAACTGGTCGCCGCCGAAGGGATCGACGATAAGCGCTGGCCTGCGCGAATGTTGGCCGGGATCATTGACGGCTGGAAGAACCGCGCGCTGACCCCGGACAAGATCCCGAGCGCCGATGCTGGCGCTTACAATCACCGCGGGCCAGAGATTTACGCGCAATATCAACGCCGTCTGATCGAACTAAACGCGACAGACTTTGGCGATTTGCTGCTGCATATGGTGACGATTTTTCAGGCGCACCCGGATGTGTTGGCGCAGTATCAGCGCTGGTTCAAATACATCCTCGTTGATGAGTATCAGGATACCAACGTCGCCCAATACCTGTGGCTGCGGCTCTTGGCGCAGGGGCACAAGAACATCTGCTGCGTGGGCGACGATGACCAGTCGATTTATGGCTGGCGCGGGGCCGAAGTGGGCAACATCCTGCGGTTTGAGACGGATTTCCCCGGCGCCCATGTGGTGAAGCTCGAGCAGAATTACCGCTCGACCCCGCATATTCTGGCGGCGGCCTCGGGCGTGATCGCGGGCAATGAGGGGCGCTTGGGCAAGACCCTCTGGACCGAGGAGACCGAGGGCGAAAAGATTCGCCTGATCGGCCATTGGGATGGTGAAGAAGAAGCGCGCTGGATCGGGGATGAGATCGAATCCGCGCAGCGCGGAACGCGGGGGCTCGACCCATTTTCTCTCGACGATATGGCGATTCTGGTGCGGGCGAGCCATCAGATGCGGGCTTTTGAGGACCGTTTCCTGACCATCGGCTTGCCCTATAAGGTGATCGGAGGCCCGCGCTTTTACGAGCGTTTAGAGATTCGTGATGCCATGGCCTATTTCCGCGTGGTCACCAGCCCTGACGATGACTTGGCGTTCGAGCGGATCGTGAACACGCCCAAGCGCGGTTTGGGCGAGAAGGCACAGCAGAAAATTCAGCGCACGGCGCGGGATCACGGGGTGAACCTTGTCGAGGGTGCGCGGATCCTTTTGGCGCATGACGGGATCGGCGGCAAAGGGGCGGCGCAGTTGCGGCTGTTGATCGAAGGGATCGACCGTTGGTCATCAATGCTGCGCGGTCCACGGATTGAGATCAGCGAAGATGATAACGTGCTGGATGACGGGATTGCACCGTTGCGGGTGGATTTCGGCCCGCCCGAGGTGTCCCATGTCGAATTGGCCGAGATGATTCTCGACGAAAGCGGCTATACCGGGATGTGGCAGAACGACAAAACGCCCGAAGCACCGGGGCGTTTGGAAAACCTTAAGGAACTGGTCAAGGCGCTGGAAGGGTTTGAAAACCTACAAGGTTTCCTCGAACACGTCAGCTTGATCATGGATAATGAGCAGGAGGGCGATGGCGAGAAGGTCTCGATCATGACGCTCCACGCGGCCAAAGGATTGGAATTCCCCATGGTTTTCCTGCCCGGCTGGGAAGATGGGCTATTCCCCTCGCAACGCTCAATGGACGAAAGCGGGATCAAGGGCTTGGAGGAAGAGCGGCGGTTGGCCTATGTCGGCATCACCCGCGCCGAACAGATTTGCACCATCTCCTTTGCCGCCAATCGCCGGGTATTTGGCCAGTGGCAAAACGCGATGCCTTCGCGCTTTGTTGATGAACTGCCCGAAGAGCATGTGGATGTGTTGACCCCACCGGGACTTTACGGCGGTGGGTTTGGGGCTGCCATGCCGCAGTCTGATCTGCATGACCGCGCGGCAAGTGCGAATGTCTACAACTCTCCGGGTTGGAAGCGTCTGCAATCGCGCAGTGGGGCGCGGGGCACGAGCCAGCCGCGCGAAAGCCGAAACGTCACGATCGACATGCAGGCGGTCGCCGCCTTTGAAATGGGCGAGCGCGTTTTTCACGATAAATTCGGCTATGGCGAGGTGATCGGTATGGAGGGCGACAAGATGGAAGTCGCTTTTGAAAAGGCCGGGACCAAGAAGGTCGTGTCGCGGTTCTTGACCGGCGGGAAAGACGTGCCCTTCTAAGGCTATCTTGCTGCCTACCCGTGGCTAAAGAATACCTGCTTAAACAGCACCTTACATACAAAAACGGCGGCACCTTGGGAGGAAGGTGCCGCCGTTTCTATGTCGGCCCGAAGCGTCGAGGGAGGGTCGGCTTCGGGTCTCCTTGCGGGGTCCGCCTCATCAGGGAGGAGGAAAGTGACGCGCACCCCGGCTTTCAGACGGCAGAACAGGGAGGGGTTCTGACGTCCGATTTCTATCTCGGCTCAGCCGCGGGAAGATTCCCATGCGACGCGGCGCAGTTCGGAACGGCTCAGACCAAGGTCGGCCAGTTCGCGGTTGCTCAACGCGCTCAAACCGTCGAAAGTTTCACGGTACAGACGGTGCTGTTTGTAGCGAGTTGCAAGACCTTCGAATGCGCCGCCGATACGGGCGAAGACGGAAGTTGTGTTTGCGGTTGTTGTGTTCATGTAAGCCATTTCGGCGCCTCTTTTTTCATCTGTGTATCATCTCGTTGCCTGCTATTTACGCTCTTTCTGCATTTGCACAACGGGCATAAAGTCAATCCCGC
Organism: Sulfitobacter dubius; assembly: GCF_900113435.1. GTDB lineage: Bacteria > Pseudomonadota > Alphaproteobacteria > Rhodobacterales > Rhodobacteraceae > Sulfitobacter > Sulfitobacter dubius. Next base: position 1,138,126 of record NZ_FOPG01000001.1, on the reverse strand, counting down.
TATGCAGAAAGTGCATAGGTAGAAAATTCGATAAGACATTGAATTAAAAAGGTTTCATCAGCGAGCTAACTCGGCGCACTGTCACAAAACTGTCATCTGAAGGGGGAGGGAGGGAAAGAGCGGCGACATCTGGGAGGAGGTAGATGTCGCCGCCAAATACAGACACATCCGGGAGGAGGATGGATACGTCTGGTCTTTCCAAACTCAGCTACATCCGGGAGGAGGATGGATGCATCTAAGTCTTCTCAAAATCAGACACATTCGGGAGGAGGATGAATGTGTCTGGTCTTTCCGAAAGCTGGGCGCTTGGCCCTGCCTATGAAAGTAAGTTAGCGCTAATTGCTGCGCTTGCACAATGTTTCTTTTTGCAATGCTGCTATGCAGCAAAAACATGGTATGCCTGCGTAATTCTTGGGCATTGCGCCTGTTCTTTATGCGAAACAGGCCATCCCCTTGCGCTTGGCGTAGAACCTGCCATTTCAGGAGGCTTAATAGAGGAGAATTTGCGCATGTCTGTGACCAAAGCAGAAGTCGAAGCGGCGCTGGAGCGGGTGCAACTGCCTGACGGAAAAAGCCTGCTATCCCATGATTTGATCCGTGCATTGGTGATTGATGGCGAAAAAGTGCGATTCGTCATCGAGGCACCCAATGCTGACGTGGCCCGCCAGATGGCGCCACTGCGAGACGCGGCAGAGCAGGTGGTGCGCGACTTACCCGGAGTTGGCGATGTTTCGGTCGCGCTGACGGCGCATGGTCCTGCACCCAAGGCGCCCAGCCTGAAAATCGGGGGGCATCCGAAACCGCAGGAGGGGCCGATGAAGCCCAGCGGTGTGAAGCGCATCTTGGCTATCGGCTCGGGTAAAGGCGGTGTAGGGAAATCCACCGTCAGTTCCAACCTTGCCGTGGCGCTGGCGCGTGCGGGCCGTAAGGTCGGGCTGTTGGATGCTGATATCTATGGCCCCAGTCAGCCGCGCATGATGGGGGTGAATAAGCGCCCCGCCAGCCCTGACGGTAAGACCATCATCCCGCTTCAGGCGCATGGCGTCACACTGATGTCGATCGGCTTTATGTTAGAAGAAGGCAAGGCCGTGGTCTGGCGCGGGCCGATGTTGATGGGCGCGTTGCAGCAGATGCTGGGGCAGGTGGAATGGGGCGAGCTTGATGTGCTGCTTGTCGATCTTCCGCCCGGTACGGGGGATGTGCAGCTTACGCTTTGCACCAAGTCTGAGCTTTCGGGTGCTATTGTCGTCAGTACGCCGCAGGACGTTGCGTTGATCGACGCACGCAAGGCGTTGGATATGTTTGCGACCCTGAAAACACCCGTTCTGGGGTTGATTGAGAATATGTCGATGTTCGTCTGCCCCGATTGCGGATCGCAGCATGAGATATTTGGTCGCGGTGGCGTGGCAGCAGAGGCCGATAAGATGGGGGTGCCGTTGCTGGGCAGCCTGCCGATTGATCTGGAGACCCGTCTTGCGGGGGATAGTGGCACACCAGTTGCCGCAGGCGAGGGGGCCATGGCCGATGCTTATGCCCGCATCGCGCGTGGGTTGATCGACGGCGGTATGGCTTGAATAGAGGCGCGCGGGCGGCTTAGCCCAGCTCGCGCCCTTCGATCAGGTGGCCATACAGCGTTGTCAGCATCGAGACGAAGACAAGCCCCTCTATAAGATAGAGCACTGAATCCAGCATCAGGCGCAGGCCGGGGTCGGCGGGGAGCAGCATGCCCGCGATAACCCCTAATAGTGTATTCACCACAGCCAGCAGCACGGCCAGCGCCCATAGCGTGCGCGATAGCGGTTCGGTCGCGCGCCAGCTTTCGCTTACTGCCATGACGTGACCCATGGCCGCTGCGGGCAGCACAAGGCTAAGCCGCAGCGCCAGCCACAGAAAGGCCACGCCCGCTACCAGCCCGATCAGCAGCAGTGCTACAGGGCTTGAGCCGGTGAGGCCGCCAACCAACAGCATGGCAATCCCGATGGGGATCGCAGCAAGGAACTGCACAAAGCCCAACACTATGGCGCGCCAAACGTAGCTCCAAAACAGCCGCGCGCCCGGGCGTACCTCTGCCCCTGTGGCGTCACGGTCAAGCAGGACATGGCGATGCCAGAGCACAGCCATCAGCGCATAGCCCAAGATGCCAGCAAGACCGCAAGCGATCAAAATTAGCAGCTGATCCGTTGGTGGCGGGGCGGCACGGTCTATCACTTGATCCATCGCGCCCAATGCATCACCTGCCAGCACGCCTGCCACGGCTGCTGCCCCCATGACCCAGAAAACTGCTGGCAAGATTACCCGCAGTGTCGTGGCTGGCGCATGAAACAACATATTCAGCGCGTGCGTAAAAAGAGCTGTGGCTTGGATCATGATGCACTCCTCCGATTTGCGGCACTACATGGCGCGGGCGTGGCGAAAGAACAAGATGCAGCTACGCGATCTGGGAGGTTCCGCTGGGAAAGCATGGGTGGGCGGGACAACATGGGAAATGTCGCGGGAGTACATGGGAAGTCTGGGAAATGATGGGCCAGCCATGGCCTGCTGGAGGGAATTGCCGATTCGCAGGCGTGGGAATGGGCGTTGATTTTGTCGACTGATCCAGCGACTCTGGCGAAAGTTGCAGAACAGGCAACGAACACGCCCTGTGGATAACTATGTGTGCAAAATTTGGTGGGAAACCGTGGGACATTATGCAGGCGTCAAGCTGGCAACAATATCTTGTGTTGTTTGTTCAAATTTCATCTAATTGAGCCATTTTCCGCTCAGAAAGTTATACCAGATGTTGTTCCCACACCCTGTGCAAAACAAAATATTGCGCCGATTTTCAAAAAAATTGTAGACGCCCATCAATTCCCATGGCATCCCTTGTTCATCGGATGAGAACGGGACACGGGGCAGCAAACGACCCCAAAAATAAAACAAAACCTAGCAGGTTTCATACAGGCACCTCGCTTTCATCAGACCAAAGAGATCCGGCGCGTGAGCGAGCAGACATCCCCCCAGGTGGCGCGCGCAGTCGGACTTCCCCGCCAAGCTGCGGGACGTGGGCGGCGGGTTGATCAGTGGCAGCAGATCAACCCGCCGTTTCCATTTCCAGGCAGCGATTTTCGGATCAGGGCGGACAACGAATTAAGCGCAAAGGCGCAAGAGGCAGGGACAGAACGTGAGCCGCAGGTTCAGAGGCGAGAGCCAACACAAGGTCGATACGAAGGGGCGGGTGTCTATCCCAGCCTCTTTTCGGCGTGTGTTGGAGGCTGGCGATCCGAACTGGAAAAACGGCGACAATCCCGAACTGGTCATTGTTTATGGCGACCAGCGCCGCAACTACCTTGAATGCTACACCATGGAAGCCATCGAAGAGGTCGACGCCAAGATCGACCGCATGCCGCGTGGCTCCATGCAGCGTAAGGCGCTTCAGCGTCTGTTCCACGGCCAGTCTTTCCCGACCACGGTAGATGAGACAGGCCGTTTGGTGCTGCCCGCCAAGCTGCGCAACAAAATTGAACTCAACGGCGAGGCGTTCTTTATCGCTGCCGGTGACACCTTCCAGATTTGGAAGCCCGAAACCTACGAGACCGAGGAAGAAGCATGGCAGCAAGAGCTGCCGGATGATGTCGATCCGCTCTCGTTCCTTGATGGTGATATGGAGGTCTGACGGAATGGTTGCTGCCTCTAACCCTTCCGCCCCTCACACCCCCGTTCTGCTGCGTCCTATCCTGAGCGCCGTGGCGCCCGTGGAAGGGGTCTGGCTTGACGGTACTTTTGGTGCGGGCGGCTATACCCGTGGTTTTCTAGAAGCCGGCGCCGCGCGTGTGATCGCGGTGGACCGTGACCCTCTGGCGTTCGAGATGGCAGCGGAATGGGCCGGAGACTACGGCGACCGCATCACCATGCAACAGGGAGTCTTCTCACGCATGGATGAATATGCCCAAGACCTCGACGGCGTGGTGCTGGATCTCGGCGTTTCCTCCATGCAACTCGATCAAGCGGAGCGTGGCTTTTCCTTTATGAAGGACGGCCCGCTCGACATGCGGATGAGCCAAGACGGCCCGTCGGCGGCGGACCTGGTCAATGAGGCTGAAGAAGAGGTCATCGCCAATATCCTCTTCCAATACGGCGAAGAGCGCGCAAGCCGCCGCATTGCCAAGTCGATTGTCCGCGCACGGGAAGATGCGCCGATTACCACCACGTTAGAATTGGCCAAGCTGGTCGAAGGCTGTCTGCCGCGCTCGAAACCCGGCCAGAGCCATCCCGCTACCCGCAGTTTCCAAGCGCTGCGCATCGCAGTGAACAATGAATACGGCGAGCTGTTTCAGGGGCTTATGGCCGCTGAACGCGCGCTAAAGCCGGGCGGCAAACTGGCCGTGGTGACCTTTCATTCGGTCGAGGATCGCATGGTCAAACGCTTTCTCACCGCGCGTGCCGGGGCCGGGGGCAACGCCAACCGTTTCGCCCCTGCGCTGGAGCAAGAAGCGCCGCAGTTTACACTGAAATCGCGCAAGGCCATCGGGCCTGACGCGCTGGAATTGGATGAAAACCCGCGCAGCCGCTCGGCCAAGCTACGGGTCGCCACGCGCACCGATGCGCCCAGTGGCGAGATTGACGCGAAATCCATCGGCATGCCGATGGTCAGGGGGATCTGAGAGATGCGCACGGTGATGTATATCCTCACCACCATTGCCGTGGTTGGTTTGGCCTTCTGGGCGTACCGCGAGAATTACGCGACCCAGCAGGCACTGAGCGATGCTGACAGGCTGCATGCCAATATCCGCGCCACCCATGCCCGTCTGGCTGTCCTACGCGCCGAATGGGCGTTCCAAAACCGCCCCGACCGGCTGCGCGATCTGGCCGACCTGAACTTTGACCGTCTGGGCCTGCTGCCGCTGCACCCCGGCCAGTTCGGTCAGGTCGATCAAGTGGCCTATCCGCAGCCGCCATCCGAACTGCTGCCGATCACCGATCCTGTGGATGTCTCGACCATGAATTACGACGCGCTTGCTGGCGCGGATGAGTCCGAGGAGGACTTCGAATGATCCGCACCCCGCTCCGCCCTCTGGCCCGTATCCTTGACGCCCGCGAAAAGGGTGAAAATCCCGATGCGATCGAGCGTGAGAACAAGCGCATCCGGCATGAGCAGATGCGCGACAAGGCCCGGATGCGCGCCGAGGGGCGGCTTTTGGTGCTGGGGGTTTGCTTCCTCTGTGCCTTCACCGTGATCGGCGGGCGCATGGGTCTGCTGGCGATGTCAGAGCCGTCCGAGCCGCGCGGCCATGCGCCGGGGGCCGTGATCTCGGCCTCCCGCGCCGACATCACAGACCGCAACGGCAACCTGCTGGCGACGAACTTTGAGACCCACGCGCTCTACGCGCAGCCACGCCATTTGATCGACCCCGAAGTGGCCGCGAAAAAGCTGGTCAAAATCTTTCCCGACCTGAAAGAAGACCGCCTGATCAAAGATTTCACAGGAAAGCGTAAGTTCCTGTGGATAAAAAAGAAAATCAGCCCAGAGCAGATGCAGGCCGTGCATGACATTGGCGATCCGGGGCTGCTGTTCGCGCCGCGCGACATGCGCCTTTATCCCAACGGTTCGCTGGCCGCACATGTGCTCGGCGGGGCGAGTTACGGCAAGGAAGGCGTCCACGCCGCCGAAGTGATTGGCGTCGCAGGGGCCGAGAAATATTTCGACGACTACCTGCGCGACCCGGCCAATGGCGCGAAACCGCTGGAGCTGTCGCTTGACCTGACCGTGCAGGCGGCATCTGAGCGGGTGCTCTACGGCGGCATGAAGCTGATGAACGCCAAGGGTGCCACCAGCATTCTGATGGATGTGCACACTGGCGAAGTGATCTCGGTCGCGTCGCTGCCTGATTTCGACCCCAACAACCGCCCCCGTCCGCTGACCCAAGGCGATGCGTCTGACAGCCCGCTGTTTAACCGGTCGGTGCAGGGGGTTTACGAGCTTGGCTCGACCTTCAAGATCTTTGCCGCGGCTCAGGCGATCGAGTTGGGCCTGTTCAACGCCGACACGATCATCGACACCTCCGGCCCGATGAAGGTTGGCGGCTTCCGCATCGGTGAATTCCGCAACAAGAATTACGGCAAGCTGAGCGTTGCTGACATCATCGTGCATTCCTCGAACCGGGGCACAGGCCGGATGGCGTTGGAGATCGGCATTGAGCGACAGCAAGAGTTCTTGAAAAGCCTCGGTTTCTTTGAACCGACCCCCTTCGAAATCGTCGAAGCTTCTGGCGGGAAGCCACTGCTCCCGAGCCGCTGGACCGAGTTGTCGAGCGTCACAATCTCTTATGGTCACGGGCTGTCGAGCACACCGATGCACCTTGCCGCGGGCTATGCCGCCATCGCCAATGGCGGGCGCGTGGTGAAGCCCACGCTGCTGAAACAATCCGCCCCCCAACTCGGCCCCCGCGTCATGTCCGAAGAAACCGCAGCCCAAGCGCGGATGATGCTGCGCAAAGTCGTCACCGATGGCACGGCCAGCTTTGCCGAGGTGCCGGGCTATCAGATCGCGGGCAAGACCGGCACCGCCGACAAGCCCAAACCCACCGGGGGATATTACGAGGATAAGGTGATCAACACTTTCGCCAGCATCTTCCCCATCGATGACCCCAAATATGTGCTGATCGTCACGCTGGACGAACCTGTGGAAACCTCTGGCCCGAAACCGCGCCGCACGGCGGGTTGGACAGCTGTGCCCGTGGCCGCTGAAATGGTCCGCCGCATCGCACCATTGCTGGGCCTGCGCCCGGCTGTTGAACCGGTGAACGACGCTGTGCTAACGCTGACCAGCAGCAACTGAAAAGACATCTCTATGACCGACCGGGCCGTACCCCTTTCCTCCCTCGGGCTGACCGCGCGGGCGGGGGCCAACCCCATGATCACCGGGATCGCGGTCGACAGCCGCGAGGTGCGCGAGGGCACGCTCTTCGCCGCCATGCCGGGCAGCCGCGTGCATGGGGCAGAGTTCATTCAATACGCCCTGCGGATGGGCGCGGCGGCGGTGCTGACCGACGCGGCAGGGGCGAAACTCGCTGCCGAGGAATTGGCTGGCTCTGACGCGGCGCTGGTGGTCTCCGACTCCCCGCGCGAAGCGCTGGCGCGCACGGCGGCGCTGTGGTTCGGCGGCCAGCCCGCCACAATGATCGCCGTGACCGGCACCAACGGCAAAACCTCGGTCTCGACCTTCGTGCGCCAGATTTGGGTTGAGATGGGATTGCCTGCCGTGAACCTTGGCACCACCGGGGTAGAGGGCGCATGGGCCGCCCCCTTGGCCCATACCACGCCAGAGCCGATCACCTTGCACCGCACGCTGGCCGAAGCGGAGGCGAATGGCATCACCCATGCCGCGATGGAAGCGTCGAGCCACGGGCTCGACCAGCGGCGGCTGGATGGGGTGACGCTCAAGGCGGCGGGATTCACCAACTTCACCCAAGACCATCTTGATTACCACGAAACATTCGAGGCCTATTTCGCCGCCAAGGCCGCGCTTTTCGCCCGTGTCCTGCCCGAAGACGGCACGGCGGTCGTTAATATCGACGATGAAAAAGGCGTCGACATCGCCGCCATCGCCCGCGCGCGGGGGTGTGAGGTGATCACCGTGGGCCGCGACGGGGGCGATCTGCATCTGCAAGGCCAGCGGTTCGATGCCACGGGTCAAGACCTGCGCTTTAGCTGGCGCGGCAAGACCTATCAGAAGCGGCTCAATCTGATCGGTGGTTTTCAAGGCGATAACGTTTTGCTGGCCGCCGGGCTGGTCATCGCCTGCGGCGCCGATCCGCAAGAGGTCTTTGACACGCTGCCGCATCTTACCACCGTGCGGGGACGGATGCAGCTTGCCGCCACCCGCGACAATGGCGCGGCGGTGTTTGTGGACTACGCCCATACGCCCGATGCCGTGGCCACTGCCCTCGCGGCCATGCGCCCGCATGTCATGGGCCGGCTTGTTGCCATCGTCGGCGCGGGCGGGGACCGGGATCGGGCTAAGCGCCCTTTGATGGGGCAGGCAGCGACGGAAAATGCGGATATGGTCATCGTGACTGACGACAACCCGCGCAGCGAAGACCCGGCGAGCATCCGTGCCGCCGTGCTGGGCGGCGCACCCGACGCGATGGAGGTCGGCGACCGGGCCGAAGCCATCCTGCGCGGCGTCGATGCTTTGGAGCCGGGCGACGCGCTGCTCATCGCGGGCAAGGGGCATGAGACCGGGCAGACCGTTGGCGACGACGTGCTGCCTTTCGACGATGTGGAACAGGCCAGCGTGGCCGTGGCGGCACTGGACGGGAGACTGGCATGAGCCTTTGGACAGCGAGCGAAGCGGCGGAGGCCACGGGCGGGCAGGTGCAAGGCAATTGGACCTGCAACGGGGTTTCGATCGACACACGGACGCTGCAGCCCGGCGATCTCTTCGTCGCGCTGAAGGCCGCGCGGGACGGGCATGAGTTCGTGGCCCAAGCGCTCGATAAAGGGGCTGCTGCCGCGCTTGTGACCCATCTGCCCGACGGCGTCGCCGAGAATGCGCCGCTGCTGATCGTGGAGGATGTGCAGCAAGCGCTCGAAGCGCTTGGCCGGGCAGGGCGTGCGCGTCTGGGTCCGCAGGCCAAAGTGGCAGCGGTAACCGGTAGCGTCGGCAAGACCTCCACCAAGGAAATGCTGCTGGCGATCTTTGGCGATCAGGGCCGGGCGCATGCCAGCGTCGACAGCTACAACAACCACTGGGGTGTGCCGCTGACACTGGCACGGATGCCGCGCGACACGGATTACGCGGTGATCGAGATCGGCATGAACCACCCCGGAGAGATTGCACCCCTCGCCAAACAGGCGCGGCCCGACGCGGCGATGGTGACCAATGTCGCCGCCGTCCACCTCGAAGCCTTTAGGGATGTCGCCGCCATCGCGGTGGAGAAGGCTAGCATCTTTGACGGCATGGAACCGGGCGGCGTGGCGGTGATCAACGCCGACCATGAACATAGCGATATCGTGCTCGACAAGGCGCTGGAACGGGGCCTGCGCGAGACCACCTTTGGTCAAGCGGGCCATCACTACAAGCTCGGCGAGGTCAAGGTGCAGGGCGATGCCACCGTGGCTCAGGCCGAGGTCGAAGGCGCGCCGCTGATCTTCAAGATCGCCACACCGGGGCGGCATTTTGCGATGAACGCGCTTGGCGCGCTGGCGGTGGCCGAAGCGCTTGGCGCGGATCGGGCGCTGGCGGTGCAATCGCTGGGCCGCTGGTCGCCCTATGCCGGGCGCGGTGTGCGCGAACGTATTTTGCTGGATACCGTCGATACCCATTTGGCGCTGGAGCTGATCGACGACAGCTATAACGCCAACCCGACCTCCATGGCCGCGGCACTTGAAGTGCTGGCGGCCTCGGAAGTCACCCATGACATTGGGCGCGTCAGCAAGGGGCGGCGGATTGCCTTTGTCGGCGACATGAAAGAACTCGGCCCCGAGGCGTTGGCGTTGCACGCGGGGCTGGCCGATCTTGAGGCCACCCGCGCGCTCGACGTGGTGCATTGCGTCGGCCCGTTGATGAAAGCCTTCTACGACAACCTGCCCGAACACCAGCGTGGCGATTGGACAGAAACCGCCGAAGAGATGTTGCAAGGTCTCCGCAGTCGTCTTGATTCCGGCGATGTCGTGCTGATCAAAGGGTCGCTTTCGATGAAGCTGGGCGGTATTGTTGACGCCATCCGCAAAATGGGCCATCCGGTCCCGACCGCCTGATTGGCGATTCACCCCACATGATGAGTTAGGACGCGATATATGCTCTATTGGTTGACGCTGCTGTCTGATGGCGGCGATTTTTTTAACCTGTTTCGCTATATCACCTTCCGCGCGGGCGGGGCGTTTCTAACGGCGTTGATCTTTGGTTTTCTCTTCGGCAAGCCGCTGATCGAAGTGCTGCGTAAGCGGCAGGGCAAGGGCCAACCCATTCGGGATGACGGCCCCGAAGGGCATTTCGCCAAGGCGGGCACGCCCACCATGGGCGGGCTGCTGATCGTTGGCGCGCTACTGACCTCAACCCTGCTTTGGGCGCGGCTCGACAATCCATATATCTGGCTCGTGCTGTTTGTAACCATGAGCTTTGCCGCCATCGGTTACGCCGACGATCACGCCAAGGTCAGCAAACAGAACACGGACGGTGTGCCGGGCAAAGTGCGGCTTTTGCTGGGCTTTCTGATTGCGGGCATCGCAGGCTACTGGGCGGCGCAGTACCACCCGGCAGAGTTGCAGTACCAATTGGCGATGCCGGTTTTCAAAGATACGCTGATCAACCTCGGCGTTCTGTTTGTGCCGTTTGCGATCATCGTGATCGTGGGCTCGGCCAATGCGGTGAACCTGACTGATGGGCTTGACGGTTTGGCGATCATGCCGGTGATGATCGCCGCCGGTGCGCTTGGCGTCATTGCCTATGCCGTGGGCCGGGTGGACTTTACCGAATACCTCGACGTGCACTACGTCCCCGGCACCGGGGAAATCCTGATCTTCACCGCCGGTCTCTTTGGCGGTGGCCTTGGCTTTCTGTGGTACAACGCGCCGCCAGCCGCCGTCTTCATGGGCGACACGGGCTCATTGGCGCTCGGCGGCGCTTTGGGTGCGATTGCCGTGGCGACGAAACACGAGCTGGTGTTGGCGGTCGTCGGCGGGCTTTTCGTGGTCGAGGCGCTGTCGGTCATCGTGCAGGTGCTCTACTTCAAACGCACCGGCAAACGGGTCTTCCTGATGGCGCCGATCCACCACCACTATGAGAAGAAGGGCTGGGCCGAGCCGCAGATCGTGATCCGCTTCTGGATCATCTCGCTGATCCTCGCCCTGCTGGGGCTGGCGACGCTCAAGGTGCGCTAAGCGCCTAGAAGATCGACCAATCCATGTGACGTGCCAAAAGGGCCAGTGCTTCGGTGCCCTTTTGGCTGTTGCCATAACGGTTCAACCCCGGCGACCAGACCGCAATGCTGGCGCGGCCCGGCACGATGGCCAAGATCCCCCCACCCACACCGGATTTGCCCGGCAGGCCGACACGGTAGGCGAAATCGCCTGAGCCATCGTAGTGCCCGCAGGTCAGCATCAGCGCATTGAGCCGTCGGATGCGGCTGGGGGCCACCAGTCGCAGCACATCGGGGGCTTCGATCAGAAAACGGCCCGCCATCGCCAGTTGCTCCACCGTCATCTCCATCGCGCAGTGGTGGAAATAGGTGCCGAGCGTCCGCTCCGGCGCGTTGATGAGATTGCCATAGGATTTTAGGAAATGCGCCAGCGCGAAATTGCGGTGGCCAAAGTCGGTCTCTGACGCGGCGACGGTGTCGTTGATGTGAATGTCGTCCGTGCCCGCAGCCTCGCGCACGAAGCGCATGATCTCGGCCAGCGCCTCGCGCGGCTCGCGGTTGCCCAAGACTTCATCCGTGGTGACAATCGCGCCTGCGTTGATGAAGGGATTGCGCGGGCGGCCCTGTTCCTGCTCCAACTGCACGATGGAATTGAACGCCCGCCCCGAAGGTTCGCGCCCCACACGGTGCCACAGTTGGTCGCCCGACCGGCCAAGAGCGATGGCAAGTGTGAAGACCTTGGTGATCGACTGCACCGAGAACGGCACCTGCGTATCGCCGGCCACATGGCACTGGCCGTCTGCCGTCACCACCGCGATGCCGAACTGTGCCGGGTCCACCTTCGCCAGTTGCGGAATATAGGCCGCCACATCCCCCCAATGGTCGTCTTCGCGCATCATGTCATTGAGACGCGGCAACACATCGGAAAGGTCTGGTTTGGCGGGGCTGGACATCTATGGCGGCCTCTGGCTTGTGATAGGCGCATCATGCCCCCATTCTGGGGTCAACGGGTAGCAGGGGATTGCAGATGATTCCAGTACAGGGCTTGGAAGGCGCGCGCGTGGCGGTGCTGGGGTTGGGCCGCTCTGGCCTGAGCGCGGCACGCGCATTGCAGGCGGGCGGGGCCAAGGTTAGCTGTTGGGACGATGATCCGGCAGCACGCGCACGGGCCGAGCGGGAGGGGTTTTCCTGTGTTGACCTCAACAGCCCCGGCGCGCTCGACAAGATCACCCGGCTGATCGTCAGCCCCGGCATTCCGCACCTCTACCCCGCGCCGAACCCGGTGGTTGCCGCAGCTCTCGACGCAGGCGTGCCGGTGGACAATGACATCGGCCTGTTTTTCCAAAGCTTCGCCACGCTGGCATGGGATCACTACGATGTCGCGCCGCGCGTCGTGGCCGTGACCGGGTCGAACGGCAAATCCACCACTTCGGCGCTGATCCATCATATTCTGGAGCATGTCGGGCGGCCCTGCCAACTGGCAGGCAATATCGGGCGCGGGGTCTTGGACCTCGACCCTGCCGTGGACGGCGAGGTCGTGGTGCTGGAACTCAGCAGCTATCAGACCGAATTGGCGCGGGCGCTGACGCCCGATGTGGCGGTCTTTACCAATCTCAGCCCCGATCATCTGGACCGCCACGCGGGCATGGGGGGCTACTACGCGGCGAAACGTCGGCTGTTCTCCGAAGGCGGGCCAGACCGCGCAGTGATCGGTGTGGACGAAGCCGAGGGCCGTTTCCTTGCCGGGCAAATGAGCGAGGGACCAAGCGATGACCGGGTGATCCGCATCAGTGCGGAGACCAAACTCTCTGGCCCCGGCTGGCAGGTCTTTGCCAAAAAAGGGTTTTTGAGTGAATACCGCCGTGGCAAACAGGTCGGTTCAATTGACCTGCGCAGCATCCAAGGTTTGCCGGGTGCGCATAACCACCAGAATGCCTGTGCGGCCTATGCCGCCTGCCGCGCGCTTGGCCTCGCCCCGCGCGTGATTGAGGCGGCGTTTCACAGTTTCGGCGGCTTGCCGCACCGCAGCCAGACCGTGGCCGAAGCGCATGGCGTGCGCTACGTCAACGACAGCAAAGCCACCAATGTCGACAGCGCGGCCAAGGCGCTGGCGGCTTTCCGCAACATCCGCTGGATCTGCGGCGGGTTGGAGAAAGAGGGCGGGCTGAAAGGGCTGGCGGAGGCCCAAGGCGCGGTACGCAAGGCCTATGTCATTGGCCGCGAGGCCGCGCATTTCGCCATGCAATTGACGACCGAAGCCGAAGTCTGCGGCACGATGGAGAAAGCCGTGGCGCGGGCTGCGGCGGAGGCGGAAGAGGGCGATGTCGTCCTGCTGGCCCCGGCAGCGGCAAGTTTCGATCAATATGACAATTTCGAACGGCGCGGTGAGGATTTCGTGGCGCAGGTGCAGAAGGTTTTGGCGGAGTAGGGCGGGGCCTAGCTGCCAATCGCCCGCGCCGCTGCCATGCCCGACGACCACGCCCACTGGAAGTTATACCCGCCGAGCCAGCCGGTCACGTCCACCGCTTCGCCGATGAAATAGAGACCGGGCACGTCCTTCGCCGCCATGGTTTTGGACGAGAGCGCATCGGTGTCCACACCGCCTAGGGTCACTTCCGCCGTGCGGTAGCCTTCGGTACCGCCGGGGTGCAGTTGCCAGTTCTGCAGCGCCTCCACAAAGGCGATGAGCCGCGCGTCGGACCAATCCGCCAAGTTGCCCGAGAGGTCAAACTCTTGGCCTAAAAAGTCCACCAATCGCGAGGGCAGGTGCTGCGCGAGGATGGTGGTAAAGTTGCGCCGCCCCGCAAGTTGCCTCTGCTCGCGCAGGGCGTCCAACAGAGTGCCCTCGGGGGCAAGGTTGACCGTGATCGCTTCGCCCTCTTGCCAGTAGGACGACGCCTGCAAAACCGCGGGGCCAGAGAGGCCACGGTGAGTGAACAGCAGCGCCTCGTCAAAGCCATCGGTCCCAGCGGTGATACGGGCAGGGGTCGCCACACCGGCCAGCGGCGCAAAGCGGCCTTCGGCAAAGGTGAAAGGCACCAGACCGGCGCGCGTATCGGTCACCTTCAGGCCGAACAGACGCGCGATGTCATAGGCGATGCCGGTCGCGCCCATCTTGGGGATGGACTTCCCGCCGGTGGCGATCACAAGGTTACGTGCGGTAACTTTCGCTGTCTTATCCGGTGTTTGCAAATCAAAGGTAAAGTGCCCATCGACCTTCGCAAAATTGCTGGCGCTGCTCTGCAATTGCAGATCGACCCCGGCCTTTTGCATCAGCCCGCGCAGCATGGCGATGATCTCCTTCGCGCTGGTGTCGCAGAAGAGTTGGCCCAGCGTTTTCTCATGCCACGCGATGCCGTGGCGATCGACCAGTTCGATGAAATCCCATTGTGTGTAGCGTGCCAGCGCGGATTTTGCGAAATGCGGGTTCTGACTGAGAAACGCCTGCGGCTCGCAATACATATTGGTGAAATTGCACCGCCCGCCGCCCGAGATGCGGATTTTCTCGCCCGGCGCATTGGCATGGTCCACCACCAACACGCGCCCGCCCGCGTGGGCCGCGCACATCATGCCGGCGGCTCCGGCTCCGATGATGGCTGTATCAACTTGCATGGGCGCGCTCTGCCCGAATGCGCAGGCCCGGTCAAGAAGACGTGACAGCGGTTGCCCGATCACTGATGCGTCATAGTTGGGGAGCAGACGCAAATGTAACAGGAGCAGAGAATGACCAAATTGACCGCAGAACAAGATTTCCCGAAGATGGATGTGGCCAAACTCGGCGGCGGCACGCTGACTTTGGGCCAACCGCAAGAGGGGCGCGACTGGCAATTGGTGGTGGTCTATCGTGGCCTGCACTGCCCGATCTGCAAAAAGTACCTCGCCCAGTTGGAAAAGCTGCAAAGCCAGTTCCATGAGATCGGTGTGGATGTGATCGCCGTTTCGGGCGACCCCGAGGAAAAGGCAAAATCCATGGCCGAGGAAGACAACCTGACCCTGCCCATCGGCTATGATCTGAGCCTCGAACAAATGGCCGAACTTGGCCTTTACATCTCTGACCCGCGCAGCCCGCAGGAGACCGACCGGCCCTTCGCCGAACCAGCCACCTTTGTCATCAACGGCGAAGGAAAGCTGCAAATCATTGACATCTCGAACGCGCCCTTCGCCCGTCCCGAGTTGGAAGGCCTGCTAAACGGTCTCAAATTCGTTCGCGACAAAGGCTACCCGGTGCGCGGCACCCACAAGGCGGCCTGATGAGCAGCCTGATACGGTGATCTGATCGCCTAGCGGCGGGGCCCTGCACGGCCCCGCCGACCCCAGCCACTGCCATGGGGTGAAATGCACTAGCTTCATGTCGCAATTCGGGCTATTCTGCCCGGATGAGACCCCGCAAAGGGGCCGTTGAGGCAGTTAAGGCAGATACCCATGACAGAGATGGTCTATGGCGCGGTCCCGGTACGGGATGGTGAACCGATCCTTCCAAAATGGTGGCGTACGGTGGACCGCTGGGCATTGTCCTGCGTGTTGATCCTGTTTGCCGTTGGCATGTTGCTGGGGCTGGCTGCGTCGCCGCCCTTGGCCTCCAAAAACGGATTTGATGCCTTTCACTATGTGCAGCGACAGGCGTTCTTCGGCGGATTGGCCCTGGTGGCGATGCTGCTGACGTCGATGATGTCGCCCACGCTGGTGCGGCGTTTGGCTGTGCTGGGGTTTGTGCTTTCTTTCGTAGCGCTGGCGCTGTTGCCGTTCTTTGGCACCGATTTTGGCAAGGGCGCCACGCGTTGGTACTCGCTGGGGTTTGCATCGCTTCAGCCGTCGGAATTTCTGAAGCCGGGTTTCATGGTCGCCGCCGCGTGGATGATGGCCGCCGCGACCGAGATTAACGGACCTCCGGGGAAAACTTGGTCTTTTGCGCTGTGCATTTCCATTGTGCTGATGCTGGCGATGCAGCCTGACTTTGGCCAAGCCTGCCTTGTGCTCTTTGGTTGGGGCGTGATGTATTTCGTGGCCGGCGCGCCGATGGTGCTGCTGGTCGGCATGGCAGGGCTCGTTGTTCTGGCGGGCACCTTCGCCTACTCCAACTCCGAACACTTCGCGCGGCGTATCGACGGGTTTCTCAGCGTTGATGTCGATCCGACGACGCAGCTTGGCTATGCCACCAAT
This sequence comes from Sulfitobacter dubius, assembly GCF_900113435.1. Classification (GTDB taxonomy): domain Bacteria; phylum Pseudomonadota; class Alphaproteobacteria; order Rhodobacterales; family Rhodobacteraceae; genus Sulfitobacter; species Sulfitobacter dubius. The sequence goes on along the minus strand of NZ_FOPG01000001.1, from coordinate 1,122,128 downwards.
GCCATCCGCGAGGGCGGATTGTTTGGCGTGGGCGTGGGTGAGGGCGAGGTGAAGTGGTCACTGCCCGATGCACATACCGACTTTATCATCGCCGTCGCCGCCGAGGAATATGGCCTTATTCTGGTCGTCTGCATCATTGCCCTATATACTGTTGTGGTCGTCCGTTCGCTGCTGCGTTTGGTGCGCGAGCGTGACCCCTTCATCCGGCTGGCCGGAACCGGGCTGGCCTGCACATTCGGAGTACAGGCGATGATTAACATGGGTGTGGCAGTGCGGCTTTTGCCTGCGAAAGGCATGACCTTGCCTTTCGTCAGCTACGGTGGGTCTTCAGTCATCGCCAGCGGCATTGCCGTGGGCATGCTCCTTGCCTTTACCCGCTCGCGCCCGCAGGGTGAGATCAGCGACATTCTGGGCCGGGGCCGCCGCTGATGGCCGCGCCATTGCTGATCATCGCCGCCGGGGGGACCGGCGGGCATATGTTTCCGGCGCAGGCCTTGGCCGAGGTGATGCTCAAGCGCGGCTGGCGGGTCAAGCTCAGCACCGATGCACGCGGTGCGCGCTATACCGGTGGCTTCCCCGAAGCAGTCGAGATCACCCAGATCAGCAGTGCTACCTTTGCGCGTGGTGGGGCCGCCGCCAAGGCGCTGGTGCCGTTTCGTATTGCTGCCGGTGTGCTGCGTGCGGGGCTGAACATGCTGCGAGACCGGCCTTCGGTCGTTGTCGGTTTTGGCGGCTATCCGTCGATCCCCGCCCTTGGGGCGGCTTGGGCGCTGCGGATGCCGCGCATGATCCACGAGCAGAACGGCATTCTAGGTCGCGTGAACGAGATTTTTGCCAAACGGGTACATGCAGTGGCCTGCGGCATCTGGCCCACCAAACTGCCCGAGGGCGTGCAGGGCTGGCATGTCGGTAATCCGGTGCGTTCGGCTGTGCTTGACCGCGCAGGGGCCGCCTATATCCCGCCCGGTGACTACCCGATGGAAGTGCTGGTGATGGGCGGCAGTCAAGGTGCGCGTATCCTTAGTGACGTGGTGCCCCCCGCGCTCGCCGCTTTGCCGATGAACATGATCCGCAATATCCGCGTCAGCCATCAGGCCCGCGACGAAGACGGCCAGCGGGTGGCGGATTACTATGCCGAGTCTGGCATCAGCGCCGATGTGCGCCCCTTCTTTGATGACGTGCCGCGCCGCATGTCCGAAGCGCAGCTGGTGATCAGCCGCTCTGGTGCGTCCAGCGTGGCGGACCTGTCGGTGATCGGGCGGCCTTCGATCCTGATCCCCTTTGCCGCTGCCGCAGGGGACCATCAAACCGCCAATGCCCGTGGTCTGGTTGAGGCCGGTGCCGCGATTATGGTGCCCGAAAGCAAGGCCAATCCTGAAATCATGACCGACCAAATTCTCGCGGTGTTGGAGATGCCCCAAGGGGCGTTGCAGATGGCGCGAGCCGCCCTTTCGGTCGGCAAACCCGACGCGGCTGAAACACTGGCTGATATGGTTGAACATCTTGGCGCCCAAGGCACGCTGACCCCCGCAGAAGAGGAACATCCCAAATGAACGCCGCCGCCACCAAATTGCCGACCGATGTCGGCCCGATCCATTTTGTCGGCATTGGCGGTATCGGCATGTCGGGCATCGCTGAAGTCTTGTTGAACCACGGCTACCGGGTGCAGGGGTCTGATCTCAAAGCGACCAAAATCACCGTGCGACTGGCCGAACTTGGGGCAAAGATTTTCGAAGGCCAAGCGGCCGAGAATATCGAGGGGGCCGCGGTGGTCGTGATCTCTTCGGCGATCAAACCGGGCAATGCAGAGCTTGACGCCGCGCGGCGCGCGGGTCTTCCAGTGGTACGTCGGGCCGAAATGCTGGCCGAGTTGATGCGTCTGAAGTCCAATATCGCCGTGGCAGGCACCCACGGCAAAACCACCACGACCACGCTGGTGGCCGAACTGCTGGTCGCGGGCGGCATCGACCCCACAGTGGTAAACGGCGGCATCATCCATGCCTATGGCTCCAACGCGCGAATGGGGCAGGGCGAATGGATGGTGGTTGAGGCCGACGAAAGCGACGGCACCTTCAACCGGCTGCCCGCAACCATCGCCATCGTCACCAATATCGACCCCGAGCATATGGAGCATTGGGGAGATTTTGACACGCTGCGGCAGGGTTTTTTGAACTTCGTCTCAAACATCCCCTTCTATGGTCTGGCGGTTTGTTGCACCGACCACCCGGAAGTGCAGGCTTTGGTGGGCAAGCTCACAGATCGCCGCGTTATGACCTATGGCTTTAACGCGCAGGCGGATGTGCGTGCTGTGGGTTTGCATTACAAAGACGGGGTCGCGCATTTTGATGTGCATCTGCAATCCGAAGACATGGTGATTGAGAACTGCGCCCTGCCAATGCCGGGGGATCACAACGTCTCTAACGCGCTGGCGGCGGTGACCGTGGCGCGACACCTTGGCATGAAGTTGGAATTAATCCGTACCGCTTTGGGCAGCTTTGGTGGGGTGAATCGTCGCTTTACCCGTGTGGGCGAGGTGGATGGCGTTACGATCATTGACGACTATGGCCACCACCCAGTTGAGATTAATGCCGTCCTCAAGGCCGCGCGGCAGGCCAGCGAGGGGCGCGTGATCGCGGTTCATCAGCCGCACCGCTACTCGCGCCTAAGCCATCACTTCGACGAATTCTGCGCCTGTTTCAACGATGCCGATGTGGTGGGCATCGCCGATGTCTATGCCGCCGGCGAAGAGCCCATTCCCGGTGCCGACCGCGACGGGCTGGTCGCCGGGCTGATCCAGCACGGGCATCGGCACGCCTATGCGGTCGAGGATGCCGAGGCACTGACGCGATTGGTTCTGCGCGAGGCGCGACCCGGTGATATGGTCGTCTGTCTTGGCGCAGGCACGATCAGCGCATGGGCCAATGATCTGCCGGAGGCGCTGCGCGCCGCCAAGGGGGCCGGGGCATGACTTTGGTTTGGCTGTCGATCCTTTGGGTCTTCGCCGCCGTGACCGTGGCTATGCTGCCTCTGCGCTCCCAGTACCTGCCGGGGGTGATCTTGCTGATCGCGGCCCCGGCTTTGATCATCGCCATCGGGGTAACTCATTCGTGGGCGTTTGCGCTGCTGGCGCTTTTGGCGTTCCTTTCAATGTTCCGTAATCCGCTACGCTACCTTTGGGCGCGTCTGCGCGGCCAAAAGTCGGAGCTGCCGAAATGAGCCTATCCCTTATCCTGGCCTGTTTGTGGTTTGTGGTTGCCAATGTGCTGGCCATGACACCCAGCAAAGATTTCCATTGGCGGAGCGCCTATTTACTGATCGTTGTGGGGATCCCCATCGTTGGCTTTGTTACCGCGCAACATGGCCCTTGGCTGGGCCTGTTGGTTTTGGCGGGAGGCTGTTCGGTTCTGCGATGGCCCGTGATCTATTTCGCGCGCTGGTTGCGCCGTGGGGCAGGGCGGGTCAAAGGGCCGGCAGAGTGACCCTGACGCCTACACTCGTGGCGTTGCTGGCTGTTTTTGCGCTGTGGCTGATCGCGTGCATCTGGGCTGGCTTTCGCGCTCGGGTGCTGTGGTTTGTTATCGTGCTGGTGATTGGTCTGTCGCTCAACGCCCTTTGGATGGTGTTTGGGCTGAATGCGCGGGTGTTTGAGCCGCATGCGCTATTGGCGCAGCTGTCGGTCGTGCTGTACGCAGTGGGCGGTTTCGGGCTGGGCTGGCTGCTGGGCCGCTTGGTAACGCGGTGGCGCGAAAGCCGCGTTGATCCCCCGCGCTCTTGATACTTTGCTCTGTCGTGCAAATGGGCTAAGTCCGGCGCCATGAATACGCTGAATATCCCCGACCTGCGCGGCAGGCTGACCCCCGACCGCGCCTTGAGCGAACTGACATGGCTGCGCGTTGGCGGGCCTGCAGATTATCTTTTTCAACCCGCTGACATAGAGGATCTGTGTACCTTTATGCGCCGACTGCCACAAAAGGTGGCGGTATTTCCGATGGGCGTGGGCAGTAACCTGATCGTACGCGATGGCGGGCTGCGGGCAGTGGTGATCCGTCTTGGGCGCGGCTTTAACGGGATCGAGATTGACGGCGACCAAGTGACCGCCGGGGCGGCAGCGCTGGATGCGCATGTGGCGCGCAAGGCGGCGGACGCGGGGCTGGATCTTACCTTTCTACGCACCATCCCCGGCAGCATCGGCGGAGCCTTGCGCATGAATGCAGGCTGCTATGGCACCTACACGGCAGACCACTTCGTCTCTGCCCAAGCTGTGACCCGCGCGGGGGAGGTGGTGACCCTCACCGCTGATGACCTCAACTTCCGCTACCGCCAGTCCGACCTTTCGCCCGGCTCGGTGCTGATCAGCGCGACCTTTGCGCCGCCCAAAGCGGAGCCGGAGGCGCTTCACGCGCGGATAGAGGAGCAGCTTGCCAAACGCGATGAAACGCAACCGACCAAGGACCGGAGCGCCGGATCGACCTTTCGCAACCCGGCGGGGTTTTCCTCAACGGGGAAGGCAGATGATGTGCATGACCTCAAGGCGTGGAAAGTGATTGATGATGCCGGGATGCGCGGTGCCACCATCGGCGGGGCGCAGATGAGCCCGAAACATTCAAACTTCCTGATTAATACCGGGGCGGCCACGGCAGATGATCTCGAAACCTTAGGCGAAGAGGTGCGAAAAAAGGTTTACGCTTCAAGCGGTATAAGGCTAGAATGGGAAATTATGCGCGTCGGTGAAAAATTGGGTGATCCGGTGTCGCAGGGCTGAGCCTTTGGGCGGTGGCTAAGTGACGGAAAAACAAAGATAACAACGATAGGGGCCGCAAACGGCCCGAGGCAAAGAGGCACTTTGGTGGGTAAGTCGAGCGGACAGACCCCGACAGTGGCGGTATTGATGGGCGGCCCCTCGGCTGAGCGTGAGGTGTCTTTGTCCAGCGGGCGTGCATGCGCCGCTGCCTTGCGGGAACATGGCGGATATAACGTGGTCGAGGTCGATGCAGGCCGCGATCTCGCTGCCGTACTTGCCGATCTGAAACCCTTTGCCGTATTGAATTGCCTGCATGGCCGTTGGGGCGAAGATGGCTGTGTGCAGGGCCTGCTTGAGTGGCTGCATATTCCTTATACGCATTCTGGCGTGCTGGCCTCGGCGCTGGCGATGGACAAGCAGCGGTCTAAAGACGTGTTCCGCCACGCGGGGCTGCCGGTGCTGGAAAGCGTCATCGCGCCCAAAGCCGATGTGATGGCCTCTCATGTCATGGCGCCGCCCTATGTGGTCAAACCCAACAACGAAGGCTCCTCTGTCGGCGTTTACCTCGTGGCCGAGGAAAACAACGGCCCGCCGCAACTGTCGGACGACATGCCCGCCGAGGTGATGGTCGAGACCTTTGCCCCGGGGCGTGAGCTGACCACTACCGTGATGGGCGACCGGGCGTTGGCGGTGACGGATATCATCACCACCGGCTGGTATGATTACGACGCGAAATACAAGCCCGGCGGCTCGCGCCATGTGGTGCCTGCCGATCTGCCGCAAGAGATTACCGATCTGTGTTTCGACTATGCCCGCCGCGCCCATGCGGCGCTTGGCTGCAAGGGCATCAGCCGTACCGATTTCCGTTGGGATGAGGCACGCGGAGTTGACGGGTTGATCTTGCTTGAGACCAACACCCAGCCCGGCATGACCGCCACTTCGCTCTCGCCCGAGCAGGCTGCGGCCTGCGGCATTTCATTCCCTGAGCTTTGCGCTTGGATGGTGGAGGACGCCTCATGCGATCGCTGATCCGCCGCCGCCCTGAAACAGGCAAGGCCGATCCCGCCCCCTCGCGGTGGTCATGGCGTATGCAGCGGTTGATGCTGACACCGGGCTTTCGCTTTGCCCTGCGCGTGGGGCTGCCTTTCACGTTAAGCCTGCTGGCCGGCACGATCTATATGGCGGATGACGAGCGGCGCGGCACCGTGGTGCAGGCCATCGCCGATGTCCGCGCTAGCATCGAAGAGCGGCCCGAGTTCATGGTCAAGCTCATGGCCATCGACGGGGCGAGTGACATGCTCTCGACCGAAATCCGCACTGCGCTGCCGCTGGAGTTTCCGCTGTCCTCCTTCGATCTCGATCTGCCGCAGATCCGCGAGAAAATCACCGATATTGACGGGGTCAAGCAGGCCAATGTTCGCATCCGCCCCGGTGGCGTGTTGCAAATTGACGTGACCCCGCGCGTGCCCATCGCCGTCTGGCGCAATGAAACTGGGCTGGCTCTGGTGGACAATACCGGCGCGCATGTGGCACGGATCGAGGCGCGGCGCGACCATGCCGATCTGCCCCTGATCGCCGGGGCAGGGGCTGCCAAGGCGGTGCCAGAGGCGCTCAAGCTAATCGCAGCGGCGAACGTACTGGGTGACCGTCTGCGCGGCTTGGTCCGCGTCGGAGGGCGCCGCTGGGACGTGGTGCTGGACCGCGATCAGACGATCATGTTGCCCGAAGAAAATGCGCTGCAAGCGCTGGAACGGGTGATCGCGCTGGAAGGCGCACAAGAAGTTCTCACGCGGGATGTGGCGCGTGTGGATATGCGGTTGGCGGCAAGACCAACCCTAAGAATGAACGAAGATGCCACCCGCGAATGGTGGCACATCAGGCAGCTTTCCGGCCAGTAAGATGGCCATTGGAATCGGGACAGTAACGAAATGATGGACCTATACGACAGTCAGCGTTCGATGCGGCACATGCGCAAATTGGCGATCCAACGCGGGGTGGTGGCCATTTTGGATGTGGGCAGTTCCAAGATCGCCTGTCTGGTGCTGCGGTTTGACGGCATTACCCATGACGGAGAGAATGGCGACATCGGCTCATTGGCCGGGCAATCGGGGTTCCGGGTCATCGGGGCTGCGACCACCCGCTCGCGCGGGGTACGCTTTGGTGAGATTTGCGCCATGGGCGAGACCGAGCGCGCGATCCGCACCGCACTTCAGGCCGCGCAGAAGATGGCCGGTATCCGGGTTGACCACGTTATTGCCTGTTTCTCGGGCGGGGAGCCGCGCAGCTATGGCCTCGACGCTTCGGTGGAACTGGAGGGGCAATCGGTCTCGGAGCAAGACGTGGCGCGCGTACTGGCGGGCTGTGACGTGCCGGAATACGGCGAGGGCCGCGAGGTGCTGCACGCCCAGCCGGTGAACTTTGCGCTGGATCACCGCAGCGGTCTGGCCGATCCGCGTGGACAGTTGGGCAATAGTCTGTCGGTGGATATGCATATGCTGACCGTCGATGCCGACACGGTTCAGCATCTCGCGCATTGTATCAAACGCTGTGATCTGGAACTGGCCGGGATCGCGTCGTCCTCCTATGCCTCGGGCATCTCGGCGCTGGTTGAGGACGAGCAGGAACTCGGCGCAGCCTGTATCGACTTCGGCGGCGGCACCACCGGCGTGTCGATCTTTATCAAGAAACACATGATCTATGCCGACACCGTGCGTATGGGCGGGGATCACGTTACCTCTGACATCTCCATGGGCCTGCAAGTGCCGATGGCCAATGCCGAACGGATCAAGACCTTCTATGGCGGCGTGCATGCCACCGGCATGGACGACCGTGACATGATCGAAATCGGCGGCGAAACGGGCGATTACGAACACGACCGCCGCACCGCCAGTCGGGCCGAATTGATCGGCATCATGCGTCCGCGCGTTGAAGAGATCCTCGAAGAGGTCCGCGTTCGGCTGGATGCTGCCGGTTTCGACCATCTGCCAAGCCAACAGATTGTACTTACCGGGGCAGGCAGCCAGATACCGGGCCTTGATGGGCTTGCCAGCAAGATCCTTGGCCAGCAGGTCCGTCTGGGGCGTCCGCTGCGTGTGCACGGCCTGCCACAGGCGGCAACCGGGCCGGGTTTTGCATCTGCCGTGGGCCTCGCGCTCTTTGCGGCGCATCCTCAGGACGAGTGGTGGGATTTCGACATCCCTGCCGATCGCTACCCGTCACGCTCGCTCAAGCGGGCGGTGAAATGGTTTAGAGACAACTGGTGACCCCAATATCGGGTGCCAAGCCCGAGATAAGGCGGAAACAGGCAAGATTTTGCCCATATTTAGCGTCAAAATGACGTTTTTTAGGTGACGATCCGGCCCTAGGCCGGTAGGGTCGGGTAAATTTGGTCGAAAAAACCCCCGCGGGATGCGGGCAACTGGACAGGCGGACAGCACATGACACTCAACCTTTCAATGCCAGGACAAGATGATCTGAAACCCCGTATCACCGTCTTTGGTGTTGGTGGGGCGGGCGGCAACGCGGTCAATAACATGATCGAAAAAGAGTTGGACGGCGTTGACTTCGTTGTGGCGAACACCGACGCACAGGCGCTCCAGCAGGCCCGGGCCGACAACCGCGTTCAGCTTGGCATCAAGGTCACCGAAGGTCTGGGCGCGGGCGCCCGTGCTAGCGTCGGCGCTGCCGCTGCCGAAGAGAGCATCGAGCAGATCGTTGACCACCTTGCCGGCGCGCATATGTGCTTCATCACCGCAGGCATGGGCGGCGGCACCGGGACAGGTGCGGCCCCGATCATCGCCCAAGCGGCCCGCGAGCTGGGTGTGCTGACCGTTGGTGTCGTGACCAAGCCCTTCCAGTTTGAGGGTGCCAAGCGCATGCGTCAGGCCGAAGACGGTGTTGAGACGCTGCAAAAGGTCGTCGACACGCTGATTATCATTCCCAACCAGAACCTGTTCCGTCTGGCCAACGAAAAGACCACCTTCACCGAAGCCTTCTCGCTCGCCGATGACGTGCTGTACCAAGGTGTGAAGGGCGTGACCGACCTGATGGTCCGTCCTGGCTTGATCAACCTCGACTTTGCCGACGTTCGCGCCGTGATGGACGAAATGGGCAAGGCGATGATGGGAACAGGCGAGGCCGAGGGCGAAGATCGCGCCATCCAAGCCGCCGAAAAGGCGATCGCCAACCCGCTGCTGGACGAAATCAGCCTGCGCGGTGCCAAGGGTGTTCTTATCAACATCACCGGCGGTCACGACCTTACCCTCTTCGAACTCGACGAAGCGGCGAACCGTATTCGCGAAGAAGTGGACCCCGAGGCGAACATCATCGTCGGCTCCACGCTGGACGAGAGCCTTGGTGGCCTGATGCGCGTCAGCGTTGTTGCCACCGGTATCGACGCCACCGATGTGAACACTGAAATGCCGGTCCCGCGCCGCTCCATGAGCCAGCCGCTGCGTCAGAACGTATCGGTTGACGATGTGGCGCAGGTTTCTGCCGCGCAGGCACCCGTTGCAGCACCTATCGCCGCAGAAACAACACAGGAAGTAGAGCAGGCCGCCCTGTTCCAAGACCTTCAGCCGACACAGCGCGACCAAGACCGCTATGAAGAAGAGAACGTCGTCGAAGATGACGATGGTCTGCCCGCACCAGCGTATCAGCCAGAGGTCGCCGCATTTGAGCCTCGTCAAGAAGAAGCGATTGAGGCCGAGCCCGAAGCATTCGTCGCGCCCCGCGCGCCGACGCCCGGCACGCCATCCCCCGAGGCACTGGCCCGGCTGCGCGCCGCTGCGCAAAAAGCAGCGCCCGAACAGCACCGTCAGGCCCAGCAGCAGCAGGGTGAGCAGGGCGACAAAGGTCGCTTTGGCATCAACTCTCTGATCAACCGGATGACCGGCCACGCCGAAGGCGAGGCGCAGCCACGCCCTGCACGTCAGCAGCCTCCGGTGCAGACTCGTGCCTCTGCTGCGGCACCGCAGCCGCAAGAAAGCAATGATCCCGATCAAGAACGCATCGAAATTCCCGCGTTCCTGCGCCGTCAGGCCAACTGAACCGATCACGATAGATGAAGAGAGGGTCGCCTTGGGGCGGCCCTTTTTCGTTTTAGATCAGGCTTTTGCAAACAGCTCGGCACGCTAGCGCCCAAATGTTGCAGTCATGTTTCAGACCGTTGCAAAGATTGAGTTGAGCAAAATGAACCAGCGCCTTAATCCAGAGTTCAACACACAAGAAGATGTTCGAAGCGTGAGGATTACCCGGTGCAGACAACAATTAAATCAGCATTAAGCTTTTCTGGCACAGGCCTGCACTCTGGTCTGCCTGCGACTGTAACACTGCGTCCGGCCTCTGCCCATCATGGTATCTGGTTCTCGCGCAGCGATGTCGCTGTTGGTGACCGTTTGATCCCCGCCCGTTGGGACGCGGTGAACCGTTCGCCCCTCTGCACCAAGCTGGAAAACCGCACCGGCCTGTCGATCTCTACAGTAGAGCATCTGATGGCCGCTGTTTCGGGCTGTGGCATCCATAACCTGCTGATCGAAATCGACGGCCCCGAAGTGCCGATCCTTGATGGGTCTTCCGTGCCTTTCGTGCGGGGCATCATGCAGCGGGGCTTGCGTCAGCTTGCCGCGCCTGTGATGGCGTTTGAAGTGCTTAAGACCGTAACCGTGCAGGATAGTGATGCGACCGCGAGTATTTCGCCAGCCGATACGCTGCGGATCGACTTTGAGATCGATTTCGCCGATGCCGCCATTGGCCATCAGCGCAAATCGCTGACTATGAACAACGGCTCATTTGCACGCGAACTTTGTGACAGCCGCACCTTCTGCCGTCAGGCGGATGTTGAGGCTATGCAGGCCAATGGGCTGGCACTCGGCGGCGAAGCCGGTGAAAACGCGGTGGTTTTCGATGGCGATGCAGTTGTCAGCCCCGGTGGGCTGCGCCATGCGGATGAGCCAGTGCGTCACAAAATGCTCGACGCACTTGGTGATTTGGCACTGGCCGGTGCACCGCTTTTGGGCCATTACGAAGGCAAGCGGGCAGGCCATTCTCTGACCAACACATTGCTGCGCGCGCTTTTCGCGACACCAGACGCCGTGCGTTTGATCACCTGTGATGCGGCTCAGGCGGCACGGCTTCCGGGCTTTGGGCTGGTCTGGGATGAAATCCCGCAGGTTGCCTGATCGAGGGGCGGGTTCACGCGCAGGTTAAGTGATGCCAAACCTCAGGTCGCCCGCACGCCGAAGTGCCATTGAACGCCTCGCCAATGCCTTGTATTCACTAAACTGAAGTGACAAGCCTGCCCCGGTAACACGCCGTTGCGTGACCGCCGATGGGTGGGGGTGGAATGGGCGTTTTGCAACGCAGATTATTGTGCTAGTCACATGCGCAAGAGGGTCAATGACCATGGGTTGGACGATGCAAGGGGTGCGGGCATGACGGTAGCAGGATCGCGCAAGCGGACGATCAGTGCGGTGCTTCTGGTCGCAACATTGGCGGCCTGCGGCGGTGGCGACGGACGATCAGACGGGAGTTTCCTCAACCCAAAGGAAATCCCGCTCGAAACCTACTCGGCCGAGCAGATTTTTGAGCGTGGCGAATATGAGATCACCAACAACAACCCCGGTGAGGCGGCGTTTTACTTCGCTGAGATCGAGCGCCTCTACCCCTATTCCGAATGGGCCAAACGCGCCCTGATCATGCAGGCTTTCGCCTATCACAAGGATCAGGACTACCCCAACAGCCGCTCGGCTGCGCAGCGGTTCATCGATTTCTATCCCGCCGAAGATGATGCCGCCTATGCGCAGTATCTCTTGGCGCTGAGCTATTATGACCAGATCGACGAAGTGGGCCGCGATCAGGGGCTGACTTTCCAAGCGCTGCAATCGCTGCGCGCTGTGATCGAAGATTATCCTGATAGCGAATATGCCCGTTCCGCGATCCTGAAATTTGACCTCGCCTTTGACCATTTGGCAGGCAAAGAAATGGAGATCGGCCGCTACTATCTGCGCCGCGATCACTATACTGCCGCGATTAACCGGTTCCGCGTGGTTGTAGAGGATTTCCAGACAACGACCCACACAGCCGAAGCGCTGCACCGTCTGGTGGAATCCTATCTCTCGCTGGGTCTGAACCAAGAGGCACAGACAGCGGCAGCGGTTCTGGGGCACAACTACCGTGGCTCGGAATGGTACGAAGACAGCTATAAACTGCTGACGGGACGGGGCCTTGCGCCGACCTTCTACAAAGACAATTGGCTGGGTGCCGCCTATCGTCAGACCATCAAAGGCGAGTGGCTATAAAGGGGGTGGGGCAAACCCACCCGACGGTTATTTCCGATGCTGCGCGGACTTGATATTTCGGACATGCTGATCATCGACCGGCTGGAGCTTGGCTTCCAACCGGGGCTGAATGTGTTGACGGGTGAAACCGGCGCGGGCAAGTCTATCTTGTTGGATTCCCTTGGTTTTGTTCTCGGCTGGCGGGGCCGTGCCGATCTGGTACGGCAAGGGGCCGAGCAGGGCGAGGTAACGGCGTGGTTTGATCTGCCGCCAGCCCATCCAGCCCATGCGCTGCTCGAAGAAGCCGGGTTGCCGGGCGGGGACGAATTGATTCTGCGCCGCATTAATACCTCTGACGGGCGCAAGACGGCTTGGGTGAATGACCGGCGCTGCTCGGGCGAGGTGCTGCGGCGACTTTCTGAGACATTGGTGGAATTGCATGGCCAGCACGATGACCGTGGCCTGCTCAACCCGCGCGGCCACCGTGCGATCCTTGATGACTATGCCGGAAATGCCCACGCAATCGCTGGGGTACGGGAGGCTTGGACCGCCCTCGGCGCAGCCCGTAAGGCCGCCGCCGCCGCAGCCGCCGAACGTGACGCCATCGCCGCCGAAGAGGAATTTCTACGCCACGCGGTAGCCGAACTCGACAAACTCGCCCCCGAAGAGGGAGAAGAAGCCACGCTCGACACCCGCCGCCGCCAAATGCAAGGTGCCGAAAAGATCCGCCGCGATGTGGTTAACGCCTATGAGTTAATGGGTCAGGGCGGCGCTGAAACGGCGATGGGCGATGCGCTGCGCTGGCTCGACGGTGTGGCCGACAAGGCCGAAGGCGCGTTAGAAGGCCCGCTTGCCGCGCTGAACCGCGCCATGGTGGAATTGGATGAGGCGATGTCCGGCGTGGCCGATGCGATCGACGGCATGTCATTCGACCCCTACGAATTGGAAGCCTGCGAAGAGCGGCTTTTCGCAATCCGGGGACTGGCGCGGAAACATGACGTGCAACCCGATGAATTGGCTGGGTTCGCCGACACACTGCGTACCAAACTCAACGTGCTTGACGCAGGCGAGGCCGCGCAGGCCGAATTGGAAAAGGCCGTGCACAATGCTCAGGCGCTGTATGACGAACGCGCCGCTGCCTTGACCGAAAAGCGGCGCAAGTCTGCGGCCAAGCTCGACAAAGCCGTGGCGGCCGAACTAGCGCCGCTCAAAATGGAACGCGCCGTTTTTGAAACACAGCTCACCCAAGACGCTCCGGGCCCCGAAGGCCGCGATGCGGTGTCGTTCACCGTGGCAACCAACCCCGGCGCGCCTGCTGGGCCATTGGGCAAGATCGCATCGGGCGGGGAGCTCAGCCGGTTTCTATTGGCGCTTAAGGTCTGTCTGACGCAAAGCCAAGCAGGCCTAACATTGATTTTCGATGAGATTGACCGTGGGGTGGGGGGCGCCACCGCAGACGCCGTAGGCCGCCGTCTGAAGGCGTTGGCGGCTGAGGGGCAGGTGCTGGTCGTCACCCACTCGCCTCAGGTCGCGGCATTGGGCGCGCATCACTGGCGCGTGGCCAAATCGGTTGCCAAGGGCATGACCACCTCAACGGTCACGGCACTCGCCCCCGAAGAACGGGTGGACGAAGTCGCGCGGATGCTCGCGGGCGATACGATCACCGATGCCGCCCGCGCGGCAGCGCAGGCATTGCTTAACGGGCAACAGGGCGCGACGACTTCTTAAATGGCGGTTTTACCCAAGGTCAGCTTGCCCTAGACAGAAAGGGTCCAACTGGTCCAAGTCCCATGCCTCCGCAAGATAACGCATTCTTTTCCCAACAACTGCATCAGGCGCTCGGCGGCTGCAAACAGGGCTGGACGGTGCTGCGCACCCGGGGGCCGGGCAAGATCACCTTTTGGTTCATCGCGTTGTTGGTGGGCATTGCGGCGGGCTTCGCGGCCTTGTTCTTTCGCAAAGGGATCAACTGGTTACAGGCCACGCTTTACGGTACGGACGACGTGCAATTCTTGCACAGCTTTCTCGCCGGGTTGCCGTGGTATTGGGTGGTGCTGATCCCGACGTTGGGCGGGCTGCTTGTTGGGTTGATCCTGCACCGCTTTACCCGCGACGGGCGTGCCCGCAGCGTCGGCGATGTGATCCTCGGGGCCGCCTTGCACGACGGTCGGGTCGAAACACGCGCCGGGGTGGCCTCGGCACTGGCCTCGCTCATCACCCTCTCGACGGGCGGCTCATCAGGCCGCGAAGGGCCGGTGGTGCATCTGGCCGCTGTAATCTCGACCAAGGTCAGCCGCTTTATCAAGGCCGATGGAATCACCGGTCGTGATCTGTTGGGCTGCGCGGTGGCGGCGGCGGTTTCCGCGAGCTTCAACGCCCCCATCGCCGGGGCGCTTTTTGCGCTTGAAGTCGTGCTGCGGCACTTCGCAGTCCATGCCTTCGCGCCCATCGTGATCGCTTCGGCGGCAGGCACGGTAATCAACCGGCTAGAGTTCGGCGGGCTGACCGAGTTCGTCTTGCCCAGCCTTGGGGATGTGCAATTCTACGTCGAACTGCCTGCTTTCCTGCTGCTGGGGCTGACCTGCGGCTTGGTCTCTGTCGTGCTCATGCGCTCGATCTTTTGGGCCGAAGATTTCGGCAACTATCTACAGGCCCGCACCGGTCTGGCGCGTTGGCTACGCCCAGCGGTGGCGGGCGCGATTCTTGGGATTATTGCGCTTTGGTTCCCGCATATTATCGGCGTCGGTTATGAGACGACGTCCCGTGCACTGGTGGGCGAATTGGTCCTGCATGAGGTGATTATCTTTGCTGTGCTCAAGGTCGCTGCCGTGGCGATCACGTTGGGCGGGCGCATGGGGGGCGGCGTCTTTTCGCCCTCGCTGATGGTGGGCGCGCTCACCGGGCTGGCCTTTGGCTTGATCGCGACTGGCGTGTTCCCCGAGATCTCCGGCTCTTCCTCGCTTTACGCGCTGGCGGGCATGGGGGCCGTTGCCGCCGCCGTGCTTGGCGCACCGATATCGACCACGCTCATCGTCTTTGAAATGACCGGAGACTGGCAGACCGGCCTCGCCGTGATGGTCGCCGTCAGCATGTCGACCGCACTGGCGTCAAAGCTGGTGGATCGCTCGTTTTTCCTTACCCAGATGGAACGTCGCGGCATCCATCTGGCGGCGGGGCCACAGGCCTATCTGCTGTCGATGTTTATGGTGGGTCGGATCATGCGCCGCCCGGATGACGAGGACGCCGCCTCAGAAGACGCCTGTTGGGATTTGATTGACAAGGGCACCTATATCGACGGCAGCGCCACGCTTGAGGCCGCTCTGCCGCTGTTCGACCAGACGCATTCCAATTTCATCCCGGTGGTTACCCTCAGCGCCGATGCGCCGCCCGAACTGCTGGGCGCTCTGTTCCACGTCGATGCGCTGAAGGCCTATAACCGCGCCCTCGCCGCCACCGCGGCAGAGGAGCATTCCTGAGCCGCGCTCAGATACGTTCGATGGCGATTTCTTCCATTGGGGTGAAAGCCAGATAGCCCTTGATCGCCGCCACATCCTCTTTGGGGTCTTCGTAAGACCAGACGGCATCTTCCAAGGTGCGGCTTTTAGTCACGACCGAGAAATAGCTGGCCTCGCCCTTATGGGGGCAATGGGTGGTCTTATCTGTACCATCAAGGAAGGCCATTGCGATATCACCACGCGGGAAATAGATCACCGGGGGATAGTCCCCCTCGCGCAGTTCCAGCGCGCCTGTGCTCTCACCCAGCACTGCCCCGCCAGCGCGGACAACCCATGTGCCTTGGGCCGGAGTGATCGTAATATGGTCGGACATGCCGTACCCCCCTTTTTACTGAAATCGGACGCTCATAGCGGCGCCGTTGCCGCATCCAACCACAGTTTTGTAACAGGTGATACCCGCGGCCCGATCTTTTCCGCAACGTCGCGGTGATAGGCGTTCAACCAATCGCGTGCCTCGGGGCTCAGCGCCTTGATATCGATTAAGCGCCGATCAATCGGCACAAGCGTCAACGTGCGCCAATCCAGCATTTTGCGATGCGCGTCACCGCCGGGCAGGGCGGGCGCCTCCTGCACCACCAGCAGGTTCTCGATGCGAATGCCAAAAGCTCCCTCCCGGTAATAGCCCGGTTCATTGCTAAGGATCATACCGGGCTCCAGCGGCACATGGCTCATCCGGCTCAGCCGCTGCGGCCCCTCATGCACCGACAGGTAAGCGCCAACGCCATGCCCCAGACCATGATCAAAATCCTGCCCCGCCATCCAAAGCGGCAGACGCCCGAGCATCTCGATATCCCGCCCGGCCAGCCCGCGCGGCCACCGCAGACGGCTCATGGCGATCATGCCCGACAGCACTCGCGTAAAGGCGCTGCGCGCGTCCTGATCGGGGCTGCCGATGGCAATGGTCCGGGTGATATCCGTGGTCCCGTCAAGGTACTGACCGCCACTGTCGAGCACCAAAAGATGTCCGTCCTGCAGCAGGCTGTCGGTTTCCTCATTCACCCGGTAATGGATGATCGCCCCGTTTGGCCCGGTGCCAGAGATCGTCTCAAAACTGATATCGCGCAAGGAAGGATCTCGGCGGCGCAGCTCTTCCAACTGGCGCACCACCTCGGTCTCCGTGACGGTTCCCGGTTCTTGCGCATCCAGCCACGCCAGCAACTCCACCACTGCTGCCCCGTCACGCAGATGCGCCTCAGCGGCTCCGGTAATCTCGGCCTCATTTTTGCAGGCCTTGGGCAAAGCGCATGGGTCTTCTCCTGCCTCAGCACGGCCCCCCAGCAGCTCGGCAAACAATACCGGAGCCGACTGTCGATCAAGCCGCACCGGGCCCTCCAGCTCGCGCAGATAATCGGACAAATCAGCAGGATCACGCTGCATTACGTGCGGCCCCAGATGATCGGTCAAGACGGTCAGTTTTTCCGCCGCCATAAACAGATCAACGCGCGCATCGTCATGCAGCACAGCAAACCCATGTGCCACCGGATTGCGCGGAATGTCCTGCCCGCGAATGTTAAGCAACCAGTTGTGGCTGTCGGGCAGCGTGATCAGTGCCGCTTTCTGCCCCGCTTCACGCAATTGCACCGCCAAGCGCTGACGCTTAGCCTCATGGCTCTCCCCGGCAAACTCCATAGGATGCGCCGCCGCTACTGCCATCGGTGCGTCGGGCTGATCGTCCCAAATGCGATCCACCATATTGTCCACGCGCCGCATCTCGATACCCGAGCCCGCCAGCGTCTCTTCCAGCCCAGCGATCTGGGCGGGCGTATGCAGCCACGGATCAAAACCAATCACACCGCCCTCAGGCAGCTGGTCCTTCAACCAATCGGCCAAAGACACCTCGGGCCAAGGCACAGGCGTAAAAACCTCCGCCACCTGCGCCTTGACCTGCGTGCGATAGCGCCCGTCGATAAAGACCCCCGCAACGTCCCGCAGTGCTGCACAAAACCCGGCAGAGCCCGTAAACCCCGTCAGCCACGCCAAACGGTCATCACGCGGGGCGACATATTCCCCTTGATGCGCGTCGGCACGCGGGACCAAGAACCCGTCCAAGCCTGCCCGGACCAATTCTGCACGCAGCGCCGCCAAACGCAGGGGACCCTGTTCCGGACGCGCGGTGACCTCGAAACTCTGGAACACACGCCCCTCCTTCATCCTTTTCAAATACCGTCCGACGGCTCAGCCCACGCGACGCATGCCCATGACACGCGCCCGTTTCCGCGGATCACTGTCAAAAAGCGCGGCAAGCTGCTCGGTCATCGCTCCGGCAAGCTGATCCACATCCGTAATCGTCACCGCGCGGTCGTAATATCGCGTCACATCATGGCCGATGCCAATCGCCAGCAGTTCCACCGCGCGGCGTTTTTCGACCATCGCGATCACGTCCCGCAGGTGCTTTTCCAGATAGTTGGCCGGGTTCACCGACAGCGTGCTGTCATCCACCGGCGCACCGTCTGAAATCACCATCAGGATCTTGCGCGCCTCATGCCGTGCCAACATGCGACGGTGCGCCCATTCCAGCGCCTCGCCGTCGATATTCTCTTTCAGCAGACCCTCTTTCATCATCAGACCAAGGTGGTCGCGGGTCCGCCGCCAAGGGGCATCGGCGGATTTATAGATAATGTGCCGCAGATCATTCAGTCGTCCGGGCTGCGCGGGGCGTCCGTCATTTAGCCACGCTTCGCGGGCCTGACCGCCCTTCCACGCACGGGTGGTAAAGCCGAGGATCTCGACCTTCACATTGCAGCGCTCCAAGGTCCGCGCCAAGACGTCGGCGCAGATCGCAGCGATGGAGATGGGCCGCCCGCGCATAGAGCCGGAGTTGTCCAGCAGCAGCGTCACCACGGTGTCGCGGAATTCGGTGTCCTTCTCAACCTTGAAGCTGAGCGGCGTGGTGGGGTTGGCCACGACCCGCGCCAGACGGCCCGCGTCCAGCGTGCCTTCTTCTAGGTCGAACTCCCACGAACGGTTCTGCTGCGCTTGCAGACGGCGTTGTAACTTGTTGGCCAGCCGGCCCACCGCACCCTTCAGCGGCTCCAACTGCTGATCCAGATAGGCACGCAGGCGTTCCAATTCGATCGGCTCGGCCAGTTCCTCGGCCCCGATCACCTCATCATGCTCGCCCAGATAGACGCGGTACTCCGGGTCGGCATCGGATACAGGCGGTGGGGGTGGCGGGTCCATGGGCGCGTCGCCCTCGGGCATATCGGCCTCGTCGCCCAATTCCTGATCCGCCTCGTCATCCATCGAGACCTGCGCCTGACTTTCGTCCTGCTGCTGCTCTTGGCTGTTTTCGGGCGTGCCTTCGGCCTCTTCCTCGTCCTGATCGTCTTGACCGGTGCTGTCGGGGTCTTGCTCCTCCTCTGCACCTTCCTCGGCTTGATCCTCTTGCTCATCGTCTTGGCTGTCCGGGTCGTCGCCCAATTGGTCGCCATAGCCAAGATCGGAAATCATTTTACGTGCCAGCCGTGCAAAATCGGCCTGATCGGCGAGGCTGCCGTCGAGCCCCTCCAAGGTGCCTCCGGCCTGATCCTCAATAAAGCCGCGCCAAAGCTCCATGGCATTCTCGGCCCCGGGGGGCAGCGGTCGCCCGGTGGCGAGATGGCGCACCATATAGCCCGCGGCGACCGAAAGCGGCACGTCGCTGGCTTGTTTGGCCTGATCGTAGCCCTTGCGCAGCGCGTCATGTTTGATCTTTACGTCGATATTGCCCGCTGTGCCGGGCATGTCGCGCGCGCCCATCGCCTCGCAACGCGCGGTTTCCATCGCCTCATACAGCTCGCGCGCCATGTCGCCTTGGGGCGCATAGCGGGCATGGGTTGCTTCATCATGATAGCGGCGGTTCAGCGCCAGCGCATCGGCGGTGCCGCGGGCCAGCAAAACCTCTTCGCGGGTCATCCGGCGGCTGACCTGTGGCAGGCGCATCGCGTCACCGGAAAGCCCTGACGGATCAACGGAATAGCTGACGTTCAGCTCGGCGTCATCGGCCATGACCTTGGTCGCCTCAGCGAGGGCCTTTTTGAACGCGTCAGCGGGGTTGTCGGATTTCTTCATGAGCCCATGCCTCTGTCAGCTATGGCATGAGGTTTGGCAGGTTTTCGCAGGAGGGTCAAAGGGGCAGGACGCCCTGTCCATGCGCCAATTCCCGCCCATAGTTCACGCTAGGCGGGAACCCCCATGCCTGTTTGGGCATTTCCCAATCACATCGACGCAATGATGCCTCTCTGAGATCGGGCACCGCCGCGTCTTGTTTATTAGGAGGAAGAACAATGACCAATCTTATGCAACATGCCAGCCGCCTCGCGCTGGTCACCGTTTTAAGTGCGACCCCGCTGGCCCTTGCCGCGCAGGACACGGCGACGGAGCCGATGACAGAGCCCGCGCAAGAAGAGAGCACCGAGCAAGCGCCGATGACTGATACCGATGCTGCAAGCGATACGGCAACGGATGACACAGCCGCAGAAGAGATGAACGATACGGCAGAGGCACCGGCGACTGATATGGCCCCAGAAGGCGATACCGAAGCCGCTGAAGGCTCTGACGCGACATCGATGACTGATACCGCAGAAACGCCGATGGCTGACGACACTGCGCCCGACGCGATGGCCGAAGCCCCCGCCGATGCAGCCCCTGCCGAAGAGCCGGTGAAGCCTGTCGAAGGCCAGATCACCATGCAGAGTGAGAACACTATCCTTGCCGATGATCTCATCGGCAGCAGTGTATACTCTGACGCGGGCGAGTCGATTGGTGATGTTGACGACCTGATTGTCAATCTTGATGGCACCGTCGAAGGTGTCGTGATCGGTGTCGGCGGATTCCTCGGCATGGGCGAGAAATGGGTCGCGGTTGAGATGGACAGCCTGTCCACCATGACTGACGAATCCGGCACTTTGCGACTTGTGTCCTCGGCCACGAAGGCTGATCTGGAAGCTGCCGAAGCCTTCGTGACAGCTCAGGATATGGAGGCCGCAAGCCAAGCGACTGAAGATCCCGCAGTGGTCCCAGAAGCTGGCACCGCCGAGCCGGTGAATTAAGCCAAGACTACAGTATAGATATGCAAAGGGGCGCTGAAATCAGCGCCCCTATTTATGTTGTAATGTAAGGTTACCTTAACCCAAGCTAAGGCTCGCCGCGCTTTCTGGCAGTTCTTCGTCAAACAGACGCTGGTAGAACTCCGCGACGGTCTGGCGCTCCAACTCATCACATTTGTTGAGGAAGGACAGGCGGAAGGCATAGCCGACGTTACGGAAGATTTCCGCGTTCTGCGCCCATGCGATGACAGTACGCGGGCTCATTACCGTCGACAGTTCACCATTCATAAAGGCGGTCCGGGTTAGATCGGCCACGGTGACCATCTGCTTGAGGGTCTTGCGGCCCTTCTCGGTATTGTAATGCGGGTTCTTGGACAACACGATCGCGGTTTCAGCGTCGATGCTGAGGTAGTTCAGTGTAGCGACAAGCGACCAACGGTCCATCTGCGCTTGGTTAATCTGTTGGGTGCCGTGGTAAAGGCCGGTGGTATCGCCCAAACCTACGGTGTTGGCCGTGGCGAAGAGGCGGAAATAGGGGTGCGGGGTGATGATCTCGTTCTGATCCATCAGCGTCAGCTTGCCGTCATGCTCCAGCACCCGCTGGATCACGAACATCACATCGGCGCGGCCCGCGTCATATTCGTCAAAGACAATCGCGGTCGGGTTGCGCAGCGCCCAAGGCAGGATGCCTTCGTGGAATTCAGTGACCTGTTTGCCGTCGCGCAGTTTGATCGCGTCTTTGCCGATCAGGTCGATCCGGCTGATGTGGCTGTCGAGGTTGACGCGCACAGTGGGCCAGTTCAGCAGGGCGGCGACCTGTTCAATATGGGTCGATTTGCCGGTGCCGTGGTAGCCTTGGATCATGACGCGTCGGTTGTGGGTGAAACCCGCAAGGATCGCCAGCGTGGTGTCAGGATCAAACTTATAGGTGCTGTCGATGTCCGGCACGCGGCTGGTGCGCTGCGGGAACCCTTTGACGACCATATCGGTGTCGATGCCAAAGACATCGCGCACCGAGAGTTCTTCGGTGGGTTTCATGTCATGTTCCAGTGCACCGTCGGCCATCGCTCGTCATCCTTTTCCTTAGGCGCGCGGTCGGGGCCGCGCGCGTATCTGGTGCAACATATCGTGCATATCCGCAAGGGGAAGGGGGCAACTGGTATTATCCGCACCCGGCCGCTGGTCCGGTGGCGGGATCAGTCCTTGAAGTTGCGGCTGCCTTTGATCTGGTCCCATGCCCAGACGACCAGTTGCAACTGCTCTTCCTGACTGCGGTCGCCGCCATTCATATCGGGGTGCAGCACTTTGATCAGCGCTTTGTAGGCTTTGCGCACCTCGGGTTTGGTCCAAGTGTCCTTGGCTTCGAGAATCTCGATCGCGCGGCGCTCGGTCGGGGGCAGGCGGCGGCCCGCTTGCTGGCCCTTGCCGGGGTTCTGGGTCGCGTTCTTGCCCAAAACCTGATGCGGGTCTTCGATGCCAAGGCGTGCCCATGCACGCTGCTCGGGATCACCCAGCGGTTTGGTGGCGCGTTCCCAGACCTTGTCCTTGGACATTTGCGCGTTCAACTCAGCCTCGGTGGTGCCGTCGAAAAAGCTCCACTTCGCGTTGTATTCGCGGACGTGTTGCTGGCAGAACCAGAAGTAATCATCGAGCACATCGGGGGCCTTGGGCGCGCGGAACTTGCCCGGCTCATCGCAGCCTTCATGGTCGCAGATGCGCGTCGATGTCTCTGACGCACCGGACATGCCGCGGCGGCCGCGGGGGTTTTTCTTTTTGGAGGACGACACGGACATGTCGAATCCGAAGGGATCAGCTTTTGGCATGTGGATAGACCTTTCCGACTCAGGCCGGTCACCATATACCCTGCGTCGCAGGATTGAAGGGGGCCGAGGTAAAAAACATGTCGACAACACAAGAGATTTCAGACCGGCTGGAAGCCGCTTTTGCGCCGCGAGAATTGGATGTGGTGGATGACAGCGAAAGCCATCGCGGTCATGCCGGGTTTCAAGAGGGGGGCGAAAGCCACTTTAACGTGCGCATCCGCTCAGAGCGTTTCAAGGGTCAGAACCGGCTGGCGCGGCACCGTGCGGTGCACAGTGCCTTGGGGCCGGATCTGATGGGGCGCATTCATGCGCTGGCGCTGGATCTGGACGAATAAGGCCCGCGTTTAGGGCTTTGATTTGTCCTCATCTTCGTCGGTTTTCTCCGGCGAAGATGCTTCCGACCCTTCCTTTGCCGGGGTGCCGGAAAGAAAGGCAGGAGGTGTCGCCACTTCGGCGGGTTCCTCTTTCACCGGTGCGCCATCCTCAGGCGTGATGGAGGCGGGTGCATCGGCCTGAAGCGCCGTGTCGTCGCCTTCAATCGTGGCGGCCAGTGCAGGTGTTGCAGCAACGGCGGGGGACGGCAGCGGATCAGTATCGTCCGGCTGGCTGGCCGCGTTTGCCAAGCGGCGGAACACCAGCACATTGCGCCATTCTGTCGTCGTTGAGGTCAGGCCAGACCGTTCTTGCGAGGGCAAAGTCTCAGCTCGTTGGTACTCCCAGCCCTCGGCGGCCTGTTCGTTCAGACACTCTTCCAACGTATTGGCAAAGCGCGCTTCGGGGGCTTTCAGACCTTTGGCTTTCTGCCCTTTGGTGGGGGCGGGAAGGATCTTGTATTCGTAGCGCATAGGGGCCTCGGCTGGGTTGGCGACATGAGCCGCGTCAGGTGAGTTTCAGACGGATTTGCGGCGGATGCCGATGCGGCGACCGGCCTGCGCCGGTCTGGGCAATTTGGCATGGCTGCGGCGCATCGCGTCAAGATGGGTCAAGATATGGTCCGGCATGGGGGCCACACGCGGGCCGGACTGGTCCACATGCAGCGTCAGCCCCTCGGCGGTGGCAGCGAGCCAACCGTCGACATGCCACAGCTCCTGAAAGCTGTGAAACCGCTTCTCGTCATGGTCGAGCAATTGGAAGGTGGTGTAGACGCGGTCAGCCTCATGCAACTCGCGCAGGTAGCAGACGTGGAATTCGGCCACATAGGTGGTGCAGCCCGTGCGCTGGTATTCTGGCCCCAGACCGATTTCGGCATAGGCTTGGTCAACGCCCTGATCGAACAGGACGTTGTAATAGGCCATGTTCAAATGACCATTGAAATCAATCCATTCGGGGAGAACCTTCATCTCGCTCGAACGGAAGGGGGCCGCGGTCTCGCTCATTGCTGGGCGAGCTTGCGCGACACGATTTCGTTGACCGCCTTGGGGTTGGCCTTGCCGCCCGTGGCTTTCATCACCTGACCGACGAACCAACCCGCGAGTTTTGGGTTCTGCTGCGCCTTGGCGACCTGATCGGGATTGGCGGCGATGATTTCATCCACTGCGGTCTCGATCGCGCCCGTGTCTGTGACCTGCTTAAGGCCTTCGGTCTCGACAATCTCAGCTGGGTCGCGGCCAGTTGTATAGGTGATCTCAAAGACTTCTTTGGCGATCTTGCCGGAAATTACTTCGGCTTTGATCAACGTTACAAGGCTAGCGAGGCTAGCGGGAGCGACAGGACTATCCTTGATGGCCGTCTCTTCTTTTTTCAATCGCCCAAATAATTCGTTGATGACCCAGTTTGCTGATAGCTTGCCCAAGTCCCTCGAGACGAGAACGTCAAACGGAATCGGCTCCTTAGAATTGGTTGTAAAGTTCTTGTGGCCATCATGTTTATCTAAGTTATTTGCAACTTCCGCCACAACCATCTCAAAATAGCCCGCGCTGTCGAGGTCAGCGGTCAGAACGGAAGCGTCATAGTCGCTCAGCCCGAAGTCACCGATAAACCGCGCTTTTTTCTGGTCCGGCAGTTCCGGCAGGTTGGCGGCGATCTCATCCACCCAGGCCTGCTCGATCTCCAGCGGCAGCAGATCGGGGTCGGGGAAGTAGCGGTAGTCATGCGCTTCTTCTTTGGAACGCATGGAGCGTGTCTCTTGCTTGTCGGGGTCGAAAAGGCGCGTTTCCTGCACCACTTCGCCGCCAGCTTCGACAATCGCAATCTGGCGCTTGGCTTCGACTTCGATGGCCTGCTGGATAAAGCGCATGGAGTTCATGTTCTTGATCTCGCAGCGGGTGCCCAGATGCGAGAAATCCTGTGTCTCTTGGTACTTCTCGTACTGGCCCACGCGGCAGATCGACACGTTCACATCTGCACGCATCGCGCCGGACTGCATGTCGCCGTTGCAGGTGCCCAGATAGCGCAGGATCTGCCGCAGTTTGCCAAGGTAGGCGGCGGCCTCTTCGGGGCCGCGAATGTCGGGGCGCGAGACGATCTCCATCAGGCAGACGCCGGTGCGGTTCAGGTCCACGAAGGACATATTCGGGTCCATGTCGTGGATCGATTTGCCCGCGTCCTGTTCCATATGGATGCGCTCGATCCGCACGAGCCGCGCGGTGCCGTCGCCCAGTTCCACCAGTACTTCGCCTTCGCCCACGATGGGCTCGTAAAGCTGGCTGATCTGGTAGCCCTGTGGCAGGTCGGGGTAAAAGTAGTTCTTGCGGTCGAAAGCGGACTTCAGGTTGATTTCGGCCTTGAGACCTAGCCCGGTGCGCACCGCCTGTTCGACGCAATATTCGTTGATCACCGGCAGCATGCCGGGCATCGCGGCATCGACGAAGGCGACATTGCTGTTCGGCTCGGCGCCGAATTGGGTCGACGCGCCCGAGAACAGCTTGGCGTTTGACGCGACCTGCGCGTGAACCTCCATCCCGATGACCAGTTCCCAGTCATGTTTGGCACCGGCAATCACGCGCGGTTTCGGGGTGTCGTAACTCAGATCAAGCATCGCGGCCGCCTTCGGTCAATTGGAACTTGGCCGGTCATACTGGAGCGCACCACGCGCTTCAAGAGGCAGGCTTAGCCCGGCAGGGCAATCTGGCGGCGACCTTCGGTGAAAATGACCCTTTTGCCTGCCTCAATCTCGCGCTGAAACAGGCCGGTAATGATGCGAATTGCCTCTTCACGGCCCGATGCGGCAAAGCGGCTGGGGGAGCGGACGCGGAGATTGTTGTCAAAGCCGCGTGCAGCATGGGCCCAGAGCAGCGGGTGCAGTTCCGTCATATGGTCCCGTACGATCCAGCGCGCGCAATCGGCGATCTCTGCGCGTACTTCACCGGCGGCATCCTCTGATGGGGCGGCTTGGCCAATGGCGCTGGCACAATAGGACGCCAGTAGATTGGCGGTGTGTGGGTCGGGTCGACGTTCAAGGATGTCGCGCAAGCCTTCGATAAAGAACGGCAGATCAAGGTTGGCACAGGCCCCCGCATCGCAGCTGATCGCGTCGAATTGCACCCAAGTATAGCCGCCCGCGCCCCATGTTTCTTCGGTCCGCGCAGCGGTGCGGCGGGCCTCGAGTTCCAATTGGTCATATGAGCCATGCCACCGCGGCAGGAGGTGGTTGCCCATGGCCCGCATAGGGCGCGGGTTTTCCGGGTTCAGGTCGATGAGCCGTTCATAGCGGTCAGCAACCATGCGGGCGTCAGCGCCTGATCCCCCAAGCAAGGCACAGCGCGTCGCCGCGAGCAGGGGCGAGCCCGCCGTGTCCTCTTCGAATGGCACGAGGATTTCCTCAGCGCGGTCAAAATGTGCCTCAAAGGCTGTGCGGTTGCGGGCGGGCACATCGCCGTCCCACCCCGTGCCGCGCCATGCCCAACCGATGTCCATATGCGCTTGGGCCACAATTGCGGCGATCACGTGGCTTTTGGAATGGTCGGCCAGTACATGTTCCAAGGCCTCGATCCCGGCCATCAGCGGCGCATCACTGGCGGGTTTGCCATCGAACAGCGCGTGTTCAGCGGCAAGAATCACATCCGCCCGCGCGCCAAAGGCCATGAGTTCGGCCACCGGCATCCCGCCGGGTGTCATTTCGCGGTTTTCGTCGGCGTCATGCAAGAGAGCGGCCATTTCCTCCCAACGTTCCTGACGCACCAGCCACTGCGCGCGGTACTGATGACGGTCGCGGTGCATCTCTTCGGTGGTGGGGTCAGGGCAGGCGATCCGAAGCAAGGCACCGCGCGGCGCACGGCGGCGTAACAGCGGCATTTCCAGCGGCTCAACTTCGGAATTGCAGGGGACGGGTTTCGCAAAGAACCCCTGCAAAGCGGACGGGATCATATTAGAGAGTTTCTTCATCTGGGGCCGGTCCTGCCTGATATTTGTCGATGGTTAATGTGTGGCGGGGCAATGGGGCGGAACCGTGTCCGGCATGCGGAGCTTTCGGGAAATTTCTGCAGCGGGTTGGGGCAGGGCGGACGCAGCCGAAGGCGACAATCGCAAAGCCGGGCGGGGCGTTGTTTCCTGATCAGAGGAAATCTGCCGAGTTGAACAGCCCGCTGCGCTTGCCAAGCGTCCTTTGGGGCGGTCTTATGCGCGGCATGAGACCTGCCATGATTGCCCTGCTGCTCTGCGCGAGCCCTTCGTCGCTTTTGGCCGAGCTTCCCAAACAGCCCGCCCCGGTGGTGGCGGTGGATGACGTGGTGCAGACCGCCGCGACATCGTTGTCCTTCCCCGACGCGGTGGAGTCTGAGGAAAAACCGACCGCGCTTGAGACCGCGCCCTTCACCACGTCCTTGCGCCCACCCGCGCGTCCGGGGGATCTGCCGCGCACCCGTTGGCAGCATATGCGGGGCCATTCGCTTTGGACCCGTGCGGCGATCTCGGCGCTCAAGTCTCATGGCAAGCCCTTGGTGGATATGGTGCCCGCCGATGTGGCGGAATGGTGCCCGGCCTATCCGACGGCACCCGAGAGCCAGCGGCGCGCCTTTTGGGTCGGCTTTATGTCGACGCTGGCGAAACATGAAAGCACCTATCGGTCTTGGGCCGTGGGTGGCGGCGGTCGGTGGTATGGGCTGCTGCAAATCCTGCCGGGCACGGCGCGCGGCTATAAGTGTAACGTCGGCAGCGGCGATGGGCTCAAGAATGGGGCCGCGAACCTCAGCTGTGCTGTGCGGATCATGGCGACGACCGTACCGCGCGATGGGGTGATTGCCGGAAACGGCAGACGCGGTGTTGGGGCGGATTGGGGGCCAATGCGCAGCGCCTCCAAACGCGAGGATATGGCCCGCTGGCTGCGGCAGCAGTCCTATTGCAAGCCATTGAACGCGACACGGCCCCGCAGCCGTCCATAGATCATTGGATCAGCGTGAAGTGATGCCGCTCTGTGGTGATGCCGCGCGCATGTAGCGCGGCTTCCAATGCGCGGTGCGGTGGGGTGGCCTCAAAAGGCAGTTTGATCTTGCGGCCCGTCTTTAGAATGACTGTGGCCCGGACCGACATATCAAGCCGCGTATCAAGCCGAACGTGGTCGATCTGCACCAGCGCAATTTTCGCGTCGCGCTTGCCGGTGACCCATGACAGATTGTCGTGGTCGAGCGTCAAGCCGCTGGTCGGATTGGTGAAAAGCTCCCAAAGCGCAGGCAGGGTGAAGAGCCCCAGCAGCCCCACAAGCCAGCCCGAAGCATCAAGCCAGAGCCACCCCGCGCCGAGGGCCGTCCAGATCGCGGGCAACACCAGCAATGCGGTTCGGCTGCGAGCATGGCGGCGGTAGGTATAGGCCGCCATGCTTTCTGTCTGGGGTGCCGCGTCAGGCACCGCGAATGCGGCTAAGCATCTCTGACGTGTCCCGGCTGAGGTCGGGGCTGGCGAGGATGCGGTCCAATTGCGTTTGGATCATCTCTTGCCGCGCCGCGTCATAGCGCCGCCATGTCTGGAAGGCCGAACACATCCGCGCCGTGGTCTGCGGGTTCACCGGGTCGAGTTTGATCAGCCAATCCGCTAGCAGCGCGTAGCCCTTGCCGCTTTCATGGTGGAAGCCCGCATGATGCATCGCAAGGCTGCCAAAGACCGCGCGGAAGCGGTTTGGGTTCTTCCAGTTGAAGTCCGCGTGCTGGGTAAGCTTTTGCGCGACCTCTGCGGCCTTCTCCGGCGCGGCCTGCGAAACCTGTAGCCCGAACCATTTGTCCATCACCAAACGGTCATCGCGCCACTGCTCTTCAAACTCGGCCAGCGCCTTGTCGCCATGGCCCGCACGCAGCAGGGCCGCCAGCGCGCTGAGTTGCTGGGTCATATTGTCGGCCTGATCGTATTGCGCCTGCGCATGCTCCGGGCCCTGCACACGGGTAAGCAGGGCGAGGGCCGCATTGGTCAGTGCGCGTTTGCCGGATTGCGCGGCATTTGGCTGGTAGGGGGCGTCGAAGATATGCCGATCGTAAAGCTCGCTCAGGGTTGAGACGAAAGCCTGCGCCATGGCGTCGCGTGTGGCCTCCACCGCCTCATGGATCGCCGCCGGATCCGGGGTTTTGCCCGTGTCATAGAGGGTGTTGGCCAAATCCGCATGGCTGGGCAGGCCCAGCATCAATGCACGGTAGGCGGGCTCTAGCGTCTCATCCCCGAGTACAGCCTGAAGTGCGGCAAGCCATTCAGCATCCGGTGCGCTGCCTTCGGTGATTGTCGCCAGCAAAGATTGCCGCGCCAAAGTGCGCCCGGCCTCCCAGCGGTTAAAGGGATCGCGATCATGCGCCAGCAGAAGCAGACGCTCTTCTTTCGAGAGGTCATGTGCAAGCACCACCGGGGCTGAGAAGCCACGTAATACGGAGGCCACGGGACGCGCATCAAGTCCGTCGAAGGTAAAGCTCTGCTCGGCTTCGGTCATCTCCAACACGCGGGAGGGGGCCACCTCGGCACCATCCGCGCCAATCAGACCTACTGTGATGGGCAAGACCTGTGGCTCAGGGTTCGGCGTGGCCGCGCTGGGGGGCGTGTGCTGTGTGAAGGTGAGGGTAAAGATGCCCTTGCCTGCGTCCCATGCCTCCGTCACCGCAAGGCGCGGTGTACCCGCCTGCGCATACCAGCGCTTGAACTGGGTCAGATCGCGGCCTGTGGTGTCTTCGAACACCTTCAGCCAATCTTCGATCGTCGCCGCGTCGCCGTCGTGACGTTCGAAATAGAGGTCCAGCGCCTTGGCATAGGCATCATCGCCCACCAAGGTCTTGAGCATCCCGATCACCTCGGCGCCCTTCTCATAGACGGTGGCGGTGTAGAAGTTGTTGATCTCTTGAAAGCTTTCGGGCCGCACCGGATGCGCCAACGGGCCTTGATCTTCGGCGAATTGACGGCCCCGCAGGTCGATGACATCGCCAATACGTTTTACCGCCGGAGAGCGCATGTCGGATGTGAATTGGCTATCGCGGTAGACGGTCAGCCCTTCCTTCAGACAAAGCTGGAACCAATCGCGGCAGGTGATGCGGTTGCCGGTCCAGTTGTGGAAATACTCATGGGCGATGATCGCCTCGATCCGCTCAAAATTATCATCCGTGGAGGTTTCGGGGGAGGCGAGAACGGCAGCGGAGTTGAAGATGTTCAGCCCCTTGTTCTCCATCGCGCCCATGTTGAAATCATCCACCGCCACGATGTTGAAGATGTCGAGATCGTATTCCCGGCCATAGACCTCTTCATCCCATTTCATCGACGCCGTCAGCGCCTCCATCCCAAAGGCGCATTTGCCCTCATCGCCGGGGCGCACATAGAGGTTCAGGTCGACTTCCCGGCCCGACATGGTGGTAAAGCGGTCGGAATGGGCGACCAAATCGCCCGCCACCAGCGCGAAAAGATACGCAGGTTTGGGCCATGGGTCGTGCCATTCGGCGTGGTTTTGCCCCTGCGCCACCGGGTTGCCGTTGGACAGCAAGACAGGATGCGGTCCGTTGATGGTGACGGTAAAGATGCTCATCACATCGGGGCGGTCGGGGTAATAGGTGATCTTGCGAAAGCCTTCGGCCTCGCATTGGGTGCAATACATGCCACCCGACATATAAAGCCCTTCGAGGGCGGTGTTGCCTTTAGGGTCAATCTCAACCTCAGCCTCCCAGATAAAGGGCGCGTCGGGTACAGCGCAGGTCAGGCCACGGTCCGTCACCTCTGGGGTAACCGGTTTGCCGTCAATCTGCGCGGATATGAGCTTTAGTTGCTCACCATGAAGGAAAAATTCCGCATCCTTGGCCGCCGGATTGCGGCGAAAGGCGATGCGGCTTTTGACCCGCGTCTTATGGGGATCGAGGTCAAAGGTCAGGGCCACCTCATCCACAAGAAAGCCGAACGGCTGATAGTCGCTGAGATAGATTGTTTGGGGGGTGGCGTCGCGCATTGGGCCTCCAGTAGCGGGAACGTAATCGGTCTGGGAAAGGTTATGTCTCTAGAAGGCGGCCTGCAAGGCGAGCTGCCCAACTTCGAGCAATGAGGTATATCCATGTCCGCCCCCGACACCGATACCGAAACGCAGAAGAAACGTCACCGCCACGCTCTGATTGGTATTAAAACCGCCATTATTGCGGGGGCGCTTTTGATGATTGCTGGCATCGTCTACGCGGTGCTGCAAGCGACTGATCCTTCGCCCGAAGGCGACGCGCAGCCCGTGGATGGCCCGGCGCAGGCTGAGCCCGTGATCGCCAAACCGCAACCACCTGAGGGCCAGCGCTAGATCCTGCTATTGTTCCCGCGCTTGCGCCGCTTTGCCTTTCTGCTAGACATCTTCGAATGATATTCAGCGCGGGAGAGGGCGGAGAATGACGGGCAAGATTGATAAGAACGGTTTGCAGGTAGACCCCGCACTGGTTGAATTCATTGAAGCATCGGCGCTGCCGGGGACGGGCGTGACTGCAGAAGCCTTTTGGGTTGGTTTCTCTGATCTGGTACATAATCTTGGACCCAAGAACCGCGCTTTGCTGGAAAAGCGTGCGGCCCTACAGGCGCAGATTGACGAATGGCATCGGGACCGCGCAGGTCAACCGCATGATGCAGAAAGCTATACAGCTTTCTTGCGCGAGATTGGCTATCTCCTCCCCGAAGGCGAGGAATTTGAGATTGAAACCCAAAATGTAGACCCTGAGATTGCTCACGTGCCGGGGCCGCAGCTTGTGGTGCCCATCACCAACGCACGCTTTGCGCTGAACGCTGCCAACGCGCGCTGGGGCAGTCTTTATGATGCATTCTATGGTACCGACGCGCTGGGCGATCTGCCACGCGGCAGGGGGTATGACGCCGAGCGCGGTGCGCGGGTGGTGGAGCGTGCCAAAGCGTTTTTGGATGATGCAGCGCCGCTTTCTGCTGGCAGTCATGCAGATTTGGCCGGCTACCGCGTGGTGGACGGGCATCTCGAAGGTGTGATGTCGCATGACGCCGCGCCGTGCGGCTTGGCTGATCCAGCGCAATTTACGGGTTACCGGGGTGCCGCCGAAGCGCCCGATGCGATCCTTTTGCGCAACAACGGGCTGCATATTGAGATCAAGATCGACCCGGACCACGCGATTGGCAAAGACGATCCCGCCAGCGTCGCCGATGTGATCATCGAATCCGCGCTTTCAACCATTATGGACTGCGAAGACAGTGTCGCGGCGGTGGATGCCGAGGACAAAGTGCTGGCCTATGGCAACTGGTTGGGCCTGATGAAAGGCGACCTGTCGGAAACATTTGAAAAGGGCGGCGAGACCGTTACTCGGCGTATGGCCGAAGACCGTCGCTACACCGCGCCCGATGGTTCAGGTGAGGTCACGCTGAAAGGCCGCTCGCTTATGTTGGTGCGCAATGTGGGCCACCTGATGACGAACCCTGCCGTGCATGACCGTGAGGGCCGTGAGGTCGGCGAAGGGCTGATGGACGCGATAGTGACGACGTTGATCGCGATCCACGACCTCAAACGCGCGGGCGGCAACTCTGTCACCGGCAGCGTTTATGTGGTGAAGCCCAAGATGCACGGGCCGGAAGAGGTCGCCTTTGCCGATGAGATTTTCACCCATGTGGAGAAGACGCTCGGCCTGCCGCAATATACCGTGAAGCTCGGCATTATGGATGAGGAGCGCCGGACCAGTGCCAACCTCGCGGAATGTATCCGCGCCGCGAAACATCGCGTGGCTTTCATCAACACCGGTTTCCTTGACCGCACAGGCGATGAGATTCACACCAGCATGGAGGCCGGGCCGATGGTGCCCAAGGGCGAGATGAAGAACAGCGCTTGGATCGGCGCATATGAGGATCGCAACGTTGATATTGGCCTGGCCTGTGGCCTTCAGGGGCGCGCGCAGATCGGCAAGGGCATGTGGGCCATGCCCGACCGGATGGCCGAGATGTTGGAGGCCAAGATAGGCCATCCGCAGTCGGGCGCAAACTGCGCTTGGGTGCCATCGCCGACTGCTGCTACGTTGCACGCCACGCATTACCACAAGGTTAATGTTCTCGCGCGGCAGGAAGAAATCAAAAAGGGCGGCGCGCGTGGGACACTCGACGCGCTGTTAACCATCCCTATGATAGAAGGCCGCAACCTCAGCACCGAAGAAATCACCCGCGAGATTGAGAACAATGCGCAGGGCATTCTGGGCTATGTGGTTCGGTGGATCGATCATGGGGTTGGCTGTTCTAAAGTGCCTGACATCAACGATGTAGGGCTAATGGAGGACCGCGCAACTTGCCGTATCTCCGCCCAAGCCTTGGCCAACTGGTTGCATCACGGTGTCATCAGTCGCGAGGAAGTCGAGGCAGCGCTTAAAAAAATGGCAGCCGTGGTGGATCGGCAAAATGCCGATGATCCAAGCTACCGTCCCATGGCGCCGGGCTTTGACGGGGTGGCCTTTCAGGCGGCTTGCGATCTGGTCCTCAAGGGCCGCGAACAGCCCTCTGGCTATACCGAACCGGTGCTTCATGCGCGGCGTTTGCAGCTTAAGGCGCAGGGCTGAGGTTGAGGCCGCCGTGCGAAGCGCCTATGTTCGGGCCATGGTGAATAAGAGGTAACTCATGGCCCGACCCGTCGTTGGTATTATTGGCAATTCCTACCTGCTGAACGATCAATACCCCGTCCACGCGGGCGGGCAGATGAACACCGAAGCGATTGCCGAGGTCTCGGGCTGTCTGCCGCTCATCGTGCCGAGCGATCCGCGCTTTGTCTCGGTCGAAGAACTGCTTGAGGTTTGCGATGGCTTCCTGCTGACCGGCGGGCGGCCCAATGTACACCCCGAAGAATACGGTGAGCCTGAAACAGAGGCACATGGTGCCTTTGACCGCGCCCGCGATGCCGTGGCGCTTGCGCTGGTCCGGGCCTGTGTGGCGCGGGGTCAGCCGTTTCTTGGCCTGTGCCGCGGTTTTCAAGAGGTCAACGTGGCCATGGGGGGCTCACTCTACCCCGAAATACGCGATTTGCCCGGGCGGATGAACCACCGGATGCCCCCCGACGGCACCATCGAAGAGAAGTTCGAGCTGCGCCATGACGTGAGCTTTACCGAAGGCGGCGTATTCCACCGTGTGATGGGCGCATCCAAAGTGTTGACCAACACCCTACACGGGCAGGGGATCAAGGCCCCCGGCCCCCGTGTGGTGGTGGACGGCCATGCCGATGATGGCACGCCAGAGGCGATTTACATCAAAGATGCCCCCGGCTTTACGCTTGCCGTGCAATGGCATCCTGAATGGAACGCCGCGAATGACCCTGTGTCGCGCCCCTTGTTCGAGCATTTTGGCGCGGCATTGCGGGCATGGGCAGCGGATGGTTCGGCTTTGCCGGTGATGACCGCTGCGCAGTAAGACGCGGTGCTTGATCTGTGATGAGACCTGCTCTGGCTGCGATGCTGGCCGGGGCCGGTTCGCACGGTGGGAAAACGGTCAAGTGGACGGCTCTAGCTGTGTAGGCGAGCCAGTGGCCCCGTTAACAAATCCATAGGGACTAGCGGCGTTGCGTTGTCCTCCAGCACATCGTCTGCCTCTCGTTGGTCTACGACTTCAAATTTTGGGGCCGCTTGGCGCGGCCTGTTGCGGTTGTAGGAACTGAACGGCCAATCCTCTGGGCGGTCACACAAGCCTGCGTGCATCGGACTGAGATGCACCAAATCACAGTGCCGCCGAAAATCGGCTTGGTCCCTTATCCGATGTTCCCAAAAGCGCCGCTGCCATATCCCTTTCTCGCCGCGTTTGATCTGTTGCAAGCTGCGGTGCGGGGCAGGGGGAAGGTGTTTTGAAAATCGCGCTTTCCACATGCCAATGCGGTTGGGGTAGTCGTGATCATCCTTCGGCAATGTCCAAACCGTATGGATGACATCCGGCAACACCGTGATCGCGTTGATCTGGAATGGCTTGCGGGCCAAGGTCTCTCGCATGGATTGCCGCAGAATCGAGATATGGCGCAACAGCGCATCGTCGCCCCGCCGCGCCAGTCGCAAGGTGAAAAAGTATCTGTCGGGACCATGGGATGAATTGCGTTTCATGGTCCCAAACGTTGCGCAGCTTGGTTAAGTTTGCCTTAACGCTGCTACATTTGCCCGCCTGCAATCTCAATGGATTGTCCGTTAATGCTTTCCGAGCCTTCTGCGATCAGCCATGTAGCAGCGGCGGCGACCTCCGAAGGGCCAATCAGTCGCTTGTGGCGGTTGGCGTTGACCATGACATCGCGCGCTTTGTCTTCGGAAAGCCCGGCGCGTTGCGAAATCGCTCGGGTGTTTCGTGCAATAATATCGGTGTCGACATAACCGGGGCAGAGTGCGTTGAAGGTAAAGGGTTGGCCCATGTAATCTTCGCTCAGGGATCGGATCAGCCCGATCATCCCGTGTTTGGATGCTGAATAGCAGGCCGCTCCCGGCAAGCCGCGCAATCCTGCGATGGATGATACGGCAATGACGCGGCCCCAATCGGTCTGGCGCATCGATTTAAGGCTTTCGCGGATCGTCAGGAAGGCCCCGTCGAGGTTGGTCGCCATCATGTCGCGCCAAAAGTCGAGGTCAGTCTTATGCAGCGAGCGCCCCTCGGCCACACCTGCGTTGGCGATACAGATTTGCACCGGGCCGCTGGCCTCTACCGCGCGGGCGATCGTGTCGACGACCTGTCCCTCATCACGCACATCCATGGCCATGCCGGTGATGCCATCGCCCGATACAGCGTCGAGCACCTTTTGCCGCCGCCCGGTGATCGTGACGCGGGCACCTTTGGCGGCCAAATCCTGCGCGATGGCCAATCCGATGCCCGTACCGCCGCCCGTGATGAATGCGTGTTTGTCCTGCAATGTCATAATGCCTCCCTTTTCAGGAGTAGGGTGACGTGGCTGAGGGGGCGGCACAATAGGGGTACACGGATGACGGGGCGTTATTTCCCTACGGCTAGCGCTATGCGTGTGTCTTGGTTAAGTACTCGCGGTAATCCGCTCACATTCGCGCCATCCATTTGGCTTAGGTCTTGAAGCTTTGGTGTCCTTCACGCACTGGTTGCGAAGGGTAACCTGATTACAGGGCCTGACTATGTGTATTGGAGCAGTATCATGAAACTCACAAATCTTTCCGTGCTGACGCTTGCCGCGACCTTCGCGCTTGGCGCGAGCACTGCGCAGGCAGTCGAAGTGACCGGTGGCTCTGTCGGCCTGTCCTATTCGGCCTTTGCCGATGACACCGATTTCAATCGCCTTGGGCTTGATGGCTCGGTCGAACTTGGGTTTAGCCGCAATCTCGGTCTGCAAGCCGATGCGGGCTACAACGATTTCGATGCTTCCGGCGCTGATGGCCACACATTGGGCCTGCACGGCATCTACCACATGGATCAGGCGACCTCATTCGGCGCGTTCTACACCCGCGAAGACATTGAAGGCGAAGATGCGGATATCCTCGGCGTCGAAGCTGGCTATGAAATGCTGAACTGGGAATTCGAAGGTTATATCGCCAATGTTGACACTGATCTAGGTGACGGCACGCTGGGTGGCCTTAAGGCCCGTTACGAGATGGCACAGGGCTTTGGCCTGACGGGGTCTTATGACCATTTCGGCAGCGACGGCGACGATCTGTCCCGTTTTGCCGTGCGTCTGGATCGTGACGTTTCGCCGACGACAAACCTGTTCTTGGAAGTCGGCTCTGCCAAAGCGGATGTCGGTGGTATCAGCGACTCTGAGCCCTTCGTCGGTCTGGGCGGCGAGATTGCATTTGGTGCCGGTCGCGGCACGACCTTTGACCAGCGTGGCATCGCCCGTCTGATCCCCGGTCTCTAAGCATTCTGACGGCTCTCGTTGAGAGAGTGTTGCACCACGGCATGGCCTTCAGGCCATGCCCTCGGCAGCGGGTGGAACAGATGTTCTAGCACTGCGTCGAAATCGGCAAACCGTTCCCCCAATGTGGCAGTGCAGCATATTCGCATCGTTTCTCCTGCCGGTTTGCTTGTACTATTGCTGCGCCCGCGCTATCGGTCTGACTAACAAAGTTGCGCCAAAGCGGCGGAACGGGCCAGCAAAGGGGGAATCTTGGTTTGAAGATCGGGACACCAAAGGAAATATTTGAGGGCGAAAACCGGGTCGCGATGACGCCGGAAAGCGCGCTGCAACTGCAGAAACTCGGGCATACCTGCGTCATCGAAACGGGCGCCGGTGCGGCTGCGGGGTTTGATGATGCTGCCTATGAAGCCGCAGGCGTTGAAGTGGCGAAAACCGCTGCCGCCCTGTGGAAGGCCGCCGATGTGGTCGCCAAGGTGCGCCCCCCGTCTGACGCCGAGGTAAAACGCCTCCGTGCAAGCCAGACGCTGATCTCCATGTTCAATCCCGCCGGCAACACCGACCTGATGGAGGCCGCCGCCAAAAAGGGCGCGACCGTCATGGCGATGGATATGGTGCCGCGCATCAGCCGTGCCCAGAAGATGGACGCGCTGTCGTCCATGGCGAATATCGCGGGCTACCGCGCGGTGATCGAAGCGGGCAACAACTTTGGCCGTTTCTTCACCGGGCAGATCACCGCGGCGGGCAAGGTGCCCCCGGCGAAGGTTCTGGTCGTCGGCGCGGGCGTTGCGGGCCTTGCGGCCATCGGCACATCGACCTCTTTGGGTGCCATCACGCTTGCCTTCGACGTGCGCCCCGAAGTGGCCGAACAGGTTGAGTCGATGGGCGCTGAGTTCGTCTATCTCGACTTTGAGGAAGAGCAAGCCGATGGCTCCGCCTCCGGCGGCTACGCCTCTGTTTCTTCGCCGGAATTCCGCGAAGCGCAATTGGCTAAGTTCCGCGAGCTTGCGCCCGATGTGGACATCGTCATCACCACGGCGCTGATCCCCAACCGCGAAGCGCCAGAGCTTTGGACCGAAGACATGGTCGCGGCGATGAAGCCGGGCTCTGTCATCGTTGACCTTGCGGCGGAAAAGGGCGGCAACTGTAAGCTGACCAAGATGGACGAGAAGATCGTCACCGACAACGGTGTGACCATCATCGGCTATACTGACTTCCCCTCGCGCATGGCGACTCAGGCTTCGACGCTCTATTCGACCAACATCCGACACTTGATGACGGATCTGACGCCCGAAAAAGACGGCGTTATCAACCACGATATGGAAGATGACGTGATCCGTGGGGCAACCATTACCCACGAGAAAGCGGTCACCTTCCCACCACCTCCGCCCAAGGTTGCGGCCATCGCGGCAGCGCCGAAGAAGGAAAAGGTCAAGGAGAAGACCCCCGAAGAGAAGCGCGCTGACGAATTGGCGGCCTTCAAAGCGCAGACGAAGAACCAAGTCACGCTTTTGGCCGTGGGTGCGGCAGTGTTGTTGGGTGTGGGCCTTGTGGCGCCAGCCAGCTTCATGCAGCACTTCATCGTTTTTGTATTGGCGGTCTTCGTCGGTTTCCAAGTGATCTGGGGCGTGGCGCACAGCCTGCACACGCCGCTGATGGCGGTGACCAACGCGATCTCTTCGATCATCATTCTGGGCGCGCTGATGCAGATCGGCTCGAACTCGGCATTGGTCATTATTCTTGCTGCTCTGTCGGTCTTCATGTGTGGGATCAACATCTTCGGCGGCTTCCTCGTGACACGGCGCATGCTCGCCATGTTCCAGAAATCCTGAAGGAGCACGCATCATGGAATACGGATTTACGACAGCAGCCTATGTGGTTGCAGCGGTTCTCTTCATCCTTAGCTTGGGCGGTCTGTCAGGTCAGGAAAGCGCCAAACGCGCCGTCTGGTATGGCATCGCAGGCATGGCGCTGGCGGTTGTTGCCACGTTGATCGGGCCGGGGGCGGGGTTCTGGCTCCTCTCGCTGATCCTGATCGCTGCGGGCGGGGCCATCGGCTATCAACTGGCCACCCGCGTGCAGATGACGCAGATGCCCGAACTGGTTGCGGCGATGCACAGCCTCGTTGGCCTTGCCGCCGTTTTTGTCGGCTACAACGCCCATATCGAACTGGGTAACGTGCTGGCGATGGACGAGGTGGCGCGCGCGTCGACCGAAGGCTTCGCGGCGCTGCTGGCCAAGAAGGACGGTGTTGAAATCGCAATCCTGCGGGTTGAACTGGTCCTTGGCATCTTCATCGGTGCCGTGACCTTCACCGGCTCGGTCATCGCCTACGGCAAGCTGGCAGGGCGGGTTAGCTCTGCTGCGACGAAACTGCCGGGCGGTCACATGCTGAACGCTGCTGCGGCAGCACTCTCGCTGCTCTGTCTGATCTGGTACTTCAACACCGGGGGCTTCCTGCCGCTGTTCGTGCTGACGCTGGCCGCCCTCTTCATCGGCTATCACCTGATCATGGGCATCGGCGGTGCTGACATGCCGGTGGTTGTGTCGATGCTCAACAGCTACTCCGGCTGGGCCGCGGCGGCGATTGGCTTCTCGCTTGGCAACGATCTGTTGATCGTGGTCGGTGCGCTGGTCGGCTCTTCGGGGGCGATCCTGAGCTACATCATGTGCAAAGCGATGAACCGTTCGTTCGTCAGCGTGATCCTCGGCGGCTTTGGCGGGACATCTGGCCCGGCGATGGAAGTCGAGGGCGAGCAGGTGGCGATTGAGGCCGACGGTGTCGCGCAGGCGCTCAACGAGGCCGACAGCGTCATCATCATCCCCGGCTACGGCATGGCGGTGGCTCAGGCCCAAGGCGCGGTCAGCGAGTTGGTCAAGAAACTGCGGGCCCGCGGCAAGAACGTCCGTTTCGCCATCCACCCAGTGGCGGGCCGTTTGCCCGGGCACATGAACGTGCTGCTGGCCGAGGCCAAGGTGCCCTATGACATCGTGATGGAGATGGATGAGATCAACGATGATTTCCCCAACACCGACGTGGCGATTGTCATTGGTTCCAACGACATCGTGAACCCTGCCGCTCAGGAAGACCCCAACAGCCCCATCGCTGGCATGCCGGTGCTGGAATGCTGGAAGGCCAAGACGGTCTTCGTCTCCAAGCGCGGGCAGGGTACTGGGTATTCGGGCATCGAGAACCCGCTGTTCTTTAAGGAAAACACGCGGATGTTCTACGGTGATGCGAAAGCCAGCCTTGATAAACTGCTGCCATTGATCGACTAATCGTTTTCTTTAAAAGAAAACGTCCGGGAATTTTTGAAAAATTCCCGGTCCCCAACCCATCATACGCCCCGCCGGAAACGGTGGGGCGTTTGTTGTTTCTATTGGCGGTATACGTCGGTACACATTAAGTGTATGAAAACATGTCATTTTTTATCTGTTCATTGGCGCCATTGGCGCTATTCTCTCCGGAACATGACATCTTAAGCAGCGGATCCCGCCATGGCCCCGATCAAAGACCACCCCCAGCGGCTTGCCCTCACCGGTGAAATGCATGCGCGCCCCTTTCCGCAGCTTTCAGCCCCTTCGCGGGTTGCGTTTCTGGCGGTGAAGCTGGCCCCGGGCGCAGTTGCACAGGGGGAGTTGAACGCTCTCTTGGCCCACTACGGCGCGCCGCGGGCGGATGCAGAGGCGACGCATTACTATGGCGAGATGGGACGTTTCACCCTGAAATGGGAGCAGCATACGGAATTCGTTACCTATACGGTGATCGCCCCTGCTGGCCGCTCTGCGCCTTTTGCCGCGTCGGATTTCGATGCCTTTCCCGATGATTGGTTGTCAGAGATACAGGGCGAACGGATCACATCGGCGCTGCTGGCAGTTTTGCCGAAATCCACGGTGGATGAAGAGATTGCAGACCACCTGCAAGACTGGTTCGTGCCGGAAAGTCTCGCCGTGGCCGAGGTGCTGGATGGCGCGGCGGTGGTGGCCAGCGACTTTCGGATTGATCCCGCGGGGCATCTGCGGCTGGCGCTCTTTACCGATGCCGCGACCGGGCAACGGCGGATCGGGCGGATCGTGCAACGGCTGTGCGAGATCGAGACCTATAAGGCCATGTCGATGCTGGGCTTCATGCAGGCGCGAGAAATGGCAACGGCGCTGAATGATCTGGATGGGCAGCTCTCGACCCTCATGGAGGCCATGCGCAGCGGGGCGGGCACGGCAGCGGAAGAGACTTTGCACGCGCTCTTGGACGTATCGGTGGCGCTTGAGGCGCTGACCGCCGAGACAGCCTATCGCTTTGCCGCAACAGGCGCGTATGAGGCGATTGTCTATGAGCGTATCTCAGCCCTGCGCGAGGCGCGCTTCATGGGGCGGCAGGGGTTCGGGGAATTTATGATGCGCCGCTATGCGCCCGCCATGCGCACGGTTAAATCGACCGAAACGCGGCTTCAAACCATCGCCGCCCGCGCATTAAGGGCTGCGGAGCTTTTGCGCACGCGGGTGGATGTGGAACGCTCGGCCCAGAACCAAGCGATCCTTGCCAGCATGGACCGGCGCGCTGACCTGCAACTCAGGCTGCAGCATACGGTCGAGGGGCTGTCAGTGGTGGCAATCAGCTACTACGCAGTGTCGCTGGTAGGCTACCTGCTATACCCGCTGGCCGAGCCTTTGGCGGTCAGCAAAGGGCTGCTGACCGCCCTTGTCACTCTGCCGGTTGTACTTGGCGTGTGGTGGACCCTGCGCCGTTTGCGGCGGAAGATCGGCTGAGCAAGGCCTGCATGGCCAGCGCGCCCAGTGCGATCATCACGATGGCCTCAATGGCTGCGACGGAAAGCGTGGGGACACCCGAAAGGCCCGCGCCTAAGGTGCAGCCACCGGCCAGCACACCGCCTACGCCCATCATGGCCGCGCCGGTTAGGTAGCGGCCGGTCTGACGCGGGGCGTCAAAACTCTGCCACTGAAACTCACGCGCGATTAGGCTGGCGATCAGCGCGCCGACAAAGACGCCGCCCAGAAGCCCGGTGCCAAAGCCTGCGGGGATTGAACTGCTGGCGATGATCCAGAACAGGGTGTCGGCGGAAGGTGAGGTAAAGCTGAGGCTCTCCATGGCAATCGGGTCGAATTCATCCAGCAGGATAAACCCGGTACCGACCCAAGCGGCAGGGACCAAAAGTCCGATCAAAGCGGCCATCACCAACTGCCCCGGACGGTTGCCCGAACGCAGCGCATAGGCCAGCGCCGCCACAGCAATCAAACCGCCCCAAACCAGCGCGCCGCCGGGTAGGGTGGCAAGGCTCACGCTCTCCCCCATATCGACAGTCACCGAGCCGAGAGCCACGCGCAGCGGTGCCAGAACCCCTTTGAGTGTGGCATGGGCCACCACGGCAAAGACCAGCACCACCAGCGCCCCGCGCAGGTTGCCGCCGCCTGTCAGCACCGTGAGGCGAGAGATGCAGCCGCGCGTAAGCACCATGCCCGCGCCGAACAGCAGCCCGCCGATGCCAATCGCCAGAAACGGCACTTCAGAGGCCATAAAGCGATGCGCGTCGAAACTGATCCAACCCGCGGCCACGGCGGCTTGGGTGCCAATCACCGCCAGCGCGAGCGCGGTGAGCCAGACACCGAGCGCTTGACGCCGGTCTTCGCCCACGAGGCTGCGGCGAAAGCAAAAGCGCGTGCGCTGTGCCAAGACGCCAAACGCCAGCCCGATGAGCGCGGCCAACAGAACGGACGCCTCTTTTGCTGTCGTCTCTTCAAAGCCGAAAGACTCAAACATCGCGAAAACCCTCAAAAACGGAATTATTTCCCATTTGGAGGGGCTGGGGGTCACAATCAAGTGAAAGCTGACGTTGGGGCCACCGGCGTCAGCGAAATTTTTTCTGTTTCGATGGAAAAATAGGCGACGCTGTTCACCCTGCGTCAGGGGCCGCGAAACAACCGGTCCCCATCGCGATGGGCAGGGGCCGGTCGGTCCTTATTTGGCTCAGCGTCCGCGAATGCGCGGATCAAGCGCGTCGCGCAGACCGTCGCCAAGGTAGTTCACCGCCAGCACGGTCAGCGAGATGGCGATGCCAGGCAGCATCACGCGCTCGGGGAACTCCTGCATCCGGTCCACTGCGTCGGCCAGTTGCTTGCCCCATGTCGGGAAGTCCGAGGGGAAGCCGACGCCCAAAAAGCTTAGCGCGCTTTCGGTGATGATCGCCGTGGCCAGACCCAGCGTGGCCGAAACCATGATCGGCGAGATCACGTTGGGCAGCAGGTGCCGGCGGATAATCTTGCCCGGTGTGGTGCCGATGGAGCGGGCGGCAAGGATGAACTCACGCTCTTTCAGCGCCAGAATGTCGCCGCGCACGATCCGCGCCGTCTGCATCCATGAGGTCAGGCTGATGACCGAAACAATGAGGATGAACATGCCGCCCTCAGGGCCGAACTGAGATCGCAGCGGTTGCCCGAAGAGTGTCACGGCTAAGAGCACCAATGGCAGAATTGGCAGGCTCAGGATCAGGTCGGTGAAGCGCATGAGCCAGAAGTCCATCCGCTTGAAGAAGCCCGAAAGCACGCCGATTGCTGTACCGATAATCAGCGCCAGCGCCATGGCCATCCAGCCCACGGCCATCGACACGCGCCCGCCAAAGAGCATCTGCGCAAGGATGTCGCGGCCCAATTGGTCGGTGCCGAAGGGGTGAATCCAGCCTGCCTTGGCGTCACCGTCCCACAAGAGCGTATAGATCGGCCGCCAATCCTTGTTGCGAATGTCCAGTTTCTTGGCGTCAATGTCCCAGATATAGGGGCCAAAGATCACCGCAAGCGTGATGAAGATCAGGAAGGAGCCGCCAAAGAGCGCACCCTTGTGCTTGCGGAACTGGTCCCAAACATCGCGCCACTGGCTGCGCGGCGGCTTCTGCGGGCCCTTGTCTTGCAGGGCTTTCATGAATTCGAGGTCGGCTTCGACCGGGCTGGCGGGAATGGGTTGCTCAGTCATAACGGATCCTTGGGTCAAGCAGGCCGTAGAGGATATCTGCGATCAGGTTGAACAGAACGATCAACACCGCAAAGATAAAGGTTAGGGTCATCACCATGGGCAGATCGTTGGCACGCAGCGCGGTCAACAGAAGCTGGCCGATGCCATTCACCTTGAAGACGTTCTCGGTGATGATGGCGCCGCCAAAGATGGCGGGCATCCCAAGCGCGATGATAGTGACCACCGGGATCATCGAGTTGCGCAGCACATGGACCATGACGACGACGCTCTCCTTCAGCCCTTTGGCGCGAGCAGTGCGCACGTAGTCTTGGTTGAGGTTGTCGAGCATGGCACCGCGCATGTAGCGGCTGATCTGCGCCGTGGTTTGCAGCGCCAGCACCATGACGGGCATAATCATCTGCATGAACTGCACCTTAAAGCTGGCCCAGTCGTTCACGACATGGGTGGTGTCATAGATCGACGGCAGCCAGCCAAGCGTAACCGAGAAGATCACGATCAACAGCGGGCCGGTGAAAAAGGGCGGGATCGAAAAGCCGACCATGGTGATGAATGTCCCGGCCTGATCGAAGACCGAGTAATGGCGGTAGGCGGAATAGATGCCAATCGGGATGGCGATAACGATGCCCACAATATAGGCCAGCCCCACGACC
This sequence comes from Sulfitobacter dubius, assembly GCF_900113435.1. Classification (GTDB taxonomy): domain Bacteria; phylum Pseudomonadota; class Alphaproteobacteria; order Rhodobacterales; family Rhodobacteraceae; genus Sulfitobacter; species Sulfitobacter dubius. The sequence continues at coordinate 1,077,925 of NZ_FOPG01000001.1, read as the reverse complement.
CAGAGGGTCTGCGGCATCCGCTGGATCACGATGTCCATCACCGGGGAGCGGGTCTGCCAAGAGATCACGCGCAGCTTGCCCTCTGATAGGGCGGTGTCAGGCAGCCAGCCGAACAGCGTGGAACGGTTGGTCAGATAGTCGATGAAGACCTGCGGCTCGATCCAGAAGACCTGAACCAGCCATTTCCAGTATTGGATATGGATCGGCTGTCCGAGGCCGAGCGCCTCGCGCATCTTTTCTTTCACCTCTGGCGGGACCGTCAGCGGCACTTGGGCCATCGGGTCGCCGGGGGCGAGTTGTAGCAGCAGGAAAATCACCAGGCTGATAAACAAAAGCGTCGGGATCGACAAAAGAAGTCGTCGGATGGTGAAGGTCAACATGGGCGTCGCCTTTGTAAGTCAGTCTGTGGGGGTGGGGGCGATAGGGGGCGTGCGGATGTCGCACACCCCCGAAGGTCGGTGAAGAGAGGCGCAGTATGCCGCGCCTCCGTCCTAGATCACTCTTCCATGCGGTACCAATCGGCGGCATTCCACAGCTCGGAGTCCCATGTGTTCAGCACAACGCCACCAAGGGTGTTGGAGGCAGCCGAGACGCGACCACGGTCAACCAGCGGCAGGATCGAGTAGCTGTCCTTGGTCAGCATGTCGTTCAGCTTTTTGGCCAGTTCGCCACGCTTTTCCATTTCGCCGGTGCGGCCCAGTTCGGCCACCATCGCATCATACTCTTCGTTACAGAAGCGGTTGATGTTCTCACCTTGCCACTGTGTTTCCGGGCTTGGGAACTTGGCGCAGGTCCGCTGAGCAAGGTAGCTTTGCGGGTCGGTGCCATCGAAGTTGTTGGCGTACATTTCAACGTCTGCATAGAAACGCTGGAACGTGTCGGTCGAACCGGGGTCGCCACCGAAGAAGACTGAAGAATCGATGTTGCGCAATTCGGTTTCAACACCGATCTGGCTCCACCAATCCTTGATCAGCGCTTGGAAGTCCTGACGAACGGCGTTGGTGGAAGTTTGGTAGAGCAGGGCCAGCTTTTCGCCGTCCTTGTCACGTACACCGTCGCCATCTGTGTCGGTCCAGCCCGCTTCGTCCAAGAGCGCCTTGGCGCCTTCGATGTCTTGGGTCAGGCAGTCGGTATTGTCCGACGCGTAAAGCTCAGGCGCAGGCACCATGTTGCAGGTGGCGCGGCCTGCTTGGCCGTAGCCGACCTCGACCAGCAGTTCGCGGTCGATCGCCATGGAGAGCGCCCGGCGGACTTTCTCATCGCTCAGGATCGGGTGCGGATGTTTAGCTGTGGCGCGTTCACCTTCTGGAAGGTCTGGCGAGGCATCGGTCATGTTCAGCTCAAGACGCTCAACCAACGTGCCGAATGCCGACATGGGCTTGCCCTTGCCGCCTTCGGCCATCTTGGCGATGACATCGGGGGCCAATTGCAGGTTCCATGCGTAGTCAAACTCACCCGTTTCCATCACGGCACGACCCGCGGCAGTCGCGTCACCGCCGCCTTTGAAAGTCAGCGTCGCGAAGGCGGGTTTGCCTGCGTCGCGGAAGTTTTCGTTGGCGGCCATGGTGATTACGTCATTGGGACGGAATTCTGTTACGGTGAAAGGGCCGGTGCCGATGGGGTTAAAGTTGGCTTCGGTACACTCGGGCGCCTTGGCGCCGGTACAATCAGCAAACTGTGCCGCCTGAATGATGGGGGATTGGCCGCCCATGAAGGGGCCATAGGGGTTTGGCATCGGCTCAGAGAAGGTCACCTTGACCGTCTGGTCGTCGATCACCTCAACCGAAGAAACGCCTTCGAATTTCGCCAACTGCGCGCAGCCGCCTTCGGGATTCATGCAGTAATCAGCGGTGAATTTGACGTCATTCGCGGTGAAGGGCGTGCCGTCAGACCATAGCAGCCCGTCTTTCAGCTTCCATGTGATGGTCTTGAGGTCTTCGCTCACGCCGCCGTTTTCAAGCGTCGGGATTTCGGTGGCCAAATAGGGCACCAGCGCGCCGGTTTCGTCATAACGGCCAAGCGGTTCAAGAACCAACGAGGAGGCCTCAACATCTTTGGTGCCCGAGGACAGATAGGGGTTCAGGATCGACGGTGCCTGCCAATAAATAACTTTGACTTCACCATCGCGGCCGCGCTCGCCCTCATGGGCTTCGGCAAAGGCCATGGGGGCAAACGCAGTCGATGCGACAGCCCCCATCAATAGGGTTTTCAATTTCATATCTTACTCCATGTTGGACACGTGGACGTGCCACTTATTGTCGACGGGATTGCCCCCGCCTTGTTGTTGTCGCCCCGGAAAGAACATGAGCTTCACCAGCTAAACATAACAAAACAAGTAATATTCAACCTGTGATCGAAGCGCTCTTTCCAAACCGCATGGGGCATATCGAAACAGGTTTGCCGAAAATTGCAAGGCCGGACATGGCGCATTTATGACAAAGACCAACGCCCGCGCGTCAGGTTTGACAGTCTTATCAAATCCGCCGTAGCGTCAGGCGAAATCTGAGCCAATAAAAACAACAGGGAAACAGATGCTGGATCACACAAACGAGGCGCCAATCGCCCAAATTCAGGGCCTGCGCGTCGAATTTCAGACCAAAGACGGCCCGGTTGTGGGCGTTGAGGACGTCAGTTTTGACATCAATCCCGGAGAGACGGTTTGCGTGGTCGGGGAATCAGGGTCGGGCAAATCGGTGTCTTCGCTGTCCCTGATGCGGCTTGTTGAATATGGCGGCGGTGAAATAGCAGGCGGTCGCCTGCTTTTTGAGCGCGGTGAAAAGGGCCAGATCGATCTGGCAGCCAGCAGCGGCAGTCTGATGCGCAAGATTCGCGGCAATGAGATCGGTATGATCTTCCAAGAGCCGATGACCGCGCTGAACCCGGTGTTCACAATCGGCAAGCAGATGACAGAAGGTCTGCGCCTGCATTTGAACATGACCCGCCAAGAAGCGGAGGCGCGCGCGCTGGAATTGATGCGGCAGGTTCGTATCCCCGAGCCTGAGCGGCGGCTAAAACAATACCCGCATGAGCTGTCGGGTGGTATGCGTCAACGTGTTGTCATCGCCATGGCACTGGCCTGCGAGCCGCGCCTACTAATCGCGGATGAGCCGACAACCGCACTCGACGTTACCATTCAGGCCGAGATCCTTGCGCTGATGGACCGACTGAAGCGCGAAACTGGCACGGCGGTGATGTTCATTACCCATGACATGGCCGTGGTGGCGCAGATGGCTGACCGTGTGGTCGTCATGTTCCGCGGCAAAAAGGTCGAAGAGGGCACGGTCGAGGAAATCTTTGAGAACCCGCAGCACCCCTATACCAAAGCCCTGCTCGCGGCTGTTCCGAAATTGGGCGAAATGACGGGCAAGCCCTATCCTGAACCGATGAAGCTTCTGGGGTCCGAAGACAAAGAAATCCTGCCGATCAAAGGCCGCGACGAAGTGCTGCTGTCGGTCAAAAACCTGACCACGCGCTTCCCGGTTCAGGGTGGTTTCCTGCGTCGTACCGTGGCCAATGTTCATGCCGTCGAAGACCTGTCCTTTAGCATCAATAAGGGCCAAACCTTGAGCCTTGTCGGCGAATCCGGTTGTGGTAAATCCACCGCTGGTCGGTCGATCTTGCGGTTGGTTGAGCCGATGTCGGGGGAGGTGAACCTCGACGGTGTCGACGTTATGGCGCTTGATCAAAAAGCCCTGCGCACCGCGCGGCTGGATATGCAGATGATCTTCCAAGATCCCTTTGCGTCTTTGAATCCGCAGATGCAGTTGGCCGATCAGGTGGCCGAACCGATCCACAACTTCGCCACGCTCAAAGGGGCGGAGATCACCAAACGGATCGAGATGCTTTTTGACCGGGTTGAATTGCCGCGCAGCTTTATGCGGCGCTTCCCGCATGAACTCTCGGGCGGTCAGCGCCAGCGCGTCGCCATCGCCCGCGCGCTTGCGTTGAACCCCAAGCTGATCATCGCGGATGAGGCCGTCTCGGCCCTTGATGTGTCTGTACAGGCGCAGGTGCTGAACTTGATGATGGAGCTTCAAGCCGAGATGGAACTGTCCTTCCTCTTCATCAGCCATGACATGGCGGTGGTTGAGCGGGTGAGCCATTATGTCGGCGTCATGTATCTGGGCCGCATCGTCGAGTTGGGCTCGCGTCAACGTGTCTTTGAAAACCCGCAGCACCCCTATACCCAAGCTCTGATGAAGGCGGTTCCCATCGCCGACCCGCGGCGGCGGAAGTCGGAGAAGGATTTGAATTTCAAACCTATTCCATCGCCGATCCATCCTGCCAGCTATGTGGCAGAGCCGTCGACGTATAGAGAGGTGGAGCCGGGCCACCATGTGCTGACCACAGACAGCGGATACTAAAGGAAGACCCCAATGACCGAACGCATGACGCCGTTTGAACTGATGGAAAAACTCATCAGTTTTCCCACCGTGTCGCGGGAAACCAACATCCCGCTGATCGACTGGGTGGCTGATTACCTCTCTAGCCACGGCATCGAAAGCCACCGCTACATCGATCCCGACCAGCCCAAACATGCGCTTTTTGCCCATGTCGGCCCATGGGAAGAAGGTGCGTTGGTGCTGTCGGGCCATACGGATGTTGTGCCGATCGACGGCCAACCGTGGGAGACTGACCCCTTCACTGTGACCGAGCGCGATGGTTGCTATTATGGACGCGGCACCTGCGACATGAAGGGGTTCGATGCGCTGGCGATCTGGACACTGGTTGAGGCGCATTACGCCGAAGTGAAGCGCCCGCTGCAAATCGCACTCAGCTTTGACGAAGAGATCGGCTGCACCGGGGCGCCGCCGATGATCCAAGCGATGCAAGGTGTGGTGCCAAAGGGCTCTGCCGTGATCGTAGGTGAGCCGTCGACCATGCAAGCTGTAACCGGGCACAAAGGCGGCATTGGCTTTAACACGCATTTGGTTGGATTTGAGGTCCATTCCTCACTGCTGCACACTGGGGTCAACGCGATCATGGCCGGGGCCAAACTGATTGAATGGGCCAACGACGTGAACAGCGACAATATGGCCGCCCGCCCGTCAGAGACAGCGGCGATGTTCGATCCGCCTTTCACCACTGCCCACGTTGGTGTGATCGAAGGCGGCACAGCGCATAATATCACCGCCAAAGACTGTAAGTTTGCGATGGATTTCCGCGTGGTGCCGGGCGAGGACAAAGACAAATGGGGCACGGCATACCTCAAAGCGGTGCGCGAGGTCGAAAAACAGATGCAGGCCGTGGTGCCAGAGACCTACATTGAGACATCGACGCGATTTGATGTACCTGCATTGCAGCCTGAAAAAGACGGCGAGGCCGAACAGATCGTGCGCCAGATCACCGGCGACAACGCGAGCCACAAGGTCAGCTATGGCACCGAGGCCGGACAGTTTCAGGAAGCGGGTTATTCCGCTGTGATCTGCGGCCCCGGCGACATCGCGCAGGCCCATCAGCCCAATGAATACATCGAGGTGGCGCAATTTGAGGCAGGCCATGCCTTCATGCGCAAATTGCTGACCCGTCTGCAAGGCTAAGCCGGGGGCGGGGGCCTGCTGCCCCCGCTACCCGGCAAGACGATCTGCAATTTCCTCCGGCCGCTTGATGCTGCTCGCGCGGCCAAAGCTTAAAGGCCGCGCCATGTCCTCCTTTCCTATCACGCTCTCCAGCCCCGCCAGCTATCCCCGCACCCCTCCGCGCGAGAGCGAGGTCGTGGTGATTGGTGGCGGGGTGATCGGCGTTTGCACGGCGCTGTTTCTGGCGCGGGCAGGCAAACAGGTCACGCTTTTGGAGAAGGGCCGCATTGCCGCCGAACAATCCAGCCGCAATTGGGGCTGGATCCGCCAGCAAGGGCGTGATCCGGCGGAACTGCCGATCATGGTCGAGGCGGCAAAACTCTGGCGCGAACTGGCCCCGCAATTGGACCGCGATATTGGTCTGAAACAGACCGGGGTGACCTATTTGGCAAGCTCGGACGCTAAGATGCAGGGCTATGCCGACTGGCTGCCCCATGCGGGCGCGCATGGCATTGACAGCCGATTGATGGACGCGAATGAGGTTGCCGGTGCTTTTCCGGGGCTGAACAAAACCTATGCCGGAGCGTTGGTCACCCCGTCTGATATGCGTGCTGAGCCTTGGGCGGCGGTGCCCGCCCTTGCGGCCTTGGCGGTAAAGGAGGGCGTTCGCATCATCGAAAACTGCGCGGTGCGCAAGCTCGACCTCGCCGCTGGCCGCATCGCGGGTGTGGTGACCGAAGCCGGCGCGATCCGCACAGCATCGGTTGTGCTGGCGGGCGGGGCATGGTCGGCGCTGTTCCTGCGCGCCCATGGGATCAGCCTGCCACAGCTTTCGGTGCGCGAATCCGTGGTCGCGACCAATGTGCTGCCAGACGTTCATGCAGGTGCGGTGGCCGAGGCTGGTCTTGCCTTTCGCCGCCGTGCCGATGGGGGCTATACGCTGGCACCGGGGGCGGCGCCGGACCTTTACATCGGCCCTGATGCCTTCCGCTCATTCCGCCATTATCTGCCGCAACTGCGCGACAACCCGTTCGGCCAGCGGTTCCGCGCGTCGGCACCAAAGGGGTTTCCCGACGCGTGGACCACCCCGCGCCGTTGGGCCGCTGACAGTTTCAGCCCGTTTGAAGCGATGCGCATTCTTGATCCCGCGCCCGATCACCGCCGACTGCGCAAAGTGCTAAAACAATTTGCAGCGCTTTATCCTGAACTGCCGCCGATCACGGCGCGCAACTCTTGGGCTGGGATGATCGACACAATGCCCGATATCGTGCCGGTGGTGGATAATTGCGCTCAAATTCCGGGCCTCGTCATTGGCATGGGCATGTCGGGGCACGGCTTTGGCATCGGGCCGGGGATGGGACGTGTGCTGGCCGCACTGGTCATGGGCGATGCGCCGGGGCATGATCTGAGCAGATTTCGCGCCGACCGGTTCAGTGATGGCACGCCCATCCGCCCCGGACCGGCGCTCTAATTTCATTCTATCAAAGGACAGGTTATGCCGATCAAGAACCGTTTCGCCGAAACCCATGCCGAGATTACCGCATGGCGGCGACATCTGCATGAGCATCCAGAACTGTTGTTCGACCTGCCTGAAACCTCAAAATTCGTGGAAGAGAAGTTGCGCAGCTTTGGCATCACCGACATCACCACCGGCATCGCGCAGACCGGCGTGGTGGCGGTGATTGAGGGGCAGAGAAACACCTCTGGCCGCACCATCGGGCTGCGCGCTGACATGGACGCGCTCCCGATTATGGAAGCGACGGGGCTGCCCTATGCCTCCAAAACTCCCGGCAAGATGCATGCCTGTGGCCACGATGGTCATACCGCCATGCTGCTGGGTGCGGCGCAATATCTGGCTGAGACGCGCAATTTCGATGGGCGTGTCGTGCTCATCTTCCAACCCGCCGAAGAGGGCGGTGGTGGCGGTGAAGTCATGGTGCAGGAAGGGTTGATGGACCGTTGGGGCATCAATGAGGTTTACGGCATGCACAACATGCCGGGCTACCCCACAGGCCATTTCGCCATCCGTGAGGGCGCGCTTCTCGCGGCGGCGGATGAGTTCAATATCACGCTGACCGGGCAGGGCGGCCATGCTGCAGCCCCGCATGAGGCGATCGATACCAACCTCGCCGCCGCCCATGTGTTGATTGCGCTGCAATCCATCGCCAGCCGCAACACCGATCCGCTAAAGCAGGTCGTCGTTTCGGTCTGCACCCTGCGCAGCGATACCGAAAGCCACAATGTGCTGCCGCATCAGGTGCTTTTGGGCGGCACGGTACGGACGCTGGATCCCGAGGTGCAGGATCTGGCCGAACAACGCTTGTACGACATCACCCGCCTGACGGCAGAGGCGCATCAGTGCAAGGCCGAGATCGACTATCAGCGTGGCTATCCCGTGACCCGCAACCACGCCGAGCACACCCGCTTTGCCGCCGTGGCCGCGGATCAGATCACCCCCGGCACCGATCGTAACACACCGCCCATCATGGCGGGCGAAGATTTCTCTTACATGCTCAATGCGCGACCGGGGGCTTATATTATGATCGGCAACGGCGACGGGGCGACGGTCCACCACCCGGAATATGATTTCGATGATGCTGCGATCCCGGCGGGCTGCTCATGGTTCGCGCAGGTGGTTGAGGACCGGCTGGCAAGGGCGTAAGCATGGGGCAGATAAATGCGACTGCATGAAAATCAGCGCCAACCCAACTCCGGAGGAAACTTCCCAAATGGCCGTTAAGAACCGATTTGCCGAACTGCATGATGACATCACCGCATGGCGTCGCGACCTGCACGAGAACCCCGAGATCTTGTTCGAGACGCATCGCACTTCGGGCATCGTGGCCGAGAAACTGCGTGCTTTCGGCTGCGATGAGGTCGTCGAAGGCATTGGCCGCACGGGTGTTGTCGGTGTCATCAAGGGCAAGGAAACCGGATCGGGCAAAGTAATGGGCCTGCGCGCCGATATGGACGCGTTGCCAATAAATGAGCAGACAGGGCTGGAGTACGCCTCTAAGACGCCCGACGCGATGCACGCCTGCGGCCATGACGGCCACACCGCGATGCTGCTAGGTGCCGCGCAATATCTGGCGGAAACCCGCAACTTTGACGGCACGGTTGTTGTGATCTTTCAGCCAGCCGAAGAAGGCGGCGGCGGTGGTCGTGAAATGTGCGAGGACGGCATGATGGACCGTTGGGGTATTCAGGAAGTCTATGGCATGCACAACTGGCCGGGCATGCCCACAGGATCCTTCGGCATCCGCCCCGGATCGTTCTTTGCAGCGACGGACCAGTTCGACATCACCTTTGAGGGGCGCGGGGGCCATGCCGCCAAGCCGCATGAGACCATCGACACCACAGTCATGGCTGCTCAGGCGGTTCTGGCGCTGCAAACCATCGCCGCACGCAACGCCGACCCGGTAGAGCAGATCGTGGTTTCGGTCACCGCGTTTGAGACGTCCTCTAAGGCGTTCAACGTGATCCCGCAGCGGGTGCAGATGAAAGGCACCGTACGCACGATGTCGGCAGACGTGCGCAGCCTTGCGGAAAAACGTATCAATGAGATTTGTAACGGTATCGCCGCAACTTTTGGTGGCAAGGCCGATGTGACCTATCACCGGGGCTATCCGGTCATGGTGAACCACGAAGAGCAGACCGAATTCGCAGCCGACGTGGCGCGCTCCATCTCTGGCGATTGTAGCGAAGCGCCTTTGGTCATGGGCGGCGAGGATTTTGCCTTTATGCTCGAAGAACGCCCCGGTGCTTATATTTTGGTGGGCAACGGCGATACCGCAGCGGTGCATCACCCCGAATACAACTTCAACGACGAAGCTATCCCGGCGGGTTGCAGCTGGTGGGCGGGGATCGTCGAGCAACGGATGCCAGCGGCGTAATTCCTTGACCCATGAACTGAACGCGCCTCCTTCTGGGGGCGCGTTTTTCGTTGTGGGTCAGCCGCGTTCCCAAAGCGCGTTATAGACGGCTTCGATCCCGTCCGCCTCCGACCGGGCGCTAAAGCGGCCCTCGGCCCAACGTCGCGCGGCATCAGAAAGGGCGGCTTGATCTTCCCGCCGGAGCAGTGACAGCGCGGCATGAGAGGCCGCCTCTGCCGCGCCCAGAGGTACAACCTTGCCCACACGGCCTGCGTTTGAGAAGGCCCCGTAATAGCCCGCGTCACTGCCTACGAACGGCACGCCAGACGCCAGTGCTTCTAGTGGGACCATGCCGTATCCTTCGTAGCGTGGCAGTTGCACCACGAGTGACAGGGCACGCATTAGTTTCGGAAGATCGGCGGCGGGATATTCCCCGATAAAAAGCAGCCGGTCCGCCAGCCCTGCGGCTTCGACCTGTGCCTTGAGCTTGGTCAGAAACGCCTCATGCTTGCCTCCCGCCCGGCCAATGACCAGCGCCACCGCGCCGGGGCGTTCAGGCAGCAGGCGCAGCATCGCCTCTACGAAAAGGTCGGTGCCTTTTTCAGGCCGGATGCGCCCCACGGTGGCAATGCCATGGGTGCCGCCAAAGCCCATCTGCTCCCAAGCGTTCGCCCGGTTCGTGGCGGGCGAGAAGACATCGGTGTCCACCCCATGGGGCACCACGGCGCGCACATGGGGCACGAACTCTGCCGCGCGTTCGGTCGTGGCGATCACCGCGTCCATCTGACGGATCAGCCAGCGCGGATAGGCAGAATGCAAGCGCTGCGCGGCTGAGGTAAAAACAATTTTGATATTGGCGCGGCGCACATTACGCAGCCAAACCGCGCTGCGCATCTCCGTATTGCGGCGCACATGCCAGATGGCAAAGGGAAGGTCTGCGGGTTCATGGCTTCGGGTGATCCGCGCCGCCGCCGCGCGGGTCAGCGGGACCGGACAGCCGGGCAGGGGCTGGCCCACCAGCGCTAGATCATGCCGGGCGACCTGCTGGCGGATGACATTGGCCGCCGTCGCAGAAACCCCGGTGAAATTGCGGTTGTAGTTGGTTACGTAGAGTTCAGGCATCGGGCGGCCCCTTACGCAAACCCAAGGCGGTGATCAGCCGCTCGGCGATACTATCAAGCTTGTCGGTTTGCGCCGCGGCATAGTCTTCGGCCGCCGCCACACAATTGGTCCGCGCGACATCATCCGTCAGCAGGTCGGCGACGCGATCCGCCAAGTCCTGCGTGCCTGCAATCAGACGTGCAGCGCCTGCGGTTTCCATCTCGGCATAGGTTTCGGCAAAATTGGTGACATGGGTGCCTGACAGCACCATCGCCCCGGCCTGCGCGACCTCATAGGGGTTATGCCCGCCGATGGGGTGGAGCGACCCGCCCAGAAAGACAATCTCAGACAGCGCGTACCATGTGCCCAACTCGCCCAACGTGTCGGCGAGAAACACCTGCTCTTGCGGCATGTCGCCCCGCGTGCGGCGGCCATGGGTCAGGCCGATGCTGGCGATAAGACCGGCCACCTCATCCCCGCGTTCCGGGTGGCGGGGGACAAGGATCAGGCAAAGGTTTGGAAAACGTTCCAACAACTGCCGATGCGCCTCAAGTACCGATTTTTCCTCTCCGGGGTGAGTAGAAGAGGCGATCCAGACGGGGCGCCCGCCCAGAGCCGTCCGGGCCCGCGCAACCGTTTCATCGTCCTGCGGCAGGGGGCCTGCCATGGATTTAAGATTGATCCCGGGCGCAACCCGGTCGGTGGGCGCGTTGATCGTAGCCATGGCCCGCGCCATCGCGTCATTCTGCGTCAGGATCAGATCAAAGACGCCGAACAAGAACCCCGCCATCGCCGGTTGCTTTTGCCACCGCGCGATCGAGCGTTGCGAAAGCCGTGCGTTGATCAGCGCCATCGCCGTGCCGCGCGCATGGGTCCGATGCAGCATCTGAGGCCAGAGTTCACTCTCAACGAAAAGTGCGGCATCAGGACGCCAGTGGATTAGAAAACGCTTTAACGGGCCGGGGGCATCCAGCGGCGCGAACTGATGCCGCGTGCGCGGGGGTAGGCGACTGCCCACCAGTCGGGCCGATGTCGCGGTACCAGAGGTGATTAAAAAATGCGCCTGCGGCAGGGCGCGGCCCATCCGGTCAATCAGGGCCAAGACCGACAGGCTTTCGCCGACCGAAGCCGCGTGGAACCAGATCAGCGTACCGTCGGGGCGCGGCTGGCTGGCATGGCCGAGTTTCTCGCGGGCCCGCGATGGTTCAACCCCCGCGCGGCGCAGTTTGGCCATGGATTGCCGTCCAGCGATGGGCAGTATTGCGGTGCTCGCCGCGACCCATGCCTTGTAAAGGAAGGGCGTGCCCATTGGCTCAGCCGCCCGTATGGCTCATGTGACGCGGCATTTGACCGTCGACGCGCTGGCGCGAATAGTCGAAATCATGCCCCTTCGGCTTGCGGTCAATCGCAGCGCGGATCGCCTCTTGAAGCGGCAGATCCGTATCGGGGTGTTCGCGCAGCGGCGCGCGCAGATCGGTTACGTCTTCTTGCCCCAGACACATGAAAATCTCACCTGTACAGGTGACGCGCACGCGGTTGCAGCTTTCGCAGAAGTTATGGCTCAACGGGGTGATGAAGCCGATTTTCTGGCCTGTCTCTTCCAACCGCACATAGCGCGCCGGGCCACCCGTGCGCTCGGCCAGATCGGTGACGGTGTAATGCTCCGCATAGCGCGCGCGCACGTCCTTGAGGGACCAGAACTGACCAAAGCGGTCTTCGTTGCCCAGATCACCCATCGGCATGACTTCGATCCATGTCAGGTCAATCCCACGCTCGGCGCACCATTCGGTGATGCGCGGCAATTCGGGTTCGTTGAAGCCCTTGAGCGCCACGGCGTTGATCTTGATCTTCAGCCCTGCACGTTGCGCGGCATCAATCCCGCGCAGCACCTGCGGCAGACGGCCCCAGCGGGTGATATCCGCGAACTTCTGCTCGTCTAGCGTGTCGAGCGAGACATTTACCCGGCGCACCCCGGCGGCATAGAGGTCATCGGCGAAGCGTTCCAGTTGGCTGCCGTTGGTGGTCAACGTCAGTTCTTTCAGCGCGCCACTGTCAAGATGCCGTTTCATCCCTTCAAAGAAGGTCATGATACCCCGGCGCACCAAAGGCTCCCCGCCGGTGATGCGCAGTTTCTCAACGCCCAGATCGACGAAGTTGCTGCACAAACGGTCCAACTCCTCCAGCGTGAGGAGTTCCTTCTTGGGCAGAAAGGTCATGTTCTCCGACATGCAATAGACGCAGCGAAAATCGCAGCGGTCGGTGACGGAGACGCGCAAGTAGGTGATTGCGCGCATGAATGGGTCAATAAGGGGTGCTGTCATGCCTTATAGGTAATGCTCCGCCCACTGCGGGGCAAGCGGCATTTGGGCGATTGATAAGGGGGTAGGGCGCAGATAGTCTGGCGGCATGACACGTATTATTATCCCGCTTTTCATCGTGGCCGCCTCCGCTGGCTGTAGTAATCTGGCTGACCGGTTTGGGATAGAACGCGCCCAACCCGAAACGGCATCCGCATCGGCAGAGGTCGCGGCGCCCACTGCGGCGCCAATCGCGGCGTCCGGCAGCAGTGCAGAGGCGCTGGATACAACAACAGCGGCAGAGCGCGAAGCCGCCACTCGCGCCCCGACCAGCGCAGGTTCTGCTTTGGGAACGACTGTGGTCAGCCTTGGCAGCGCGGCAGAGCCGGGGCTGTGGTTAAAAACGCCCCTCGTGAAATCCGAGCAGCCCGGCCGCGTGACGAACCCCGCCACGGGTAAATCGGCCGCGGTGACGCTGATCCCGCTTGAGGGGCCATCGACGGCAGGCAGCCGTATGTCGCTGCCCGCCTTGCGTTTGATCGGTGCCTCGCTGACGGACCTTACTATGGTCGAAGTGTCGGCCGAAGGTTAGGGGATCAGCCTGTGGCTTCTGACTTTTTCAGCAGGCGCAGCGCTTCTTTTACCGCGAAAGGTTTCATCGCTTCCCCATGGGTGGCGACAAAGGCGCGGGTCCGCTCGGGGTCGTGTTTCGACAGGTCGCGCAGCCACCAGCCGATCGCTTTCTGAATAAACCAGCGGTGATCCGGAACCATGGTTGCCGCCCAGCCAAGGATTCGGCCGCGCGCGTCGAGTTCCTCGGGCTTTGGGTTGTTCTGCTTGGTCCACGGCAGGGTCGACACCAGAACCGCGCGTCGCGTCCAAAGGTGGTCGGAGGCGACCCAGCTTTCCAATTCATCAAGGCGGGAGGGCTCAGCCATCAGACGTTTCTGCGCCGCCATGCTGGCATGATCGGCAATCGCCCAACTGTCGAAATCCGCGGTCCAACTGGCGATCAACGCCCAGGCGGCTTGATCGTCGGGCCGCAGCCGCGCTTGGGTCAGCAGTTTGGCGGCAGCAACGCGCGCCTCAAAGATGTCCGACTGCCAAAGACCGTCGGCAAGGGCGACACGGCCCTCAACATCGAGCGCCTCGCGCCATGCCTGTGCGAGTTCAGCGATTTGCGGGTTTGTCAGGCCAAGGTAACGACGGTCGGCCTTGTGATAGGCGCGCATCTCTTCGGCGCGGGCCGGGTTGGCCCGCGCTTCAAGCTCTTCCAGAGCGGTTTCCAAATTCATTCTACCGTCACCGATTTTGCCAGATTGCGCGGCTGATCCACATCCGTGCCCTTGGCAACAGCAGTGTGATAGGCCAGCAACTGGGCCGGAATGGCATAGAGAATTGGGGCCAGCTCATCGGGGACCGGGGGCATTTCGATGCTGAACCAGACGCCATCATTGGCTTCGGCCTGACCTTTGGAATCCGAGATCAAGATCACCTTGCCCTTGCGGGCCATGACCTCTTGCATATTGCTGACGGTCTTGTCGAAGAGCGCATCGCGGGGGGCCATGACGACCACCGGAACATGCTCATCCACCAGTGCGATGGGGCCGTGCTTCAGTTCACCCGATGCATAAGCTTCGGCGTGTATGTAGCTAATTTCCTTCAGCTTTAGCGCCCCTTCTAGAGCGAGAGGGTACATCTGACCCCGACCCAAGAACAGCACATCGCGCGCGTGTGAAAGTTTAAGTGCGGCTTCTTGCATCGTGTTGTTCTGCTCAAGTGCTGTGCTGACGATCGCGGGCAACCCTCGCAGGCCTGAGATGTGATCTGCAAAGGCCTCGGCGGTGATCGCTTCGCGGTCACGCGCGGCTTTGAGTACCAGCGCAAACAGGACGACCAACTGGCAAGTGAAGGCCTTGGTCGAGGCAACCCCAACTTCGACACCGGCATGGATCGGCAGGGCATAGTCACTTTCACGAGCGATGGAGCTTTCGGGCACGTTGACGACTGACAGGATACGCGCGGCTTTGCCCTCGCAATAGCGCAGGGCGGCCAGCGTGTCGGCGGTCTCACCCGATTGGCTGACAAAGACTGCCAGTGTGCGCGGCGGGATTGGTGGCTCGCGGTAGCGGAATTCAGATGCCACATCGACTTCAACGGGCAGGCGGGCGATCTGCTCAAACCAGTATTTCGCCGTAAGGCACGCATAAGACGCGGTGCCGCAAGCCACCATGATGATCCGGTCGAACTGCGAAAAATCAATGTTTTGTGTGCTGATGTTGATCTCGCCTTCGGGCGTCAGATAATGGCCGATCGCTGCACCGATGACGCCGGGCTGTTCAGCGATCTCCTTGGCCATGAAATGCTTGTGCCCAGCCTTGTCGATCCGGGTGCTATCAACTTGCACAGTTTTAATCGCGCGATTGGCAATTGTACCGTTTCGGTCGGTGATTTCGACCGAGGTGCGGGTGATCACGGCGCAGTCACCCTCTTCGAGATAGGCAATGCGGTTGGTCAACGGGGCGAGCGCAATGGCGTCGCTGCCGACGTACATTTCGCCTTCACCGTAGCCGATGGCGAGGGGCGAGCCCTTGCGCGCGGCGATAAGCAGGTCTTCATGCCCATCGAAAAGGAAGGCCAGCGCGAAGGCACCCTCAAGCCGGGCAAGGGTCTGCTTGGCCGCTTCAATGGGGCCTGCACCCTGAGCCATGTGGTATTGGGTCAGTAGGGCGACGGTTTCGGTGTCGGTCTCTGTGACCGCCTGTACGCCATGCTCAGCTAATTCGGCCCGCAGTTCGCGGAAGTTTTCAATGATCCCGTTGTGTACCACGGCCACGGGTCCGGCTTGATGCGGGTGCGCATTGGTCACGCTGGGTGCGCCATGGGTGGCCCAGCGGGTGTGACCGATACCGGACTTCCCCGCCAGTGGGTCATGCACCAGCGCATCAGAGAGGTTCACCAGTTTGCCCAGAGCGCGGCGGCGGTCGAGTTTGCCGTCGTTCAGCGTGGCAATGCCCGCGCTGTCGTAGCCGCGATATTCAAGGCGTTTGAGCGATTCAACGAGGATAGGCGCAACTTCGTGGTTGCCGAGCACCCCTACAATTCCACACATTTTTAGCTGCCCCTCTGCATTTTCGCCTTTTTGGCCTTTAGAATTTCGAACATTTTGCGCGCCATACCGGGTTTTTCGACCTGGGGGGCGCGAGACAGGGCCAGCGCCTCTGGTTCCACGTCCGATGTGATGACTGACCCGCTGCCTGTCATGGCCCCGTCACCGATGGTGACAGGCGCGACCAGCATCGTGTTGGAGCCGATGAAAGCCCCCGCGCCGATGGTGGTGTGATGTTTCATCACCCCGTCATAATTGCAGGTGATTGTGCCCGCGCCGATGTTGCTGCGCGCGCCAACGGTTGCATCGCCAATGTAACTCAGATGGTTCACTTTGGCCCCTTCGGCGATCTGAGCGTTCTTTATCTCAACGAAGTTGCCGATGCGCACGTCTTCGGCCAGTTCCGCGCCGGGACGCAGGCGGGCGTAGGGGCCGACCACGCCGCCGCGCGAGACATGGCAACCCTCGAGGTGCGA
Source organism: Sulfitobacter dubius (assembly GCF_900113435.1). GTDB lineage: Bacteria > Pseudomonadota > Alphaproteobacteria > Rhodobacterales > Rhodobacteraceae > Sulfitobacter > Sulfitobacter dubius. Next base: position 1,061,551 of record NZ_FOPG01000001.1, on the reverse strand, counting down.
GAAGGCGCGGATCGTGGTGCCGGATTCAACGGTGACATTCGGGCCGAAGACGACATTCGGCTCCACCACCGTGTCGCGGCCGATGTAGGTATCGCGGGCGAGAAAGACGGTTTCCGGCGCTATCAGCGTCACACCGTCCTCCATCAAAAGCGCACGGGCGCGGGATTGGAACGCAGCCTCGGCCCGAGCGAGATCCGCGCGAGAGTTCACGCCCATCGTCTCGGCCTCGGCACAGGTAACAACGGTCGCACTGCGCCCCTCGGCGTGGGCGAGGCCGATGATATCGGTGAGGTAGTATTCTTCGGAAGCGTTGTCGTTGCCAACTTTGTCGATCAGATCGAACAGCAGCTCGGATTTACAGGCCACGACGCCGGAGTTGCACAGGGTGATGGCGCGTTCCTCCGGAGAGGCGTCCTTGAATTCGACGATCCGCTCCAGCGCGTCGCCCTGCATCACCAGCCGGCCATAGCGGGCGGGATCTGCGGCCTCGAACCCCAGAACCACCACATCATGGTTCGCAAGCGCCTCTTGCATCTTTTCGAGTGTTTCAGGTTGGACGAATGGGGTATCGCCATAGAGCACCAGCGCCATGCCGTCGAACCCGTCCAGCGCCGGGCGGGCCTGTGCCACCGCATGGGCTGTGCCTAGCTGTTCGGTCTGCTCGACCACCTGCGCATCCTCGTCAAAGAGGGTGGCGGCCGCACGCACCTGATCAGCACCATGGCCCGCCACCACCACCGTATGACGCGGAGCGAGCATAGCGCCCGCAGCCATAGCGTGTTCCAGCAACGGGGCAGAGGCGACCCGGTGCAGCACCTTCGGCAGATCCGAGTTCATCCGTGTCCCCTTGCCTGCGGCAAGGATGATCAGTGCAGTATCCATGTAAATCTCTTTGTCCTTCAGCTTGCATTCTCTTTACGCGCTTCGCACAAAGGCGCAAGGCCACCGCCCATCAAACTAGGTTGCGGTCTGCAACACGAAGCCATTTTGCAAGGCGGGGTTCCGCCCAAGGAGTACCCAGTGAAGACAGTCGTTTTCGATCTCGACGGCACGTTGGCGGATACATCGGGCGATCTGATCGCCGCCGCCAATGCTTGTTTCCGCGACATGGGTGAGGGCGATGTGCTGGTCCATGCCGAGGATGCGGGCACCGCGCTGCGCGGCGGGCGGGCAATGCTCACGTTGGGCATGGAAAAACTTGGCCGCGCTAATGATGCGGCAACGATTGACCGCTACTATCCGATGTTGCTTGACGCCTATAAGCGTGAAATTGACACCCATACGATCCTCTACCCCGGCGCGATGGAGGCGGTGGCCGCGCTCAAGGCCGCAGGCTACCGTGTGGCGATTTGCACCAATAAACCCGAAGCATTGGCGGAGTTGCTGCTCACCCGGCTTGGCGTGCGCGATGCATTCGGCGCGATGTTGGGGGCCGACAGTCTGGCCGTGCGCAAACCCGACCCCGAACACCTGTTCGAAACCGCCCGCCGGGCAGGCGGCGATCCGGCGCAGTGCATTTTGATCGGCGACAGTGATACTGACCGTAACACCGCCCGCGCGGCGGGGGTGCCCTGTGTGCTTGTCACCTTTGGCCCTTCGGGGGAGGATATGGCGGCGCTGGAGCCTGAGGCGTTGCTGAATGATTTCGCCGACCTGCCAGAGGTCATTGAACGTTTGATCGGCAAAGCCGCCTGATGGCCGAGCGCTTCACCGGTAGTTTCACCCAGCAAGAGCCGATCCCCGAAGACGCGATCGAAGCGGCAGTTGCGGTGATGCGCAATGGACGTTTGCACCGTTACAACACCGTGCCGGGGGAGGTGGCCGAGGTGGCGCTGCTAGAGCAAGAATTCGCCGCCATGATGGGCGCCAAATATTGCCTTGCTGTGGCGTCGGGGGGCTATGCGATGTCCACCGCTTTGCGCGCGGTGGGGGTGAAACCGGGCGACCGGGTGCTGACCAATGCCTTCACGCTCGCCCCGGTGCCGGGGGCGATTGCCTCGCTCGGCGCGGTTCCGGTTTTCGTTGGCGTGACGGAGCAGTTGGTGATCGACCTTGATGATCTGGTCGCCAAAGCGGATCAGGCCGATGTACTGCTTCTAAGCCATATGCGCGGGCATCTGGTGGATATGGACGCGCTGACGGCGCTTTGTGATCAGCATGGCATCTTGGTGATTGAGGATTGCGCCCATACGATGGGGGCGGCATGGAACGGCAAGCCATCGGGCACGCAAGGAAAGATCGGTTGTTTTTCCTGCCAGACCTATAAACACGTGAACGCGGGCGAGGGCGGGATGTTGATCACCGATGATGCCGAGGTCGCGGCGCGGGCGATCATGCTGTCGGGGTCCTATATGCTCTATGACCGCCACGCCGCCGCGCCGGGGCCGGAGGCGTTCGAGACGATCCGCTATGAGATGCCCAATATCTCGGGCCGGATGGATAACCTGCGCGCCGCGATCCTGCGCCCGCAGTTGCGGCGCTTGCCGGAACAGGTGGCGCGCTGGAATGAGCGGTATTTGATGGTTGAGGCCGGTCTGCACGACACGCCGGGATTGACGGTGATTAAGCGGCCAGAGGCGGAAAGTATCGTCGGCTCTTCAATCCAATTTCTTCTCAAGGGCTGGTCTGCGCCGCAAGTGGAAGAGGTGATCGCCCGCTGCGCCTTGCGGGGTGTCGAGTTGAAATGGTTCGGCAGGGCCGAGCCTATGGGTTTCACCAGTCGTTACGACACATGGCGCTACGCTCGGGCAGAAAAAATGCCCGCCAGCGATGCGGTGCTGGCGGGGTTGATCGACATGCGCGTGCCGCTGACCTTCTCGCTGGAGGATTGCGCTTTGATCGCGCGGATCATCCGAGCCGAGGTCAGCGCCGTCTTTCAGAGCAGATAGGCTCAGAAACGGATGGTGCCGTGTTTGCCCATGTCGGGCTTTTGGCCGGTCATCTGCGCCTTGCCGATCTCATAGAGGAACTTGAACCCGCCTTCGGTGGCCCAGACTTCGGCCTCCGTCAGATCAAAGCGGATCAGTTGCACATCGGGGTCTTGCTTGCCGTCCTCAAACCATGCGCCCGCGATGGCGTTCCAGATCTTGTCCAACTCCGTCGGGTTGGTCACGGCAGAGACATGGCCGTCGATCCGTGCCCATAGGGATTCGTCCTTGTTGGCGATCAGATATTCCGCAGCGGCACGGCCTTCGGCGGATTTCGCCAGATCGGTGCCCTTTGCGGTGATAAACCACAGCACGGCGGAACGGTCGTCTTCGTCGATGTAATGGGTCATCGGCACCGCGCGGGCGGTCTTGGTCATCAGCATCCCGGCGCGGGTGTCGTCCATGCGGTCCCAGAACTCTTTTTTCAGATCATCGCTCATTTGCATCTCGCTTTGTTGTAGTGTTCGCTTGGTCGCAGGGCCAACCCGCCGCGGGGCGGGGCGGTTCCACATCGCGCCGCTTGACGCAAAGCGGGCGGGACGGTAGGTAATGAACAAGCGTTCAATAAATCGGGGGGAGAAGCCGTGTTCAACGCAAGTATGCAGTTTGATCTGGGAGAAGACGTTGCGGCCATGCGGGAGATGGTGCACCGCTGGGCGCAGGAGCGCGTCAAGCCGATGGCCGCCGAGATCGACACGAAGAACGAATTCCCGCCCGAACTTTGGACCGAGATGGGCGAGTTGGGCCTCTTGGGCATGACCGTCGAGGAAGAGTTCGGCGGCTCCGGTCTTGGCTACGTCGCCCACACGGTCGCGGTCGAAGAGATCGCCCGCGCCTCCGCTTCGGTCTCGCTTTCCTACGGGGCGCATTCCAACCTCTGCGTGAACCAGATTAAGCTGAACGGCACGCCAGAGCAAAAGGCGCAGTTCTTGCCGAAACTCTGCTCGGGCGAGCATGTCGGCGCGTTGGCCATGTCCGAAGTGGGCGCGGGCAGTGACGTGGTGAGCATGAAGCTGAATGCCGAAAAGCGGAACGATCACTTCCGGCTGAATGGTAACAAATACTGGATCACCAACGGTCCCGACGCGGAGACCTTGGTTGTCTATGCCAAGACCGACCCCGAAGCCGGCTCCAAAGGCATCACCGCCTTCCTGATCGAGAAGTCGATGAAGGGCTTTTCCACTTCCATGCATTTCGACAAGCTCGGCATGCGCGGTTCCAACACTGCGGAACTGATCTTCGAAGACTGCGAAGTGCCCTTCGAGAACATCCTCGGCGAAGAGGGCAAGGGCGTGCGCGTGCTGATGTCGGGCCTCGACTACGAGCGCGTCGTGCTGGCAGGCATCGGCCTTGGCATCATGGCCGCCTGTCTGGATGAGATCATGCCCTACATGGCCGAGCGCAAGCAATTCGGCCAGCGCATCGGAGATTTCCAACTGATGCAGGGCAAGATGGCGGATATGTATACCGCGATGAACTCGGCCCGGGCTTATGTCTATAGTGTCGCGCAGGCCTGTGACCGCGGCGACGTGACCCGTCAAGACGCGGCGGCTTGCTGCCTCTATGCCTCGGAACAGGCGATGGTGCAGGCGCATCAGGCCGTGCAGGCAATGGGCGGGGCAGGCTATCTCAGCGACAACCCGGTGGGCCGCATCTTCCGCGATGCCAAGCTGATGGAGATCGGCGCAGGCACCTCGGAAATCCGCCGCATGTTGGTGGGCCGCGAGATGATGGGGGCGATGTGATGCGCACCGTCCTGCTGGCCTGTGCGTTTCTCGCGGGGCCGGTGGCCGCGCAAGACATTACCTATTCCGATGCCGCCACGGCGGACTGTCTGGCCGGAGCCGAAGAGTTCACCGGCCAGCGCGTCTGTATCGGGCTTTCGGCCAACCTATGCATGGAAGGGCCGGGCGGGTATTCGACCGTTGGCATGGGCGGGTGCCTTGATAGGGAACTGTCTTTCTGGGACGGGTTGCTGAACGAGAACTACCGCGCGCGGATGGTGCAGTCCAAATCCGCCGATGAGGATGCCGCGCTCTACCAGCCGGAATTGCCCTCTCAGGCCGAGGCGCTGCGTGACATGCAGCGTGCGTGGATTACCTTTCGCGATGCCGCCTGTGACTATGAACGCAGCCAATGGGGCGGTGGCACCGGCGGCGGGCCTGCGACTTTGGCCTGCCTGATGCGGATGACTGGCGAACAGGCTCTGCGTTTGGGGGCGGCCTATTAACCGCGTCACGGTGTGTCGGCCAAACGGGACGGAAGGATCGGGATGGAGAACCTGATTGAACTAAAGACGGAAGGCGGTGTTCTACACAATTTTCTGCCTTGGCTGATCGAAGGTTTCGAGATCATGGCGGCGGTCATCGACATCGCCGCGATAATTCTGCTGCTGATCGGCGCGGCGCGTTTCCTGACCGGGGTGGCGATCGCCGAAATCGCCAAGAAAGGCGCGGAGCGGGTGCGCCGCACCAACCGCGAGCGCATCGAACTGGGGCGCTACATCCTTGCGGGGCTGGAACTCTTTATCGTGTCGGATGTGATCCACACTGCGATCAGCCTGCGGTTTGCGGACCTGCTCTTCCTGCTGATGCTGGTCATCATCCGCTCCATCACCTCTTTCTTCCTCGACCGGGAGTTGGAGCAACTAAAGAAGGAACTTGGCGATGACTGACTTTTCCGACCTCAAGGCGCTCTATGTGAACTGCTCGCTCAAGAAGACACCGGGCGACAGCCATACGCAGCTTCTGATGAACGCGAGCGCGAGCATTATGGAGGCGCAGGGGGTGAGCGTCGAGCACCTCTACTTGCTCGACCATCAGGTGCCACCGGGCGTCTACCCGGACATGACAGAGCACGGCTGGGACCGTGACGATTGGCCCGCGATCTGGGAGAAGGTGCTGGCCGCCGACATCCTGATCATCGGCACGCCGCTCTGGCTGGGTGAGGAAAGCAGCACCTGCCGGGTACTGATCGAACGGCTCTACGCCATGAGCGGCAAGTTGAACGATAAGGGCCAGTCGGTCTTTTACGGCAAGGTCGGCGGGACCGTCGTCACCGGCAACGAGGACGGCATCAAGCACGTCGCCATGACCACCGGGTTTGCGATGAACCACCTTGGCTACACGATCCCGCCACAGGCCGATTGCGGCTGGATCGGCGAGGCCGGGCCGGGGCCGTCTTATGGCGATGATGTGGACGGCAAGCGCGCAGGTTTTGACAACGAGTTTACGCAGCGCAACACCACCATCATGACATGGAACGCCATGCATCTGGCGCGGATGCTGAAAGCAGCGGGCGGCTATCCGCAAGAGGGCAACGATCGCAACGCCTGGGATGCGGGCGCGCGGTTTGATTTTGAAAACCCGGAGTACCGAAGCTGATATGACACAGGACGATTGGCCCATCTGGCAGGGCAACATGGCCGCGCAATGTTTGGCGCAGCCCGATGACGCCACTGCGATCATTGATCTGACCGGCGCGGCCCGCCGCGACGTGAGCTATGGCGCGCTGCATGAGATGGTCGATGGGCTGGCCCGCGCGCTGAAGGCCGAAGTGGCCCCCGGTGACCGCGTGGGTGTCTTGCTCAGTCAATCGCCGTGGTGCGCGGCGGCGCATCTGGCGATCTGGAAAATCGGCGCGATCTCTGTGCCGCTGTTCAAGCTTTTCAAACGTGACGCACTGGCCAGCCGGATTGGCGATGCGGGCTGTGCGATTGTGCTGACCGATGCCGAAGGCGCGGACCTGCTGGGCGATCTGGCGACCCCGTGGATCGCGGCTGATGTAGGCACGGCAGGCGACCCGGTCGACTTTGCCGATGTCGGCCCCGAAGACCCCGCCGTGCTGATCTACACCTCCGGCACCACCGGCACGCCCAAGGGCGCGCTGCACGGCCACCGGGTGCTCTCGGGCCATCTGCCCGGGGTCTCGGTCAGCCATGACCATCTGGGGCAGGCGGGCGATTGCCTTTGGACCCCGGCAGACTGGGCATGGATCGGCGGGCTCTTCGATGTGGCGATGCCTGCGCTGGCACTTGGCGTGCCGGTGGTGGCCGCACGGATGCCCAAGTTCACCGTCGAAGGCTGCGCCGATGTGATTGCCCGCGGTGAGGTGAAGAATGTCTTTTTCCCGCCCACGGCGCTTCGGATGCTGAAAGCCGCGGATGTATCCTTGCCCGGCCTGCGTTCAGTCGCCAGCGGTGGCGAGCCTTTGGGGGCCGAGATGCTGGCATGGGGTCGCAAAGCCTTCGGGTTGGACATCAACGAATTCTACGGCCAGACCGAATGCAACATGGTGGCCTCAAGCTGCGGGGGTGATTTCCCCGCGCAGCCCGGTTGCATCGGCAAGCCGGTGCCGGGCTTTGACTTGGCGGTGCTGGACGGGGACGGCCAGCCAACTAACGAAGAAGGCCACGTGGCTGTGCGCAAAGGCGCGCCCTCGATGATGCTGCGCTACTGGAACCGGCCCGAGGAGACGACAGCCAAATTCCACGGCGACTGGCTGCTGACCGGCGACCGGGGCATCTGGGAGGGCGACTACCTGCGCTTCGTGGGCCGCGAGGATGATGTGATCACCTCCGCTGGCTACCGCATCGGCCCGGCGGAGATCGAGGATTGCCTGCTGACCCATAGCGCGGTTGCGACCTGCGGCGTGGTCGGCAAGCCCGATGCGCTCAGGACCGAGATCGTGAAGGCCTATGTGGTGCTGAAACCCGGTGCTGAGGTGGACGCGAAAGAGTTGCAAGACTGGGTCAAGAACCGGCTCGCAAGCTATTCCTACCCGCGCGAGATTGCATTCGTGGAGGATCTGCCGATGACCGTCACCGGCAAGGTAATCCGCAAGGAACTAAAGCGTCTGGCGGCGCGAGAGAATGAGGACGTAACATGAAACTGACATCCCAAGCCCTGCCATCCTCGGATGCCTATAAGGCCAATGAAATGGCGCATCTCAAGGCGCTGAGCGAAGTGCGCGACGCGGCAGAGGCTGCGGCCCTCGGCGGTGGCGAGAAATCCCGTGCACGGCATGAGAGCCGGGGCAAGATGCTCCCCAGAGAGCGGGTGGCGAACCTGCTCGACCCCGGCAGCCCGTTTCTGGAAATCGGGGCCACGGCGGCACATGGGCTTTACGATGGGGCCGCACCTGCCGCGGGTGTGATCGCGGGCATCGGTCGGGTGCAGGGCCACGAGGTCATGGTAGTCTGCAACGACGCCACCGTGAAGGGCGGCACCTACTACCCGATGACCGTGAAGAAACACCTCCGCGCGCAGGAGATTGCCGAGGCGAACCATCTGCCCTGCATCTACCTCGTGGACTCTGGCGGGGCCAACTTGCCGAACCAAGATGAAGTCTTTCCCGACCGCGACCATTTTGGCGCGATTTTCTACAATCAGGCGCGGATGAGCGCCAAGGGCATCGCCCAGATCGCCGTGGTGATGGGCTCTTGCACCGCCGGCGGCGCCTACGTGCCTGCGATGTCGGATGTGACGATCATCGTGAAGGAACAGGGCACGATCTTCCTCGCTGGTCCGCCGCTGGTGAAGGCGGCGACGGGGGAAGTGGTGAGCGCCGAAGACCTCGGCGGTGGCGACGTGCACACGCGGTTGTCGGGCGTGGCCGATTACCTTGCCGAAGACGATGCCCATGCGCTGGCACTAGCGCGCCGCGCGGTGGGGCAGCTCAACAAGACCAAACCGACCACTGTCGATTGGGCCAACCCCGAAGAGCCCGCCTATGACCCCGCCGAGATGCTGGGCGTCGTGCCAGCCGACCTGCGCACGCCCTATGACATCCGCGAGGTGATCATGCGGCTGGTCGACGGCAGCCGCTTTGACGAGTTCAAGTCCCGCTTTGGCGAAACGCTGGTCTGCGGCTTTGCTCACGTGAAGGGCTGCCCGATCGGCATCATCGCCAACAACGGCGTGCTATTTTCCGAAGCCGCCCAGAAGGGCGCGCATTTCGTGGAGCTTTGCAGCCAGCGTAACATCCCGCTGGTGTTCTTGCAGAACATCACCGGTTTCATGGTCGGCCGCAAATACGAGAACGAGGGTATTGCCCGCCACGGTGCCAAGATGGTGACTGCCGTGGCCACGACCAATGTGCCTAAAATCACCATGCTGGTCGGCGGCTCCTTCGGCGCGGGCAATTACGGCATGTCGGGCCGGGCTTACAGACCGCGCTTCCTGTGGTCTTGGCCCAACAGCCGGATTTCCGTTATGGGTGGCGCTCAGGCGGCGGGCGTGCTGGCCACCGTCAAACGCGACGCGATTGAGCGGGCGGGCGTCACCTGGACCGAGGAGGAAGAGACCGCCTTCAAACGGCCGACGATTGATATGTTCGAGGAACAGAGCCATCCGCTCTATGCCTCCGCGAGGCTGTGGGATGACGGGATTATCGACCCGCGCAAGAGCCGGGATGTGCTGTATCTCAGCCTCTCGGCAAGCCTGAACGCGCCGATCGAGCCGACTAAATTTGGGTTGTTCCGCATGTGATCTTGCCGGGGTTCGTACCTGCGGACCCCCAAGACCAGTTGGAGCCAGTAAGAGATGAAAAGGGTAGAGCATGTTTGACACGATCCTGATTGCGAACCGGGGTGAGATTGCTTGCCGGGTAATGGAAACGGCGCAGGCCATGGGGGTGCGCTGTGTTGCGGTGTATTCCGATGCGGACGCGGCGGCGAAACATGTGCAGATGGCCGATGCGGCTGTGCATATTGGCGGCTCGGCACCGTCGGAGAGTTACCTCAAGGGCGATGTGATCATTCAGGCGGCACTCGACAGTGGCGCGCAGGCGATCCATCCGGGCTACGGGTTTCTGAGCGAGAACCCCGATTTCGTGGAGGCGGTTGAGGCCGCGGGACTGACCTTCATCGGGCCCTCGGCCAAGGCGATCCGGGCCATGGGGCTGAAAGATGCTGCCAAGGAACTGATGGTCGAGGCGGGCGTGCCCGTCGTACCGGGCTATCACGGGGCGGATCAGGATGACGCATTGCTGGCCGAAGAAGCCGGAAAGATTGGTTATCCGGTGCTGGTCAAGGCCGTCGCAGGCGGTGGCGGCAAGGGGATGCGGCTGGTCGAAGAGGCGAAGGAATTTCAAGCGGCGCTCAATTCGGCCCGGTCTGAGGCCAAGACGGCCTTTGGCAACTCTGATGTGCTGGTCGAGAAATTTGTCACCAAACCGCGCCATATCGAAGTGCAGGTCTTCGGCGATGGCACGAACGCGGTGCATTTGTTTGAGCGTGATTGCTCGCTGCAGCGACGCCATCAAAAGGTAATCGAAGAGGCCCCCGCGCCGGGCATGACCGAAGAGATGCGCACAGCGATGGGCGATGCTGCGGTACGCGCGGCCGAGGCGATTGGCTATGCCGGAGCGGGGACGGTGGAATTTATCGTCGATGGATCAGGCGGTCTGTCGGCGGACGGGTTCTTTTTCATGGAGATGAACACGCGTTTGCAGGTAGAGCACCCAGTCACTGAACTCATCACGGGCGTTGATCTGGTCGAATGGCAGTTGCGTGTCGCCGCGGGTGAGGCACTGCCCAAGGCGCAGGACGCGCTGACGATCAACGGTCATGCTTTTGAGGCGCGGCTCTATGCAGAGGATGTGCCGAAAGGGTTCTTGCCTGCTACCGGCACGCTGACGCATCTACACTTCACCCCCCATACCCGCGCCGACAGCGGCGTGCGGGCGGGCGATACGATCAGCCCTTTCTATGACCCGATGATTGCCAAGGTCATTGTCCATGGACCGACCCGCGATGTGGCGCTCTCTCGTCTCCGGGCGGCGTTGGCGGGTTGCGAAGTTGGCGGCACGGTGACGAACCTTGCGTTCCTCGGTGCGCTGGCGGGCCACGAAGGGTTTGCGCAGGGTGATGTCGATACCGGGTTGATTGCGCGCGACATTGATGCGCTCACCGCTCAGCCTGAAGTGCCGGCGCGGCATTTCGCGCGGGCGGGAATGGCGGCGCTTGGGTTGGATCAACCGCAGGCCGAAGCGGGGTTTAACCTTTGGCGGCCCTTGCGACGGCAAGTCACCTTGGCGCGTGACGGTGAGGAACATCTGCTGAAGGTCAGGGTACTGTCGGAAGACGTGCAACTTTGGAATGTCGGTGACAGCGAGGTACGCGCTGAGCGGATTGGCGGGCGTTGGAAGGTTGACGGCCATGTCGCGCCGACAGTCTCGGTCGCGGATAATGTGGTCACGGTGTTTGATGCCTACGGCATTGTCATTGACGTGGTCGACCCGCTGGCACGGGCTGCTGGTGCGCACGGCGATGGCAATATCGTCGAGGCACCGATGCCCGGTCTGGTGCGCGCGATTGATGCCGAAGTCGGCCAAAGCGTGACAAAAGGCGATCGGCTTGCGGTGCTGGAAGCAATGAAGATGGAGCATTTGCTGCTGGCCGCGCGAGATGGCGTGGTGGCCGAAGTGCTGGCCCAACCCGGCGATCAGGTTGAGGCGGGAGCCGCTCTTGTCCGGTTGGAAGCCGAAGCAGAGGACGCTGCATGATTACACTTCATCACTGCCCACAGACCCGTTCCATGCGCACACTCTGGCTGCTGCATGAGTTGGATGACATTGAGTTTCAGGTCAAAATCCATGCCTTTGACCGCAGCCTGCGCGACCCGGAATATCTGATCCTCTCCCCCGCAGGTCGCGTGCCCGCGCTAGAGATTGACGGCGAGCGAATGTTTGAGACGGTGGCGATCACGCAGTATCTGTGCGAACGCTACTCCCCTGATCGGATGGGCCGCTCGGTCGGCAGCCCGGACCGGATGGCGTGGCTTGTTTGGGTGAATTTCGCTGAAACGATCAGCCAGCACGCAGCAGCATTAACCCAGCAGCACATCGCCCTGCGCGAGGATGCGATGCGCAGCCCCATCATAATGAAGCTTGAGGCCGCGCGCATTGCCAAATGCTATGATGCGCTTGAGGCCCGTCTATCGACGCCGCTGGAGAACCGCGATTACCTGCTCACCTCTGGTTTCTCAGCCGCTGACATCTCGGTGGGCCAAGCGGTCTATATGGCGCGGCATTTCGTGAAATTGGATGACCACCCCTCGGTCGCGGCGTGGTATGAACGGATCACCGAGCGTGACAGCTTTGAACAAGCACTGCCCGAGGAGGGGCGGTTGTACGCGCAGGATTTTTATGCGCCATGGCCGGTCGAGTAAGGCCGGGCAGGCGGGCAATACAGCGGAGGAGAGCGGCCAATGAGCCTTGGACCATGTGAAATTTTCGAGGTCGGCCCGCGGGACGGCCTGCAAAACGAGAAGCGTGAGATACCGGTGGCCGAGAAGGTAGCACTGGTGAACAAGCTCAGCGAAGCGGGCTTTCGGCGGATCGAGTGTGCGAGTTTCGTCAGTCCCAAATGGGTGCCGCAAATGGCAGGCTCGGGCGAGGTGCTGGGCGGCATTAGCCGCACTGAGGGTGTTCGCTATGCCGCGCTGACCCCCAACATGCGCGGCTACGAGGACGCAGTGGCGGCCAAGGCAGACGAGATCGCGATTTTTGCCTCGGCCTCCGAAGGGTTCAGTCAGAAGAACATCAATGCCAGCATCGAGGAGGCATTTGAGCGTTTCGCGCCGATCCTTGAAGAAGCACGTCATATCGACATGCCGGTGCGGGGCTATGTCTCTTGCGTGGTTGAATGCCCTTATGACGGCAAAGTTGCCCCGGCTGACGTGGCGCGGGTGGCGGATAAGCTGTTCGCGATGGGTTGCTACGAAGTGTCCCTTGGCGACACCATCGGCGCGGGCACCCCCGACAGCATCGCGCGGATGCTGCTAGCGGTGCGTGACGTGGTGCCGGTGGGGCGCTTGGCAGGGCATTATCATGACACCCACGGTCGGGCGATGGCGAACATCGACGCGTCCCTGTCGATGGGCGTGCGTGTCTTCGATGCGGCGGTGGGCGGCTTGGGCGGTTGCCCCTATGCGCCGGGGGCTGCGGGCAATGTCGCCACTGAGGCGGTGAACGAACACCTGACGGCGCTTGGCTATGACACCGGTGTCGATCAGGCGGTGGTGCTGGATGCCGCCGAAATGGCGCGGGCAATGCGAGGCTGACATGTACGAGACTTTGACGATCGAAACCGACTCGCGCGGGGTGGCGACGCTGACCCTGAACCGTCCTGAAAAGCACAACGCGATGTCTGCGCAGATGCTGGCGGACTTGACGGATGCGGCGGGCAAACTGGCCGCCGACGATGCGGTGCGTGTGGTGGTGCTGACCGGGGCGGGCAAATCCTTTTGCGCGGGCGGTGATCTGGGCTGGATGCGCGATCAGGCGGATATGGATGCTGAGACACGCTCGGCTGAGGCAGGCAAACTTGCGACGATGCTGGGCGCGCTCAACGCGTTGCCAAAGCCGGTTATTGGCAAACTGCAAGGCAATGCCTTTGGTGGCGGGGTTGGTATGGCGGCGGTCTGTGACGTGGCCGTTGGGATCGATACCTTAAAGATGGGTTTCACCGAAACCCGGCTCGGCATCATCCCGGCGACCATCGGGCCATACGTTCTGGCGCGGATGGGCGAGGGGCGGGCGCGGCGGGTCTTTATGTCTGCGCGGCTATTTGGCGCGGCAGAGGCCGTTGATCTGGGGCTGCTCGCGCGCGCCGTTCCGGCCGACGAACTCGACGCGGCGATTGAGGCCGAAGTCGTGCCATATCTCTCTTGCGCACCGGGTGCCGTTGCGGCAGCCAAGAAGCTCGCGCAGGACTTGGGCGGAATCGCCACACCCGAGGCGGTAAAGCTGTCCATCAATGCGCTGGCCGCACGTTGGGAAACCGAAGAAGCAGCCGAAGGAATCGGTGCATTTTTCGACAAGCGCAAGGCAGCTTGGGTGATCTAACGCGCAATACAGAAGATTTGACGGTATTGAAGCGGGGCGGGCAGCAATATGCGGGCTTGGCCCGTTGACCCTACCCACCGGCAGAGTTAAACCCAATCCAAGTTTGTCTGCGCGGGGCTCGGACCCCTTTCGATTGCCGCGCACCGCGAAAGGAGCATCCCCTTGGACGACATGCTGCGGGAATACCTGCCCATCCTCGTTTTTCTGGCCGTGGCGATTGGCCTTGGCCTTGTGCTGATCCTCGCCGCTGTGGTGGTGGCTGTGCGCAACCCTGACCCGGAAAAGGTCTCGGCCTATGAATGCGGGTTCAACGCTTTTGACGACGCGCGGATGAAATTCGACGTGCGTTTCTATCTGGTGTCGATCCTCTTCATTATCTTCGACCTCGAAATCGCCTTCCTCTTCCCTTGGGCAGTGGCTTTCAAAGAGGTGAGCATGGTGGGCTTTTGGTCGATGATGGTGTTCTTGGGCGTGCTGACGGCGGGCTTCGCCTATGAATGGAAGAAGGGAGCGCTCGAATGGCAGTAAAGGATGATGGATTGGTCACCCCAGTGATGGGCGACGGCCACCAAAGCCCGCGGGTGAAATCCGGGGCGTCTGCGCCAGCAGCCTACGGTCAATACGGTGCGGGGCCTGACCCGGAATTCGCGACCCAGAGCCTGAATGCCGAATTGCAGGACAAGGGTTTCCTGCTGACCTCGACCGAAGACATCATCAACTGGGCGCGTACCGGCAGCCTGCACTGGATGACTTTTGGTCTGGCATGCTGCGCGGTTGAGATGATGCATAGCTCCATGCCGCGCTATGACCTTGAGCGTTTCGGCACGGCACCGCGTGCAAGCCCGCGCCAGTCGGATCTGATGATCGTTGCGGGCACGCTGACCAACAAGATGGCCCCGGCGCTGCGCAAAGTCTACGACCAGATGCCAGAGCCGCGCTATGTGATCTCGATGGGCTCCTGCGCGAATGGTGGCGGTTACTATCACTACAGCTACTCGGTCGTGCGCGGCTGTGACCGCATTGTGCCGGTTGACGTCTATGTGCCCGGTTGCCCGCCCACGGCAGAGGCGCTGCTGTATGGTATCCTCCAGTTGCAGCGTAAAATCCGCCGCACCGGGACTATCGTGCGCTAAGACAAGGGCCTGCGCCGGGTGAGGGGCAGGCAGAAGGACAGCGCGCCAAAGGCGCGGGACAGTGAGATGGCGTTGATCGGCGCGTGGAAGGAAGATTTGCGATGAGCGAACAACTGCAGGAACTTGGGGCCTATATCGAAGCCAAGCGGCCCGATTGTGTGCTGGGATGGGATGTCACCAAGGGTGAGTTGAACATGTCCGTGGCGCTGGCAAATATCGCGGGCCTTGTTGAGTTCCTCAAGGGCGATCCGACCTGCCGTTTCTCGACTTTGGTCGACATCACGGCGGTGGACTATCCCGGCCGTGCGAAACGGTTCGACGTGGTTTACCACTTCCTGTCGATGTACCAAAACCACCGCATCCGCCTGCGCGCTACCGCGCGGGAAAAGGACATGGTGCCGTCGATCACCAGCGTACACCCCAGTGCCGATTGGTTCGAGCGTGAAGTCTTTGACATGTTCGGCATCCTGTTCTCCGGCCACCCGGACCTGCGCCGCATCCTGACCGACTATGGCTTTCGCGGGCACCCGCTCCGCAAGGATTTCCCGACGACGGGCTATACCGAAGTGCGCTATGACGAAGCCGCCAAGCGCGTGGTCTATGAACCGGTTAGCCTAGTGCAGGAATACCGCCAGTTCGACTTTATGTCGCCCTGGGAGGGGGCCGATTACATTCTGCCCGGCGATGACAAATCTGCGCCCGATGGCAATGTGAGCAAGGACGCGAAGTAATGGGCGGGTTTGGCTGGCTGATCCTTTCGGCACTGACGGCCATTCCAATGGTCAAACTGCTGCCGTTCTTTGGCATCAATAAATACTGGGCGGCGGCCTGTCTGATCCCGCTAGGCACGATCGCCTTGCTGTGGTGGATGGGCATGAAGCTGCAAGAACTGGAGAAACGGTAATGGACGGCGACATTCGCACAAAAGCCTTTGACGACGGGTCGACCGACTTTGAGTCCGGCGAGCAGAAGATCCGCAACTTCAACATCAACTTCGGCCCGCAACACCCTGCCGCGCACGGTGTTTTGCGTCTGGTGCTTGAGCTTGACGGCGAGGTTGTAGAGCGGTGCGATCCGCATATCGGCCTGCTGCACCGTGGCACCGAAAAGCTGATGGAAAGCCGCACCTATCTGCAAAACCTACCGTATTTCGACCGGTTGGATTACGTGGCCCCGATGAACCAAGAGCACGCTTGGTGTCTGGCGATTGAAAAGCTGACCGGCACCGTTGTGCCGCGCCGCGCCTCGCTGATCCGTGTGCTGTTCTGCGAAATTGGCCGCATCCTGAACCACCTTCTGAACATCACCACGCAGGCGCTGGACGTGGGCGCGCTCACGCCGCCGCTTTGGGGTTTTGAAGAGCGTGAAAGCCTGATGATCTTTTACGAGCGGGCCTGCGGCGCACGCCTGCACGCGGCCTATTTCCGCCCCGGCGGCGTCCACCAAGACCTGCCGCCCGCGCTGCTGGACGATATCGAAGCTTGGTGCGATCAATTCCTGACCAAATTTATGGTCGATATCGATGAGTTGCTGACCGAGAACCGGATCTTTAAACAGCGGAACGTCGACATCGGCATCGTCTCCGAGCAAGAAATTCTCGATTACGGCTTCAGCGGCGTTATGGTGCGCGGCTCGGGGCTGGCCTGGGATCTGCGGCGCTCGCAACCCTATGAATGCTACGATGAATTTGACTTCCAGATCCCTGTAGGCAAGAACGGCGACTGCTTTGACCGTTACCTCTGCCGCATGGAAGAAATGCGCCAGTCGACCTACATTATTCAGCAGGCGATCGAAAAACTGCGCGCCCCCGAGGGGCAGGGCGATATCCTCGCCCGTGGCAAGATCACCCCGCCATCGCGCACCGCGATGAAGACCGACATGGAAAGCCTGATCCACCACTTCAAGCTCTACACCGAAGGTTTCCACGTGCCCGAGGGCGAAGTGTACTGCGCGGTCGAAGCGCCGAAGGGCGAGTTCGGCGTCTACCTTGTGGCCGATGGCTCGAACAAACCCTACCGCGCTAAGATCCGCGCACCGGGCTTCTTGCACCTGCAGGCGATGGATCATGTGGCCAGCGGTCACCAGCTTGCCGATGTGGCCGCGATCATCGGTACGATGGACGTCGTCTTTGGAGAGATTGACCGGTGATGCCGGTCGCATCGCTCCGTTTTGAAGAAATTTACGCCGGAGGCATCATTGGCCTCCGCCTGACCATAGGTTCGAACTAATGCTCCGCCGTCTACACCCTGACCAGCCCGACAGTTTTGCCTTCACGCCCGCCAACCAAGAATGGGCCGAAGCGCAGATCACCAAATACCCCGAAGGCCGTCAGGCCAGCGCGATCATCCCGCTTTTGTGGCGCGCGCAAGAGCAAGAGGGCTGGTTGACCCGTCCGGCGATCGAGCATGTCTCGGAAATGCTGGGCATGGCCTATATCCGCGGTCTGGAAGTCGCTACATTCTACTTCATGTTCCAACTGCAACCTGTTGGTTCCGTTGCGCATATCCAAGTTTGTGGCACCACGTCCTGCATGATCTGCGGGGCCGAAGATTTGGTCGCCGTCTGCAAAGAGCGCATCGCCAATAAACCCCATGAGTTGTCAGCGGATGGGCGCTTTTCTTGGGAAGAGGTCGAATGCCTTGGCGCTTGTTCCAATGCGCCCATGGCACAGATCGGCAAGGACTATTACGAAGACCTGACTACCGCGCGGCTGAACGAAATCCTTGATGAGTTGAGCGATGGGCGCGTGCCGGTGCCTGGCCCGCAGAACGGGCGCTATGCCTCCGAGCCTCTGGGCGGGTTGACCAGCTTAACCGACCACGAAAGCGGCCGCACCCAGTATAACGCCAGCGCGCAGGCTGCGGTGGACATCGGTGATACCGTCAAACGCATCGACGGCACCGAAGTGCCGCTGCTGACCCCGTGGCAAAACCAGCCCAAGGCGCCGGAGCCTGAAACGGTGGAAGAAGTCGAAGCCGAAGAGCCGCGTCCCGCCGAGGGCGAGGCCACCGACAAAACCGGCGTGACCGAGCAAGAAGCCGAAGCCACGTCAAAGAGCAAACCGCGCTCCAAACGTGACCCCAAGGGCGAGAGTGCCGATGCGGCGAAGGCCGAGACCAGCGCCCCCGCTGCGCCCGGCCAAAAGCCTGCCCAGTTGGACGGCCCGCGTGAGGGCGGTGCTGATGATCTGAAAAAGATCAAAGGCGTCGGTCCGAAGCTGGAGCAGATGCTCAACGGCATGGGCTTTTACCACTTTGACCAGATCGCCCAATGGGGCCCGGAGGAGGTCGCTTGGGTCGACCAGAACCTCGAAGGGTTCAAAGGCCGCGTCAGCCGTGACACTTGGGTAGAGCAGGCCGCGCGCCTCGCAGAAGAATAGGACGGAGATTAACAACGGGCCAAGGACGGCACCCACACCACCCCGCAGAGCCATAAGCCGCATCGCCCGCATCAAGGGAGAGAAGGACAGTCATGACGGATATTTCGGAACGAGAAGCCTGCACCAAGCGCTGCTGGTGGCTGGGTGCTGGTGTCGGTTTGCTGGCGGCATTCTTGTTGTTGGCCTTCGGCATCTGGGGGCTGTTGATGTGCATTCTGGCCGGTGTGCTGGTGGCGGTGATCGTGGGCTATCTGGCGATGACTCTGCTGTGCAAAGATGTGCCTGCGGCAGCCCCTCAGGATACCACGCGCAGTGCGGCAGCGGCATCGGTCGCAGGCGCGTCCACCGCTTCGGGCAGCATTTCATCGGCTGTGGGCAACGTGCCAGCGGGCGACGCCGGCATCGGAGCGGCACGCAAGGCCAGTGCGCCGGTAGAATCCGCCGAGGAAACACCGGAGCAGGAGCCGACAGCACCTGTTGCCGATACCGCCGCGGTTGAGGCCGCGCCCGAAGAGGTCGTCGAAGCGGAGGAAGCTCCTGTCGCCGTAAAGAGCCCGACACAGGTCGTCGAAGCGCCAGCCGAGCCCTCAGAGGCCGAACCCGCACCAGTGCCCGCCACCGATAGCCATTCTACCGACGGCAAACCGGCACTGCTCGACGCGCCGCGTGCGGGCGGGGCGGATGACCTTAAGCGTATTGGTGGCATCGGGCCGAAGTTGGAACAGACCCTGAATGAGTTGGGCATCTACCATTTCGATCAGATCGCAGCCCTTCAGGGCGATGAAATTGAATGGGTCGATTCCCGTTTGCGGTTCAAGGGCCGCATTCAACGTGACGATTGGATCGGTCAGGCCAAAGCCCTTGCCAATGACGGCAAGGCCGGAGTCTGACGGAGCGACGAGAGACATGAGCGAAGCCGAAGACAGAGCGCTTGCCCGCAAGGGCCGCACCGCAGGGCTGGTCATTGCCGTGACCATGTGCTTGTGGCTGGCCATGCAATGGGCTGGCCCCGCGCTCGGCCTGCCGGGGCGCTATGCGCTGCTCTTCGACTTTGCTGCACTGGCCGCGCTTTTCTGGGCGATGGTCGTGATATATCAAATGTGGCAGGCCCGCCGGGCCAGCCGTGAGAACCAAAGGTAGGCATCATGCTTCAGGACAAAGACCGCATTTTTACCAACATTTACGGCATGCATGACCGCACCCTGAAAGGCGCGCAGTCGCGCGGTCATTGGGATGGCACCGCCGGGATCATTCAAAAGGGCCGCGATTGGATCGTCGACCAGATGAAAGCCTCTGGCCTGCGGGGCCGGGGCGGGGCGGGCTTCCCGACGGGGCTGAAATGGTCCTTCATGCCCAAGGAAAGCGACGGCCGCCCGGCCTATCTGGTGGTCAACGCCGACGAATCCGAGCCGGGCACCTGCAAAGACCGCGAGATTATGCGTCATGATCCGCATACGCTGATCGAAGGCTGCTTGATCGCCTCTTTCGCGATGAACGCCCACGCCTGCTATATCTACTTGCGCGGCGAATACATCCGTGAGCGCGAAGCACTTCAGACCGCGATTGATGAAGCCTATGAAGCCGGGCTGGTGGGCAAGAACGCCTCCAAATCCGGTTGGGACTTTGACATCTACCTGCACCACGGGGCAGGGGCTTACATTTGCGGCGAAGAAACAGCACTTCTGGAAAGCCTCGAAGGCAAGAAGGGCATGCCGCGCATGAAGCCGCCGTTCCCGGCAGGCGCGGGTCTTTATGGCTGCCCGACGACCGTGAACAACGTCGAATCCATCGCCGTGGTGCCGACCATCCTGCGGCGCGGGCCGGAGTGGTTCGCAGGCTTTGGCCGCGCCAACAACGCGGGCACCAAGCTGTTCGCGATCTCGGGTCACGTCAACAACCCTTGCGTGGTCGAAGAGGCCATGTCGATTTCCTTCGAAGAGCTGATTGAAACTCATTGCGGCGGCATTCGCGGCGGCTGGGACAACCTCAAGGCCGTGATCCCCGGAGGCTCCTCGGTGCCATTGATCCCGGGCAAAGACATGCGCGGCGCGATCATGGATTTCGACTATCTGCGCGAGCAACGTTCGGGCCTTGGCACCGCGGCGGTGATAGTAATGGACAACTCGACCGACGTGATCAAAGCGATCTGGCGTCTGTCGAAGTTCTACAAACACGAAAGCTGCGGCCAGTGTACGCCCTGCCGCGAAGGCACCGGTTGGATGATGCGGGTGATGGATCGTCTGGTCTGGGGCGATGCAGAGCCCGAAGAGATCGACATGCTGCTCGACGTGACCAAACAGGTCGAAGGCCACACGATCTGCGCGCTTGGCGATGCGGCGGCTTGGCCGATCCAAGGTTTGATCCGTCACTTCCGGGACGAAATCGAAGACCGGATCAAACACAAGCGCACAGGCAGTGTCAGCGCGGTTGCGGCGGAGTAAAACTGTGCAATGCGTCGGGCCGGTGGCTTGACGCTTGGCGCAGTAGGGGCGATAGCGGGCGCGCGTTTGACGCGTCCGTTCCATAACAGGCGCGAAGCGTTCGGCAATGCCGGGCGCGGGGCGCAGCGGAGTAGGTCTATGAAATATGCTTTGACGCTTTTGACGGTGAGCGCCCTGCTGGCGGGCTGTGCCAATGATGGTGAGCGTGTGGCTTTTGATGGTCACTATTTTAGCACCAAACTGCGCAAGGTCGATGGCCAGCGCGATGTGTTTCAAGTGACCGTCAAAGATGCCGGCAAGTCGATTGACGGTGCCCGCGCGGCGGCACGTTATGAAGCGGTGAAATACTGCGTCGGCAACTACGGCAACTCGGACATCGAATGGACCTTTGGCCCCGACGCGCCGACAGGCACGTTGCGGCTTGATGGTGGTGCGGTAACCTTTCAGGGCCGCTGCCCACAGTGATCTCATCGGCGACATATCGCGGGGCCACGGCCTGTGCGGGCGGTGATATTGAATATCACGCACCCCGAACTCCATCTGTCAGACGGGCCGTTCCGGCCCGCTGCATGAAGGAGAATTGATATGCGCACCCTGATGATCGCCGTGATGGGCCTGAGCCTGACCGCCGCCACCGTGACACCCGCGATGGCCAAACCGCCATTGCGTGACGTGGCCGCGATTGATGACGCGCTGTTGGATATTGGCATGGCCGACATCATCCGGAAAAACTGCCCCGACATCAGCGCGCGGATGCTGCGCGCGATCAAGATGGCATGGGACTTGAAGGGCAAGGCTGGCGATCTGGGCTACTCCGACGCCGAGATCGACGCCTATATCGATAGTGACGCCGAAAAAGCACGGATGAAAGCGCGCGGGGCCGCGTTTTTCAAGGCGAAGGGGGTCGATACTTCGGACCCGCAAAGCTATTGTGCGCTTGGACGCGAAGAGATTCAAAAATCGAGCCGGATCGGTTCGTTACTGAAGGCAAAGTGAGCTTATGAGCGATATCCGCAAGATCATCATCGACGGTAAAGAAGTTGAAGTCGAAGGGGCGATGACGCTCATTCAGGCCTGCGAGCAGGTTGGCATCGAGGTGCCGCGCTTCTGTTACCACGAGCGTCTGTCGATCGCCGGTAACTGCCGGATGTGTCTTGTGGAAGTCGTCGGCGGGCCGCCCAAGCCTGCCGCCTCCTGCGCCATGCAGGTGCGTGACCTGCGGCCCGGGCCGGAAGGCCAGCCGCCGGTCGTGAAAACCAACTCGCCGATGGTCAAAAAGGCTCGCGAGGGCGTGATGGAGTTCCTGCTCATCAACCACCCGCTGGATTGCCCGATCTGCGATCAGGGCGGTGAGTGCGATCTTCAGGATCAGGCGATGGCCTACGGCGTCGATTTCTCGCGCTACCGCGAGCCGAAGCGCGCCACCGAAGACCTCGATCTCGGCCCGCTGGTCGAGACTCACATGACCCGCTGCATTTCCTGCACCCGCTGCGTGCGCTTCACGACCGAGGTCGCGGGACAGCACGTCATGGGGCAGACAGGCCGGGGCGAGGATGCCGAGATCACGACCTATCTAGGCTCACTGATCGACAGCAATCTTTCGGGCAACATTATTGACCTTTGCCCCGTCGGTGCGTTGGTCAGTAAACCCTACGCCTTCACCGCGCGTCCGTGGGAACTCAGCAAGACCGAGAGCATCGACGTGATGGATGCGCTAGGCTCCAACATCCGGGTCGATACCAAAGGCCGCGAAGTCATGCGCTTCCTGCCGCGCAACCATGACGGCGTGAACGAAGAGTGGATTTCCGACAAGACGCGCTTTGTCTGGGACGGTCTGCGCCGCCAGCGTCTGGATACGCCCTATATCCGCGAGAATGGTAAACTGCGCAAAGCCAGCTGGCCCGAGGCGCTGAATGCCGCCGCTGCCGCGATGAAGGGCAAGAAACTGGCCGGTCTCATCGGCGATCTGTCTTCGGTTGAGGCCGCCTTTGCGCTGAAGCAGTTGATCGAAGGGCAGGGCGGTGTCGTCGAATGCCGCACCGATGGGGCGAAGCTGCCTGCGGGCAATCGTTTCGGCTATGTCGGCAACGCCCGGATCGAAGACCTTGATAACGCCAAGATGATCCAGCTGATCGGCACCAACCCCGCGGTTGAAGCGCCAGTGCTGAACGCGCGCATCCGCAAAGCGTGGAGCAATGGCGCAGAGGTTGGCTTGATCGGCGAAGCCGCGGATCTGACGTACCCGCATCACCATCTGGGCAATGACCGCGCGACCCTCGACAAACTGATGGGTAGCGACTTCGACGAGGTGCTGGAGCAGCCTTCGGTGGTTGTGGTCGGCCAAGGCGCGCTGCGCGAAGCGGATGGCGCTGCGGTTCTGGCGAAAGCGATGGAGCTGGCCGAGAAAACCAAGAGCAAGCTGATGGTCCTGCACACCGCAGCGTCGCGCGTCGGCGCGATGGACATCGGTGCCACGGCTGAAAACGGCATGGACGACGTGAACGCGGCGGAGGTGATCTATAACCTCGGCGCGGATGAGGTCGAAATCGGTGCCGGCCCTTTCGTGATCTACCAAGGCAGCCATGGGGATCGCGGCGCACATCGCGCCGACATCATCCTGCCGGGTGCCGCCTATACCGAAGAGCCGGGTCTGTTCGTCAACACCGAAGGCCGTCCGCAATTGGCGCAACGTGCTGGGTTCGCGCCGGGTCAGGCCAAGGAAAACTGGGCGATTCTGCGGGCGCTCTCGGCTGAGTTGGGCGCGCAGTTGGGCTATGATTCCATCGCCCAGCTGCGCCGCAAGTTGACCGAGGCCGTGCCGCATCTGGCGAATGTGGATGAGGTGCCGGAAAACGAATGGGCCGCGCTGCCCGCCGGTAAGCTGGGTGATGCCTCTTTCGCGCCCGCGGTACGTGACTTCTATCTCTCCAACCCGATCGCGCGGGCCAGCCAGTTGATGGCGGAACTATCGGCCTTGGCCGCCGCGCGCCGGGCCGAGCCGATGGCGGCGGAGTGAGAGCCATGATGCTGGCCCCCTTGATGCTGCTGGCCGCCTGCGAAGCGCAGGTGCCGGTGGCCGAGGATTTTATCCCCGATTACAAGGGGGTCGAAACCCAGCTTTTGGACGGTGATTTGGTGCAGTTTAACGTGGCCATGACTAAGGCGTTGTCGAACCAAGACGTGTCGGATTACGCCGAATGTGCTGCAGCGCAGTATACGTTGATCCGGGGCTACGGTTTTGCGCGACATGTGCGGACAAATGTGACCGAAGAGGGTGGCATATGGCGGGCAGATGCTGTTTACACAATCTCGCCGAGCCTGCCCAAAGGCTTGAAGACAATTGATGCCGAAGTGACCGCGTTTCAATGCGCGGAACGCGGCATTCCGACGGTGTGAGGACTTATGGCTGATTTCTTTTACAACACCTATCTGGGCATCGGCCTGCTGACGGTTGGGCAGGTGTTGCTGCTGGTGGTGCCGTTGCTGCTGGCGCTTGCCTTCCTCATGTATGCCGACCGCAAGATCTGGGCCGCCGTGATGATGCGCCGTGGCCCCAACGTTGTGGGCGTCTTCGGCCTGCTTCAAAGTTTTGCCGACTTCCTCAAATATATCGTTAAAGAAGTGGTGGTTCCGGCGGGCGCGGACAAGGGGGTCTTCTTCCTCGCGCCAATGATTTCCTTTGTCATGGCGATGATCGCTTGGGCGGTGATCCCTTTCAACGAAGGCTGGATCCTGTCGGACATCAACGTGGCCATCCTCTATGTCTTCGCCGTCTCCTCGCTTGAGGTTTACGGCGTAATCATGGGCGGTTGGGCGTCGAACTCGAAATACCCGTTCCTAGGGAGCCTGCGCTCCGCCGCGCAGATGATTTCTTACGAAGTCTCGATCGGTCTGATCATCATCGGCGTGATCCTCTCGACCGGGTCAATGAACTTCTCGTCCATCGTGGCGGCACAGGATGGCGACTGGGGTCTGTTCAACTGGTACTTCCTGCCGCACTTCCCAATGTTGATCCTGTTCTTCATCTCGGCGCTGGCGGAAACCAACCGCCCGCCGTTCGATCTGCCGGAAGCGGAATCAGAACTGGTGGCGGGCTATCAGGTGGAATATTCCTCGACCCCCTTCCTGCTCTTTATGATCGGCGAATTGGTGGCCGTGGTGCTGATGTGCGCGCTGGTGTCGCTGATGTTCTTCGGCGGCTGGCTGTCGCCGGTGCCGTTCCTGCCCGATGGCTTCTTCTGGATGTTCATCAAAATGCTGATGGTCTTCTTCATGTTCGCCATGGTGAAGGCAATCACGCCGCGCTACCGCTATGACCAGCTGATGCGGCTGGGTTGGAAAGTCTTCCTGCCGTTCTCGCTGTTCTGGGTGGTCTTCGTGGCATTCGCTGCAAAATTCGATTGGTTCTGGGGCATCTACGCCCGCTGGACCGTAGGGGGCTGATATGGCGACGACTGACTACACCCGCGCCGCGAAATATTTCCTGCTGGCAGACTACGCTAAGGCGTTCATGCTGGGGATGCGCTATTTCTTTGCGCCGAAAACCACGCTGAACTACCCGCATGAGAAGGGGCCTCTGTCGCCCCGTTTCCGTGGGGAGCATGCGTTGCGCCGATATCCCAATGGTGAAGAGCGCTGCATCGCGTGCAAACTGTGCGAAGCGATCTGCCCCGCGCAGGCCATCACAATCGACGCCGAAGCCCGCGAAGACGGCAGCCGCCGCACCACGCGCTATGACATCGACATGACCAAATGCATCTACTGCGGTTTCTGCCAGGAAGCCTGCCCAGTGGATGCCATTGTTGAAGGCCCGAACTTCGAATTCTCGACCGAGACCCGCGAAGAGCTTTACTACGACAAGGCGAAACTGCTGGACAACGGCGAACGCTGGGAAGCCGAGATTGCCCGCAACCTCGAAATGGACGCACCCTACAGATGAGTGATCCCAAAAACCCTTTTGATGCGATGATGAAGCAGGCGCAGGAAATGGCGAAAGCCTTTCCGGCGATGGATGCTTTTTCGCCAAAAGGGTTCGAGGCGATGATGGGCACCATGCCGAAGGAAATGATGGATTTCTGGTTCGGCGACACGGTGAATAAGGGCGGGCTGGACGCGCGGACGCGGCTGCTTCTGACCCTGGCGGGGCTGACCATGCAGGGCGCGCAGAATGATATGGCCCTCCGCCAAACCGTGCGCCACGCGCGCGAGGCCGGGGCCACAAAGCAACATATCGTCGAGACGATCAGCCAGATGTCGGTCTTTGCCGGGCTTCCCGCGATGACCCGGGCGTTGGAACTGGCGCAATCGGTTCTCGACGAAGAAAAAGATACCAAGAAGGAAGACGGCGCATGACGGTCTTTTCATTTTACCTCTTCGCGATCAGCGTC
Source organism: Sulfitobacter dubius (assembly GCF_900113435.1). GTDB lineage: Bacteria > Pseudomonadota > Alphaproteobacteria > Rhodobacterales > Rhodobacteraceae > Sulfitobacter > Sulfitobacter dubius. Next base: position 1,035,436 of record NZ_FOPG01000001.1, on the reverse strand, counting down.
ATCACCGGCGGACTGTTCACGGTCATCAGCCGCAACCCGGTGCATTCGGTGCTTTGGCTGATCCTGTCCTTCCTCTCGGCGGCGGGGCTCTTCGTTCTGCTCGGCGCGGAGTTCGTGGCGATGCTGCTGGTCATCGTCTATGTCGGCGCGGTGGCGGTGCTTTTCCTCTTCGTGGTCATGATGCTCGACGTAGATTTCGCCGAGCTTAAGGCCGAGATGGCGCGGTATATGCCGCTGGCGCTGTTGATCGCTCTGGTGATCTTGATGCAATTCGTCATGGCCTTTGGCGCATGGGAGCAGAGCGAAGCGGCCGAGAGCCTGCGCGCCAATGCCATTGATCCCACCCGTTTCAACACCGAAGCGCTCGGCTTGTTGCTCTATGATCGCTACTTCCTGCTCTTCCAACTGGCGGGTCTGATCCTGTTGGTGGCGATGATCGGGGCGATCGTGCTGACATTGCGTCACCGCAAGGACGTGAAGCGCCAAGACGTGGTGGCCCAGATGATGCGCGACCCGGCTAAAGCGATGGAGCTGCGCGACGTGAAGTCGGGGCAGGGCCTGTAACAAGCGGAATTTTTTAAAAATTCCGTAGCCGTTCTCTTTGAAAGAGAACGGCTGAACCAAGAGAGAAAAGGGACGTCGAAATGTCGAGAACAACAATCGTGGTACTGGTCGTGGTGTTGATCGTCGTGTTTTTCGGCGGCTACAGCTTTATCGGCTAAAGCTTCGGCAATCCCGGTGGCAGCCGGGGCAAAGTGATACTAAAAGCCCCATCAAATGGGGCGCGACCAAAGCCCATCAAGGGGCGGGAACGTAAGGGACGACATGATCGGACTTGAGCATTACCTGACAGTGGCGGCTACGCTGTTTGTCATCGGCATCTTCGGGCTATTCCTGAACCGCAAGAACGTGATCATTCTGCTGATGAGCATCGAATTGATGCTGCTCGCGGTGAACATCAACCTCGTTGCTTTCTCCAGTTTCCTTGGTGATTTGACGGGGCAGGTCTTCACGCTCTTCGTGCTCACCGTCGCTGCGGCGGAGGCTGCCATCGGCCTCGCCATTCTGGTCTGTTTCTTCCGCAACCGTGGCTCGATCGCGGTGGAAGATGTCAACGTGATGAAGGGCTGAGGCAATGGAAACCACGATCCTATTCGCCCCGCTGGTGGGTGCCATCCTCTGCGGTTTCGGCTGGAAGATCATCGGTGAGAAGGCCGCCCAGTGGGTCGCCACGGGGCTGCTATTTCTTGCCGCCTTCCTGTCTTGGGTGGTTTTCCTAACGCTGGACGGCCCGACCGAGCAGATTCAGATTTTGCGCTTTATCGAAAGCGGCACGCTGAGCACGGATTGGGCGATCCGCCTGGACCGTCTGACCGCGATCATGCTGATCGTCATCACCACGGTGTCGAGCCTCGTACACCTCTATTCCTTCGGCTACATGGCCCATGACGAGAACTTCCGCGATAACGAAAGCTATCGCCCCCGGTTCTTCGCCTACCTGTCCTTCTTTACCTTCGCGATGTTGATGCTGGTGACAGCCGACAACCTCGTGCAGATGTTCTTTGGTTGGGAGGGCGTCGGTGTCGCTTCCTACCTGCTGATCGGTTTCTACTTCCGCAAGCCTTCTGCCAATGCCGCGGCGATGAAAGCCTTTGTCGTCAACCGGGTGGGGGACTTTGCCTTCCTGCTGGGCATCTTCGGCCTCTATATGCTGACGGATTCGATCCGCTTTGACGATATCTTTGCCGCAGCACCCGATTTGGCTGAGCAGACGGTGACTTTCCTGTGGAACGATTGGAACGCGGCGAACCTGATCGCCTTCCTGCTCTTCCTCGGCGCGATGGGTAAATCGGCGCAATTGTTCCTGCACACTTGGCTGCCCGACGCGATGGAAGGTCCGACACCTGTGTCGGCTCTGATCCACGCGGCGACCATGGTGACCGCGGGTGTCTTCCTCGTCTGCCGCATGTCGCCGGTGATGGAATTCGCGCCCGAGGCGATGGGTTTCGTCACCGTGATCGGCGCCACCACCGCCTTTGTCGCGGCGACCATTGGCTTGGTGCAAACCGACATCAAACGCGTCATCGCCTATTCGACCATGTCGCAGCTTGGCTATATGTTCGTGGCCGCAGGTGTGGGCATGTATTCGGCGGCGATGTTCCACCTCTTCACACACGCCTTCTTTAAGGCGATGCTCTTCTTGGGCGCGGGCTCGGTCATTCACGCGATGCACCATGAGCAAGACATGACCAACTACGGCGGTCTGCGTAAAAAGATTCCCTATACCTTCTGGGCGATGATGATCGGCACGTTGGCGATCACCGGTGTTGGCATCCCGCTGACGCATATCGGTTTCGCGGGCTTCCTGTCGAAAGACGCGATCATCGAAAGCGCTTGGGGCGGTGGATCCATGTATGGCTTCTGGATGCTAGTGATCGCCGCGGCGATGACCAGCTTCTACAGCTGGCGTTTGATTTTCCTCACCTTCTTCGGCGCGCCGCGGGGCGACAAGCACACGCATGAACACGCGCACGAAAGCCCAATGGTCATGTTGATCCCGCTTGGTGTTCTGGCGCTCGGATCGGTCTTTGCCGGGATGGTCTGGTACGGCAGCTTCTTTGGCCATGCCGATCAAGTTGGCAAATTCTACGGCATCCCGATGGCCGAGATGGCCGAGGGCGGCGACGCTCATGTCGAAGGGGCGGAGGATAACCACGGAGCCACGGGTCCGGTCGATGGCGACCACGGAGCCGAGGCGCTGGTCGAAGGTCATCAGGACGCGGGCGCGCATCACGAAGCCTTTGGCGGTGCGCCGGGCGAGGGGGCGCTTTATTTTGCACCCGATAACCATGTGTTGGATGACGCGCACGCCGCCCCGACTTGGGTTAAGGTCTCGCCCTTCATCGCGATGCTGGCCGGTCTGGTCATGGCCCTGTGGTTCTATATCTGGAGCCCAACCGTCCCGGGACGTTTGGCGGCAAACCAACGCCCGCTTTACCTGTTCCTGAAAAACAAATGGTACTTTGATGAGGTTTACGACGTGATTTTCGTGCGTCCTGCCAAAACGATCGGCCGGTTCCTGTGGAAACGTGGCGATGGCACTGTGATCGACGGCACGCTCAATGGCGTCGCCATGGGGATCATCCCCTTCTTCACCCGCCTCGCGGGTAAGGCTCAGACGGGTTATATCTTCACCTATGCCTTCGCCATGGTGATCGGCATCGCCGTTCTGGTGACATGGATGACGATGAGCGGAGGAGCGAACTGATGGATACGCATCTGCTTTCAATCATCACATTCATTCCGGCATTCGCAGCGCTGATCCTCGCGGTGTTTTTGCGGGGCGACGATGCCGCCGCCGGGCGCAATGCGAAATGGCTGGCCTTCATCACGACGACGGTCACCTTCCTGATCTCGCTTTTTGTCCTCTTCGATTTTGACCCGTCCAACACCGATTTCCAGTTCGTGGATGAGGCCGACTGGCTTCTGGGTCTGAAGTACCGCCTTGGCGTCGACGGGATTTCGATCCTTTTCGTGATGCTCACGACCTTCATGATGCCGCTCGTCATCGCGGCAAGCTGGAACGTCGAGCATCGCGTCAAGGAATACATGATCGCTTTCCTGCTCTTGGAAACGCTGATGCTCGGCGTCTTCATGGCGCTGGATCTGGTGCTCTTTTACCTGTTCTTTGAGGCCGGTCTGATCCCGATGTTCCTGATCATCGGCATCTGGGGCGGGAAAGAGCGTATCTACGCGAGCTTCAAGTTCTTCCTCTACACCTTCCTCGGCTCGGTGCTGATGTTGGTCGCGATGGTGGCGATGTTTACCGAAGCGGGCACCACCTGCATCGGCGGCTGCGAAATCAGCCTGCTCACGCATAACTTCGGCTCCGAAAACTTTGAGCTTCTGGGGATTCAGATCGTCGGCGGCATGCAGACATTGATGTTCCTTGCCTTCTTTGCCAGCTTTGCGGTCAAGATGCCGATGTGGCCCGTCCACACATGGCTGCCCGACGCGCACGTTCAGGCGCCTACAGCCGGTTCCGTGGTTCTGGCGGCAATCTTGCTCAAGATGGGCGGCTACGGCTTCCTGCGGTTTAGCCTGCCGATGTTCCCCGTGGGGGCCGAGGTGATGACGCCGCTGATCCTGTGGATGTCGGCCATCGCCATCGTCTATACCTCGCTGGTGGCACTGGTGCAGCAGGACATGAAAAAGCTGATCGCCTATTCCTCGGTCGCGCATATGGGTTTTGTGACCATGGGCATCTTTGCTGCAAACCAGCAGGGTGTCGATGGGGCGATCTTCCAGATGATCAGCCACGGCTTCATCTCAGGCGCGCTCTTCCTCAGCGTCGGCGTGATCTATGACCGGATGCACACTCGTGACATCGACGCCTATGGCGGTCTGGTGAACCGGATGCCCGCCTATGCGCTGGTCTTCATGTTCTTCACCATGGCCAACGTGGGCCTGCCGGGCACATCGGGCTTCGTGGGTGAATTCCTGACGCTGATGGCGACCTTCCAAGTCAACACTTGGGTGGCGGCTGTGGCGACCACCGGGGTGATCTTCTCGGCGGCCTATGCACTCTGGCTCTATCGCCGCGTTGTGATGGGCGACCTGATTAAGGAAAGCCTCAAGGCGATCACCGACATGACCGCGCGTGAGAAATGGATCATTGCACCGCTGGTGGCGATGACCCTGATACTGGGCGTCTACCCGGCACTGGTGCTGGATATGATCGGGCCGTCGGTGGCTGCTCTCGTTGACAATTACGACATGGCGCTGGAGGCGGCTGAGGCCGCTGTGCAGACCGCCGATGCCTCGCATTAAGAAGGACTTGGCGCATGATTTCCGCTGATCTGAACATCATTCTGCCCGAGATTGTGCTTGCGGGGTTTGCCCTGCTTGGCCTTCTTGGCGCGGTCTATACGTCGAAAGACAAGGCCGCCGGGGTGCTCGTCTGGGTGACCGCGGTGGTGATGGTACTGCTGGCAGGTTGGGTGGCCATGTCGGGTGACGGCTCCACCAACATCGCCTTCCACGGCATGTTCATCGACGACAGTTTCGCGCGCTTTGCCAAAGTGGCGATCCTGCTGTCGGCGGCGGCTGTGTTGGTTATGTCGGAAAGCTATATGAAACTGCGCGGTTTGCTGCGGTTTGAGTATCCCATTCTGGTCTCGCTGGCGGTTGTCGGCATGATGGTGATGGTCAGCGCGGGCGACTTGATGGCGCTGTACATGGGGTTGGAATTGCAATCCCTTGCGCTTTACGTTGTCGCCTCTCTCCGCCGCGACTCGGTCAAATCGACCGAAGCGGGCCTGAAGTATTTTGTGCTTGGCGCACTCAGCTCGGGTCTGCTGCTTTACGGTGCATCGCTTGTCTATGGCTACGCTGGGACCACGGCTTTCGCTGGAATCATCACCACGGCGCAAACCGGGGAAACCTCGCTGGGGCTGCTCTTTGGTCTGGTCTTCTTGATTTCGGGCCTCGCCTTCAAGGTTTCTGCCGTGCCCTTCCACATGTGGACACCGGACGTCTATGAGGGCGCGCCGACCCCGATTGCGGCCTTCTTTGCCACCGCGCCCAAGGTCGCCGCTATGGGTCTGTTCGCACGGGTGATGCATGACGCCTTCGGCCAGATCGTCAGCGACTGGAGCCAGATCGTGGCGCTGCTGTCGGTGCTGTCGATGTTCTTTGGCTCTGTCGCCGCGATCGGCCAGACCAACATCAAACGTCTGATGGCATTTTCGTCGATCGCTCACATGGGCTATGCCCTGATGGGGCTGGCGGCGGGAACGGCCTTTGGCGTTCAGGCGATGCTGGTCTATATGGCGATCTATGTGACGATGAACCTCGGGACCTTCGCCTTTATTCTGCTGATGCAGAAAGACGGCGCGCCGGTGACCGATATCACCCTGCTGAACATGTATGCCAAGACCAATCCGGGCCGGGCGCTGGCGATGCTGGTGCTGCTGTTCAGCCTTGCCGGTGTGCCGCCGATGCTGGGTTTCTTCGGCAAGTTCTATGTCCTGCGTGCGGCCTATGACGCCAATATGGCATGGCTTGCTGTGGCCGGTGTGATCGCCAGTGTGATCGGCGCTTATTACTACCTGCGGATCGTCTTCTACATGTACTTTGGCGAAGAGCGTTCTGACACACTGGATCACCAGAACGGTGGCGTGCTGACCGTGGTGCTGATGGCCTCTGCCGTCATCATGATCGTCGGTATCGCGAATATGTTCGGTGTCGAAGGCATGGCCGCCTCGGCCGCGGCGTCACTGGTGAACTGAGCGGTGCGGCGCAAGACGGGCCGGACCACCGCATGACTCCTTGGCCGGAAGGCTATGGGCGGCGCGTCTATGACACGCTTGATTCCACCCTCTCCGAGGCGGCGCGGTTACAGCAAGAGCTGACCGCGCCGACTTGGATTCTGGCGTTGGAGCAGACCGCCGCCCGGGGCCGCCGGGGCCGCAGCTGGACCACCCCGCGCGGCAATTTCGCGGCCACTTTGATGATGCCCCGCAAAGAGCCACCGGGCGTTGCCGCGCTGCGGTCCTTCGTGACATCACTGGCACTCTACCGCGCCTTTGTTGCGGTGACCGGGCGCGAGGATTCTTTTGCGCTAAAATGGCCGAACGATGTACTGCTGCGCGGTGGCAAGGTGGCTGGGATCCTTCTGGAAAGCGTCGGCGATCATCTGGCGATTGGAATTGGCGTGAACCTTGCCCATGCACCGGAGGCGAGTACGCTTGAGGCACGCGCTCTGCCTGCCGTGACGCTGCGCGAGGCGGGAGCCAATGTGGCCGCCGAAGACTTCCTCGACATCCTTGCGCAAGAATATGCCGGTCTGGAAGATCAATTCACCACCTATGGTTTCGCCACGATCCGCAGCGCATGGCTCGCCCATGCCGCGCGGCTCGGAGAGGTCATCACCGCCCGCACCATGCGCGATGAGATCACCGGCGTTTTCGAAGATGTAGACGGCGCAGGCAATCTGATCCTGCGCACCCGCGACGGCGCGGTGCCCATCACCGCAGCGGATGTGTTTTTCTAAATTCGGGGGAGGGAGGCACCATGCTTCTGGCAATTGATTGCGGCAACACCAACACGGTTTTCTCGATCTGGGACGGGAAAGAGTTCATCGCCACGTGGCGCACCTCGACCGAATGGAAGCGTACGGCGGATCAATATTACGTCTGGCTTAACACGCTGATGCGGCTTCAGAATATCGATGCTGACATCACCGATATGATTATCAGCTCAACCGTGCCGCGGGTGGTGTTTAACCTGCGCGTTTTGGCGGACCGCTACTTTCACACGCGCCCTCTAGTGGTGGGCAAACCGGGCTGCGATCTGCCAATTGACGTGCGCGTAGATGGGGGCACGCAGGTGGGGCCGGACCGGCTGGTGAACACCGTAGCGGGCTTTGATCTTTACGGCGGCGACTTGATCGTGGTGGATTTTGGCACCGCCACGACCTTTGACGTAGTGGCCGACGATGGGGCCTATATCGGAGGGGTCATTGCGCCGGGGGTGAACCTCAGCCTAGAGGCGCTGCACAACGCCGCGGCTGCCCTCCCGCATGTCGATATTTCCAAACCTCAGAACGTCATTGGCACCAATACCGTCGCCTGTATGCAGTCCGGTGTCTTTTGGGGTTATGTCGGGTTGGTTCGTGAGATATGTGAGCGCATAAGGGCGGAACGTGCAAGACCCATGCGGGTTATCGCCACGGGGGGTCTGGCACCGCTGTTTCAGCAGGCAGTCGACCTGTTCGATGATTATCAAGATGAACTCACGATGCACGGGCTGACCGTGATCCACGATTATAATAAGGACAAAGCTGAATAATATGAGCAGCGAACGATTTATCTATCTGCCCCTCGGTGGGGCGGGTGAAATTGGCATGAACGCCTATGTCTACGGCTACGGCAAACCCGGCAAAGAGCGGCTGATCGTCGTCGACCTTGGCGTCGCTTTTCCGGATATGGACAGCACCCCGGGCGTGGACCTGATCCTGCCAGACATCACATGGCTGAAGAAACGGCGCGATCAGATCGAAGCGATCTTCATCACCCACGCGCATGAGGACCACATCGGTGCTGTCGCCCATTCCTATGAGGCGCTCAAGGCACCGATCTATGCGCGTGCCTTTACCGCGAATATCGCGCGTCGCAAGATGTCAGAGCATGGCCATCCAGAGGATGCGATCACCACGGTGGGCAAGTGGCCCGAGCAGATCACTGCGGGTCCGTTCCAGATTGGCTTCTTGCCAATCTCGCATTCGATCCCTGAATCTTCGGCCATGGTCATCGACACGCCCGAGGGGCGCACGATCCACTCGGGCGACTTTAAAATCGACCGCACGCCCGGCGTTGGCGAAGCCTTTGACGACGCCCTTTGGGCCGAGGTCTGCAAGGATGGGGTCAACGCGCTGGTTTGCGACAGTACCAATGTCTTCGCCAGCCACGCCGGCCGTTCGGAAGCCACCGTTGGCCCCGAGATCGAAAAGCTGGTAAGCGGCGCCGAAGGCATGGTCATCGCGACGACATTCGCTTCCAACGTGGCGCGGGTCAAGACGCTGGCAGAAGCGGGCGCGCGGGCGGGGCGGTCGATCGTTCTGCTGGGCCGTGCAATGAACCGCATGGTCGAAGCCTCGATCCAGACCGGCGTGATGAAGGATTTCCCGCCGGTGATCTCACCCGAGAACGCCCGCGCGATCCCGCGTGAGAACCTGATGTTGCTGGTTACGGGCAGCCAAGGCGAACGCCGCGCCGCTTCGGCGCAGCTTGCACGGGGTAAATATCAGGGGATCGAGTTGAAAGAGGGCGATCTGTTCCTCTTCTCGTCGAAAACCATCCCGGGCAATGAGCGCGGCGTCATCAGCATTATCAACCAGTTCTCTGAAAAGGGTGTGGATGTGGTGGATGATTCCTCGGGCCTCTACCACGTCTCGGGCCACGCCAACCGCCCCGATCTGGAAACGCTGCATGATATCGTGAAGCCACAGGTTCTGATCCCCATGCACGGTGAGCACCGTCACCTGCGCGAGCATGTGAAGATTGCCAATGCCAAGGGCATCACAGGCGTTCTGGCGGTGAACGGGATGATGATTGACCTGTCAGGCAACAAACCCAAAGTGGTTGAGCATGTCGACACGGGCCGGATGTACCTTGACGGATCGGTTCAGGTCGGTGCGCTGGATGGTGTGGTGCGGGATCGTATCCGCATGGCATTGAACGGTCATGCGACTGTGACGATGATTTTGGATGCCGACGATGAGCCGCTTGGCGAGCCATGGGTTGATCTGATGGGGCTGCCGGAAACAGGCCGTTCCAACGCGCCACTGGTGGATGTGCTGGAGCAGGACCTAAGCCAATGGCTCAACCGTCAGAAAGCCGCCACCCTGCGGGATGACGACAAGCTGAACGACGGCCTGAAAAAGGTTGCTCGACAGTCGGCGCAGAACGAAATTGGCAAGAAACCCGAAGTTACGGTGGTGGTCAGTCGTCTGAACTGATCACTTGGCCACCGCTACACATATAGACCGCGCCGCCCACCGCGACCACGCTTACTCCCGTGGCCGCAAGGGCGGCGGGGGTCGATAGCGCGGTGGCCAGCGTCGTGCCTGTGGTCGCCAAATTGGCGCTTAGGGCCGACGCCCCTCCGGTTAGAATGAACGCACCCGACTTATGCGCTACAGCGCGTAGGTTTTCTGGCTGGCTAAGTGTGTCCACCGCAGAGCGTGCAATGCTTTTGCTAATGTCCACGGTCTCTTCTTTGGTCGTGTTCACCCGTTCGCAAAACGTCTTTTTACAATAGCCACGATAGTTCCGCTCTCCCGGGATTAGAAAATGCCCGTCCTCTGCTGTGGCGGTCAGGCAATAGCCGTTGATCTGGTCCAGCGGCACTGTGGTTGCAAGATAGTCGAACAACACCCCGCTGTTGCAAGCGGGCGGCGCGCCCCAAAGGCTGCTCCATTTCCGTGCGGGCCAATTCATCAGCCGCTCACGGGTGCCGACCTCATCCGCGAAATTAGCGAAATTCTCGGCTTCGACGACGACTTCGGCCCCGTTAACCACGGCGCGGCATCGCTCGGCGCTGGCGGGGGTGGCCAGAAGGGCGGTCAGAATAAGGGCAAGGGGGGCAAGGGCAGGGCGCAGCATGATGGTCCTATCAGAGACGGTCTAAGTCTCACATAGCACAGACGAAAAAGCCGCCAATCCCGGCTGGGATCGGCGGCGAATTCATGCCAGCGAATGGGCTGGTTCAGATCCGTTCGCGAAAGCTCAGACCGATGAAATCAGGCGTGTGATCGCCCAGACCGACAACGCGGTTGTCATTGCCGCCGCGCTTGTCGTTCCGGCCCCGCCCACGCGGGGTTCTGTCATTACTGCCGCCGCCACGCTGTGCTTTGCGTTCGTCCTGCTGTGGCGCAGGCTGCGCCTCGGGCCTAGGCGGGTCTTTGGGCGCTTCGGCTTGGGGCTGCTTGTCCTCGGCTGGTTTCTCGACGGCGGTCTTCTCGGCACGCGGTGCGTCGGACTTGCGGCTGCGCGACCGGGTGCGCTTGGGCTTGTCGTCGGTCTTGGCCGGTGCTTCGGCGGTGGCCTCTTCAGCGACAGCCACGTCGGCTTGCAGCGGATTCTCCAGCCGTGGGATCTCTTTTTGCACCAGACGCTCAACATCTTCGAAATTCTTCTCGTCGCGTGGCACGCAGATCATGATTGCTTTGCCATCGCGGCCGGCACGGCCTGTCCGACCAATCCGGTGCACGTAATCCTCGGCGTGGCTGGGCACGTCGAAGTTGAACACATGGCTCACGCTTGGCACATCAAGCCCGCGCGCCGCCACGTCAGAGGCAATAAGGAAGCGCAGCTCACCGTTGCGGAAGCCTTCCAACGTTTTGGTCCGCTGGCTTTGATCCAGATCGCCGTGAATAGGAGCCGCGTCATAGCCGTATTTTTTCAATGACTTGGCGACGGTATCCACATCCATCTTGCGATTGCAAAAGATGATCGCGTTGGTGCATTTCTCGCCTTCGGCGTCGATCAGCAACCGCAGCAGCTTGCGCTTTTCGGTGGCTTCACGATCCTTGCGGGAGGCTTTGAACATCACCACACATTGGGTGATGTTCTCGCTCGTTGTGGCCTGACGGGCCACTTCGATCCGCTCGGGATTGCTGAGGAATGTATTGGTGATCCGCTCAATCTCGGGCGCCATGGTGGCCGAGAAGAATAGCGTCTGGCGGGTGAAGGGTGTGAGGCCGAAGATACGTTCGATATCGGGGATGAACCCCATGTCGAGCATCCGGTCGGCTTCGTCCACGACCATGACTTTCACATCCGAGAGGATCAGCTTGCCACGCTCGAAATGGTCCAAAAGGCGGCCCGGCGTGGCGATCAGCACGTCGACGCCTTTGTCAATCAGCTTGTCTTGCTCCTTAAAGCTCACGCCGCCGATCAGCAGCGCTTTGGTTAGCTTAAGGTGCTTGGAGTAGGTATCGAAGTTTTCAGCAACCTGTGCTGCCAATTCCCGCGTGGGGCAGAGCACGAGGCTCCGCGGCATCCGCGCGCGCGCCCGGCCACGGGCGAGCAGCGAAAGCATCGGCAGCGTAAAGCTGGCGGTCTTGCCGGTGCCGGTCTGGGCGATGCCCAAAACGTCGCGGCCTTCGAGAGCGGGGGGGATGGCGCCCGCCTGAATAGGTGTGGGCGATTCGTAGCCAGCCTCTTCAATAGCTTTGAGGACCTTGGCATTCAGGTTTAGATCGGTAAATTTTGTCATGTGCGTCCGGGTTGAGCGGACACTGACTTGGCCCGCGGCAGCAATACAAGCCGGCCCGAATGGCCCAAGGGGCGGCATTTGCCGCGGCATGTTGCGAAAGCGCATAACAAGTTGCGGCCCAGCCGTCAAACAATTGACCTCTCAGGCGCTTAACTTGCGAATTGGCGCGACACCTTTGCATCAAGGTTTAAATTGATGAGGCGCAGCAGACCTTTGGCATTAAGAGCCGCCCGCAGCTCGGGGGTGTCGGCGCAGACCTCATCAAAAAAGGCACGCAGCCCCGGCTCGCCCCCTTCGGCTTCGATCATGGAAAAAAGCTCATGCATCGACAGCCCACCGCGATCACGGGGCCGGTTGGGGGCAAGATCGGAGCGGTAAGAGCCTTTTTCAAGGCGGTAGCGATAGGCGGCCAGCCAGTCGGGCCAGCTTTTTGCGTGCAGATGCGCCAGATCAATGCCGGGCTGCTGCTCTGGTCCCTCAATCATAGCGTCATTCAGAAAAACGTTGTGTATTTGTAGGCGAACGTCGGCCATCCCGGTGCGGACAAAGACCTTTCCGGCCAAATGGCTCAGGAATCCCCCTCTGACGTATTCGCCATAGGTTGGATAAAGCGCCGACACGATCTGCGCCCGCTGCGGGCCGTTTGGAATGAAGGCTTTGAAGGCTGTCGCATCGCCTGCCAAAGCCTCCATCGGGCGGATGCGGGCGATCTTTTGCGCTGCGGGCAGGGCGGCGAGTACCTCTCCCACAGGGCGCTCGGCAACAAGGAATTCGTCCACATCCATATGGATCAGCCAATCCACGTCATCCGCGCGGTTATAGGCGCGGGTGGCGTTCTGGCTTTGGCGGACCTGATGCTTGTGCGGGCGTTTGCCACAGAGCTTTTGCCAATAGGCATCATCGCAGGTGACGACGCGGATCTTGGGATGGGCTTTCAAACTGTCGAGAGCCTCTGGGTTCTTAGCGTCGAGAAATAGATAGAGCCGATGCGCACCTGCCTCAAGATGGTAGGCGGCAAAGCGTCTAATCTCGTCAGCGGGGGCCAAAATTGTGGCAACCAGCCCCCATTTCGTCGTCGTCGTCATCGCGTCTCCCCGGTTGGGTCCAGAATGCCATGATTGCGCACGAAATCAAGGCTTACGACCCACACCGAAGAGGCTAATTCAGACCATCATTTCCTTGGTCGCGGTAAGTTTCACATCCGGGTAATCGCGCTCAACCCGGTCGATGTCCCATTGCAGGCGGGTCAGGTAAACGATGTCGCCGTCGTGGTCATGCGCGATGTGCTGTTTGTTGCTTTCGGTAAACTTATCAACGGCTTGTTTCGTGCCATTCACCCAGCGTGCCGAGGTGAATTGCGACGGCTCAAACCGCACCGGCAGCCCGTATTCCAACTCGATCCGGCTGGCGAGCACTTCAAACTGCAACTGGCCCACAACGCCCACGACAAAGCCCGAGCCGATGGAGGGTTTAAAGACCTTCGCGGCACCTTCTTCGGCAAATTGCATCAGCGCTTTCTCAAGATGTTTCGCTTTCAGCGGATCGCCCGCACGGACGCTTTGCAGCAGTTCCGGCGCAAAGGAGGGGATGCCGCTGACGCGCAGCGCTTCACCTTGGGTCAGCGTGTCGCCGATGCGCAGCTGCCCGTGGTTGGGGATGCCGATGATGTCACCGGCCCAGGCCTCTTCAGCCAATTCGCGGTCGGAGGCGAGGAACATGACAGGGTTGGAGATTGTCATCGGTTTTTTCGTGCGCACATGGGTCATTTTCATGCCGCGCTCGAAATGACCCGAGGCGAGGCGGACAAAGGCCACACGGTCGCGGTGTTTCGGGTCCATGTTCGCCTGCACCTTGAAGACAAAGCCGGAAACCTTTGTTTCTTCTGGCAAAATCTGGCGCGGCGTGGCGGCTTGGATCTGTGGCTCCGGCCCGTATTTGGCGATGCCCTCCATCAACTCGCGCACGCCGAAGGAGTTGATGGCAGAGCCGAACCAAATCGGCGTCAGCGTCCCTTCGTGCATCGCTTTGAGGTCCAGAGGCGGCAGCAGTTCACGCGCCATTTCCAAATCTTCGCGCAGCTTTTCCAGCAGGGCGGCGGGGACGTGCTGTTCAAGTTTGGGATCGTCCAAACCTTCGATCTTGATGCTGTCAGCCACACGGTTCCGGTCGGCGCGGTCCATCAGTTCCAGACGGTCGCGCAGCATGTCATAACAACCGACGAAATCGCGGCCCACGCCGATGGGCCAGCTTGCCGGTGTCACGTCAATGGCGAGGTTCTCTTGGATTTCGTCAATAATTTCAAAAGTGTCGCGGCTCTCGCGGTCCATCTTGTTACAGAAGGTCAGGATCGGCAGATCGCGCATCCGGCAGACTTCAAAGAGTTTCTGCGTCTGGCTTTCCACACCCTTTGCGCCGTCGATCACCATCACGGCGGCATCCACGGCTGTCAGCGTTCGGTAGGTGTCTTCGGAAAAGTCCGAGTGGCCAGGTGTGTCGACGAGGTTGAACCGGTAGTTGGTGTCGCCACTGTGGAAATCGAACGACATGGCCGAGGCCGAGACCGAAATCCCCCGGTCCTTTTCCATCGCCATAAAGTCCGAGCGCGTGCGCCGTGCCTCGCCCTTGGCGCGCACTTGGCCAGCCATCTGAATGGCCCCGCCGAACAGCAGGAACTTTTCAGTTAGCGTGGTCTTGCCCGCGTCAGGGTGGCTGATGATCGCAAAGGTGCGACGGCGCGCGATCTCGGCGGGCAGGGCGGGGCGGTTTTGCGGCGTGTCCAACATCCGCCCCATATAGGCTGCGCCGCGACCGGGCGCAATCTGGGCATTGCTGCGAATCGACAGCGGGCCTAGCATGAGAACATAAGTGGTACATGGAGGGATTTGCGATGGAACTGAAAGAGATTGCTCAAGAGTTGGTTAACGGCTGCCGTGCCGGTGCCGCTAAGGTGCGCGAGAACCTAGATAAATTGTATGCCGAGGATGCCGTTTCGGTAGAGGCCGCCGATATGGGCGGGCAGGGGCGCGAGACGCATGGCATCAAGGCGATCCACGGCAAACACGACTGGTGGGAAAACGCGATGGAGGAACATGCAACCGAAGTCTCTGGCCCGTTTTATTTCGGCGATGAGCAGTTCAGCGCGTTCTTCAAGGTCGACGCCACCGACAAGCAGAGCGGTGACCGCTTTCAGATGGAAGAGATCGGCGTTTACCACGTGAAGAACGGCAAAATCGTGCGAGAAGAGTTTCACTACGCCGTTGAGACCCCCTAACGGGTTGAGGCTTTTCTCAGCAGCGCCGCCGCATCGGGGCGGTTGAGCAGCGCCTCGGCCAGATCGAGCCCGGCATGGGGCAGGTCAGAATGGCCGGGGATCACCTCGCCCAAGGCCGCGGCCATTTCCGGCGGTAGGACAGAGCGGGTGCGGCTGTCGACCAACATGGATTCGGCGGCGATCCCCTCGGCATAGATGATCTGATGGCTGTCAAAGAGCAGTTGGAAGTAGTCGACAAAGCCGCCGTCCTGCACCATCACGCTGTCACCATTGACCAGATGCCGCGCTTTCACGAGCAGTTCCGACCGGCCCGCGCCCATCTCATCACTGCGTTGATAGATGAAAAGCCGGTGGTCGGGGCTGACGATCAGATCATGTTCGTTGTTCAGCGTGCCTGCGCGGATGCAGATCGGAGCGAAATCGCCAACCGCGCGCAGGGTGCTCTGGCCGATCCAGCGTAGGGTCTGAACGCCATCGTCGCGGGTTAGGATACGGTCACCGACACAGAGGTCTTCGATGCGCCGCAGCTCTCCGGTGCTGAGCGAGATATGGGTGCCGCGTGTGAAGGACACGCAGGCTAGTTGGCCGAATTTCTGCTGCGCAGTTTGGGTATCAATTCCAACAATGCGGTAGCCCGTTTGCGGGGTCAGCGGCCCCAGTGGCAAGAGGTAAACCTCAGCGGCGCGCCCTTGGCCATCGACCTCGACCAGCAAGAGCGCCTCTTGGGTCTGGCCGTCGGGAGACATCAGTGTGAGCAGGCTGTCGAGATGCAGGTTTGCACCGGGGCTGCCCACGCCGGTATCCTCGGCAAGCTGCAATTGATCCCCCGGCAGGGTCAGCAGAGACAGGCGCAAAGGCTCAGCTGCGCGGTCCAGCTCATAGACATCATCCAACACCAATTCGGCGGCAAAACTCAGCGTATCGCCCATATTCGCCCCGTCGCTCGCGCGTAGTTGTTCGGCGCGGTAGACGGCAATGCTCTGGGCAGGGGCGGTGCGGGTGCGGGACATGATGGGCCTTTGGTTCAGGGGCTTTCGCCAGCGGGATAAGGTAGAATTGTGGCCCACATGGGTCAAGGCTCGGGTGATTTGCTGGCATTGGCCGCAAGGCGTGGTAGGCATATGCAAATGCATAGGAGGAATCGCATAATGGATTTGGGAATTAAGGGTAAGAAGGCGCTGGTATGTGCCTCGTCCAAAGGGCTTGGCCTTGGCTGCGCCGAAGCGCTTGCGGCGGCAGGGGTCAACCTTGTGATGAACGCACGCGGCGCCGAGGCGCTTGAGGCGTCGGCAGAACGTATCCGTCAGGACTATGGCGTCGAGGTCGTCACCGTGGCGGCGGATGTGGCCACCGAAGAGGGGCAGGCGCTGGTCATCAAGGCCGCCGAGGGCTGTGACATCCTCGTCAACAACGCGGGCGGCCCCCCTCCGGGCATGTGGCATGACTGGGACCGCGAAGATTTCATCAAGGCGCTCGACGCGAATATGCTGGCCCCCATCGCGCTGATCAAAGCGCTGGTGCCGGGCATGATGGACCGTGGCTGGGGCCGGGTGGTTAATATCACCAGCCAATCCGTGCGCGCGCCGATTGGCGTGCTGGGTCTCAGCAATTCCGCCCGGACCGGGCTTACCGGCTATGTCGCGGGCACTTCGCGTCAGGTGGCGGGCAAAGGGGTCACGATCAACAACCTTTTGCCGGGCATTCACGCGACCGACCGCGCGGATTCGCTGGATGCGGGTGTGGTCAAGGCCAAGGGCATCACACTGGATGAGGCCCGCGGCGAACGGCAGGCTGGCATTCCCGCAGGCCGCTATGGCACGCGCGAAGAGTTCGGCGCGGCTTGCGCTTTCCTCTGTTCGCAACACGCGGGCTTTATCGTGGGCCAAAACCTGCTGCTGGACGGCGGCGCTACAAACATGACGATGTAAGCGGGGGAGAGGCCGAAATGGGAATGAAAACCGCAGCGCTGCTGTTCGGCCTCTTTACCACCTCGGCCAGCGCCCAAGACCTGCTGCCGCGCTATGAGGCGGCGCAGGTCGCGCTGGACGGGCGGATGCTGAGCGTGATGGGACGTGATCCTGCCAAGGCCCGTTGGAGCCCCGAGCGGCGCGGCAAATCTGCCTGTGCGCTGGCCGAACTTGAACGACTGCGCGGCCGCCCCGTGGCCGAGGCCTATGTGCGCGAGGTTGAATATGCCATCGGTGAAGCACACAGACTGACCCGCCCGGCGGACTTCGGCGGACTGGCGGCGCGCATTCATCGTAATGTGGGGATTCGCTTTCAGCGTGATCTGGTGCCAATCACCCGCAAATGCGGGATCGGGCTTTAACGACGATTGATCCGGCGGCGTGGCGGAGGCAGGCCCTTGCCACGCTGCCGGGCCATCACATTTCTGACAGCGGGTGTTTCGGGACTAGCCCGCTTCAAGCCGCGCGGCTAACGCTAAAGGGGTTGTCTCACCGAAAGGGCCTGCCCCATGCAAAGCACCGTTTTAATTGTTCTCTTCGCGGCTGTCATTCTTGCCAGCCTGCTTGTCGCGCCGCGCCGTGCCACAATCGAGGGGTTCTTTGGCGGGGCCAATGCGGCGGGCCGCGCGCCGGGGCTTTGGGTGCTGGTGCTGAGCCAAGTTACCACGTGGATTTTCGCCCGCAGCCTGATGAACGCGGCGATCTTGGGCTATTTCTACGGCATCGCAGGCACACTGGCCTATGCGGCCTACTACGGATCGTTCCTGACCGGCGGCTATATCGTTGGCCACCTGCGCCGCGGCAGTGCGCGCTCGGTGCAGGACTGGCTGGGCGGGCATTTCGGCGGGGCGGGCACTGCGGCCTATAACCTCGTGATCGGGCTGCGGCTGCTGTCCGAGGTTTTTGCCAATCTGCTGGTCGTCGCGCTGATCTTCGAGGCTGTCTGGCCGGGGTCGGGCACGCTGGCGGTGCTGATCGTTGCGGCTTTGGGCTTTGGCTATTCGGCATGGGGCGGGCTTTCCGCCGCGCTGCGCACAGATGTGGTGCAGATGATGGTTTTTCTTGTCGTTTTCGGTCTCGCACTTGGCGCGCTGCTGCTGAGCCCAGGGTTCGAGCTTGGCGCAGTGCTGAGCGCGCCGGGCGTGTCGGGGCCGTATAACGGCTGGGTGCTTTTGGCGGTGGCGCTGCTGCAGGTGTTTTCTTACCCCGCCCATGATCCGGTGATGATGGACCGCGGCTTTCTAGCGGATGAAGCCACGACGCGGGCCTCCTTCCTCCATGCCTTTTGGATATCCACGCTTTGCATCATCGGCTTCGGTTTCTTCGGCATCCAGGCCAGCCTCACCGGTGCGGCCTATGAGGGCGAGTTGATCGGCACATGGGGGCTGATGTTCCCGGGCTGGATTTTCGTGGCGCTGATGCTGTCGCTGCTGGTCTCCGCCCTCTCGACGCTCGATTCTGCGCTGGCCTCTGCCGCGCGGCTGATGGTTGAGGAGTGGCGCATTGCGCCGCGCAGCCTGATGGGTGGGCGGCTGGTGATGGCGGGGTTTATGATGCTCGGCGCGCTGCTGACGCTTTGGGGCAATGCCACGCTGTTTGACGCGGTGGCGGTCAGCGGCACCGCTTCGATGTTTTTAACCCCGGTGCTGCTGGTGGGGCTGGTGGCCAAGCGCGCGATCCCGGTCTGGAGCTACCTTACTGCCTTCGCCGCCGCGATGCTGGGGGCGGCTGCCTATTTCGCGCGGGGCTGGGAACCTGTGGCGGCCCTTCTGCCGGAAGGGCATAAATACGAGCAATTGCTGGCGATCTGCGTGCTCGTCCTGATCGCTGGTTTCTCGGCGGTGCTTGCGGGGGCGCGACGGGGCTGATAGCTGGGTTTCCTAGCGATTTGATCGGATACTGCATCTTCTTATGACAGACCCCACCCCCCGACTGGAAATCAAAAACCTGCGCCGCAGCTATGGCGGGCGGCAGGTGGTCGACGACGTGTCTTTGCAGATCATGCCGGGGCAGGTGACCTGTCTGCTCGGCCCCTCTGGCTGCGGCAAGTCCACGACCCTGCGGATGATCGCGGGGGTTGAGATGCAAGACAGCGGCACGATCCACGTCGATGGCAAGCTGATCTGCGACACGGTGTTTCGTGTCCCGCCCGAGCGGCGCGAGATTGGCTTGATGTTCCAAGACTTCGCGCTGTTTCCGCATCTGAGCGTGGCCGATAACGTGGGCTTCGGGCTCAAGACCGGGACCAAGGCCGAGAAACGCAATCGCATCGAAGATTTGCTCAAGCGGGTGGACCTGCTGCGCTACATCGACGGCTACCCGCATCAGCTTTCAGGCGGTGAACAACAGCGCGTGGCGCTGGCCCGTGCGTTGGCCCCGCAACCACGGATCATGCTGATGGACGAGCCGTTCTCGGGCCTCGACAACCGTCTGCGTGATGGCATCCGCGATGAGACCTTAAGCATCCTGAAAGAGGAAGACACCGCCGTTCTGCTCGTCACCCATGAACCGGATGAGGCGATGCGCATGGCTGATGAAATCGCGCTGATGCGCGACGGCAAGATCGTCCAGCAGGGCGCGCCCTATAACGTCTATACGCGGCCCGTCGATCGCGCCTCTGTCGCGTTTTTCAGTGATGCGAATGTGTTGGAAGCCACGGTGAACGGTGCATTGGCCGATACGGTTTTTGGCCAGTTTCTTGCCCCCGGAGTGCCCGATGGTACGCCGGTCAATATCGTCTTTCGCCCCCAACACCTGCGCATCGACTTTGACCGGGCGGGGAAAGGCCCACGCCCCACGGCGACCGATGGCACACCGGCCCGCGCCGTGGTGGAACGCGCGCGCTTTATGGGGAACGAAAGCCTTGTCGAATTCGTGCTTGAGCAGGACGGCTCGCGGCTGAGGGCAACGGTGCCCAATGTCTTTCTTCCGCAACCCGGCGCTGTCATGTGGCTGACCGTCCGCCGCGACCGCTGCTTTGTCTTTCCGGTGACGCGATGACCCCGCTGATGGTAGAATTTGGCATGGGGTCGTCCCTGCGCCGCGCCGATTATACGCAGGCCGCGACACGCGCGGTGCAGGATGCGCTGTGGCATAATTCGATCAATCTGGCCGAACTTTTCGGTTTCGACAAATCCGCCATGCGCATCATCCTCGATGTGGGTGTGCAACGGCCCGATCTGGTTGATGCCGAAGCACTGTGTGCGGTCTTTCCCTATGGCGAGGTGACGGTCAATCTGCACCTCGGCGGGCTTGACGTGCCCCGCCCCGAAGGAGAGGGAAACCCGACCGTCATGGCCAATGTGGCACTGTCCGTGGGGTTCGACATGGAGCGTGCGGATGACTGAGCAACGGATCATCATCGAAATGGGCATGGGCAATGATCTGCACGGGATGGATTATACCAAAGCCTGCGCCCGCGCGATCGAAGACGCTCTGCGCCACTCGTCTTTGCCGCTATTTGGCGCGTTGGACGTGACACCGGACCAAATGCGCGTGCAGGTCACCGTCGCGGTGCAGGAACCTGACAAGGTGGATATCGACGTGCTGGTGCCCAAGCTACCGCGTGGTCGGGCCGAGGTGCGTGCCGTCATGGGCGGGCTCAACGTGCCCACGGGACAGGATACGATCGTCGTGGCACAGGCGAGTGTCGAGGCGTTCTTGCCATCGCAAACTGGCTGGCGGTTGAAGGGTTAAGACTAGGCGTGGGCGTCAGCCAAGCTCTTTCCCGGCTCATCTACGAATAGTTCTGGTAGCGCCTCTGCACGATCAATCTGATTTAACGGGTAGGTCGCGAATCCTTCGTCGTCTTCACACCATGCGGTCAGCAGCCAAAAACGCCCCCAATTCTCTACCCTAAGCGGTCGGACGACCCGAGCGTCTTCGTTCACGATGCCAATCCGCAATTTCTGCCGCGCCTGTATCGCCGCGCGCAGCACGGGTAGATGTGCAAAGATCCGTGTCGCCTTGCCCTGCGGGTGCAGCGCGTGGCGCCATGCGGCACCTTCGGCGATGCTCTCGGTCGGTAGGACGGCGTCGAACTTTGCGGCCAATGTCCCGGCCGCGCCCTGCAAATCGGCATCACCCACCTCCGCCGCAACTGCGAGGCCAAGGTTTAGCGCCTCTAGTTCAGTTGGGGTGAGGGTGATGGGCGGCAGGGTGATTGCAGGCGTGATCCGGTAGCCTTCGCCCCGCGTCCCGGCGACGGGCACGCCCGAGGCGCTGAGCTTGTCCATATCGCGGTAAATTGTACGCACCGATACACCCAGAGAGGCCGCCAGATCATCCGCCCGATGCACCCGGCCATCCCGCAGGGTGTCGATCAGTGTGACCAGCCTAAGATTGTTGTTTCTCATGCTCCTGACATAAGCACGTCAGGAGTGATTCTGCATCCGCGAAATCTGCGGTGCATGGCACCAAGCGCTGCCGTCTCGATCGCTTTGCCTCTTCATGGCCCCGGCAAGGGCCGCTATCACAGGACAAACCGGTGCGCCCGCACGCGTGCCAAACAAGATGGGAGAACAGACATGTTGAACAATATCGGATTGCCGGGCCTGCTGCTGATCGCGGTTGTCGTGCTGGTGCTTTTTGGCCGTGGCAAGATTTCCTCGCTCATGGGCGAAGTCGGCAAAGGCATCACCAGCTTCAAAAAAGGTATCAGCGAAGGCGAAGAAGAGACCAAGCGCACGGACGACATCAAACATGTCGACGAAGTGCATCATGCCGACCTGCCCGAGCATGCCGATCAGGGCACGCATCCTAAGACCGACCTGAAGGCCGACAAGGACCGGGTGTAACCCGATGTTCGATCTGGGTTGGACGGAACTTCTGGTCATTGGCGTGGTGGCCCTGATCGTGGTCGGCCCCAAGGATCTGCCCGTGCTGTTTCGGCGCGTCGGGCAATTCGTGGGCAAGGCCAAGGGCATGGCGCGTGAATTCAGCCAAGCTATGAACGACGCCGCTGATGAAAGCGGTATGCGCGAGGTGTCCTCGTCGCTGAACAAATCGCTGAAAACCGCGACCAATCCCCTGGGCAGCGCGATGGACGAGGTAAAGGACGCGACCCGTTCGCTGACCAACTTTGACCCCGACAGCGAGACCGGCAAACTGGCGGCGCAAAAGGCAGAGGATGTGAAAAAGATCCAAGCCAGCACCGCCCGCGCCGCTGCCGAGCGCAAGCAACGCGAAGCGGCTGAAGCCATGACACAGGCCGAGGCGGCTGAGGCAAAGTTGTCTGACGCGACCCCGGCAGAGGCTGCCAAACCTGCGGCAAAAAAGGCGGCCCCGGCAAAACCTGCCATCGAAAAGGCGCCAGCGGCTAAGAAGCCAGCGGTTAAGAAGACGGCCGCCAAGAAACCTGCTGCGAAAAAGCCTGCCACCAAGAAGCCAGCGGCCCCCAAACCAGCCGCGAAAAAAGAGTAAATTAAATGAGCGCCTCCGACGACTATGATATCGACGACAGCTCGGCCCCGCTGATCGAGCATCTGGCCGAGCTGCGCACGCGGCTCATCCACTCTGTCATCGCCTTCATCATCGGTATGGTGATCTGCTTTACCGTCTGGAATCCGATCTTCAACTTCCTGACCGAACCGCTGTGCTCGGCCATGGCCGAACGGGGGCAGGAAGACTGCGGACTGATCCTGATCAAGCTGCAAGAAGGTTTCTTTGTCGCGATCTCGATCTCGCTGTTGGGCGGTCTGGTGCTGGGTTTTCCTTTCATCAGCTACCAGCTGTGGCGCTTTGTGGCGCCGGGGCTTTACAAGAACGAGAAGGGCGCCTTTCTACCTTTCCTGATCTCCTCGCCGGTGATGTTTTTCCTCGGTGCGGCCTTTGCCTTTTACGTCGTCACCCCGCTGGCCTTCGATTTTTTCCTTGGGTTCCAGCAGGCTGGCACGCTTGTTGGTGAAGGGCCCGATGGTGAGAACGGCATCGCGGCCATCGCATTCCAAGGCTCGGCGCAGGAATACCTCTCGCTTACGATCAAGTTCATCGTAGCCTTTGGCCTGTGCTTCCAGCTGCCCGTGCTGCTGACCCTAATGGGCAAGGCCGGGCTGGTCAGTTCCGAAGGTCTCGGCAATGTGCGCAAATATGCCGTGGTGGCGATCCTTGTGCTGGCAGCCCTTGTCACGCCGCCAGATGTGATCACGCAGGTGATCTTGTTTGTTGTGGTCTACGGCCTTTACGAAATCTCGATCTTCCTCGTGCGCCGGGTCGAGAAAAAGCGCGACGAGAAGCTGCGCGAAGAGGGCTACTTTGACGACGAAGACGAGGAAGACCTGCTGTGATCGACGATCCGATGGACCGTATTGCGGCGGCGCTGGAGCGCATGTCTCCGGCGCCGCTTTCAGCCCCCGACTTTGACGCGGCGACGGCGTTTGTCTGGCACACCGACCCCGACCGTCTGGTGCCGGTGCCGCAGGTCGCGCGGATAGACCTACCGCTGTTGATTGGCGTTGACCGGGCAAGGGATACTTTGCTGGCTAATACCCGGCAGTTTGCAGCTGGATTGCCTGCGAACAATGCCCTTCTTTGGGGTGCGCGCGGCATGGGAAAATCAAGCCTTGTCAAAGCAATACATGCTGATGTTCATGCATCGCATGAAGGGCTGCGCATTGTTGAATTGCAGCGCGAGGATCTGCCGTCGGTCGGGCGTCTGCTGAGCCTTCTGCGCGGGGCATCGCAGCGGTTCATCTTGTTTTGTGATGACCTCAGCTTTGGCCATGATGATGCGCATTACAAGTCGCTGAAGGCGGTGCTGGATGGCGGTATCGAGGGGCGGCCTAATAATGTCGTGCTCTATGCCACATCCAATCGCCGTCACCTGATGCCGCGCGACATGATCGAGAATGAGCGTGGCAGTGCGATAAACCCGTCCGAAGCAGTGGAGGAAAAGGTCTCTCTCTCTGACCGTTTTGGGCTGTGGCTGGGGTTCCACCCCTGCGATCAGGACCAGTATCTCGCCATGATCCGGGGCTATTGCGATGCATTCGGGGTCGAGATCGACGACGAAACCCTGTGTGCAGAGGCTGTCGAATGGCAGGCCACGCGCGGTGCCCGGTCGGGGCGTGTGGCATGGCAGTACTTTGTGGATCTCGCCGGCCGCAAGGGTGTCCCGGTTACGGGCGGCTGAGCAACGGTATCTCGATGTTAGACAAAAGGGGCCTGCATTACTTGCGGGCCCCTTTTTCGTATTCTTACTGAATATAGGGCGTTGGATCGACGCTTTCAAAACCCTTACGCACCTCGAAATGCACATGCGATTCTGATCCGCCGCGCAACTTGGCAATCTGCTGGCCGCGGCTGACACTGTCGCCTTTCGAGACGTTCACCCCATCCACATTTGCATAGACCGTCAGCAGGTTGTCTGGGTGGCGGACCACGACAATCGGGATGCCATCCGCGCTTTTGGTGATGGCGGCGACAGTGCCGCCCTCGGCGGCTTTCACAGGCGCGCCGGGGCTACCTTGGATGTTGATACCCTCGTTCTTGCCCTTCGCATAGGCGCGGATGATTGAACCCTGAACGGGCGGGGTCATTTTGGCGGCTTTGGCGGGCGCAGTGGTCTTGCCGACATCGGCCACGGGCTTTTCTGGCTCGGCCTTGGGCGGCAATGGCTGCGCGGTCTCATCTTGGGGCAGCGGTTTGGCGGCCGAGGGTGGCGTAGGCGTAGGGCTGCCCGCGCCGGGGGCGCTGGTGGCGGGCTGCACAGGAGGTGTCGCAGCAGCACTTGAGGTCGTGTTGGTCGCCTGACGGGGGGGCGCTTGTTTTTCAACTGGGATCAGCAAGAACTGGCCTTCGCGGATCGCAAAATCGGGGCCAAGCCCGTTCCATTCGGCCAGCGCTTTGACTGGCACGTTATAGAGGCGGGCAACGGTATAGGCCGTCTCTCCGCGCTCCACCCGGTGACGGACCGGCTCTTTGGATTGCGGTGCCGAGGGCTGAGGCGCGGGCGCGCTGGTGGAGGGGCTGCTGCTTGCGGGCGGCAGGCTTTGTGTCTGCACCGTTGGCGTCGCCGGGGCGCGATCAATCGCGCTGCCTGCGAGGGTGGTGATGTCGACGCTGCCATCGGTGCCGGGGGCGGGTTCGGCCACACGGCGGGGCAGGGCGATGATTTCGCCTTGGCGCAGCGGTACGCTGAGTTCGATGCCGTTGTAGCGGGCCAATTCATTGCCATCTGCGCCTACGCGGGCAGCCACGTCTTTGAGCGTATCACCCCGGCGGGCGACAGCGACTTGGTAATTTGGATAAGCGATGACGCCCCGCGCATCGGGTTTGGGGCGATCCGCAAGGGGGCCGCGTGCGGCCTCGGCAGTTGAAAAACCATCGCCAAAGGTACTGCGCATGTCGTAATCAAGCGGCTGATTTTCGCAACCGGCCAGCAGTATCGCACTGGTTCCGGCCATTAGGGTCAGCCGCGTGTGGCGGCGCAAGCGTGTTTGGCGCATCTGCAAGTCCTCATCTTCGCCCCCTTAAAGATATGGGGCGTTGTCTCTCTAACCTATTAACCGTCCTTGCCCAAGCCTTCCAGCAGGGGGACAAAGCGCACGGCACGCAATTCGTCGTATTCCAGCCCGTCAGCGGTCTTTCGCACGCGAATTAGGTGCTGAACAGTGTCCGATTGGCCCACGGGCAGCACCATGATGCCACCCTCTTTGAGTTGGGCAAGCAAGGGGCCGGGCGGGTCTTCGGCGGCGGCGGTGACGATGATCCGATCAAAGGGCGCCTGTTCGGCAAGGCCGAAGCTGCCGTCGGCGGTAATCGCGGTGATGTTGTTGAGATCCATCGCTTCAAACACGCCCCGCGCCTCTTGTACCAAGCGCCGGTGCCGGTCGATCGTATAGACCCGCCGCGCGAGCTTGCTGAGGATCGCCGCCTGATAGCCCGAGCCGGTGCCGATTTCGAGCACCTTATCGCGGGACGACACCTGCAAGGCTTGGCTCATCAACCCCACGACTGAAGGCTGGCTGATCGTCTGGCCGCAGGCGATGGGCAGGGGCATATCCTCATAGGCGCGGCTGGCGAAGATGCCGCGGATAAAGGGGCCGCGGTCAATCGCTTCCATCGCCGTCAGCACACGCGCGTCGGTCACGCCCTTGGAGCGCAGCGCGTAGAGGAACTGCATCTTACGTTCCGCTTCAGAGATGGGCGGCTCATTCATCCGTTAATGCCTGCCAGTGTGTCTAAGGCCGTGTGATCCGTCAAATCGCAGCGCATTGGTGTGACCGAAACATAGCCGTCAAGGTTCACGCAGGCATCGCTGCCCGGTGCAGTTTGCACGCGCTGGTCGCCGCCTTTAATCCACAAGAAACGGCGCCCCGATGGCGAAAGATGTGCTTCGGTGGAAAAACCGGTGCCGGGGCGGCGGCCTTGGGGGGCCAGCCGGATGCCGCGCACGTCCGCCCCTGCGACGGGGGGGAAGTTCACGTTGTAGAAAAGGCCATAGGCGGCTTCTTCGCTGGGACTGTGGTCCAGAATGCGACGGCAGGTTTCAACGCCGTGTTGGGCGGCGGCCTCAAAAGGATCGGCCAGATCGCGGTTCGCCGGGCCGAAGTATTGCGACAGGGCGATGGCCGGAAGGCCCTGCAACGCCGCCTCTATCGCGCCGCCAAGCGTGCCGGAATAGAGCGCGTTTTCAGCGGCATTGTTGCCCCGGTTCACGCCGGAAAGCACCAGATCGGGGGGGGCGGCAGTCATTGTGTCATGGATCGCGGCAAGCACGCAATCGGCGGGGGAGCCTTCGGTGGCGAAGACGCGGTCGTCCAATTGCGTGATCATCATCGGCTTGGTGTAGCTGATGCAATGACCCACGCCGGATTGCTCGAACGCGGGTGCGACGGTCCAGACCTCGCCCTTGGGCCCGGCCAGTTCCTCGGCAATGGCGCGCAACACGGCCAGACCGGGCGCGTTGATGCCGTCATCGTTTGTAATCAAAATACGCATGAATGGCCCCTTTTTGCCTTGATAGGCGAGGGGCGGACCGGCGGCAAGCGCAGCGCGCCGGTGCCGCGCAGTTCAGGAGGCGGAGTTTTCCGACAGTTGCGCCAATACCGCAGCGGCCTGCGTGGCTGTGTCGCTGAGCGCCGCGCGGTCCTCACCGGGGAAGAAGCGCGCGCGGGTGGCGGTGGGCATCGGGTCGGGGGTGAGGATATGCACGCGCGGGCCGATCTGCGCGGTCTCGACCTGCCAAGAGGTCGCTAGCGCGATCTGCGCGGCCTTGGTAGCCCCGTAGCTGCCGAAGAATTTCGTCCCCGCCCTCGGATCGTCAAAGAAGACCGCCGTGCCATCGGCCCCCAAAAGCGGCGAGACGAAGGTGATCAACCGCGCGGTGGCGGTGACGTTTCCGGCGATGGATTTCTCCATATCCTTGGCGTCGATGTGATCGGTGGGCGTTAGCGGAGCAGCGTGAACGGCGCAGTGCAGCCAAAGGTCGAGCCCGCCCCAGCGGTCATGGATGCCCCGGCACAGCACGGCCATGGCATCGGCGTTGGTGATGTCCATCGGGGCCAGCGTGGCGCTGCCGCCCTTGGCTTGGATGCGGTCATCCAACTCTTCCAGCGCGCCGGTCGTGCGACCGACCGCGATGATGTGATGGGTGGGGGCCAAGGCCTCTGCCAATGCGGCGCCAAGGCCGCGCGATGCGCCGGTGATCAATGCTGTCTTGCTCATGACCGCGATGTGCACTGCCCCGCGCGGCAGGTCAAGAGGCGCGGTGCCGCGCCTCCTTGGACGTGTTAGCTTTGCGGCAATCGCAGCACCTTGTTGCCGCGACGGCTGGACAGCACCAGCGCGCCTTGCCCAATTGCCGCGACAACGCCACCTGCGACTTGATCGCCCACGCCGACGCGGGAAATCTTGCCGCCGCCTTCGCGGATCAGGGCCCCGGGCGTCGTTTCACTGCCGAAGATGCCAATCAGCGCGGTGCTGGACAGATCGGCTTTTTCAGTTGCCAGATCGGAGACTTTCTTTGGGGTCGGGGTCCCAGTGCTCGCCATGATGTGCCTTTCGCCTTTGATTGCATTTCGCGCGGCGGTCCCCCACGCTAGAAAGCCGTCAGCTAACGCCTGCCGCAGTGCAGCGGAAGGGGGCGAAATTGGCGTGCGCAGGGTTCTGCCAGATCGTCGGCAAAGGGGCGCCGACGATGCATGGTGTAACGTTGCGACCTTTCGGAAGGCTTAACTTGGCCTAACCGACAAAGGCTTTTTCAACGACGAAATGTTGTGGGTCGGAATTGGCACCCTCGGTCAGGCCAAAGCCTTCGAGAATCTCCATAATATCCTTGTTGAAGCCCAGACTGCCGCAGACCATGGCGCGGTCATGAGTGGCGTTGATCTGCGGAACGTCCAAATCTGCAAATACCGTTCCATCCTGCAAAAGGTGCGTGATGCGGCCCATCTTGGGGCTCTCTTCGCGGGTGGTGGTCGGATAATAACGAATCTTGGCAAGGTTGTCGGTGCCGATCAACTCTTGCATCAGCTCGTCGGCCTTCAGCCCTTCGATCAACTGGCGGCCATACTCCAGTTCCGCCACATCGCGGCAGGTGTGGGTGACGATGACCTCGTCGAATTTCTCATAGGTCTCGGGTTCGCGCAGCAGGCTGGCGAAAGGCGCAAAGCCGGTGCCGGTGGCGAACATCCACAGCCGGTCGCCCGGCAGCAGCGCATCATGGACCAGCGTACCCACGGGCTTGGGCCGCAGGATGATCTGATCGCCGGGCTGGATGTGCTGTAGTTTCGAAGTCAGCGGGCCGTCCTGCACTTTGATCGAATAGAACTCCAACTCATCGTCCCACGCGGGCGAGGCGATGGAATAGGCGCGCAGCAGCGGTTTTTGCTTGCCCGTCTCGGGCTGCGGATCGCCCATCAGGCCGATCATGACGAACTCGCCCGAGCGGAAGCGCAAGGACGCGGGCCGCGATACCCGGAACGAAAATAGCTGATCCGTCCAGTGGGTGACTGAGGTCACGGTCTGGGCGTCGGGCAACGTCGGGACGGGCTTGGCGGCGGTTTGGTTCACTGTGCTTTGCTCGGTCATCATGGTTTCCGCAAATCGGTTTGCGGCCTCTACTTATGGCATGGAAGGGGGGAGGGCAATGAAGCGGCCTATTTGGCCGCCGCTGCCTGTGGGGAGGCTCCGCGAAGGCGCGACTGATAGTCATGGGCCTGCCAATCGGCGCGGGCCAGCCATTGGTCCTCAGGTTGACGCGCGGCCAGATCCTTGTCGATCTCGACCTCATCAAAACCCGCGCGGCGGGCCATGGCGTATTGGTCGGCCAGCACATGCCCGCGGGCGCGCAAACGGCCCTTGTAGCCGCGGAGGCGCAGAACGCGCGCGATGGTAAAACCGCGCCCATCCGCGAAAGAGGGGAAGTCGACGCGGATCATCTCGAGCGCCGGGGTCAGCGTGAGGGCATGGGCATCGGCGTCAGAGGCTAGATCGACGGCGCGGCAATCATTCGCCGCACCCTCCTCGCAATAGCCATGGGTCCAGTCGTCGGCGGTGAAACCTGTGTCGGTTACGAGTACGCTCATGATTTGTCTCCTGTTCGGACCACTTTGCCGTTTACAAAATGGATGCCGCATTCTTCTTTGTTCTGATCGCGCCAGCGTCCGGCACGCGGGTCTTCGCCGGGTGCCACGGGCGAGGTGCAGGGCGCGCAGCCGATCGAAGGGTAGCCCTTGGCCACCAGCGGATGCCGGGGCAGGCGGTTCTCGGTGATGTAATCCGCCACATCCGAGGTTGCCCAATAGGCCAGCGGGTTCACCTTGATGCGCGGGGCAGCACCATCATCGGGGATCTCGACTTCAAAGAACTCCAAGGTCGCGCGGCTGCCCGATTGAAAGCGCTTGCGCCCGGTGATCCAGCCGTCATGGCCCGCCAGCGCGCTTTGCAGGGGCCGGGTCTTGCGCAGGGCACAGCAGGCGTCGGTGTCATACTGATGCAGCGTGCCATCGGGATCCTGTGCCGCGATCTCTTCGCTGCGCAGGGTCGTGACATTGCGCAGGCCCAGCCGCTCGCTCAGCTCCTGCTGGTAAACCAGCGTTTCGGCAAAGAGCATTTCGGTGTCGATAAAGAGCACCGGAATATCCCGCGACACCATGGAGGCAAGGTGCAACAGCGCCACCGACTCCGCGCCAAAGCTGGAGACGAGGGTGAGGTTCTCGATCTCAGCATCGGCGCGGCGGATGACATCCGTGGCCCCGTGGTGGCGCAGGTCGGCATTAAGCCGCGCTACCTTTTCCTCGACCGCGCGCAGCCCCTCGGGGGACGGCGCAGCGGTATTTGAAAAAGGATGAAGTTCAGGGGTGTCAAGCGGCATTGGCCTGATCCTTGCTGGCCGTCTCAGGGTAAAGCGCGGCCTTGAAGGGGGCGAGGCCGAGGCGGCGGTAGGCTTGCAGAAAGGTCTCCGAAGGATCGTTACGCAGGTCGAGATAGCCCAGAACGAGGCGTTCGATGGCCGGGATGATTTCCTCAGCCGAGAAACCGGGGCCTGCACGTTCACCGATGCTGGCGTTCTCAGTGCCGTCGCCGCCGAGCGTGATCTGATAGTTCTCCACGCCCGCACGGTCGAGGCCGAGGATGCCAATGTGGCCCACATGGTGGTGGCCGCAGGCGTTGATGCAACCGGAGATTTTTATTTTAAGCGGGCCGACGTCATGCTCCAGCTTCAACTCGTCGAAGCGGGTGGCGATCTCTTGGGCGATGGGAATCGAGCGGGCGGTGGCCAGCGCGCAGTAGTCCATGCCGGGGCAGGCGATGATGTCCGAGATCAAGCCGATGTTGGCAGTGGCGAGTTTTGCCTCTTTCAGCGCGGCATGCAGTGCGGGCAGGTCGCTGCGGTGCACATGGGGGAGGATCACGTTTTGCTCATGGCTGATGCGTAGCTCATCATGGCCAAAGCGGCGGGCAAGGTCGGCCATCACGCGCATCTGATTTGCCGTCGCGTCGCCCGGCGTGGCGCCGTGGGCCTTGAGGCTGATCGAGACGATGGCATAGCCCGGCGCGCGGTGCTCGGCGAGGTTGGTGTCAGCCCACGCGCGGAAGACCGGATCGTTGGTATAGGCGGACTCGTAGGCCGCGAGCGAGGCGGTTTTGAACTGGGGGGCGGCGAAATCAGATTCGATGCGCGACAGCACTTGTTGATCAACGCCGGTGAACTGGCTGCGGATCAGCGCATATTGCGCGTCGACGCGGGCGCGGATGTCTTCGATGCCGTTCTCGTGGACGGTGATCTTGATGCGCGCCTTATACTTGTTGTCGCGGCGACCGAGCACGTTGTAGACGCTGACGATGGCTTCGAGCGTGGGCAGCAGATCGTCGGCACTGACGAAGTCGTAGAGCACCTTGCCGATCATCGGGGTGCGGCCAAGGCCGCCGCCGACGATGACCTCGAATCCTTGCTCCCCGTCGCGCTCGACGATGCGCAGGCCGATGTCGTGGGCTTTGATGACTGCACGGTCGGCGGCGGCACCGGTGACGGCGACCTTGAATTTGCGCGGCAGGAACTGGAATTCCGGGTGGTCGGTGGACCACTGGCGGATCAACTCGGCCACGGGGCGGGGGTCGGCGACCTCATCGGCGGCGGCACCGGCGAAATGGTCGGCGGTCACGTTGCGGATCGTGTTGCCGGAGGTTTGGATCGCGTGCAGGTTCACCTCGGCCAGCGCGTCGAGCATATCGGGCACGTCGCGCAGCTCGGGCCAGTTGTACTGGATGTTCTGGCGCGTGGTGAAGTGGCCGTAGCCCTTGTCCCACTGCTCGGCGATACGGGCGAGCTGGTCCATCTGGGCGCTGTTGAGCGTGCCATAGGGGATCGCCACGCGCAGCATATAGGCGTGCAGTTGCAAGTAGAGGCCATTCATCAGGCGCAGCGGTTTGAACTCATCCTCAGTGAGCGAGCCATCGATGCGTCGCTCGACTTGGGCGCGGAACTGGGCGTTGCGCTCGGCGAGGAATTTATCGTCGAATTCGGTATAGCTATACATCACAGGGTCTCCTGTTTGCCGTGGGCGTAGTTCGACGGGCCTTTGGCGCGGAACTCTTCGCGGAAGTGTGTGGGGCGGGGGCCGCCCGCTTCGGGGGCCACATCGGCGAGGTAGACGCCGACGACCAGATCCTGCTGGCTCAGCGCGTCGATCAGGCGCAGATCGGCGTCGGCCTCATCGGTGAGGACTTCGGCCTCGGAAAGGCTGCGGGTCCAGCCGGTGGCGGTTTGGTAGACAACGTCGCCTTCGAGCAGCGCATTGGCGGTGATGACCTTGGGGGTGAAAGGCTTGGGCATATCAGGCCAGCTCCTCTAGCGGGGTTTGGGTGGCAGCTTGGACGGCGGCGCGCGGGGCGAGGCCGTAGAAGGTGAGCGCGGGGCCGGTCATCTCGGCATCGGCCAGATCGCGGGGCAGATCGTTCAGCGTGGTCGACAGCACCCGTTGATCGGCGCGCGAGGCGTTTTCGATCACGGTGACGGGTGTGGCGCGGTCGGCCCCGTGCATCAGCAGGCGGCCTTGGACAAAGCGGGCAGATTTCTTGCCCATATAGATCGCGGCGACCTCGTTGGGACGCGCGAGGGCGGCCCAGTCGTGATCGGCGAAACCTTTCATGTCATGCCCGGTCAGAAAGCGGACCGAGGCATTGCGGCCCCGTTTGGTCAGGCTTTGACCGATGCCCGCCACAGCGGCAGAGGCGGCGGTGATGCCGGGCACGATGTGCCAGCCGATGTCATGGGCGTCGACCGCGTCGATCTCTTCGTCGAGGCGGCCAAAGACGGTGGCATCGCCGGATTTCAGCCGCACCACTTGCGCGCCGCTTTGGGTGTGTTCGACCAGCAGGGTGTTGATGTGCTCCTGGGCCGTGGAGGGGCCAAAGCCCTCTTTGCCCACGTCGATCATCAGTGCTTCGCGGCGGGCGAGTTCGAGAATCTCGGGGCTGATCAGGCGGTCGTAGATCACCACATCGGCCTCATCCAGCGCACGTCGGGCTTTGAGCGTCAGCAGTTCCGGATCGCCGGGGCCGCCGCCAACGAAAGCCACATGACCTGCGCGGGCTTCGCGGGCGAGGTGGGTCTGCAGCAGGTCTTTCAACGCCGGGCGCACGCTATCCTTGCCCTCGGCCATGGCGCGGGGGCCAGCGGCAAAATAGTAGTCGCGCCAGAAATCGCGGCGCGCGCGGCCCATGGGCAGGGCGTCGGCGAGCTTGCGAAAGCCTTTGCCGATCCGCGCCAGCGGGCCGAGGGTGACGGGCAGGCGTTCTTCAAGATCGGCCTTGATGGCGCGGGCCAGCACCGGGGCGGCGCCTTCGGTGCCGATGGCCACGGTCACCGGGTCACGGTCGACGATGGCGGGGGTGATGAACTGGCTGTCGTGCAGATTGTCGACGATGTTGACCAGCACGCCAGCCGCGCGGGCAAGGGACGCGTTTTCGGCATCCAGCGCGTCATGCTCATCTGCCGCATAGAACAGCAGGGCACCGGGGAGGTCGGCAGCGCTGAGCGCGCGGCGGTGCAGGGTCAACTTGCCCGCCGCCTGCCACTCCACGATCTCAGGCGCAGGGTTCGGCGCAAAAATATGCAGTTCGGCGCGTGTCTTCATCAATAGGCGCAACTTGGCCAGCGCCGCTTCGCCGCCGCCGGAAAGGAGGATCTTTTTCTCGCTCGTGGCGAGGAAGATGGGAAAGTGATCCATGATGCGCCCTGTATTCTGTTTGACGTGACCTCATATATAGGAAATATTCCCGATAATTGGCTAGTTGCTGGCGCAGATAAGAACGTGTGTTCGCTTTAGTCGTGGGTTGAGTATGAACGTCCTGCCGGGACGAGAGAGAAGAGAATGACTGTCCGAATTGATGAGACCGACCGGAAGATTTTGGCGCAGCTGCAACGGGATGCGAGCCAATCGCTGGACGATATCGCCCGCGAAGTGGGCTCTTCAAAGACCCCGGTGTGGAATCGGATCCGCAAGCTGCGGGAGGCCGGGGTGATCGGACAACAGACCGTGGTGCTGGATTCCGAAGCGCTTGGGTTTGAGGCGTGCTTTTTCGTGCTGATCCGCACCTCGGAGCATGAGGCAGCGTGGCAGGCGGCGTTTCTGAAGGCGTTGCAAGACCGGCCAGAGGTGCAAGAGGCGCACCGGCTGGCGGGGGATATCGACTACATTCTAAAGGTACGGGTCAAGAATGCGCGGGCCTATGATGTGTTCTATCAGGCGCTGATTTCGGAGGTGAAGGTGCACAACGTGACGGCGCTTTTGTCGATGGAAGAGATCAAATCGACGACGATGCTGCCGTTGTAAAACCTTGGGGCGGCGCATCTTTTCAGATGGCCGCCCCGGTTGTTTTCAGGACTGCGCGAGCGCTGCGACGATGGGCGCGAAGTCCGCGGCCTTGAGGCTGGCCCCGCCGACTAACGCGCCGTCGACATTCTCCACTGCAAAGATCTCGACCGCATTTGTTGCTTTCACCGAGCCGCCGTAGAGCAGGGGAAGCGCATTGCCGATATCTGCACCGAAACGACTGATGAGGCGCGTGCGGATGAAGTCATGCACTTCTTTGATCTGCGCGATGCTGGGCACTTTACCGGTGCCGATGGCCCAGATCGGCTCATAGGCGATCACGGTATTTTCCGCATCAACAGCATCGGAGAGGGAGCCGTCAAGCTGGCCCCCGATGATGTCGAGCGTTTCGTCCGCGTCACGCTGTGCCTCACTCTCGCCGATACAGACAATGGCGGTGAGCCCGGCAGCCCAAGCGGCGCGGGTCTTGGCTTGCACATCAGCGTCGGTCTCACGGTGCGCATCGCGGCGTTCGGAATGGCCAAGGATCACATGGGTCGCGCCGCTGTCGGCCACCATGGAGGCGGAAATATCGCCCGTATAAGCGCCCGCATCTTCGGCATGGCAATCCTGCGCACCGATCTGGATCGGGCTGCCGTGGGTCGCGTCGGTGGCGCGGAACAGCAGGGTGCTGGGCGGGCAGATCACGACCTGTGGCGGGTTTTCGGGCAGGCCCGTGGCAAGGCTGTGAAGTTCTGCCAAAGAGGCGGCGGTGCCGTTCATTTTCCAGTTGCCGGCGGCGATTTTGGGGCGCATCGGTTCCGTCCTGATCTGTTGATATTGTTAGATCAGTTCGCAGGCCCGTGGCCTTTCGTCAAGGCCGGGGCAGATCGGCACGCTTACTTCGCGCCGAGGCTTTCGTCGAATTTGATCGATTCGCCGCACCCGCAGGCTTCGGTCACATTGGGATTGCGGAACTTGAAGCCGGACTCGAGCAGCGTTGTCTCATAGTCGATCTCGGTGCCGAAGAGGAACATCTGCGCCATCGGTGCGATCATCACGCGCGCGCCATCTTGCTCAACCACCTCATCGTTGGGGTCGGTCGCTTCGACATATTCCATGGTGTATTCCATGCCCGCACAGCCGCCTTTTTTGACGCCAATGCGCAGCCCCGCATGGCCCGCCGATTGCATCAACTTTGCAATCTGACCAGCGGCTTTGGGGGTCATGGTGACGGCTTGCTTGCCGGGTATGCCAAACATCAGAAATTCTCCTATGCCGCCAAGATAGGGGTGCGGGGCGGCGATCTCAAGCCGTCAGAAGGAATTCATTGCAGCCTTGGTAGCAAAGGCCGCGATAAGCGCCCAGCCGAAGGACGCCAGCGTGCCGATAATGACGTATTCGCTGATTTTTTGGTTCTTTTTCACCGTGTCGAACCGCAGAATCGATTTTGCCGCGATGAGAAAGCCGATGCCCGCAGGCTCTCCAATCATAACCATGAGGAAAATCAGGGCACGTTCCAGCAAACCGATGATACGGCCCGCATTATCAAGCCCATCGGGCTGGGCCTGCGCTTTGTGGGGGAGCATAAGGCCACCCACCGCTGGGCCACCTGCAAGGGTGGCGATGATTAACCCCGCGAGGAAGAGGGCGGGCGGAATAAGCGTTGTGCTATGGGCGGCCCAGATGCCACTTGCGAAAGCCTCAGGCAGATAGAGGGCAAGGAGGGCGATGGTGACAAGATGCGCGGCCTGATCGGTGAGGTAGGGCCAAGGCCGCTCACGGTGGCGCGCAGGCACGGCGTAGGTTTTGGCCGCGTCAATCGCTACATGAGCGAGGGCAAGAAAGGCGGCGGGGATGGGGCTACCGCCAAGAGCCAGTGCCGTCAGGGCAAAGACAATGACCCCATGCAGCAAAAGGACTTGGGGTTTGCGTTTGGCGGTGACCATCGCATTGGTTTGAAAGACGAAATCCGCTAGCAGATGGGCGAGCAGGCAAGCGAGGGCGGTGGCGATGGCCTGTTCGGTCATAGGGGGTCCGGCTGTTGGTGGTTGTTGTCATTTGAAAAGCCGTAGCGAGCGATGGCAAGGGTCTTTCTCTACATGAAATACAGGTTTATTTGGCTGTAATTATAAATAACAGCTTTAAAGGGCTGTTTGTCGATCTTCCAGTACGTCGCAAACCTCTCGTAACTCATCGATCCCCGCCGCATCGACATGACCCTGCACGCTTTGCTGGGTGAGGTCGAACTGCTGGGCGAGGCTGGCTTGCACAGGGGGCTCGGGGGCGAGCATGTAATAGGCGACATCGGCCTGCCTGACCGTCCACCCGCCTGCGATCCGGTCAGCAAGGGGGAGAGCCGTGCGCAGGGCGGGCGGGGCATCCGGCGCATGCATCCGCCGCGCGCGGGGCATCGTATCAAGTGCGTGGCCGGAACGGACCAGCGCCGCCCCGTCGGCGCGGGAGAGGTCACCGCCGGCGAAATGCGCATCTCCCAGCCCGATCCCGAAACGCGTGTCTGCGGTCTTGCCACAACGGCGCACGGCAGCGCGCAGGACGAGGGCCGCGCGAAAGGTGAACTGAGGCGTCACGGCCATTTGCCAGCCGTCACCGCGAAAGCGGGTTATACGTGTGGGCTGGTCTTGCCACGTTGCGACGGCGTCGGCGGCCTCCTCAAGTCGGGCAAAAACCGTATCCAGCTCCGCGCGTGTCATCGCAGTGGATTTCACGATATCGCCGGTAAAAATTGCCCAAGTTTCCATGGCTTGCCTCTTGTTTCCCGCAATGTCGCAGGAAGGCGAAACCCATGCAAGCCCGGCCAAAGAAAAGGGCCGCCCGGTGAAGGGCGGCCCTGAAAGCGATCTAAAGTAGTGGGCGGATCAGAGGCCCATGCAGTTCGCGTAATAGGTCACGGTCGCGGGCCAGTCGGAGAAGACACCGGCCACGCCCACGTCTTGGGCCAGCACATCCAGCGCCACCAGATAGTCGCTATCGTCTTTCACCACGTCGCTGATTGATTGGAAGTACCAGCCGCCACCGGAGGCCAGCGGGCCGGAGCGTTCCAGCGTCCATGCGATCAGGGTCAGACCCGCCTCTTTCGCGGCCATGGCATAGTCAGAGCCCGCGATTGCGCCGTCCTTGTTGGTCATTAGCATGTTCAACGATGGAGCGAGGTAATTCACGCCCTTGGCTTTCAGATCGGCGAAATCTTCTTTCCATGTTTCTGGGTTCTGCTCATCAAAACCATCGGACCATTCAACCAGATAGACGGCCTGCTTGCCGAATTCGGGCGTGTTCTCAACCCAGTAGAGCACATCGTCGAGATTGAAGGACTGCGGCCAGACGTCAGAGGCGGGGATGCCTGCAGCGACATATTCATCCACAAGTTTCTGCGCGTAGTCTTCCTGAGAGAAGCCGTCATGGGGCATCTCTACGGAGGGGGATTTAAGCTCTGGCGTGAATTTCGCACCGAGGGATTTGAACAGTTCGATCGATTCCGCATGGGTCATCAGATCGGCTTTGTCGCTGTAAAGCTCAGTGCGCCAATTCGCGACACCGCCCTGATAGTCCTCGGCGGTGGTGGCGGTCTTGTCCGCGCTGTCCATCTTGGGGGTCAGGGTGCGAAACTCTGCCAAAGTGATGTCAGAGGTGCGACATTCGGCGTTGGCGGGCGTGTCGCCCGAAGCAGCGGTAAAGCCGGTGGTGCATTTCTCGGCCAGATCGGAGACGAGGATGTTCGTGGTGGTGTGCAGATCGTTTTGCGCGTGGCGGCAGACCAGCTCATGATCGGCAGTAAAGGTCACATCGCATTCTAGAATGCCCGCGCCCATCCGCGCGGCGGCGACGTTGGATTGCACGGTATGTTCAGGGAACATCAGTGGCGCGCCGCGGTGGCCAATGGAGAAATCGGACTTGGAGGCATCTTGGCCCATGCAGGAGGCCAACTTGTCCTTCAGATCGCCGTCGGGCAGCTTATCGATAAGATAGGCTGGGCGGGGGCCGTATTCGACCGGTATCGCGGTGGCGTGAGCCTCGGCCAGCGCCATGCCGGGCGCGAGGACCAGAGCGGCGAGAGAAACAAGTGTACGCATAATGGTGTCCGTTCGTGAATGAAGTTCTGGGGCTTCTATGGGTGCCCTTTGTTACGGTTTCACGACGGTCTGATGTCAGTCAAATGAACTATGCGCCGGGGATGCATTCGGCGGAAAATGGCCAAAAGAAAACGCCGCCAATGTCCTGCATTGACGACGTTTTTTGTTCACTCTGCGGAACGGGTGCTTACATGAAGCCCAGTTCGAGGCGGGCTTCGTCGGACATCATGTCCATGCCCCAAGGCGGTTCCCAAACAAGGGCCACATCGACCTGCTTGACCCCCGCAATCGGTTCGACCGCATCGGCAACCCAACCCGGCATCTCACCTGCCACGGGGCAGCCGGGCGCAGTCAGCGACATCTTGATGTCGACTTCGTTTTCATCGTTGATGTCGATGGTATAGATCAGGCCCAGTTCGTAGATATTCACCGGGATCTCAGGGTCATAAACCGTGCGACAAGCCTCGACGATCTGCTCATAGAGCGGGTGATCGGTGGAAGAGGGCGCAATCAGCGGCGTCCCTTCAAGCGGTTGGGTCTGTTCGGTCATCTCTCGCCTCGCATCATTCTCGACATTTTATATAGGGATAGGGACGCGGGCCGTAAAGTGCGCGCGGCGCTGCGGCTACGGCAGCGCCATCCCCTTTACCCCGTTTTGCGCCGCCGCGCAGGCTGCGGTTTCACGCGGGCTTCGATCTCATCATAGACCTTACCGACGATATCCTTGCTCGTCGCCTTCTCGATCCCCTCGAAACCGGGGGAGGAGTTGACCTCTAGCACTTTCGGTCCGGTTTCCGAGCGTAGCAGGTCGACCCCGGCGATGCCAAGGCCAAAGGCCCGCGCGGCGCGCACGGCGGTGTCGCGTTCCTCTTTCGAAATCCGCACCACTTTGGCCGAACCGCCCCGGTGCAGGTTCGAGCGGAAATCGCCCTCCGCCCCGGTGCGCTTCATGGAGGCGACGACCTTGCCCGCCACCACGAGGCAGCGAATGTCTTCGCCGGCGGCTTCCTTGACGAAATCCTGCACGAGGAAGTTGGCGCGCAGGCCGCGGAAGGCGTCGATGACACTCTCGGCAGCTTTCTTGGTTTCGGCCAGCACGACGCCCTTGCCTTGGGTCGACTCCAGCAGCTTTACGATCAGCGGTGCGGTGCCCACCAAAGCCATCAGGTTTGAAGTGTCTTTGGGCGATGCGGCGAAAGCCGTGGTCGGCATGCCGATCTTTTTCGCAGCCAAGACCTGATGCGCGTGCAGTTTGTCACGGCTGGCGGTGATCCCGGCAGAGCCGTTGACGCAATAGGTGCCGATCGTCTCGAACTGGCGGATCACGGCGGTGCCATAGGGGGTGATCGACGCGCCGATGCGCGGAATTACGGCGTCATAACGGGGCAGGCGCTTGCCGTCGTAATGCACTTCGGGGGCCAGTTGGTTGATCGCCATATAGCAGCGCGTCGTGTCGATGACCTCAACCACATGGCCGCGGGCTTCGCCAACCTCGACCAGACGGCGGGTTGAGTAGTTATCTTCACGACTCAAAACGGCGATGCGCAGCGCGCGCTGTGGCGCAGTGTGGCGCAGGCTCGCGGTGTGGTAGACGTCATAGTTCAGGTCCGGCTGCAAACGCCGCTCGGTCGCGGAGATGTTGATGTGTTCCGTCAGCGCCTGACGGCCCAGCAACATGCGGCTTGTCATGCCCGCGCGGTTGGTCAGGGTGACATCGATAGGCCAGCTTTGGCCGTTCACTTCCAAGGTTGTGGCAATCACGAAACGATGCTCGGATTCGCCGTTGGAGGAGGTCACCTCGCGCCGGTCGATGATCGGCGCCGAACAGGTGATGGAGATGTCTTCGCGGCCCGAGATCGGGTGTACATTAAAGCGGACCTTGGGCTTGGACGCGGGGCCAAAGACTTCAATATCATGGGCATGCAGCGCTGAGGTGCGCGCGCCAGTGTCTACTTTGGCTTTGATCGCGGGCAGGCCAAGATCGGGCAGGGCGACCCATTCTTCCCAGCCAAATGTGAGTTTTTCCATTACCTGCTCCTTGGGTCATTGGTCTGCCTGCCTAACCTGCGGCAGGGATCGCTTCAAGCGGTGCTGTGTTACGGTTTGCCCATATCTGCAGGCGCGGGGGGCAACATGCGGACGTCGTCTTCTTTCTCCATCCGCGCCGCGGCGGCGAGGAGCTCTTCGCGCACGCGGCACTCTATATCCCAGAATGTCGCCGCGTTGTCGGTGGGCAGTTCAAAACGCACCTTGATGCCGAATGCGTCTTGCTCAAGCACATGGACCTTGGCCCTGTCCATCGGTTTGACGTCATTGGGGTCTTCGCGGGCCAGAATGTCAAAGAACACGCGGCGCAGGGCGGCCACATCAGCATTCTGCGAAAGGGTCAGGATGATGGGTCGGACCATGGCGTGATTCTCAATTGACCAGTTTTCAAAGGCGTCAGAGACGAAATAGCTAACCGGCACAATCAAACGCGTGCCGTTCCAGTTCAGCAGTTGTACATAGGTGAAATGGATTTGCTCTACCGTGCAGAAATGCCCTTCGAAGATCAGTTGATCGCCAATCCGGGCGGAGCGGTTCAGCGCGATCTGAATAGAGGCGAGGATATTGCCCAGAACCTCACGCGCGGCGAAACCCAGAACGATGGTCACCGCACCAGCAGAGGCCAGCAGTGACAGGCCGATGGTGTTGTCTGCGTTGCTCGAGACAAGGATCACGCCTGAGGCCACCAGTACCGCGATCACGATCACCCCTTTGCGGGCAGCGGCGATCGTGGTGGCGATAGAGCGCATATGCGCGTTCATCGGATCGGCCAGCTCATAGGCGTTGTTGGGGCTGATCCGGTCAAAGATTTCGTCAAAGGTAAAGACGATGGCGAGGGTGGCAGCAGTCACATAGGCAATCATCAAGATCGGGCTCAGCACCGCGTCGATGAAGCCGGATACAACCAGCACGCGGCTGGTGGCCGTGCCGATGATCGCGGCGCAGAGCACAATGGCTGCGGGCCAGCGGAAGGACCGCAGTACAAAACGCATCCAGCGGCGTTTGGCCACTTTGCCTAGACGGCGCATGAGGCCAAATGCGAACCAACCTGCGGTCAAGGCCACCACCAGCAACAGCGGCAGAAACAGCACCTCCCACAAATACATGCCCCAAAATGCCCGTATCCGAAGCCAATCGGGCAACATCGTTTCAATCTCCGTCGGCCCGTACTGGCCGTGAAGGTGGGGAATGTTATCAACGCTTTGCCGCGAGAAGACCCAGACAGGTTCAGCATCTTCGCCCGGTTTGATGCGGTTCAGCCGCAACGGCACGTCATGGCCACCAAGCTCCAAGCGGTCAATTAGCAGCGACCGTCGCACCCGCCCCGTGTCATTATCCTCGGCAGAGCCAGAGAGCCACCCGTCGGGCCGATCCGCCAGCCTGCGCCATGGCACGACGACCTTTCGTTCCATCAACACCGACAATTGAAAGGCGCGTTCTGCACCAACTACCGCCTGCTCGGATTGAGGCAGGTCCGATAGGTCCAAGATATGAGCCGCACTGGAGTAGTGGCCGTTGTCGGTTAGGTAGATAAAACTCTCAAGCGCGGCCATGGGGGTGCCGCGATCCAATATTCCGGGCGCGGGCGGCAGGCCGGGGTTCAGTTCGTTGGTTTGAAACCATCCCTCCTGTGCCTGACCCGTGGCAGCGCCGGAAAGCAGAGCCAGCGCCAGCACAAATGCCCCCGTAAGACGAGGAACCACAGACGCAAAAGCGCGTAGGAGTATG
This sequence comes from Sulfitobacter dubius, assembly GCF_900113435.1. GTDB lineage: Bacteria > Pseudomonadota > Alphaproteobacteria > Rhodobacterales > Rhodobacteraceae > Sulfitobacter > Sulfitobacter dubius. The sequence continues at coordinate 993,294 of NZ_FOPG01000001.1, read as the reverse complement.
GCAAGCCGCTGCATGAATAGGGCAATGTAGCGGGGGTTTGCGCAAATCAAGGCTGCGCCGCCGTTTTGAATGGGTTCAGTTCTCGTTAATGTCGCGGGTCACGATCCGCGCCCCGCTGGATTGACGTTTGAACAATACGCGCAGCGCCATCCATGCGACCAGTGATAGAACCGCGAAAACCGCCAGCAGCAGCGCGACATTGCCGGGTGCCCAAAATGCCACGACCAATGCCATCGCCAAGGCGCCAAGGGCAAAGCCCAAGAAGATCCAGCCGGGAAGCAGCAACTCAACCACGCCAAGCGCCAATGCGGCGCAGACCCAGACCCACCAAAGTGTTAACCAAGCGGCCATCAGCCTTTGCCCTTAAGCAATTTAAACGCATCGCCAAAGGCTTCCAGTGCCTGCGCAGGAACCACAATGGTTTGAGTGCCCGACCCCTTGCCCATGGCGTTGAGGGCATCAACCTGTTTCAGGGCGATCTGGTATTGCGCCGCCTCCAGCCCGTTTTCATTGATCGCGGTGGCCACGACCTGTGTGGCATAGGCCTCGGCATCGGCCAGAATGCGCCGCGCCTTGGCGGTCTGCTCCGAGGCATAAAGCTCGGCTTCGGCGGCAAGTTCAACTGCGCGTTTGCTGCCCTCGGCTTCGGTCACCTGCGCACGGCGGGCGCGTTCGGCATTGAGCTGCTGCATCATCGCGGCGCGTGTCGCGGCATCAAGGTTCACATCGAGGATCTCGGCACGGGTGACCTCAATGCCCCAACTGTCGACCGCATCTTCGACGCTGGCCTTTATCGTGGTGATAAGCTGGCTGCGATTGGCCTGCACCTCGTCCAGATCCATCTTGCCGATCTCGGCCCGAACAATCCCGGCGACGGTGGTGGAAATGGCGCTGTCAACATTACGGATGCGGTAGACGGTCTTCTCCGGCTCGGTGATGCGGTAAAAGACGGATGTGTCGACCTGCACAAGCACGTTGTCGCGGGTGATCGCATCTTGGCTGGCAGTGGGCAACTGACGCTCTAGGATCGAGATTTTATGCGCCACGCTGTCGATGAATGGCACGATCATATTAATCCCCGGGCCCAAGACCGCGCGCAACCGGCCAAAGCGTTCGATCACATGCTGTTCTGATTGTGGTACGATTTTTACTGATTTGAGGATCAGGATAACGACCAGCAGCGCCAGCAAAAGCCAAGCAAGGTTGTTCTCAAGCAGGCCGATCAGCATGTCTTCGATGTTCAAGATAATGGTCCTTTGACAGGTATAACTTTGTGCAATTCCCTGTATTTTACATTTATTGCATGTTCCACGCCACTGGTTTATCGCCCCAGTCGCAGCCAGAGAGGGCCAGAGTATGACCAGCACCGGATTCACCAAACACGCGCAGGACGGCAAGGCACGCAGCGGCGTGATCCAGACCCCGCGCGGCGAGATCCGCACGCCCGCCTTCATGCCCGTGGGCACGGCGGCGACGGTCAAGGCGATGATGCCCGAAAGCGTGGCCTCGACGGGTGCGGATATCCTGCTGGGCAATACCTATCACCTGATGCTGCGCCCCACGGCAGAGCGTATCGCAAAGCTAGGCGGGCTGCATAAATTCATGAACTGGGACAAGCCGATCCTGACGGACAGCGGCGGCTTTCAGGTGATGAGCCTTGCCGGGTTGCGCAAGCTGACCGAACGCGGCGTGACTTTTAAAAGCCATATCGACGGCTCCAAGCACGAAATCACGCCGGAACGTTCGATGGAGATTCAGGAACTGCTTGGTTCCGACATCGTCATGTGTTTCGACGAATGCCCCGCGCTGCCCGCTGACCGCGACCGCATCGCCAGCAGCATGCGCATGTCGATGCGGTGGGCCAAGCGCAGCCGCGAGGCGTTTGGGGACCGCCCGGGGCATATGCTCTTTGGCATCCAGCAGGGCGGGCTTGAGGAAGACTTCCGCAAAGAAAGCGCCGAGGCGCTGTGCGAGATCGGTTTTGATGGCTATGCCGTCGGTGGTCTGGCCGTGGGGGAGGGGCAGCAGGCGATGTTCTCCACCCTCGATTTCTCGAACGACATGCTGCCAGAGGACAAGCCGCGCTACCTGATGGGCGTGGGCAAGCCTGACGATATCGTGGGCGCCGTCGCTCGCGGCATTGATATGATGGACTGCGTGCTGCCCAGCCGTTCGGGGCGCACGGGGCAGGTGTTTACCCGGATGGGGGTGCTCAACATCAAGAACGCGCGGCACATGGATGATCCGCGCCCCTTGGATGAGAATTGCAGTTGCCCGGCCTGTCAGAACTACTCTCGCGCCTACCTGCATCATGTTTTCCGCAGCCAAGAGATCATCTCGTCGATGCTGCTGACATGGCACAACCTGCAATATTACCAAGACATCATGGCCGGCATGCGCGAGGCCATCGCGGCGGGGCGGTTTGCCCAGTGGCAGGCCGACTTCCACGCAGGGCGCGAGCAGGGCGATATCGACCCGCTTTGATCTAATGCTCACGCGAAATTGTGTGGGCATGCCTTGCTGCACTGCGGAGGGGTCTTAGGTGCCCTTGCACAGTCTATTGCAAGGAAAGGCCCGAATATGACCGAGAAGCTATTTACCCCCTTCACCGCCGGTGAGATTGTGGCCGACAACCGTCTGGTCATGGCCCCGCTGACCCGCAACCGTGCAGATAACGAGACAGGCGAAGTCTCGGACATGCATGTCGAGTATTACCGCCAGCGCGCGGGAGCGGGCATCATCATCACCGAAGCCACCCAGATCAGCCCCGAGGGCAAAGGGTACTTCCAAACCCCCGGCATCCATACCGAAGGCCAAGTCGCTGCATGGCGCAAAGTGACCGATGCAGTGCATTCCGAAGGTGGGCGCATTGTGATCCAACTGTGGCACGTGGGCCGGATCAGCCATACTTCCCTGCAGCCTGAGGGCGGCAAGCCTGTCGCACCCTCGGCCATCGCGGCGGGGGTAAAAACCTTTACCGCCAACGGGTTTGAAGACACTTCCGAGCCGCGCGCGCTGGACTTGGATGAGATACCACGTCTGGTCGCCGACTACGCCCATGCCGCTGAGATGGCAAAGAAAGGCGGTTTCGACGGGGTCGAGGTGCATGGGGCCAATGGCTACCTGCTGGATCAATTCCTGAAAACCGGCAGCAACAAACGCGATGACGCCTATGGTGGCAGTGTGGAAAACCGCGCGCGGTTGCTGTTCGAAGTGCTGGATGCTGTGACAAAGGTCTGGGGTGGTGAGCGTGTGGGGCTGCGGCTCTCGCCCTTCTCGCCCGCCAATGGGATCGAAGACGCCAACCCGCAAGAGACTTTTGAGTATGTGGTCGAAGGGTTGAACCGCTACAACCTGTCCTATCTGCACCTCGTCGAAGGTGCGACAGGCGGCTCGCGTGAGCTGGACGAAGGCGAGAGTATCGCCGCCCTGCGCCGGCTGTTCAAAGGGCCCTACATGGCCAACAACGGCTATGACCGCGAGATGGCGCTAGAGGCCGTGGCCAATGACAAGGCCGATCTGATCGCAGTGGGCCGCCCCTTTATCGCCAACCCCGATCTGCCGCGTCGGTGGCAGATGAACGGGCCGCTGAACAAGGGGGACACAGATACCTACTATGGTGGCGGGCGCGAAGGCTTTACCGATTATCCGACACTAGAACAGGCCAAGGTCTAACCTATCCGGGGGCGTCTACGCGGCGCCCCTTGGCAAAGCGGCGCGGGAATGGCTCAAAAACAGCCAATCCCGCGCTTGCCTCCATCTCGCCAAACCGCGATGATGGCGGCTTAAAACCCCGCAGGGGATTGAAACAGGCGGATAGGATGCACACATGTCCTGTCCAGAAAAGGGGATGTCAGAGGCCGCCTATAACAGGGGCCCGGATGTCTTGCTAAGATAAGGAATTGAGCATGTTAGAGCCACTGAACGCATCCTACCCGGTGCTTCCGCTGCGCGACATCGTCGTGTTTCCCCACATGATCGTGCCGCTTTTCGTTGGCCGCGAAAAATCTGTCCGCGCCCTTGAAGAGGTGATGGCGGACGACAAACAAATCCTGCTGTCGAGCCAGGTCGACCCCGCCGAGGATGATCCCGATACCGGCGGTATCTTTAAAGCGGGCGTGCTGGCTAATGTGCTGCAACTGCTGAAACTGCCCGATGGCACCGTCAAAGTGCTGGTCGAAGGTCAGGCGCGGGTGCGCATCACCGAATACCTTGAGAACGACAATTTCTTTGAGGCCCGCGCTGAGTATCTGACCGAGATGCCGGGCGATGCGGCCACCACGCAGGCGCTGTTGCGCACCGTGGCGGATGAGTTCGAGCGCTACGCCAAGGTCAAGAAAAACGTCCCCGAAGAAGCGCTCGCCGCCGTTGGTGAAAGCGCCGAACCTGCGCGTCTGGCCGATCTCGTGGCCGGCCACCTCGGCATCGAAGTTGAGCAGAAGCAGGACCTGCTGGAGACGCTCAGCATTTCTGAGCGGCTTGAGAAAGTTTACGGCCTGATGCAGGGCGAAATGTCTGTCCTGCAGGTCGAGAAAAAGATCAAGACACGCGTCAAATCCCAGATGGAGCGCACGCAGCGCGAATACTATCTGAATGAGCAAATGAAGGCCATTCAGCACGAGTTGGGCGATGGCGAAGACGGCAAGAACGAAGTGGCCGAGCTTGAAGCCCGTGTCGCTGAGACCAAACTGAGCAAGGAAGCCCGCGAAAAGGCCGATGCCGAGATCAAAAAGCTCAAGAATATGAGCCCGATGTCTGCCGAAGCCACTGTCGTGCGCAATTACCTCGATTGGATGCTGTCGATCCCATGGGGCGTGAAGTCGCGCGTTAAGAAAGACCTGGGCAAGGCGCAGAAGGTGCTGGATGACGACCACTATGGCCTTGAGAAGGTCAAGGAGCGGATCGTTGAGTATCTCGCCGTCCAACAGCGCTCGACCAAGATGAAAGGCCCGATCATGTGCCTCGTCGGCCCTCCGGGCGTCGGCAAGACCTCCTTGGGCAAGTCGGTGGCCAAAGCCACGGGGCGCGAGTTCATTCGCATCTCGCTCGGTGGCGTGCGCGATGAATCCGAGATCCGCGGCCACCGTCGGACCTACATCGGCTCCATGCCCGGCAAGATCATTCAGGCGCTGAAAAAGGCGAAAACCACGAACCCGCTCATCCTGCTCGATGAAATCGACAAGATGGGGCAGGACTTCCGTGGCGATCCGGCTTCCGCGATGCTCGAAGTGCTTGATCCGGAACAGAACGGCACCTTCGTCGACCACTACTTGGAGGTGGAATATGACCTCTCGAACGTGATGTTCCTGACCACATCGAACAGCTACAACATGCCCGGGCCGCTGCTGGATCGGATGGAGATTATCCCGCTTTCCGGCTACACAGAGGACGAAAAGCGCGAGATCGCCAAGCAGCATTTGGTGCAGAAGCAGATCAAGAACCACGGCTTGAAAGAGAAAGAGTTCAAGATCGAAGACTCCGCTCTGACAGGCATGATCCGGTACTACACCCGTGAGGCCGGCGTGCGGAACCTTGAGCGTGAGATTGCCAAGGTGGCGCGTAAGTCGCTGACCAAGATCGTGAAAAAGGAAGCAGAGAACGTCACCGTGACCGGCGACAACCTCGAAGACTTCCTTGGTGTGCGCAAACACCGCTACGGTCTGGCTGAGGAGAAAGATCAGATCGGTGTCGTGACCGGGCTGGCCTATACCTCCGTGGGTGGCGAGCTGCTGCAAATCGAAGCGCTGCGTCTGCCGGGCAAGGGCCGGATGAAAACCACCGGTAAGCTGGGCGACGTGATGAAGGAAAGCATCGACGCGGCGAGCTCCTACGTGCGCTCGATCAGCCCGCAGATCGGGGTGAAGCCGCCGAAGTTCGACACGCTGGACATCCACGTCCACGTGCCCGATGGCGCCACACCCAAGGACGGCCCTTCGGCCGGTCTGGCGATGGTGACTTCGATCGTGTCGGTGCTGACGCAGATCCCCGTGCGGCGTGACATTGCCATGACAGGCGAGGTTTCACTGCGTGGTAACGCGATGCCAATCGGCGGCCTGAAGGAAAAGCTCCTTGCGGCCCTGCGCGGCGGTATCACCACGGTGCTGATCCCGCAGGAGAACGAGAAAGACCTGCCGGATATTCCGGATAACGTCAAAGAAGGGCTGACCATCATTCCGGTGAACCACGTATCGGAAGTGTTGGAACATGCGCTGGTGAGTAAGCCGAAGGCGATTGAGTGGGACGAAGCCGCCCAAGAAGCCGCCGAAGCTGCCGCAATAAAGGCCCGTGCCGGTGGCATGGATGTGACCACCACGCATTGAGCTCTTGCCCTTGCTGAAAGATAAAAACGCGCGCCTTCAGGGGCGCGCGTTTCTCGTTAGGGCAGGGGGTGCCAACCCCTTTCACTAGGGTTGTTTTTTGCGCAAACCCCTCTTGCATGCACCGCCGCAATTGGCTACTTCGCCCCGCAAGGGTGATTAGCTCAGTGGTAGAGCGCTTCGTTCACATCGAAGATGTCAGGAGTTCAAATCTCTTATCACCCACCATTCCTTTTTCTGACCTGATCGTTCACACCGTCACCGACCCCCGTCGTTCCCTGCGCGGGGCTGGTCCTTATCGGGTCAACTGCCCTATACCATGGGTGAAAATGGCGGAGCGCATATGTCAGTACACCCGAAAATCTGGTTTCTTCGCCACGGTCAGACTGAGGGGAACCGTGCCTTTCGCTTGCAGGGGCATCTCGATTCCCCACTGACCGCACAAGGTGTTGCAGAGGCAGAACAGCAGGCCCGGCTGATGGAGCCGATCCTTGCGCAGAATCCAGATATCCTTGTGTCACCGCTGGGTCGTGCGCAGCAGACGGCGCGTATCGCGCTGAATGGTGCGCCTTACCGTGACGATCCGCGTTTGATGAAAATTCATGCCGGGGAGTGGCAGGGCCTGTCCCGCGATGAGATTTTTGCAGCGCACCCAGACCTCGCCACTCGCGATCCGGCCCCCTTAGACATCTACGGCGCCGCCCCAGGTGGGGAAGGGGTCGCCGCTTTTCGCGCCCGCATCCGGGAGGTACTGAACGGTTTGACCGCGCCGACGGTACTGGTCGCCCACGGCCTTTGGGGGCAGGTATTGCGCGCTGAGGTGTGCGGCCTTGATCTGGCCGATGCGGGGCGGCTCAGCAACCGGCAGGGTTGTGTTTATCTGCTGGACGATGGCAGCGAGACCATCTTGGATACCCCTGCATGAGCCACTATCCGACCCTCTATATCCTTCGGCACGGAGAAACGGAGTGGAACCTAGCCAACCGGCTGCAAGGGCATTTCGATTCTTCCCTGACCGAAAAAGGCCGCGCGCAGGCTATGGCGCAGAACGCGATTCTGCAGCGCTGCGAATTATCTGGTTTTGCTGCGCTTAGCAGTCCGCAGGGGCGGGCACTGACCACGGCGCAAATCGCGCTCGCGGGGATGGGAATTGAGGTCGGAACGGATGCGCGCCTTGGTGAGATCGGCATCGGCACGTGGGCGGGCGAAGAACGTGAGACTTTGCTCCGGCAGACCCCTGCTGCGCGTGATTCCTATGATCTGTACGAATATGCCCCCGAAGGCGAAGGATTCGCCGCCCTTTACCAGCGTTGCCTTGCCTTTCTCGACAGTTTGACCGGCCCGCATGTGCTGGTGACACACGGCATCACGTCGCGCATGTTGCGACTTATTTTATTGGGCCAAAGCCCTGCCAACTTGCGCGATATGCAAGGCGGGCAGGGGGTGGTTTTCTGCCTTGAGCATGGTCAGCAAAAAAGGCTGACATTATAGGGTTGAAGCCCGCCCCCACCTTGCGCTATGAGGTCCAAGTCGGGTCGTTAGCTCAGTTGGTAGAGCGCTTCGTTTACACCGAAGATGTCGGGAGTTCGAGCCTCTCACGACCCACCAATCCCTTTCCTGTATTGATCAGTCGGCTGGCACAGTTGCAGGCCCGACCGACGCCCGTCCGCGTCGCGGCAGTCTGGGACGGGCGTTCGAGCTTCTCACGAGTCGCGACCCTTGCCTCATTGGGTGCTTTGAGGCGGTTCCACGGGAGCCCGTGCTGCTTAGCCCGGTATCATAAACCTTTCTTTCACAGGATCACTGTTCCCCTTCATCGCCCCAAACTCTCACTGTATCCAACGACATACCCACCAAAGCGAAAATTTCGCATTTTCCGCGAAACCGCGCTTGACGGCAGAGCGGGGTCACCATAGAACACCCAAACGCTTCGGGGTGACCCGGAGAGTGCAGCGGGCGGTTGTAGCTCAGTTGGTTAGAGTACCGGCCTGTCACGCCGGGGGTCGCGGGTTCGAGCCCCGTCAACCGCGCCACCGCTGCCTGAAAAGGGGACCTCTCTGAGGTCCCTTTTTTCGTTTCTAAACCTTAGTAAATCAGCTGCAAAACTTCTTTTCACAAAGACGAATTTTCTCGCTCAAATACGCTTGACGCCCCCCGCCCCTTGGCCTATTCCGCCCACATCGCGCGGTTGTAGCTCAGCTGGTTAGAGTACCGGCCTGTCACGCCGGGGGTCGCGGGTTCGAGCCCCGTCAACCGCGCCACTTTCTCTTTTTCATAGTAGATATACACTGTGACCAAAGCGGTCGCAGCGGCGCTACGTGCCGGGGTTCTGGCGTTTCTTGATGGGGGTTGGTTTGGCGACCGGGCAGACCCGATCGCCAGATGGTTTAGGTCAGCGCATCAAGGATGCGGGCCCAAGACCGGATGCCTTTGTGAAAGCTTTCCATGTCGTACTTTTCATTCGGTGAGTGGATTTGATCGTCGTCTTTGCCAAACCCGACCAGCATCGGCTCTGTGCCTAGGATTTTTTGAAAATGCCCCGCAATCGGGATCGAGCCGCCGCAGCCGATATAGGCTGCTGGCACCTGCCATTCATCGCTCAGCGCTTTGCGTGCGGGTTCAAACATCGGATGGTCAATTTCGACACCTGACGCTTGGCTGGCGCCGTGGCCGGAGAATTCGACAGTGCAATCCTCTGGCAGCATCTCGGTCACCATCTTGCGGAAGTTCTCGCGGATGGCGAGCGGGTCTTGGGTGCCGACAAGGCGAAAGCTGATCTTGGCGTGTGCCTCAGAGGGCAAGACCGTTTTGAAGCCGTCGCCGGTATAGCCACCCCAGATGCCGTTCACCTCACAGGTGGGGCGGGACCAGATCATCTCAAGCGGCGTGCGGTCCTGCTCGCCCGCGGGTTTGCTGAGGCCCACATCGCCAAGAAAGGCGGCATGGTCAAAGGCCAGCCCCTGCCACTGCGCTTCGAGATCTTCGGGCAGGTCCGGCACGCCGTCATAGAAGCCGGGAATGGTAATGCGGCCCTCGTCGTCATGCAGCGATGCAATCACCTTGCTGAGCGCGAGGATTGGGTTCATCGCGATGCCGCCGTACATGCCAGAATGCAGGTCTTTCGATGGCGCGGTCACGGTCAACTCTTCGCCCAAAAGCCCGCGCAGCATGGTGACGATGGCAGGCGTCTTGGATTCGAACAGCCCGGTGTCGCAGATCATCGCCACGTCGGCTTTCAATTCTTGGGCGTTCTCCTCCATGAACGGGACGAGCGAGGGCGAGCCGGATTCCTCTTCGCCCTCAAGGAAGAAGGTAATGCGACACGGCCAATCGCCTTTCACCTCTTTCCACGCGCGCAGGGCCTCGATGATGGTCATCAGCTGGCCCTTGTCGTCGGCAGCCCCACGGCCACGGATCACGCGGCCCTTTTCGGTGTCCTCAATCGCAGGATCGAAAGGGTCACGGTCCCAAAGGTTCAGCGGGTCGACCGGCTGCACGTCATAGTGGCCATAGAACAGCAGATGAGGCTTGCCTTCACCCACATGGCCCACAACCATCGGATGGCCCGGCGTGGCGCGTTTTTCGGCGTCTACACCCATGGATTTAAGGTCAGCCACCAGCCAATCCGCCGCCCGGTCACAATCCGCCTTAAATGCCGGATCGGTTGAGATCGACGGGATGCGTAGTAATTCTAGTAGGCGGTCGGTTGCGGCGGGCAGATCATGATCGATCCGGGCGAGAACGTCGTCGAGGGACATGGCTAATTTCCTTGCGCTTTGATTTCTGCGCGAAGGTATCAGGCGGGTAAGGCGTGTCCAGTGGCCGCAGGGCGGACACTCAGAAAGTAAGCGAGAGGCGGCTGCCCTCGGGGGTAAGCTTATGATCTACCTGTGCATCTAGCTGCGAGGCCGCTGCCGCCATTAAGGTCTGGCCGATGCTATCAGGCCTCTGTTTGCTCTCGCTTTTTGTGCCCAGCCCGTTGTCTTTGCAGGTCAGGTGAAAATGGCCATCCCGTAGCGCTAGATCAATCGTGATATGGCCGGGAGTTGTGCCGGGAAACCCGTGTTTGATCGAATTGGCGGCAAATTCACTGATGATCAGGCCCAAGGACGACGCCACATTGGCACGCAGCAGAGCTTGGTCAGCTGTGTAGCTGATTTTGATATGATCCGGCGCGGTTTGCTGTAAAAGCCCCGCGACCTTGTCGAGGTATTTTTCTGCATCCACTTCATCGCGCCCTCCGCTTGATTGAAGCTCGCCGTGTAGTGTTGCCATGGCGTTGACCCGGCGCTGGATGCTATCAAGCACATCGATCGTGGCTTTGTCGTCCAACTGCCTCGCGTGCAGCCGAACCATCGCTGAAAGTGTCTGCAGTGAGTTTTTGACGCGGTGATCCGCTTCGCTCATCAATACAGCCTGACGGCTGAGCGAAAGGCGCAGGTCAAGCTGCTTCATCACCTGACGGGCCAACACGGCGACGGCCTTGCGTTGATGTGCGCTCAGCGCGCGGGGTTTGTTATCAAGGATGCAAAGCGTGCCCAACGGCAGACCATCGGGGGCCACCAGCAAAGCACCAGCGTAAAAGCGCAGCCCGTTCCCATCGCCTGCCGTGCAAAGCGGATTGTCCGCCATGCGCGGGTCTTCTAACGTGTCCGGGATCTCTACGAAGGGCGCTTCGAGGATGGCGTGAGAGCACAGCGATGTATCCAGTGGAGTTTCGCGCGCGCCAAGGCCAACCTCCGCTTTGAACCACTGGCGGTCCTTGTCGATCAGGTTGATTACCGAAATAGGTGCGTCGCAGATCTCTGCGGCAAGCTCGACGATCTCGTCAAACTCCGCCTCGCGCGGGGTGTCGAGGATGTCATAACCATAGAGCGTCCGAAGGCGCTGGTCCTGCTGGGGGTGGGGATTGGCGCGCAAAACAATGGCCCTTTCTGGGTTTGTTCTTGAAAACATGAATGCGTCCGAAAATACAAGCAGACAATCACAAATCGCCCTCGGATCCGCGCCCATACCTGCGACAGTTCGCCCCGCAGGCGTCACCCGATAAGAGATTGAAGCTTTGGTCTCAAATCTGTAATCATTCTAAAAGCTGAATATGGAAGGGGTCCTTCCTGTTCGCGCCAAAAGATGGAGACGCGCAATGGACTATAACGAGAAGCTCGACGCGGCGATTGCGCGCCTGCATGACGAAGGACGCTACCGGACCTTTATCGACATTGAGCGCCGTAACGGCCAGTTCCCCCATGCGGTCTGGACCAAGCCCGACGGCAGTCAGCAGGACATCACCGTTTGGTGCGGCAATGACTACCTCGGCATGGGGCAAAACCCTGTGGTGATCGAGGCGATGGAAGAGGCGTTGCGGTCAACTGGCGCAGGCTCTGGCGGCACGCGCAACATCTCTGGCACGACCGTTTATCACAAGCAGCTGGAGGCTGAACTGGCCGACCTGCATGGCAAGGAAGCCGCGCTGCTGTTTACCTCGGCCTATATCGCTAACGATGCCACACTTTCGACGCTGCCAAAGCTCTTTCCCGGTCTGATCATCTATTCCGACGCGCTGAACCACGCCTCCATGATCGAAGGGGTGCGCCGCAATGGCGGGGCGAAACGCATTTTCCGCCACAATGACGTGGCCCATCTGCGCGAGTTGATGGAAGCTGATGATCCTGCAGCGCCCAAGTTGATTGCTTTCGAATCGATCTACTCCATGGACGGTGACTTCGGCCCGATCGAAGAGATTTGCGATCTCGCGGATGAATTCGGCGCGCTTACATATATCGACGAAGTGCACGCGGTGGGCATGTACGGCCCACGCGGGGCAGGGGTGGCAGAGCGTGATCGCCTGATGCACCGCCTCGACATCATCAACGGCACGCTGGCTAAGGCCTACGGCGTGATGGGCGGCTATATCGCGGCCTCGGCAAAAATGTGCGACGCGATCCGCTCCTATGCACCGGGGTTTATCTTTACCACCTCGTTGCCGCCTGCGGTGGCGGCTGGCGCGGCGGCCTCTGTCGCCTATCTTAAGCGTGCGCCAGAGCTGCGCGAGAAGCATCAGCAGCAAGCTAAAGCGCTGAAATTGCGTCTTAAAGGTTTGGGCTTGCCGATCATCGACCATGGCAGTCACATCGTGCCCGTCATGGTGGGCAACCCGGTCCATACCAAGCTGCTGTCGGACATGCTGCTTGAAGATCACGGCATCTATGTCCAGCCCATCAACTTCCCAACTGTGCCGCGCGGAACGGAGCGGCTGCGCTTTACCCCGTCGCCCTTGCACGGGCCCAAAGAAATGGACGCCCTCGTTCGTGGAATGGACACGCTCTGGTCTCATTGTGCGCTGAATCGTGCCGAAGCTGCTGGATAACGCAGCGCTATTCGTGTTTTGCGTTGTCTTGTGGTAGCCTTTTGTCAAGAAAAGGCTACATCCGAATCGTTGGGGCGTGTTTGGATCAAAGCTACAGGCTAACTGGGACAGGGCATATTGATGATCGGGCGTTGGGCCTCCAAATCCGCTGAGGACGAAACAGTCGAACCCAAAGGGTTCGATGCATTCGAATTGCGGTTGGGGGATGTCATGCGCGGCGAACGCGCGACGCTTGGCAAATCTCTGCTCGACGTACAGCGCGAATTGCGCATCAAAGCCTCTTATATTGCTGCCATCGAAAACTGCGATCCCGGTGCATTTGATACGCCCGGCTTTATCGCGGGCTATGTGCGATCTTATGCACGCTACCTCAACATGGATCCTGACCGTGCCTTTACGGCCTTTTGCAAGGAATCCGGTTTCGCGGTTGCGCATGGCATGTCCGCCGAAGCCTCTGTTGTCAAAAAGCCGAGCTTTGAAGAGCGGCGTAAGTCCCCGAAAGAGGACGATCTTTTTGCTCGCCCCAACACGCCCTTCGTGCCCACGGGCGACGGTTTGCTCAGCCGGATTGAGCCGGGTGCCGTCGGCTCTTCGCTGGTGCTGATCGCGCTGATTTCGGCCATTGGGTTTGGCGGCTGGACCGTGCTGAAAGAAGTGCAGCGTGTGCAGGTCGCGCCTGTGGATCAAACGCCTATCGTCCTGTCAGACCTTGATCCGCTGGACGGCGCATTGGCCCGCGCCCCTGATACTGACGATGATTCCGCTGCCCCTCAAAGTGTCGAAAGCCCCCGCGCCGATGCGCTTGACCGGCTTTACCGTCCGCAAGCGCTGGACGTGCCGGTTCTGGTGGCCCGTGATGCGCCGATTGCGTCTATCGATCCGCGTTCCGTTAGTAATTTCCCGACCCCCGACCGCCCGGATACACCGGGGCAGGGCACCGCTGTGGCTGAGAATGGCACGATAAATGACGCCATCGACGAAGCCTTGATGCTTGCCAATGCCGATACCGGCCTGCCCAGACCGCAGGTGGTTGAGCCCTTGGGCGACAAGGTGCGCATGGTTGCGGCCTATCCCTCTTGGGTGCGGGTGCGCGCCGCAGATGGCACAGTGATTTTCGAAGGCGTGATGAACAAGGGCGACACATGGGATATCCCCGTCACCGAAGAGCCGCCGACCCTGCGCACAGGCGAATCCGGTGCGCTTTATTTCGCCATGGCGGATGGGTGCTTTGGCCCCGTCGGACCACGCGGCGCGGTCACATCCAACGTCTCGCTGCATGCGCAGGCGCTGGCCGAGCTGTATCAGCCGGTCGATCCGAAGGCAGAGCAATCCCTCAGCCGGATGTTTGCCGATCTTGAAGGTTCGCTTGACCCTTCCGCGCTGGCGTCAATGCCCTGTCAGGGCAGCTAAGCGCGCGGGTCTTCGCTTCCCATTGCACATGAGGCCCCGGCTGAATAGTTAGGGGCCATAGCCCCTGATCCCGCGAAAGGTGTCTTCATGTCGCTTCATTCCATTCGCCCTTGGCGCGATATTCCGCGTCGAAAATCCCGGCAGATCATGGTGGGCAATGTGCCGGTCGGGGGTGATGCGCCGATCACCGTGCAGACGATGACCAATACGCTGACAACCGATGTGGCTGGGACCATCGCGCAGGTACAAGCCGCCGCGGATGCGGGGGCGGATATCGTGCGGGTCTCGGTTCCGGATGAGGCGTCCTCCAAGGCGCTGCGAGAGATTGTCCCTGAAGTGTCTGTGCCGATCGTCGCGGATATCCATTTTCACTACAAGCGCGGGATCGAAGCCGCCGAAGCCGGTGCCGCCTGCCTGCGGATCAACCCGGGCAACATCGGCGATGAGAAACGTGTGCGCGAGGTTATCAAAGCTGCGCGGGACCACAATTGTTCTATCCGCATCGGTGTGAACGCTGGCTCATTGGAGCGGCACCTGCTTGAGAAATACGGTGAGCCTTGCCCCGATGCGATGGTGGAAAGCGGGCTGGATCATATCAAAATCTTGCAGGACAACGATTTCCACGAATTCAAGATTTCCTGCAAAGCGTCCGATGTTTTCATGGCTGCGGCCGCGTACCAACAGCTTGCTGATGCTACCGACGCCCCCATCCACCTTGGCATTACCGAGGCGGGCGGCTTGATGTCAGGCACGATCAAATCGGCCATCGGTCTGGGCAATCTGCTGTGGAGCGGCATCGGCGACACCATTCGCGTTTCGCTCTCTGCCGATCCCGTCGAAGAGGTGAAAGTCGGCTACGAGATTCTTAAATCCCTTGGCCTGCGCCATCGCGGCGTGAACATCATCTCTTGCCCCTCCTGCGCGCGGCAGGGGTTTGATGTGATCAAAACCGTCGAGGCATTGGAAAAGCGCCTCGAACATATCAAGACGCCCATGAGCCTGTCGATTATCGGCTGTGTGGTGAACGGCCCCGGAGAGGCGCTGATGACCGACGTCGGCTTTACCGGCGGTGGGGCGGGGTCCGGTATGGTTTATCTCGCGGGCAAGCAAAGCCATAAGCTCGGCAACGAGGGCATGATCGATCATATCGTCGAGCAGGTTGAAGAACGTGCCGCGCAGATCGAAGCCGAGGCGGTGAAGGCGGCGGAATAGGCTGGTGGCTGGGCCGCTGGCCGGGTGGTGGCGGACAGGGTGCGCTGCGGTATTTTTAAAAGGATGAAGATGGGAATGGGGTGTGCGAACCGTGAGGGGCGCGCTTTGTTTTATGCTGGAAGGTATTTTGTAATCAGTGGGTTGGCGGGGACTGCTAATGTTAGTTGGGGGCGAGGTGTTTTTCGAGGACCACCGGCGGCATGTGGCCGTTGAGGATCAATTCGGGCAGCACATAGAAGGGGGCTGCGTCGAGACCTAGGGCGGCGGCCCAACGGACAACTTGGGGCGCCTGTAAGTCGTGTTGGATGAACGTCAGGCCGTAACACTCTGTGATTTCGGTCAGATCTCTGACTGCGGCCGCGCAGGTCTCGCAGTCCTTTGCGGTGAAAAGCGCCACGGCGTGACCTGCCAGAAGGTCGGGGGCAAGGCGTTCGAGCAGGGTCAGATCGTCCTGAATATATTGCCGCATTTCGGACTGGGCGGGCTGTGGCCCTGCCAAAGCCTCGGCTATGATATCGCCATTCGCCAAGATGGCGGCGCGCATTTCGGCATTGAAGGCAGCGCGCGCGGCAGGGCCGAGCGCGCTGAGATCATCGGCCCAGGCAGAGCCATTGCAAGGGCCGCCATGACTGCCGGGGCGCGCATCGTTAGCCGCGTTTTTCTTCCACCAGTGCCATCATTTGATCGTAGGGCAGGTAACCGCGCAGCATTTCATCTTGCATGACGAATGTGGGGGTGCCGGTGATCTGCAGCGTTTGCGCCAAGGCGCGGGTCTGGGCGATTTCTTGGGTAACTTCATCGCTGTCCATCTTGGCCTCGATCGCCGCGACATCCAGTTCAAAGCTTTCGCCCAAACGACGCAGCGCAGGCAGGGAGACTTCGCCGTTGAAGGCCATCAGCGCGTCGTTCAACTGCTTATATGCATCACCCCCCGCGACCTGTTTGGTGGCCACGGCAAAGCGCGAGGCCAGCAGGGACTGATCGCCGAGGATTGGGAACTCCTTGACGATGAGTTTGATATTGCCGTCAGTTTCCAGCAGCTTGGCCACTTCGCCGTGGGCGCGTTTGCAATAGCCGCAGCGGTAGTCGAGGAATTCGACCAGCGTGATGTCCCCATCAGGGTTGCCCCCGACCCAAGAATACCCATCGTCAAAAATCTCATCGGCGTTGGCGGTGACCAGATCGAAATCCGCCTGCAACTGCGCTTGGGCCTGGTTGTTCTGCATCTGCTCAACCGCCTGAAGGATCACTTCGGGGTTTTCCATCAGATAGGCGCGGACTTCGGCGCGGAACTGTGCGCGCTCGGCGTCGGTCAGCTCGGTCAGGTCCATGGCCCCGGCGGGGGCGGCAAGGGCCAGTGCGCTGGCAAAGGCAGGGGCGATGAGGCGGGCGAACATGGGCGGTCCTTTCGGTAGGTCTGCGAAATAGGGGCCAAGGGTTGACGCCCGGCATCAGGCGCGGTGAAAGCACATGCCGAGAGTAGGAGCAAGCCCATGCGCAATTCAACCCGATCTGCCGTTGATCCCTTTATCGTGATGGACGTAATGCAAGCCGCCAGTGCCGCCGAAGAGGCAGGCCGTCACATCATTCATATGGAGGTCGGGCAACCCGGCACCGGTGCGCCAAAAGGGGCGGCTGAGGCGCTGACCGGGGCCATGGGCGAAGGGGCTTTGGGCTATACTGTGGCGCTCGGTTTGCCTGCGTTGCGCGCAAGGATCGCGCAGATGTATGGCGAGTGGTATAACGTCGATCTTGATCCGGCGCGGGTGGTGATCACCCCCGGATCCTCGGGCGGGTTTTTGCTGGCCTTTACCGCGTTGTTTGATTCCAGTGATCGCGTCGGCATCGGCGCGCCGGGCTATCCCAGTTACCGCCAAATCCTGCGGGCCTTGGGCATGCAGCCGGTCGATCTGCCCGCCGCGCCGGAGAACCGCTACCAGCCCGTGGCGGCGGATTTCGCGGGGGCGGACCTGCGCGGGTTGCTGGTGGCCTCACCCGCCAATCCGTCGGGCACCATGCTGGACCGTCCGGCGCTTTCGGCGCTCACAGACGCCTGTGAGGCCAATGACATGTCGTTTATTTCGGATGAGATTTACCACGGCATTGAATATGACAAGAAGGCCGTGACCGCGCTGGAGGTCACCGACGACTGCTATGTCATCAACTCCTTCTCTAAGTATTTCTCAATGACTGGCTGGCGCGTCGGCTGGATGGTGGTGCCCGAAGATCAGGTGCGCGTGGTTGAGCGGATCGCGCAGAACATGTTCATCTGCGCCCCCCATGCCAGCCAGATTGCGGCACTGGCGGCCATGGATTGTGATGATGAATTGCAGGCCAATCTTGCGGTCTATCGCCGCAATCGGGATCTGATGATCGAGGGGCTGAAAGAAGCCGGATTCACTGATATCGCCCCGCCTGATGGCGCGTTCTATGTCTATGCGGATGTTTCGCGTTTCACCGATGACAGTCGCGCTTTTGCGGCCGAGATTTTGGAAAAGGCGGGTGTCGCTGTGACCCCCGGGCTCGATTTCGATCCGGCGCGGGGGCATAAGACATTGCGCTTTTCCTACGCCCGCAGCACGGCGGATATGGAAGAGGGCATCGCGCGGCTCAAAGCCTTTATGGCTGCACGCTGAACGCTGGTTTGCCCGCGCGGCAAATGGTACAACGGCGAAAACGAGCAGGGTGATGAAACATGCGGGCAATTCTAAAGGGTCTGGCAATGGCGCTGGCCTGTGCGGCGCCGGTGGATGTAGGGGCGCAAGAATTGACCGCGCTGGCGCGAGTCGATCCAGTTGCAAGCGCTGTGAAAGACGGCTGGTTTGGCAAGACTGACCTGACCGTGGCGTTAAGCCAAGGCGTGCCGTTCCGCGTTTTCCTGCTGGATGATCCCGCCCGCCTGATCGTCGATTTTCGCGAGGCAGATTGGAGCGAGGTGGTAACTGGGGATCTGTTGGCCAAGCCGGGTCGCATTTCGGCCCTGCGCTTTGGCGCGTTTCAACCCGGTTGGTCGCGGCTGGTGGCCGACCTGGCCGAGCCGATGGCGCCTGCCGAGATTGGGATGCCAGTGGATGCGGCCAGCGGCAAGGCGCGGCTGGAAATCACGCTTGAAACCGTAGCGGCCGAGGTTTTCACTGAGGCCGCAGGCGTACCCGTTGATCCCGATTGGACCACCGCGCTGACCGCGGCGCCGAAACCGCCAGCGGTCGACAAAAACACCTTCACCGTCGTGCTGGACCCCGGCCACGGCGGCATCGACCCCGGTGCGCAGCGCGAAGGGCTGGATGAAAAAGACCTGATGCTGAACTTTGCCCGCGATCTGCGCGATGCGCTGCGGCGCAAAGGGGTGGATGTGCTGCTCACCCGTGACGAAGACCTCTTCGTGGCGCTTGAGCATCGCGTCGCCATCGCCCATCAGGCGGAGGCCGATCTGTTTATCTCGCTCCATGCGGATAGCCTGTCACAGGGCGGGGCGAGCGGGGCGACGGTCTACACGCTATCGGATGATGCCAGCGACGTGGCGACCGAACATCTTGCCGCGCGGCACGATCGGTCTGACATTATCGCAGGCGCAGATTTGACGGGATCAGATGATCAGGTGGCCGGTATTTTGCTTGATCTTGCGCGCCAAGAAACCGAGCCGCGCTCGGATGCGCTGGCAAAGGTGCTGGTAGAGGGGATGCGCGCGGCGGGCGGGCCGATGAACAACCGCCCCCTGCGGCGGGCTGGGTTTTCGGTGTTGAAATCCGCCGATATTCCCTCTGTTTTGGTCGAAGTCGGATTTCTCAGCTCCAAGCGGGATCTAACCAATTTGCGCGATCCCGTATGGCGTGCGTCGATGGTAACGGCGATGGCTGATGCAATTGTCAACTGGCGCGATCAGGATGCGGCGCTCAAACCTTTGATCCGAAAGTAGAATAGATAGATATGGCCAGTTCGGCGATGGGCGGACATTCGCCCCTTGCTGGCGGCCATGTGTTTTGACCCGCGCCAGTGCATCCTGTATAGGCTCGGTTCTATCCCTAGCCAATGGTGGTCCGCGCGCGTGTTTCGATTTGTCCTGTCCTTTTTGGGGGGTATCTTTACCTCCCTGACCCTGGCCGTCGGCATGGTCGCTTTGACCATCGGTGCGGTGTTCTGGATGTATGGCCGGGATCTGCCCAGCCATGAGTCGCTGGCCCAATACACGCCGCCGACAATCAGCCGGATCTACTCGGGCCAAGGTCGTTTGATTGATGAATTTGCCAAGGAACGTCGTCTGTTTGCCCCGGCAAGCACGATCCCCGATTTGGTGAAACAGGCGTTCATTTCGGCGGAAGACAAGAATTTCTACACTCACGAAGGCTATGACCTGCGCGGCATTGGTGCGGCGGCGGTTGATGCGGTGAAATCGCGCGGGCGCGATGTGCGCGGTGCATCGACGATCACGCAGCAGGTAATGAAGAACTTTCTGCTGTCCGGCGACCGGCGGGCCGAGCGCAAGATCAAAGAAATCATCCTCGCCACGCGGATCGAAGAGACGCTGAGCAAAGAGAAGATCCTTGAGTTGTATCTCAACGAGATTTTCCTCGGCCAGAACTCCTATGGGGTTGCTGCGGCCAGCCAGACATATTTCAACAAAACGCTGAGCGAGTTGGCCCCACATGAGGCGGCTTTCCTCGCCTCGCTGCCCAAAGCGCCGTCGGACTATCACCCGGTGCGCCGCAAGGACCGGCTGCTGGCGCGGCGGAACTTCGTGCTGCGCGAGATGAAAGAGAACGGTTATATCACTGCGGCGGAATATGAGACCGAAGTGGCGCTGCCGCTACGCTCGGTTCAGAATGGCGATTTCGAGAGCTTCAAGGCTGAACTGCCGCCCCGTGATTACTTTACCGACGAAATCCGCCGGCAGTTGAGCGAAGATTTCGGCGAGGGTGAGTTCTTTACAGGCGGTCTGACCGTGCGCGCGACCATCGACAATGAAATGCAGCCTATTGCCGCCAATGCGCTGCGTCTTCAGCTTGAGCAATATGACCGAGGGCAAGGCATTTGGCGCGGCACGCGCTTTGACATTCCAGCCGAGCAGTTGACCAGCGAAGAGAAATGGCGCGCCGCCCTCGCGGACCTACGGGTGCCACGCGATATCGATTTGGAAAACCAATGGTATCCGGCAGTGGTGCTGGAGGTGGGCAATAACGACGCCCGCGTTGGGATCGAAGGCGTTGAAGAAGACGAAGACGGCCACTGGATCCCCGCGAAGGACGTGCAGTGGGCGCGCAAGCGGCTGGATGATGGTAAACTTGGCCGTAAGGCGCAGGTTGCCGGGGACCTGCTCGACGTGGGTGAAGTTGTGCTGGTACGCCGCATGACCTCGGACAGCGATGGGTCGTTCATCCGCTGGACCCTGCGGCAGGTGCCAGAAGTGCAGGGCGGTTTCGTTGCGATGGACGTGCATACAGGCCGTGTGATTGCGATGCAGGGCGGGTTCTCCTACCAGTCGAGCGTATTTAACCGCTCAACTCAAGCCAAGCGGCAGCCTGGGTCGAGCTTCAAGCCCTTCGTCTATGCCTCCGCGCTGGACAGTGGATATAGCCCGGCGACCATCGTGGTGGACGCCCCGATTGAGATCAACACACCGCAGGGTGTGTGGCGACCTCAGAACGCGTCGCATAAGTTCTATGGGCCCGCGCCACTGCGTACCGGGATCGAACAGTCGCGGAACTTGATGACCATCCGTCTGGCCCAAGAGGTCGGCATGGATGTGGTCGGCAGCTATGCTGAACGCTTTGGCGTTTACGACGATCTCGCACCGCTGCTGTCCAACGCGCTTGGCAGTCAGGAAACCACACTTTACCAAATGGTGTCGGCCTATGCGATGTTCGCTAATGGGGGGGAACGGGTTCAGCCCACGTTGGTAGACCGGGTGCAAGACCGCTATGGCCGCACCGTTTATAAACACGATGAGCGCAAATGCTACGACTGTGAGCAAATCAACCTCGCCCCCGGTGCAGCGCCACGCATCATTTCTAATCGCGAGCGGGTGATGGACCCTGTAACGGCGTATCAGTTGACGTCGATGATGCGCGGCGTGGTTGAGCGCGGCACAGCGCGCAATGCCGTTAACCTGCCGGTTCCGATCGCAGGCAAAACCGGTACCACCAACGATGAAAAAGACGCGTGGTTCGTCGGATTCTCGTCCAATGTGGTAGCAGGATGTTACATCGGTTTCGATACGCCGCGCCCGATGGGTCGCGGGGCAGGCGGCGGGCGTCTTTGCGCACCAGTGTTCCAGCGCTTTATGTCTGAGGCGATCAAGAAATACGGCGGCGGTGATTTCAAAGTCCCCGAGCAGTGCCGTTTCATCAAGATCGACCGTTTCACCGGCGCACGGCTGAGCGATAGTGCGACGGGTGCCAACGTTGTGTCGGAATGTTTCCGCAATGGCGAAGAGCCGCTTTTTGGCATCGCTTTCGACGGCGGTTTTGCCATGGGCGCGGACTTGCCTCTGGTCGAAGAACTGGGCGGTTCCTCCTCGCGTGAGGTCACCACATCGACCGGCAAAAAGGCCACCGTAGGCCCCAAGGCGAGCTTTGGCACGCTCAGCTCCGGCGGTTTGTACTAAGCCGACATAGGGGGCGGGCAGGCGTTCGGTTTGCCACCCCCACTTGCCGCCGCTGGCGGGCTGGTCTATCTCTCGTGCGGCTCCGGTATTCGGGGCCGCATTACTTATCAAAGGCAGGCACACATGCGCGCAGAGGCACAGAATACCGCGGACCAGATCAGCAAATCGCTGGAATTGCTGGCCCAGCGACTGGATGTGGAGACCGCGCCCTACCGGCTGGAAGAATTCAACGCCCGCGTCGAAGATCCGAACCTTTGGGATAACCCCGATGCTGCGCAAAAGCTGATGCGCGAACGGCAGTCGCTGGTGGATGCCATCGACACCTATGAGGGCATCAAACAGGAACTGGCCGATAACGTCGAACTGATCGAGTTGGGCGAGATGGAAGAGGACGAAGAGGTCATCAAAGAGGCCGAAGGCGCGCTGAAAACTCTGGCCGCAACCGCCGCGCAAAAGGAACTCGAAGCGCTGCTGAACGGCGAGGCCGATAGCAACGACACCTTCCTTGAAATCAACTCTGGCGCGGGCGGCACCGAAAGCTGCGATTGGGCCAGCATGCTGGCGCGGATGTACGTTCGCTGGGCCGAAAAGAAGGGCTATAAGGTCGAGCTTCAGGCCGAGAGCGCGGGCGAAGAGGCAGGGATCAAATCCGCGACCTATAAGATTGAGGGGCATAACGCCTATGGCTGGCTGAAATCCGAAAGCGGCGTGCACCGTTTGGTGCGCATCTCGCCCTTCGACTCGGCGGCCAAGCGGCACACCTCCTTTACCTCTGTTAAAGTCTACCCCGTGGTCGACGACAATATCGAGATCGAAGTGAACCCTTCGGACATCCGCATCGACACCTACCGGTCATCCGGCGCGGGCGGTCAGCACGTCAACACCACCGACTCGGCGGTGCGAATCACCCACCACCCCACCGGGATCGTTGTGACCTCTTCCGAAAAGTCGCAGCACCAGAACCGTGACATCGCTATGAAAGCGCTGAAATCGCGGCTCTATCAGATGGAGTTGGACAAGCGTTCGGCACTGGTCAACGAAGCGCATGAGAACGCGGGCGATGCGGGGTGGGGCAACCAGATCCGATCCTACGTGCTGCAGCCCTACCAAATGGTCAAAGACCTGCGGACCAACTACGAGACATCCGACACCAAAGGTGTGCTTGACGGTGATCTTGATGGATTGATGGGTGCCACACTGGCATTGGCCGTCGCGGGCAAAAGCCGGGCAGAGGCGCAGGGCGACTAAGCTGCCTTAGTTGAACGGCACGTCCGGTTGTAGCAGTCGGCGGTGGTAAGGCATCAGCGCGTCAATGTCGGTAAACCCCGCATGCCGGGCGGCGGGGAGAACTACTTTGTGGTCTCTGCCGATATACTCGTAAGTCAACCGTGTGACACGTGTTCCAGCGGCACTTTCGGGGGCCGTTCGGGTGACATAGCCCACCCAAAAGTTATTCTCGAATGAAGCCACGCGGTTAAGGTAGTTAAACGACCCGGTCAGCGTCCTGCGCCGTGATACCATGATCGAAACACCGTTTTCCTGCTGCGAAACGATGCCACGATATTCGCGTGCATCGGGGTTTGTGGGCAACCCCTGCTCGCGTAGGGATCGGGCGCTTTCATATCCGCGCAGGAAGGTGCTGCTGTTGTGCCGAGCGACGAGAACGACACCCGTGACAAACCTGTCATGATCCAAGAAAGAGCGTCGCGCGAAGCGATAAAAACCGCTGGGAAAGTCCGCCTCAGGGATGTTCTGAACCCCGGTGCCCAGAAAATCGCGCAGAAAGCCGTTGTTGATCGGATCTTGGTTAAGGGAAATTTCGGTGACCGGCTCTAGCAGAACCCGCGCATCAATCTCAAAGAAACGGCAAATCCGGGCTAATACATCGGGCCGAGGGAAGCTTTCGCCCGACAGGTAACGGTTGAACTGGGTGCGGTTGATCCCAAGCTTTCGTGCAAGTTCTGATATTGAGGGGTGGTCGGCTGCCAATTGCCGCAAATTCGCACCAAACATGCTACGGAGTTCGGAGGGGGAGCGAGTCGGAGCGGACATTCTGCCTCGTTCTGATTTCCGTGCCGGTCTCAGTGCAAAGACCGTCGCAGGCAAGTTGTTAAGGGTCTGATGCTGGTTAGCGTCAGACGTGACGCGAATTTGAGGCGAAGCCTAAGGGAGCCGTCACAAATTGCAAGCGCACGTTGCATTTTAACCTATGTTTTACCTCCCCCGATTGTCGCAGACTGTAAGCCATTGATCGAAAGCGGGGTGTACTATGATAGGTGTAGTTCTGTGGAGCGATAACAGCGCTGGCAAGGCAGTCTTTTGGTGTGAAGATCATGGCGATCTGGCGTATTACGAAGAACCAATTGTCCAGATTGGGTGTGGTTCCGGATTTGATACCGGCGACATGGTGCAGTTCGATATTTCTGTGCATCGCAAACTACGGATTGCCGGGAACCCACGACTTGTCCAAGAAAATGCGGGCGGACATTTGCCTGACGCGCTGCGCGGCAATTCCCTTGCGGCTGAGGCGCTGAACGGCACAAAGGCACCGCGCAGGACCGCACAGATCATTCCCTTCGCACCAAAGGCCGGACAGCACCGCCTCGGCGCTGCCCAACTAAAAGCCTAAGATTAGGGGTGGGTCAGACTCCCCGTGCGAGGGCCGCAACCCCAGTGCGGGCCACATCGGCAAGGCCCAACGGGCGCATCAATTCGGCGAAGGCGTCAATTTTCTCCGGCGCGCCGGTGATCTCAAACACAAAGCTCTCGAGCGTGCTATCGACTACGTTAACGCGAAAAATATCCGCCAGACGCAGCGCCTCGACCCGGTGTTCGCCTTTGCAGATAACTTTGAACATCGCCAGTTCACGTTCCACGCTTGGGCCTTCGACGGTGAGGTCATGCACCTCATGGACTGGCACGATCCGACCGACCTGCGCCTTGATCTGCTCGATCACCTGCGGGGTGCCGCTGGTGACGATGGTGATGCGCGACAGATGACCGGTGTGATCGACCTCTGCCACGGTGAGGCTGTCGATGTTATAGCCCCGGCCTGAGAACAAGCCGATCACCCGCGCCAGCGCGCCGGGTTCGTTCTCGACCAGCACCGCCAGCGTGTGTTTTTCGACCACATCCGAGAAGTTGGGCCGTAGGTTATAGGCGGAATGCGAGGTCGCACCTTTCTTGATTTTTAGGGCAGCCATGTCTTTGTCCTTCTATCTAGCCGCGGGAATTTTTCAAAAATTCCCGGTCGTTTTCTTTGAAAGAAAACGGGTCACACCAGCACTGAGCCTTTTGCATCGATCACACCTTGGGTCTCATGATCGCCCGGCAGCAGCATCTCGTTATGCGCTTTGCCTGAGGGGATCATCGGGAAGCAGTTTTCATGCTTCTCGACCAGACAGTCAAAGATCACCGGCCCGTCGTAGTTGATCATCTCCATGATCGCGTCATCAAGGTCATCGGGGTCCGAACAAATGATCCCTTTGGCCCCAAAGGCTTCGGCCAGTTTGACGAAATCGGGCAGGGCTTCGGACCAGCTTTGCGAATAGCGCTCGCCGTGCAGCAGTTCTTGCCACTGGCGGACCATGCCAAGGCGCTCATTGTTGAGGATGAACTGTTTGACCGGCAGGCCGAATTGCATCGCCGTGCCCATCTCTTGCATGTTCATCAGCCAAGACGCTTCGCCCGCCACGTTAATCACAAGGCTTTCCGGATGCGCCATCTGCACACCGATAGAGGCGGGGAAGCCATAGCCCATGGTTCCCAGACCGCCTGACGTCATCCAGCGGTTCGGCTCTTCAAAACCGAGGTATTGCGCCGCCCACATTTGGTGCTGGCCCACTTCGGTGGTGATATAGCGGTCGTGGTCCTTGGTCAGTGCTTCGAGCCGCGTCAGCGCGTGTTGGGGTTTAATCACCTTGCCGGATTGGGTGAACTTCAGACAATCCTTCGCGCGCCATTCTTCGATCTTGGACCACCATTTGGCGAGCCCCTCGCTATTGGTCTTGCGGCCGCGCGACTTCCAGACCTTCAGCAGGTCTTCGAGCACATGGCCCACGTCACCGACAATTGGAATGTCGATGCGGATCACCTTGTTGATCGACGAGGGGTCGATGTCGATATGCGCCTTGGTGGATTTGGGGCTGAAACTGTCGATGACGCCGGTGATCCGGTCGTCGAACCGCGCGCCGATGTTGATCATCAGATCGCAGTCATGCATCGCCATATTAGCTTCATACAGCCCGTGCATCCCCAACATGCCCAGCCATTTGTCACCCGACGCCGGGTATGCGCCGAGGCCCATCAACGTCGACGTGACCGGGAAACCCGTCGCATCCACCAATTCGCGCAAAAGCTGGCTTGCCGCCGGGCCGGAGTTGATGACCCCGCCACCAGTGTAGAAGATCGGGCGCTTGGCAGTCTCCATCGCGGCGACCAGTTCTGTGATCTCTTCCATATTGCCTTTGACCTGCGGCTGATAGCGCGAGGTTGAGGGTTTGGGGGACTCGTAGCTGCCGGTCGCGAATTGCACGTCTTTCGGAATGTCGATCAGCACCGGGCCGGGGCGACCATGGGTGGCGACGTGAAAAGCCTCGTGCAGGGTGGCACCCAGATTGTCGGTCTCTTTCACCAGCCAGTTGTGCTTGGTGCAGGGGCGGGTGATGCCCACGGTATCGGCCTCCTGAAAGGCATCCGAGCCGATCATGAAGGTCGGGACCTGACCGGTCAGCACAACCAGCGGGATCGAGTCGAGCAATGCATCCGTCAGGCCGGTGACCGCGTTGGTGGCACCGGGGCCGGAGGTCACCAGCACCACGCCGGGTTTGCCGGTCGAACGGGCATAGCCTTCGGCGGCATGGACCGCTCCCTGCTCGTGGCGCACCAGCACGTGTTTGATCGAGTTTTGCTGAAAGACTTCGTCGTAGATCGGTAGCACCGCACCACCGGGATATCCAAAGACGGTGTCCACACCCTGGTCAATCAGGGCTTGGACGATCATTTTCGCTCCGGTCATTTGGCGTTTCATCTTAGGTGCTCCGTAAGGCAGGTTGTTGGCGTTTGGCATAAAAAAACCCCCGGTCTGACGGGGGCGCATGGGAAGTAGTATGGTTAACCGTTACCGGCCCATGCGCGTCTGTCCTACAATAATGACTAGGTTTATCATCTCTGGGTCCTCTTAGCTTGGCGTGAGATTAGGAGGGCTGCCGAGGGGCGTCAACAGCGAAAAGGCGAAAAACTTGCCCCGACACGGGTCTCATTTGGAGTTTTGTTTCTTCTGCGGCTTATCTCGAGACATTTTCGGAAAGAATCTTGCGCGATCGCGTATCTTTATCTCGAGATTGGGCGAAATTGGGCCGGCGAATAGGTAGCAGTCGATCGCGACTCGGCGCTCGCGGGGGCACCGTGACATAATCAAAAAAGCAAAAACTATGCTGACTTAGCGTGGACCGACATCCGGCAGGGTAATATTGGCGACCTGTTCAGCAATCGGATCATTGCTCAGCGGGTGCTGGTCGGGCACAAACTGCTCAGGATTGCGCAGCTTTTGCCAATCGCCGCCCAAATAAACCTCAAGCCCGGAAAACTTGGCCTTATACCCCATCTTTTGGCTGCCCGGCACCCAATAGCCAAGGTAGACATAGGGCAGGCCAGCAGCGCGGGCGATCTCGATATGATCAAGGATAATGTAATTGCCCAATCCGTTGCGCGGGCGATCTGGAGTGTAAAAGGAATAGACCATACTCACCCCGTCATTGAGCACATCGGTCAGGCAAACACCGACGAGTGCATCATCCGCTTCGGGATCGGTGTATTCAATCACCCGGCTGCGGATCGGTGTTTCTTCGATCATCGCGGCGAACTCGAAAACGTCCATATCCGCCATGCCTCCATCTGCGTGGCGGCTGTCAAGGTAGCTCCGGAAGAGGTCATATTGCTCCTCCGTCGCCCAAGGAGAGGTTGCGCGACGCTCAAGCCCCGCGTTGCGGTTCAGAATGCGGCGCTGGCTTTTGCTGGGTCGAAAGGCCGCCACATCAATCCGCGCCGAGAGGCAGGCGGCGCAATCGGCGCAGGAGGGGCGATAAAGCACGTTCTGAGAGCGGCGGAACCCTTGGCTCGACAGGCTGTCATTTAGGCGCGCGGCATTGTCGCCCTGAAGGGCGGTGAACAGCTTGCGCTCCATCCGGCCCTCTAGATAGGGGCAGGGTTGCGGCGCTGTGACATAGAATTGCGGTGTCAAAGGCAGTGTATGTCGCATGGGTTTCCAGCATTGATCGGGGGATGCTATCAACCACCCCCCGCTGCGCCAAGGGCAAATTTGCGTGAGCGCCTAGCGGCTGAGGCGACGGTTCACCGGCGCGGTGCCAAGCGCCATATCCGTAAGGCTTTGACGGCGTGCGGTGGTACAGATCAAAACCGCCGAGACGACCTGGATGATCGTCACCGTCATCGACAGCGAATAGCCGATCGTATGCAGCAATGCGGTGATGAAGTCAAAGGGCTGGTCGCGGCGGTCGCGCAGTTCCATCGCCATCAGCCGCATCCCCCATGTCGCCGAGCCGCTGGTCAGGGTGGCCACACGATAAGCAAAGCCAACCACCAGCACCAAAAAGGGAAAGAAGAACAGCGTAGTGAAGGCGGTGAACGGCACAAGCAGCAAGCAAAAGCCGACGATAATTATCACATCGATGATCCAAGCCAACAGGCGCTTACCAGCGATCCCGTCGTAGAATTGCGGGTGCAGATCGGGGTCAGGGGTCTGGGTCATGTCATGTCCTGCAAAGGGCCTCCCGGCGCGGAGCCGGAAGGCTGGGGTGAGGGGACGATGGTCAGGGGCCGGATCAGGCGCCGGTTGCCGTGTCGTCTTGCTTGGCGCGGTCGTTCATGAACTGGTCAAACTCCGCCTTGTCTTTGGCTTCGCGCAGCCGCTCAAGGAAGGCTTCGAAATTGCCCTGTTCCTCTTCCAAACGGCGCAGCGTGTCGGCCTTATAGGCGTCAAAGGCGCTGTTGCCAGTGCTGCGTGACATCATCGAACGGCTGGATTTGCGGCTGCAGGATTTCGAAGAGAACATACGTTTGCTCCAAGTCATATAGGCAAGAAGGGCGAGGCCAACAGGCCAGAAGAAGATGAAGCCAAGCACCATGGCGGCGATCCATGCGCCTTTGCCGCGGGCGTCCATCCAGCTTTCGGCACGGGCAATCCAGTTGCCGCGGCTGCCATAGATCGGGTCGGTGGTCACTGTCGTCATTGTAGAGCCTTTCGGTTCGTGACGGGCCTGTCGCCGGCCCGGGCGTTTTAGCTAATGTGAATGTCTTTCACATTGAATAGATCGGCACGCCCGGCCCGTTTCGCAAGGGGGTATGTGAATGTTTTTTACATTGGTCAGGATATCGCAACAAAGTCAGATACTTGGGCATCTGAAAGTTCCGCCATTTTTTGCGGATCGAGGCTGAAAACATGATGCGGTGTGCCTGCGGCGGCCCAAACCAGCGGGAATTTCAATAGGCTGCGGTCAAACCACGCGCGGGGTGGGGTGATATGGCCCACGGGGGCGACACCGCCGATGGCAAAGCCTGTCTGCGCACGGATCAGGGCCGCCTCGGCCTTGCCCAACGCCTCTCCGGCCAAGGCCAAGGCCGAGGCGCGGGCCAGATCGATCTGCTGCGCACCGGCGGTGACAAAGAGCAATGCCTTGCCGCTGTCCTCTCCGCGCAGAACGATGGACTTGGCGATCTGATCCACCGCGCAACCCAATGCGGTTGCCGCATCTTGCGCCGTGCGCGCCAAGGCAGTTTCGCGGATATCTGGCGTGATCCCGGCGGCTTCTAATGTTGCGCGCACCCGTTTCAAACTCTTGCTCCATCTTTTGCCTCTTGATGGTTGGGGCCTTGGTTGGGGCACGGGTCAAAGTCCTACCAACCCCGCGCCCTGCCGCAACCCCCATCCACGGCAGCC
Source organism: Sulfitobacter dubius (assembly GCF_900113435.1). Lineage (GTDB taxonomy): Bacteria > Pseudomonadota > Alphaproteobacteria > Rhodobacterales > Rhodobacteraceae > Sulfitobacter > Sulfitobacter dubius. Next base: position 963,430 of record NZ_FOPG01000001.1, on the reverse strand, counting down.
ATTGACGCCGTGCAGATCAGCCCGCAAAGCTGGACAGATGACAGACCAATCCCTTGCCGCCCGGATCACCCGTTCCCCCCGCATCTACCACCGCGAACGCGCGCAGGATGCCGCTGCGCTGTTGCCTGATCTTGTACCCGACCTTCGCGATATGGTTTCGGCCGCTGCCTCTACCGCGCCTTATCTCATGGCGCTTTTAGAAAAGGAGGCCGATTGGCTTACGCAGGCCGTCGATAACCCCGAAGCCGCGCTTGCGGCCAACCGCGATGCGGCGGCGGAATTTGCGCCAGACCGTCTGGCTGATGGGCTGCGTCAGGGCAAGCGGCGCATGGCGCTTCTGACCGGGCTGGCCGATCTTGGCGGGGCATGGTCGCTAGAGGAGGTGACTGGTGCGCTGACCGATTACGCCGATGCCGCCTGTGGCGCTGCGCTGAGGGCGGGGCTTGCCGCCCAGATCAAACGCGGCAAGCTGCCCGGCATGACGATGGACGATCTGGCCGATTGCGCGGGGATGGTCGTTTTCGCGATGGGCAAGATGGGCGCGCGGGAATTGAACTATTCCTCCGACATCGATCTTATCTGCCTCTTTGACGAGAGCCGTTTTGAGCCCGATGATTTTCACGCGGCCCGCAGCGCTTTTGTCAAAGCGACGCGGGCCATGTCGGGCACGCTGAGCGATATCACCGCCCAAGGGTATGTTTTTCGGACCGATCTGCGCCTGCGTCCCGATCCTGCCGTCACTCCCGTTTGCATCGCGATGGAGGCGGCAGAGCGTTACTATGAAAGCCTTGGTCGCACATGGGAACGCGCCGCCTACATCAAGGCGCGGCCCGCCGTGGGCGACACGGCGGCGGGCAAGACATTCCTGCAATCGCTACGGCCCTTTGTCTGGCGCCGCCATCTTGATTTCGCCGCCATCCAAGACGCCCATGACATGCGGCTGGCGATCCGCGAGCACAAGGGTCTGGGCGGCCCCATTACCCTGCCGGGGCATGACATGAAACTGGGCCGGGGTGGCATCCGCGAGATTGAGTTCTTTACCCAGACCCGACAATTGATCGCCGGGGGACGCGACCCTGAACTGCGCGCGCGTGGCACGTTGGCCGGGCTCAAGGTGCTGGCCGAAAAGAACTGGGTGCCGCAAGAGGTCGCCGAGACACTCAGTGATCACTACCGCGCGCACCGCACGGTAGAGCATCGGTTGCAAATTGTGCAAGACGCCCAAACCCACACGCTGCCGCGGAGCAAAGCGGATTTTGAACGTCTCGCGTGTATGATGGATATGGACACGCACGCGTTGGAGGCAGACCTGCACCGCCGCTTGCAGGGGGTGCACGATCTGATCGAGAGCTTCTTTGCAGCCACCCGCGAAGAGCCCCAAACTGCCAGTCTGGCACATCAATTCGACACTTCGGTGCTGGACCGTTGGCCCAGCTACCCGGCATTGCGTTCAGAACGGGGGGCCGATATTTTTGGGCGGCTGAAGCCACTGCTGCTTGATCGGCTGGCACGATCGGCAAAGCCAGATGAGGGGCTTTTTGCCTTCGACGGGTTTCTATCCGGCTTGCCTGCGGGGGTGCAATTGTTCTCGCTTTTGAGGGCCAATCCGCAGCTGGGGGATCTGCTGGTCGATATTGTTGCCACATCGCCTGCACTGGCCGCCCATCTGTCGCGCAATTCGGGTGTGTTCGATGCGGTGATCGGGGGGGATTTCTTCTCCGAGTGGCCGGGACAGGAGCCGCTGACCAAGATGCTCCAAGAGCATCTCGCGCAAGAGGCCGATTATGAGTTGCGCCTCGACGGTACCCGCCGTTGGGCGCGGGAGTGGCATTTTCGGATCGGCGTACATCTGCTGCGCGGGCTAATCGACGCGGCCACCGCCAGCCGCCAATATGCCGAGCTTGCCCAAGCCGTTTTGCAGGCGCTTTGGCCCGTGGTTGTCGATCAATTCGCCACCCGCCACGGCCCGCCACCCGGGCGTGGGGCGGTGATCCTTGGCATGGGCTCGCTTGGGGCGGGGCGGCTGACGCCGACCTCTGACCTCGACATGCTGGTGATCTATGATGCCGATGGGGTGGATACATCCGACGGGCGCAGGCCCCTTGCCACGCGCACCTATTATGCACGGCTGACGCAGGCGATGATTACCGCGATGACGGCCCCGATGGCACAAGGCAAGCTTTATGACATCGACATGCGGCTGCGGCCTTCGGGCAATCAGGGGCCCGTGGCGACCAGCCTCGCCAGCTTTGAGAGCTATCAAAAAGAACAGGCATGGGTGTGGGAGCATCTGGCGCTGACCCGGGCAAGGGTAATCGCGGGCCCCGACGATCTGGGCCGGGATGTGGAAGCCTTGCGCCAAGAGATACTGGGCCGCGCAGCGCCGCGCGACAATGTGCTGGGCGAAGTGGGCAAGATGCGCTTGCGCATCGCCGCCGCGCGCAGTCCGACTGGGCCACTTGATGCCAAAACCGGCGCGGGGCGGTTGCAAGACATAGAGCTTTTCGCCCAAGCGGGCGCGCTGATCGGCGGCACTGGGGCACGCGAGATTGACGCAGGACTGGCCGCGGCGCGTGCGGCAGGGGTGATCAATGCAGATGCCGAGGCTGCGCTTTCAGGCGCTTATACCAACGCATGGACCCTGATCTGTGCAAAACGCCTGCTGTCGGCCAAACCTTTGGACGCTGCCGCGTTGGGGCAGGCGGGAACAAGTTTCCTTTGCCGAGTGCTTGACTGCGATGATCTTTCCGCTTTGGAGGCTAAAGTGCAGGCCGACTATGCCACCGCAGGCGATATTATCGCGGCCGCGTTGCCGGAGCCAGCACAGGAGGGGGCATGACTGACGTTAATCCCGACGACCCTAAAGGATTGATCCGCGAATCCTACCGGATGGAGGGGATCGGCCCCACTGAGTGTCGCAGTGTCTTTCTTGATTGGGCGTTAAGCCTACCGGAAGGGCGCGACAGCGGGGCGGCCATTGCGCGCTTGCTGGACCAATACGGCGGGGCAGCCGCGGACCACCCGATGACGCAGGTGTTGTCTGAGGGGCAGGCAACCCTTACCACGCCGCGGCGCCGGGGCGGCTGGCGGGGTAGGGCGCGCAATTGATCGCTGGTTGGGTGATGTAAAACCTCTTTCCCAAACGGCACGAACCCAGTACGAGGGCGCTATGACAACGCCCCAAACCCCCTCCGCCCCGCAGCCCGCCACGCTTCCCGTGGTGCGCCTTTTGCCCAAGGCCAACGCCCGTGCCATCCGCCATGGCTTTCCTTGGGTCTATGCCAATGAATTGGTCACTGACCGCCGCACGCGGGGCCTTGCCCCCGGCACGCTGGCGCGGCTTGAGGACGAAAACCGCACGCCCATGGGGCTGGTCGCGGTCAATCCGAACTCCAAGATCATCGCCCGGATGCTAGACCAAAACCCGGAAACTGAGATCGACCAAGCGTGGTTTGAGACCCGCATCACCCGCGCCCTTGCCCTCCGCGGCCAGCTTTACGATCAGCCTTACTACCGCCTGATCCATGCCGAGGCAGATGGTCTGCCCGGCGTCATCATCGACCGCTTTGGCGACACCTGCGTGATCCAGCCCAACGCCGCTTGGGCCGACGCGCTGCTTGAGCCGCTCGTGGCCGCCCTGCAATCAGTGACCGGTGTGACCAATGTGCTGAAGAACGCCTCTGGCCGCACGCGCAAGCTCGAAGGGTTGGACGATGCCTCGGTCACGGTCGCCGGGACCACGCCCGAAGGCCCGCTGCCCGTACCGATGAACGGGGCCACCTATATGGCCGACCTCACCGGCGGCCAGAAAACCGGCCTGTTCTATGACCAACGCCCGAACCATGCCTTTGCCGCCAATCTGGCGCGCAATGGGGCACGGGTGCTTGATGTCTTTGCCCATGTCGGCGGCTTCTCCCTCGCGGCCCTCGCAAACGGCGCGTCATCGGCGCTGGCCGTTGACGGGTCTGCGCCTGCGTTGGAGCTGGCCGAAGCCGGGGCCGCCGCGATGAACATGCAAGACCGTTTCGCGACCCGCCAAGGCGATGCATTTGACGTGCTGACCGCCCTGCGCGATGAGGGCGAGACCTTTGACGTGGTGATCTGCGACCCGCCCGCCTTTGCCCCCTCGCGCCAAGCGGTCGAGGCAGGCTTGCGCGCCTATGAGCGCGTGGCGCGCCTCTCGGCGCAACTGGTGGCAGAGAATGGTATTTTGGGGCTTTGTTCCTGTTCCCATGCCGCTGACCTTGCCCAATTCCGCACCGCCTCCGTGCGCGGCATTGGCCGGGCCGGGCGTCGCGCCATGCTGCTGCACACCGGTTTCGCCGGGGCCGACCACCCGCAACTGCCGCAGTTGGCGGAAAGCGGATATCTCAAGTCGCTGTTCTTCCGCCTATAATGCAAAACCGTCCGCGTGTGCTGATCGACACCTGCGTGCTTTACCCCACGGTGATGCGCGAAATGGTGTTGGGCGTGGCCCGGACGGGCGCGTTCGAGCCGATTTGGTCGGCGCGTATCTTGGAGGAATGGGCCCGCGCGGCGATCAAGCTTGGCCCCGCGGGCGAAGCGCAAGCGCGGGCCGAGATCGCACTGCTGCGCGGCAACTGGCCGGGGGCCGAACGCGCGGCCTCCCCCGGCCTGCAGGCGCGGCTGTGGTTGCCGGATGCGAATGATATCCATGTGCTTGCCGTCGCCGTAGCCAGCAGTGCTGACATGATCCTCACGCTCAATGCCAAAGACTTTCCGCGCCAAATCCTCGCGGAAGAGGGGTTAAGCCGGGCCGATCCCGACAGCTATCTGTATGGGATTTGGCAGGCAACACCGGAATTGGTCGCCCCCGTGGCCGACGCCGTTTTGCAAGAGGCGCGGCGGCTGTCAGGCGAGCAATGGGAGATGCGCGCTCTGCTGAAAAAGGCACGGCTGCCGCGGCTGGCAAAGGCTCTGGCCTAGCCCTCCCACCGCAGTTGCAGCTTGCGCAACGCGGCGACTCGTTCCTCGGTCTTGGGGTGGCTCAACAGCCAAGCGGGCGGGCGTCCAGCGCCGTTCTGGCTCAGCGCGTCCAACTTCTCGAACAGGGAAATCTGTGGGCCGATGCCGATGCCCGCTTTGGTCAGCAGGGCGGCGGCATAGGCATCGGCCTCGTATTCATCGTTGCGTGAGAGGCGGGCAGCCAGCAGGCTGGTCAGCCCGTTTGCGATCAGCACACCGATCCCGGGAATGATCCGCCTCAGCACCATCGCCAGCGCCGTGCGCAGGGCGTTTTGACCCGAGAAATCGATCATCCGCCGCCGCGAATGGCCAAGCGCCACATGACCCAACTCATGCGCGATGACGCTCGCCAATTCCTCAGCCGTTACAGCGCCTTGTCGGAACTTGTTGTAAAACCCGCGGGTGATGAAAATGCGCCCATCGGGAGCTGCCAGCCCGTTGACCGGTTCGATCTCATAAAGATGCACCTTGATGCGCGGCAGGTCCAACGCCTTGGCCATCTTGGCGCTCATGTCGTTGAGTTTGGGGTCCACCAAGGGGGTCGATTTCGCGTCCAACTCGCGCGCCGTGCGCCAAGCGGAGAAACGATACATGGCCAGCGCGTAAAGGATGGCAAGCAGAATGGGGAGAAAGCGGATCATGCCCGCAATATGGGCAGGCCGAGGGCCGGGGGCAAGCGGCACAAGGCCGCGCCCCCGGTTTCATGTCATGCGATCAGACGAGTTTTGCGTCCATCGTGATCTCGGCGGTCAGAAGCTTGGAGATCGGGCAGTTTTCCTTGGCGGTCTTGGCGGCCTTCTCAAAGTCCTCTTGGCTCGCGCCGGGAATTTTTGCCTCGACCGTCAGGTGCACTTTGGGCACGTGGAAACCACCGTCTTTCTCTTCCAGATGCACCTCTGCCTTGGTCTCGATACTGTCAGGCGTTAGATCGCTTTCACCAAGGATCATCGACAACGCCATGGAGAAACAAGACGCATGGGCCGCGCCGATCAGCTCTTCGGGGTTGGTGCCTTCTTTGCCTTCAAAGCGCGTGTTGAAACCGTAAGGCTGGTCAGACAGCACGCCGCTCTCGGTAGAGACATGGCCCTTGCCCTCTTTGAGCGAGCCTTCCCATTTTGCATTGCCGGATTTTACGATCGAAGCCATTGGAATGTCCTTTCACTGTGCTTGCGTTCGTCACCTCAACTGACGCGGCGCGGCAAAGTTTCAAGGTACAGTCTCACTCAGCGGGTCATCGCCTTGATGCCCCGGCTCAAGCCTTCAAGGGTCATCGGCACCATGGACTCGGGGCCGAAAATCTCTTGGATCATCGCGATCGACTGGGTGTAGCCCCACTGCCGTTCCGGCACCGGGTTGATCCACAGATGGTTTGGCCATTGATCCCGCGCACGCGCGAGCCATGTGGCACCCGACTCCGCGTTCCAATGCTCATTCGCGCCGCCGGGGTAGGCGATTTCATAGGGCGACATTGAGGCGTCACCGACAAAGATGCATTTGTAATCAGAGCCATAGCTGCGCAGCACCTCATGGGTGGGGATCTGCGCGTCCCAGCGGCGGCGGTTGTCGCGCCAGACGCCCTCGTAGAGGCAGTTGTGGAAATAGAAATGCTCAAGATGTTTGAACTCGCCACGCGCGGCGCTGAACAACTCTTCAACGACCTTCACATGCGGATCCATTGAACCGCCGATGTCGAGAAACAGCAGCACCTTGACCGCATTGCGCCGCTCTGGCCGCGTTTTCACATCGAGATAGCCATGCTCTGCCGTGGCGCGGATGGTGCCGTTGAGGTCGAACTCTTCCGCCTCCCCGTCGCGTGCCCAACGGCGCAAGCGCTTCAGCGCGAGCTTGATGTTGCGTGTGCCGATTTCGACGTTGTCATCCAGATTGCGGAACTCGCGCTTGTCCCAAACCTTGACCGCGCGCTGGTGACGGCTTTCCTTCTGACCGATGCGCACGCCTTCGGGGTTGTAGCCATAAGCGCCGAAAGGTGAAGTGCCCGCCGTGCCGACCCATTTCGATCCGCCCTGATGCCGGCCTTTTTGCTCTTCGAGCCGCTTTTTGAGCGTCTCCATCAGCTTGTCGAACCCGCCTGCGGCTTCGATCTCGGCTTTTTCTTCTTCGCTCAAGTGCTTTTCGGCCATCTTGCGCAGCCAGTCTTCGGGCAGGTCCACGGCCTCAAGAACATCATCAAGGCTAATATTCTCCAGCCCCTTAAAGGCCGCTGCAAAGGCGCGGTCGAACTTGTCGATGTTGCGCTCGTCTTTGACCATCGACACGCGGGCGAGATAGTAAAACGCCTCCACGTCATAGGTGGCCAGCCCTGCCTTCATCCCCTCCAGAAAGGCCAGAAACTCGCGCAGCGAGACCGGGACACCGTGGCGGCGGAGTTGATCGAAGAATGGCAGAAACATCAGAGGCTCAGCGCGCGGTCCAGAAGAACCGTGGCGATCATGCCGACGATCAGGAAGGCAAAGCCGTAGCCTGCGGCATATTGCGCGATGTCCTTGCGATTGCCGCCACGTTTGCGTGCGGTCAGCCCGCCGATTATCGCGCCAATCAGTGCCAATCCGAGTGCTATCATAACCTATTGCCCGTCTATTTTGCGGGCCTATCCATTGTGCGGGTTCAGGCTTGCGATTTCACGCAGCTTGGCCCGCACGGCCCAGTCAGGGCCAAAGCCGTATCGCGCCCAGCCGATGCTGTCCAGCCTGACGCGGCGCGCCTCTATGCCGCGGCCTTCGATCTCCAGCGCTTCGGCCTTGAGCAGCATGAGCGTGGCTAGAAGTGCTGCGTTTTCGCTCGCCTCGGCGATGGGTAGATGCGGCTCAATCAGGGCAAGTGCGCCGGCACCATCGCCGATGGTCACCGCATAGCCCGCCCGCTGGGTGCCGACATAGGCGCGATGGAGCGTGGTGCCGGGGGTGCGGGCATAGAGGGCGTCTGCCATCTGGTAATGTGTCTGCGCGGCGGCCGGGTCGGTCATCTGCGTGACGCGGCCCATGGCGTAATGCGAAAAGGCGTGGCGATTGTCTTGCCAGCCTTGGGTCTGGGCGATGCGCAGCGCGTCGCGGGCGGCATTCAGTCGGGCGTTGCGGCTGACGTCACGGCCAAGGGCCGTTTGGATCGCGCGGCTCCAGACCTGCGGCGTGGCGCGGGCGGGGCGGGGGGCTACGGTGCCGCCTGCGGGGTTCACCCGGGCCAGAATGCCCGGCAGACGGGCGGCTACTTCCTCGCGGTCCATGCCCGAACGCAGCGCAGGGTCATAATAGATGCGCAGCACCAGCATGTCGAAACCGGTCAGCACCGTATGCACATTGTCGTCGTTAAAGACCGAATCCGGCAGCCGGTAGAGATCGTTCAGCGGCCCAAGCGCTTGGGCCAGTTCCTCATGCAGGCAATCGCGGCTTTCCTGCGGGCTCACGTCATTGGGGAGGAAGATCGCTAGCTTGCGCCGCTCGGTCAGGCGGGTCCAATCGGTGGCGGGCGAGCGCCGCGTGCGGCGGTATTCCTCAAGCGTGCTGACGTTTGGCACCACGAAACAGGCCGCCTGCGGCAAGAGCCGCCGGATTTGGGCGCGCTGCACCGCTTGAATGGTGACGCTGGCCTCTCCGCCCGTGACCTCACGCAGTTCGATCCCGGCCTCGCGGCGCAGGCGGGCCAGCAGTCGCGCAAGGTCCGGCCCCAGCGTGGCGGGCGGCTGGCCCAGCACGCGCAGGGTGATCGGTCCCTCGAAACGGGTCAGAACGGGCAGGGCGCGGCCACTTTCCATCCGGAAGGACAGGTCGAGGAAATCCTCTGCCAGCGCGGCATTCGACACATGCGGCTGAGCGGGGCGGGCTTGGGTGAACTGCTTCATCGGGGGCAGGGTGCTGTCGGCGATGACCGCGCGGGTTGCCACCTCGGAATGCGAGGCGGGCACGCAGGCGTTCAACAGCATCATCAGCGGCAGGAGCAACCGTGCCTTCACCCCGCGCTTCATGCGCTTGGGCTTTCAAGATGCCAACTCCGGCGTGATCTACAAAAGAATGCGCACGGCGTTGCCGCTGTTTGTCCCTGCATTTGCCTGCCTCATCTGTCGCTCTATCCGGGTCTTGGCGCCCGTGATTGAAGCAAGCCTAGGCAGGCAAAAAATCAAAAGCGAGGAAAATACCCGCTTTTGACCTAAAGTCGTCGAGGTGTTGCCGCCCTACCGCTGGCGCCGCGCCATGAAAGCCAGCCGCTCAAACAGATGCACGTCCTGCTCGTTCTTCAGCAGCGCCCCATGCAGTTTGGGCAGGGCGTTGGGGCCATCCTTGGCGAGATCCTCGGCATCCATATCCTCGGCCAGCAGCAGCTTTAGCCAATCCAGCACCTCGGATGTCGAAGGTTTCTTTTTCAGCCCCTGCTGCTCGCGGATTTCGTAGAATTGCGTCAGCGCCGTGGTCAGCAACTGCTGCTTGATGCCCGGATGGTGCACTTCGACGATCTGCTTCAGGGTCTCCATTTCAGGGAAACGGATGTAGTGAAAGAAACAGCGGCGCAGGAAAGCGTCGGGCAGTTCTTTTTCGTTGTTGGAGGTGATGATGACAATGGGCCGTTGGCGCGCGCGGATCGTCTCGCCCGTCTCATAGACAAAGAATTCCATCTTATCGAGTTCTTGCAACAGATCGTTGGGGAATTCGATATCGGCCTTGTCGATCTCGTCGATCAGCAGCACGACCTTTTCATCGGCGTCGAACGCCTGCCAGAGCTTGCCCTTGCGGATGTAGTTCTTGACGTCATGCACCCGCTCATCCCCCAATTGGCTGTCGCGCAGCCGGTTCACGGCGTCGTATTCGTAAAGCCCCTGCTGCGCGCGTGTGGTCGACTTGATGTTCCACTCGATCATCCGCAGGCCCAAGGCGTCGCTGACCTGCCGTGCCAATTCGGTTTTGCCGGTGCCCGGCTCGCCTTTCACCAGAAGCGGACGCTCCAAGGTAACCGCCGCATTCACGGCGACTTTCAGGTCGTCGGTGGCGACGTAGTCTTTGGTGCCTTGAAATTTCATCTTGTTTTCAACCTCGTGTCACGGGCGCTTGATCCTTGGCCTTTAACCAAAAATCAAAGGGATTGTGTAGTGACAATTGTTACCCGCTCAGATAGACGCTGCGGCAGGGAAGATGTCGGGAGACAGGCCTTTTTAATGTCTGAATTGAAAACCGCCGGGGAAAAAGAGATGAAGCAGGAAGTTTTCCTGCCGGACGATTACAGTCCGGCTGAGGACGAGCCATTCATGAATGACCGTCAGCTTGAGTACTTTCGTCGCAAGCTGATCAATTGGAAATCGGAACTGTTGGCAGGTAGCCGTGACACCATCGAAGCATTGCAAGACGGCACGCGGAACATTCCGGATGTGACCGACCGTGCGTCGGAAGAGACCGATCGCGCGCTGGAACTGCGCACCCGTGACCGGGCGCGTAAACTGGTTGGCAAGATCGATGCGGCGCTGCGCCGGATTGATGAAGGTGAATTTGGGTACTGCATGAAAACCGGTGATCCGATCTCGCTTAAACGGTTGGATGCACGGCCTATCGCAACCATGACGCTTGAGGCGCAAGAGCGTCACGAGCGGCGCGAAAAAGTCCACCGTGACGACTGAAGCCATTTAGAACACCACAAACGCCGAGGCTCACGCTTCGGCGTTTGTGATTTAGGTATAATTTAAGCGCGGTCTGAGGCTGGCATGAAACCTTCCAATGCGATTGTCGTCGGTGGTGGGATCGGTGGGCTGGCGCTGGCCACCGCGTTGGCACGCAAGGGCGTGGCCGTAACCCTGCTGGAGCAGGCCGAGAGATTTTCCGAAATCGGTGCCGGGCTACAGATCAGCCCCAATGGCCTTGCCGTATTGCGCGCGCTTGGGTTGGAGCGTGGTTTAAAAGCCCGCGGCGCGGTACGGGGTCAGGCGGTGCGCCTGTGCGATTATGCTAAGGGCACGCAGGTCGCGCGGCTTGATTTGATGCGCTTGGCTGATGATCAGCGCTATTACTTCCTCCACCGTGCCGATCTGATAGATCTGCTGCGCGAGGCTGCGCGGCGCGAAAATGTAAGTTTCGAGACTGGTGCACAGGTCGCCTCTATCCATCCCGGCGCATTGCCTCAGGTCCAGATGGCGCGTGGCGGGCGGCGGCGGGCCGAGCTTGTGGTGGCCGCTGATGGCATCCATTCTGTCGGGCGGGTGCAGTTGAACGGAGCGGATCAGGCTAGGTTTTCAGGCCAAGTCGCCTGGCGTGCGCTGATCCCCAATGACATCAATCATGGGCCGGAGGCACGGGTTACCATGGGGCCGGGGCGGCATTTGGTCAGCTATCCGCTGCGCGAGGGGCGCATGATTAACCTTGTCGCCGTAGAAGAACGCCCCGATTGGGCCGCCGAAGGCTGGCATCACAGCGATGATCCCGCCAACCTGCGCCGGGCCTTCGCCAGTTTTGGCGGCGAAGCCGCGCAGATGATGCAAGCCGTGCGCGAGGCGACCCTTTGGGGGCTGCATTATCATCCGGTCGCCAGTGAGTGGCACGCAGAGGGCGTGGCGCTGATTGGCGATGCGGCGCATCCGACGCTGCCGTTTTTGGCGCAGGGCGCGAATATGGCGTTGGAGGATGCATGGGTCTTGGCCGATCACCTTAGCCGCCTGCCACGCGATGCGGCCCTTGCCGCCTATCAAGCCGCCCGCATCGACCGCGCCCGGCGCATTGTCAAAACGTCAGAGGGTAACGCCGCACGCTATCACCTGCGACCGGGGCCGATCCGTTTCGCGGCTCATAGCGGGTTGCGCATCGCCTCCAAACTCGCCCCCGGCGTGATGCTGGGCGCGTTTGATTGGCTCTACGCCCATGATGTCACCAAAGGGTAGAGGCCACCGACCTTAGCCGGTGGCCCAAGGGGTTTAGCCTGCCCGTTGTAGCATTCCGAAAAGATCACGCGGATCATCGGGATCGGCCAGCAGATCAAGCGGCTGGAACAGCCCCGTCTCGGCAATCTGGTTGCGGACATAGCGCAGGGCTGAGAAATCCTCGATGGCGAAGCCTACAGAGTCGAAGAGCGTGATCTGCTCCGCAGTCCGGCGGCCTTCGGCCTGACCGGTCAGAACTTGCCAGATCTCGGTGACCTCGTGATCTGCTTCCAACTGCTGAATTTCGCCTTCAATTCGCGTCTGTTCGGGGAACTCCACAAAGATATCAGAGCGGTGCAGGATCGCTGGGGCCAGTTCTGTCTTGCCCGGGCAATCGCCGCCGATGGCGTTAATATGCACGCCGGAGCCGACCATATTGTCGGTCAAGATCGTGGCATATTGCTTGTCCGCCGTGCAGGTGGTGATGATCTGCGCGCCAAGGATCGCGTCCTCAGCGGTGTCGCATTCCACCACTTTGATACCGGAGCCCGCCAGATTGCGCGCACATTTCGCGGTCGCCGCGCGGTCGATGTCATAAAGCCGGACCTCGTCCACGCCGCAGATCGCCTTCATCGCAAGGCTCTGAAATTCGGACTGTGCGCCATTGCCGATCATTGCCATCACATGTGCGCCCTTGGGGGCCAGCAAACGCGCCACCACAGCCGAAGTCGCCGCCGTGCGCAATGCCGTGAGGATCGTCATCTCGGTCAGCAGGACCGGATAGCCATTGTCGACGTTCGCCAGCAAGCCAAAGGCGGTCACGGTCTGGAACCCGTCTTTGGTGTTGTCGGGGTGGCCGTTGACGTATTTGAACCCGTAGACATCACCATCCGAGGTGGGCATCAATTCGATCACGCCTTTCTCAGAATGGCTCGCCACGCGGGGGGTCTTGTCGAACAGCTCCCAGCGTTTGAAGTCGGCCTCGATATACTCGGCCAGCCCACGCAGCATGTCTTCGACGCCGATATGGTGGATCAGCTTCATCATCTTGTCGACGGAAACGAAGGGCACCAGCGCTTTGTCGGAGGGTTTGAGGTTGGTCATGTTCAAGTCTTTCTAATTGCGGCGGGCAAGGTGCAGGCCGGCGATCATACACCGGACAGACCCGCCAGCGGTCTCGATTGTGGGAATGGTCAGGGGCAGGATGCGGGCGTGGGTCTCGATCCTTGCCACCTGATCGGGGTCAAGAGCGGCCAGCGCGCGGGCAGAAATGGCCATGATCAGCCCGTCGTTACCGTCCAGCTCAATGGCATTTCCGGCAAACTCGTCGATTTGATGCGCGGTCAGTGCGATCACATCCCGTCCGGTTTCAGCGAGCCTGTCTCGGACCATTTTACGGCGCTTGGAATCGCTGATCAGATCAAGCCCGACCAGTGCTACCTTGGTGCCAACGGCCATCAAAACATTGGTATGATAGACCGGACGGCCTTGGGCATCATGGGCATCAAAGGCAATCGGCTCAAAGTTGAAGTTGGTGCAGAACCGCTCCAACAGAATTGGATCGGCGCGGTGCGAGCGCGCCACATAGGCCACGCGCCCGATGTGATCGAGCACCATCGCTCCGGTGCCTTCGAGCGCCAGATCGTCATGCTCAAGGCCAGAATAGTCGATCACGTCCTGCACCCTGTAACGGGTCTTGAGCAGGTCGATCACATCCCACCGGCGCTCGCGGCGGCGGTTCGCGGCATACATCGGATAGACCGCCACATGCCCGCCGGCATGGGTTGAGAACCAATTGTTCGGAAACACACTGTCGGGCGTCTCGGTGCCGGTGTCGTCGAAATCATGCACGGTGATGCCGACGCCGCGCAGCGCGGTGACGACGTGGTCAAACTCGGCCCTTGCAGCCTCGGCAACATCGCCAACGCTGGCGCGTTGAAAGGCATTGTCGGCCTGTGTCTCAGGGTTGGAGCGGAAATGATGTGGGCGGATCATGACAACCGCCCGCGGTGCCTGTGCCTGCATGATCAATAAGCGCGCGTTGGGCGGTCAAACACGCGGCGGCCAAAAGCCGAGGCGGTGAGGTCCACCATCAGTTGCGCGGTGCGGCCCCGTTCATCAAGGAAGGGGTTCAACTCGACCAGATCGAGCGAGGTCATCAGACCGCTGTCCGACAGCATCTCCATTACCAGATGGCCCTCGCGCACGGTGGCACCGCCCGGCACAGTCGTGCCCACGGCAGGGGCGACCGAGGGGTCGAGGAAATCGACATCCAGCGAGACATGCAGCATGCCGCCCGCCGCTTCGACCTTATCCAAGAACCGCTGCAACGGCTTGGCGATGCCGCTCTCGTCAATCTCGCGCATGTCGACGTAGGTGACGGTGGTTTCCTGCAGCGCCGCGCGTTCAAGGGCATCTACAGAGCGCAGACCGATCATTGCAATATTGTCGTGGGGCAGGGGCGTGTCGATCTTTGGAAAGCCGTCGAACCCCTCGCGCCCAGTGACATAGCCCAAGGGCGTGCCGTGCAGGTTGCCGCTGTCGCTGGTCTGGGGCGTGTGGAAATCCGTATGCGCATCAAGCCAAAGCACAAAAAGCGGGCGGCCTGCCTTTTCGGCGTGGCGCATGGCGCCCAGCACGGTGCCAAGCGCCAGCGCGTGGTCGCCGCCCATAAAGATCGGCAGCCCATCGTCCATCGCCGCATCGGCGGCGGCGGCAAGGCTTTCGGTCCATGCAATGGTCTCTTCCAGCGCGTGCAGCTTCTCATGCTCTTGCGCGTGGAAAGGCGCGGGCGCAACATTGCCGCGGTCGATAACGCTGTGACCAAGGTCGCGCAGGGCGCCTTCCAGCCCCGCTGTGCGGTAGGCGTCTGGCCCCATCAAGCAGCCGCGACGGCGCTTGCCACTGTCCAGCGGAACACCCAGTAAGATGCAGTTTTGTTGGTTCGACATGGGGACTCCTGAGCTGTTTAAACCCAGATAATCCGCGCATCTGTCTAGCAGCAAGCCGTCAAACTGACCGTTTCGGGGGTGAATTTAACAAACTGGAAGTGCGATTGTCCAGTTTGTCAATTTATGTGGGTTAGGCTGCCTTGCGCGCAGCGGCCACCCAAAGACCAACCAAGATAAAGGAGAAGATCGCATTCCACCCCGCCATCGATAGGCCCAGAAACTGCCAGACGATCTCATCGCACATGACAAGGCCGCTGGGGCCGTCGGTGGATAAAAGCGAGCCCCCGTCCAGGCTGCCCAAATCCATGCCGCCCCCGGTGCAGGAGCTCGGCCCCGGCCACCAGCCCCATTCTACGCCCGCGTGATAGGCTCCGATCAGCCCAGTGACTGCTGCCGCCGCAGCGCCAAACCATGCAAGAACACGCGGTCCGCCCAACAGCAAGATCGCCCCGATCAGCACCGCCGCAGCATGTGGCCAACGCTGCCAAAGGCACATCTGACAGGGCGCATAGCCGCCCAAGTGCTGAAATCCAAAAGCGCCAAGCAACAGCGCGGCAGAGCCGAGCGTTGCCAGTGAAGTCAGTGCTTTGCCCGTCATAGAACCTTTACCACCATAAAGCCGCCAATCAGCAGGGCGACGGCCAATGTGAACATCAAACCCAAGCGCCGTTCAATGAAATCTCGGATCGGTGCGCCAAAGCGCCACAGCAGCCCCGCCACGACGAAGAACCGCAGCCCGCGGGCAAGGATCGAGGTCATGATAAAGGTGCCCAGCGGCATCCCTGTCCAGCCCGACATGATCGTGATGACCTTGTAAGGAAAGGGCGTGACCCCCGCGACCAGCACCGCCCAGAAGCCCATATCGTTGAAACGGGTTGAAAATTCCGCCATGGCCTCTGCCTTGCCCAAGCTTGCGAGGATCGGCTGGCCTAGGCTTTCAAAGGCGAGCGCGCCGATGGCATAGCCCAAAAGCCCGCCCAAGACCGACGCAACCAGCGCCACCCCAGCGATCAGCCAAGCCCGGCGCGGCCGCGCGATGATCATCGGAATCATCAAAATGTCAGGGGGGATGGGAAAGAATGAACTTTCAACAAATGCCACCACGGCAAGGGCCCATAGGGCGTGGCGGTGCTGGGCCAGGCCCAAAGTCCAGTCATAGAGGCGGCGGATCATTCGGGGGCTCCGGCTGTTTTATATGCATCACCATGTCGCGTGACCAAGGTCAAGCAAACAGGGCTTAGATTTTGTGAAAATCCTCTTGCTCACACCGTCTTTGCAGGCTACATCGCCCCACGTGCCCAAGTGGCGGAATGGTAGACGCAGGGGATTCAAAATCCCCCGCCGCGAGGCGTGCCGGTTCGAGTCCGGCCTTGGGTACCAACATTCAAATACCTGATCTTCTTATGGAAGATCAGGTATTTTGGTTTTTGAGGGCATTTGTTCTGAGGTTCTGATCGTGTGACTCACACAGATGGCTCGCGCATGGCTGTAGATGGGTTGTTAATCCACGTTTCTCCTGAGCGGCATGGCTGAGCTTTTCCCTGCTGGCGTCCTTCCTGTCGTACGCGGCCCTTTCAGCACTTTGACCTGTGACCGCCTGAATCTCAGCATCGCTCCGGCCTCAGCAAGTTCGACGATAGCGAGTTTTCGTAGACCATGGAGCACGTAAGGGGATGCCCGTTTTCCCAGCGTCCCGCGCCAAGCGCGGAAGGTTTTCTCGACCGAGTCATATCCTAGGGGTTCGCGCAGGTTTTTAGACAGAACATGTTCACCACTTCTCTCATAGGTGGCCAGTGCAGCTGAGAGTGATTGCGGGCAATAGACTTCTAGCTCCTTGTCGGCCTTGTCGTCGACCACGGTCATCCTGAGGCAGTTTTCGGCTCTCCATTTTGCACCAGACGTTAAAAGGATTCATAGGCTCACTCGAACGCTTGGCCTTCGCCTACTTCCATTCGCATTAACATTTTCATCGTGCGGACGTAATGTGTTCGGCCTGCAACTACCTGTCGCCTCAGTTGCAAACGGGCCAATTACAAACTGCGGTCACTTCGCGGCCGCAGCGACCGACAACAAAGTCCGCTTTGCCGACTTTTACTCGCCGAAAATGCTGCAAGGTGGATGAATGGCCGGTCTGATAAAGCTGCACCGCAGAACTCAGTCGCGCAGTCAATTGTTCGAGCAGCGGTGAACTCCATCCCTTCAGAGCGGTAAAGAGTGCCGCTCAAGCTGTCAGCCGGAGTTGCACTTGCGCGGTCCGCCAATGCTGCCTTGCCCTACCTCGCCATTAAATTTCTGATGGCGAAAAAAGTGGCCGATTTGCTTGGGATCGATTTTTAAGAAGCCAATCGCGGAACTGCAGCACTGTAGAGGATGAAACCTTCAATCGCGGCAGAATTAGGTGATAAGCATATGAGGTTTTAAAGTTTTGGCAGAAAGGACTAACCAGCGCCCCGCTTTCCAATTCCTCCTGCACCAGCCAAGAGGCAAAGAGAGACAATCCCAAACCATTGATGGTCGAGCTGAGCTGAAAATGGCGGTCTTCAAGCATCATTTGCGGCTGGTTATTTACCATCTTCATTTCGTTCAAGGTGAACCATTCCTCCCACATGCCGGTATCGTCTACATGCAACAGAGTGCAGTCTGTCACATCCTTCGGCTCAGTTATGGGATGTCTCTCGAGATATTCGGGACTGCAGACTAATGCCATTCTCTCGGGCCAAAGTGGATGAACCTCAAAGCCGTTCCAGTCACCTTTTCCCCATTGAATGCCAATATCCGCAAAACGCCCAGGCTCGGGCATATATGCATAGTTATTGTTGTGGTTGTGCATTGATAGGCGCATGTCAGGATATTGTTCGATCAAGTTGCCCAGCTCTGATGACAACCATCGGCTGGAGAACATCGGCAAAAGCGCGATACGGATCGCGCCCGCCCGTATCGATAACTGGTCGAGCCCAGTTTGGATTATCTCCAGCCCCCGCCCAACATGCCGCGCAAGCTCGACACCTTCTTCAGTGAGTGTCAGCCCTTGCTTGGTGCGGTGGAAGAGGCGGTAGCCAAGATCCGATTCTAATTTTTTAATGTGATAACTCACTGAGCTTTGACTGATGTTCAAAAGCTGCGCCGCACGGGTGACATTCCGAGTCTCCGCAGTCAGGCTAAACACTTGTATAGACTTTATATTTCTGATCGGCCTCACAGGGGTAAACTCCCTTGATCGTGTTCAGCTTCACCACACCTAATCATCTAAAAATTAGATAGCCAAGTGGAATCTTTGAATTTGATTTGAGCCGTGGGCCGTCGCACGCTTCTCAAACCGCAGGAGGAGCGGGGAGGGGAATTTACTATGGCGACACCTGTTTTGAGGGTCGAATCTTTGTGCAAGTCGTTTGGCGGCGTGCATGCGATCCGAGACCTGTCCTTTGATGTGAACGAGGCGCAAATCCTCGGCCTGATTGGACCGAATGGTTCCGGAAAATCGACCACGGTGAACAGTCTGGCGGGGTTGTTTCCGATCACATCTGGCGCGATTACCTTGGCCGGTGCCAAGATCGATAATCTGCCGGAATATGACCGCGTGGCGAAGGGCCTGTCGCGTACCTTTCAAACGGCCAGCACATTCACGGAATTCACGGTGCGCGACCATGTCGTGCTAGGTTGCAACGTAACACGCACTTCGCATCCACTATCGTCAGTATTCGGCATCGGGCGGAAATCCAGCGAGGAAGAGGATTTGGCCGCGCGTGTCGACCGGATTCTCGACATTACCGACCTCACACCGGTACAGGACCAACGCGTGGGCACCATCAGCTCGGCCCAGCAACGCTTCCTCATGATCGCAACGGCGCTGGCGTCAAATCCCAAGGTTATCTTGCTGGATGAACCCGCTGCCGGGCTTGTCTCACATGAGCGCAAAACCCTGAGCGACCTGATCAAGAAAATCCGCGACCTGGGCACTTCGGTGCTGGTGATTGAACACCACATGGCGCTGATCATGGAGGTTTGCGACCGGATCGTGGTGCTGAACTTTGGCCAAAAGATCGCCGAAGGCACACCCGAGGAAATCCGTAACAATCCCGTCGTCATCGACGCATATCTCGGCGAGGCGGCCTGACATGTTGAACGTATCCAACCTCCGCGTCAGCTATGGCGCGATCGAAGTCATCCACGGCATCGACTTGCAAGTTAATCAGGGTGAGTGCGTCGCGCTAATTGGCGCAAATGGCGCGGGTAAGTCTTCCACACTTAAGGCGATCTGCGGGCTGGTTCCGGCTACCGCAGGAACCATTGAGTTCGAGGGCCAAGATATCACCAACCAAAGCGGCCACTCCATCGTCAAAGCGGGGATCACCATGTGCCCCGAAGGGCGTCAGGTCTTTCCGCAAATGACAACGCTGCAGAACCTCAGGATGGGAGCCTATCCGCGCAAGGATGCGGAGCAGGCAGCGGATGTTGAAGAGATGATGGACATGTTTCCTATCCTGCGCGACCGCGCACATCAAGCTGCGGGCACACTGTCGGGTGGGGAGCAGGAGATGTTGGCGATTGGCCGGGCGCTTATGGCGCGGCCCAAGCTCTGCATCTTTGACGAACCGTCATTGGGGCTCGCCCCTAAAATCGTCGCGGAGGTGGGGGAGACCATCGCGAGGGTCAAAGAGATGGGGAAAACCATCCTGCTGGTCGAGCAAAACTCGGCCATGGCGCTGCGGCTTGCCGACCGGGCCTATCTTTTCGAAGCCGGGGAGATCGTGCTGAGCGGGACGGGCGCAGAGCTGCAATCACATCCAGATGTCGCAAAGGCGTATCTGGGCCACTGATATCTACGTTTCTGGGAGGAGACAGAACATGAGACTGACAGCATTGACAGCTGCAATGGTCATGACGGCGGGTGCCGCTTGGGCCGAGGAAAAGACACTCGACATAGGGGTCAGCGATGCGCTGACCGGGGGCGGGGCCGTCTATGGGTTGCCGCAGACCAATGCGGTCAAACTGGCCGCGAAAGAGATCAACGCCAGTGGCGGGATCAAGGTGGGCGAAGACACCTACATGCTCAACGTCATCGCCTATGACGACAAGGCCAACCCGACCGAGGCCTCCAACGCCGTGCGCAAGCTGATCGACCGAGACGGCGTTAAGTATATTCTTGGTTTCTGCTGCTCGGGTGCGACCGGGGCTGTGGCATCTTTCATCGAATATGAAGATGCGGTGATGCTGGTGGGCAATGCCGCTGAACGGTCGATCACGACCCGCGAAATTCCCAACCTCACGCGCACCCGCCCGCCAGCGGATTACACCGGCGCCGCAGCTGGTACCTTTGTAGCCGAAAAGGGCCACAAACGCGTCGCCGTGTTGGGGGCGCTTGATGTGGGGTTCTACGCCAGCTACGTCGACGCCTTTGAAAAGGAACTGGAAAAAGCGGGCGGAGAGATCGTAAGCCGCGAGGCCTTTGGTCTGAAGGACCGCGACATGTCTCCGCAGTTGACCAAGATCCGCGGCCAAGAACCTGATGCGATTCTGGTGGTTGGCTATGTGGAACCGGCAGCCTTCATCTACCGTCAGGCGGTTGAGCTGGGCATCGACGTGCCGCGCTATGGCTTCACGTCCGGTAGCGAAGACCAGTTCACCCGCGTGGCCACTTCCGAGCAAATGGAAGGCGTTTGGGACCTGCGCCCGACCGAGCTGACACTGCTCTCGGCATCCGAAAACGGGAAGGCCTACCACGCGAACTATACTGAAGAGTTCGGCATCGCGCCGTCGCCAAGCTCACCTTATTCCTATGATCAGACCTACGCGCTGAAGGATGCCATTGAGGCTGCTGGCACCGTAGAGGACACCGAAGCCGTGGCCGAAGCGCTGCGCGAGATTGCGGTGCCTGATGAGGTCGTCATGCAATACCTGCCTGTCGATGACAAAATGTTCGATGAGAACGGGCAGGCCTATACCTCCAATGGCGCTTTCCAGTGGCAGGGCGGCAACTGGGTCTTTGTGCAAGACCTGCCGTCTGACGCCGCCGCGTACTCAGCTTTCCTGAGCACGCTGGACGACTGATCCCTCCCCGGGCGGGGCGCGGGCAGGTTTCCTGCGCCCCATTCTTCTATCTTCTTTAATTCGCAGGGTGCGGCATGGTTGAGGTACTTCAACAAATTATTAACGGCATCGCCATCGGGGGTGTCTATGTGCTGATCGCACTGGGGCTGACCACGGTTTTCGGTATCCTCGGCATCGCGCATTTTGCCCATGGATCAGTCTCCATGTTCGGTGGCTATCTGACATTCTTTTTTGTCACCAGTTGGGGCATTCCCTTGCTGTTGGCGATCCTGATCGCGCTGCTGGTGGGGCTCGTGCTGGGGGTGTTGATTGAACTCTTGGCCTATCGCCCGGTACGAGATGCCAATCATATTAACGCCTTTATCGTGGCGCTTGGCCTGACCATGATGGTCGAGGGGATCAACCTTGAACTCTTTGGACATGAGCAAGTCGTCATTCCGACCGACTTCTCCCGCGTCTTCAACATCGGCGGTGTCACCATTCCCGAGCTGCGGCTCTATGTGATCCTCGCTGCCGCGCTTTTGATTGCTGCGATGACAGTATTTGTTGAACGCACCAAAACGGGCCAAGCGATCCGTGCCGTGGCCGAGAACCGTGACGCCGCGATCCTTATGGGGGTCAACGTCAAAACCATCCCGCTGGTGGTCTTTGCAATCTCCACAGCGCTCGGTGTTTGCGCCGGGGTCATGGTCGGATCGCTTTTTGCGATTGCACCGGGCATCGGCGAAGGCTTGGTGGTTAAGGGCTTTGCCGTGCTCATCTTGGGCGGTCTGGGGTCGATCCCGGGCGCCGTTGTTGGGGGGCTCGTGCTCGGCATCACCGAGGCACTCGCCGCCGGTTTCATTTCATCTGCTTATAAGGACGTGATCGCATTCGTCGTAATGATCAGCGTTCTGTTGTTCCGGCCTCAGGGCCTGATGGGGAAAGCATAATGGCTCGTAATCGTACCTTCATCCTTTATTGGCTGGCGCTGGTTGGCTTCGTATTGTTGCCGCAGCTGATTTCCGTGAAATACTACATCCACCTGTGCGTTCTGGCCCTGATCTGGGTCATCGCGGCGCAAGGCCAGAACTTGATCCAAGGGTACACCGGCTATGTCTCGATCGTGCAGGCTGGGTTCATGGGAATCGGCGCCTATTCGACGGCTCTGATGGGCATGCACTTTGATCTGCCAGTCTGGCTGACGATCATCCTCGCGCCCTTTGTGACTGCCTTCTTCGCGCTGCTGACAGGTTACCCCAGCCTTCGGGTCAAGGGGCACTACTTTGCCATCGTTACACTGGCTTTCAACATGGTGATCTTCATCGTCCTGATGAATTTCCACGACCTTACCCAAGGTGAGGCTGGCATCACCGGCATCCCGAAGCCCGGTGGCAAGGACGCACTATTCAATTGGCGCGACCGGGAGACGTATTATTACTTTGTATTGATCATCGCGGCGCTGATGACGGGGCTTGCGGCATTGATCGTGCGCTCGAGGATAGGGCAAATCCTCGTCGCAATCCGCCAGAACGAAGACCTCGTCGGCGCGGTTGGGATTGCGGCTTGGAAGTACAAGCTCTTTGCCTTCGTGACCTCGGCAATGTTTGCGGGCCTCGCTGGTGCGATCTACGCCCATTACCAAAGCTTCATCAATCCGGAGATCTTTGGCATTGCGCAGTCGCTTGATGCGATCCTTGCGGTAATCATCGGCGGGTCGGGCACCATTGCGGGGCCAATTATCGGCGCGTTCTTCGTGGTCTTCCTGCCCGAATATCTGCGCTTTGCCGACAGTTTCCGGCTGATCCTCTACGGTCTGGTGCTGGTTCTGGCGACGATCTTCATGCCGCGCGGGATCGCCGGTATCGCCCGCGACCTGATGGAGAAACGGCGGGGTCGGACATGAGCCGAGCCTTTCTGGATAAGGTCACGCACTTCGCCAAGGGCCGTGTCGCCCCGGAGGCCGCTGCATGGTCCATCGGGGCCGCGCCGGAGCCTGCGCTTTACCAAGAGGCCGCCGCTCTAGGACTTCTTGGTATGGAATTGCCTAAAGCGCGCGGAGGGCAGGGGGTCGACTTTGCAACCCGTGTCGCGGCCTGCGAGATCATGGCAGGGGCGGACTTTGGTTTTGCCATGTCACTCGTCAATACCCACAATATCGCGCTGCGCCTTTGTAAAGAGGGGCAAGTGGCGGCCGTCGAGCAAACTTTGGCGGCGCTGCTCTCGGGGCAGATGCACGCCTGCACTGCATTGACCGAACCCGGCACCGGAAGCGATTTTGCCGCAATCCGTACCACGGCGCGGCAGGTCGACGGGGGCTGGCTACTGGACGGTGAGAAGTCCTGGATCATCAACGGGCGGCAGGCGGGATTGGCTGTGGTCTATGCCCAATGCGCTGAGATCGGCGACAGCAGTGGTATCGGCGCCTTCGTCGTTGACCTGACTGTTCCCGGGGTCACGCGCTATGCGATCGACAGCGCTTTCGCGCAGACCAGTCTTGGCACTGGAGGGTTTCACCTTGATGGGGTCAAACTGCCACAGGAGGCGATGATCTCCGCGCCCGGCACGGCATTCAAGGCGATCCTGCAAGAAATAAATGCCGCGCGGACCTATGTCGCGGCAATGTGCGACGGTATGCTGCAAGCCGCGCTCGACAGTGCAGCCGCCTATGGCGCACAGCGCCTCAGTTTCGGTAAACCGCTTAACCAGATACCGCGTTGGCATGCAGAGTTTGATGCAGCTGAAAGGGCCTTGACCCAAGCGCGTGACGTGACCCGACATGCCGTCGCCCAAGTGTCGCAAGGCGCAGATGCACAGCTTGTTGCCGCCGAAGCTAAGATTGGATCAGTCACCTGTGCGCAGACCCATCTGCCAAGGCTTTTGCAACTAATGGGGGCAGAAGGTTTGCGTCCGGAGCACCCCTTTACCCGCCACATCGCCGCCGCGCAGATCGCGGGCTTCACCGATGGGGCCACAAATATTCTCAAAGACAGGGTGGCACGTTTGACCGCCCGAAAGGAGACCTGAACCATGCGTGTATTCCAAATTGAAGGCGATTGGGGATTCGACAATCTCACGCTGACTGAGCGCGATGAGCCAAGCTGCGGACCCGGGCAGGTCATCGTCGAGATGCGGGTGGCGTCGCTCAATTCGCGCGATCTGATCGTGCCCGATCGGGGCTATGGCCGAGCCACGGGTGAACTGCCTTTGATCCCTGTGTCCGACGGGGTGGGTGAAATTATCGAAGTGGGGTCGGGTGTGACCCGGGTTGCCGTGGGAGACCGTGTCTGCCCGACCTATTTCCAGAACTGGACGGCGGGTGCGCCGAGCCCCGAACGTTTTGCGTCAGCCTTGGGGGGGCCGCTTGACGGTGTTATGGCCGACCGCATCTGCCTTTCTGCGGAAGGGGTGGTCAGGGTTCCCGATTACCTGACCGACGCTGAAGCGGCGACGCTGCCCTGTGCCGCGCTCACGGCATGGAGTGCGGTTGTCACCCACGGCCAAACCCGCGCCGGGGACAAGTTGCTGGTTCAAGGCACCGGCAGTGTGGCGCTTTTCGCTTTAGTCTTTGCGAAGATGCAGGGGGCGCATGTGACGGTGATTTCCTCCAGTGACGAAAAACTCGCCAAAGTCTCTGAAATGGGCGCAGATGCGACGATCAATTACCACAGCGAAGAAGATTGGGCGCGCGCCAGCCGTTCTATCACCGCCGACCGCGGTGGCTATGACAACATTATCGAATTGGGCGGAGCGAAAACGCTGCCTCTGTCTCTGCGGGCCGTGCGGCCGGGCGGCACATTGTCCATGATCGGTGTGCTGTCGGGTCTGAACATCGAAGCCTCGCTGGGTTCGATTGTTGCCCGGCAGCTCCGACTCCAAGGCGTTACCGTGGGCCACCGAGACGGGTTTGAAGCGATGCTGCGTGCCATGGCCCAGCATGAAGTGCGTCCCGTTCTGGGCGAGACCTTCAAATTCGAGCAGCTGAAAGAGGCGCTAACGCATTTACGCGCCGGTGGCCACTTTGGCAAAACCCTAATCGAGTTCTGACATGTCCGACATTGATACTTCTTGGCAGCCCCGCCACCACCCGGCGGACAAGGCAGCATTCGTCATGGCCGCCACCGGCGAAAGTGTCAGCTTCGGTGCGCTCGAGGCCCGGGCCAATCAAGGCGCACATTTGCTGCGCGCTACGGGCATCGAGGCCGGGGCGCATATTGCCATTCTGATGGAGAACCGTCGCGAAATGCTGGAGGTCTGCTTTGCTGCGGATCGTGCCGGAGTGTATTATACGACCATCAGTACTCATCTGGGACCAGAAGAGATCGCATATATCCTCGGCGATTGCGATGCTCAGTTGCTAATTACAAGCGCGCGGTTTGCGGGGTTAATCCCGAAACTACGGGCAGATTTCGCCGAAATCTGTGCTGTGCGTGTCGTGGGCGCGGGCTTGAACGGTCTCCCAAGCTGGGATCAAGCCCTCGCGGATCAACCAACCACGCCAATCCCAGACGAGTCCCAAGGGCTTGATATGCTCTATTCCTCGGGCACAACAGGGCGGCCAAAAGGTATCAAGTGGCCGTTGGAGCCTGCGCCACTTGGAACACGCACAATGCTGGTCGATTTGTTGACTGGTCTTTTCGGCTACGGACCGGATACGCGATACCTGTCTACTGCGCCGCTATATCATGCAGCCCCCTTGCGCCACTCAATGGTCACGATCAAATCGGGTGGTACTGCGGTCATCATGGGCCGATTTGACGCCGAAGAGGCGCTAAGACTTATTGAAGAGCATCGGATCACCCACAGCCAATGGGTACCAACCATGTTCGTGCGCTTGTTAAAACTACCTCAGGCGGTACGTGAGAAATACGACCTTTCGTCTATGCAGATGGCTGTACATGCCGCGGCACCCTGTCCGCTTGAGGTCAAGCACGAGATGCTGGCGTGGTGGGGGGATATCATCCACGAGTATTATGCTGGTACTGAGAATAATGGCTTTACCGCTATAACAAGCCGTGAGTGGCGCGTTCACCCCGGCTCAGTGGGCCGGGCCAAACTGGGGGTCATCCATATCTGCGGCGAGACAGGCGAAGAGCTACCAGTCGGACAGGAAGGGGAAATCTTTTTCGAGAATGGCCATCAGTTCGCTTATCACAAAGATCCTGAAAAGACCCGGCGCGCCACCAATGAAAAAGGCTGGACGACCCTCGGGGACATTGGCCGGGTAGACCCGGAGGGTTATCTCTACCTGACTGACCGGAAATCATTCATGATCATTTCCGGCGGAGTGAACGTTTATCCGCAAGAAACTGAAGATACGCTGCTAAACCATCCGGCTGTGCTCGACGCGGCGGTCATAGGTATCCCACATGAGGATTTTGGCGAAGCGGTTCATGCGGTCGTGCAGTTGGTCCCTAATATCGAAGCTTCAGATGGACTCCGTGAGATCTTGTTTGAATTTTGCCGAACGAAACTGTCTTCAATCAAATGTCCACGGAGTATCGAGTTCCGTGGAAGTTTACCTCGGACAGAGACGGGAAAACTGCACAAAAGGCTTTTAAGAGAAGAGTATCTGGCCCCCCGATAAATTATTGCATTCTGGAGAAAGCGATGATGAGCAGGGATCATAGGCGGGTGGTGGGACCTAATTTGCGACAGCGGCGTACTTTGTTGAAAAACGATTGTTTGATCGCGCCCTGAACTGCTGATTCAATTCGTGTAATTGAGAGGAGGATCGGCGATGATGGGACCGTGACAGGAAGCTCAACCAGCACTATTCTATCAGTCATCGCTGGAGGATCACGTTCCGCAAGATCACCTGCTTCGATCCATCGACCGGTTTGTCGACCTGAGCAGTATCCGTGCCCATCTTGCAGGCTTTTACAGCCACACTGGCCGTCCCTCGGTCGATCCCGAACTGCTGATCCGCATGCTGTTGGTCGGCTATTGCTTCGGCATCCGGTCAGAGCGGCGGTTGTGCGACGAGGTGCATATCAACCGCGCATATCGCTGGTTCTGCCGCCTTGATCTAAGTGACTGGATCCCGTTTTGGACCTGTCGCGGTTTGATGCCGCTCCGTTGATAGCATTTACTGCGCCGTGCCATCGGATTAACATGGCTGGCCATCACCTTATGGTCGAGCTTTGACATTGGTAATCTAACCGGGAGCACAATTAGGCATTCGATTTGCAACAAAACTATCAATGAATGCGATCGTTATCTTTTGAAGTATATGCAGCTATGGTGCTCGTCTCCTATCGCCATTCGTCTATTACCAAGGCTTGGCTGATCCCCTCTGGCCCCCAGAGGGAGCAGAGCCACATGCCGATTGTATAGCTGTAACGCATTGAGCCCACCCTTTTGCTTGGATATTCTTGCGGTCAGCTTCAGTCCCGAAAGCCCCGTAGCTTGATGTCTGTAACGCCAACGGCACACTCTGCGAGTGCACGTTGTCGCGGCTTTATTCAGTTTCGGGTGAAATAGGCGAGCGAGCGGCGCAGGTCTTCGCTTTCGTACCCTCGCCCGATGAAGACAATCTGATTTCGGCGGTCTTGCGCGGGAGCGGGGAGCAGTTCGGGCGGCTGGACAGATTTTCGGACGGCTTGTAGCAAAAGCGGCCCGGCGGGCGTTTCAAACACACCTTTGACGCGCACCAAGTCGTCACCCCGCGCATAGAGAAGCGCCGAGAGCCAGACCGAGAAGGCGGCCCAGTCCACATCCTCGGGAATGTCAATCTTGGTGGGGAGGATGGGAGCCATGCCGTCTAACAGCAACGGCAACGCATAGGCGGTAGCGTCCGGCAGGTTCGACAGAGCGTGGGGCTGACCCTTTGCTGCGGCCTCAATCTCCGCCGCAGGGTTAAGCTGTTTCACGGTCGCCATAACAGCCGCGAGCGTATGGTCCGTAACGGCGTCAACTTTGGTCAAGATAATGCGGTCGGCGGCCTCAATCTGAGCGCGGCTCAGGTGTTCGCTTTGTAATTGTTGCACGGCGTGGAGGGCGTCCACCAGTACGACGATCTCGGCCACACGGATATGATGGACAAGAACCCCGTCATCCCGAATTGCCGCAAGGATGGCAGCAGGATCGGCAAGGCCGCTGGTTTCCAACACAATCTGATTGGTGCTGCGCACCTCAGCGCTTTGGCGGCTGCGGGTGTCGCAAAGCGCCCGCAGGGCGGTTATCAGGTCTGCCTTGCCCGTGCAGCAGGCGCATCCACCTGCGAGCATGGTCATGCTGGCGGCCTGCGCGGCGAGCAGGGTATCGTCTACTGGCGTTAAGGCCGCTTCGTTCACAAGGATATGCGCACCGGGAAACGTGCCCGCGAACAACTGATGGCGCAGCCATGTGGTTTTGCCAGAGCCCAGATAGCCGCCAAGGATCGTCAGGCGCAGGCGGCTGTCGTCCGCGTCCGGTGTCATGGGGCAGAAGGGGTTTTGGTAAAGCGGGGGGCGAGCGGGTCAATCGGAGCGCCGATCTGTCGCGCGGCGTCCTTCCAGACGGATTCGAGGTCGGGGAGTAGGGCGGTCCGGCCTGTGAAGGACGAGAGCGCGAAACCCGGACCATGACCGGGCGGTCGAGCGGTGAACCCATAGCTGCTGAGCAACCGGTTCAGGATCTGCGCGCGACGCATCTGCAGCCGCAGGCGGTCGCCGGCGTTGTCCGCGCCTGCATCGGTCCAATGGCCGGGGCGTGTCGGAAAACCACAGGCGTTGCACATCTTAAGACCTCGTTGCGTAGGGACAGGGCAGCGCGGCTCGCGCTGCCCCTTGATGGCTTAGATCACTTCTGGGCGCTTGTCGCTGTCGAAGGGGAAGCGTTTGCGGAAGTCGTCAGCGATGGTGTTGAAGTCCACCCATTCGACGCCGGAATGACCGTTGATGTACTCGATTAGGCGCTCCAGCATCAACAGAACCTGCGGACGGCCCGCAACGTCGGGGTGGATGGTGATCGGGAACACACCATATTCCATCTCGCGGTAGACCCAGTCGAACTGGTCTTTCCACATCTGTTCGATGTCGCGAGGGCTGACGAAGCCGTGGCTGTTAGGCGCGTTCTTGATGAACATCATCGGGGGCAGGTCGTCGACATACCAGTTCGCGCCGATGTCGACGAGGTCAATCTCCTTACCGTGCTTGAGCGGATGCATCCACTCGCCAGCGGTCTTGGAGTAATCGATCACGTTCCACTCGTCGCCGACGCGGGCATAGAACGGCTGGAAGTCACGATAGCTCTGGCTGTGGTCGTAGGAAAAACCGTATTTGCCCAGCAGGGCTGCGGTCACGTTGGACATTTCCCACCAAGGGGCGACATAGCCTTTGGGTGCCTCGCCGGTCAGCCCTTTGATCAACTCGATCGATTTGACCAACACGTCTTCCTCTTGCGATGGCGTCATCGCGACGGGGTTTTCGTGCAGATAGCCGTGCGCACCGATCTCGTGACCGGCTTCGACGATCATGTCCATTTCCTTGGGGAAGGTCTCGAGCGAATGGCCGGGGATGAAGAACGATGTCCGCATCTCGTACTTCTTGAACAGGCGCAGCAGGCGCGGCACGCCGACTTCGGTGGCAAAGATACCACGCTGGATGTCATTGGGGGAATCGCCGCCGCCATAGGACCCGATCTGGCCCGCGACGGAGTCGATATCGGTGCCAAAGGCACAATAGATCTTCTTACTCATTTCTCAGTCTCCTCTGATTTTTCAGTCGTTGTCAGGGCGGCCTCAGCCGCGGATGATCTCCTCGCAGCCCAAGGCCGCGGCCAGCAGGGCCGTGTCCTGTCCCGAAGACGCCGAGAGCAGGAACCCCGTGGGCATGCCGGCAGCATCGGTGCCGTTGGGAATAGACACGCCGCACCAGTCCAGAAAATTCCCCAGCGATGTGTTGCGCAACGTGAGGCCATTGGCGCGGAAAAAGGCGTCCTGATCCGCCTCAAGGGGGGCGGTCTTCATCGCGGTTACGGCGGTGGTGGGGCAAAGAACGATGGCGTTGCCGAGGGCTTCGGCGGTCGAGGCCATGGTGCGGGCGCGGGCCTGTTGCAGCACCAGCAGATCAACAGCGCTCATCCTTTCGGCCAGCTTGATGCGGCGCACCACGCGGGCGTCCATCTGGTCGGCTGCGGCGCCGTAAATCCGCTCCTGATGCAGCACCAGCGCTTCGGCTCCGGCCAAGACACCGTGGCGTGCGATCAGATCGGTCAACTCGGTCAGTTCGGGCAATGATATGCGGCGCACCCGCCCGCCCGCCGCTTCAAGCCGCGCTACGGTAGCGTCAAAGTTTACCGCGACGGCGGGAGAGAGGTCATTGAGCAGGATGTCATCGGGAATGACAAAGTTCAGCGTGCCAGGGTCTGCCGCCTGCGCCTCTGGCGCATTTTTGCCACGCAAGACCGCATCGAAAAGCGCGCAGTCGGCCACGGTGTGGGCCAACGGGCCGATCGTGTCGAGCGATTTGGCCAGCGGATAGACCCCCGCCATCGGGTGGCGGCCCGACGAGGTCTTATACCCGACAACCCCATTGAACGACGCAGGAATGCGCACCGACCCGCCGGTGTCCGAGCCCATCGAAATCGGTACGATCCCCGCCGAGACCACAACGCCGGAGGCCGAGGACGACCCGCCGGGGCTGCGGGTTTGCCCGACAGGGGCGTGGACATTGCGCGGTGTGCCGTAATGCGGGTTCAGCCCGATGCCGGAATAGGCAAACTCGGTCATGTTCACGGTGCCGGTGCTGATGATGCCGGCACGGTGCGCGGCTGCGATGACCGGTGCATCTGCCTGAGCCGGGGGATCGGCCTTTGTCACCACGGCTCCGACGGTGGTGACGCGGCCCTTGAGGTCAAACAGATCCTTCCAAGCAACAGGCACGCCGTCAAGCGGGCTGGCGGGCAGGCCCGCACGATACCGCAGGCGCGCAGCCTTTGCTTCCACCATCGCGCGGTCGCGCAGGATGTCGATATAGATCGCATCGTCACCATGCTCTGCGATGCGATCAAACACCTGCTCTGTCACAGTGACCGCATCGAGCTTGCCCGCCCGCAGCCCTTGAGAAATGTCGCTTGCCGTCAAATGGCCCATACGAGCGTCCTCAGTGGTCAATGACGCTGGCATTGGTGGATTTCCACGCGATAAACGCGCTTCCCCCGGCCTTCAGCCTGTTGCGATACTTATCTACATGGCCCTCGACGTTGATCAGCTTGCCGTCGGCAAAACGCACGATCATATGCATGATGTGCCCAACGATCTGGAGGCTGTCGATGGTGCAGGGGATCGCGTTGGAGCCAAAGCTGGCACGTATCTCATCTTGGGGCACATCGGCAGGCACAAGGTCCACCGCTTCGGCGGGCAGGATGATGCTCATCTCTCGCCCCTTATGCGCGTCGATACCTGCGCGGTTCGCCCCGCCAAAGGTGCCAAAGGCCGTGTCGAGCATCACGATGCCATTTTGTTCTTCCCTGACCGTGCCGGGGAGGATAGCGTTTGAACCGATGAAACGGGCCACGAACTGGCTGCTGGGGCGGGTGTAAAGCTCACGTGGGGGGCTGACCTGTTCCACGCGGCCCGCGTTCATCACCACGATCCGGTCGGACAGGGCGAGCGCTTCGGACTGCGCGTGGGTCACGAACACAAAGGTGATGCCAAGGTCGCGCTGAAGCAGCTTCAGCTCGTTCTGGATGCTCTTGCGCAGGTTCGCGTCCAGCGCGCCGAGCGGTTCGTCCAGTAGCAGAATATCGGGCTCAACCACAAGCGAGCGGGCCAGTGCGATCCGCTGGCGCTGACCGCCAGACAGGCGGGAGGTCGGCATGTCGGCGATGCTGCTCAGGCCAAGCTTTTCGAGTATCTGGTCGACCTTGCGGTTCGCCTCGTCGCGCGGCATCTTTTTGACTTCAAGACCGAAAAGCACGTTCTGGCGCACGTTCATATGCGGAAAGAGCGCGTAGTTTTGAAAGATCATCGAGGTGGGGCGCTTTTCGGGAAGCTGATCGTTCACGCGTTTGCCGCAGATCATCAGATCGCCGGAGGTCACCGTCTCAAACCCCGAGATCATCCGCAGGGTCGTGGATTTGCCACAGCCCGACGGGCCAAGGAATGCGATGAATTCCCCTTTCTCGACATCCAGATTGAAGTCAATAACGGCCGGAGTTCCATTGTCGTAGGTCTTGTAGACATTTGTAAGCTGTAGATCGTAGGCCAAGGGAAAACGTCCTGTTCGGGGGAAAAGGGAAGGGGGGAGGTTCAGCCGGTTGCCTGGCTGAACCATTGGTGCATTAAGCGGAGAGGAATTCGTCCCACTTTTGGATGAGCAAGTCGTACTCGTCCGGCCACTGGTGCCAGTAGGCGACATTCGCGGCGCGTTCTGCGAGAGAGCCGCCATCGCGCAGATCACCTTCTTTTATGCCGCGCTCGGTTGCGCCGACCCATGGCTTGCCCTCGTACCAGAAGGCATATTTGTCGGGGTCCATGACGTTCTTGACGTTGGTCGTGGGCGAGTAGTAGCCCTGTTCGGACACCGCGATGGCGGGCGGGCCGGAGAGCCAGTAATCGGCATAGGCCGCGACCGCTTCGAGGTTCGAGGACGTCTTGAGGGGGGCCACCCCAATCGCCCAGCCACGGTAGCCGCTGTCCATCGTGGCATAGGAGCATTCGACCCCCTGCGCCTTGACCGCCATAACAGCCGGTTGCCACGCGTCGGCGATGACCATCTCGCCAGATGCCAGCAGGTTCACCAACTCGCCGAAGTCACCCCAAAGGGCGCGGAATTGGCCTTCTTTCTTCTTGGCAATCAGGAACTTGGCGGCCTCCTCGATGGCTTCAGCATCCGGGTTGCCCGGGTTGGCGACTTCCAACAGGCCCAGCTCGTTCATGGCCAGGACTGCCTGTCCAAATGCAATGAGCGGGTCGACGTTCAGGCCGGTCTTGCCCTTGAACTTAGGATCGAACAGGGAGGACCACTTCGCGGCTTCCTCTGCTTCCACTAGGTCCGGACGGTAGCCGATGGAGTCGTAGTTGTAGACCGTCGGCACCATGTTCAGGCGGGTCTGGCTCTCGTCTTCCCAAATCTGGCCGACGATCTGACGGTTGAGGTCCCAACGGTCGGACGATTTGGTAAAGGTCTCGCGGATACCGGCCCAGTTCTTAAGATTCTCGGCAGGGATCGGCGCCAGCTTGTCGGTGGCGACCATCGCAGCAAGACGTTCACCGATGATTTCCCAGCAATCATAGGCATCCGACCCGGAGAGGATCTCTGTTTGGGTGTTGGGGAAAATGTCTGCCTTGCCGCTGACCGACCCGACTCCGGATTGCTCTTTGAAATCGTTCAGGATGCGTTCCTGAACCGTGACCGACAGGCCGACAGTCCGCAATTCCTGGTTGCTCAGTTCGGCAGCGAATGCCTGCTGAGCGCCAAGGAACGGCATCCCCCCAGCAGCAAGCGCTGCGCTGCCTGCCGTGGTCTTTAGAAAGTTGCGCCTAGAGAAATTTGAGTGTGTCACTTTTATACTCCTTGTTGCGGTCGTTTAATTTTAGTTTTTGTTGGGAAGGCAGACCTTCCTTGCGTGTTCAGTAGCGCCCGACCATCAGCCCACCGTCCACTGTAATGACCTGTCCTGTCAGATACCGCGCCGCATCCGACGCGAGGAAACCCACGACATCAGCGATGTCATCGGGCTGTCCGATGCGGCCCAGAGGGACAATCTCGCCCACTGTTTTGGCGCCTTCGGGACCAAGTGAATGTTTCTCTGACAAAAGCTGGGCGGTGCGGATGTAGCCCGGCGCCACGCCGTTCACGCGCACCCCATGGCTACCCAACTCAACCGCCAAGCCCCGGACGAGCCCCACGACACCAGATTTCGCGGCGGAATAATGAACATGTTCGTCCCAGCCATAGGCGACGCCCATGATCGACGACAGGCAGACAATCGCGCCACTGCCGCGGGCTTTCATCCCGGCGGCGGCCGGGCGGATCACACGCAGCATGCCCTTAAGATCAATATCGAATGTCTGATCCCATTTCTCGTCTGTCAGTTGCTCCAGCGGGACGCGGTGGGCAATCCCCGCATTCGCCACGATCGTGTCGATCTTGCCAAAGCGGGTTTCGATATCCTTGACCACGGTGTCAGCGCGTTTGGTGTCGGTAACGTCGAGATGCTGAAATTCGGCCTTGCCGCCCGCCTTGCGGATTTCCTGCACGACATTGCGGCCCTCATCTTCGAGTACGTCGGTGACGACAACATGGTCGCCGCGTGCGGCCAGCGCCTTGGCCGTGGCCTGACCGATGCCGATGCCGGCGCCCGTGATCAACGCGATTGAGGTCATAGCATTACGTCTCCGGAGTTGGGTGACAGGGTCTGGCCCACGTAAATCCGTGCGGCTTCTGAACATAGGAAAGCGACAGTTTCGGCCACATCCTCCGGCTCGCCAAAGTGGCCCAGCGGAAGCTCGGCAGCCTTGGCCGCGCGCCAGTCGTCCGACAGGGCACGCACCAGTGGTGTGTTGATCGGGCCTGGCGCCACGGCATTGACGCGCACGCCCTGGGTCGACACCTCGCGAGCTAGCGCCTTGGTCATGCCGATGATCCCGGCCTTTGCGGCGGAGTAATGGACCAGTTCGATCCCGCCGATCTGGCCAAGCTGCGACGCCATGTTGACCACGCAACCGGCTTTGTTTTTCAGCATTTGCGGCAGGACAGCACGGGTACACAGATAGGTGCCGCGCAGGTGAACCGCGACCATGCGGTCAAAGTCCTCAGGCGCCAGATCGACAAACCGCGACTGGTGAACATGACCCGCGTTATTGACCAAATGCGTCGGTGCGCCGAAGGCTTCGGTACAGCGCGCCACCATGCGGGCCACATCTGCCTCATTCGACACATCACCCTGCACCCCAATGCCGCCGACTTCCTTAGCCGCACGCTCTGCGGCATCGGCGTCGTAGTCGTTCACGACGACATTATACTCCAGTGCCGCGAGTTTTGTGGCGACAGCCAGCCCGATCCCCGATCCTGCGCCTGTGATGATCACGGTGCTCATGCGATGTCTTCCTGCATGGCCATCTTCTTGGCGCGCCGCACGCTCAGCGCCATCAGGATGCCGTAGACCGACAGCAGCGCAAATGAGAACAGGGTGGTCATTACGCCGAAGGCAAAGATGTTCGGGTGAATTTCGACCGAGAAGGTGCCGTAGATCGCAAGAGGCAGGGTCTGGTCACGTCCGGATGCAAAGAGCGTACGCGGGAATTCGTCGAAACTCAGCGTGAATGCAAAGAGCATGGCCGACAGCACGCCGGGAAAGATCAGCGGGAAGGTCACCTTGCGGAAGGTCGTGATCGGCGACACGCCTAGCGACCAGGAGGCTTCTTCGACCGATCCGTCAAAGCGGTTGAGGATCGCCAGCATCACCAAAAAGGCAAAGGGGAAGGTATAGACCACATGCGCCAGAAACGCCGTGCTCCACCAATGCCGCTCGATCCCGACTACATTGTTGGCCAAAAGCGAGGTGCCCAGCCCAGTCAGAACCCCCGGCACCATCATGCCCAGCACGATCAGGTAGAACACGATGCCCGCGCCGCGGAACCGCTTGCGGAACGCCTGTGCTGCCATGACACCCAGAACCGTCGCAGTGACCATTGTCATAAAGGCCAGCACCAAGGAGCGGATCAGCGCTTCGCCAACGGGCAGGGGCGCAATCCGGGAGGGGGGCGTCAGGCCGAAGAGGTGTTGATACCAATAGGTTGACCAAGAGATAATCGGGAACTGTGGGCCGCCCTCCGGGCCTTGCTGAAAGGATAGGATGCCCAGCACGATGAAAGGACCATAAAGGAACAGGATGAACAGGCCGACATAGACCGCGAGGATTGGCTTGAGGACTTTGGATTCCATCTCTTAAATCTCCCGCTTGAGGTCGACGATGCGCAGGAAGCCTGCAACCACGATGCCCAGCAGGATCGTCAGGATCACCCCGACAACCGAGGCCATCGCCCATTTTAACGACCCAACCTGCGTCACGATGATATTGCCTAAAAGGTTCACCTTGCGGCCCGACAGGGCACCGGATGTGGCGAATTCCCCCAGCACCATGACGCTGACAAAGATGGCACCTACCACGACACCGGGCAGGCTGAGCGGCAGGACGATTTTCCAGAAGATGCGCCCAAAGCCTGCGCCAAGGTCACGGGCAGCTTCGATAATGTTGCGGTCGATGCGGCCCAGCATGAAGGCGATGGGGCCAACCATGAAGACCACGTAAATCTGGGTCATGCCGATGACGACCGACAGTTCCGAGAACAGCAGCACCTCAATCGGGCTGTCGATAAGACCCAGTTTCTGAAGGATAATATTGATCGCGCCTTCCTTGCCTAGCATGGGGCGCCAGGCCAGAACGCGGATTAGGAAGGAGGTCCAGAAGGGGATAACGCAAAGGACCAGCAGGATCGTCGAGAGCGTCTTGCTCTTGACGAGCAGCCCTACGAAAAGCGCTGCCGGATAACCGATCAGAAGCGTCAGCGTGAGAACGATGAGCCACAAACGGATTGTCGTCCACAAGGCACCGACATAAGCCTCTGATGCAAAGAAGTTCTTCCAGCTGTCGAGAGTCAGTGTCGAGTTGATCGAGAAGGTCGTCTGCGTCCAGAACGAAACATAAAGGATCATCATGATCGGGGCGACGAGGAACAGAATCATCCAGACCACGCCGGGGACGAGTAGTCGGAAAGTGTTTGACTTGTCCCGGTTCGAAGTTGCAGCGCTCATCTTGCGGTTTCCTTTCCGAATACGATCGCCTGCGCGGGATCCCATGACAGTGTGTAGTTCTCTCCGACCGTCAGATCGCGGGGCTCACCAAGGCTGAGGTGGTGGTCGACTTCGACGGTCTTGCGGTCCTTGGTCTCGAACAGGAAAACGATCGACGAGCCGAGATATTCGCTGGCGAGGTAGCGCACGGGCAAGGCCGGGCCGGGCAGGTCAACGGCGTCTGCGCTAAAGATCCGAGTACGGTCATAGCGGATGGCATAGACGTCGGATTTGTTCGGTTGCGCGGCGGTCACCGGCACGGTGCCAAAGGGGCCAACAAAGGTATCTCCCTGAAGTTCGCCATTGAATAGGTTGAACCTGTTGAGAAACAGCGCCACATCCGAAATTGCCGGGCTGTCGTAAATCGCGTCGGGCGTTCCGTATTGTACGATTTGTCCCTGATCCAGCACCGCCACTTTATCGCCCATCGCGAGCGCTTCGGTTTCGCTGCCCGTGACATGCAGGAAGGTCACGTCAAGCCGTTCGCGAATGGCCCGCAGTTCGATCTGCATCCGTTCGCGCAGGTTCGCGTCAAGCGCACCTAGAGGTTCATCCAAAAGCACCAGTTTGGGCTGCAATACGAGCGACCGCGCCAAGGCGACACGTTGTTTCTGGCCGCCAGAAATCTGATCCGGGCTGCGGTCTTCCAATCCTGTGAGGCCCACCATGTCGATCGCGTCCGTCACCCGATCGGCGATGTCGGTCTCCGACACTTTGACCGCGCCATTGCGTAGACCAAAGGCCACGTTCTCGAAGATGGTCAGATGTGGGAAGAGGGCGAAGTTCTGAAACACAAAACCGATGCCGCGCTCGTGGGCGGGTAGGTCGGTGATGTCGCGCCCCTGAAACCAGATGCGCCCCTTGTCCGGCTTCTCGAAGCCCGCGATTACCCGCAGGAGGCAGGTTTTGCCGGATCCCGAAGGCCCGAGTAGGGCGATATAGCTGTTGTCTTCGGCGACAAAATCGATGTCATCAAGTGCGGTCAGATCGCCGTACCTGTGCGTCACACCTTCCATCCGAAAAATTGGTTCGCTTTGCGTCATAGAGCCCTCTCTCTTTCGCGGATGTCCCCTCGAACGGTATCGGGGGAGCAAAAGGTCGCTCTTTCGGCACCTTTCCGCAAAATGTATAAAGTATGAAATGGCTAATTTGACTACATAGCAATAGCCATCTTTTCGAAATTTAGAGCCGGAAAAGCTACCTTAGGTGGAAAAATGATCGAAAAGATGCAATTTTACTCAGTATGAAAATGAACTTAGGGTCCGAAATCCATTTTTATATAACCGGGGTCAAATAGGGCGGCAGCGACTCGCTTTCAGGAATCAGCGCAACGATTTTAAGCCGGGCAACGCTCTTGAACGACAAGACGCGCAAATGTTCCCTAAGGTACGCTGCAGCTGCATCGATTTGGCGTGAACCGATTAGCTCGAACAGGGTCTGGTACTGATCCAGCGCGACGGGATCTACGGGCAATCCAAGGTCGCTCAGAGCCTTGTCCATTGCCGAAAGCAGCAGGCGGTTGTTGCTAATGATTTCCACCAGCGCACTGTTCGGCGTCCGCCCCAGACAGAGTCGCATCAGCTCATCTTCAAGTTGAGCTGAGTTCTTTGCCTTGCCGCTTTCGATATGTGCGCTCACCTGCATGATCTGCGCGTGGTCGATGTAATCTGAGGCCTGCATTAAAGCGGCAGGTTCCATGATGCTGCGCAGCTCGAATTTCTCGCGGAGGGTTCGGGCCGTCAGCGGCCCGGCTAGCCAGTGCGAGGTGGCGCCTTTGCGGATCAACCCGCGTTCGTTAAGGCGGCTGAGCACGTCGCGTGCCACGGTGCGGCTCACGCCCAGATGATTGGCCAGTTCCGTTTCAATGACCCTAAACTCTCCGAAAATCTGGCAGGCGGCAATCTCGGCCTCTACCTTGTCATAGACCCGCTGCCACGTCCCGCGGACCGCGAGGGCTGAACGTGAGACATCCGGGATTTCAAACCCGAACTCCTCCAGCGATTTGCGGATCGGCGTAAGGCTCGTCGCTCCATCCCCGACCAGATAACCGCGCCCGCGAAACCGGTGGATCAACCCTTCAGCGTTGAGGATGCGCAAAGAGGCCTGGACGGGCGCGCGACTGGTTTGCATCAACTTGGCAATCGGACCCTCAATCAGAACAAATCCCTCCGGCAAGCGCCCCGAACGGATATTGTGCCGCAGAACGCGACTGATGGTTTCATAAAGCGGGTCTTGCCCGGGGGTGGTCGGCCTTGCACTCATGTGGTCGAGCTTCCCAAAGTCCGGATAAAGCGGTTCCAAGAGCGGGCGGCGTAGTTGTACTCGTCCATGACAGTGTTCCAAAGCGCGATCCGACTGACCCGTTCACGATAGGCACCGCCGGGGCGACGCTGGCCCGTGCGCACGACGATCTTGCCGTCCGGCCCCTTAAGGTCGCATCGGGCAGGGTCTCCGTCATACCAATAGCCCCATTCTTCGGGGCTGAGATACTCCCGGACTCCCTTTGAATTCGTCATGTAATGCCCCTGCCGTGCCATGAGCGCGCCCGCGGGGCCGGTAAGCCACCAATTCAGATAGTCATAGGCCATGTCCAGTTTTGCACCTTCGAGGTGTCGTGCAAGCGAGGCCCCGCCATGCCACGCCCGGTAGCCTTCGCGCGGCACGCTTTCGCGGAAAATACCGGCCATCTCGCCCAAGTTGCCATAGGAAGGCGACCACATGCTCTGCACTGACACGCGGTCCGTCTGAATGAACGCCTCCGCCTCGTCGGGTGTAACCCAACTGCCCGCGAAAAAGCCCTGTTGGCGCAAGGTCTCAAGCAGCGCCATCAGGCTGTCGATCTCATCGACAGTCATATTCCCGATGTCCTGAAAGGTAAGATCACCATTGGCTTCAGCGGCAAGGGCCGCATCAAAGATGCCGATCGCCGGCTCGTCCACCAATGCAATCCGGCCCCGGGCGCGCCGGTCAAGCAGCCACGCCCAGCTTGATCCCTCCGGCCCCTCATCGCCGAACAGACGGCGGTCAAATCCGAAGCTGTCGACGTTATGGGCTGTAGGCAACATGCTGATGGTCGGCATCGGCTGTTGACCCAAAGTCCCGTCGGGCTGCACGTACAGCTTGCGTACCGGGGCGTCGCCATGGCCCTGCCAAGTGTATTTGCTAATCCCGCCGTCCTTGGCAAGGTCGCCAATGTGATCCCATTGATTGATCCGGTCGGTCTGGATCGGTTGCAACGCGCCCCAGTACCAGACGATATCGAGGTTGTGAAAGCATTGCTCGTAGACGTCGTAGCCCGTCGGGTCTACTGCTGCGAGGTGCTGGCAGGTCAGGAAATCCAGAGACTCGTGCTCGATGTCGATGCCGAGGTCCGCCACGGCCATTTTGCGCACTTCCTCCAGCAGGGTGACATCGGTGCCACGCACCCGCAGCACCCGTCGTTTGTGGTTTGGGGGAGAGGCAAGTCTGTGCATATGGGCCTGACCAACGGGCGTTTGGGGGGCTTTCCCTTCTAACCGTGAAGTTCGCGCCCCGACATGGATGTTTGCCCGCAACATCAGAGCTTAAACGCGATTTGCATTCAAGAGAGCATATCGAAGTGTCGCCCCGGCAGCCTGAAACGATCAGGGCGCCGAGGCCATTCACTTACACTGGGCTAGCCGAGGTGTGCACGCCTGGGCTAGCCGAGGTGTGCACGCACCGCTGCGAGCATCTTCTTGCGGTCGCTGCGCGCTTTCAGCGCCTCGTCCATGCCCACCTTGCGGAACTTAACCGGTGTATGCGGTTGCAACTGTCCGATCAGGTCCATGTCGGCCGAGATGATCGCGCCCAAAGTGAAATATCCGCCCCCCGACACCGCATCTCGGTGCAGAACGATCGGCTCCAACCCACCTGGCACCTGAATGGAGCCGTAGGAATAACAGCCGTCGACAATGTTGGACGGATCGGCCCCGGCCCCGAAAGGCTGTTCACGACCGACAAACTCAAGCGGTTTGCCTCCCTTGAAACGGTATCCCATCCGGTCCGCCTCAAGTGCGACAGTCCAGTCATCGTCAAAGAACCCCTCTTGCGCGGCAGGGGTCAGGCGGTGCCAATAAAGGCCGGGCAGCACCCGCAGTTCGGCGGGGTTGTCCGGCAGGCGGCGCAACTCCTTAGGAACATTCAGACCCGGTTCGATCATCTCCGCTTCGCCCAACGGGATCACGTCTCCGGCCTGTACATTGCGACCTTCGATACCGCCGAGTGCGCCGATTGGGTAGGTGGAGCGGCTACCAAGGGCAGGGGGGGTATCGATCCCGCCGCTGATTGCGATATAGGCCCGCGCCCCGGATTTGAGGAAATCGAACTTCAGCGTCTGACCGGCTTTGACCTCAAAGGCGGTCCAGCCCTCCTGCGGTTTGCCATCGACCTTGGCAGGCAAATCCGCCCCGGTCACGGCAACGAGCGCGTCCTTTTCAAAGACGATCTCGGGCCCCATGAACACCACTTCGAGCCCCGCAGCCCCTTCGGGGTTGCCGACCAGCATGTTGGCCACGCGCAGCGCGAAACGGTCCATTGCGCCACCAATCGGAATGCCAAGGTGGAAATAGCCCGGACGGCCCAAATCCTGAATTGAGGTTGAGAGGCCCGGTTGAATGACTTTAAGCGACATTGAGCGCCTCCATCAGTTTGGCGTTGGTGCCGGGCATATCCGCGTTAAAGGCTTCCAGATCGAAATCGACCTCAGCGATGCGCGGCACATAGGTATCGGCCTCCACCTCGCCGAGAATGCGGTCATATTCCTCTCGGTCGATCGGCTTCCATTTCACGATGTCGCCCGGTTTGAAAAACA
The DNA here is from genome assembly GCF_900113435.1 of Sulfitobacter dubius. Classification (GTDB taxonomy): domain Bacteria; phylum Pseudomonadota; class Alphaproteobacteria; order Rhodobacterales; family Rhodobacteraceae; genus Sulfitobacter; species Sulfitobacter dubius. The sequence goes on along the minus strand of NZ_FOPG01000001.1, from coordinate 922,006 downwards.
CCATGAAGTCGCGCAGGTAGCTTTGCTTTTGCTCGGGATCGAAGATCGGCATCGGCGTCACCCCAAACATCTGGTAACCGCCAGCCCCCCGCACCGAATAGACGCAAGAGAAACAGCCGCCATAGCCCACGGTCTGCTTGGGCGTATCTGTGCGCGGGCGCAGGTATTTGGGCACCTGCAACTGTTTGTCACGCTCAACAAGTTGATAGAGAAACGGCAGGCCAGCAACGAAGCCCACCATCGACACAAACCACGGCTGCGCGTGATGCGCCTCGATAAAGGCTTTGGCGCTGTCAAACCCGTTGATCCGCGCGGCATAGTCGAGATCGGTGCCCGACGGGTCTTGATGGCGCTCACGGAACCGCATCAGGGTCTCGTGCGTCCAAGGGTCTTGGTAATAGACGGGGATTTCAATGATCCGCGTCTTCAGCCGTTTTTCTGCATCCCCGGCCTTATGCTCAAGCTCCTGCACCTTTTTCAGCATCGCTTTGGGCGCGATCACATCAGGGTCAAAGCGGACCTGAAAGGAGGCGTTCGCCGGGCAAATTTCCGTGACGCCCTCGATCTTGGCCTCGCGCACCGCGTTGCTCATCGATAGGGACTTAAAGAACGCGTCAAGCGACATTTCATCGTCCATCTCGACGTAGATATGTTCGTCGCCGCCGTAGGTATAGCGTGTTTTCACGAGTTGCCTCCTGTGGTTAGGGGGTTGGTTTGAGATTGCCCGCCGCCAGCCAAGGCTCGAGCCATTGCGTATGGAAATCGTCCGCCCGCACCGCAGGGTCATGCGCCAAAGCAAGGTGCAGCGGTTTGGTGGTTTTCAGCCCGCCAATCTCTAGCCCCTCAAGCGCGGTGATCATCAGCGCGATCGCGGCGTCACGATCTTTGCCATGGACGATCAGCTTGCCCAAAAGGGAGTCGTAAAACGGCGGCACCTGATAGCCTTCGTAGAGGAAGTGATCAAAGCGGATGCCGTCACCTTCGGGCAGCTTCAGGCTGCTGACCTGACCGGGGAAGGGGAGGAACTGCATCATCGGGTCTTCGGCATTGAGCCGCACCTCGATCGCATGGCCGCTGCGGGTGATGTCTTCTTGAGACTGACGCAGTTTCCCACCGCCGGCGACATGGATCATTTCTTGCACCAGATCCGTGCCCGTCAGCATTTCCGTTACCGGATGTTCCACCTGAATGCGGGTGTTCATCTCGATAAAGAAGAATTCTTTGGTTGCGCTGTCGTAAAGATACTCCAATGTCCCCGCACCAACGTAGCCGACGGCCTTGGCCAATGACACGGCGGTATCGCATAGGTGCTGGCGGGTGGCCTCGTCCAGACAAGCGGCCCCGGCTTCTTCCCAGACTTTCTGGCGGCGGCGCTGCATTGAGCATTCGCGCTCAAAATAATGAACCGCATCGGTGCCGTCGCCCATGATTTGCACTTCGATATGGCGCGGTAACTGGATCGCCCGTTCAAGGTAAAGCCCACCATCGCCAAAGGCCGCTTTCGCTTCGGCCTGCGCCTGCGGGGCCATCTTGCGCAGATCGGCCTCGTTGTCGGCAATGCGGATTCCCTTGCCACCGCCCCCGGCGGCGGCCTTGATCATCACCGGATACCCCAAACCTGCAGCAACTGACACGGCGTCATCTACCGTCTCAAGACGCCCTTTCGAGCCGGGCACGACAGGTACGCCCGCCGCCTCGGCAGCCTGCCTTGCCGCCACCTTGTCGCCCATACGATCAATCGTGTCCGCCGAAGGGCCGACAAACGTAATGCCAGCCTCCTCCAGCGCGCGGACAAAGGCCGCATTCTCGGCCATGAAACCATATCCGGGGTGAACCGCATCCGCTTGGGTTGCCTTGGCCGCCGCGACCACGGCCTCTACGTTCAGATACGATTGCGCGGCCTGTGCGGGGCCGATGCAGACGGCCTCATCCGCCTGCCGGACGGCCAACATGTCCGCATCGGCTTCGGAATGGGCCTGAATGGTGTGAATGCCCATTGACTTGGCAGCGCGGATGATCCGCACGGCGATTTCACCTCGGTTGGCAATCAGCAAGCGTTTGATAGCCATGTATCAGTCCTCGATTTCTGCCAACGGTGCGCCCGCGCCAATCGCCGCCCCATCGTCGATCAGGTAGCTTTTGAAGGTTCCCGAGGTCTCTGCCTTCACGTCGATGAAGGTCTTCATGACTTCGATCAGACCGACGGTATCGCCTGCCGCGACCGCGTCGCCGGGTTGCTTGTATAGCGGCTCACCCGGTGCAGATTGGGTGTAGAATGTGCCGGGAACGGGGGAAAGAACCTGTGTCATGTTGGTCTCCTGCTAGAGTGATGTACTTAAAGGGTTTTCGCGACTTCAGCGGCGCTGGCGATGCGTATGCCTGCGTCAAGCAGGCCCGCACGGATGGCTTGGCCCATAGCCAGCGCACCGGGCGTGTCGGAATGAAAACAGATCGAGTCGAACGGGATTTCAACCTCATCGCCCTCGACGGTGGTGACCATGCCGGTCTTGCATGCCTTAACGCATTTCTCAGCAATCTGTTGTGGATCGGGCCGCCCGACCTGCCGGGTAAAGACGATTGAACCGGAATTGCCGTAGTCCCGATCTGCATAGAACTCGCGGATGACGGGGTGGCCCGCCCGTTTGGCGGCGGCATAGGTCTTTGAGACGCTCATGCAAAACAGCAGCGCGTCGGGGCTGGTGGCCTGTAGTGTATCAACCAGCATCTGCGATAGTTCTTCATTCACAGCAGCTTCCATATAAAGCGCACCGTGAAGCTTTATGTGCTGCAAGGGTGCGCCATGGCGGCGACCAAATTCGCGGATCGCGCCAATCTGATAGACGATGTCATTGATCAACTCTGCCGCATCGGTCTTTATGTAGCGCCGCCCGAAGCCCTGAAGATCCGCATAGCCCGGGTGCGCGCCCAGCCCAACGCCATGCGCCTGAGCCAATTTGACGACACGGTCCATTGAGTTGGGGTCGCCGGCATGGAAACCCGCTGCGATATTGGCGGAACTGATGATCTGCATGATCTCTTCGTCCGGCGCATCGCCCAGCACCCACTGGCCAAATCCTTCGCCCATGTCACAATTTAGATCGACGGCCTCTTTCATCATCACACCTCCACTGGTCTGGACCTATGATGGCAGCTTGATACAAAATTGATATTTCTTTTTTTCATTGTTGCATTATTGGATTTTTAGATAATTCTTGGTGCTGCGGATCAGGGGGTAGAGGTTGAATTTTAAGCACTTGAAGTATTTTGTGGCGACCGCTGAGACCGGACAGGTCAGCCGGGCGGCAAAATTGCTTTCGATTTCTCAATCTGCGGTTACGGGGTCGGTCCGCGATCTTGAGGCGCTTTTGGCCGTTACCCTATTTCAACGCCGCGCTCAGGGTATGGAGTTGACGGATGCGGGGCGGGAGTTCCTGCCGGTGGCGCGGGACATTCTGGAAAAGGTCGATGCAGCCCACCAAATTCACCGTGGCACCTCTGACATTACCGGCAGCTTGACCATCGCAGCGACCTATACGGTCCTTGGATATTTCCTGCCGTTCCATCTGGGGCGGTTGGCGCAGCTTTACCCCGGTATCGACATTCGCATCGTCGAATTGAACCGCCAGAGCATTGAGGAACAACTGCTGCGCGGTCAGATCGACATGGCCGTCGCCCTGACCTCGAACATCCACCGCGACGGGATCGAGACGCTGACTTTGCTGAAATCCCCAAGGCGGTTGTGGGTCCCGGCGGGGCATCGGTTTTGCGACGGCGGGGCAGTGTCGTTGCATAGCATTGCCAAAGAGCCATACGTCATGCTGACCGTGGACGAAGCCGCGCATTCCTCAATGAAATACTGGAACAGCAACAACGCGCACCCGAGCATCAAGTTGCGCACGTCTTCGGTGGAGGCGGTGCGTTCGCTGGTGGCGAACGGTCAGGGGGTCACGATCCTGTCGGATATGGTCTACCGGCCTTGGTCACTGGAAGGACGACGGATCGAAACGGTGGTGACAGATGTGGAAATTCCCACGATGGATGTCGGGCTGGCCGTCAATCGGTCCATACCGTTGACGCCCGCCAAACAAGCGCTGAAGTCGTATTTCACCTCTGCCTTCCTATCTCCCAAGTTGCAATTTTAGGCGCAACAGTCTTGTACCGCTCTCGGACTTTAACCATAGAGTTGCGCCATGAATTCCCGAACCAACGCATGTGAGAGTATCGTGTCAAAGCTGACGAGCGCCCTGTTGTGATCGCTGGTCTGGGCCTGATCGCACCCTTCTTTATCTACATTCTCGCAGGTGTTGTGGCCCAGCTTTTGCTGCGGCACGGGGCGAAACAGCAGCGCTGGCTGGATGCTTTCATCTTCTACCTCGCGCTGCCAGCGCTGCTATTTCAATCGGTGCGGGTGGTGCCGCCGGGCGCGGCCAGTCTCTTGGGCTTTCTGGCCGTGACCACCGCGATGACCGGGCTGATGTTCCTGATCGGCTGGCTGATCGGGCGCGGCAACAAGACCGGGGACCATGCGGCAGTCTTCGGCCTTGCGGCGAGCTATTCCAACATTGGCTACATGGGGCCTGCACTGACGGTCGCCGTGCTTGGCCCCGCGGCGGGGGCGCCCGCGGCTTTCGTGTTCTGCGCCGATGTCTTGCTGATCTTTACCATTTGGCCCGCTATGATCGGCGAAGGGCGGCGCGGCTTTGCCCGTTTGACTCAATCCCTGCGCAAAGTTGTGACCCATCCGTTCATCCTTGCCACGCTGACCGCACTCGTCTTTGCGCGCACGGGCTGGGTGCTGCCGACCTTCCTCGACACGCCTCTCACCGGATTTCAAAACGCCGCCGCCCCCGCAGCGCTGTTTTCGCTGGGCCTCACATTGGCCCGCAATCGCGGGGGCGCCATGGGCGCGCGGCTTGGCGCCTGCCTTGGGGTGAAGCTTATCTTGCATCCTCTGGCGGTGGCCTTGGCCTTCACGGTCTTCTCTGGGTTCGATCCAATCTGGGTTGCGACCGCGATCATCATGGGCGCTTTGCCCCCGGCGGCGAATGTCTATGTGATGGCGCGTGCAGAGGGGATTAGCGTGCCGCTTTCCGCACGCACCGTTCTTTACGGCACCGCCTTTTCCGCGATTTCACTGCCCTTGGTGATATCGCTCGTCGGCTGACCCTTTGGCGGCGAATTCACCGCGCTGCGCCAAATCATTCGACGGATGGCCTGAGAATGGCTAGCATTGCCCTTGATAGGGGTGCAGCATGCTGCGCCGATCTAGGATGAGGAGGGGGTGAAGGATGTGCAACGCCGGTGAGCGAGGCACCGCGGTTTCGGCCGTTTTAATCGAGAACCCGCGCACCCGCGTCACTCGCTGGAGTTTTTCGGGGCGCGGCGACAATACCGGCTGGCACCGCCACGAATACGATTATCTGGTTGTGCCCATCCAGAACGGGGCGCTGGAAATCCGCGATGCGAAGGGGGTCCTCAGCCGATCGGAACTGAAGGTCGGGGTGCCCTATTTCCGCAAGCGCGGTGTTGAGCATGATGTGCTGAACGGGAACGACGGGGAGTTTGCCTTTATCGAGGTTGAGTTCCTCGAAAATGCCGCCCGCCAAAACTGATCCAAATTTTTGTGCGCAAATCACCTATTTCGCGCGTTGGTTCTGGATAGAGTTTACCGAAGGGTTTGAGGTCCGCGGTTTCACGCAAAGCGTTGGACGGGAGTAAGGAATGTTAGTTTCAACCGATAATAGCGGAGCGACCGACAAGAGCGCGATATGGTCCCGGACAATCTCTGAGACCTATTTTCCGCTGTCGGTACAGTGCCACGATCCGCAGGCGTTCAACGGGTCGCTCAGGTCGTGGGGGCTGGGCATTCTGGGGCTGTCAGAGATGCACTGCGACGCCGTCATGTACCGCCGCCACAAAAGCCACTTTGCCGAAGAAAAGGACAGCAGCCTGCTTATCACGATCCCTCACGCAGGGGATGTGCTCTTTGAGCAGTCATCGCGCGAGACCCGCTGCGCGCCTGGCAGTTTCTTGGTGGAGCAGGGGGACATGCCTTATGAATTCTCCCATGCGCGGCGCAACAAGCTTTGGGTGCTCAAAGTCCCGACCGCCAGCGTGCAGTCCCGATTGGGGCCGACTGAGCGTCTCAGCGCGCTGACCTTTGACGCGACATCGGGTGTCGGGTCATTTTTCGTGGGGGCGGTGCGTAACACCATCGACAGTATCGAAGTCATCAACGACGCCGCGCGCGAATTGGCAGGCCAGCACCTGCTTGACCTTCTTTGCCTGTCGATGCGCAGCGATGATCGTATTCTGGACAGTTCCGTTTCCACCATCCGCGCTGCACATTTGCAACGCGCAGAGCAATTCATCCGCGACAACCTCGCAAACCCAAAGCTGACCCCGATGCTGGTGGCGGAATCCTGCGGGATTTCGCGACGCTACCTGCAAGGTCTGTTTGCCGAGAACGACTGTTCGGTCGCGGGCTATATCCGCGACAAGCGACTGACCCGATGTTACGAGACGCTCACGATGGGCCATGACAGTTCGACGATGGCACAGATCGCCCACAAATGGGGTTTCTACGACCACGCGCAGTTCTGCAAACACTACCGCAGCCGTTTTGGCTGCACGCCAACAGCAACCCGCAAAAAAGCCCGGACGGAGGCGGAGCACCGCCCCGACTGACCAAGCAACACCCATTCAACGAAACCAAATGACTGAGCCCTCGCGGCGCAGAACAATGCCGGTCGGCCATCCGACAGGCGTGCAACAAGTTAGGAACAGCAAATGACCAAGACGAGAGTGGCGGTAGACGTCGGAGGGACCTTTACCGATGTATGCATCATGGACGAGGAAAGCGGTCAAATTCGCATCGAAAAGACCCCCTCGACACCTGATGACCCGATGCGCGCGATCATGACAGGCGTGTCGGATGCTCAGGTCGACCTTTCGGATGTCACCATGTTTTCGCATGGCACAACGGTGGCCACCAATGCGCTGATTACCCGCAAACTCCCACGCGCCGCGATGGTGTGCACCGAAGGCTTCCGCGACGTTGTGGAAATCCGGCGCTCGAACAAAGAAGACCTTTGGGACACCTACAAGGACGTGGCCAAACCCTACATCCCCCGCCGCGACCGGTTGACCGTCAAAGAACGCATCGACGCAAGCGGCAAGATAATCCGAGAGTTGGACGAAGAGGACGCCCGCCGCGTCGCTGCCGTGCTCAAGAAGCGCGACGTCAAAGCAATCGCGGTCTGCTTCATCAACTCCTACGTCAATGGCGAGAACGAGGTTCGCATGCGCGAAATCCTTCGCGAGGTGATGCCGGACGTGCATATCTCGATCTCATCCGAGGTGATGCCTGAGATTTTCGAACACGAGCGGTTCTCGACCACAATGGTCAACGCGGTCGTCTCGCCCGTGGTGGTCGACTACGTGTCACGTCTCAGCGACAAGCTGGAGGAGGGCGGCTACAAACGTGATTTGTTGCTGCTGCACACCGGGGGTGGCGTGATGACCCCCGCGAGCGTGAAGGATTTTGCCGCCCGCTTGGCCGGGTCTGGCATCGCGGCGGGGGCCATCGCCAGCCGCTTTATCGGCAATCTTTGCGGCTATGAGAACTCCATCGGGTTCGACATGGGCGGCACCAGCACCGATGTATCGCTGACGTACCGGGGGGAATCCACGGTCACCAAGGATTGGTATATCGAATACGGCTACCCGATCCGCTTTCCGAGCATCGAGGTGCTGACCATCGGCGCGGGCGGCGGATCGCTGGCGTGGAAAGACGAGGGCGGATCGTTGCGCAACGGCCCCCAATCTGCCGGGGCGCATCCCGGACCGGCCTGTTATTCCAACGGCAATGAGGTCGCCACGAACAGCGACGCCAATGTCGTCCTTGGCCGCCTAGGCCACAGCCTCGCGGGGGGGGACATCACGCTCGACCCCGACCTCGCGGAAAAGGCGGTGCGCGAAACGGTGGCGGAGCCCTTTGGGATGGAGTTGCACGCGGCGGCTGAGGCCATCATCGATGTGGCCAATGCCAATATGGCCAACGCCGTGCGCCTGCTGTCGATCAGCCGCGGCCACGACCCGCGCGATTTCGCCTTGGTCGCCTTCGGGGGGGCCGGTGCGCTGCACGGTGCGGCGGTCGCCCGCGAGTTGTCGATCCCGATTGTCATCGTGCCGCCCAACCCCGGTGTCACCTCCGCAATGGGGTGCCTGCTGGTCGATATCCAGCATGACTTCTCGGACAGTTTCATGGCCGATGCCGCCAGCACGACGCCCGAAGACCTCGAAGCCGCCTTTGCCCGGATCGAGAAAGAGGCCGTCGAGCGGTTGCGCCACGAGGGCGTATCGCCGGACAACACGGTTTTGCAGCGTACGGTCGAGATGATGTATCAAGGTCAGTGGCGCTCGCTGGCGGTGTTGGCACCGTCAAAGATCACCAGCACCGAAGACCTCGTGAACGGATTTCACGCCGAACATGAGCGGGAATACAATTTCCGGCGCGAAGATTCCCCCGTCAGCATTTTTCGCGCCGGGGTCAAGGCCACCGGCGTGGTGCAAAAGGCCGAATTGCCGTCCTTCAACGTGGTCAAACACACGCCCGAACCTGCTGGGCACCGCGCCGTCTGGTTCAAAGGCGAGGCCTGCGAGGCTGCCGTTTATGACCGGTCGAAAATGAAGGCTGGGGCCGAGTTCAGCGGCCCCGCCATCGTTGAGCAAGTCGATTCCACTGTGGTCATACCGCCCAAGGCAAAGGCGTCGGTCGATCAATACATGAACATTCTCATTCGCGTGAAGGATTGAACCATGAACACCCTATCCAGACCCGACCTTGATCCGGTCACCTTCGAAGTTCTGAAAAACTCTTTCATCACCTCTGTCGACCAGATGGCAGAGCAAATGCTGCGCACCTGTTATTCCTTTGTGATCTACAACCGTGACTTCTCGAACGGGTTGCATGATGCTCAAGGCAACTGCGTGGCGCAGGGCAACTCGGATATCGCGGTGCATGTGGGCACGCTGCATTACACCTGCAAGGATGTGATCCGCGCCTTTGAGGGCGATATGTACCCCGGCGATGTCTATGCGATCAACGATCCCTACGCGGGGGGCACGCACTTTAGCGATGTGCGCCTGATCCGCCCGATCTTTGACGAAGAAACCCTGATCGGCTTCTCGCAGTCCAACGGGCATTGGTCTGACCTTGGCGGCTCGGTGCCCGGATCGTTCAACGTCACGGCCCATGAGATGTTTGGCGAGGCCGTGCGGATCACGCCGATCCGGCTGTTCCGCAAGGGTAAGTTCTGCGCCGACGTAGCCAATATGATTGCGGCCAACACGCGCGATCCAGCCTCTATCATCGGTGACATCCACTCGCAGGCGCAGGCCACGCAGGTCGCTGAACGCGAACTTCAACGCCTTGTTGGAAAATACGGGCGCGATCAGGTGACCCAAGGCATGGAAGAGGTTCAGGACTATGTCGAGCGCGCCGTGCGCCAGCGCATCTCGGACCTGCCCGACGGCACATGGGAGGCCGTGGATTACATCGATCGCGACCCCGGAGCAGGCGAGGGGATGATCCCGATCCACATCAAGATGACGATCAAAGGCGATGAAATCATTTATGATTTCGAGGGTAGTCACCCCACGATCTCGTCGATCTACAACTCCGCGCATGGGGCGACATTCTCGGCCGTGGTGGCGGGGATGAAGACCTTTTTTCCTGACTTGCCGCTCAACAGCGGGTTCTACCGAATGGTCGAGATCAAAGCGCCCAAGAACAGCGTGGTAAGCGCCGAATGGCCCGTTGCCGTCACCGGCTTCCTGATGCCGTTTGAGAAGATCATGAACGCGATTTTCGAGATGTGGTCCCAGATCATGCCAGAACGCGCGATCGCCTGTGCCTTTAACCTTGAATACCTACTTGCCGGGGGCAACGACCTGCGCAAGCCTGAAAAGCCGATCTACATGTTCTACGAATGGCTCCCCGGCGGCTGGGGCGGGCGCAACGGCAAGGACGGCAGCGATGTCACCACCGCATGTTTCGGCACTGGTTTGATGTCGCAGCCTTCAGAGGGCAACGAGCGGGTAAACCCGACGCGGGCGGATGAATTCCAGATCAAGCAGGACAGCCCCGGCCCCGGCAAATGGCGCGGCGGTGCGGGCGTTATCAAGGCCTCGACTCTGCTGGAGGCAGACAACACCGTGATGTCCTATATCTGCGACCGGGAACGGGCCGTTGTTTGGGGCGTTGAAGGCGGCCTGCCGTCCATGCCCCACGGTCTGATGGTTGAACACGCAGAGACCGGCGAACAGAACTGGCTGGGATCCGTCTTCTCCAACTACAAGATCAAGAGCGGTGACAGGTTTACCCGACCCACGGCAGGCGGTGGTGGATACGGCGATCCGATGGAGCGCGACCCAGAGCGGGTGCGTCATGATGTGATTGACGAATATGTCTCGGTCGAGCGGGCAAAGATCGACTATGGCGTGGTCATCAAGGTAAATGACGCCGATATGCTGGACTATGAAATCGACGTCGAGGCAACCGGGAAGGCCCGGGCGCATATCCGCGAAAACCGCAAGGCTTGGGCGCGGATGGACCCCGAAGAGGTTTCGCGCCTGTACCGCAATGGCGAGATCAACGAGATGGACGCGGTGCGGCAATACGCGGTGATCCTTGACTGGGGCAGCGGCGAGGTGATGCCCAAATCGACACAGCAGTTCCGCGAGAGCTTCGAGCGACGGTCCGTCGCACATTGGAGCTGAGGCAGGCGGTTCGGCAGGTTTTTCCTGCCGGACCAAGCTTACCTCTGAAACAGATGACTTATGATCGTCGCGATGAGAGGGCTTATGGCCAGTGCCACAAACCGTACTCATACAATATTCGAAATTTTACCCATTTTGATGTGAGCTACATGTATTTAAGAGACTGAAATATAAAGGTTTCGACTGAATTCAAAATCCCCCGCCGCGAGGCATGCCGGTTCGAGTCCGACCTTGGGTACCACCTTGTATTCACGAGGTTTTCCGCGAAATTTTCGATGTCAGTACTGAAGAGATTTGGGGGTGCCTCCTACACGGGACGCCCACATATATCACACCGACTGCCGCATCTGCGCCTTGCGCGACATCTCATTACGATGTGCATTCTTGCGGTGTTTTGCTATCACTTCAAGGTACTGACCAGTGATAGAACGGGGCTCAGTATCAGAGCATCTGGCTTCAGCCGACTTAACGCTTGTGTGTTTTTGTAATCCCAGATGTGGGCATATCGAGTATTGCGGCGGCCGTCTTTGTCTGTGACCGCAATCGGAGATCAGAAATTGGGTTCGATCATTTCTTTAGGGCAGAAAAATCAACAAACTCAGCGGCAGCTAAAATCTGAGACCCTGGGCTTTGAGATTGGGAGCAAGAGTTAATCTGAAGTAAGGGGGGCAAGAACTCTTGTGAATAATGTAGTACGTTTTGGTTTAACGTCTTAGCCTTTCAAGCAGTGGGTATTCGATAAACAAAAAGCGAGACGCAATGGACCAAGAAATGCACGTGGCACGCCGAGCTGGGATCCGAGAGCCACAGCGGCAGCGAGGTATTGCGCGGTTTCAGCAACTCCTTGACGCCACAGAGGTTATTTTGACCGAAGCGCCCGACAGCGACATAAGCCTTGCCGTCGTGGCAGAGGCGGCGGGCGTCCCTTTACCCTCGATCTATCACTTCTTCCCCAACAAAGACGCGATCCTTGTTGCTTTGGCGCAGCGCTATCATCAGGCGCTTTCCGCACTCGCACAAAAGCCGTTGGACCCGCCCCCCGGCTCTTGGCAGGAGATCATCCGCCGCCGACAGATGGACGGGGCCGCGTACCTCAATCGCCATCCTGCCGCGCTGCGGCTTTTCATGGGGGCGGGAGTAAGTGCCGAAGTGCGCACTTTGGATTTGCAAGGCAATGCCTCCCTTTCAGCGATCCGCACGGCAGAGTTCAGGCGGTGGTTCGACTTCTCTGCCGTGCCAGATCTTGAGCACCGCATTGGGCTGTCGATCGGGATCATGGATGGCATCTGGGCTATCTCGTGGTCACAGCATCGCTGCATCACCGAAGGCTATCTGACCGAAAGCATTCGTGCATCGACCTGTTACTTGCGCTGCTTCTTGCCAGAGATTCTGCCAGCGCGCGAGCCAATCGAGAAATAACAAAACTTTCTATCACTAACTTGCTAAGTGTTTCGCAACGGTTAAACGCTGAGCGGTTTACTCCACACTATGATTTTATACGCTTTGATGCCACTGGGCACGATGATTCAGCTTTATTTGAGCTGTTCCAGAACAGCGAGCTATAGGCGATTTGCTGACCATCAATACCCTCTATGCAGCCAAAAATTCCCTCGCTAACCTGATCTCTATGGCACAGCGGGCCAGCTAATAAATCGCACCGATCACAGTCATTTTCCAGACGGCCGACGGGCAAATTGGCGGTCACCTGCCCGAAAGGGCATGGCAAATCAGTCCTGCCCGAACCATCGACCTCACAGAATGCTGGGGCGGGGAAACAAGCAAAGGGGACTATGGTATGAATACGACTTCATCTTTCAAGACCACGGCACGGCGGCGGGGCACTGCCCTGCTTTTTGGCACGACCAGCGCGTTGATGTTCGGCTCTGCGGTGGCAGCGCAGGATACGCTCGTCGTGGGCCGCTCCATGGACGTCAACTCGCTTGATCCGTCGCGGGCCTTCTGTGACACCTGCCAAATATATCTCACGGCCGTCTATGAACCGCTGATCACACTCGGTGCAGACAATAAGACACTTGAGCCAAAACTTGCGGCAAGTTGGGAGCACAACGAGAATTTCACTGAGTTCACCTTCAACCTAAACCCCGAGGCCGTCTTTTCCGATGGCAGCCCAGTTGAAGCTTCCGACGTGGTCTGGACTTTCGAGCGGCTGCGCAACCTTAAAGGGTCGCCCTCCTTCTTGATGGATGGCACGCAGTCCATTGAAGCGGTTGATGCCCATACCGTGAAAGTAACGGTAGACGCGCCCAACTCCGAATTTCTCAATAAGGTTTCCGCCCCCTACACAGGTATCCTGAACACCGAAGCCGCGATGGCGGGCGGGGCGCTGGCGGATGAAACTGCGGCGACTGCCGATGGAGCCGAAGGTTGGTTCTTGGAGAATTCGGTCGGCAGTGGGCCATTCGTTCTGGTCAACTACGCCCCCGAAGACGAGCTGCGTCTGTCGCGCAATGACAGCTACTATGGCACCGCCCCCGCCTTTGCCGAGGTGGTGATCACGCAGATGCAGGATTCCGTCATTCAGGCGCAGGCGCTGGAAACGGGCTCAGTCGATATTGCCATGCAGATTGACGCAGATACGGCCAAATCCCTCGATACCCCGGACGTGGTGACTGAGATTATCCCTTCCTTCAACTTCGTCTACTTCGCTTTCATGCCGGGCTCTACCGCGATGAAGGACAAGCTGACCCCTCAGGTGCGCGAGGCGCTGACCTACGCAGTCGACTATGACGGGATGATCGAATTCACCGTCGGCGGCAACGGTAACAAGATTGCAGCACCCATTCCCAACGGCTTTCCGGGCACCCAGAACCTTGAGCCGCGCGCGCAAGATGTGGAAAAAGCCAAGTCGATGCTGGCAGAGGCGGGCATGGACAGCGGGCTTGAGATGGTTGCCGTTTATCCCAACGACAACGTCTACGGCGTTGACCTCAACGTGATGATGCAAAAGCTGCAACAGGACTTCGCGCAGGTGGGGGTTGAGGTCACGCTCAAACCGGTGACCTATCCGGTCTGGCGCGAAGAGATGGCCGCCGGTACGGCTGACCTTACAGCGGTTTATTACGCACCTGACTACTACGGATCAGGCCAATATGCAGCCTATTTCGGGATGACCGAAGGCTCCACTTGGGTCAGCCGAGCGGGCTACCAATCGCCTGAGACGGTGCTGAACGAGAAAGAGGGCGAAATCTACGCGCAGGCGCTGGCCGCGTCGGGTGAAGAGGCCGCTGCGAAGTATGAGGAGCTGGGCCGAGAGTTGATGGCAGATAACGTCATCATTCCGCTGGTCAGCCCCAACCTTGTGCTCGCCCACCGCGCTGACATCGACGGGGTTCGCTACAGCGCCTGCTGTAACCTGCCGCTCGCCGAAATCTCGCGCAAGTAAAGGGGCAAGGCCATGCTGCGCTATCTCATACGCCGGGTGCTGGGAGTGCCGTTTCTCCTGCTTGGCGTGGCCAGTGTGGCCTTCATCCTGTCGCAAAGCACGAAGGGCGATCCGCTTTCCGCCCTCGTGCCCGAGCGGATGATGAACAACCCCGAAATCGTGCAGGCCGTGGAGGCGCAGTGGGGTTTGGATAAGCCTTTGCCGGTGCGTTACGTCGTCTACATGAAAAATCTGGTGCAGGGCGACATGGGCACCTCCTTTAACACCCGTCGCCCCGTCGCCCGCGATATTGCCGAGCGTTTGCCCGCGACCTTGGAACTGGTGGTCGCCGCGATGATCGTCGGCACCACGCTTGGGATGGCAATTGGCTTGCTGTCGGCACGGTTCCGTCACTCGATCTTCGACAATGCTGCCCGCGGATTCGCCCTGCTTGGGTCCTCGCTGCCGATCTTCTGGTCGGGTCTGATCATGCTTTATATCTTCTCGGTACAGCTTAAATGGACGCCCGGCACGGGACGGCTTGATGCCCGGACCCAAGCGCCAGAAGGGGTCACCGGGTTTTATACCGTCGATGCGCTGCTGGCCGGGAACGGCGGACTTTTCATCGAGGCGCTAAGCCATCTTGCGCTGCCTGCGCTGGTTTTGGGCTGGTCGGTTATCGGCATTGTCGCCCGACTGGTCCGCTCATCGCTGCTTGATGCGCTTGGGCAGGACTATGTGCGTACAGCACGGGCCAAGGGCGCATCCGATCGGGTCGTGCTGATTAACCACGCGCTGCGCAACGCGCTTATCCCGGTGCTCACGGTGTTGGGCTTTACCTTCGCCTACCTCATCACGGGCGCAGTCCTGACCGAGGCGATCTTTAGCTGGCCGGGCATCGGCTCCTATGCCGTGTCGGCCGCGCGTTCGCTGGACTATCCCGCCATTGGCGGCGTCACCATCGTCGGCGCGACGGCCTTCCTTTTGGCAAATCTGGTCACCGACATCGCCTATGCTTGGGCCAACCCGCGCATCAAGGTGTCGGGATGAGCGCGGTCGAGACATTGCGCCCCGCAAGCCCCAGCCGGGCTCGCCGTGCATGGACCTTTGTGCGCCGCTTGCCCCTAACCGGACAGATCGGCATCCTGATCCTTTTGTTTTGGGCCGTGACCTTGCTGACCGTTCAGTTCTGGCCGCTTGTCGATCCGCTGATGATGGCCGGGCGGCGGTTGCAGCCGCCCTCCGCTGACCATTGGCTGGGGACTGACGCGCTTGGTCGTGACGTTCTGTCGCGGACCCTGCATGGGTCAACTTATACGATCCCCGTGGCTCTTATGGTGGTGGTCTCTGCCGTTGTAATCGGCTCGGCCTTAGGGGCTGCGGCGGGCTACCTTGGCGGCTGGACGGATGCAGTTATCATGCGGGCCGCCGATGTGACTTTGTCCTTCCCGCCGATCCTGCTGGCGATGACCGTCGCTGCGACCTTGGGGCCGGGATTGCCGAATGCAGGCCTCGCGATGGTGATCGTCTGGTGGCCGATCTATGCGCGGCTGATGCGCGCACAGGTGCTTGAGGTCCGCACCCGCGAACATGTCGAAGCGGCCATCGCAGGCGGAGCCGGGCGCGGGCGCGTGCTGGTGGTGCATATCCTGCCGCTGTGCTGGACGCCCACGCTGATCAACGCGACGATGGACTTCGGGCAGGTGGCGCTGCTGGCCGCCTCGCTCAGCTTCATCGGTCTGGGGGCTGTGCCGCCAAGCCCGGAATGGGGCAGCATGATCTCGGAAGGGGCGGCGAAATTCTATAGCTGGTGGATCGCTTTTGGTCCCGGCATGGCGATCCTTTCTGTGGTGCTGGCAACTGCATTCTTGGGCGACGGTCTGCGCGACGTGCTGGACCGCAGGGGGCCGAAATGAGCGCCGCACCCCTTTTGGAAATCCGCGATCTGCGCGCCGCTTTTCCCGGCCCGCATGGTCCGGTCGAGGCGGTGCGCGGCATTGACCTTATGCTTGACGCAGGCGAGGTGCTGGGGGTCGTGGGCGAGAGCGGGTCGGGCAAGTCTGTGGCGATGATGGCCCTGCTACAACTGCTGCCACCAAGTGCCATCGTCAGCGGCTCGGCCCGGTTCAAGGGGCGCGAGTTGGTTGGCATGCCGCGTGGGGAAATCCGTCAGATTTTGGGCCAAGAGATCGGCTGTATCTTTCAAGACCCGCTGAGTGCCTTCAACCCGGTCCTGACCATCGGCGACCAGATCCTTGAAGCGATCCGTCTGCATGACCGCAAGATCAGCACGCAAGACGCAAAACGCCGGGTGCTGGACCTTTTAGCGTCAGTCTCGATCCCACAGCCAGACCGCCGCGTGGACCAGTATCCGCATGAATTCTCCGGCGGGATGCGCCAGCGGGCGATGATCGCCATGGCGCTTGCCAATAATCCCAGCCTGCTAATCGCTGATGAGCCGACCACCGCGCTTGATGTGACGGTGCAGGCGCAAATCCTTGATCTGTTGCGGCAATTGGCTGCGGAGCGCGGGATTGGCATGGTGCTTATCACCCATGACTTAGGCGTTGTGGCGGGCATGGCGCGGGACATCGCGGTTATGTACGGCGGCCGGGTGGTCGAAACCGGTACGGCAGATGACATTTTCTACGACACCTGCCATCCCTACACGCGCGGCCTGATCGCCGCGATGCCCCGGCTTGAGAAGATCACCGAAAAACTCGTGTCCATCGAAGGCACACCGCCTTCAATCTTTGACCGCCCCGCAGGGTGTAGCTTCGCGCCGCGCTGCAAACTGGCACTCCCTGATTGCCGCGCGACCGACCCGTCCCTGCGCCCAGTACACCGCACATCCGTGGCCTGCCTGCGTGCCGAAGAAATCGTTGCAGGCACGCAAGGTGCTGTGCGCGCAGAATTTGAGAAGGGGGCATTATGATCCAAACACCTCCCTCCCAGCCAGTTCTGTCGGTGCGTAACCTCTCCAAGGATTACCCCGTCGGTTCCAACCTTCTGGGCACCAAGCCAGGGCAGCTTTTGCGGGCGGTCAGCGACGTGAGCTTTGACGTAGCACCGAGCCAGACCTTTGGGCTGGTGGGGGAAAGCGGCTGCGGTAAGACGACGCTGGGCCGCTGCATCCTGCGATTGATTGAACCCACCGATGGCGAGATCGTGTTGGCCGGGGCCAACATCACCCGGCTTGATGCGGCGGATATGCGGCCTGTCCGGCGGGATCTGCAAATCGTGTTTCAGGATCCGATGTCCTCGCTGCATCCCGGCATGACCATCCGGCGCATTCTGGCCGAAGGGATGCGCCTGTTAAAGCTCGACGCCAAAGCGACCGAGACGCGCATTCGTGACCTGTTGGAGCTGGTGCAGTTGCCACAAGACGTGGCAGACCGATATCCGCACGAGCTTTCGGGCGGACAACGGCAGCGCATCGGCATCGCCCGCGCCATTTCGGTCGACCCCAAGGTGGTGGTGCTGGATGAGCCTGTCTCGGCGCTGGATGTGTCCATTCAGGCGGGGGTGTTGAACCTGCTGCGTGATTTGCAGGACCGGCTAGGGATCGCCTTTTTGTTCATCGCCCATGACCTTAGCGTGGTGCGCTATATTTCGCACCGGATCGCGGTGATGTACCTTGGCCAGATCGTTGAAGTCGGTCCGGCAGATGCGGTGTTTTCAGCTCCGCAGCACCCCTACACTCAGGCGTTGCTTTCGGCGATCCCGATGGCCGACCCCCGCGCCGAGCGCAGCCGCAAACGGACCATGCTGAAGGGCGATTTGCCCAGCCCGCTGAACCCGCCTTCGGGCTGTCGTTTCCGAACCCGCTGCCCCCGCGCGCAACCGCTTTGTGCAGAAGTCAGCCCAGCCCTGACGCCGGGCGCGGATGATCATGCCGTCGCCTGCCATTTTCCGGGCCCCGATCCGGCGCTGGACGGCATGGCATCCACAATCACAAATTCTCATAACGGAGCGGATAGATGAATTCGCCTATGCTTCAGACCAACGAGTCTCAGGACAGCCGCCTGCGCGCGCGCGCCGCACGCGTCATTCCCGGCGGCATGTGGGGGCATCAGCGTGCCGAAGCACTGCCGAAGGGCTATCCGCAGTTCTTCGCTAGTGGCAAAGGCGCACGGGTGACCGATGTCGACGGACGCGAATACATCGACTTTATGTGCGCTTGGGGGCCGATCATTCTGGGGCATCAGCACGAGGGCGTCGAAGCGGCTGCGGCCGCACAGACGAGTGCGGGGAACTGCCTCAACGGACCGACCGAACATGCCGTGATCCTTGCGGAGCGTCTGGTAGACACCGTGGCCCATGCGGACTGGGCGCTTTTGCAGAAAAACGGATCGGACGCGATGACCACCTGCATTACCACCGCCCGTGCGGCAACAGGACGGCGCAAAATTCTTATCGCGAAAGGGGCCTACCACGGGGCGGTTCCTTGGTGCTCGCCTTCGCTGGTGGGTGTGACCAGCGAAGACCGCGCGCATCTGCTGCATTTCACCTTTAACGATGTCGACAGTCTTGTCGCGGCGGTCGCCGACGCGGGGGGCGACCTTGCCGCGATCGTGGTTTCGGCGTTTCGTCATGACCTTGGTATCCCGCAGGAATTGCCGACCGAAGCCTTTGCCCATGCGGTGCGCAAACATTGCGACGACAGTGGCGCGGTCATGGTGCTTGATGACGTGCGGGCGGGATTTCGGCTTAATATGGCCGGATCGTGGGAAGGGACGGGCGTGCGCCCAGACCTGACCGCCTTTTCCAAGGCTATTGCCAATGGTCACGCGCTTTCAGCCGTCACCGGCAGCGATTGGCTGCGCGACGCGGCCAACAGCGTGTTTGTAACCGGCTCATTCTGGTACGCCGGGGCGCAGATGGCTGCGGGGGTCGCGACGCTGGATGAATTGACGCGGATCGATGGCCCCGCGCTGATGGCCCGCGCCGGACACCGGCTGCGAAACGGATTGGACGAACAGGCCGCGCGCCATGGCTTTGCCCTCAACCAAAGCGGACCAGTGGCAATGCCGCTTGTGCAGTTCGCAGGCGACGACGCCAAAGCCTCGCTTGGCGAGGCGTTCTGCGGAGAGGCGTTGCGCCGCGGGGTCTATCTGCACCATCGCCACAATATGTTTCTGAGTACAGCACATACGGACGCCGAAATCGACTGCGCGCTGGAGGCCACAGAGGATGCGTTCGCGGCCTTGGCGCGCAATCGCCCCAAAGATCAAGGAGACGCCGCATGAAACCCGAGCGCAACAACGTCAGTCTGTCGGTTCTGGAAGAAAAGGCGAAGTTCATCCGAACCGAGACCGTGCGACTGTCCCGCATTGCCGGGGCGGGGCATTACTCATCGACATTCTCCTGTGCCGAACTGCTGGCGATCCTCTACTACGATCAGATGCGCCTGGAGCCGGGGCAACCACAGTGGCCCGAGCGGGATCGCTTTGTCATGTCCAAGGGGCATGCCGCCATCGGGCTCTACCCCGTGCTGGCAGATCTGGGGTTTTTCGACCCCTCTGAGCTCGACACCTATACCCGGCTGGGGTCAAGCTACGGTGACCATCCGGATATGAAGAAGGTCAAAGGGATCGACTTTTCCTCCGGCTCGCTGGGGCATGGGCTTTCTATCGGCGTTGGCATGGCGCTGGCAGCCCGGATGACGCAGCGCGACTACCGGACCTACGTGATGCTTGGCGATGGCGAGTTGAGCGAGGGACAGATTTGGGAGGCTGCAAATTCGGCTGGGCATTTCGGACTGCAGAACCTCGTGGCCGTTGTGGACCGCAACGGTCTCTCGATCGACGGGCATACCGAAGACATCATGACCGTTGAGCCGATGGAGGACCGCTTTGCAGCCTTCGGTTGGGAGGTGCAGCGCATTGATGGCCATGACCTTAACGCCGTCCGCGAGGCATTCGCGCGCCTGCCTTCGGGCCGCAACGGGCGACCGCAGGTGATCATCGCCGACACCGTAAAAGGGCGCGGCGTGGCGCATATGGAGATGTCGCTCGATTGGCACGTCGGCAACCTTGTGGGCGAAGACTACGACGCCGTGATGGCCGAGTTGGAAGCAGGCCTGAGACCCTATGAGCCGGAGAGCATGGCATGACCAAGGATATGCAGGACGAGAGCGAGATTTTTCGCGGCACCACCACCGGCAGCACCCGGCTGCGCGATGCCCGTTCGGTACGCGGCACGCCCAAGGCCGGGATGCCGGCCTTTGTATTGGGAGAGGAGCTTGCCGATCTGGCCGACAGCGATCCGCGCATTGTTGTGGCGACGGCGGATCTGGCTTCGGCCAACCGCACCAATGATTTTCGCGACCGGCACCCTGAGCGTTTCGTGAATTTCTCCATCGCGGAGAAGAACATGATCACGGCGGCGGCGGGCATGGCTTCGACCGGCTTGGTGCCCTATGTCGCGACCTTCGCCAGCTTTGCGGCGATCCTCGGGGCTGAGGCGATCCGCACAGACTGCGCCTATCCGCGCATGAAGGTCCGAGTGCTCGGCAGCCACTCTGGCATGTCGATGGGGTTCTACGGAAGCTCGCATCATGCGTTGGAAGACCTCGGGATGTTGCGCTGTATGGCCGATCTGACGGTGGTTTGTGCCACAGATGCCAATCACCTGCGCGCGATCCTGCGCGCCTCGGTTGACCATCCCAAAGCGATGTACATCCGGCTGGGCCGGGGGCGCGATCCCGAAGTTTATCCGTCCGTGCCGCAGATCACTTTCGGTAAGGCGGCACGGCTGCGCGAAGGGACCGACTTGACCATAATCACCTGCGGCTCGCAGGTCCGCGCCAGCCTCGACGCGGCAGAGGTTTTGGCAGGCGAGGGGATCTCTGTTCGCGTTGTTGACATGTTCACGATCAGCAAGATGGATCGCGATGAGATCAAGGCCGCTGCCGCGGAAACTGGGGCGATCCTGACCATAGAAGAGCACAACATCACCGGCGGTCTCGGATCAGCGGTGACTGAGGTGCTAATTGACCTGCCAAGGTGCAGGTTTCGCAAGCACGGCGTTCCAGACAAATACGTCGAAGTCGGTCCACCCGCAGCACTTTATGCGCATTACCGATTGAATGCGGAGGGTGTCGCCGAAATCGCGCGTGAGTTTCATTCATCTTGAAGGTTGATGTGAGCTTGGCGTTTAGCTCTCATCTGAGCCCGTCAGCCTGCGGCGTTTTAGGTTTCGATGCAGCTTTGTGCCGCAATCTATACTTCGGTGCGGCCGGACGGTGGAAGGAGCGAAAGCACCTCTTTAGATGTTGTAAACCGTCAATCGGCCTTCGTTCGACCGCGCTTGATGCATGCAAATGAATGCGATAACCTTTTCTAAGGGGCGCCACAGCGCGGGTTTCTGAGGGGTTGCGGGATCATGAAAGCACTGAGCCGAATCTCGACGAAATCCACGCCTATCGAAGTCCTACGCAACGACATTCTACAAATCTGCGGCGCTTTTGAGGTGGAACCAGCGCGCCACGGGGGGCCGTCTCATGGTCGGGCGCGGAAACAAGGAATGGGTGGGTTCGAAGCCGCACTGGTCTCGCTCGATGCCCAGGAAGCGGCCCGCACGCAGACTTGCATCCGGCGCGATCCGGGCGAATATTTCTTTATGCTGGTGCAGGATGTCGGCGAATGCGTGGTGCATCAAAACGGTGCATCGACCCTTTTGCGGCCCGGCGATATGTTCATCGTCGACGCGACCCGCCCCTCGAAATTTGTCTATGACGGGCAATTGGCGCATCAGATTTCAGTGCACCTCCCCCGGGATGAGATGATTGGCAGGTTTGGTGGCGTCTGCGATGGCGGCGTGGCGATTGACCGCAATGATCCCCTGTGGCTGGCGCTGCGCGCGGTGCTTTACAAGATGATGCACTGCCCGCCCGAAACCGGCTTGCAGTTGAGCGAAGCGTTTTATGGGCTGATGGGGGCCTATTTCCACGAGCGGCGCAGCCAGACCTTGGATGCACGTGGGCAGGTCATGGAGCGGGCTCTACAACTCATGACCCGACACTACCGCGATCCTGAGTTTGGGCCGAGCGCTTTGGCGCTGCACTTGGGCGTATCGCTGCGCAGCTTGCAGCGCTATTTCGAACCCTTGGGCGAAACGCCCGGTCAGCGTCTGTTGCAATTGCGCCTGACACAAGCGCACGCAGAACTCTCCCGCCGAGGGCCCAAAGAGGTCGCTGTCGCCGACTGCGCCTATAGCTGCGGCTTTAACGATCTTTCGCATTTCTACCGCGCCTTCCGGCAGCGTTACGGCATGACCCCCGGTGCCGTTGTCGCACAGGCCCGCGACGGTGGCGCGATCGTCCAATAGGGCTGTCGCGTTATCCCAAGATGCCCGTCCAATCCGCGCCTAACCTCCTGCCCGAGGAGGCGTTTCGGCACAGTGCCGGAACGGGATGACGGAGGATATCATGAAAGACACCATTGATAGCATCGGCCTGATTGCGGGCGGTACGCGGGTTGAAGCGGGCGCGCGTTTCCCGGTGGCCAATCCCGGCACGGGCGGCCAAGCAGGCACGGCGCCCGATGCCGGTCAGGCGGAATTAGACCGCGCAGTTGCTGCGGCAAAGGCGGCTTTCCCCGCGTGGTCGGCCAAATCCGACGAAGAGCGCGCCGCCGCGTGCACAGCCGTGGCCGATAAGATCGAAGCCCATGCGGAGGAACTGGCCCAGCTTGTCACCGCTGAACAGGGCAAACCCTTGGGTGGCATCGGTTCGCAATGGGAGTTGGGCGGCGCGGTCGCTTGGGCGCGTTATACCGCCAGCCTGTCGCTGCCGATGGAAGTGCTGCAAGACACGCCTGAGGGCCGGGTCGAGATGTACCGCAAGCCGCTCGGTGTGGTGGGGTCGATCACCCCGTGGAACTTCCCCGTGCTGATCGCGGTCTGGCACATTCTGCCCGCGCTGCGTAGCGGCAATACTGTGGTCAGCAAACCATCCCCGATGACCCCGCTCGCGTCCCTGCGCATGATTGAGTTGATGAACGAAGTACTGCCAGCAGGCGTGGTCAATTCCGTGAGCGCCGCCGATGGCGCCTTCAACATGGGCGCGGCCATGTCGGCGCATCCGGACATCGCCAAGATCGTCTTTACCGGCTCTTGCGGGACCGGCCAGAAGGTCATGCAATCCAGCGCTGAGACGATGAAGCGTCTGACCCTTGAGATGGGCGGCAACGACGCGGGCATTGTCCTGCCCGATGCCGATCCACTGGCGATTGCCGAAGGGCTGTTCTGGGGGGCCTTCATCAATAACGGCCAAACCTGCGCCGCGATGAAACGGCTTTATGTGCACGACGATATCCACGACGCGGTCTGTGACGCACTGGTCGCCTATGCACGTAACATCAAAGTGGGCGAAGGCACGCAGGAGGACAGCGTCCTTGGCCCCGTCCAGAACCAGATGCAATTCGACAAGGTGGCGAAGCTGGTGGCGCAGGCCAAGGAAAGCGGGCAGGTTCTGCTAGGCGGTGAACCGGGCGAGGGGCTGTTCTACCCGCCGACGATCATCGCCGGGATGAGCGCCGACGACCCGCTGGTCTACGAAGAGCAATTCGGCCCCGCGCTGCCGATCATCCGCTATAGTGATCTCGACGATGCGCTGGCGCAGGCCAATGCGCTGGACGTGGGCCTTGGTGGTTCGGTCTGGTCGTCGGATAAATCGGCTGCCAAGGAGGTGGCGAAACGGATGGAATGCGGCTCGGTCTGGATCAACAGCCACGGCATGATCCAGCCCAACGTGCCCTTCGGGGGCGTCAAGAAGTCAGGCTTCGGCGTCGAGTTCGGCGAAGAGGGGCTGAAGGAATACACCGACATTCAGGTGATTTTCGCCTGACGCTGGGAGGCGAGGGCGATCATTCGGTGTCCGCCATGGCGGGCGCCTTCAAGAAAAACATGAAGGGAGACAGCATGTTACGTAAAACTCTACTCGGCGGGGCCGCGGCCCTTGCCTTGACTGGCGGGGCGTCATTCGCGCATCCGCTCGATGGTTTTTCCGGTGAGGAATACCAAAAGATCAACGAAATCCTGCGCGCAGGCGATCTGGCGGGGGATGACACGCTCTATCCGCTGATCGAATTGATCGAGCCGCCCAAGGCCGATGTGCTGGCATGGAACGAGGGCGACACGCTCGACCGCCGCGCGATGGTGCATATGTCCAACGCCGACAACAGCGGCTTTGTCGAGACCATCGTGAACCTGACGACCGGAGAGATCGAGAGCAGCGCGCCCACCGAAGGGCAGCCGATGATCCTTTTCAACGAGTTTGCCAACGCTATGACCGCCGCGCTAGAGCATCCCGACATGATCGCGGGGCTGGAGAAACGTGGGCTGACGCCGGATCAGGTGTTCTGCCTGCCGCTCACTGCGGGCAACTTCTTCTCTGAAGAAGACGACGGCACGCGCTTGATGAAAGTGCCTTGCTACGTGTCGCCCGAAGGGTCGAATTTCTATGCCAAACCGATTGAGAACATCTATGCCGTGGTGGACCTGCAAACCGGCAAAGCGCTGCGGGTGATCGACGAAGGCAATGTAGCAATCCCCGAAGACGGCTGGGGCTACACGGGCGAAGAGATCGAGGCGCGCACTCCACAACGTGCCGCGACCAATCCCGCCGTGCTGACCCAAGAGGGCGGGCCGAATTTCACCTATGCCGATGGCGCGCTGGAATGGGACATGTGGCGCATGCGTCTGCGGGTCGACAAACGCCCCGGTCCAGTGCTGTCGAACATTGACGTGAAGGATGGCGAGGAGTGGCGCACGCTGCTCTATCAAGCGCATCTGTCTGAGGTCTTCGTGCCCTATATGGACCCGAGCGCCGGGCTCTATTGGCGGACCTATATGGACAGTGGCGAATATGGTTTCGGGCTGTTCCTGACCCCACTGGTGGCCGGGATCGACTGCCCGTCTTACGCGACCTTCCTGCCAGCAATGATCGCGGGTGACGATGGCCAGCCGCTGGAGATCCCCGACGCGGTCTGCATCTTTGAGCGGAACATCGGTGATCCGGCGTGGCGGCACTTCGAGGTCTTCGCTCAAGGCCCCGATCAATACACCCCCGCCGAGGGTCGCCCCGAGACCGAGTTGGTGGTCCGCACAGCGTCCGAAGTGGGCAACTATGACTATCTGATCGACTACCGTTTCAAACAGAACGGCCAAATGGAGATCAAGATCGGTGCCACAGGTCTCGACGGTGTGAAAGGCGCTGATGCGACTTCGATGGATGATCCTTCGGCAGCGCGTGAGACAGAGTACGGCACGCTCATCGCGCCCAATCTGGTGGCGGCGAACCATGACCACTACTTCAACTTCCGGCTCGATTTCGACATCGACCAGCCCAGCAACCGCTTCATGACGATGGACATTGTGCCTGCCGAAGTGGCCGAAGACAGTCCGCGCCGGTCCCTATGGAAGGTCGAGCATAACATGCCCAAATCCGAGGCCGAGGCGACCTATCAGGTGTCTTCGTTCAAGCCGCGCTACTTCATGCTGCAAAACCCCGACCGCAAAGGCCCGTTGGGGCACAAGCCGGGCTACATGATCCACCACGGCAGCGTCGCCTATGGGCCTTTCGACTTTGAGAACGACCCCCCGATGATCCGCAACGCCTATATCGAGAATTCGGTATGGAACACGGTGCATGATCCTGAGGAACGTTATGCTGGCGGCAAGTTCGCTTTGCAAAGCGACGGCTCCGACACGCTGGCGCAATGGGTCAAGGAAGACGCGCCGCTACAGGATCAGGACATCGTTACGTGGTTCACCGCGGGCTTCCACCATGTGCCCCGCACCGAAGATTGGCCGGTGATGTCGACCGAATGGAAGACCGTGCATATCATGCCGCACAACTTCTTCCCGATGAACCCGGCGATCACGATCCGCGATCCTGAATAAGGGCGCGTGCGAAAGAAGAAAGGCGAGCAGCGCAAGCTGTTCGTCTTTCTCAAGCACAAGGTAGAGTTATCTTGAGAGGCGTGTCGGCCTTGAAGCCATCCCGGCAGCTATTTTCAAACTCGCAGTGGAACAAGGCGAGCGAGAGACCATTTATCCTTCCGAAGTCGTCTGAGGCCTTTGCGGCAGTTTGGCATTTTCTTGCCCTTTCGCCCTTGACGCAGACGTCTCTCCTCAAACTCATGGCTTAACGAAAAGCAGGACCAGAGCCCCGAAAATATAATCGCCAGACCGCCCGTGCAGGGCGCAATGTTCGGAATAGGGCGCCGCGCCGAGCCCGATAGCGCCGCGCGCCGGTGAAGCCCGGAATGCGAACGCGCTCTTCCATATGCTCCCGGTCATACCACCGATTGAAATCAGCCTCATGATCGGGGTCTATATCGCTCCAGACGAGAAGCTGGGCCTGATCGGTCGTACGGATATTGCTGCATTCTGCATCCTGATCCTCGGGCAATGTTCTCCAGTCACGTGGCGGGGCGCGGTCGATATGCGGTCAATCTCTGTCGATTGTTGTTGGGGCCCCCTTGCCGAGATGGGGTCCAACGACAAACGGGATTATTCAGGGGGGTGTTAGTGTGTTCCGATCAGCCCCGTTTCAGGCCGCGCTAGGTCTGGCGCTGATGAGGTTCTGCGCAGGCTGGGCCAGATCGGCACTGGTTTCGTAGGTCGCCACATCGGAACTGCGCCGCCAGATGCAATACAGCGGCAGGGGCGACAGTTTCGCATCGACATCAAGCTCATAAATACCCCTCCCGGCTGGCCGCAAGCCATGAGGTAAGGTCAGCCCAACGATAAAGTCACTGCCCAAGCAGAAACATAGGGTCCTTGGTCAAATGCGTGACGCTGGCCATCGCTATCGCCTTTCCTCGGCAGCCCCAAGCGCGTAGGCAGCCCGTAACCCAGAAAAATTGAGACATATCATGGCGCAGAATGCCACCATCTACAAAGTCGAACTGTCGGTCTCTGACATGGACCGCCACTATTACGAGACCCACAAGCTGACCATCGCCAAACATCCTTCGGAAACGGATGAGCGGCTGATGCTGCGTCTTGCGGCCTTTGCCCTGAACGCCCATGAGCATCTGGAAATGACAAAAGGCCTGTCGACCGACGATGAGCCGGACATCTGGCAGAAAAGCCTAAGCGGGGAGTTGGATGTTTGGATCACGCTCGGTCTGCCAAGCGAGAAGGTCTTGCGCCAGTCCTGCAACAAAGCGGCCAAGGTGGTGGTCTATCCCTATGGCGGCCGAACGGCTGAGGTTTGGTGGGACAAGATCAAGAACAGCACAACCCGTTTTGACAATCTCGAAGTGGTCAACCTGCCCGAGGCCGACACGAAAGCGCTGGCCGATCTGGCAAACCGCGCGATGAAGCTTCAGGTGATGATCCAAGACGGCGAAGTGACGGTCAATCTGGAAGAGGCGTTGGTCACACTAACGCTTGATCGATGGAAAAGCGCCGCCTGATTCATACTGCGGGCGCGGCAGGGAGCAATTCACCTGCCGCGCTCGATTTACGCCGTTTGTTTGCGTTGCAACGCCGCGATGACATAGCCGATCACCATGGCCATCCCGACATGTCCGACAAAGGATGACTGCGTGTAAGCGCCAAATCCCATCATAAAGCTACGCCCGATCAGTGGTGCCAGAAGCCCCTGTGCGACAAACCAAAGCACAAGACCCGACAGCGCCCCTGACAGCACTAGCCCCAGCCGCGTCAAGCGATGCGCGAGCCAGACCGTGGCGGAAAAGCCTGCGATGCCAATGGCGATATGCAGCGCAAACCCAAGCCAATAGGGCAGGGTAACCCCGATAAGCTTAGCAAGTGCTACGACAAGGTTCGCCGGGGCGAGTGCGACGCCAAAAAGGAGGGGGGACAACAGCCAAGCATAAAGCTCAAAGGCGATTTCACCGGCAAGCCCTGCCAGTGCGAGGGTGCGAAGGGTCTGAGTGAGGGGCATGGGGGCGGTTCTCTTGAAGAAGGACAGCACATTTGGACCACCAGCAGCCAATTAGGCGTTGGGGCAGATATCTGTCGGCCATGGAAGGGAGAATGGGCGCGCTACGTCCGCGCGAAGGCGAAAAAAGGCGCGCCGCAATCGGGCGCGCCTTTAACTTTATACGTCGAGTTTGTTGTCGCCGCGGCTCCATGCCAGGGGTTGGAAAACTTCGTCCACGGGGGTTTCGGCCACGTGGTTGACGTAGTTCGAAATGGTTTTCTGCGCCATGCCAAGGATCACGTCCAGCACCGCGCGGTGGCTGTAACCTGCGTCAAAGAACGTCTTCATCTGCTCGTCAGAGACAAAACCCCGGTTGCGCACCATCTGAACGGTAAAGGTCCGCAACGCTTCCAGTTTCGGCGTGGGCAGTGCGGTTTCATTGCGCAGCGCGTCGCTGATCTCGTCCGAGACTTTCATCATCTTTGCGATGCCGGTGTGGGCGGGCACGCAGTAGTGGCACTCGTTCTCAACGTTGATCGACTGCCAGACAACGGTCAGCTCTTCGGCGTCGAAATCGGTCTCGGTGAAAAGCTTGTGCAGCACCTGATAGCCTTCATAGGCCTGCGGGCTTTCTGCCAGCACCTTGTGAAGGCCGGGCAGGCGGCCAAAGGCTTTTTGCGATTCCGCCAGCAGCGGTTTGGAAGCTTCGGGCGCGCTATCTTGATCGTGGGACGGGAAGTTCATGTTTTTCGCCTTTGTAATTCATTGATGATTGTTAATTAGGGTTTCTTGAGCGATCACTCAAGTATATATTTGAGTGATCGTTCAACATTTGGTGATCCCATGCCCCGCAAACCCAACCATGACCGGAATGAACTCATCGCCCGGGCGCGTGATCTGTTTTGGCGACAAGGCTGGGCGGGCACGTCGCTTAAAGACCTCGAAGCGGTGTTGAAAATGAAGCCCGGTAGTTTCTACGCAGCCTTCGGATCAAAAGAGGCGCTGTTCGAAATCGCAATGGATAAATACGCCGAAGACGGGGCCGGACGTTTGGCCGAATTGGTCGAGGCACATGGCCCGATGGCGGCGCTGAAACGTTATCCCGAACTGGCGATCTGCCGCGAGGAGGCCCCGGCAAAAGCCTGCATGCTGTCCAAGACTTTGTTAGAACTACAGGCGCATGGCCACCCATTGGCTAAACGTGCCAGCGCGCATCTCATGGGGATGGAAGAACAATTTGCGGCCCTTTTCTCACAGATGCAGCAGGACGGAGAGATTGCCGCGACGCATGATCCGAAATCACTGGCGCGGCGCTATCAAAGCGATCTGCTCGGCCTGCGCGTCTCGGCCGAGCGGGAGGGGATCGACGCCCATGCCATCGCCCGTGAAATCGCGGAAGGGCTGGACCGGCTGTAACCACAGCCGCCGCTATTCGATCTGCTCTTCCAACATGGCAGTGATCTTGCGCCGTTGAAAAATATTTCGGATCTGATGCGGCATGATCCGTTCCGGCACGAAATAAGGCTTGCCGTCTTTCCACTCCGCCCGGAACTTATGCCGCGCGGCGATCAATTTGGTGGAGTGGCCATCTGCTGCGGCGACGGTCAAATCCATCTGGCGCACTTTGTCGAACAGACCCTCGGTACCGATACGCGATTCGGCCCGACGCAAAAGATCAAGAAAGCTGCCGATGTCGATGAAATCGCCGCTTTTTATCGGCCCTTGGTTGGTGCGGGTCAGCGGGTTTTCAACCTCATTCAACGCGACTTCTTCGCGTTCGGTGACCTTGACGTGATAGGTTTTTTCATCGGTTACGACCCGCGCCATCACTTCTAACAAATAGATCGGTTCAGCGCCCATATTGGTGACGAAGCAATGCGCGTTTTCATCTCGCGCGATAGAGCGGTTGATCAGGATCACCGCCTGTCTCTGCCGCCGAAAATTCAGCCATAGGATATGCAGATAGGCCAGCCAGACCACTGCCGTAAAAAGGCTGACCGCGACCTGCAATGTCGCGGAATTCTCTGCAATCCACTCCAACATCTTCTGCCTCCCCTGTCTTGTCTAGCGCAGTCGCCAAATTAACGCGTAGGCCAGCGCATCGTTGCATTCAGATTGACACAAGGGGCTTGACCCGCCAATATTATATCAATAATTCACGATATATGGATAATGAAAATGCTCTCCAAGCCTTTGCCGCCTTGGGCCAACCGACCCGACTGGATGTCTTTCGCCTGCTGATTAAAGCGGGGGGCAAGGGGATGTCCGCCGGAGAGATCGGCACCGCGCTGAACGTGCGGCAAAACACAATGTCTGCCAATCTTTCGGTGCTTGCCCGCGCCGGCCTGATCCGCAGCAACCGAGAAGGGCGCAGCATCCGCTATTTCGCCGATATGAACGGGCTGCGCGCGCTGCTGGGGTTCCTTTTGGAGGACTGCTGCGGCGGGCAGCCAGAGCTTTGCCAACCCCTGCTGGATGAGTTGACCTGCTGCTAACCCCCGAAAACCACGAACGAAAGACTGCCATGACCGATATTGCACAACCTGCCGCCGCTGGCCTTGGAACCTTTGAACGCTGGCTCTCGCTTTGGGTGGCACTGGCCATCGGCGCGGGGCTTTTGCTAGGCAATCTCTTTCCCGACCTCTTTGGCGCACTGGCCGCGCTTGAGGTCGCCTCGGTCAACCTACCGGTGGCGGTGCTGATCTGGGCCATGGTCTTTCCGATGATGGTTGGCGTTGATTTCGGTGCGCTGCGGCAGGTGGGGGAGAAGCCCAAAGGGCTGGTGGTGACGCTGGTGGTCAATTGGCTGATCAAACCCTTCACCATGGCCGCCCTTGGGGTGCTGTTCTTCAACTACGTCTTCGCCGGGTTGATCCCACCGGATGATGCGCAGGCATATCTGGCGGGGGTGATCCTGTTGGGGGCCGCGCCCTGCACCGCGATGGTTTTTGTCTGGTCCAACCTCACGCGCGGCGATGCCACCTATACGCTGGTGCAGGTCAGCGTGAATGACGTGATCATGGTCTTTGCCTTTGCGCCGATCGTGGCTTTCCTCTTGGGCGTGACCGACATCACCGTGCCTTGGGACACGCTACTGATCTCGGTCGGGCTTTACGTCATGCTGCCGCTGCTGGCGGGCTATCTCACCCGTGAGCGGTTGGTGGCCAAAGGCGGAGAGGCGGCAGTCGACGCCTTTAAGGCCCGCGTGCAACCCTTTGCGATCATGGGGCTTTTACTAACCGTGGTGCTGCTCTTTGGCTTTCAGGGCGAGGTGATCCTTGACCGTCCGCTCGTCATCGCGCTGATCGCCGTGCCGCTGCTGCTGCAATCCTACGGCATCTTCTTTATCGCCTATGGTGCTGCGCGGGCGTGGGGCATTCCCTATAACGTCGCCGCACCCTGCGCGCTGATCGGCACGTCGAACTTCTTTGAACTGGCCGTCGCCGTGGCGATCAGCCTTTTTGGGCTGGGGTCCGGTGCTGCCTTGGCCACCGTTGTGGGCGTCTTGGTCGAAGTGCCGGTTATGCTGTCGCTCGTGGCCTTTGCCAACCGCACGCAGCATTGGTTTCCCATCTCCAAGTGAAGCTCATCCGATAACCCACTGCCGCCTAAGGAAATTCCCGTGACCGATACGCCGAACATTGAAGAAGACCACTTCAACCCCGTCGACGATGCCCGCCTGCTGTCGCCCGAGCGCGCCACCCACGGCCCGCGCATTCTGCTGCTCTACGGCTCGCTCCGCCCGCGGTCCTTCAGCCGCCTGATGACCGAGGAAGCCGCCCGCATCCTCACCCGCCTCGGGGCCGAGACGCGGACATTTAACCCCACGGGCCTGCCGCTACCCGACGATGCAGAACCAGAGCACCCCAAGGTGCAGGAACTGCGCGATCTGGTGTCATGGTCCGAAGGCATGGTCTGGTGTTCGCCCGAGCGTCACGGGGCGATGACGGGCGTCATGAAAACCCAAATCGACTGGATCCCCCTGTCGCTGGGCGGGGTGCGCCCGACTCAAGGCAAGACCTTGGCCGTGATGCAGGTCAGCGGCGGCTCGCAAAGTTTCAACGCGGTGAATCAGTTGCGAATCTTAGGCCGTTGGATGCGGTTGCTGACCATTCCCAACCAATCCTCAACCCCCAAAGCCTTTTTGGAGTTTGACGAGGATGACCGGATGAAACCCTCACCCTTCTATGACCGGGTGGTCGACGTGATGGAGGAACTGGTGAAGTTCACCCTGCTGACCCGCGACAACAAGGACTATCTGCTCGACCGATATAGCGAGCGCAAAGAAAGCGCTGCGGAGCTTTCCAAACGGGTGAATCAAAAGGCGATCTGACCGCCAAAACGCAAACGGCAGGGCCAATCTTGGCCCTGCCGCATTATGCTACGCTAAAAAGCGATCAGTCGTTGGACCAGCCCGAAACGGCTTTGACTTCGCAGAAGTCCTCGATCCCCCAGACGCCGCCTTCGCGCCCGTTGCCCGAGCGTTTCATGCCGCCAAAGGGCGCGCCGGCGCCACGGCTTTCGCCGTTCATCTCAACCATGCCCGACCGCAGCTTAGCCGCCAGACGGTTGCGCCGCGCGCCATCGCTGGACTGGACGTAGTTGGTGAGGCCGTAGACCGTGTCATTGGCCATCTCGACGGCTTGATCTTCGTCCTCGAACTTCATGATCGCTAAGACGGGGCCAAAGATTTCCTCGCGGGCGATGGTCATGTCGGACGTGACATCAGCAAAAACCGTGGGTTTGACGTAGAAACCGCGGTTCAGATGCTCGGGCCGTCCGGTGCCACCGGCAACCAGCCGTGCGCCTTCGTCGATGCCTTTCTGGATCAGGTCTTGGATCTTGCCCCATTGCGCCTCGTTCACGACAGGGCCGATGTGGCGACCCTCTTCGCTGGCGGGGCCGACTTCGACCTTATTGGCGACTTCGGCGGCCGTCTCGACCGCTTGGTCATAGGCGCTGGCTTCGACGATCATCCGGCTTGGTGCGTTACAGCTTTGGCCGGTGTTGTTCATCATATGCAGCACGCCGCGTTTCACGGCCTTGTCGTCGGCATCGGCGAAAACAAGGTTCGCGCCTTTGCCGCCAAGCTCCAGATGGACCTTTTTCAGCGTATCCGCCGCGTTCTTTGAAATCGCGATGCCCGCGCGGGTGGAGCCGGTGAAGCTCACCATATCCACGTCTTCATGGCCGGTCAGGGCGGTGCCCACGGTCATACCATCGCCGTTCACAAGGTTAAAGACACCGGCGGGGAAGCCTGCCTCATCCATCATCTCGGCAAAGATCACCGCGCTCAGCGGGCTTTCCTCGGAGGGTTTCAGCACCATGGTGCAGCCCGCGGCGACAGCAGCGCCCACTTTCAGCATCACTTGGTTCATCGGCCAGTTCCACGGCGTGATCATCGCCACGACGCCAACCGCCTCATGGATGATCCGGTCGTTCGGCGCGTGATCGCCCAAGGGCTTCACGAATTTGAAGTCTTTCGCCGCTTTGATGAAGTTCTTCAGGTGGCTATAACCAGCGCCCCATTGCGAGCTGCGCGCCATTTCGATGGGCGCGCCCATCTCGGTGCTGATTGCTTGGGCCATGTCCTCGGTGCGGGATTTATAGACCTCGGCCAGTTTCTCCATCAGCGCGATACGCTCTTCGGGGGCGGTGGCCATCCAACCGGGCAGGGCGGCCTTGGCCGCTGCCACGGCGGCGTCCACATCCTTCGGCCCGCCGAGCGAGATCACGGTGCAGGGTTCTTCGGTCGACGGGTTGATGACCTTATGTTCACTGCCCTCAAGCGGGGCGACCCATTTACCGTCGATATAGAAATCACGTTTTTCGATCATGCTCTGTCTCCGTTATTGGCCAAGCGGGCGTCTTGGTTGCCGCTTAGAAGTGTCCGGGAATCGCCGGCTCCCGATATGCCTAGGACAATTTTACGGGGCGGAAAAGTTCAGAGGTGATTTTTGATCAAAAAGACTGGCGCGGCGGCGGAAAACCACGGGGCGGGGGTATTAATCCTGCGCCGGGAAACGGATCTCGACGCAAAGCCCGTTATGGCCTTCGACCTTCAGCGTCGCTTCATGCTGGAACGTCAGCGTGCGGATCATTCGCCAGCCCAGCGAATCCGACCGCTCGGGCCGTTTGGCGT
The DNA here is from genome assembly GCF_900113435.1 of Sulfitobacter dubius. Taxonomy (GTDB): domain Bacteria; phylum Pseudomonadota; class Alphaproteobacteria; order Rhodobacterales; family Rhodobacteraceae; genus Sulfitobacter; species Sulfitobacter dubius. The sequence goes on along the minus strand of NZ_FOPG01000001.1, from coordinate 887,797 downwards.
CCTCAGGCAGGCCAACCCCGTCGTCGTAGACCTTGAGCGTCAGACCTTCGTCGTCCTCTTGAGTGACCTCAATGGTGATCACCCCTTTGTCGCGCCCTTTGAAAGCGTGTTTATAGGCGTTGGTAATCAACTCGCCGACAATCAACCCAATGTCGACAGCCAGTTTGTTGTCCATCTTGAGGCTGGGGCAAATCAGCTTGATCGCGATGCTCTGACGATCCCCAGTAAAGGCGCGTTCGGCGTTCTTGGTGACCTCATCCAGCATGTCAGACAGATCAAGGTCGGTGCTGTCGGTTGAGCGTTGCATCAACTCATGCGCCTTGGAGAGCGAGCCGACGCGGGTCTCCAACTCGCGCAACACTTGGCGCGTCTCATCCTCTTTGGCTTGGGTCTTGCTCATCCGGATCAGCGCCACGATCAGGGCAAGGTTGTTGCCTGTGCGGTGGTGCAATTCCTGCATCAAGAGGTCACGGTCGGCGATGCCTTCGCTCAACTCGCGGTTCTGTTCGGTCAGCGCGGCGGTCGGGTCTTTGGCGTTATAGGCCTCCAGCGCTGCCATGGCGTCGGCTTTGATCTGCTCTACCGCTCCTTGTGGTTCTGGCAACAGAAACTCCGCATGAACGCGCGTGCCTTCTTGGCCGGTGTCCACATCAAACCGCGCCGCGATCCGCTGCACGCCGCGCAGGCCCAGCCCCATGCCGGTTGCCGAAACGATATCGCGCGACGGATCAAGCTTTTCTTCTTCGATACCGCGGCCTTGATCGATCACCGTCAGCCCAAGGGCGGGCTTGCCGTTCAAATCAGTCAGCGAGAACCGCGCCCGGCCTTTCTGCCCATGTTCAATCGCATTGCGGCCCAGTTCCACGGCGGCGGTCACGGTGCGCGTCCGCTCGAAAGAGGTAAAGCGCATGGCTTCTGTCAAGGTCATCGCGATCTGGCGCAGGGCCGCGATATCACCACCTTTTTCAAGGTTCACCGAGGCGAGGTTGGTCGCTTTCATCAGTCCGCGCTCCGTGCAATGCGTATGACCACGATCGAGACGTCATCGCGCCCGCGAAATGCCCGGTCAAGCAGGTAGCCCGCGATCAAAAGCGGAGATTTCCACAATAGACCCTGAGGGAGATAGCCGTCGCGCAGGGTTTTCAACCCATCGCTGTGCAATATCAGCAGATCCCCCGGTTCGAGGTCAAAGGTTTCTTCATAGCCACGGGTGGCGCGTGCGCCGATCCGCCCATCGCGGACGGGCAGGCGTTTGATATCGCCGTCGCGCACCCGCAGCGTGGCGATGTTGCCCAAGGCCGCATAGCGCAGCACCATCTGTGGCTGTGCGATATGCACAAGGGCCGCCACCGCGCCGCGCTTCCCGATCAACTGCTCGGTCACCTCATGCATCACGGCACCGGGTTCGCTGTTGAAGCTGCGCGAGCGCAACACGGCCTCGGTCACCTCTAGCGATGCCGCCGCTGCGTCGGTTCCGTGGCCCAACCCGTCACACAGCAGAATATCCGTGGCCTTGGGCGTTTGGCGCAGCAGATAATCGTCGCCGCACTCATCCTCATTTGGATGGCAAACCCGAAGCCCCACAGCTTCGACGCCATAGGTCGGGCGGGGGGCATCTTTTGCAAAGCTGCAAACGATGGTGGTGCCAACCTCAGGGCCGCTGAAAATGTCGAAGCCGTTCGACAGGCGTCGGATCGCGCCAAGGCCCAGCCCGGCGGAATCGCCGCTGCTCATGCCATCTTGGAACATTTGGTCCATGTCGCTGATGCCGGGACCACGGTCGGTAAAGATCATCACGATCTCGTCGCCCTTGCCCTCGGCAGGGGCGTTGATCAAAACACGACCTTGTTCTGCATAGCGCAGGATATTGGTCGTGGCCTCGGTGGCGACGATCGCCAGTTCATCAATCCGCAGCTTGGGCCAATCGTGCCGTGTGGCCAGACTGCGCGCCGCGCGGCGGACTACGGCGATGGCGCTTTGGTCCTGTACTTCGACCCATTGTTTCATAGGTTTACACTCATCAACACGCTGGTGCCCCCGCCAATGGCGGTGCGGATTTCAAATATCTTGGCAAGCCGTTTCGCGCCTCCCAAGCCCCGGCCAAGCCCGCCGCCTGAAGTATAGCCGTCGGTCAGGGCCAGTTCCACATCTTCAATCCCTGGCCCCTTGTCCCAACAGACCACGGTTAGCTGCTTGGCCCTTGGATCGACATAGATGGAAAATTCCCCCCCGCCAGCGTGAACAATCGCATTGCGCGCGATTTCACTGACGGCGGTGGCAAAGCGTGTCACACTCAGCGCCGTGGCGCCGTGTTCTTTCATATAGCGCGCCACGGCCTGGCGCACCGTTACCGCGTCGCCGCTGGTCCTTAACTTGTACTGAGAGAGAAGGACCTGCGCCCCAAGGTCCTTTTCGTCAAACGCGGCGTAGCTGGGCGAGGGCATGTGTCAGGCTTAACGCGGTGCGGATTTCTGGCAGGTACATGCCAAGCTCGACCAGCGTGACCGCCACCGTGGGGCGCATGCCGACAACATAGGTATCCGCCGCCAGCAGGCGGGAGATCCCCGCCAACTGGGCGATTACACGGCCCACGAAGGTATCCACGATCTCAAGCGCTGAGATATCAAGGATCACCCCATCGACGCGGTTCTCGGATATTTTGGTCGACAACCGGTCTTGAAGCTCCAAGATCTCGGTGTCCGTGATGTCATCCTGTATCGAAACGAGGAGCGCATGTTCGACCAGATTTATCGACGTGACACCGGCCACCTTATTGGCCCTCGGTTTTCTTGATCACATAGCCGACGGTCAACAGCGCGTCCGACAGGGCGGTGCGGATGCTCGACCGGGTGGAAACGGTGCCGACATCAATGCCAAGCTGCACCATTGTCTGCGCGATCATCGGGCTGATGCCGCTGATGATGCACTCGGCCCCCATCAGGCGCACGGCAGCGGCCGCGCGCAGCAAGTGCTGCGCCACCTGCGTGTCGACGGTGCCGACGCCGGTGATGTCCATGATGACCACTTCGGCCTGACGCTCCAGAATGGTCTGAAGCAGGTTCTCCATCACCTCTTGGGCGCGGGCGGAATCCAGCGTTCCGATCAGTGGCAGCGTTAGGACGCGGTCCCAAAGCTCGACGACCGGGGTCGACAGTTCCAGCATCTCTTGGCGTTGCCGATCAATGATCTGCTCGCGCTCAAGAATGAAAATTTCGTTGGTGTAGATGGCAAAGGCGTCGACCAAACGGGTGACCAGCATCACGTCGCGGATCAAGACGCCGTGGTCGCTGTCCAGCATCGCTTCGAGCCGCTTAAACAGCGGGGTCTTCAACGCCAGAACAAAGGTCGCCATTTCGGTCGGAGTCACGCCACGGTTGACCCGCTCGCGGCTCACATCGGCCAGAACGGCGCGCAGGTCGTCCCATTGGTTATCGTCAAAGTCAAAATCTTCGCCCGTGACGCCATCGCGCACACCTTTGGAAAAGGCTTTGAGCAATTCGCGGTTCTGGTTCCGGCTCTCCGCATCAGAGAACAGGTCAGAACGCTTTACGCCTTCTTTGACCTGCGTTCCCAGCCACTCCTCGATGATGCCTTTGAAATCGGTGTCGAGAACAGTCAGAATATTGGCCGTAGCAGATTGCGGCATCTTGAACCCCAGTGTTTATTTCATCCCCCATAGGCCAATCGTGGGGCAAAGTGTCAATAGGATGCATAGATTTTGATCGGCGGCAATGCGCCGTTCTGCAGAATGAAAGGCGGCTTAAGCTGCTGTTTTCAAGCGGTCTCACGCGGTGGCAGCGGAGCAGAGCGGGCAGAAAGGGCAGCGCCGACGCTTTGGCCGGGCGCTGCCCCTGTCTTGCCGCGGTTAGGTTGCCGTGGCGTTACTCTGCTGCTTCGCCGGGGTGGCGCGGCACCAGCGCGCGTACCAGATCGCGCATATGCAGCACGCCGACCTGACGGCCTTCGCGCATGACGCGGTAGTTGTTGGTCGTGTCACCTCCGGAAACCGCGATGATCGATTCCAGCGTGTCGTCGTGGTCAACCTCGCCCGCCACGTCGCTGGGCGGTACGTCAGTCTTCTCCATGACCGAGCGGACGCGCAGCACCCGCGCGCGGTTAATGTCGCTGACGAAGGCTTCGATATACGGGTCGTTGGGGTTCAGCAGAATATGCTGCGGCTCGCCTTGTTGCACGATGAACCCGTCTTTGAGGATCACCAGATGGTCCGCCAGTTTCAGCGCTTCGTCCAGATCGTGGGTGATGAAGATCACCGTCTTATGCAACTCGGCCTGTAATTCGATCAGCAGATCCTGCATGTCGGTCCGGATCAGCGGATCGAGGGCCGAAAACGCCTCATCCATCAGCATCACGTCAGAGTTCGACGTCAGCGCCCGCGCGATGCCCACACGTTGCTGCATCCCGCCCGAAAGCTGTGCCGGATACTGGTCGCCCTGACCCTGTAGACCCACGCGGTCGAGCCATTTCGTCGCCTCAGCCGCGTATTTCTTGCGGGTCTTGCCTTCGATCTCCCAAGAGATCCCGGCGTTCTCCAACACGGTGCGATGCGGCAGCAGCGCGAACTTCTGAAACACCATCGACATCTCGTGCTTGCGCATCTCACGCAGCCGCCGCTCGTTATAGTCGAGGATGTTCTCGCCGTTCATGATCACCTCGCCCGAGGTGGGGTCAATGAGCCGGTTAAGGTGCCGGATCAGGGTCGATTTGCCCGAGCCCGACAGGCCCATAATCACCGTGGTCTTGCCCGCAGGCATGTCCACGTTGATGTTGTTGAGGCCCAGCACATGGCCGGTCTCGGCCTGAAGGTCGGCCTTGCTCATGCCGCCGCGCACCTTCTCCAGCGCGCCCTGTGGGTCATCGCCAAAGATTTTATACAGGTTGCGAACGCAGATTTTGATATCGTCTGTCATGGCTGGTCTCACTTCTGCGATGCATTGATCCGCGCAAGCGCGGCTTTGGTGACCCGGTCGAGGATGATCGCCAAAAGGACGATCCCCAGACCCGACAGAAGACCGACACCCAACTCAAGGCTTCGGATGCCGCGCAGTACCAGCACACCCAGACCGGGGGCCGAAACGAGCGAGGCGATGACGACCATGGCAAGGCTCATCATGATGGTCTGGTTCACACCGGCCATGATGTTAGGCAGCGCCAGCGGGATCTGCACCTTGTAGAGCTTTTGACGGTTGGTCATGCCAAAGGCATCTGCGGCCTCGATCACGTCCTGATCGACAAGGCGAATGCCAAGGTCGGTCAGGCGCACCACTGGCACGATGGCGTAAAGGATGATGGCGATGCCGTAGAGCTTCGGCTCGGTCACCGAGAACAGGAAGATCAGCGGGATCAGATAGACAAAGGGCGGCAGGGTTTGCAGCATGTCCAAGATCGGGATCATCGTGCGCTGCACCCGGTCACTGCGCGACATGGCGATGCCAATGGGCACGCCCAAAAGCACGCATATGAATGCACAGACAAAGATGATCGCCAGCGTCTGCATGGTGTGGTCGTAAAAGTCGATGAAGGCGAGAAAGCCAAAGACCAGCGCGACCAGACCGACCAATTTCAACGAGCGGCCAACGGCATAGGTGATGACCATCAACAGCGGGATCATAATGAACCACGGCACCGCCTGCATGATCCACAACGCGTTCTCCAATGCCCAGCTCAGCGGTTGGGTCAGCGGGTCAACGACCACCTTCAGGCTGTCCTTGACCGAAAGAAACCCTTGTTCCAGCCCTTGGGTCAGGTCGCGCGACTGCGGGATCGCATCGCAGCTATCGTGCAGCGCATCGAGCGAGGGGAAGGGCATGTCCCAGAGCGTCGTGTCGGTATCACCGCCCGCTTGGCCCATGAGGTCGGCCATGGAGCTAAGCCCACCGCCTTGGTCGTCGCCACACCAGCCGCGCAGGCCGAGCGTGTCAAAGAAATTGTCGTAAGTTGCCATCTGTCGCTTTCCCGGTCCGGAACAGACCGTTTGCTTTTCGAGAGGCGGTTCAACATGCGCGTCGCACGGAACAATTTGCCCCAAAGAGGGGCGGCAAATCTACACCTATGTCCTTGCAAAGAAACTGCGCAGCGCGGCCAAATCCCGCGCGCAGTGGGTGTGAAAAGACGTAAGTTTTGCCACCAGTTCTGAAACAATCGGGCGGGAACCTGAAAAGGTCCCCGCCCGATAATCTGTCATACTGTCTTACTGCTCAAGTAGCTTGGACAGGTTGCCACGGGCGTCTTCGCTCAGCCAATCGGCCCAGACGTCCTTGTTGTTCTGCAAGAAGTACACAGCCGCTTCCTCGTTGGAGGCGTTGTTCTCACCCTGCCAAGCCAGCAGTTGGCTCATCGAGTCTGTTTTGAAGGTCACATTGCCGATGAATTCCGCGATTTCGGGGTTCGCGTCATGGAAATCTTTGGTCATGACAGTCAGCACCGGCGCCGTTGGGAATGCCGATGCCTTGGGCTCCGGCGTGTCGGCGTTTTGGTTGGCGCTATGCGCAGCTTCGTCATATTCGCCCAGATCGACGCTGGTCATGTCGTATTTGCCAAGCGGGGTGGTCGGCGCCCAGTAGTAGCCGAACCAAGGCTCTTGGCTCTCGTAGGCCGACGCCATCGAGGTCACCATCGTCTCACCCGAGCCGTGGTTGAAGACTTCGATGCCGTTACCTTCGAGGTCATAGGCGCGTGCGAGGTTGTCGCTCACCACGCGGCAGCCCCAGCCATCGGGGCAGTTGTTGAACATGCCGCCGACCAGTTCGGGATTTTCCAGAATGCCTTCGATGGTCTTAAGCTCGGGGTGTTCTTCGGCCAGATAGGTGGGGATCCACCAGCCTTCGACGCCGCCGGGATCGAGGACGGAGGTCAGCTCGACGATCTTGCCGTCTGCTTTCAGCTTTTTGTAGGCGTCACCGGCGGAGTTCGGCCACAGTTCGGGCACGATGTCCGGCTCGTTGTTTTCCGACAGCGATGTCACGGCAGGCGTGGTGTCGGACGGGACAACGGTCACGTCGCAGGAATAGCCTTGGACCAGCAGGAATTCGGTCACGGCGGTGACGATCTGCGCCGAAGCCCAGTTCATTTCCGCGATCGAGACTTCGCCGCAGTCCTGAGCGGCAGCAGCCATGGGGGTTGCGACGGCGAAAACCGTGCCAAGTAAATAGCGTTTCATAGTGATATCTCCTCTATTGTATCCGCAGTTCCGCGCAGGCGCGGTCCGCTGATTTGTTGACCCGTTGCATGAGTAAAAAAGCCAGTCGCGCGGATTGGCGCGGCAGCTTTGGATGGCCGGGTTTGCTGGAGATAAGAAAACAGATCGGTCGGCTAAGTGCAACACGATTGCGTGACGATACACGCAAGATCAGGCCCCGCGCCGGTGTCGGCGCGGAGGATTGGAAGGTGGCAGCCCGATGCGAGGCGCCATATAGATAAGGCCGTTCGCGCGTCATTCGGCAGACGCGCGTGCCCAAGCCATTAGCGGCGGGAAAAACTTTCCATGTCGCGAATATGCTGCGGAATGTCTTTGCGGTTGATGCCGATATCTTGCAGCAGACGGTCGTCCATGGCGTTCAGGGTCGACAGGGTGCGGTTACGTTCCCAACGGCGGGCCATGTCGCGCAGCACACGGCGCAGCATGGCGACAAGTGCCAGGCCGTCTGGCGCACCGGCATGGGGCATTGCGCTTCCGGCAAAGGCGTTTCCGGGCATTCCGGCGATTTGGTTGGTGTTTTTCAGCAGGCGGAAATGCATAGCATGCTCCATATCTATTTAGTGTCAGAGGTGGATGGATCCGCGAAAGATGACGGTCTGTGCCAAAAGGCCGGGCCGGGTCGGTCGTGTGGGTCTCATCCCGAGTGTGATCCGGAAAGTCAGTTGGAACCCCCATGGCACGAACAGGCGGATCGGCCTGTCCGACCGGGGCTACCGGCGGTTCAGCAATGTGCCCGGTCTGCGCGGGCGCCTCATATGAACTGCATACATCAACATAGGGCGCATTTGGTTCACCCGAGCGGCCTTTGCAATAGGGCGGAATGGGGGTGTGACAACCTGCCACATGCAGAGGCCGCATCGCACAGTATGGTTGGATTATCGCCTGTGTCGCCGCCGTGTCTGCACCGTGTCGTTTGGGGCGCATGAAAGGTCGTTTTGAGTGCCGGTTCGAGGCGGTTTTGGGCAGGGGGGATAGAGGGCAATACTGTGCTTGGTAGCCGTCATCTGATTTAGCGGTTTTGTCCGCGCCGCTGCTTGTTCGTGCTGGCGGTGGTTTAGTCGCCATATCAGCTTTATCGCGCTCAGCTGGCGTTCTTTCAGGGCTGGGGTTGCGGTTTCAGCCTCGTTTCTCCGGTCAAGGTGATTCGACGTAAATAAGGCGAGCGCAGGGGCGTCGCGTCACCAGTTTCACAGGTTTTGGCCGCATTGGTTCCATGCCGTGAACAAGCATTCAGGAAATATGACAAGAACATGGCGTAGCGCTTAAGGTCATTTTGTGGCCAAATTGTAGCGGAATATGAAACAGTATCCTCAGCGGTCGCGCGTATCCGGCGGTCGCGTTTCGTTCTTTTTCCTTAATTTTATGACGATCTGCTAATTTGGCACCCTGAGCTTAGGAAACAATCGCCACAATCTGACCTGCTAAACCACCTGAATTGTGGCAAAACTTCACTTGGTTCCGGCAATTTTCAAACATTTTTCGCTTTGTCCATGAGAATAGGTTGTCTATTCATATAGGTGCCCAACTGGGGGGCATAAGAAGTCTGTAGGTCACGGGGGCGGCCGCATTGAGCGCATCGAGTATGCGGGAAATGTGGGTACGCCGTATAGTTTGCGACCGTATTCACAAAGCCACCGGGAAATTCATCTCGGTTAAGGCCCTATGCCGGCTTGTTCCCCACGTTGTTGCAAAAGGTGCGTGCCGTCAGACCTGGAGCTTTAGCCAGCGGGGCGCGTATGAACGGAGGGAGAGACAAGATGATACAAAAGCGACTGGCCAGTCCATCGGCCTTCTGCGGGGCAAGAAATGCCCAATTCAGCCGCTCTTCCGTTCGGCGCCCTATTCGTCAGATTGAAACTGCATTCACTTCCAAGACGGCCGCGTTGCGCGCCGCGTGCAACACCGCTCAGGAGAATTCACAATGATTAGAACACTTGATTTCAACGCGTTCAGCGCAGGCACCGTCGTCGATGATGAATACGCAGATCTGGGCGTCACGGTTTCGGCCAGCGGCGGCTCCGGTCAGGCGATGATCTTTGACAGCAGCAATCCAACAGGCGGTGATAGCGACCTGGGATCCGACACGCTTGAAGGTCTGTTGATCGTCTCGGAAGACGGCGACCAGAGCGACCCTGACGACAACGCTGGCGGCGGCAGCCTGTTCTTCGACTTCGAAGATGGCGTCCAGATGAAGAGCCTGACTTTCAAAGACATCGAAGAAACCGGCGGCGAAGGCACGCGGATGATTTTCTACGATGCGAATGGCAATGTCATCGACAACCAATTCGTTGACCCAACAGGGGACGGGGGAGAGCGCACTGTGCTGCTTAACGTGCAGGACGTGTCCCGTATGGAGGTCCGTTTTGAAGGCTCCGGTGCGATTGATAACGTGACCTTTGATGATGGCCAGCCCCAAGGTGGCGGCAACGATGCCCCGGTGGCCGAAGACGACATGCTGGAGATCGACGAAGACACCTCTGGCACCGTTGACGTGTTGGGTAATGACACAGACGCCAATGGCGACACGCTGACCATCACCATGGCAAGCTGCCCCGTCGGTGATGTTGTCATCAACGATGATGGCACGCTGACTTTCACGCCGAACGCAGATTTCAACGGTGACACCACAATTACCTACACCGTGGATGACGGCAACGGCGGCACCGATACCGGCACTGTTAATGTCACCGTAAACCCGGTGAACGACGCGCCCGTCGCAAACGACGACACGGCCAGCACCACCGGCACCGATGCGGTTGTGATCCCGGTTCTGGAAAACGACACCGACGTTGACGGCGACGTGCTGAGCGTGGCGGATGCCTCCAGCGACGATGGCACCGTGACCATCAACGACGATGGCACCATCACCTTTGAAGCCGACGACGGTTTCACCGGCGACGCGACAATCACCTACACCGTGTCCGATCCCGACGGTCTGACCGATGAGGGCACCGTGACGGTCACCGTGGGTGACGGCGGCGCGACCCGCGACGGCTATGTTGACGGCACGGCGGGCGCAGACCTGATCGACACCGCCTATACCGGCGATCCCGATGGCGACATGATCGACAACGACGACGCGCTGCTGCCCGGTGCCGAAGGCGATGACGACTACGTCCGCGCAGGCGACGGCGACGACACCATTTTTGCGGGCGACGGCGATGACAACGTCGAAGGCGGCGCAGGTTCTGACGAAGTCTATGGTGGCGACGGTGACGATATGATCACCACCGGCAACGGCGATATCGCACCTGATCTGGGCTATCCAGAAAGCGACAGCGACAGCCTGAGCTTTGACCCCGACACCGATCCCGAGAACGACCGCGACTATGTCGACGGCGGTGCGGGCAATGACACGATCAGCACCGGCGACGACCGTGACACCATCTATGGCGGCACCGGCGATGATGTCATCAACGCAGGCATCGACGATGACTTTGTCGACGGCGGCGACGGCGATGACCGTATCGTTGGCGGCGAAGGCAACGACAGTCTGCTCGGCGGTGCTGGCAATGACACGATCTATGCTGGCAACGACCCCGATCTGGGTCTCGACGTGCTCGACATCCCCGACGAAGAAGACGCGTCCAACCCCTTCACCCCAGACCGCAACCCGACCAACGGGATGGATACGGTCGACGGTGGGGCAGGCGATGACGTGATCTATGGCGCCGATGACGCAGACCTGCTGCGCGGCGGCTCGGGTGACGACTATATCGACGGCCAGATCGACGATGACATCATCGAAGGCAACACCGGCAACGACACGCTGCTTGGTGGTCAGGGCGACGACAGCATCTCCGGCGGTCAGGGTAATGACATGCTCTATGGCGGTACTGGCGATGACACGCTGCGCGGCAACCGTGACGACGACTATCTCGAAGGCGGCGAGGGCAACGATCTGCTCGACGGTGGCGGCGAGAATGACACGCTGATGGGCGGCGAGGGCGATGACACGCTGATGGGCGGTCAGGGCGATGATCTGCTCGACGGTGGTGCGGGTGTTGACGTGATGACCGGCGGGGCCGATCAGGATACCTTCGTCAACGTCAACGCGGGCGATGATGTCGACGGGGGCAGCGCAGGCGTGGACTATGACACGCTCGACCTGCGTGGCTCGGCGCCCGAGGGGGGCCGTTTGGAGGTCACCTATACGTCGGACGACCGCGAAGACGGTTTTGTTGACTACTTCAACGAAGACGGCAGCGAGGCCGGGCGTCTGAACTTTGTCGAGATCGAGAATGTGATCCCCTGTTTCACACCTGGCACCAAGATCGCCACGCCAAAAGGCGAGGTCCGTGTCGAGGAGCTTCAGGTCGGTGACCGGGTCATCACCCGCGACAACGGCATTCAGACGATCCGCTGGGCCGGTGCCCGTGAGATGACAGGGGCCGAGTTCGAAATGGCCGCACATCTCAAGCCGGTGCTGATCCGCAAAGGCGCGCTTGGCAATGCACTGCCAGAGCGTGACATGATGGTCAGCCCCAACCACCGCGTGCTGGTCGCCAACGAGAAGACAGCGCTGTATTTTGAAGAGCGTGAAGTCTTGGTCGCGGCGAAACATCTGACCGGCATGGACGGCATCGACGTGGTCGAAGTCTCTGGCACCACTTACATCCACGTGATGTTCGACCGTCATGAGGTGATCCTGTCGGACGGCACATGGACCGAAAGCTTCCAGCCTGGTGATATGTCGCTGGCCGGTATCGGCGAAGAGCAACGCAACGAGATCCTTGAGCTCTTCCCAGAGCTTGCGACGCAAGAGGGGATCGAAGGATATACCGCCGCGCGGCGTTCGCTGAAAAAGCACGAAGCCAGCTTGCTGGTAAAATAAACCCGCGGGGGCGGGAAGCGATGCAGCTTAGAAACGGGGCGGGTGACCGCCCCGTTTTCTTTTGTGCGGGGGCTATTTCTCCCGCTGCTGGGTCCGCCATGCGGCCCAGTCTTCAGGGGTGTCGAGATCTAGCCTTGCGCGCTGACCGGGCAGGGGGACCAGTTGCACACGGCCTGCGGCACCGCGAACCACCGCGCGCCCGCCATCATCGCCGCTAAGCTGCCTAAGCTGATCGAACAGCGCGGCTGCAAAGATGATCGGATGTCCGGGCGTGCCGTCTTCAGTCGCCGCGCGCCAGATCAATGTCTCGCTGTTCAGATCAACCGCCGCCGCGAGGCGGGTAAGGTCTGCCGCCTGTACCTTTGGCATATCGGCCAGCATCACCATCGCCGCTGGGGTCTTGGGCGGGAGGACGGCAAAGGCACCCCGAAGGCTCGCCCCCATGCCCTCGGCCGCATCAGAGATGGGCAGGGCGGTGACCTCAAGCCCGCTGAGCGCGGTATAGCGCGGGTGCGGCGCTGGCGGCAGGGCAACTGTGACGGGGCCAAGGCATAGCGCGAGTTGGGCCTGACGACGCAACAAGGGCTGGCCGCCGATGTCTTCCATCAATTTGTCACGCCCGCGCATCCGGGTCGAGGCACCAGCGGCAAGGAGGATCACGGGGAGAGGGGTATGTGTCATGCCGCCAGAGTAGCGGGGGAATGGCGCGGGGATAAGACCCTTCGGGGCTAGGGCCGCGTTGGCGATATCCCAACAGTCCCTTCAGGCCGAAGAATCCCGCTAAGGCACCGTTGGCAGGGCGCTTTTTCGTGCTACCCTTGCCCCATGAACATTAAAGATCTGATCCCGCATACCCTGTTTCGCAAGGCCCGCGAATATTCCCGCAAGCTTTGGGTGCGGGTGGTTTTCATGGGGCTGTTGGCCTTTGTCGCCCTTGGGATGACGCAACTGTTTGAACCCTTGGTGCCCAAGGAAGTCGCAACGCGCTTAACAGGCGACGCCGCGGATCGGCTGTTGCAGATCATTGCGGATGCGATGTTGGCTGTAACGATCTTTTCGATCACGATTATGGTCACGGTCTACCGCTCTACCTCGGCGCAGTTTACGCCGCGTGCGCATCGGTTGATTATCCAAGATCGGACCACCCAGAACACGCTTGCAGTGTTCATCGGTGCCTATGTCTATGCGCTGGTGGCAATCATCATGCGCGAACTGGGTATCTATGTCGACGAACGCTCCTTCGTGCTGTTTCTGACAACGGTCATGGTGCTGGCGATTATCGTGGTCTTCCTGATCCGCTGGGTGCTGCATCTGCAAAGCTTTGGCAGTCTGATCGACACCACGCGCCAGATCGAAAGCGTGACCACGTCGCTGTTTAAGGAACGGCTGAAAACCCCTTGTATGGGCGGCCACCCTTTGACGGGTCCGGTCCCCGAAGATGCCCGTCCAATCCTTGCCCGCGAAAGCGGTTATCTGAAACATATCTATCCCGAAGCCCTCGATCAGCAGGCCCGCGATCATGGGGTTGAGGTCTATCTTACCCGGCGGATTGGGGATTTTGTCTTTGTCGGAGAGCCGCTGGTGAGGGCCGCCCGGCGTGGTTGCCCGCAGGATGCCGAACATGATTGGGAAAGCCTTGAGAAGAAAGTGATCAGCACCGTTCGGCTGGGCGATCTGCGCACCTTTGACCAAGACCCGCGTTTTGGGTTGCGTGTGCTGGGAGAGGTCGCCTCAAAAGCGTTGTCGCCGGGGATCAACGATGGCGGCACGGCGATTGATGTGATCACCCGTATCGGGCGCATTCTGTCCTATTACTCGGACGAAGCGGAACCCACAGAGGAAGTGGAACTGCCCAACCTGCATATCGCGCCCATTGCGGCAGAGGCGCTGATCGAGGATGGTTTCGGCGCATTGGCCCGCGACGGTGCGTCTGTGGTTGAGGTGCAGATGGCTTTGCAACAGGTGCTTGCCGGATTGATGCATCATCCTGATGCGGGCCTTGCTGCCGCAGCCCGAGAAGCGGCAGAGAACCATCTGCGCCGCGCCTTTGAGGAAGTGCCCTTTGGCCCAGACCGGGCGCGCATTTGGTCCGCCGCGCAGGAAGATGTGCGCGCGGCGGTGCAGTCGCCGGAATAACCCGCGCTTAGAGCGGGCGGATCTTCAGCTGGGTAATGCGGTTGCCGTCCCGCTCAATCACCTCGAACCGGAAACCGTGGAACGAGAAAACCTGCCCCACGGTGGGGATCATCTGCGCCTCATGGATCACCAGACCAGCGATGGTATTGGCCTCATCATCGGGCAGCGACCAATCCGTTGCGCGGTTGAGGTCGCGGATCGTCATCGCACCTTCGACCATCAAATGCCCGTCTTCGGATTGCTTTAACGGGTGATCCGCATCGGGGTCGAATTCATCGGTGATCTCGCCCACGATTTCTTCCAGAATATCCTCAAGCGTGATCAGACCTTGAAGCGAGCCATATTCATCCACCACCAGCGCAAAATGCGTGCGGCGCCGCAGGAATTGGCGCATCTGCTCATCAAGGGTGGATGTTTCGGGCACAAAATAGGGCTTCATCACCACATCGGCTACGTTGAACCCGTTGAGCGCCGCTGCGTCGCCATTGGGACCGCCGATCAGCTTGTACATGGCGCGCAACAGGTCTTTGGCGTGGATCACGCCGATGATGTTTTCAGGGTCATCGCGGAAAACGGGCAGGCGTGTGTGGTTCGATTGCAGGCATTTTTCCATGATGTCGGTCGGGTCAGACGCCGCGTCGATCATCTCAATCCCCGAACGGTGCAGCATGACCTCTTCGACCGCGCGTTCGCGCAGGTCGAGCGCGCCCAAGATGCGGTCGCGGTCCTCTTTTTCGACGACACCCTCGGAATGGCCCAGTTGCAACGCCCCGGCGATCTCTTCGCGCACGGCGAGGATGTTGCTGTCGGGGTCAATCTGCACCCCAAACAGCCGCAGCACACCGCGTACGAAAAACCGCACTGCCGTCACGACCGGAGAGAACATAAACACCACAAGGCTAATGGGCCGCGAAACCAGCGCGGCGGCAGTCTCGGCATTGGTGATGGCATAGGTCTTGGGCAGAACCTCGGAGAAGACGAGCACCAGAAGCGTCATCACCAATGTTGCCAGCGCCACACCGCTCTCACCAAAAAGCCGCGTAAACAGCGCCGTCGCCATGGAGGCTGCAAGGATGTTGACCAAGTTGTTGCCCAGAAGGACCGAACCGATCAGCCGCTCATTATCCTCGGTGATCTTGAGCGCCCGTATCGCCCCGCTTGACCCTTTGTCGGCCTGCGCACGCAGTTTGCCGCGCGAGGCGGCGGTCAGCGCCGTTTCGGACCCCGAAAAGAAGCCCGACAGGACAAGGAGAAAAAGGATAATTCCGGTACTGATCCAGAAAGCGGTGTCAAAAAGGGCGGGGCCCGTTTCCATGAGGTCTAAATCCATCCATTATGTGTGTGATTGTTATGGGCTCAGGGGCTGCGTCATTCAAGGGTTGCGACAGTGCAGGGTGGTGCGA
This sequence comes from Sulfitobacter dubius, assembly GCF_900113435.1. GTDB lineage: Bacteria > Pseudomonadota > Alphaproteobacteria > Rhodobacterales > Rhodobacteraceae > Sulfitobacter > Sulfitobacter dubius. The sequence goes on along the minus strand of NZ_FOPG01000001.1, from coordinate 872,208 downwards.
TGCAGGCGAAAATCAACTGGGCAGACCTTCAGGTTCTGGACGGACCGCTGCTGTTGTTCGGCGGGCCCTATTCAAACCTTCAGGCGGTAGAGGCGCTGGCGGATTTTGCCGCCGCGCGCGGCATCGGCGGAGATCAGATGATCTGCACCGGGGATATGGTCGCCTACTGCGGGGCACCAAGCGGAAGCGTGGCGGCGATCCGGGCGCTTGGCTCTGCCGTGGTGGCGGGCAATTGTGAGTTGCAACTGGCCAGCGGGGCCGAGGATTGCGGCTGTGGTTTCGCGCCGGGCAGCAGTTGCGACATGCTGTCGGGCGCGTGGTATGCCCATGCCGCGCAGGCGTTGGCCGCAGAGGCGAAGACGTGGATGGGGTCACTGCCGGATGTGGCGGTGTTTCAGCATCACGGGCAGCGCTATGGCGTGATCCACGGCGGGGTGCGCGACGTGGCGCGGTTCATCTGGTCTGAGAGTGCCGAGGCGGTGTTTGAGGAGGAGTGGCAGGCGCTGGAGGAGGTCGTTGGCCCGGTGGATCACATCATCGCCGGGCATTCCGGCCTTCCGTTTATCCACGAGACACCGCGCGGGCGCTGGATCAATGCGGGCGTCATCGGCATGCCGCCCCACGACGGTGCCCAGCAGACGCGGGTGGCTGTGCTGGATGGGGGCGAGGTGACGTTTCATCGGTTAAGCTATGACGTCGCAGGTGCCGTGGCAGATATGGCCAAGGCCGGTCTGCCGCGCGCCTATGCGGACGCGCTGCAAAGCGGTTACTGGCCTTCGGAGGACGTGCTGCCACCCGGTTTGCGGGTACCGTCTTTGGCCAGAGGGTGACGCTCTAGCACAAGGTCGGACAGACGCTCTTCCAAGACATGGGTGTAGATCTCGGTCGTGGCGACATCGGCGTGGCCCAGCATGGTCTGGATCGCGCGCAGGTCTGCACCATTGGCCAGAAGATGTGTTGCAAAGGCATGGCGCAGCGTGTGCGGCGTGACCTTTACAGGGGGGACACCGCCAGTCACGGCGAATTCCTTGATCAGCAGATAAAACCGATGCCGCGTCAGATGGCCCGTCGCCCCGCGCGAGGGGAAGAGGTGCCGCGCGGGCGGTTTGCCCTTGGCTTGGGCTGCATCATCCGCCTTGTCGCGCACCACCAGCCATGCGGCCAGTGCATCACGTGCGGGTTCCGACAGGGGAACCAACCGCTCGCGCCCGCCTTTGCCCGAAATCAGCAGCAGGCGCGGATCGCCCCGCGCGGCGCTGACCGGCAGGCTGACCAATTCGCTGACCCTCATGCCAGTGGCGTAAAGCAGCTCCATCAGGCAAGTGTTGCGCAGTTGATCGGCCAATGCGCGGCCAGAGTTGCGCGCGGCATCCAGAAGGCGGTCGACCTCTTCCTCGGAGAGGATCTTGGGCAGGCGTTTGTCTTGGCCCGGTCCGGCGATCTGCACTGCGGGATTGTCTTCGCGCAGCCCTTCCTCGAAAGCGAAACGGTAAAGCTGCTTGATCGCCGACAGACGCCGTGCGCGGGTCGATTTGGCAAGGCCTTGGGCATCGCAATAGACAAGGTAATCCTCAACCTCGCCCCGGCTCGCGGTAAGGAAGTCATGGTTCTGCCGCGCCAAAAAGGCGTCAAAATCCTTGAGGTCGCGGCCATAGGCAAGCTGCGTGTTCGTGGCAGCGCCCTGTTCGGCGGCAGCGGCCTCTAGAAAGCTAGAGATCCAGTGGAAGGTCGGGGTCTGGGACATCATCATTGCTGAAGCAATACAATCTGCAAGGCGGCGCGGCGGGCAGTGTCTTCCAGCCCGAGGGCGCGCAGGGTGGCTAGGGCGTCGCGGAGCGCCGATGTGTCACCACTGGCGCCATCATGCAAGAGCGAGAGCAGGCGCAAAACCGCCATCCCTAGTTCTTTGTCCCGCGCCAGTGCCATCAGATCGGCACGCGGGGCAGAATTGGTAAATGCATCATGCACCGCGGCGGCCAAAGGCGCATCGGGGGCGGGGCCTGTGGGGGTATTGCCGCGGGCCACGGCGCGCAGCAATTCGTCTTCGGGCGATCTGCCAATGACCCGCGCAGCGGCGGCTTCATAAGCCGGAGAGAGCAGCGCCACATCCCGCGCCAAAATGGCCGCATGGCCCGCCAGCGGAATGGTCGACAAGGGTTCGGCAAAGAGCGTGGCAAAGGCCACTTCGAGGGAGGCCTCGCGCATCGCTTCCCAAGCGGGGGGCAAGGTTTTGGCCACCGCTTCGGGGCTGCTGGTGCGCAGGGCCGTCTCGAAACGTTGCAGCGCCGCGACACGGTCCCAGACGCCGCCCGATGCGGCAGGCTGCCTGTCGGTATAAAGGCCCAGCAGCAGGTTGTCGGGCAGGGCACCTGCGCGGGTCAGGCGCTCGGCGGCCTCTAGCTGGGATTTCCAGCCGGCGATGTCCCGCAGATCGGCCACCGCATAGGCGCGGGGCAGAATGCGCGAGGGCAGCGGCTCGCCAATCGTTTCAAACAGACGGAAGGTCATCGGATCCATCTGACGCGGCACGCGCAGCGGCTCGGCCCCTTCGTAGAAATCGGGGTTGAGGAACCGATCAAAGAGTTCAAGTTGCTCTTCCGGCAACAGGCCAAGCGCCTGTGCCGAGCCAAAGGTCAGCGCCGCGTTTTCCCAATTTCCCGCGCGGGCGTTGCAAAAGATACGCGTGCCATAATCACGGGTCAGATGCGGTGCTTTCATGAGGCGTTCGCAGACGCGGTGTTCGGTCCCGGTCAGCAGGGAAAGCTGCATCCACAGGTCGAAATGCGCGGTCGAGGTGGTCACCCCGGCCTGTTCAATCAACGAAAGCGCCGGGTCGAGCGCGCCCAGCTCCATCAATTTTTCGCCCCGCGCCAGTGCCAAGAGATCACCATTGCGCGCTTCGCCTTGCGGGGCTTGCGCCTCGGCCAGAAGCACAGTGTAAAGCAGCGCTTGGGCGGCGGGCAGATGAAGATCAGGCAGGTCGCGGATGCGGTCAATCAGGGCGTCGGTGTCGCTGCCCATCCAAATATCGCCGCGCAGCCCAGTGACGCTGCTGGGCACCAGCCCAATACGGCGCGGTGCGCCATCGCCCAACGGGGTGACCTGCACCTCAGGGGCCAAGGCGTTATCGGCGACCGGAGGCTCGTCTGCCCGGCCGGGATTGGGCGGGCGTTTGGGGAGGTTCTGGGGCGGAGACTGCGCGCCGAGCCAGTCGATCACCGACAGCGGTTGGCCGCCCGGGGCGGGGGGCGACTGCTCTGCCTCTGACGCTTGGCGAGGGGTGCGGCCCAAATTGCGGTCCTCGGCAGATTCGGCAAGCAATGCGCTGGCGCTGACCGAGCAAATCAAAGCAGCACAGACGGCCCAGCCGCGATTTGACATGGCGGTTGCCACCCTGTTCAATCCGCTGTCAGCGTGACGGGCTGGCGAGTCTCGATTTGTTCGGGTGAAAAATCCACGCCGAAGAAAGGACCGACATAGGCATAGCCCACCAATCCGATAAAGCCGACAATCAATAGAAATATCAAAAGCTTAAAAATTTTACCCATGAACCATGCCTGCCCGAAATTCTGCTATTTTGCCAAACTATATATGGCCTTTTCGGCAAGATCACGTCATTCAGAGAAAAATGAGCGGAATTAAGCACAGCATGACCGATGGCGAAGAAACGCCGCCCCGTTACCGTCTGAACAAGACGGTGGCGCTGGTTGGCATGATGGGAGCGGGCAAGACGGCGGTGGGGCGTGCGGTCTCGGCCAAACTTGGTGCGCCCTTTCTGGACAGCGATGCCGAGATTGAAGCTGCGGCCAATCTCAGCGTGCCGGAGATCTTTACCCGCGACGGGGAGCCGTTCTTTCGCAAGCGCGAGACCGAGGTGATCGCCCGGCTGTTGGCAGAAGAACGGTGCATCCTCTCCACAGGCGGCGGCGCGTTTCTGGCTGAGGTGAATCGCGACAATATCGCGGCTTATGGTGTGGCGCTTTGGCTGGATGCGGATCTGGATCTGTTGTGGAACCGAGTGCGTTATAAAGACAGCCGCCCGCTGTTGCGCACGGCCGATCCCAAGGCGACGCTGGGGGCGCTCTATCGCGACCGGGTGCCGCTGTACCGGCTGGCGGACCTGTCGGTGTATTGCGACCCGCGCCTGTCGATTGACGCAATGGCCAACCGGGTCATCGAAAAGCTGCTGACCCGGCCCGATGTTTTGGAGAAATTGGATGCGTGAGACGGTTTCCGTGGCCCTGCCGGGGCGCGAATATGATGTGGTCATCGGGCCGGGGTTGCTGGCCGAGGCGGGTGCGCTGATTTCTCCGTTGTTGCGTCGCAAGCGCGTGGCCGTCATCACTGAAAGCCGTGTCGCCGCGCTGCATTTGCAGACCCTGCGCGAGGGGCTGGCCGCCGAAGGCATCACGATGTCGGCGCTGGAACTCGCGCCGGGCGAAGGCACTAAAGACTGGACCAATCTTCAGCGCTGCGTTGACTGGCTGCTGGATGAACAGGTCGAGCGGGGCGATATCGTCGTGGCCTTTGGCGGCGGGGTGATCGGCGATCTGGTGGGCTTTGCTGCTGCCGTCTTGCGGCGCGGGGTACGGTTTGTGCAGATCCCGACGTCGCTTCTGGCGCAGGTCGACAGTTCGGTGGGCGGTAAGACCGGGATCAATGCAAGCCAAGGCAAGAACTTGATCGGTGCGTTTCATCAGCCATGCCTCGTGCTGGCCGATACAGATGTGTTGGGCACCATGCCTGAGCGCGATTTTCTGGCGGGCTATGGCGAAGTGGTCAAATACGGGCTGCTGGGTGACGCAGGTTTCTTTGACTGGCTAGAGGTGCGAGGCCCGAGATTGGCTGCAGGCGATATGGCCGGGCGGGTCGAAGCGGTGCGTCGCTCGGTTCAGATGAAAGCCGATATCGTGCAGCGCGACGAGACAGAGCAGGGCGACCGTGCGCTGTTGAACCTTGGCCATACCTTTGGCCATGCGCTTGAGGCCGCGACGGGCTATTCCGACCGGTTGCTGCACGGTGAGGGCGTGGCGATCGGCTGTGCGCTGGCCTTTGAACTCTCGGCCCGTCTGGGGCTGTGCCCGCAAGAAGACCCTAGCCGGTTGCGGGCGCATCTGGTGCAGATGGGGATGAAGACCGACCTGCGCGATATTCCCGGTGTTTTGCCGGACGCCGATGAGTTGCTGCGCCTCATGGGGCAGGACAAGAAGGTCGTCGACGGGCGCTTGCGCTTTGTTCTGGCGCGGGGCATCGGGCAGGCCTTTGCCGGGGCCGAAGTCGACAATGCCGACGTGCTGACCTTACTGCGCGATGCGTTAAGCGCGCGACAGTGATCCGCAACGGGCAGGGCCCGGCGGTTCATATCCTCTGATCTGTGCAGTTTCGGGGCCGTTTAAAAAGGGCGGCGCCGCCAAATCGGATGTCTGAGACAGGCGTCACCCTGCATGTCTGAACGTCTCGACATGGCCCCGAGCTGGAGCCTCTGATCCTGTTGCCGAACAATTCACCTGCCCGGCGGGTATCGCGATGGGGAGGGTTCTATTGCGGCAAGGTTAAGCGCGCGTCACGTCAGCGGCCGCAGGGGGTGGGCAGGGCGCAACAGCGCCCCGCCGAAAATCGCGCTTGGCTTAGAACGGGATTTCGTCGTCAAGGTCACGGCTTCCGCCGCCGCCGCCGGCTCCACCGCCCGAGGAGGACGGGCCGCTGTCATAGCCGCCACCGTAGTCATTGCCACCGCCGCCACTGCCGTAGTCATTGCCGCCACCACCGTAGCCGCCGCCACCACCGCCGCCGCCGGAGCCGCCGCCGGGACCGTCGAGCATGGTCAACGTGCCGGCGAAGCCTTGCAGCACGACTTCGGTGCTATAGCGGTCTGCGCCGGATTGGTCTTGCCATTTGCGGGTCTGCAATTGGCCCTCGATATACACTTTGGAGCCCTTCTTGAGGTATTGCTCGGCCACGCGGACGAGCCCTTCTTGAAAGATCGCCACCGAATGCCATTCGGTCTTCTCGCGGCGCTCACCGGTGTTGCGGTCTTTCCATGTCTCCGAGGTGGCGATGCGCAGGTTGCACACTTTGCCGCCGTTCTGGAACGACCGCACCTCGGGGTCGCGCCCGAGGTTGCCGATAAGGATCACTTTGTTCACTGAGCCGGCCATCTTGCCCCCTCGTTTGTCATTGCTGTGTCATTGCTCAGGGCGCGAATCCGACCGCGCCCAATTCGGCCGTTTATACCGTGGTTGTTCGCCGGATGACACCGGCTTTCCGCCCCGCGCAACCATCCGCGCGGGGGTGGAACCGGGGCTGGCACGCGGCGAGGTTTTGGGTATACTGCGCGCGATGCAACGACAGGGGGCAGGTTGATGCAAAAGACGGGATTTGTGGCCAGTCTGGCTGCAGTAGGGGTCACTGCGGCAGGGTTGATCGCAATCGGAGCAGCTTCGGCGGCTGCTGATGTGTTCGCGACCAAAAACCGTGCGGGATTGTTTTCATCGCAAAAAAGCATTCTCGATAACCGTGCGTCCAAGCAATATTCCGCGTCTGTCAGGCTGCAACCGCCCACGGTTGTCACCCCCACCAAATGGGATGTCCCGAAATATAATGGCTCTTACAAAGGTGTTTACCTGAGCACTGCGCGCGATGCCGCGACCCGGCATGGCATTCCGGTTGATCTGTTTCTGCGTCTTGTTCAGCAAGAAAGTGGTTGGAACCCCAAGGCGCTGTCTCACAAGGGCGCGATGGGGTTGGCGCAACTGATGCCCCAAACGGCGCAGGCCTTGCGGGTGGATCCGACCGATCCCGCGCAAAACCTTGAAGGTGGGGCGCGCTACCTCAAGATGCAGTACCGTGCGTTTGGCACGTGGGAGCTTGCTTTGGCCGCCTATAACGCTGGTCCGGGCGCGGTGAAGAAATACGGCGGCGTGCCGCCCTATAAAGAAACACGCAATTACGTCAAAGTGATCTCTGGTAGTTAAGCTGCTGAAATTTATTGCGAATGGCTGATATCTCTGCCCGATTTGGGCGGGGTTCTTCCTATGCCCCTCAATCATTGTCGGCGTGCGTGGGAACCACCGAGGCGTTCGTGGTGTTCTCTGATCAGAACCTCTTGCAGCGGGATTGGCCCGCCGCAGAGAAGAAAAGATCGTAGGAGAACAACATGTTCACGAATATGAAAAATACCGCCCTCGCTGCCGGTGTTAGTGCCATTGCTCTTAGCAGTTCCGCCTTTGCTGATGAAAAGATCATGGTATCCGCAATTGACGTAAAATCGTCTGTGTCGGCTTCGACCGAGGCCAACGCGATGGATTTCTATCCTGATCTGGAAGAAGACCTGCGTGCCGAAGTGGCCGAGCGTGTGCCGATGAGCAGCGACGCCGCTGATCCGCAGATCAAGATTGATATCCGAAAGATCGCGCTGAACGGTTCGACCATGCTGCCAGACAGCAAAGAATTCAACCAGTTGGAAGGCGTTGTTGATATCACCAGCCCTAATGGCGACAACGCTGGTCTTAGCTTTCCGGTTATGATTTCTGCCTATGCTGGAGACGAAATTGCGCCCGAAGGCTATGTCAACGTGCAGCCGTCCGAGACTGAGTTCTACGTCGCGATGGTGTCGACATTCGCGGATGTCGTGGCCGAAGGTTTGGCCAATGTGAACACAGCTGGCGAACCAATCGACCCATAAGGTCTATTACAGGATTCCTCAGGCGTTCCCCTGTACCCCAGCCTGAGGATCAAGGCGCGGATCTTCCCCGGATCCGCGCCATTTTTATGTGCAGTTACTCGGCAGCGGTGCCCACTTCGATCACTGGCTCCATCTCGGCGAACTGCTGGTTGGAGAGGTGGCATTTGACCTGATGCCCGTCCGTCATAGTGACCATTGGTGGCAGTTCGCGCTCGCAAAGATCGCCCGGGACCTGAGATTTCCAGCGGCAGCGCGTTTGGAAGGGGCAACCGGGGGGCGGGTTCATCGCCGAAGGCACGTCACCCTCCAGCACGATATGCTTTTTCTTTACCTTGGTATCGGCGATCGGCACCGCGCTCAGCAATGCTTCGGTATAGGGGTGATAGGGGGGCGAGAAGACCTGATCGGTGGTTCCAAGCTCAACCACATGGCCCAGATACATCACCATGACCCGGTCCGACAGATAGCGCACGATCGACAAGTCGTGGCTGATGAACAGGAGCGTGGTTTTCTGCTCGCGCTGGATTTCCATCAACAGATCCGTAACCGCCGCCTGCACCGAGACATCAAGCGCCGAGACGGGCTCATCCGCCACCACGATCCGCGCGTCGCCCGCAAAGGCGCGGGCGATGCCGACGCGTTGTTTCTGGCCACCAGAGAGCTGGCGCGGCATACGGGTGGCAAATTCACGCGGCAGTTTTACAAGATCGAGCAGTTCCAGCATCCGCTGCTTGCGCTCTTTCTCATTCTTGCCGATGCGGAAAATTTCCAACGCGCGGATGATCTGCCGCCCGACGGTCATCGACGGGTTCAGCGTGTCGAAGGGGTTCTGAAACACCATTTGAACATCGGCGACGTTCTTGGTCGTGCGGTCGTCAATGGGCACCCCGCCGATATCTTTGCCATCAAGGTAGATGTGCCCCTCGGTCGCTGTCTCCAACCCCATGAGCACCTTGGCGAAGGTGGATTTGCCGCAGCCGGATTCCCCGACGATAGCGAGTGTTTCGCTTTCATGGGCCTCGAAACTCAACGACTCGTTGGCTTTGACCACCTTGGTATTGCCGCCGCCGAACATGGCATTGGCCGCGACTTGATAGTATTTCTTGAGCTTGTCCATCTTGAGGACGACCTCGCCAACATCGCCCTTTTCCTTGACCTCGGCCAGTTCCAGTGGCGCTTGCCAGTCGATTTCTTGGAAGCGAATACAGCGGGTTTCGTGCCGGTCATTGCCGGGGACGCTTTCCATCGGGATCGGCGCGGCATCGCAGCGGCCGGGCACGAAATAGTCGCAGCGGGGGCCGAAGTTGCAGCCGGGCGGGCGTTCATGGGGCAGGGGGAAGTTGCCGGGAATGGCCACAAGAGGCCGCGCGTTCTTGTCAGCGCCGGGCAGCGGGATCGAACGGAAGAGCGCCTGCGTGTAGGGGTGCTGCATCTCGTCGAAGACATCGTGGATGGAGCCTTTCTCCACCGCCTCGCCGGAATACATCACGCAGATACGGTCGCAGGTTTCCAGCACCAGCCCGAGGTTGTGAGAGATGAACAGCATCGAAGTGCCGTATTTCTTGCCCAAGTCCTTCACCAGATCCACCACCGCCGCTTCGACGGTCACGTCGAGCGCGGTCGTCGGCTCATCAAGGATCAGAAGCGAGGGTTCGGACATCAGCGCCATGGCAATCACGATGCGCTGCTGTTGCCCGCCCGAGAGTTGGTGCGGGTAGGCTTTCAGGATGCGCTCTGGATCGGGGAGTTTCACATCCGTGACCACCTGAAGCGCCCGCGCATAGGCTTCCTTCTCAGACATGCCCGCGTGGATCATCGGCACTTCCATCAACTGTTTGCCGATCCGCATGGCGGGGTTGAGGCTGGCCATCGGCTCTTGATAGATCATCGCGATTTCACTGCCGCGGATGTCGCGTAGCTCTTCGGGGCTCATCTCGCTGAGGTCGCGGCCCTTGAATTTGATGGAGCCGCCGACGATCCGGCCATTGCGGCCCAGATCCTGCATCACGCCCAGCGCCACCGTGGACTTGCCGCAGCCGCTCTCGCCCACCAGGCCCACGGCTTCGCCCGGTTGGACGCTGACGGAGAAATCCATCACGGCGGGGATCTCGCGCAGGCGGGTAAAGAACGAGATCGACAGGTTGTTGATCTCAAGAATGGGGCCGTCGTAATCTGTTTTTGGCATTTGTCTCTCCCAGTCGGGGGATCAAAAGGGTCCGGGAGGGCGCGCCCCCCGGAGGATGTTTCTTAGTCGCGCAAGGATTCTTCGCGCAGGCCGTCGGCCAGTAGGTTCAGACCCAGCACGAGGCTCAGAAGTGCAAGCGCGGGCGCGATGGCCGCGTGTGGATACAGCGACAGCAGGCGGCGGCCCGCGTTGATCGTGCTGCCCCAATCCGGGCTTTCGCTTTCCAGCCCAAGGCCGAAGAACCCCAAAGTGCCGAGAAGGATCGTGGTATAACCGATGCGCAGGCAGAAATCGACGATCAGTGGACCACGGGCATTGGGCAGAATCTCCCACAGCATGATGTACCACGGACCTTCGCCGCGGGTTTGGGCGGCGGCCACATAGTCGCGCGTTTTGATATCCAGCGCGAGGCCGCGCACGATGCGGAACACCGTGGGCGAATTCACGAAGACGACCGAGACAAAGACCACCAGCACGCCGGGGTCGATATCAAAGAGGTCGATCATGCCGGGTAGGCCCGGGATGCGGTAGCTATCCGTCGCCACGATCGCGCCGTTGGTGGACACCAGCGACAGGTACAGCCAGCCGACAATACCCAGCACCACGATCAACAGCGGCGTGCGGAACGATGGCTGCGTGTAGTAGCGCGAGTTCAGCAGCACAGCGAGGAAGATCAGCGGGAAGATGAACAGGAACACGGCCATATAGTTCGGAATGCCGGTCAGCACGATCTCGGGCGTGACCAGCAGGTAGAACAGCAGGATTACCGGGAAGGCGAGGATCAGGTTTGCCAAAAAGCTGAGGATCGTATCAAGCCGACCGCCGTAGTAGCCCGCAGGCAAGCCCAGTGTGATCCCCACCATGAAGGCAAAGAGCGTCGCCAAGGGCGCGATCTGCACCACGACCCAAGACCCTTTAATGAGCCGAGAGAAGACATCGCGGGCAAGGTTATCACCGCCAAGCAGGAACCACGGGTATTCGCCCTCATCGGGGCTGCGCAGCGGGGTGCCGGGCAGCTTGTTCTTCATGCCCGACGTTTGGCTGAGGCTGTCATGCGTCACCAGCAAGTCGAACAACCCGCCAAAGACTCCGGTGAAGACCCAGAACATGACGATGGCAAAGCCTATCATCCCCACGGTGCTGTCGAAGAGTTTGCCGTAGAAGCCAAGGCGACGTTTGAAATGGATAGAGACGGCGAAGGTCAGGATCAGCGCAATCCAGACTGGTAGCATCTGCTGCGACATGCCGCCGAAGATGCCCGCCTGCGGCCCCATGAAGGCACCGGCGACGATATAGATCAGCACCACAAGGATCAGCAGCGCGAACAGCAGGATCACCGCGCGGTTCAACCCGCCTGCCAGCCCGCCCCGCCGGGCCACGGTGCCATCGGGGTTGATCTCCTGCGCGTCACTGGCAGGGAGGAAAGAAACGACGATCTGCATCGCGACAGCCAAGGCCAGCATCACGCAAAGGCCGAGGAAGATGATATTGAGCCCCGCAAGAGACCCGGTCCATGTCAGTTGTTCCATGTCCATGCTCCCTTAAGAAATGCGAATGCGCGGGTTGAGGAAGACGTAGCCGATATCCGAGATCAACTGCGTCACAAGAACGACGATGACCGACACGACCGAAACGGCGAGCAGCAGTTCGATGTCGTTGTTGGCCGCCGCTTGAACGAGCAGCCAGCCGAAGCCCTTGTAATTGAACAGGGTCTCCACGATCACCACACCGTTCAACAACCATGGGATTTGCAGCATGATGACGGTGAAGGGCGCGATCAGCGCGTTGCGCAGGGCGTGTTTCAGCACGATCTCAGAGAACTTCACGCCCTTAAGCCGCGCTGTGCGGATATATTGCGCGGTCATCACCTCGGTCATCGAAGCCCGCGTCATCCGGGCGATATAGCCCATGCCGTAGAGCGAGATGGTCAGCACCGGCAGGAAGAAGTTCCAGAAGTTGGCGTCTTTCATGGCAGACGTGGCGGAGCCGAGAAACAGGGTTTTACTGTCGATCCAACCCCATTCCGCCAGAAGCGGCGAGAGGCCAAAGCGAGAGGAGGCCAGCACCGCGATGAAGATCACGCCTGAAACATATTCAGGCGTCGCCGTGGTGGCGATGGAGAAGGTCGAGAGCGAGCGGTCAAGCTTGGAGCCTTCGCGCATCCCCGCCAAAACGCCTACGATCAGCGCCGAGGGGACCATCAGCATCAGCACCCAGAACATCAACTTGCCGGTGAGTGCAAGACGGGTGAGGACAGTCTTGCCCACGGGCTCTTTGAAGACGGTGGAAAACCCCCAGTCGCCCTGCAGGATGCCGCAGCGGGTGGGGCGATCCTCTACCGGGGTACCAGCGGCGAAACAGCGCCCGAGTGTTTCGTCGGGCGTTTCACTTTCCGTCACCCAACCGGGCAGCACACCCAGCCATTCGCCGAATTTATCGACCGTGGGTTGCAGATAGCCGCGGCTTTCGAGGTAGCTGGCCACGGCCTCGTCCGACATGCGGAAATTGCCTTGGGTTTTGGCGAGCTTTTCAAGGTTCGGATAGAGGTTGGTCAGCCAGAATACGATGAACGTCAGGCACAGCGCCGTCAGCAACATCACACCCAGCCGGCGCAAAATAAATAGTCCCATGTGGTCCCCTGTAGCAGGGTCGGGCGGTGACTTGGCCCGACAATGCGGCCTTTTTGGCCTTTTTAATTCGTGCGGCGCCATGACAGCGCCGGTACTGGAGGCGGCAGTTTTTTGCCGCCTTGTTGAGCTATGGCAGCATGGCCCTAAGGCAAGGCATTTTTATCCTCATTCGCTTGGCCGACTATCCAACCCTTCGCAGAACGGTTCGACCATGAGGCATGGAAATTGGTCGCGCGTCAACATTTCGTAGTTTTGCTGGATGCGGTTTTTGCGACATGACTTTGGTCTGAAAGCGACATTTGCCGCGCTCTTCGGTGTGTTTAGCGCAGTTTGCTGGGCGGCAGACCGCTGTGTTGTTGCATGAATCGGGTGAAGTAAGCGGCGGAGCGAAAGCCCAGATATGCGGCGATCTCTGCGGCGGTTTGATCGGTTTCACCCAACAGGCGCCGGGCGGCGTGACAACTGCGCTCTCTGAGCAGATCGGCGGCGGATTTCCCGGTGGCGGCTTTTACCGCTCGGGTCAGATGGGTGGGGGTCACACCCAATTCGGCGGCGTGATCGGCCATGCTACCGCCTTTGGGATGGCGCTGGGCCAGCAAAGCGCAGAACCGCGCGCTGAGCCTTGCGCCCGCGTTTGGGCGGGTGGTGACATGGTCCTCTGACATGATCTGGCGGTGCAGCCAGACTGACATCAAAGCTGCCTGCGCTTCAAGCGCGTCTTGTTGCAGGGGACGGCCTTGGTGCAATTCGCGTTGGGCAAGTTCGATCAGTGCCGAAAGTTCGGCTTGTGCCTGCACCTCGCGGATGCGCAGCTGACGTGGGATATCCGGCAGACGCAGTCTGGTGTTTTCGGGAATAACGACAGCATGGCCCACACATTGAAAGCCCAGTTCCATCGCAAAGAGTGACCGCGCTGGTATCCAGAGCGCGTTATAGGCGCCCAAGCCCCGGCGCTGCCCGTCAAGTAAAAGCCGCCCCTGACCACGGGTGATCCAGATCAATAAATGGTGGTCGCGGTCATGGGCAAGGGACAGCCGCCACTCCTGCCCAGCGGAAAGCTGCGCCAAAGTGAGAAGCTGTATCTGCGGCTGTTGCACAGGGGCCTTTCGTTGAGAATTGAAAACCCCTTGGGGCCAAACTTCAACGATACGCTATCCGATGATCGCTATTATGCAAGGGTTTGGAGCAGGTCTAATCCTATTGTGGCGTCACCCGCTGCCAATCTGCCATTTTGCTACGCATCCAAGTGCGCTGCCGTTTGGCGAGGCGGCGGGTGGCGACCACGGCGGCTTCGCGGGCGCGGTGCAAGGGCCAATCGCCGTCAAGGTGGCGGATCAGTTCCGGCACGCCGATGGCGCGATGGGCGGGCAGCGTGGGGTCATAACGCGGGCGCAGGGCGGCAACCTCTTCCAAGGCGCCTTGCTCTAGCATCTGGTCAAAGCGCTTTTCGATGCGGGCGTTCAGCCAATCCCGCTCCACGTCGAAGACAATCCGCAGACAGTCTGCCAGCGGCAAAAGCGGCGCGCCGGTATTGCGCTGCCAGTCCGACAGGCCGCGCCCGGTGGCCTGCAACACTTCCCAAGCGCGCTGCACCCGTGCGCGGTTGCGCTGGTCGATGCCCGCCGCGGTCTCGGCATCAAGCTGCGCCAGCAAGTCGTGGAGCGTCATGTCATCGCCTCGGGCGCGGACCTCTGGCGGGGTTTCCGGTATCTCCGCTAATCCTTGGGTCAGAGCCGCGAAGTAAAGCCCGGTGCCACCGGTGATAATCACCCGCTGATCGCCGCCCAGCAGCGGGGCCACCTCGCGCAGCCAATGGCCGGTGGAATAGGGTGCATCCTCGGCCAGATGACCATAGAGCAGATGCGGCGCACGGGCCTCTTCTTCGGCTGAGGGCCGGGCGCTGATGATGCGCAGCGGGGCGTAGACCTGGCTGGCATCGGCGTTCACGATCACACCGCCCTGCGCCTCGGCAATGGCGAGTGCCAGGGCAGATTTGCCGCTGGCGGTCGGCCCGGCGATGAGCACAGGCCGCTCGGGCGGCAGGTCTTGCAACAGGGCATCCATCTGGGCCTTGGGAATATCCGGCATTTCTTTGCGTCTTCCTTACGTCCCGCATTGAACCTTGGGCGTATTTGCGACATTTTGGCGCGAAATGAAAACCCTTCACCGCCGCAAGGCTCAAATCTCCCCCGGTTGGTGAAATAATAAGGTGTGCCCGATGTCCCAAGACACCCCCCAAGTCTCCTTTAACCGCGTGATGCTAAAGATTTCCGGGGAGGCGCTGATGGGTGACCTCGGCTATGGCCTGCACCCGCCAACCGTCGAACGCATCGCCCGCGAGGTGCAATCGGTGCACAGTCTGGGCGTCGAGATTTGCATGGTGATCGGCGGCGGCAACATTTTTCGCGGGCTGCAAGGCTCGGCGCAGGGGATGGAGCGGACCACGGCGGATTACATGGGCATGCTCGCCACGGTGATGAACGCGCTGGCGATGCAATCGGCGCTCGAAGGCTTGGGCATCCATACCCGCGTGATCAGCGCGATTACCATGAACGAAGTGGCCGAGCCCTATATCCGCCGCCGCGCCGTACGCCACCTTGAGAAGAAGCGGGTCTGCATCTTTGCCGCGGGCACTGGCAACCCCTATTTCACCACAGACACCGCCGCGACCCTGCGCGCCAATGAGATGTCTTGCGAGGCGATCTTTAAGGGCACCAAGGTCGATGGCGTCTATGACAAGGATCCGGCCAAGTTCGACGACGCGAAACGCTATGATCTGGTGAGCTATGACGATGTGCTGCAAAAGCGGCTTGGCGTGATGGATGCCTCTGCCATCGCGCTGGCGCGGGACAACAACCTGCCGATCATCGTCTTCTCGCTGGACGAGCCGGGCGGCTTCCAAGGCATTTTGGCGGGGCAGGGTACTTACACCCGCGTCGGTTAAGACGCGCACCACAGCGCGGGGATCGTCCTACGGCGGGGCGATTGGCCCGAGGTCGCCGCGCCTCTCGCAAGGGGGCGCGGTTGTCAGATGGTGGCGGAATAATGGGCAGTTGTGAAAGCGCCGCGCCACCGTTAGAAAGCCGTAACGCAAGGAAACAACAAGCAGGCCTCGCCATGTCAGACGAATTTATGCTCGATACCGATGATCTTGAACGGCGGATGAACGGCGCAATTGCGTCGCTTCGGACCGAGTTCGCATCGCTGCGCACGGGGCGTGGCTCGGCCTCCATGCTGGAGCCGGTGATGGTTGAGGCCTACGGCCAGATGACCCCGGTGAACCAAGTGGGCACCGTCAACGTGCCAGAGCCGCGCATGGTCACGATCAACGTCTGGGACAAGGGTCTTGTTGGCAAGGTCGAGAAAGCCATTCGTGAAAGCGGTCTGGGCATCAACCCGCAGCTCAATGGCACCATCATCATGCTGCCGATCCCTGAGCTGAACGAAGAGCGCCGCACCCAGTTGACCAAGGTCGCGGGCCAATATGCCGAACACGCCCGCGTCTCGATCCGCAACATCCGTCGCGACGGGATGGACCAGATCAAGAAGGCCAAGAACGACGGCGCGATGTCCGAAGATGACCAGAAAATCTGGGAAGGCGAAGTGCAAGACCTGACCAACCGCTTCATCACCCTCATCGACGACCAGCTTGAGACGAAACAGGCCGAAATCATGCAAGTTTGACCCGCGCTTTCGCGCAGGGACATAGAACTTGAAAGAAAAGGTCGAGACATGAGCACCGCCGAAACCCAGCCCCAAACGATACCCGGCGGGCCACGCCATGTGGCGATTATCATGGACGGCAATGGCCGTTGGGCCACCCAACGCGGGCGGCCCCGGCTTTTTGGCCACCACGCCGGTGCCAAGAGGGTGCGCGAGATCGTTGAGTGCTGCCCCGATGTGGGGGTGGAGTATCTGACGATCTTTGCCTTCTCGACCGAGAATTGGAAACGCACGCAGGTCGAAGTGGCCGGGCTGATGTCGCTGTTTCGGCGCTATATCTCCAAGGAAATGCGCAGCCTTAGCGAATATGGCGCGCGGGTCCGTTTCATCGGGGACCGCGACAGGCTGGATGACAAGCTCATCAAGCTGATGGGAGAGCTTGAGGACCACACCGCGCATAACACCCGTATCAATCTGACGATCGCGCTCAATTACGGCGGCCGCGATGAGGTGGCCCGCGCCACGCACCGCTTGGCCCAAGATGTCGCCAGCGGCAAACTTGACCCCGACAGCGTGGACGAAGAGACCCTGCCGCGCTACCTCGATACCCATGTGCTGCCCGACCCCGATCTGGTGATCCGCACCAGCGGCGAGGCGCGGATTTCGAACTTTCTGCTGTGGCAGTCGGCCTATGCGGAATATGAGTTCATCGACACGCTGTGGCCGGATTTCACCCGCGAGGAATTCGCCCGGCTCTGCGCCGCCTATGGCGGGCGTGACAGGCGGTTCGGTGCGGTCAAGACCTGAGGAGAGCTGCGATGAAATCACCTGAACAATGGTCCGACCTCCGCTTGCGGATGCTATCGGCCAGTGCGATGATCCTGATCGGTCTTCTGGGCATCTGGTTGGGGGGCGTTGCCTTTCACCTTTTGGTGGCGCTGGTCTGCGGTCTGATGGTTTGGGAACTTGTCGGCATGCTGCGCGGCCCCGGTCAGGCGGCCTCTTGGCAGCTTGGGCTGGTGACGGGCGCGGCTGTGCTGGCGTCGGTCTATCTGCCGGTGGGCTTTGGCCTGCCGCTGCTGCTGGCACCCGCGCTTCTGGGTTTTGCCCTGCTGACCGCGAACCGCACGCTCTACATGAGCTTTACTGCAATGATCCTGCTGGCGGGCTTTGGTTTGATCCAACTGCGCGATGACATGGGCTTTGGCTGGCTGATCTGGCTGGTGCTGGTGGTCGTGGTCACCGATGTGGTGGGCTATTTCGCTGGTCGCGCCATCGGCGGGCCAAAGTTCTGGCCCAAGGTCAGCCCCAAGAAAACATGGTCCGGCACCGCCTCGGGCTGGGTCGGGGCGGCTGTTGTTGGGCTGATCTTTTCCTTCAACACAGGCTTTGGCCTGCAACTCGTCGGCATCTCGGTCGCGCTGTCGATGGCCTCGCAGATGGGCGATATGGCGGAATCGGGCATGAAACGGAAGATGGGCGTCAAGGACAGCTCGGCACTGATCCCCGGCCATGGCGGTCTGTTGGACCGCTTTGACGGGATGCTGGGCGCTGCGGTTTTCTTGCTGATTGTTGGGCCGCTGATCGGCTTCCCTCCGGGCCTGAATTAACCCGCCATGCCACGCAAAATTTCGATACTGGGGGCGACCGGGTCCATCGGTCAGAACACGATTGATCTGATCCGGCGCACGCCTGACAGTTATGACGTAGTGGCGCTGACCGGCGCGGGCAATATTGCCCAACTGGCCGAGGACGCGAAGGCGTTGAAGGCCGAGGTCGCGGTCACCGCCCGCGAAGACCTGTTGGACGATCTGCGCGATGCGCTCAGCGGCAGTGGGATCGAGGCAGCGGCGGGGTCCGAGGCGATTACCGAGGCGGCATCGCGTCCCGTGGATTGGACCATGTCGGCGATCATCGGTGCCGCGGGGCTCGCGCCCGGTCTGGCCGCCCTGCACCAAGGCGGCACGCTGGCGCTGGCCAATAAGGAATCGCTGGTTTGCGCCGGAGCGCTGATCATGGGCGAGGCCAAGCGCTATGGCGCGACGATCCTGCCGGTCGATAGCGAACATTCCGCCGTTTTTCAGGCGCTGGTCGGCGAAGACATGGCCGCCGTTGAGCGCGTTATCATCACCGCCAGCGGCGGCGCGTTTCGCGATTGGCCGCTGGAAGACCTCGCCAATGCGACGCTTGACCAAGCCTCGAGCCATCCGAACTGGGACATGGGGCAGCGCATCACCATCGACTCGGCCTCGATGTTCAATAAGGCGATGGAAGTCATTGAGACACGGGAGTTTTTCGGCGTATCGCCTGAGGCTATCGAAGTGCTGGTGCATCCGCAGTCGATGATCCATGCGCTGGTGGGTTTCTGCGACGGTGGCCTGATGGCCCATGTCGGCCCGCCTGACATGCGCCATGCGATCGGCTATGCGCTGCACCACCCGCAGCGCGCGCCCCTGCCAGTGGAACGGCTGGACCTGACCAAAATCGGCCGGTTCGATTTCACCGCACCTGACGACGCCCGCTGGCCCGCACTGCGGCTCGCGCGGGAGGTGATGGCGGCAGGGGGGCTCATGGGCGCGGTCTTTAACGCGGCCAAGGAAGTGGCGCTGGATGGCTTCATCGCCGGGAAGTTGCGCTTTACAGAAATGGCCGAGATCGTCGAAGAGGTGCTGGACGCACGTGCTTCTGACGCATCTTTGGGTCGGGGCAGCGACGATATGACACTTGATTTGGTGGGCCAAGCCGACCATTTCGCACGTAAGGCTGCTGAGGCCGCAATTCAAAAAAGGGCAGGGTAGCACGTTGGACATCATGGGATTATTGCCGGAGTTCGGCGGGCTGATCTGGACGATATTGGCTTTTGTCGTGGCGCTTTCGGTGATCGTGGCGATCCACGAATACGGCCATTACATCGTTGGCCGTTGGACCGGGATCAAGGCGGATGTCTTCAGTCTGGGCTTCGGCCCGGTGCTGTTTTCGCGCATGGATAAGCGCGGCACGCGCTGGCAGTTCGCGCTGCTGCCCTTTGGCGGCTATGTGAAATTCGCGGGCGATTCCAATGCGGCTTCCGGCAAGGACGAAACCGCGATGCAGGCGCTGGCCGAAGACCCCGAGGCGCTGCGCCACACGATGCATGGCGCGCCGCTTTATGCCCGTGCGCTGACCGTGGCGGCGGGGCCGGTGTTCAACTTCGCCCTTTCGATCATTATCTTCTTCGCCGTGGCGATGACCGCAGGCACTGCCCGTGATCCGCTCACCGTGGGGGAACTGCGCGATTTACCGAATGCTGCATATGAGTTGGAACCGGGTGATGTGCTGCGGGCGGTCGAAGGCACGCCTGTGCCGTCGCTCTCTGCCGGGGAAGGTTATGGCGATTTCCTGACCAACCTGCCGCAGCAGTCGGTGCTGAGCTATGACATCACCCGCGACGATGCGGAGCTGACGGTGCCCGGCCCTTACTTGATGCCGCCGCTGGTCAGCAACGTGGCACCGCAATCGGCGGCCCAAGAAGCGGGGCTTCGTGGTGGTGATGTGATTACAGCCGTGAACGGCCAAGAAATCGTAGCCTTTGGTGAGTTGAAAGAGGTTGTTGAGGCATCGGAAGGTGTAGCGCAGCAGCTTACGGTTTGGCGGGATGGCGAGACGCTGGAGTTCACCCTTGTTCCCAAAGCCACGGATGAGCCGCAGCCTGACGGCAGCTTTAAGCAGAACCTGCGCATTGGCATCGTTGGCGGCATGGCCTTTGTGCCTGCGACCGATACGCCCGGCGTGGGCGAGGCGCTGAGCACCGGGGTAGGCAATACGTGGCAGATCATCAAAGGGTCCATCTCGGGGCTACGTGAGATGATTGTCGGCAATATCAGCACCTGCAACCTGAGCGGCCCGGTGGGCATCGCCCAAACTTCGGGCGCGATGGCCAGCCAAGGGGCGCAGTCATTCATCTATTTCATCGCTGTGCTGAGCACGGCGGTCGGGCTGCTGAACCTGTTCCCGATCCCGGCTTTGGACGGGGGGCATCTGGTGTTTTATGCTTATGAGGCCGTCACAGGCAAACCGCCCAGCGATGGCGCGCTGCGGTTTTTGATGACCCTCGGCATTACGCTGGTCCTGACCTTGATGCTCTTTGCGCTTGGGAACGATCTGTTCTGCCCTTAAGCGGTGGTTGCGAGAGCCTTGCCCCAGCGGGGCAGCGTTTATTTCGCCCCAACGGGGCAGGGCTCTTATTAACGCCGACGGGCAAGTCAGCGACTTGCCTTCAAATGGCCATATTTGAACACACTCCTGCCGCAATGCCCTGGTAAAATTATCCTTCATCTGGAAGGAACCGAAGATGCACTTGATTCAAGGGTCAACCCGCGGCCTAAGCCTTTTGCTGGACCTGAACTGGGACCGTGCGTTTTTTGGTACGGCGATCGTCGCCGCCCTCTCTGCCGGTGCATTTGTCGCCTCTTTGTGACCGTCCGATCGCGGCAAATCGGGCAATCCTGCCCTTTGCCCGCCTATGATGTCATTCCTGCCCATGTTGCCGCATGATATGGTATATTTTTACCGCCGTTGCTTTTGACAAACCCCGTTAACCTGCGTAGTCAGGTTGACAATTAATGTCGCAAAAAAACGGGTCGGTGTAATGGGACTGAGGAACGAGGGCAGAATGCCCATCGAATGGGCGCAGCGCAGCAATGTTGGCAGGACCCTTCGGGGCGCATCGCTTTGTGTCATGTTGTCCGTCGCGTGGCTTGTGCCGGGCAGCGATGTGCAGGCGCAGCAATATCAGTTCAATACGGTCGTGATTGAAGGCAACGAGCGGATCGGCGATAGCGCCATTCTGCGCCGGGCTGGCATCGGGCGGGGGCAGGCCGTTTCGGGCGGGCAGTTGAACGACGCCTACCAGAACCTGCAAAACTCGGGCCTGTTCGAATCCGTCTCCATCGAGCCGCAGGGCGGCACGCTGGTGATTTCAGTGGTGGAACTGCCGACGCTGAACCGGGTAAGCTTTGAGGGCAACCGCCGCATCAAAGATGAGATGCTGGCCGAATTGATCGGCTCGACCGAGCGCCGGGTGTTCAACCCCGGTCAAGCCGAGCAAGACGCCGCCGCGATCGCTGAGGCCTATAGCAACGAAGGCCGTCTGTCGGCCCGTGTGCAGCCACGCATCATCCGCCGCGATCAAAACCGCGTCGATCTGGTCTTTGAAATTTTCGAGGGCGACAACGTCGAGATCGAGCGCCTGAGCTTTGTCGGCAACCGTATCTATTCCGATCGTCGTCTGCGCCGCGTGTTGGGCACCAAACAGGCGGGTCTGTTCCGCCGCTTGGTCAAGCGTGACACCTATGTCGAAGGCCGGGTTGAGGCCGACAAGCAGATGTTGCGCGATTTCTATCTGTCGCGTGGCTATGTCGATATGCGCACCGAAGCGGTCAATGCCGAACTGACCGAAGAGCGTGATGGCGTCTTTGTCGCCTATAACATCACCGAGGGGCAGCAGTTCCGCTTTGGTACTGTGTCGCTTGAATCCGAAGTGCCGGGGCTGAATGCTGCGGTCTATCGTGACCTTCTGAAAATCCGCCCGGGTGTGATCTATTCCCCGACATTGATCGAGAATGACATCGCCCGGATCGAACGCCAAGCGATCCGTGATGGTGTGGATTTCCTGCGTGTTGAGCCGGTGATCGACCGCAATGACCGCGATCTGTCGCTGAACGTGACCTACAAGCTGTCCCGTGGCGAGCGCATCTTTGTTGAGCGGATCGACATCGAAGGCAACACCACCACGCTTGACCGCGTGATCCGGCGTGAATTCGACAGTGTTGAGGGTGACCCGTTCAACCCGCGTGAGATTCGCCAGTCGGCGGAACGCATCCGTGCGCTGCAATACTTTGAGACAGCAGAGGTTAACGCCCGTCAGGGGTCCAGCCCTGAGCAGGTCGTGATCGACGTGGACGTGGAAGAAAAACCCACCGGCTCGCTGAACTTCGGCGGCTCCTTCTCGAACAACGACGGTTTTGGTGTCGCGGTCAGCTTTCAGGAGGATAACTTTCTTGGACGTGGCCAGAAGCTGAGCCTGTCGATCTCCACCGCCGAAGACGCTACACGCTATGGTGTGACATTTGTCGAGCCGCGTTTCCTTGGCCGTGATGTGGCGCTTGGCCTCAAGCTTGACTATGCTGAAACCAATTCGTCCTACACCAGCTACGACACCGAGCGTTTGTTGTTCCAGCCCAGCCTGACCTTCCCGGTGAGCGAGAATGGCCGTCTGTCCGCGCGCTACACGTATGAAGGCATCGAGATGCTGGAACGTGACGACGAAGATAACAGCGCCACCATCGCCAACGAGATCGACGCAGGCGCGCTGTTCTCCTCCTCGGTGGGCTATACCTATACCTATGACACCCGCCGCACTGGGCTGGACCCAACGCAGGGTATCTTGTTCGAGTTCGGTCAGGATTTCGCAGGTCTGGGCGGTGACAATAAGTTCATCAAGACTTCGGCCAAGTTTGGCGCCGAGAAGCGTATCTTTAACGAAGAAGTAACTCTTCGTGCCACGCTCGAAGGTGGGGCGCTGGCTTGGAACAGCGGCACCAACCGTGCGGTTGACCGTTTCATCCTTGGCCCTTCCATCATGCGCGGCTTTGAGCCGGGCGGGATTGGCCCGCGTGACCAGAGCAACGGCGTTGACGATGCACTTGGCGGTAACTTCTTCGCCGTGGCCCGTTTCGAGGCAGAGTTCCCACTGGGGCTGCCCGAAGAATATGGCATCAGCGGCGGCGTCTTTTATGACGTGGGCAACCTGTGGGACCTAAGTGATGTGGACACCACGGGCGGTTCGATCGTCGGCGAGGGGGGCTCTTACCGCCATGTGGTCGGTTTTTCGGTCTACTGGGATACACCGCTTGGCCCGCTTCAGTTCAACGTCTCTGACGCGCTGAAGAAAGAGAGCTTTGACAAAGAGCAAAGCTTTGAGATCACATTGCGGACCACGTTCTAAGACCATGTACCGCGCGTTCATCCCCTTTGTGATGATGCTGGCCGGGGTCACCCCCGGCCAGGCGCAACAGGCCCCTACGGCAGAGACACAGCAGAACGCAACGAGCGGCACCGCGCAGGGCGTGATCAGCCCGGTTCTGACCATTGATTCAGAACGCCTTTTCCGCGATAGCGCTTTCGGCAGCCGGGTTTCCCGTGAGATCGAAGCCCAAAGCGAGCAATTGGCCACCGAAAATCGAGAGATCGAGGCCGAGCTGGAAGCCGAAGAGCGTGAGCTTACCGAAAAACGCACCCAGATGACGCCAGCGGCGTTCCGCGTTTTGGCAGATGCCTTCGATGAAAAGGTGCAGCGCACCCGAGCAGAGCAGGCCTCAAAAAACCGAGCGCTGAGCGAAGCGCTCGACCTAGAGCGGGACCGTTTCCTTGCTGCCGCAGCCCCCGTAATGGAACAGTTGATGCGCAATTCCGACGCGGCTGTCATTCTTGAACGCCGGCGCGTCTTTGTCTCGTCCTCGGCGATTGAGGTGACGGATCAGGCGATTGCGCTGTTGGATGAGACCATTGGCGATGGGCTGACCGAGGCCGACTGAGCGGCAGGGCGCCGGGGGATGCTTGCCCCCAGCCGTCTGAATTGGTAGCCATTCAGCAACCTTCTGAGACAAAGGACAGTCCATGACCGAAGAGCTGCTGCGCGCCGATATCCAGTTGATCCAGCGCATCCTGCCGCACCGCTACCCGTTTTTGCTGGTCGACAAGGTCGAAGAGATCAAGGGCACCGAGAGTGCTGTCGGCTACAAAAACGTCACCATGAACGAGCCGCATTTTCAGGGCCATTTCCCCGGCACGCCGATCATGCCGGGCGTCACCATTGTTGAGGCGATGGCCCAGACCGCAGGCGTGATGGTGGGCACCGCCCTTGGCATGCAGGACCGCGACATGCTGATCTATTTCATGTCCATCGACAAATGTAAGTTCCGCCGCAAGGTCGGTCCCGGCGATGTGCTGCGGATGGACCTAAAAACCCTGCGCGGCAAGCCGGGTGCGAAAATCTGGAAATTCGGCGGTGTGGCCACCGTTGATGGTGAAATGGCCGCCGAGGCCGAGTTCATGGCGATGTTGGACCTGCCACAGGACGCAGCATGAGCAATATCCACCCCAGTGCCGTGATCGAAGAGGGCGCGCAGATCGACCCTTCGGTCAAGATCGGCCCTTTCTGCGTGGTAGGGCCACAGGTTGTGCTGAAGGCGGATGTGGAGTTGAAATCCCATGTCGTCGTCACCGGCCAGACCGAGGTGGGCGCGGGTACGGTGATTTTCCCCTTCGCCGTGATCGGTGAAATCCCGCAGGATTTGAAGTTCAAGGGCGAAGCCAGCCGTCTGGTCATAGGCGAACGCAACCGCATTCGCGAGCATGTCACCATGAACTGCGGCACCGAAGGCGGTGGCGGCATGACGCGTGTGGGCGACGACGGGCTGTTCATGGCGGGCTGTCACATTGCCCATGACGCCATCGTCGGCAACCGGGTGATCGTGGTGAACAACGCCGCCGTGGCGGGGCATTGCGTGCTCGAAGATGACGTGATCATTGGCGGGCTTTCGGGCATCCATCAGTGGGTCCGCATCGGCCAAGGCGCGATCATTGGCGCGGTGACGATGGTGACCAATGACGTAATCCCCTACGGGCTTGTGCAAGCGCCGCGCGGGGATCTGGACGGGCTGAACCTTGTCGGGCTGAAACGCGCGGGCGTGGCACGTAGAGACATCACGGCGCTGCGGGCGGCGTTCCAGATGCTGGCGCAGGGCGAGGGGACATTCTCGGACCGGGCGCGGCGTTTGGGGGACGAGACCCAAAGCGATTATGTGCGCCAGATCGTCGATTTTGTCATGGCCGACACGGGCCGCCATTTCCTGACGCCGAAATGAGCCTTGCGCTGATCGCCGGACGCGGCGGCTTGCCCGCACGGGTGGCGGCGGCGCAGGAAGTGCCGCCTTTGGTCTGCGTCTATGAGGGCTGCGCGCCGGATGGGTTAAAGGCCGATCTGACCTTTCGGTTGGAGACGCTGGGCAGCCTTCTGGCGCATCTTTTGGGCGTGGGCATCCGTGAGGTTTGTCTTTGCGGCGCAATCGACCGACCAACGCTTGATCCGGCAAAGCTCGACATGCGCACAGCGCCCTTGGTGACGCAGTTCAAACAGGCACTGGCAGCGGGCGACAATGGCGCGCTTGAGGTGATCAAGACGATTTTCGAGGATCATGGCCTGAGGGTGGTCGGGGCCGACGAATTGGTGCCCGACCTGCTCGCCGACAGCGGTGTGCTGTCGCGCGAACTGCCCGACGAACAAATGCGCCGGGATGCGGCGCGTGGTGCTGCCGTACTGGATGGCTTGGCCACGCTCGACATCGGACAGGCCTGCGTGATCGGGCGTGAGCAGGTGTACGGGGTTGAGACCATCGGCGGCACGGATCACTTGCTGACGACCTTGCCGGAAGCCGTGCGTGATGCACGAGCGGTGCTCTGCAAAGGTCCGAAAACCGGCCAAATCCGCGAGATTGATCTTCCGACCATCGGCCCCGATACGCTGCGTGCCGCCCATGCGGCGGGGCTGGCGGGCGTGGTGATCAAGGCGGGCGGCGTGATGCTGCTGGAACGTGACGCCTGTGTGGCGCTGGCCGATGAGCTGGGGCTAGTGCTCTGGGTCCGAGAGGGGGATGCAGCATGAAAGTGTTCATTCTGGCAGGCGAGCCTTCCGGTGACCGGTTGGGCGGTGCGCTCATGACGGGGCTGAAAGAGCTCTGCCCCGAGGTGACATTCGACGGCATCGGCGGGCCGATGATGATGGCTCAGGGGCTGGAAAGCCGCTTTGACATGGACGAGCTCAGCGTCATGGGGCTGGCCGAGATCCTGCCCAAATACCGCGCGCTGATGGCCCGGATCAATGAGACGGCACAGGCGGTGATTGAAACCAAGCCAGATGTGCTCATCACAATCGACAGCCCCGATTTTTCGCTGCGCGTGGCGCGTAAGGTGAAAGAGAAATCCGACATCAGAACAGTGCATTACGTGGCGCCGACCGTCTGGGCATGGCGTCCCGGTCGGGCTGAGAAGATGGCCCGATCTGTCGATCATGTGCTGGCGCTGTTCCCCTTCGAGCCGCCCTATATGGAAGCGGCGGGCATGGCCTGCGATTTCGTCGGGCACCCGGTGGTGGCCGAGCCAATCGCCGATGATGCTGCCGCTGCGGCTTTCCGCGCCGAACATCGCCTCGCCGACGCGCCCTTGCTCTTGGCCTTGCCCGGTTCGCGCCGAGGGGAGGTCACGCGGCTGGCCCCGGTGTTCCAGCAGGTCGTCGCCCGATTGGTCGAAGCCGAGCCGTCCCTGCGTGTCGTGGTCCCTGCGGCGGCCCCCGTGGCGGCCTTGGTGAAACAGGTCACGCGCAATTGGGCGGGCAATCCGTTGGTGCTGGACCCAAGGGTGGTGGAGACGGAAGAATTTACCGCCACCAAACGCGCCGCTTTTCGCGCGGCGGATGTGGCACTGGCGGCCTCGGGCACCGTGTCGCTGGAACTTGCTGCGGTGAACACGCCGATGGTCATTGCCTACGACATGAACTGGATCAGCCGTCAAATTATCGGGCGGATGCTGCGGGTGGATACGGTGACATTGGTCAACCTCGTCTCGGAAACCCGCGTGGTGCCGGAATTCATCGGTGCCAATTGCCGTCCCGGACCGATTGCCGAAGGTGTTTTGCAGGTGTTGCGGGCACCGGGCGCGCAAAAGGACGCGATGGCGCTGACCATGCAGCGCTTGGGGCGGGGTGGTGAGGCGCCGGGCCTGCGGGCCGCGCGCGCCGTGCTTGCGCGGCTGTAGGCGCGCTTAGCCCCGGTAGATCCAGCCGCCGCCAAAGATGCGCGTGCTTTCAGGATCATAGAACACACAAGCCTGACCCGGCGACACACCTTCCTCGGCGGTCAGCAGTTCAACCTCGGCCTCGGTCGCGCTGATTGGACGCAGGATCGCATCGCGCGGCGGACGGGTGGAGCGCACGCGCACGGCGATGTTCCACTCTGACCGGGAGGTCAGGGGCTCGTCACCCAGCCAGTTGATCTCACGCACCGGGATCTTGCGGGTGGCGAGCATGGATTTGGGGCCGACGACGACCTCTTTGCGCTCAGCATCCAACTTCACCACATAAAGCGGATCCGCCAGACCGCCGATGCCCAAGCCCCGGCGCTGGCCGATGGTGTAGTGGATCACGCCCTCATGTTTCGCCAGCACATTGCCTTCGGTATCGACGATATTGCCCGGATCGGCGGCCTCGGGGCGCAGCTTGCGGATCACCGCGGCGTAGTCGCCATTGGGAACGAAACAAATGTCCTGACTGTCGGGTTTGTCAGCCACAACCAGCCCGTATTTCGCGGCAAGCGCGCGGGTGTCATCCTTGCTTGGCAGGTGGCCCAGCGGGAAGCGCAGGTAGGAAAGCTGCTCTTCTGTGGTGGAGAACAGGAAATAGCTTTGGTCGCGGTTGCCATCGGCGGCGGCGTGTAGCTCCGGCCCGTTCTCGCCCATCTTGCGCTGGATATAGTGACCTGTGGCCATGCAATCGGCCTCCAGATCCTTGGCGGTTTCCAGCAGGTCTTTGAACTTCACCCGTTCGTTGCAGCGGATGCAGGGCACGGGTGTCGCACCGCCGAGGTAGCTGTCGGCGAATTCATCGATCACGGCGTCCTTGAAGACGTTTTCATAGTCCAGCACGTAATGCGGAAAGCCCATTTCCTCGGCCACGCGGCGGGCATCCTGAATGTCGACGCCCGCGCAGCAGGCACCTTTCTTGGCCAGCGCAGCGCCGTGGTCGTAAAGCTGCAGGGTGACGCCTACGACGTCATAACCTTCGTCGGCGAGCATGGCCGCCACAACGGAACTGTCCACACCACCCGACATCGCCACGACGACCCGCGTGTCGGCAGGTGCCTTGGCAAAGCCAAGCGAATTGAGCGGCGGGGTCTGATCAAGGGCCATGCGTATCTCCGGAGTTTGTGCGCGAATATAGGAAAATCCTACCTAGTCACAAGGGCAGGCTTCACTCCGCGTTAAGGCAGATGGGGGTTATTGGACGCCAGAACAATGGCGGATGATGCGATGTACCTGAAAAAAGTCGATGGACCACGGTCTGTTACCCTTGCTGACGGCAGCGTGATGTCTCGTGCCGACCTGCCCAGCCCAGATACACAAAGATGGGTCGCGTCACGCAAGGCGGCGGTGGTGCGCGGGGTGGTCTATGGGCTGATCACCCAGTCTGAGGCTTTGGAGCGGTATGGCATTAGCGATGATGAATTCATGGAATGGTTACACGCAGTTACGGAGCATGGTGAGGCCGCGTTAAAAGCTACTGCTCTGCCTAAATATAGACAACTTTAAGTTGTTATTGTACCGTCCAAGTAACGGTAACGGGTAGTTAACCTTTTTTGTTCAGGGTTAAGCTATCGCCCAAGATGAGCCGGAGAAACCTAATGCGTGTATTGTTAGTTGAAGATGATCCTACGACCTCTCGCAGCATTGAACTGATGCTGACCCATGCGAATCTCAACGTCTACGCCACCGACCTTGGCGAAGAGGGAATCGATCTGGCCAAGCTTTATGACTATGATTTGATCCTACTTGACCTCGATCTGCCGGATATGAACGGCCATGAGGTGCTGCGACAATTGCGATTGGCCCGTATTGAAACGCCGATCCTGATCCTTTCTGGCGCGGATGATACGGAGAATAAGATCAAAGGCTTTGGATTTGGTGCTGATGACTATCTCACCAAACCGTTTCACCGCGAAGAATTGGTGGCCCGTATTCATGCGATCATTCGCCGTTCAAAAGGTCATGCGCAATCGGTGATCGAAACCGGGCAGGTGGCCGTGAACCTTGATGCCAAAACGGTCAGTGTGAATGACAGCCCCGTGCATCTGACGGGCAAAGAATACCAGATGTTGGAACTGCTCAGCCTGCGCAAAGGCACGACCTTGACCAAGGAAATGTTCCTGAACCACCTCTACGGTGGGATGGATGAACCGGAACTAAAGATTATCGACGTCTTTATCTGCAAACTACGCAAAAAACTGAGCCAAGCCACCGGCGGGGAGAATTACATCGAAACCGTCTGGGGCCGTGGTTATGTGCTGCGCGACCCAGAACCTGTGACAATGGATTTGGCTGCCAGCGCCTGAGAGGCTGACGGCTAACCCGAAAATCGCTAGACCTGCCCCGGATCGCCACCTATCTAAGCGCCAGGTGACAATATCGGGGGCAGATCGTGACATCCCAGATCGAGGTGGCAGCGCTGGACAAGGCGCAAGCAGAAACGGAACTGGCGCGGTTGGCAGAGTTGCTGAGTGCGGCCAACACGGCCTATCATACGGAAGATGCGCCCGAAATCTCGGATGCGGAATATGATGCGCTGAAGCGGCGCAACGCAGCAATCGAACAGCGTTTCCCCGAACTAAAACGAAGCGATAGCCCCTCGGAGCAAGTCGGTGCACCGGTAGCCGACGGCTTTGGCAAGGTGCGCCATGCGGTGTCGATGCTGTCGCTGGCCAATGCCTTTGACGCAGAGGATGTGACAGAGTTCGATGCGCGGATTCGTAAATACCTGGGGCTTGGGGCCAAAGCGCCGCTGGCCTATACTGCGGAGCCAAAGATCGATGGTCTGTCGCTCTCTCTGCGCTATGAGAACGGGGTGCTCAAGCAGGCCGCCACCCGCGGCGATGGTTCGGTGGGGGAGAATGTCACCGCCAATGCGCGCACCATTGCCGACATTCCGCATGAACTAAAGAACGCGCCAGACCTGCTGGAGGTGCGCGGCGAAGTCTACATGAGCCATGCCGATTTCGCGGCGCTGAACGCGCGGCAGGCCGAAACGGGGGGCAAGACCTTTGCCAATCCGCGCAACGCCGCCGCCGGATCGTTGCGGCAGCTTGATGCGGAAATCACCCGTGCGCGTCCGCTTCGGTTCTTTGCCTATGCTTGGGGCGCGCTCTCGACCCCGCTGGCCGAAACGCAAAAGGGCGCGATCGACCGGTTGGCGGAACTGGGATTTTCCACCAACCCGCTGACTGCGCTTTGTGATGGTCCCAACGACATGGTGGCCCATTATGAGCAGATCGAAGCGCAGCGCGCCACGCTTGGCTATGATATCGATGGTGTGGTCTACAAGGTCGATGACCTCGCCCTACAGGAACGCCTCGGCTTTCGCTCGACAACGCCCCGCTGGGCAATCGCGCATAAATTCGCGGCTGAACTGGCTTGGACACGGCTGGAAGGCATTGACATTCAGGTTGGCCGCACCGGGGCGCTGTCCCCCGTGGCGCGGTTGCAGCCGGTCACAGTCGGCGGGGTCGTCGTCTCCAACGCGACGCTGCACAATGAGGATTACATCAAGGGGCTCGACAGTAAGGGTGCTGAGATCCGGGGTGGTAAAGACGTGCGCGTTGGCGATTGGGTGCAAATCTACCGCGCGGGCGATGTGATCCCCAAAGTGGCGGATGTTGACCTATCCAAACGCCCCGAGGATGCGGCGCCCTTCGTTTTTCCCACCACCTGCCCGGAATGCGGCTCGGATGCGATCCGTGAGCCGGGCGATGCGGTGCGGCGCTGCACAGGCGGGCTGATTTGCCCCGCGCAGGCCGTTGAAAAGCTGAAACATTTCGTCGCGCGCGGGGCCTTTGACATCGAAGGGCTCGGGGCCAAACAGGTAGAGCAATTCTACCACGACGGTTGGATCGCGGAGCCTGCGGATATTTTCACTTTGAAAGAGCGCTATGGTAGCGGCGTGCAGCAGTTGAAGAACCGCGAAGGCTGGGGGCCGAAGTCCGCAGACAACCTATTCCAAGCCATTGAAGATAAGCGCGAAATCCCGATGGCGCGGCTGATCTTTGCCCTCGGCATCCGCCATGTGGGCGAAGCGGCGTCGAACCTTATCGCATTGCATTACGGCGACTGGGACAGTTTTGAGGCCGCCATGGCCGAAGCGCGCGGGCTGGAGGGCCCCGCGTGGGATGACCTGATCGGTGTCGATGGCGTTGGCAGTGTTATGGCAGGCTCGCTGGTTTCGGCCTTCGCGCAGGAGGCCGAGCGCGCCTCCATCGACCGGCTGGTCGCGCATCTGACCGTGGTTCCAGCGGAACGACCCGATACCGAAGGCAGCCCGGTGGCGGGCAAAACGGTCGTTTTCACCGGCACCTTGGAGAAGATGAGCCGCGCCGAGGCCAAGGCACGGGCGGAGCGTTTGGGGGCCAAGGTCTCAGGATCGGTCAGCGCCAAGACTGACATTCTCGTGGCCGGTCCGGGGGCAGGCTCCAAAGCCAAGAAAGCTGCCGATTTGGGGATTGAGACTTTGGACGAGGACGGCTGGCTCGCCTTGATCGAAGGCAAATGAGCGGCAGGCCGGAGCAGCTTTTCCCGCTTTTTGCCGGGCTGGAAACCCTCGAAGGGGTGGGGCCGAAGACGGCCCAATTGTTGAACCAATTGGGCATTCAAGCGCCGCGTGATCTGATATTTACCCTGCCGCATTCCGGCATCGACCGTCGGTTGCGCGACAGTGTGAAAGACGCGCATCTGCCCGCGACGCTCACCGTGGCCGTCACCATCGGCGCGCATCGCCCGGCACGTACCAAAGGCGGCGCGTATCGCATCACGGTGGAGGATGCGCAGACCAGCTTTCAACTGGTTTATTTTCACGCGCGGGGGGACTACTGGCAACGGCAATTGCCCGAAGGCAGCCGCCGTATTGTCTCGGGTCGGGTCGAGTTTTTCGACGGGATGGCGCAGATGGTCCATCCCGATTTTGCCGTGCCAGAGGAAGAGGCCAGCAGTATTCCGGACTTTGAGCCGGTCTATCCGCTCACCTCCGGCTTGACGCAAAAGCTGATGTACAAGGCCACCCGTGGTGCGCTGAGTCGCCTGCCAGCGGTGGCCGAATGGGCCGATCCGGGGCAAGTGGCGCAGGCCGGTTGGCCCGATTTCGCCGCCGCCGCCGAGGCCGCGCATGATCCTCAGAACGCCGAAGACCTCACCCCAACTGCGCCCGCGCGGGAGCGGTTGGCCTATGACGAATTGCTCGCCCATCAAGTGACCTTGGCCCTCGCCCGGCAGAATGAGCGGCGCAAGAAGGGGCGGGCAAGTCTTGGCGACGGGCGCTTGCAGCAACGGGTGCTGAAATCACTGCTCTACAGCCCCACTGGGGCACAGCGCCGCGCCATTGAAGAAATCACCGCCGACATGGCGCTCGACACGCGGATGAACCGGCTTTTGCAAGGCGATGTGGGCGCGGGCAAGACATTGGTTGCCTTCATGGCACTGCTTCGCGCGGTAGAGGCAGGCGGCCAGGCGGTATTGATGGCTCCGACAGAAATCCTTGCACGTCAACATCTTATGGGGTTGCAGCCGCTCGCGGAACAGGCAGGCGTGGTGCTGGAAATTCTAACTGGCCGGGACAAGGGCGCGGAGCGGCGGGCCAAACTCGTTGCGTTGGAGCGGGGCGATATTCAGATCCTCGTTGGCACCCACGCTGTTTTTCAAGCTGACGTAAGCTTTGGCGATCTGCGACTTGCGGTGGTCGATGAACAGCACCGTTTCGGCGTCCGCCAACGGCTGGAATTGGGGCGCAAGGGGCGGCTGGCAGATGTGCTGGTCATGACCGCCACGCCGATCCCGCGCAGTCTGGCACTGGCGCAATATGGCGATATGGATGTCTCGGTTCTCGACGAGAAACCACCGGGGCGACAGCCCATTCGCACCGCGCTTGTTTCGACCGGGCGCATGGATGAAGTCATCGACCGTATGCGTCACGCCATCGAAGAGGGACGGCAGTGTTACTGGGTTTGCCCGCTGGTGGAGGAAAGCGAGGTCAGTGATCTGACGGCGGCAGAAGACCGGTTTAAACGGCTCCGGGCAGCCTTGGGCGAGGGGGTGGTCGGTCTGGTGCACGGGCAAATGCCACCAGCCGACAAGGATGCGGCGATGCGGGCCTTTCAGGCAGGCGAAACCAAGGTGTTGGTCGCCACCACGGTGATCGAAGTGGGCGTCGACGTGCCCAATGCGACGATTATGGTGGTAGAACGCGCCGAGATCTTCGGCCTCGCTCAGTTGCACCAGTTGCGGGGGCGTGTCGGGCGCGGTGAGGGGGCGTCGACCTGTCTGTTGATGTATCAGGCACCTTTAAGCGAGACGGGCCGTCAGCGGTTGGAAGTGCTGCGCGAGTCGGAAGATGGGTTCGTCATCGCAGAGACGGATCTAAAGATGCGCGGCACCGGAGATTTGATCGGCACTGCGCAATCGGGTGTGCCCCGCTTTCGGGTGGCGGATCTGGAACGACAGGCAGCGTTAATGGCGGTGGCGCAATCGGATGCCCGCAAGCTTTTGACGGATGACCCAACCCTTGAAGGGCCGCGCGGGAAGGCGGTCAGGCTGCTGCTATGGCTGATGCGGCAGGATGAGGCGATCCGTCTAATATCAGTGGGTTAGAACCTTTCCGCGCTTTTTGTTCGCTAATGTTCTCAAAAAGTTCTTTACAGGTCGGGCTAGAAATGAGAACAAAGGAGCAACAAAGATAAGGAGGTACCGATGATGACTTACACCACGCTGAAATCTATCGCTCTTAGGTCACAGGCCACGTTGTTGCAGGATGCAGCAGGGGCCGCCGCTTTGATCGTGATGCTGGTCGTTGGTCTGCATCTGCCTGCTTTTATCTGAGTTCTGCCTAAGGCTCTCATGCCGCTTTGCCTGCATCCGTCCCAATTTTGATGCACCGATTTGCCTGTCCGCATCGGCCTTTGGCAAAGTGGGTCCCACATGAGTTACGCCTACTGACGCCGCCATCCTTTTCGGATGTGCGGCGTTTTTTTCGGCTTTAGGGGACGAGGGAGACCGCTGAGAGACTGCGAGGGTAGGTTCGCGTCTGAGTGGCGCTCTACTTAACGCTCGCCCGCTTCAACGGGGGCTACGGCCTGTTGCATTGCCTCGGTTAATGCTTCGATGCTGAGCATAATCGACGCGTGGCGGTTTTTATAGGCCGTGGCAGGGGTAAGCACTTCGAAACCGTCAAAGGGCGCGTCTGGCACAGGGCCTTCGCCTTTCAGCATGGCGCGCAACTGATCGCGGGCTGTCGTGATCTGCGTAAATGAACTTCCGGGTGCCGCAGCGCCGACAACGGCGGCGGCAGCTTGCCCCAAAGCGCAGGCTTTCACATCCTGCTTCATTTCGGCCAAATGCCCCTCCTGCACGCGCACATCAACCGTCACGGTCGAGCCACAGAGCGGCGAGCGGCGTTTGACGCTGGCCTGAGGGTCGTCCATGCGGCCCAGATGGGGGATCTCTGCTGCAAGCGCCAAGATACGCGCGGAGTAGAGCTTGATGAGGTCCGTCTCATCCGACATGGCTGTTCCTTTTCGTGCTGAAACCCTACATAAGCGCCGCTGACGCAGATGCAAATATTTCCACGAGGTGTCCGATGACTTTTGATCCTGCAAGCCTTCAATTCAACGATGCGGGCCTGATCCCGGCGATTGCTCAGGACGCTCAGACCCATGAGGTGCTGATGCTGGCATGGATGAATGCGGAAAGCATCGCGCGCACGTTGGAAACCGGCAAGGTCACTTACTGGAGCCGCTCACGGCAGGCGTTCTGGGTGAAGGGAGAAACCAGCGGGAATGTTCAGGAACTCGTTGAAATGCGGCTGGATTGCGACCGTGATTGCTTGCTGGTCATGGTAAACCAAAGCGGGCCCGCCTGTCACACCGGGCGGCGCAGCTGTTTTTACACCGGTATTCAGGATGGCCAAGAGGTCGAACTGATGAAGCCGATGGATTAAGACTGGCCTCTAAAGGCCTACCATATCACGAATTTCCTGGGGTGTGGCGCCGCTCTCGCGATAGAGCGCGATGGCGCGAGCGTCGTCGCGCTTGGCTAGCCTCTTGCCAGCTTCATCGCGAATTAAACGGTGGTGGTGGTAGCAAGGCTTTGGCAGGCCCAGCAAAGCCTGCAGTACAACGTGGATTTGGGTGGCCTCAAACAGATCGGCCCCCCGTGGGACCAGCGTAACCTTCTGTGCCGCGTCATCCAGAACAACAGATAGATGGTAGGATGTGCCCATGTCGCGCCGGGCCAATACCACGTCACCAACAGTTGTAATGAGCTGATCGGGGGAAATCGTTTGCTGGCCGGTTTCGCCATTGGGGCCTTGGCCATTCTCTAAGAAGGTCAGCGGCGTGCTGCTGAGCGTTTCCAATGCCTTGGCCATATCTAGCCTTAGCGCGCCAGTCTCACGGGGGTGGCCTGCGGCGCGGCAGGTGCCGGGGTAGATGATGCCATCAGGGCCGATGATCGGCGCTGCGCCTTCTTGTGGGGCGCTGGTGGCTGCGGCAATGTCGCGGCGGTTACAGGTGCAGGCGTAAAGCAAGCCGCGCGCCCAGAGATCATCAAGCGCGGCGCGGTAGCTCTCCATCCGGTCTGATTGCCGCATTACCGGGCGTGCCCATCCTATGCCAAGCCAGTCGAGGTCTTGGTAAATTTGCGCTTCCCATTCTGGGCGGGCGCGGGATTGGTCGATATCTTCGATGCGTAAAAGAAAGCTACCGCCCGCCGCTTGGGCCAGATCATGTGCCAAAAGCGCCGAATAGGCGTGGCCAAGATGTAGTGGGCCGGTCGGTGATGGGGCGAATCTGCTCGTAAGTTTCAATTCTTTTCAATTAGATAGACAGTAGACTTCATGTTGATTCCAGGCAAATGCGCGCCTTCTTCGGCATGGAGCAAAATCGCTGCGCCACAGTCGGTCCATTCATGGATCATGCCCAAAGCGCCGCGATCCTCCAACGCTTTTTCGTTTAGCGAAAATAGGAGTTTACCGCCCCTTCTTAATCCATGCATAAGCGTGTCGAACAAGGATATTGGCGCGGCACCGGGGCCGATAACCCCGATCGCGCTAATGGCATCATATGCACCGGGCGCAAAAGGTAAGGGTGCGTCAACTTCAAGCTCTAAGAGTTTGCGGTAAATACCTTTTTTCCGTGCCTCAACCAGCATCGCAGCCGAGACATCGCCCCCGTCAATCGTGGTAAAGCCGACGTGTTTCAGGGCTGCACCAGACAGCCCGGTACCACATCCGATGTCGAAAATCGGCAGTTCTTTTTCATCAAGAAATTCTGCAAGCGTGACAGCGGCGCGTTCGGGGGTGGCATAGCCCTGAGCTGTAATGTCGTCGTCGTAGCTGCTTGCCCATTCGTCGTAGAGGCTGCGGATGACTTTCGTGTCGCGTGCCGCATATGCCTTGTCGAAATAATGTTGTGTCATCCCCCTAGAGTATGGGGGATGGCACGAAGGGTCCAGTCTTAACCCGACCAGAGTTAACCTTGATTAAGCCAATTCTGCCATTCTGCTTTTGCGCGGTCAGTATAGGCTTTGTAGCGGTCTTTGCGCCCGCGACGCCCAGACTTGAGCCCTTCAACGGGCGGGAAGAGGCCGAAATTCACGTTCATCGGCTGGAAGGTTTTAGCATCTGCGCCGCCAGTGATGTGGGTGATCAGCGCACCCATGGCGGTGCTGTCGGGCGGGGTGGGCAGACTGCTGCCGTTGATCTCAGCCGCGGCCATACGGCCTGCGAGCATCCCCATCGCGGCGCTTTCGACATAGCCTTCGACGCCGGTAATCTGCCCTGCAAAGCGGATGTTGGGCTGGCTGCGTAGGCGCATTTGGTCGTCAAGCAACGTGGGCGAGTTGATGAACGAGTTGCGGTGAATGCCGCCAAGACGGGCGAAACGTGCGTTTTCTAGGCCGGGAATTCGTTTGAAAACATCTGTTTGCGCGCCGTACTTCATTTTGGTTTGAAAGCCGACGATGTTGTAAAGCGTGCCCAGCTTGTTGTCGCGGCGCAGCTGCACGACGGCATGGGCTTTGATGTCGGGCTGGTGTGGGTTGGTCAGGCCAACCGGTTTCATCGGGCCATGACGCAGGGTTTCGCGGCCGCGTTCGGCCATGACTTCGATGGGCAGGCAGCCGTCGAAGTAGCCGGCGGTTTCACCTTCGCGGAATTCTGTTTTGTCGGCCTCAAGCAGCGCGTCGATGAAATCGTCGTATTGCTGCTTGTCCATCGGGCAATTGAGATAGGCGGTGCGCTCTTCCTCGGTTTCGCCCTTGTCATAGCGCGACTGCATCCATGCTTTCGACATGTCGATACTGTCGAAATAGACGATGGGGGCAATGGCGTCGAAGAATGCCAGTGCTTCGGCCCCGGTTTCGGCGGCGATGGCTTCGGCCAATGCGCCCGAGGTCAACGGGCCAGTGGCGATGATCCATTTGCCGTCTTTTGGCAGCTCAGAAATCTCGCCGTATTCGACGGTGATATTGGGGTGCGCGAGCAGCGTGTCGGTGACGGTCTGCGCGAAGGGGTCGCGGTCTACCGCCAGTGCGCCGCCAGCGGGCAGGCGGTTTTTGTCGGCGCAGGCCATGATGAGGCCGTCGGCGGCGCGCATTTCCCAATGCAGCAGGCCCACGGCGTTTTGCTCATCATCATCCGAGCGGAAGGAGTTGGAGCAGACCATCTCGCCCAACAGCCCGGTCTGGTGGGCAAAGGTTTCGACCTTGGGGCGCATTTCGTGGATGACCACCGAGATGCCCGCGTTCGCCGCTTGCCAAGCCGCTTCTGATCCGGCCATGCCGCCGCCGATGATGTGCAATGTATCTGTCATGGGGGCGATGTAGGGCAGGGCAGCAGCGCGCGCAATGGGCAAGAGGTTGCGAGGGTGCTGGGGGAGAATGGTTTTGGGGTCGCCGCTGCGGGAATGGTCGGTCAGTGAGAGGCTGACCCGGAGGGACCTTCCGCCGTCGGCGACCCAAAATCATCAGGGTATCTGTACCCTGATATAACAGTGCCCCGATTTTGCCAGATTTGCCAGCCCCCGCGCAGCAACACAGTTGCGCGGATTTGGAAACAATCACTGCTGCCAGTCGGGCGCACGTTTTTCCAAAAAGGCGTCGATCCCCTCGCGGGTGTCAGCCTCAAGCATGTTGCGGACCATCACGTCGCCGGTGAAGGCGTAGGCTTGATCGGTGGGCAGTTGCATCTGTTGGTAGAAGGCCCCTTTGCCATGGGCGACGGCGGTGCCGAGCTTGGCGGCGATCTTTTCGGCTAAGGTCATGGCCTCGTTGGTAAGTTGATCGGCTGGTACCGCGCGGTTGATCAGGCCCAGTTCGGCGGCGCGGGAGGCGGAGATGAAATCACCGGTGGTGAGCATCTCAAACGCCTGTTTGCGCGGGACGCTTCGGGACAGGGCGACCATGGGGGTCGAGCAGAAGAGGCCGATGTTCACGCCGTTGACGCCAAAGCGTGTGTCCTCGGCGGCGATGGCCAAATCGCAAGTGGCGACAAGCTGGCAGCCTGCGGCAGTGGCGATGCCATGGACTTGGGCGATGACGGGCTGCGGCAGGCTTTGGATGCGGGCCATCAGGGCGGCGCAGCGGTCGAAGAGGTATTTGAAGGCGGCGGCTCCGCCGTCCTCGGCTTGGCGCATGGCAGTCATCTGGCGTAGATCGTGACCGGCGCAGAAGGCTTTTCCTGCGCCCGACAGGATGATCACCCGTGTTTGGCGGTCTTCGGCCAGTTCGTCGAGTTTGCTGTGCAGGGCGGCCAGCATTTCGTCCGACAGGGCGTTCAACCGCTCGGGTGCGTTCATGCGCAGATGGGTCACCGGGCCTTGTGCCGTAACGTCAAGAATTGTCACCTTGCCCTCCCAAGCTGGTCGCGCCAACGTTACGCCGAGGACAGCAGGGAGAACAAGTATGGCCGTGGTGATGGATGCAGAGGCGTTGGAGGCCTTCATGCGGGAGGTGTTCGATCAGGTGGCGGATGATTTCGCCGTGGATCACGTCGCCGAGAATGAGATCACCATGCGTTTGCTGACCAGCCGCCGCCATTTGCGGCCCGGCGGAACGGTCTCGGGCCCGTCGATGTTCGCGCTGGCAGATGTGGCGGCCTATCTGGTGACGCTGGCAATGATCGGGCCCAAGGCGCTGGCGGTGACGACGAATTGCTCGATTGATTTCATGCGCAAGCCGCTGGCGGATGTGCCTTTGATTGCCCATGCCAAGCTGCTCAAACTGGGGCGGCAATTGTCGGTAACGGATGTGCTGATTTACTCAGAGGGGTCGGATAAGCCGGTGGCGCGGGCGGGGCTGACCTATGCGATTCCGCCCGCGTCGATGGGGTGAGGAGGGCCAGCGCCTGACCGTGGGGTTGCGATTGTGACGGTGATCCGCGCCACTTTATTGTGCGGCTGTGGTCCGCTTTCTCGAAGGAGTAAAAAGCCCAACCAAATCGCCAGCCCGCCGGGCCGGGCAGTCGATGGCCCGGCGCCTGCGGCTTGATTCCGGACCTAGTGGCTTTCTACAAAAAAAGGGCCGGGAAAAACCCGGCCCAGGAAGAGGTCTGGCGAACGCCACAGGGAAGTTACGCCTGCCAGAACACGCGGGAAGCCTCGGCCGAGGCCTGTTCCGGTGTAAGTCCCGCATCATCAAGCTCCCACGGTTCTAGCGCTGCAAGCGCGATCCGGGTGCGTCGGCGGGCCGCCCATGTGGTCACGACCGCCGCAAAGCGCAGCGCGATCACTGCAGGGACCGGCAGGGCGCGGTATGTCATCAATGTCATTGCATCGGCGCTAATAGGGCGAGCCTGTGTCATGGGAGAACTCCTTGAATTTGTATTGGCGAAATTGTATTGACACAAAGTGTAGAAAACCTACAGGTACAAAGGTACAAAGCGCGATACAATTTGACCACAGGAATATTGTAATGGGTACAATTTGGCAGCCGACGCTCGCCGACGGGCAGGGGCCGAAGTACAAACTCGTGGCTCTGACCATCCGCGAGGGTATCAGTTCCGGCGCGCTGGCGGTTGGCGATAAGCTGCCCCCAGTGCGGGAATTGGCGTGGCAATTGGGGATCACCCCCGGCACCGTGGCGCGCGCCTATACCATTCTGACTGACGAGGGCCTGCTGGAGGCCGAAGTGGGCCGGGGTACTTTCGTCGCCCCGCCGCAGGCAGCCATCCGCGAGGATGTCTGGAACCGCGAACAAGATAGCTGGATCAAAGAGTTAGAGATTTCAGATACGGATGCGGTGAGTCTCTTTAGTCCACGATTGCCGGATATGGGGCAAGTGGCCCTGATCCGCAGCGCCCTGCGGCAGGTGGCGGATGTGCCGGGCGAAGAATTGATGAACTATCCCACCCGCGATGCCTATGCCCCGGTGCGCCAAGCGGTGGTCGACTGGCTGTCGCATCTGTCCCTTGGCCCGCTGAGTGAGCGCGACGTCGTGCTGTCGCACGGCGGACAAAGTGGCATTGTATTGGTACTTCAGGCCGTCCTGTCGGGACCGAAACCTGTGATGCTGGTCGAAGACCTCTCCTATGCCGGGTTCCGGCGGGCGGCGGAGGTGCTGCGCGCCGAAGTGGTGGGCGTGGCGATGGACAATGACGGTGTGCTGCCCGAGGCGCTGGAAAAGGCCGCGCGCGACAGCGGGGCGCAGGTGTTTTGCACCACGCCGGAGGTGCACAATCCAACGGGCAGCCACACCAGCCTTGAACGGCGGCGCGCGCTGCTGGTGGTCGCCATGCGGCACGGCTTGGAGATCCTGGAGGATGATTGCTACCGCATGGGCTCTGCCCGCGCGCCGAGCTATCGCTCGCTCTGGCCTGAGCATGTCTGGCATGTTTCTTCGATCTCGAAAGAGTTGACGCCCGCGCTGCGTGTCGGCTTTGCGCTGGCCCCGGCGGGGCGGTCGGCGGACCTGCGGCGGGTGGCGGAATACGGATATTTCGGCCTTGCGCGCCCCTTGGCGGAGGCGACGCGCATTTTGCTGACCGATCCGCGGCTAAAGGGTATCTGTGCCGACATCCGCGAAAGACTGGCGGAATATGTAGAGGTCGCGGTCAACCATCTGGGCGGGCATGAGCTGCAATGGTCGCGCGATGTGCCCTTTCTATGGCTGCAACTGCCGCCGGGTTGGCGCGCAGCGGGGTTCTGCCGCGCGGCAGAGGCGCAGGGCGTGCAGATCCGCTCTGCCGATGAATTCGCCCTGCGCGATGGCCGCGCGCCCCATGCGGTGCGTATCGCGGTGAACGCCCATGTCTCTCTGCGCTCCTTCGAGGCGGCGATGCAGCGGCTGCGCTGTCTCTTGGACAATCCGCCAGAGCAGATCAGTGTGTAGAAATATGGGGTATTATTATACCTAAATCATAAGTCACTGATTTTGCTTACGTAATCCGTGATTGATGCGCTTGACCCGGCGATGCAGGTGGTTATAACCCCTCCATCAGACACCGGGCGGGGATTCCTCGTTCCGACCAACCTCAAACGGGAATTCATCCATGAAAACCTTTTCTGCGACACCGGCAGATATCGACAAGAAATGGATCATCATCGACGCCGAAGGCGTCGTGCTGGGCCGTCTCGCCTCGATCATCGCCATGCGCCTGCGCGGCAAACACAAGCCGTCCTTCACGCCGCATATGGATTGCGGCGACAACGTGATCGTCATCAACGCCGAGAAGGTGCAGATGACCGGCAAGAAGCGCGAAGAGCACTTCTACTGGCACACCGGCCACCCCGGCGGGATCAAATCGCGCACTAAGGAGCAAATCCTTGAAGGCGCGCATCCTGAGCGTGTTGTGACCCAAGCGGTCAAGCGCATGCTGCCCGGCAACCGCCTGAGCCGCCAGATCATGACCAACCTGCGCGTCTATGCAGGTAGCGATCACCCCCATGAGGCCCAGAGCCCCGAAGTTCTGGACGTTAAGTCCATGAACAAGAAAAACACGCGGAGTGCATGAGCATGGCTGACGAAATCAAAACACTTGAAGGTCTCGAAGCTGCTGTGACCGAGAACATCGGCGGCGTACAGGGCACCGAAACCGAAATGACCCCGCGTGAGCCGGTTCGTGACGAACTGGGCCGCGCCTATGCCACCGGCAAACGTAAAGACGCGGTCGCCCGCGTTTGGATCAAGCCCGGCTCCGGCAAGGTTATCGTGAACGGCAAGCCGCAGAACGAATACTTCGCACGTCCTGTGCAGCAGCTGATCCTCGCGCAGCCTTTCGGCATCACCAACACCGAAGGTCAGTTCGACGTGTTCGCAACTGTCAAAGGCGGCGGTCTGTCCGGTCAAGCGGGCGCGGTCAAGCACGGCATCTCCAAAGCGCTGCAGCTTTACGATCCCTCCCTGCGCGGTGCGCTGAAAGCGGCAGGCTTCCTGACCCGTGACAGCCGCGTCGTCGAGCGGAAGAAATACGGTAAGGCCAAAGCGCGTCGGAGCTTCCAGTTCTCCAAGCGTTAAGCTTACCGATCAACTTTGCGAAAGGGCTGCCCTCCGGGGTGGCCCTTTTTCGTTTGCGGGGTGGGCAGTGTGACTTGGCAGCGGCACGTGAAAAAGGCCGCTGCGGTTTCCCGCAACGGCCCTTGATCAGGATCAGCGATAATCTCTTGCGGGATTAGCCGCCGATTTCATAGCTCACGGTAAAGCCTAGTACGCCGTCACCATCGTTGGTGTCTTCGTACAGCGCTTCAAAGCTGACGCCATCGCCGAAGTCATAGACGGCACCGGCTTCGGCGTAGAGGTTGTCGTCACGGTCGCTGTTACCGATCAGGCCAACGGCGGTCCAACGCTCGGACAGGGGCGCTTCGAACGCCACTTCCTGATCGCTTTCGCCGTTGTCGGGGTTGATGATCACAGCGAATGCGCCGGAGATGTCGCGCCCAATAGGGAAGCCCAATGTCGCGGTGATTTCTTCTTCGTGATCTTTGGAATCGTTCAGCCAGATGTAGGAATAGCTCAGATCCCAGCTCATGCCTTGGCCAAAGTCCGCACCATAACCCAGATCGGCTTCGAATTCGACATCATCTGTGGGGTCTTGGTACAGGGAAGTCGCGCTCAGGCCGGTGTGAAAACCACCGTAGGTCAACTCAACAAAGCCTTCGATTTCGTTTTCCAGATGGTCGAAATCATCCGATGTGTTGAAACGGGTCGCAGCAGAGACGCCTGCCGTCCAGCCGATTGCGGAGACGGTAGGGCGGTCGTCGATAACCGGGTCGAACCCGGTGGTGATGTTGTCTTGCGCATAGGCGGCAGTGGAGAGCAGCCCAGCGGTAAGACCGAACCCGAGAAGTGTTTTGATTGTCATGGCTTATGCCTAGTTTTGGACCTTGGCTTGTCGTTGACTGGCGCGGTCTGGTTGTTGATCCCCATCGCTTATGCCCGGCACATATGCTCTGCAAGGGCCGTTTGTGCATAGCTGCTATACGTTAGAACATAACATTGTGAACGACGGAAATTTTAGGCAAGCCGTTGGTTTTTCTGCCCCGCGCGGTTCCGCGTTCAGGGGCGGCTGCCTATATGGGGCACAACACAGGAGACATTCATGCAATATT
Source organism: Sulfitobacter dubius (assembly GCF_900113435.1). Lineage (GTDB taxonomy): Bacteria > Pseudomonadota > Alphaproteobacteria > Rhodobacterales > Rhodobacteraceae > Sulfitobacter > Sulfitobacter dubius. The sequence continues at coordinate 828,606 of NZ_FOPG01000001.1, read as the reverse complement.
CGGTTCTTGATCTTGCCCCGGTGCCCGAAGGGTCCGGCACCCCGACGGCGATCCGCAACTCTGTCGCCTTGGCGCAACTGGCGGAAGCCAAGGGCTATCACCGGTTCTGGATGGCTGAGCATCACAACATGCCGGGCATCGCCTCGGCGGCGACATCGGTTTTGCTAGGGCATGTGGCGGATCATACGCAGAATATTCGCATCGGTGCGGGCGGTGTGATGCTGCCCAATCATGCGCCTTTGGCGATTGCCGAACAGTTCGGCACGCTGGCTGCGATCCATGGCGACCGGATTGATCTGGGCCTTGGCCGTGCGCCAGGTGGCGATCAGGCGGTGATGCGTGCCATGCGCCGCGGCATGGGTGGCGGCGATCACTTCCCCGATGATGTGGCCGAGTTGATGGCCTATCTGGGCGACGCCGATCCGCGTTCGCCCGTCCGTGCGCATCCGGGTGAGGGGACGCATGTACCGATCTGGATCCTCGGCTCCTCGCTTTATGGTGCGCAACTGGCGGCCCATTTCGGGCTGCCCTACGCCTTTGCCTCACATTTCGCACCGGACGCGCTGGAAGAAGCCACCGCGATCTACCGCCGTGATTTCAAACCGTCCGAAGCCTGCCCCGCGCCGCGCTTCATGCTGGCGGTGAATGTCTTCGCCGCCGACACGGATGAAGAGGGCGACTATCTGCGCACCACCATGCAGCAAGCCTTCGCCCGGCTGCGCACAGGCCGTCCCGGCAAGCTGCCAGCGCCGGTGCGCGACATAGATGCCGAGATTGGCGCAGGGATGCGGCAGGGGGTTGATCATGCGTTGCGCATCTCTGCCGTCGGCAGCCCTGAGACGGTGAAACGCCAGTTGGAAACGCTGATCGCGCAGCACCGCCCTGATGAGTTGATCCTGACCGGGCAGATCCACGATCACGCGGCGCGGTTGCGCTCGTTTGAGATTGCGGCGGATGTATTGCAGGACATGAAGGTGGCGGCCTGAGGGCCGCTATTCCTCACTCGTCAGGGCTGACCAACCCTAACCCGCGCAGATAAATCCCGATCCCGGTTTCCAGCAGGTCGTCTGCTGGGAAGGGCGAGGCGCGGCCGGGGGAGTTGCGGGCGAAAAGTTCGACCACGCCGTGGCTCATTGCCCAGATATGGGCCGAAAACATCGAAGCCGGCGGGCGTTTGTCTGCCGGGATATGCTGGCTGAGGTCTGATGCTGCGCGTTCCAGCACGCCGTTGGCGCGGTTGGCGGCATGGGCCAGCTCCGGGGTGCGGTTGACCGAGATGCCGGATTCGAACATGGCGATGTAATGGCCCGGGTATTTGCGCGCAAAGGCGAGATAGGCGCGGCCCGTAGCCTCAAACGCTTTCAGGGCTGAGGGCTGACCGGATTCGTAGGCAAATTCCATCAATTCGGCAAAGATATCATAGCCTTGATGCGCGGCCTCGGCGATTAAGTCTTCGCGGCCTTCGAAGTGGCGATAGACCGCAGCCGGGGTGACGTCTGCGCGTTTAGCGGCTTCGGAGAGCGTGAATCCCGTGGGGCCGCGCTGCTCGATCAACTCAAGGGCGGCGTCAATCAGCGCTTGGCGCAGGTTGCCGTGATGGTAGCCGCGTTTAGGCATCCCAGATGTCCGGCCCGCCGCAAATCTCATCGTCGATCTTGCCAATCGCCTTGGCGTCTTTCTGGGGGTAGTCGAAGCGGTTCAGCAGGTGGCGCATCGCGGCCAGTCGGGCGCGGCGTTTGTCGTCGGAGCGGATTACCGTCCAAGGGGTTTCATCTGTATGGCTGCGAAGCAGGGTCTCGGCGATGGCGCTCGAATATTCCTCCCATTCCGACAGACCTTTGACGTCGATCGGGCTGAGCTTCCATTGTTTCAACGGATCGGATTCGCGCGACAACATGCGGCGCAACTGCTCGGCCCGGCCTACGTTGAGCCAGAATTTGATCAAGTGAATGCCATCTTCGACGAGCATCTGCTCAAACGGGGTGACTTGTTCAAAGAAATGCGCACGTTGCGCGGGGGTGCAGAAGTCAAAAACCTTTTCCACCACGCCGCGATTGTACCAAGAGCGATCATAAAACACCATCTCGCCCGCCGTGGGCAAGTGTTTGATGTATCGTTGGAAATACCACTCACCCTGTTCCGTCTCAGTTGGTTTTGACAGCGCGACGACACGGGCAGAACGGGGGCTGAGGTTCTCGCGCATACGGCGGATGGTGCCGCCTTTCCCGGCGGCATCGCGGCCCTCAAAAACCATGACCACCCGCTGCCCGGTCTCACGCACCCAAGATTGCAGTTTGACCATTTCGATCTGGAGCCGCTCGTAGTCGCGCTCATAGGTCTTGCGCGACAGGCGTTCGTCATGCGGGTAGGAGGGCGAGAGGATGTCATCCTTGTCGGCCCGCTGGATCGCTTGGCGAATGTCCTCGGGGGCGTCATTCTCAAAAAAGGCGCTGATTGCGCCGTCAAAGGGCAGGTCCATGGGCGCTCCTCGCGGGTTGTTCTTGTTTCAATATGGGATGTTAAGGCGCTTAACGCAAACCCGCACGGGTGGCGGCGCGGTCGATTGTGTCGACCACCGCCTGCGGGTCGGCGTGTTGTGGCATATGGCCCATGCCGGGCAGTCGGGTGAGCGCGCCGTTGGGGATGTCTTTGATCAGTTCCTCAGCGTGGATATGCATCGGCACAATGGTATCGGCATCGCCGTGGATGATCTCGACCGGCATGGTCAGACGGTCATATTGTGCGGCCATTTCAACCACATGGGGGCGAAGCTGGTGCACCTGCTGGGCGTTGGCGCGGCTGGCGCTGCGGCGCAGGGTCAACCCGGTGCCAATGTGTTCGGCATAGCCTTCGGGCGCGGGTTGCGGGGCAAAGATCGCCTCAATACTGCTTTGTACCACGCTTTCGGGGACAAAGGCGGTGACGGCGGGGATAAAGAGCGCACCGCCAAGCCGTGAGGCGCTGACGTTGTAAAGCCAGCCCAGCCCGCCCGGCCAAGGCTCGGACACGGCAGAGACAAGCACCAGTGCGGCGGTGTCCTTGGGGCGCTGAAGCCCCCAAGCCAGCGCCACAGCGCCGCCAAAGGAATGGCCCAGCACGATGGGGTTTTCGACGCCCAGTTGATCGGCGGCGTTTTGCAGCAGCGCGGCTTGCTCTTGCGGCGATTCCCCCAGTGGGTTCCACGCGCCGCGCGCACCGGGCAAGCGGGCGGTATAGCCCATGCCGGGGCGGTCAAACATGATGACGCGGTAGCGGTCGCTCAGTCGCTCTGCGAAGCCCATGGTGAAATCACGCAGATTGCCGCTGGCCCCGTGGATCAGCACCAGGTCCGGCCCGTTGCCGATGACCTTGGCATGGACCGGCAGGCCATCCACCTCCATGATCTCGCCCTCGGGCGGATGGCTGGCTTCGGCCCGCGCCTCGTGCCGCGCGGCGCGCCATTGGACAAGCGCCACCAGCAGCGCCAGCCCGAGGAGGAGGGCAAGCAGCAGTTTAATGGCCAATCTCATTCATATCAAAGGGGGTGGTCTGATATATCTCGTTGATCCAGTTGCCATAAAGCAGATGCGCATGGCTGCGCCAGCGATTCACCGGGGTGCGCGAAGGATCATCTTCAGGGTAGTAGTTGCAGGGCACGTTGATCGGCACGCCGCTTTCCACGTCGCGGTCATATTCCTGTTTCAGCGTGTCGCGGTCGTATTCGAAATGGTTGAAGACATAAAGCGCGCGGTGCGCGGGGTCTTCGATCAGGCAGGGGCCAACCTCATCACTGCCCAAAAGCGTGGTGAGGCCCGCGTGCGCGTTCACCTCGTCTTGGCGCATCTCAGTCCAGCGGGAGACGGGCACGGTGCAGTCGTCCGAAAAGCCGCGGAGATAGGGCGAGGCGGGCGCGAGATTGCGATGGCGGAAGCAGCCGAAGGCCTTCTCGCTCAGCATGTGTTTTTTGACCCCATGAAAATGGTTGATCATCGCCATGCCGCCCCAGCAAACCCCGAAGGTCGAGTGGACGTTGGTTTGCGTCCATTCCATCACCTCGCGCAGCTCGTCCCAATAGGTCACCTCGTCGAACTCCAGGTGCTCAATTGGTGCGCCGGTGATGATGAGCCCGTCGAATTTCTCGGCTTTCATCTCCTCAAAGGGGCGGTAGAAGCTTTCCATATGTTCGGCGGCGGTGTTGCGGGCTTGGTGATCGGACATGCGGATGAGGCTCAGTTCGATCTGCAAGGGCGTCGCACCGATCAGCCGGGCGAACTGGTTCTCGGTCTGGATTTTCTTAGGCATCAGGTTCAGCAGCGCGATACGCAGGGGGCGGATGTCCTGCCGCGATGCCAGCTCCTCGTCCAGCACCATGACCCCTTCGTTGCGCAGAACGTCAAAGGCGGGCAGGCGGGAGGGGATCTTGATGGGCATGAGACAGGTCTTTCAGGGGTAGCCAGTGCAGTCAGATAATCTTGGACGGGGCGGGTTCAACCGCCCGCGGGCAGGTGGCGGGCGATGAGATCGGTAAAGTCTTCGGGAGCGTTCAGTGCGTCGATGTCAGCAGGGGTGATGGTGACGCCCCATTTCGACATCGCCTCATAGCGGGGTTGGCGGTGCGACAGGGCGGCGGCATAGGTCCAGCGGATGAAATCATCGGGGTTCACCGCGTCCTCGGTGATGTTCTTTTCGGCCAGATAGTCGGCCCAAGCCCGGGTAAGGAATTCGGGCTGATAGGCCATTGGCTTGGGTGCTTTGTCAAAGCGGCGGATGAGTTCCTCGGTATGGGCCTCATCGCCTTTGATCCAGACCAGCAGGCATTCCTCTGCCAATTGCCGCAGCAGCGGGTCGTTCGGGTCTTCGGGATCGACCCATTCGCAGATTGATCCGCCAGTGTCGCAGATGAAATGCGGATAGCCATAGAGCGCTTCGGCGCGGGTGGCGAAATAGGCGGTGTCTTGCAGGGCGTTGATCTCGGCCCGGCGGAAAGCCTCTTGCCGTTTGGCGTATTCCGCCATCGGCAGCCCGCCAAGCGACGGATCGCCCGGCTTGCCCAGCCATGTGGCCACGGGCGAGAGATTGTCGAAGGTGATGTTCGACCCGATGTATATACTGTCGCTCAACAGCAGATCGCGCAGAAACGGCACCTTCATCGCCTCGGCCTTGGCGTTGTCGGCGATAAGCTCGCCGAGATAGCGGGTGCCGATGCGGTAGTCGATGGAGTAGTGAAACCAATCGCCGCTGGCGCGGAGCAGGCTGGAAAGATGGGTTTTGCCCAAGCCCGACATGCCAAAGATCAGAACTTTGCGGCGCGGGGCCGCGCGCCAATCGTCAGCCGTGGGGTAGAGCATGTATCACCAAGGTTAAGTGCTTCGTTTCCCCTGACTACCCCAGTGTTTCACCAGACGCCAGATGCGGCCATCGAGCACCAGAAGCCCGAGCGCCAGAAGGGCAAAACCGCCATAGGCAGCGGGGCGCAGGGTCTCATCACGCAGCCATGCGCCCAGCAGGATCGCCACCGGGGCGACCAGCAGCGTCACCAGCATAAGGTTGCTGCTGCCCGCCATCGCCAGCACGCGGTAATAGAGCAGATAGGCCAGCGCCGTGGCGGCCAGCGCATAATAGGCGATGGCCATGAGCGTGGCCGGGGCAAGGTCGAGCGTCAGCGGCCCTTCGACGGCCCATGCCAGCGGCAGCATGATCAGCGTAGAGCCTGTTAGCATCCCGGCGGCGGCCAGTTGCGGCGGCTGGGCCGGCAGCAGTTTGCGCGCGCAGACACCGGCCATGGCATAGGACATCGCCCCGCCCAGCACGGCGAGTTGTGCAAGGCTGCCGAGATCGAAATTCGTGAGGTTTTCCAAACCGATGGCGGTGCTGACCCCGGCAAAGCCGAGACAGACGCCGATCGCCTTGCGCGGGGTGATCCGCTCATCCGCCAGAAAGATCGCGGCGGCCAAGACGCCAAAGATCGCCGTGGCGGCATTGAGGATCGAGGTCAGCCCCGAGGGGATGTGCAACTGCCCCCATGCCATCAGCGAGAAGGGGATCACATTGTTCAAAAGCCCCATCAGCAGGAAGGCCGCCCAGATGCGCGGGTCGCGCGGTAGCGGCAGGCGCATAACGGCGACCGCGCCCCAAAGCACCAGCATCGCCCAGAACACGCGATGCGCGACTGAGGTCAGCGGCCCGATTTCATCCAGCGCCACCCGCACGGCGACAAAGGATGCGCCCCAGAGCAGAGCGAGAAAGCCCATTTCGATCCAAGCGCGCGGGGGGATGGTTTTCTGTGTGATCATGGTTAGGGATTAGGCCGTTCCAGTGACCAGCACGACCCGAAAGATGCGCATGCATAAAAAACGCCGCCCGAGAGGCTCGGGCGGCGTAATCTCAACAGTTCTGGTGTGGATCAGAAGGTGAAGCCCACTTTCACACCAAAGGCCACGGCATCGTTGTCTTCAAAGTCCGCCGCCGGGGCGAAGCCGGGAATCGCGGTCTGCGCGTCGCCGATGTTGACGTAGCGCACGCCGGTGGTGATTTTCATATTGTCGCGGGTATAGACGGCCGCCAGCGCAAGGCTCTTGTTGCCATCGGTCGGGCCGAGGTTCGAAGCAAAGCCGCCGTTGGATTTCTCGTAACCGACGGAGGCCGAGACTGACCAGTTGTCATTTAGGCGGCGGCCCACACCCAGCGAGTAGGTGAACACATCGTCGTCATAGCTGACGAGGGAGTTGCCACTTGTCAGCGTGCGATAATCCCTTGGGGTAATGTCGAACTCAGACCAATCGACCCAGCGGACGCCCCCAAAGAGAAGTGTATCGGCTGCGATCCCTGTCTGGAACTCCAGATTCAACGACTGCGGGGTTTCGATCTCTGTACTTGTAGACGTGCTACCGATCGCAACAGAGTTTTCGCTGGTGTCGAGGTCGTGCTTGATCTTGGAGTTATAGGTCAAGGACACGCGCATGGCGATGTCGGGGCGCTCATAGGCAACGCCAGCAGAATAGCCGACACCGATATCACGATCACCGGTCACGCTATAGTTCGAGACGAAGGGCACAGCCGCTGTGGCTTCGATAGACTGCACACGCAGGCCGCCATGAACGCTGAAGTTGTCGTTCACGCGGTAGCGCATGAGCCCGGTCAGCGCATGGCTGTCAAGATCGGCCTGTGACCCAGCCGCGTAGTATCCCGTGCCGGCGGGGTAATCGACATCTGCGCCAAACGGTTGATCGTAAATGATCGCATAAGACCATTTATCGTTGATATCGGCTTTGTATGCTGCGCCGAACTGCAAGTAGTTTTCTGTCGCATTGCCAGAATCGCGGCTACCAAGCCCAGCCACCGAGGTACCCGATGTGTCGGGCGAGATATGCCCGAAGCTAAACTCTGCATAACGCCCGCTTTCGAACAGGGCGTTGATGGACTGACCAGAGCGATCAATGCCGCCCGCATGAACGGCGGCGGTCGACGCCAGAAGCGCCGGAAGTGCCAAGAAATGTGATTTCATGTTTCTCTCCCAAGGTTCTGCGGCGATCCTCCTCGGCGCAGGTTGGAATGATCTAAGCGGATTGCTGCCGTTTGCGTCAATTCCTGACCTAAGGTCAGGCGCATTTCTGTGACAAAATTACTGAATGTGTGGTTTGCGGGTCTCGAACCAGATGTTGAGATAGTTGCCTGCAAAGATGATCCCGGCACCGATGAACACCCAGACATCCAGCGCTTCACCATAGAGCAACATCCCCACCACCGCGATGGCCGGAAGGCGGACAAAATCAATCGGCACTACCACGGTCGCAGGGGCAATGCTAAGCGCGTTGGTCAAGCAGTAATGAGCCAGCAGGCCGCAAGCGCCGACCAGCAGCAGGAAGGGCGCTGTTTCCGCCGTGGGCAGCGCGACATCTCCGTCATATCCGGCGGCGATGAGGCCGAAAACCAGTTGCAGTGTGGTGAGGTAGAACAGGATCGTAGTGATCCCTTGGGTGCGCGTTAACCGTTTTGTTAGGACATTGGTCAGCGCAAAGAAAACGGCACAGCCCGCCGCTGCCAGAATGCCGGTGTTTAAGTTACCGATATCGGGCCGTGCGACGATCAGAATGCCGATGAACCCCATAATCCCGGCCAGCGCCCGCGTCGCGGTCAACCGCTCTCCCAGCAAAAAGATCGACAGGACGATGACCCAGAGCGGGGAGGTGAACTCAAGCGCGAAGACCTGCGCCAGCGGGATTAGCGACACCGCCAGGAACCATAGGTTCTGCCCGGTAAAATGCGCGAGGTTGCGCAGAAGTTGTAGACCGAAGTTACGGGTGTTGATCCGCCGCCATGCGCCGGTGGCCCCGGCAAGTGTTACGACGACGATCACGCCGATCACACTGCGGTAGAGCATCACCTCAAACGTATCGAACCGCGCCGAAAGCTCGCGCCCCGCCACGGCCATGGTCGAGAAGGAGCCGATAGACCCGATCATCCAAAGGGCGGCGCGGAAGGTGGGGGTCATGCAGGGCTCGTGATCTGATAGTCGCGTGTGATCCCGGCAGTAAGTGTGGCCCAGTCAGAAGCCGCAGCGCGGGTTTGGTGGGCGTCAAAGGCGGCACGGTCGGTGAAAAGCTCTGAGACTTGCCAGACAAGCGGATCATCGGTGGGGGTCACGTCGAACCGCAAACATCCCGGCTCGGCACGGGTGAGGCGCAGATGCGCGTCAAGCCCTGCGCGCACCCGGTCCGCTTGGGCCGGGGTGGCGCAGCGAAGGTGGCCGGTCAGGGCCACCCTCAAGTTTATTCCCACTCGATGGTGCCCGGAGGTTTCGAGGTGATGTCATAGGTGACACGGTTGATGCCCGGCACCTCGTTGATGATCCGCGTGGCGGTCTCGCCAAGGAAGTCATGCGAGAAGGGATAGTAATCCGCCGTCATCCCATCCACAGAGGTCACCGCACGCAGGGCGCAGGCGAAGTCATAGGTACGGCCATCGCCCATCACACCCACGGTACGCACCGGCAGGATCGCTACGAAGGCTTGCCAGATATCGTCATAGAGGCCGTGGCGGCGGATTTGGTCGATATAGACCGCATCGGCATCGCGCAGGATCGCTAGTTTCTCGCGGGTGATCTCACCGGGGCAGCGGATCGCAAGGCCCGGACCGGGGAAGGGGTGGCGACCGATAAAGGAGGGCGGCAGGCCCAGCTCGCGGCCCAACTCGCGCACTTCGTCCTTGAAGAGTTCGCGGAGCGGCTCGACCAGTTTCAGGCCCATCTTCTCGGGCAGGCCGCCGACATTGTGGTGGCTTTTGATCGTCACCGAAGGACCACCCGAGAAGCTGACGCTTTCGATCACATCAGGGTAGAGCGTGCCTTGGGCCAAGAAAGTCGCATCGCCCACGTCTTTTGCGTGTTTCTGGAACACGTCGATAAAGAGTTTGCCGATAATCTTGCGCTTGGTCTCGGGGTCAGAGACGCCGTCGAGCTCGCCCAAGAACAGTTCCTGCTCATCGGCGTGGATCAGGGGCATGTTGTAATGGTCGCGGAACATGGTGACGACCTCTTCGGCCTCACCCTTGCGCAGCAGACCGTGGTCAACGAAGACGCAAGTCAACTGATCGCCAATGGCTTCGTGGATCAGCACGGCGGCGACGGAGGAGTCCACGCCGCCGGAAAGGCCACAGATCACCTTCTGGTCGCCAACCTGCTCACGGATCGCGGCAATGGCTTCCTCACGGTAGGCGCTCATCGTCCAGTCGCCTTTGAACCCTGCCAGACGCACGAAGTTCTCATAAAGGCGCGGGCCGTTGGGCGTGTGGTGCACCTCGGGGTGGAACTGCACGGCGTAGAAGTTGCGCGACACGTCGCCGGTGATGGCGAAAGGCGCGTTGGGGGAGGTGCCATAGACCTCAAACCCCGGAGCGATCTTGCTGACGTGGTCGCCGTGGCTCATCCAGACCTGCTCACGGTCGGTGGCAAACCAGCCTTCGAGCAGTTCAAGCTGCTGCCCGGTGGGGGTGACAAAGGCCCGGCCAAACTCGGCGGTGCCGTGACCACGCTCCACATGACCGCCAAGGCAGTGCATCATGACCTGCTGGCCATAGCAGATGCCAAGGATCGGCACGCCCAGTTCAAACACAGCCTGCGGCGGCATTGGCGCGCCTTCGGCAAACACAGAGGACGGGCCACCCGACAGGATCACCGCCTTGGGCGCGAATTCCTTGAGGAAAGCATCGTCCACCGTGTTGAACGGGTGGATTTCGCAAAAGACATTCAGCTCCCGCAGGCGACGCGCGATAAGCTGCGTAACCTGGCTGCCGAAGTCGATGATAAGAAGGCGGTCATGGGTGATATCTGTCATGGGGGTGTGATTAGGCCCGTGGGCGCGCTCTGGCAAGTCTCAAGCGGGCCGAAGACAGGCACCTGCGGCGTTTAATCCGCGCAGGAGGCGCGCGGGCGGCACGCGATGTCGCTTTTTGCCGCTAGGGGACGTTATCCGCGCGAAGGGGGCGCTGGGAATGGGCTAGTGACAGGTCAAGAGTTGCGGGAAGGAATGAGCAATGGCGGAATCAGCACGACGGGCACGCGGCGGCGGAGGTGCGGCACGGCGCGCGGCACGCACAGCGGTCTCCTTTGAGACAGCGCGCTATATCGAGCGTAATATCCCGAACTTCGAAGTGCTGACCGAAGAAGCATTGCAGATCATCGAGCATAACGCCGACACGGTGCTGGAAGAGATCGGTGTGAACTTCCCCGATAACCCCGATGCGCTGGCGCTCTGGCGCAACGCCGGTGCCGATGTGCAGGGAGAGCGGGTGCGCATCCCACGGGGGCTGGCGCGCAAGCTGTGCTCTACGGCACCGTCAACGATCACCCAGGTGGCGCGCAACCGCGAGCGGGATGTGATGATCGGGGGCAAGAGCCTCGTCCTCGCCCCGGTCTATGGCCCGCCTTTTGTGCGCGATGCCGCCGGGGGACGCCGTTATGCTACGATGGCGGACTTCGAGAAATTCGTGAAGCTGGGCTATATGTCCAAATGGCTGCATCACTCGGGGGGGACGGTATGCGAGCCGACCGACATCCCGGTGAACAAGCGCCACCTTGATATGCTACACGCGCATATGACCCTGAGCGACAAGCCCTTCATGGGCTCGGTGACCGAACCTTCGCGGGCGCAAGACAGTGTCGATATGTGCGGCATCCTTTTCGGTAAGGACTTCGTGCAGGAAAACACGGTGATGACCTCGCTCATCAACATCAACTCGCCGATGACGTTTGACGATGTGATGATGGGCGCGCTCAAGGTCTATGCCGAGAACAATCAGGCCTGCATCATTTCGCCCTTCATCGTCGGGGGTGCGATGGCCCCGGTGAGTGTCGCAGGGACATTGACGCAGGTCTTGGCCGAGACTTTGGCAGGGATCGCCTATAGCCAGCTCGTCCGTCCCGGTGCGCCAGTGATCATGGGGGCTTTCGTGACCTCCATCGATATGAACAGCGGTGCGCCCACATTCGGCACGCCTGAGGCTGCGCATATCACCTATGGCGCTGGGCAACTGGCCCGCAGACTGAACCTGCCTTACCGGAGCGCCGGGTCTTTCAACGGCTCGAAACTGCCCGATGCTCAGGCGGCCTATGAGACCTCCAACAGTCTGAACATGGGGCTTCTGTCCGGGGTGAACTTCATGCTGCACGCCTGTGGCTGGCTGGAAGGGGGGCTTGTGTCTTCTTTCGAGAAATTCGTCATGGATGCCGACCAACTGGGCACCCTGCATCACCTCGCCCGCGGGGTGGAGATGGATGTGAACGCCCAAGCGATGGACGCGATCCGCGAAGTCGGGCCGGGGGGGCATTACCTTGGCTGCGCTCATACGCAGAGCAACTTTCGCGAGGCGTTTTGGAAGTCGGATTTGCTGGACTATAAACCCTTTGAGACATGGTCAGACGAAGGCGCGCGCGATACACAAGCGCTTGCCACCGCACGGGTAGAAAAGTTGCTGGCCGATTACCAGCAACCAGCGTTGGACCCGGGTATTCGCGAAGCCCTTGATGCCTTTGTTGTTGAGCGCAAAGCCGCAGAACCCGATAGCTTTACGTAAGATAATCCGGCGGGGGGCAATCCCCCCGCGATCGGGTCACGCGCTGGGGGGGTGGGTGGTTTTGAGAAAGCGCGCTTCGCCCACCATTGCGATCAGCACATCAACATGGCGGATCAGGCTATAACTCCCATCTGCGGCTTTGCGCTGGGTGTTCAAATCGGCCTCAATCTCGATCAACTTTAGCAAAGCGGTACCGTGACGCGGCAGGAACCCGAACCCCAATATACGGGGCAAATGGGTGCCGCGTTGATAGTCTTCGGCCCCGATGCGGGCGGCGCGCATCAGCAAGCGCGGCCGGTGAAGTCTTGTCAGCATGGTCAGCAGATCTTGCATTACACTCTCTCCAGTTGAGGGGCGGTGAATCACCCCGATAAGCGAAGTGTTTCACAACCTTTACGGGTGTTGCGTGTTGCGTGTTCTCGCCGCGCGGCGCGTTCCCTTGCTGTTTACCATTTGGAAACAATGATATCCAAACGCGATGATTTTAACGAACGGGTAACCAAAACATCCATAGGTTGTGAATATCTCTGGGGATAACTCCTCGGCTTGGGGACCCGCCAAAATGGAAGTGGCAGTCAATTGAAGGCGCATTACCAAACCCAACAGACAGTCATGCCGGGATGGGTGCCGCATGGGGCCCTGCATTACCTCGCACATACGGAGACCGGCGCACCGATCCGGGCTTTGGCACGCCAAGCTGGCTGTCATGCCTCAACGATCATGCGACAAATTCGCCGTATCGAGACGCGGCGCGACGATCCGCTGGTGGATGCAGCCCTGCGCAGGCTCGGCGCTGTGCGGCGTGGCTTGGATTGTACTGCTGGCCCCCCAGCAGGAAAGACAGTGACAATGAACAAGCGCTCGGCACAACTTCCCGATGAAATGACGTTCGCCGCCGAGGCGTTGCGCGTCCTACGTCGCTTGCATGAGACCGGCGCCGTCTTGGCCGTGGCTGAGGGCATGGAAAATGCCGTCGTGGTGCGCGAGACAGAAACTGGCCCCGGCGCGCGGACTGCCGTCGTCGATAGTGCCGTGGCGCAGGCGATGGCGCTGAAGGATTGGATTGCGCCGGGCAGCACAGGGCGGGTGACCCGCTATCATATCACCAGCGCGGGCCGAGGCGCATTGCGCCGTATGATGGCCGAACAGGGTGAGACATCGGCAGGCGGCTTTGCCGAGGATCGGGCCACGTTTTCAGGGATGCCCTGCGATCAATCAGGTGAGGAAGGTAAAGCTGGTGCGCAGCCGCGCCGCAGTCGCTATTGCCTATCGGAAAGCCCGCTTTCCGCGCTTGCGCGGCGGCGCGACAAATCTGGCACGCCTTTCTTGGAGCAGGGAATGGTGCACGCAGGCGAACGGCTGCGTGAGGATTTTGAATTGGCGCAGATGGGCGGCAGTATCACGCAAAACTGGGATAATTTTCTAACCCCCGGTGCAAAACCAACCGCGCGCGGCGATAATTCTGGCGTCATGGCAGCAGCTGAGGCACGCAAGCGGGTGGCCGATGCCATGGCCGACCTTGGCCCCGGTCTGTCTGACGTGGTGCTGCGCTGTTGTTGCTATCTGGAAGGGTTGGAAACCACGGAAAAGCGGCTCGGATGGTCGGCACGCTCCGGCAAGATCGTGCTGCGGATCGCGCTCATGCGGCTCAAGCGACACTACGACGAAACCGTAGGGCCGGGTGGCCCGATGATCGGATAAAAATGGGGCGGCAGGGTAAATGCCCCGCCGCCCCAATCGTCTTAGTCAGCGACCTTCGTCGGCGTCTCATCGGTCACCGAAATCGCCACTTCGTCTTTCTCACAAGCGGCACGCACACCGGCGGCATAGTCGGGGTGCACTTTCTCAAGCACCGCATACCAGCGCTCTTTCACCGATTGCGAACAGGGGGCCATGGCACCGGCCATGTTCTCGTGCAGACGGTCACGCTGCGCCTGATCGAACACCTCGGTATAAAGCTTGCGCGGCTGGATGTAATCGGCATCCGCCTCTTCCTGCACATAGCGGTCCGCATCGCCCGAGATACGCAGCGGTGGTTCCTGCACCGATGGATCGGGACGGGCCGAGCCTTCGTATTGGTTCGGCTCGTAATAGGCGTCCGGATGGCCGGTCTGCTGCGGGAAGAACCGCATGGAGCCGTCCTTGTGATAGTGATGCATCGGCGCGGCCTTGGGCGCGTTCACGGGCAGGGCCTCGTAATGCGTACCAAGACGGTAGCGGTGCGCATCTGCATAGGAAAAGACCCGCGCTTGCAACATCTTATCGGGTGAGAAGCCGATGCCGGGCACCTTGTTCGAGGGCGAATAGGCGGCGTTCTCGATGCTTTGGAAATAGTTGTCGGGGTTGCGGTTGAACTCCAACATACCGACCGGGATCAGCGGGTAATCCGCATGCGGCCAGACTTTGGTCAGGTCGAAGGGGTTGAAGCCACAGGTCTCAGCCTCCGCTTCGGGCATGACTTGGATGTTCAGCTCCCATTTCGGGTAATCACCGCCTTCGATCGCGTTGAAGAGATCCTCTTGGAAGTTCTCGCGGGTCGAGCCGATCAGCTTTTCCGCGTCCTCATTGGAGCGGTTGCGGATTTCCTGCTGGCAGCGGAAGTGGAACTTCACCCAGTGACGCTCACCCTTGGCATTCCACATCGAATAGGTGTGACTGCCGTAGCCGTGCATATGCATCGGGTTCACCGGGATCCCACGATCCGACATTAGGATAGTCACCTGGTGCACGCATTCAGGCTGCGCCGCCCAGAAGTCGAACATCGCCTCGGGCGAGCGGAGGTTGGTGCGCGGGTGGCGTTTCTGGGTGCGGATGAAGTCCGGGAATTTATAGGCATCGCGGACAAAGAAGATCGGGGTGTTGTTGCCAACAACGTCCCAGTTGCCTTCTTCGGTGTAGAATTTCACCGAGAATCCGCGCACGTCACGCTCACTGTCGGCCGCGCCCAATTCGCCCGCCACGGTGGACCAACGCGACAGGATTTCGCAGGTTTTGCCGACTTCGGAGAAAATCGCGGCACAGCTGTATTCACTAATGTCATGGGTGACGGTGAAGGTGCCTTCCGCGCCCCAGCCCTTGGCGTGAACGGCCCGCTCGGGGATGCGCTCGCGGTTCTGATGGGCCAGCTTCTCGATCAGTTGGTAGTCATCCAGCAGCACCGGGCCACGGGCGCCCGCGGTCTTGCTGGTGTCATTGGTCGGCATCGGTGCGCCGGCGGTGGTGGTGAGACGCTTGCTCATCTTGGGTTCCCCTCGGTTATTGTCTGGGGCCAACATGACCGATCAAAGCCATAATTTCCAATTGCAGTTTTGTAAAATTGCGATAGGTAAAAGTTATGAACTTCACTTTAAAGCAACTCGAATATTTCCGCGCGCTGGCGACCTTGGGCAACTTCGGGCGGGCGGCGGAGGCCAGCAATATCTCTCAGCCTGCGCTTTCCGTGCAGATCCGCACCTTGGAGGAGTCGCTGGGGGGGCGGTTGATCGAACGGCAAAGCCGCGCGTCGGTGCTGACGCCCTTGGGCCGCGAGGTGCTGACCCGCGCCGAGGATATTCTGCGCCGCGCCAAATTGCTGGAAGCCACCGCGCGCGAGCAAGTGGGGCTGGCGGGCACGTTGAACCTTGGGCTGATCCCGACGGTGGCGCCCTATCTGCTGCCGGGAGTGCTGGCCGCGCTGCGGGCGCAGGATATCTCACTTAGGGTCGAGGTGCGCGAGGCGCAGACCGATCAGTTGTTGGCCGATCTGCGGGCCGGGGCGCTGGATGCGGCGGTGATGGCGGTGCCGACAGGCGAAACCGGTCTGGCCGAAATGCCCCTGTTCGAAGATCGCTTTTTGCTGGCGGGCTCCGCCGAGTGGATGGCGGGGGCGGATGTCGTCCGTCCGACCGATCTGGCCCGCACGCCGTTGATGCTGCTGGAAGACGGTCACTGCCTGACCGATCAAGCGCTGGAGGTTTGTCAGCGGGACAGGACGCAGGCGGGCATCCACACGGGCGCTTCGTCCCTCGCGACCCTATCGCGGCTGGTGGAGGCAGGGTTTGGCATGACCTTGATGCCTGAAATCGCCGCCAAGACTGAGCTTGATGCCGCGCCGGGGCTGCGTCTGCACCGTTTCGGCAAGCCGGAGCCAGCGCGACAAATCGGGCTCGTGCGCCGGGCAGGCACGCCGGGCAGCGGTTGGGCGGCGCAATTAGCTGAGACGCTAAAGGATGTGGGGGAAGGGCTGACCGGACAGCTGCGCGCGAAATACTAGGCGCGGGCGGGGCAGCGGGGTCAAAGGGACCGGGCCAAACGGCCCGATCCGATCACACGAAAGGGGCTTAGGCCGCTTCGGTCTGTTTCTGGTTTTCGAGGTATTCCAGCAGGTTCTCAGGGCTGGACACGCCGTAGGGGTCATCGCCGTGGTTGTCGCTGATGCCGGGCTCTTCGAACCATGCTTCGATCTGACCGTCGTTGACGATGGCCGCATAGCGCCAGCTGCGCGCACCAAAGCCGAGGTTGTCTTTGGCCACCAGCATGCCCATGCGGCGGGTGAATTCGCCGGACCCATCAGGGATCACGTCGATGTTCTGGACGCCCTGCATCTCTTTCCATTTGTTCATGACAAAGCTGTCATTGACCGACAGGCAGTAGATGCCGTCGATGCCATGCTCTTGGAAGGCGGCAAAGTTATTCTCAAAACCGGGCAGCTGGTAGGTGCTGCATGTCGGCGTGAAGGCACCGGGGAGGGAGAACAGGACAACGCGCTTGCCTTTGAAGAAATCTTCGCTGGTCTTGTCTTCCCAGCGGAAGGGGTTGGAGCCTTCGATGCTTTCGTCGCGCACGCGCGTCTTGAAGGTGACGTTGGGGACATTGATACCGGGTTTCATCGCGTCTCTCTTTCTCGGATTGGAATCTTTGAGGCTTGGTAGCTCATATAGGCAGCCTGAGCAACTCTCGCAATGCTGCAGCTGCATTGTAGTTTTCCGTTTAGAAAACAATGCTCTAAATAAAGTCGCGGGGGCGATGCCGCTGGTGCATGGCAGCCTTGTCTTGGGGGCGCATGCTGTAGGTGGTCATCGGGTCAAGGACTGTGATAAACAGGATGCGACACAATGATCAGAGGCCCCCGATGCGCGATCTGAAGATACCCGAACAGCGCCACCCCGAAAAGGCGCGCAAGCCCGACAACGCCCAGCCGAAAAAGCCAAGCTGGATCAGGGTCAAAGCGCCCGGCGGCAAGGGCTATGCCGAAACCGCGCGGATCATGCGTGACAACAAGCTGACCACTGTCTGCGAAGAGGCGGGCTGCCCCAATGTGGGCGAATGCTGGTCTCAAGGCCACGCCACGATGATGATCATGGGCGAGGTCTGCACCCGCGCCTGCACCTTCTGCAACATCGCCACGGGCAAGCCGCCCGAGGCGCTGGACGTGTTCGAGCCGGGCCGTGTGGCTGATGCGGTCTCCAAACTGGGGCTGAACCATGTGGTCATCACGAGCGTTGACCGGGACGATATCGAAGACGGCGGGGCGGAGCATTTCGCCCAGACGATCCGCGCCGTGCGCCACCGCAGCCCCGACACGACAATCGAAATCTTGACGCCCGATTTCATTCGCTGCGGCCCCGAAGCCCTTGAAAAGGTTGTCGAAGCGCGGCCCGATGTATTCAACCACAACCTTGAAACCGTCCCCGGCCTTTATCCCGAAGTGCGCCCCGGCGCGCGTTACTTCCATTCTTTGCGCCTGCTTCAGCGGGTGAAGGAGTTGGACCCGTCGATGTTCACCAAATCGGGCATCATGGTGGGCTTGGGCGAAGACCGCCAAGCGGTCATTCAGGTGATGGAAGACATGCGCGCCGCCGACATCGATTTCCTGACCATTGGCCAATACCTACAGCCGACGCCGAAACACCACGCGCTGGACCGTTTCGTCACGCCGGAGGAGTTCACCTCCTACGAAAAGGCGGCTTACGGCAAGGGCTTCCTCATGGTCTCCGCCACGCCGCTGACCCGGTCGAGCTATCACGCGGGCGACGATTTCGCGCGTCTGCGCGAGGCGCGGAACCGCAAGCTGGGTATTGCCTGAACGAAAAAGACGCGCCCGGCGTTAACCGCCGGGCAGGGCCTTGAGGTAGGCTGCAATTGCTTCGCGGTCACTCTCAGGGAGTTGGGCAAGGTTGCTGACCACCTCGGCCATCTCTCCGCCCGCGCTGTCGTATTCCGGCGTGAAGCCGGAGGTGAAATATTCCACCAGATCGGCCTTGGACCACTCAAGATGTGCGGGCGTGATGCCGGGGATGCGCCCCTTGCCCGAGGGGTTCGGCGCGCCGGTCAGCCAAGCGTCCTGCTCCAACCCGCCCAAGGCATTGCGTGGCGTGTGGCATTCGCCGCAATGGGCCAGCCCTTCGACAAGGTAGCGCCCACGTTCGACCTCTACGTCTGACGCATTGGCCAGCACGAAATCTTCGTTAAAGAACATAACCTTCCACGCGCCAAGCCCCCGGCGAATGTTGAAGGGAAAACCCACCTCATGCGGCAGGCTTGGGACATCTGCGATGGGCAAGGTTTGCATATAGGCAAACAGGTTCACCACGTCCTGCGGGGCGAGATGCTGATAGGCGGTATAGGGGAAGGCGGGGTAGTAGTGCTGGCCTTCGGGCGAGACACCGCGCGTCACGGCGCGGGCGAATTCTGGCAGGGTCCAATCACCGATGCCGTGGGTCGGGTCTGGTGAGATGTTGGGCGCGTGAAAGGTGCCGAAATCGCTGGGGAAGGGCAGGCCACCGGCCAGAACCAGCATCTCCTCCCCCTCACTCTCAGGCGCGGCATGACATGACACGCAGCCCCCGGCGGCAAAGACGAGCGCGCCCGCTTCCGGGTCAGGCGTCAGCCCCGCGCCGTAGGACTGCTCAAGCGGATCGGGCCGGGTAATGACCCAGCCAAGGGCCGCGCCAAGAGTGGCACAGCCCAGCAGTACAGGAATTACACGGCGCAAGGATCAGTTCTTTGGGCCGCGGTAATCGTCATGACAGGCACCACAGGCTTTGCCCACAGCACCCATGCCGGCCTTTAGCGCGTCCAGATCGGTGCCTGCGGCTTCGATCATATCCGCGCTGGCGGTTTCCAGCGCCATGAAGGCGTCGCTGAACCCTTCAGAATCACTCCAGATTTCAGCCTTAGCACGGGATCCTTCGACGGCACCTTGCTCTGTCCCTTCAAGCCATAGCGTGTCTGGCGTAAACCCTGCAGCGGCATGAAGGTTGGTCGCGGCAGCGGTGGCCATGTCGGCGTTGTATTCCGTCTCGCCCTTGGCCATGCCGCCTAAGATGCCGGTGTGATAGGCGATCAGCTGCATCTGCGCGTGGCGCGCGTTGACGGCGTCGCTGGCGGCTTTTTCACTATGGCTGGCGGCGAATCCAGCGGTCGCGATCATCGCGGCGCCGATGCCGATGGCGGTAATGCTTTTGGTCAAATGCATGGTCATCTCCCTTTTCTTGTCGCAGCGTAACATGAGCGCGGCTTGCAACAAAAAACAAAAACGTGATCAGCGGGATAACAGGCGCGTCTCGGCTTAGAATCGGCGGGGGATTCGCTCTGCCGTGGCCCAATCGGGCCAATAGCCCAGCCATTCGATCAAGCCGATGGCCAAGGCCACTGCGATGATCGCGAAGACTACGATCACCCGCTTCGTGGACGGCGGATTGCGCGCCCATTGGGACATGCGCATCAGCCACCGTGGGTCCATCACGTAAAGCGGACCTTGCCGATGAAGGGCAGGTTGCGGTTGCGTTGGGCAAAGTCGATGCCGTAGCCCACGACAAATTCATCGGGAATTTCAAAGCCGGTCCAGTCTGCTTTGAGATCGACCTCACGCCGAGTGGGTTTGTCGAGCAGGGCGATGGACTTCAACCGGGCAGGTTCGCGCGAGCGCAGCAGGTTGGTGACATGGTGCAGCGTGTGGCCGGTGTCGACGATATCTTCGACGACCAGCACGTCGCGCCCTTCGATGGCGCCGCGCAAGTCTTTGAGAATGCGTACTTCTCGGCTGCTCTCCATGCCGTCACCATAGCTGGAGGCTTCGAGGAAATCGACTTCGATCGGCAGGTCCAACTCGCGCACCAGATCGGCGATGAACACGAAGGAGCCGCGCAACAGGCCGACCACGACCAGTTTGTCAGTGCCGTCAAACTCGTCGTGAATTTCGCGGCAGAGAGTCTCGATCCGGGCCGCGATGGCCTTGGCCGAGATCATTTCATCGATGACGTAAGGCCGTTGTGCCATGGTTTTGCCCTTGAATTTGCGGGGTCGAACAGTGAGATAGGAGGTAACTCGCAACGCAACGGAACGCAATGCCCACCCATTCTGAGACCCGCCAATTGCCCTATAGCGCGCAACAGATGTATGATCTGGTTGCCGATGTGGCCCGCTATCCTGAATTTCTGCCATGGACCGCTGCGGCACGCATCCGCAGCGACGAAGATCGGGGCGACCACCGGGTGATGGACGCAGATTTGGTGATCTCATTCAAAGTGTTTCGGGAGCGCTTCACCAGTCGTGTGGTGCTTTGGCCCGAGGCCAAGAAGATCGACACCGAATATCTCGACGGCCCCTTCAAGTATATGAAATCAAACTGGCATTTTGAGGATAACCTCGAAGGCTGTCAGGTGCATTTCTTTGTCGATTTTGAGTTCAAGAATATGATTCTGCAAAAGGTCATCGGCGTGGTTTTCAACGAGGCGATGCAGCGGATCGTACGGGCCTTCGAGAACCGTGCGAAAGAGCTTTACGGACCCCAAGGTTAAAGCGCCGCGAAGCCTCGCTGCAACAGGCCAAGCGCGTGGTTACAGGCCGCAATCCGCACCGCGCCGCGGCCCTGCGCGCCAAATTCGATCGTTTCCGTTAGAACCCCTGCCGCTGTGGCAAGTCCAAAACAAACGCGGCCTTCGGGCTTATGCTCTGATCCGCCGGGGCCTGCGATGCCGGTGATCGACACGGCTATCTGCGCCTCAGAACGCGCCTG
Source organism: Sulfitobacter dubius (assembly GCF_900113435.1). Taxonomy (GTDB): domain Bacteria; phylum Pseudomonadota; class Alphaproteobacteria; order Rhodobacterales; family Rhodobacteraceae; genus Sulfitobacter; species Sulfitobacter dubius. The sequence continues at coordinate 807,560 of NZ_FOPG01000001.1, read as the reverse complement.
AGCGCCCGCCGCCATCTCTTCGGCTACCTGTTCAGACACCGCGCCCCATTGCGCCAATGTCGCCTCCGACACGCCCAGCATCGCGATTTTCGCCGCATTGGTATAGGTGACATAGCCGCGATCCAGCAGGGCCGAAGACCCCGGCAGATCGGTCAGCGCGGCGGCAAGCATGCCGCCAGTGCAACTCTCTGCACAGGCGACCATTGCACCGGTTTCGCGGGCCTTTTCCAACAGTTGCGCGGCGAGGGTCATTTACAGCACCCCGTGATAGAGCGCCGCCAACGCCATGACGCCAAGTGCTGCGAAAATCCCGGCAAAGATATCATCCAGCATCACGCCCCATGGCCCGCCCTGACGATCGGCCCAGCCGATGATCAACGGTTTGGTGATATCAAACAGCCGGAACAGCGCAAAAGCGGCGATCCAACCGGGCCACATGGCAAGGATCGGGATTTGCATCGACCAAGCGGCATAGGACAGCGGCAACAGCGCGATCCACTGGCCGACCAATTCATCAACCACGACCTCTCCGGGGTCATGATCCGGCCCGCCTGCCGTATAGCGCGCGGTTGCCCACCAGCCCAAAGGGATCGCCACGAGGATCCCGATCACCAGCAGGGGAAAGCCCCCCAGCACATGCAACAGCCACGCATAGGGCAGGGCGATGAGCGAGCCCCAAGTGCCCGGCGCGGGGCGGACGTGGCCAACGCCCAAAAGCGTCGCGATCAGATGTGCAGGGCTCATGTTTTCACCAATGTTGCTGTGGCCATACAGGCAATGCCTTCGCCGCGCCCGGTAAAGCCGAGGCGCTCGCTTGTGGTCGCTTTGACGGATACGCGGTCGATCTCGATCCCCAGCATCTCGGCCATTGCGGCGCGCATCGGCTCGACATGAGGGCCAATCTTGGGCGTCTCGCAGACCAGCGTGCAATCGACATGGGTGAGGGTGAACCCCATATCGCGGGCCATCTGCGCGGCATGGCGCAGGAAAATATCGCTGCGCGCGCCTTTCCATTGCGGATCGCTCGGCGGGAAATGCTGGCCGATGTCGCCGCGTGCAAGCGCGCCGTAGATGGCATCGGTGACGGTATGCAGCGCGACATCGGCGTCGGAATGGCCGACCAGTCCATAGGTATGCGGGATGTCGATGCCGCAGAGGGTCACGTGATCTCCGGGGCCGAAGGCGTGCACGTCAAATCCGTTGCCGGTGCGAATGTCCATGCGGGTCTCCAATATGCGGGCGGCGCGGGCGAAATCCTCGGGCCGGGTGATTTTCAGGTTATCGGCGCTGCCTTGGGTGATGGCAACGGTCAGGCCAGCAGCGCGAGCGACTTCGACGTCATCCGCCGCTTGGCCGTCATACGCGGCATGGGCCGCGCGGATCGCGGCAAGGTCAAAGCCCTGCGGTGTCTGCGCGGCGAAAAGGGCGCTGCGGTCTTGCGTGCCGGTGACGTGGCCATCCGCGCCCTGCCAAAGCGCATCTGTGATAGGCAGTCCGGGGGCGGCTGCTTGATTCTGGTCAAGCGCTCCAATCACCCCCGTGATGATCTCGGGCGAAACACAGGGCCGTGCCGCGTCGTGGATCAACACCTTCTCCGCTTGGCCAATGGCCGCAAGCCCGCGTTGGACCGAGGCCGCACGCTCCGCCCCGCCAGTGGTGACGGTAATTCCTTGGGCCGCGAAAGCCTCGGCCTGATCCATGTCGTCTTCGTGCAGCACCAGCACGATCTCGGTGATCTGGGGCAGGGCGCGAAAGGCGGCGAGCGTGTGGTCGATCACACGCGCGCCCGCCAGCGCCTGCCATTGTTTCGGCTGCGGACCGCCCGCGCGGCTGCCACGCCCGGCGGCAACGATCAAGGCTGCGATACTCATCGGGGCAATCTGGAAAACGTGGTAAACATGGCCCTGTCTAGGCAATGCGGCGGCGGGGTGCAATCTGGGGTGGCTGCCTAAAAAATAAGCAGTTGCTTGGCGCATAGCTGCTTTTCAGGCTAGTTTCATTGAGGTCACCCCGTGGCAGAGCTACACAGCAAGGGACCGCACAAGGATTAAGCAAGTGACCGCCGACCCCCTGACATTCGACCCTCCGGTATTCCTCGCCCCGATGGCCGGGATCACCGATCTGCCCTATCGCAGCCTCGTGGCGCGATTCGGAGCCGGGTTGGTCGTGTCCGAGATGGTCGCCAGCCAAGAATTGCTCAGCCGCCGCCCCGGCGTCCGCGAGAAGGCAGAGTTGGGGTTGGATGTCATCGGCACCTCCGTCCAACTCGCGGGGCGCGAGGCCGAACCGATGGCCGAAGCCGCCCGTATGGTCGAGGCGATGGGCGCGCGGATCATCGACATTAACATGGGCTGCCCGGCCAAAAAGGTGACGCAGGGCGCCTCGGGCTCGGCATTGATGAAAACGCCCGATCACGCGCTGCGGCTGATTGAAGCGGTGGTCGACGCGGTCAAGGTGCCGGTAACGCTGAAAACCCGGCTGGGCTGGGACGACAATATGCTCAATGCCGCACCTATCGCCAAACGGGCCGAGGACGCAGGCGTGCGGATGATCACCATTCACGGGCGCACGCGCTGTCAGTTCTACAAGGGCCGCGCCGACTGGGCTGCGATCCGAGCGGTGAAAGAGGCCGTGAATGTTCCCGTCATCGCCAATGGTGATATCGTCGGCAGCGAAGAGGCCCGGACAGCGCTGCGCCTGTCGGGCGCAGATGGAGTGATGGTTGGGCGCGGTGCGCAAGGGCGGCCCTGGCTGCTGGCGCAGATCGCCCATGACCTGCACGGGCGCTCTGCACCGATGATCCCCAAAGGGGCGGCAATGGCCGAGATGGTTGCAGAACATTACGACGAAATGCTGCGCTTTTACGGGGCCGATCTGGGGGCCAAGGTGGCGCGAAAACATCTCGGCTGGTACATGGATTATTGCGATACCCCCTCTGATCTGCGCCGCGCCGTGCTGACCGCGCGAGAAGTGAACACCACCTTTGATTTGATCGCAGAGGCGATGCAGTATGATGCCGCAGCCCCGCAAACCCGGGTTGCAGCATGAGAGCCGAGACACCGGAACGGCAGATTTGGAGTTCTCTGCCGGTGCCCGCCTTTATCATTGGTGCCGACGACCGGGTTGATGATCTGAACCCCTCTGCCGAAGGTTTCCTTAATGCGTCCGCCCGCGCGACGATTGGTCAATCGCTTTGGCATCTGATCGCGGTGGATCACCCGCTAGAGGCTGCTTTTGCCCGCGCGCGTCTGCAGGGCACGCCGCTGTTCGTGAATGACGTGGATGTCGGCGCGATGCAGCGTGCGCCTTTGCAATGCGGTCTGCAGATTGCGCCGCTGGCGGGCGGGGAGGGGCAGATGATCTTGATGATCACACCGCGCGAATTGGCAGGGCGCATCACGCAAGACCACAGCGTAAAATCCGCCGCCAAATCCGCCATCGGCATGGCCGAGATGCTGGCCCATGAGATCAAGAACCCGCTGGCAGGGATCACGGGGGCGGCGCAGCTTTTGTCAATGAACCTGTCCAAGGAAGATCTGGAACTGACGGATCTTATCGTCGCCGAAAGTCGTCGCATCGTAAAATTGCTGGAACAGGTCGAGCAATTTGGCAATCTGATGGCACCGGAGCGGAAGCCGGTGAACCTGCATGATGTGCTGGATCGCGCGCGCCGTTCGGCGATGCTAGGCTTCGGCTCGAAGATGAAGATTATCGAGGACTACGATCCCTCGCTGCCGCCCGCGCTCGGCGACAAGGATCAGCTTTTGCAGGTTTTGCTGAACCTGATCCGCAACGCGGCTGAGGCCGCGGGCGACGCCGGTGGCACGATCCGGTTGCGCAGTTTTTATGAACACGGGTTCCAGTTGCGCCGTGCTGATGGCAATGGCCAGCTCCTGCCCCTGCAGATTGAGGTGATCGACGATGGCCCCGGCCTGCCGGAACATATCCGCGCCGATGTTTTCGACCCATTCGTGTCGGGCCGTGAGAATGGCACCGGACTAGGCCTCGCCTTAGTGAGCAAGATTATCTCAGACCATGGGGGCTGGATTTCCGTCAGTTCCGCCCCCGGTCGAACCGCATTTCGCATCTCGTTGCCGCGTGCAGGCGCCGCAGCCCTTAAGGAGAATTGACATGGATGGCACCATCCTCGTCGCCGATGACGACCGTACGATCCGCACCGTTCTGACCCAAGCGCTGACCCGCGCGGGCTGCAAGGTTCATGCGACCTCAAGCCTGACCACCCTGATGCGATGGGTCAGCGAGGGCAAGGGCGACGCGGTGATCTCTGACGTGGTCATGCCCGATGGCAACGGGTTGGAAATGCTCCCGAAAATCGCGCAGGACCGACCCGGCCTGCCGGTGATCGTGATCTCGGCGCAGAACACAATTATGACGGCGATCAAGGCGGCAGAGGCCGAAGCCTTTGACTATCTGCCCAAACCCTTCGACCTGCCGGACCTGATGAAACGCACCGCACGCGCGTTGGAGCAGCGCACGACGCTCAGCCGCAAAGCCGCCCCCGACGACAGTGCCGATATCGACGCGGAGCGTGACGATCTGCCGATGATTGGCCGCACCCCGGTGATGCAGGCGCTCTACCGCACCGTGGCGCGGGTGATGAACACCGACCTGCCGGTGCTGATTTGGGGCGAAAGTGGTTCGGGCAAGTCACTCATTGCACGCGCGATCCATGATTTTTCTGACCGACGCAGCCTGCCTTTCGTGACAGTCACCGATGCTGATCTTGCGGACATTGAGGGCCCGGCACGGGTGCTGGCGCGGGTGGGTGGTGGCACCCTGATGATTGATGAGATCGCGGACTTCCCCCAAGATATCCAAGCCCGTTTGGTGCGGATGATGGATGCGCCGGGCGATGACGCGCCGCGCTTTATGGCGACCAGCCAGAGCGATCTGGATGCCGCAATGCAAGACGGCAGGCTGCGGCGCGATCTCTATTATCGCCTGTCGGGGGCGACCCTCGAAGTGCCCGCCCTGCGCGACCGTGTCGAAGATATCCCGCTGTTGGCCGATCATTTCTTGGCCCGTGCCAATCCCGGCCCAGCGTCACCGCGCAAACTCTCTGATAAAGCGTCGCAAATTCTGCTTAAATTCCCATGGCCCGGAAATGTCCGCCAGTTGGAGCATGCGATGCGCCAGTTGGCGCTGGCCAGTCAGGCAGCAGAAATCACAGCGAGTGAGGCCGAACTCTTGCTTGGGGCGCAGACCGGCCCCGCGCCGATGCAGACTGAGGCCGATACCGAACGTCTGGGCGCGTCGGTCGAGCGGCATTTGCAACGCTACTTTGATCTGCACGGCTCTATGTTGCCACCTCCGGGGCTGTACGCGCGGATATTGCGTGAAGTTGAACTGCCGATGATCGAAATCGCACTTGCTGCAACCGCAGGTAACCAAGCAAAATGTGCCGCTTTGTTGGGGATAAACAGAAATACTTTGCGCAAGAAGATCACAGACCTCGATATTGAGGTGACACGGGGCCGCAAGATGATGTAAAAGAGCCACATAACAGTGGCCATCGGGGTACTACCCCGGTCAGGACCACATAATATGGCGGTTGATGCAGCGATGCATCACAACATCGGTGAGGTATGGGGGTGGCAACCCGGTCACGCAGGTTCAAGCTCGAGCGGTTGGGGCGTCTCAGGCGGGTCAAGCGGCTGCGCAATTGGTCCACCTTTGGACTGGTGGTGCTGGGGCCGGTTTTGGCGCTTGCGACCTATCTGGCGCTCGGGCCCTTGGGGCAGGGGGCGGATACGCTCAACCTGCGGCTTATCCTGTTGTCCGATCTTGTCTATGTGCTGCTGGTGGCGGCGCTGGTCCTTATTCAGGTCGGGCGGCTGATCTCAGCGCGCCGCGCCAAATCGGCGGGCTCCCGCCTGCACCTGCGATTGACGGGTGTCTTTGCGCTGATGGCGTTGATCCCCACGGTGACAGTAGCGATTTTTGCCGGGCTGACAGTGAATGTGGGCCTCGAAGGCTGGTTCTCTGACCGGGTCAGCGGCGTGGTCGGCTCGTCGCTCGCGGCGGCAGAGGCCTACGAGGCCGAGCAGCGCGAAGGCCTGATCTTAGATGCGCAAACCCTTGCCCGCAGCATCGATAGCGCCCGTGCGCAGGGCATTAACCTCAGCGACAGTGAGCTTTTGGGTGAGGGCCAGCGGCAAATCCAGCGCGGCCTGCGCGAGGCGTTCTTGATCGACAGTACCGCGCAAATCCGCGCCCGCGGTGATCGGTCCTATCTGTTTGATTTCGAGGCCCCCACCGAGGCGCAGCTTGAAGCCGCCAGCGAAGAAGGCCTTCTGGTCATCGAAGATTGGCCGAACAACGAATTCCGCGCACTGGTGCCGATGGACGCCTATGTGGATCGCTTCCTCTATGTCTCCCGCGCCGTGGATGGTGAAATTCTGGCCCTGCTGGATGAAACCAAAGAGACGGTGCGCTTGTACCAACAGCTTGAATCCGAACGGGGGCGGCTGCTGTTTGAATTCGCGCTGGTCTATCTTGGCTTTGCAGTGATCTTGATACTGGCCGCTGTCTGGTTGGGCCTGTGGTTTGCTGAACGGCTCTCCGGCCCGGTCGGGCGGCTGACCGGGGCCGCGCAGCAGGTGGGCGCGGGTGATCTGAACGTGCAGGTCCGCGAGGAAGAGGGCGATGACGAGATCGCCATGCTGGGCCGTTACTTCAACCAGATGACCCGCCAGTTGAAGGGCCAACGCGAGACCCTGTTAGAAAATACCGACCAGATCGAACGCCGCCGCCGCTTGTTCGATTCCGTGCTAAGCTCGGTGACCTCTGGCGTGGTGGGGCTGGACCCCGAGGGGCGCGTGACCTTCGTGAACCGCTCTGCCATGCGGCTGCTGGATTGGTCGGAAGATCAGCAAAGCCTGCCTCTGACCCTTGCCGTGCCGGAATTCGGACCGCTGTTTGAGACGGTGAAGGCTGCGTCGGATGAGGTGGCGCAGGCCGAGGTTAAGGTCTCGCGCCAAGGGGCGATGGAGAACCTTTTGGTCCGCATGGCGACCCGCCGGTCCAAGGACGGCGATCTTGAGGGCTATGTGGTGGCCTTTGACGATGTGACCGATCTGGTCAGCGCGCAGCGCATGGCCGCATGGGGCGACGTGGCGCGGCGCATCGCCCATGAGATCAAGAATCCGCTGACGCCCATCCAGTTGAGTGCCGAGCGCATTCGCCGCAAGTTCGGCCCCAAAATGGCCGAAGGGGATGATGACGCGCTGGAGCAGATGACCGGCGTGATCATCCGGCAAACCGGCGACCTGCGGCGCATCGTCGACGAATTCTCGAAATTCGCGCGGATGCCAGAGCCGGAAACCAGCCGTCAGGACATCCGGCAATTGCTGCGCGATGCCGTGCTTCTCCAGCAGAGCAGACAGGAAGACGTTGCAATCAAACTTGACCTGCCAGCGCAGCCGATCATGGCCAATATTGACGGGACGATGATCTCGCAGGCGCTGACCAACTTGATCAAGAACGCGGGCGAAGCGATTGAAAGCCTGAAGAAAGAAGGCACGCCCGAGGGGCATGAGCCGCAAATTCGCGTGGTCCTGACGCCCGAAAATCGGCTGTTGCGGCTGACCATTGCCGACAATGGCATCGGCCTGCCCGAAGACCGCGCACGGCTGTTCGAGCCCTATGTGACCACGCGCAGCGAAGGCACCGGGCTGGGCCTGCCCATTGTCAGAAAGATTATCGAGGAACATGGCGGGAGCCTGACGCTCGAAACCGCGCCCGCGTTCGACGGGCAAGACCATCACGGGGCCATGGCGGTTATTACGCTGCCGCTGGCCATCGACACAACGACAGACCAAGGGGACAAGGCAGATGAGTGACATCCTAATTGTAGATGACGAACGCGATATCCGTGAGTTGATCTCGGATATCCTTCAGGACGAAGGCTTTGCCACGCGATTGGCCAGCAACTCAGACGAGACGATGGCAGAAATCAACACCGAGGCACCGGCGCTGATCATCCTCGACATCTGGCTCAAAGACAGCCGGATGGATGGGATCGACATTCTCAAGACCGTTAAGCGCGATAACCCGGATGTGCCGGTGGTGATTATCTCAGGCCACGGCAATATCGAAATTGCCGTCGCGGCAATCAAGCAAGGGGCCTACGACTTTATCGAGAAGCCCTTCAACATTGACCAATTGTTGGTGGTGATCCGCCGCGCGATGGAAACCTCGCGCCTGCGCCGGGAGAACCAGAACCTCAAGCGCCGCGATGTTGCCACGTCTGAGATGATCGGCACCTCCGCGCCCTATCGCGCACTGTTGAGCCAACTCGACAAGGTGACCAAATCCAATGGCCGCGTGATGCTGACCGGTCCTGCCGGATCGGGCAAGGAAGTGGCGGCGCGCTATATCCACGCCCATTCCGCCCGCGCCTCGGCGCCCTTTATCACCGTCAATTGTGCCGGGGTGGCCCCGGACCGGATGGAAGAGGTGCTTTTTGGCCGTGAGACGCCGGACCGCGGGATCGAGCCAGGGCTGTTGGAGCAGGCGCACGGCGGAGTGATCTACTTTGATGAGGTCGCGGATATGCCGCTTGGCACCCAGTCGAAAATCCTGCGGGTCTTGGTGGATCAGCAATTCACCCGCGTCGGCGGGACCGACAAGGTGCGGGTTGATCTGCGGGTGATTTCGTCGACCAATCGCGATCTGGATCAGGCGATCAAGGCAGATACCTTCCGGCAAGAGCTTTACCACCGCCTTAACGTCGTGCCGATTGCCGTGCCCTCGCTCGAAGAACGGCGAGAGGACATTCCGCTTTTGGCCGAGCATTTCATCGCCGAATTCAAAGCCTCGCAAGGTCTGCCCGAGCGCGCGTTGACAGACGATGCCGTGGCCTTGATGCAGACGATGGTCTGGCCCGGCAATGTGCGGCAACTCAAAAATCTTGTCGAGCGGGTTCTGATCCTTGGCGATGGCACCGGCCCGATTGAGGCCCGCGAGTTGCCTGGAGAGGAAGAAGCAGGCGGGGACGATGGGCGTGTGGTGCTTTCGGGCGCACTGGCAACACTGCCGCTGCGCGAAGCGCGCGAGGCCTTCGAGCGGGAATACCTGCTGACTCAGATCAACCGTTTTGGCGGCAACATTAGCCGCACCGCGAATTTCGTCGGCATGGAACGCAGCGCCCTGCACCGCAAGTTGAAATCGCTTGGCGTTGTGACCTCGGCCAAGGCAGGTGTGCGCATCGCACATGTGGACGAAGAAGTGGAGGCGACGGGCTAAGCCGCAAGGCTCAGGCGCGAGGGGCCGCACCCCTCGCGATCCCAGTTAGCCGCGCGTAACGATCTGGAAAGACCCGTTCTTGTTACGGATCACGCAGGAATTGGAGTTCAGGGCCGGCAGGGTCGTGGTCGCGCGCAGTGGTGCGGCGCGGGCGACGTTGTTTGGGCACGCGGGGATCGACACCGGGGCAAAGCCCTGATCGGCCATACATTGCCCCTCGACCCGATTGCGCAGATCCTCGTTAGGATCAAATGTCACCAGTTCACCCGGCACGTAAAAACCCCCGGTGTACCTACATTTATTGTCGGCATTACAGTGGCGCCGCTCGGGCACATAGCGCGGCGGGGCGCGGCGGACTTGGGTGGAGATCGGCACATCACGCAGTGCTTGCACTTCGCAGGCGGTGGTCGCGCGATTGACCTGCGCGACACTCGCACCCGGTTTGTAATAGGTATTCAGCGGCGCGCAGGCGGCAGCCCCCAAGGCGATGAGCGTTAGGGCAAAGGCGGCGCGAGTGGGGCGAAGCGATATCGGTTTCATAGCGCCATCATGCCGCTGTTGCGGGGGAAAGACAATTGATTTGACCCTTGCCAACCCATCTGTCATGCCCTCTAACCGACCCAAGACAACCCTCACACGATCTTTGCTCAGGGTAAGGAAGCCTTCATGAAAATCATCATTTGCGGCGCAGGGCAGGTGGGTTGGCAGATTGCCCGTCACCTCAGCGGAGAGCGCAACGATGTGACCGTGGTCGATAGCAATGCCGAATTGATCCGCCGCGCCACCGACACGCTGGATGTGCAAGGCATCGCCGGTTTCGCGAGCTATCCCGATGTGCTGGACCGTGCAGGCGCGCGGGACGCCGAGATGATCATCGCCGCGACCCACTCGGACGAGGTCAATATGGTGACCTGTCAGGTCGCCCATTCGGTCTTTGGCATCAACCGCAAGATCGCCCGTCTGCGCAGCCAGTCCTATCTGGATGCGATTTATTCTGACCTCTACCGCCGCGACCACATGCCGATCGACGTGGTGATCTCGCCTGAAAAAGAAGTCGCTACCGCAGCCCTTCAGCGTCTCAGCGCGCCCGCCGCTTTCGATACCGAAATTTTTATGGACGGGCAGGCGCAGCTTCTCGGGATTTCAATCGATAGCGATTGCCCGGTGGTGAACACGCCGCTGCGGCAGTTGACCGATCTCTTTTCGACCCTGCGCGCCGTGGTCGTGGGGGTGCGCCGCGATGGCACGCTGTTCGCGCCCGAGGCGAAGGATCAGCTTTTCGTCGGCGACGACTGCTATGTCTTTTCGCATCACGACGACATCGCCCGCACGATGGAGATTTTCGGCAAACAGACCACCAAGCAAGAGCGCGTCGTGCTGGTGGGCGGCGGCAATGTCGGGTTGACCGTGGCTCAGCACCTAGAGGCCGGGCCGCTGCGCGTGCGCACCAAGATGATCGAGAAAAACCGCAAATGCGCCGAACGTGCCGCCGAAGGGCTTGAGCGGACGATCGTGTTGAACGGCGACGGGCTTGATGCCGCGCTACTGGCCGAGGCGGGCATCAGCCGTGCCGATGCGATGCTGGCGGTGACGGATGACGACAAGACCAACATGCTGTCTTGTGTGCGCGCCAAGACCGAGGGCTGCCCCTATGTGATCGCCCTGATCAATGACCCGACGCTGGTGCCGCTGATGACCCACCTCGGCATCGACGCCTATATCAACCCGCGCGCCACGACCGTGAGTTCGATCCTGCGCCACATCCGCCATGGCCGGGTGCGGGCGGTCTATTCCATCGGCGATGCCGAGGCCGAGGTGATTGAGGCCGAAGTGCTGTCGACCTCGCCCCTCGCAGGCAAGAAAGTCTCGGAAATCGACTTCCCCGAAGGCGTGTTGATCGGCATGCTGCGCAAAGAGGGCAAGGTGATCCGCCCCTTGGGCAACACTAGGATCGACGAGGGCGATGTGGTCGCCCTCTTCGCGCTGGCCGAAGATGTGCCGCGGGTTGAGCAGCTTTTGCAGGTCTCGATCGACTTTTTCTAAGCGCAGGAGCGCCGCGTGACGCAACCGACCAGCATCCGACCGACCGGCATCCGCCGAGAGATCGTGCAGTTGCCGCTGTTCCTGCAATTGTTCGGCGTCTCTGCTGTATCCATGCTCTTGCCGTCGATCTACGGGCTGGTGGTGAATGATCATCAGGCCAGCCGTGCGTTCCTCTATGCCGGGGTGCTGGGTCTTGTGGCTTTCACCTTGATTGCCATCGCCCATGCAGGGCGCAAGCCTTTGGACGGCGCATTGGGGCCGCTGTTGTCCCTGCTCTCGGCTTTTGTCTTCCTACCGGTGTTTTTCGCGATTCCCTTTCTTGAGGCGCTGCCGACTACGCGTTTTGTGAATGTCTATTTCGAGATGGTCAGCGCCTTGACCACCACCGGGGCCACGATGTTCGAAAATCCCGCCCGGTTGAGCAATACGCTGCATCTGTGGCGTGCGCAGGTCGGCTGGATGGGCGGTTTGCTTATGTGGGTCACGGCGTCGGCAATTCTGGCGCCGCTGCACTTGGGGGGATTTGAAGTGACCGCTCAGGCCGAACCCGGGCGGCCCGACGACCGTATCGGCACCCGGATGGGCAGGATCACCCCGCGCCAACGTTTGCTGCGCACAACACAGGCTTTGCTGCCGATATACACCGGGCTGACACTGCTGCTGTGGCTCTTGCTCGTAATTGGTGGAGAGACGGCAATGGTTGCCCTTTGTCATGCGATGTCGGTCTTGGCGACATCGGGCATTTCCCCCGTTGGCGGGGTGGATAACGCGCAGATTGGGGTTTCTGGCGAAGCGGTGATGATGCTTTTCATGCTGTTCGCGCTTTCACGTCTCACCTTTTCCAAAGACACAATCACGGCGACCCAAGGCGGGCTGATGACCGACCCTGAGTTCCGCATCGGCCTTCTTGTTGTGATCGGCGTGCCATTGCTGCTTTTCGCCCGCCATTGGATTGGTGCGTTCGAGGTTGAGGTTGAGGTCGATGGCGCCCGCGCGCTTCAGGCGCTTTGGGGTGGGCTGTTTACCGTGCTCTCCTTCCTGACGACCACCGGTTTTGTGTCAGAGCATTGGTCGGATGCGCAGAACTGGTCGGGCCTGCGCACGCCGGGCCTGGTTCTCATGGGGCTTGCCCTGATCGGTGGCGGGGTGGCCACCACGGCGGGCGGTGTGAAACTGCTGAGGGTCTTTGCGCTTTATCAAAACGGCGTGCGCGAGATGGACCGTCTGGTCTATCCCAACTCCGTCAGCGGGGCCGGTGCGGCGGGGCGGCGGCTGCAAAGTAACGGCGCGTTCATCGCGTGGATCTTCTTTATGCTCTTTGCGATGTCGCTGGCCGGGGTCACATTGCTGCTGACCCTAACCGGTACGTCATTCGATGCTGCCGTGGTCATGTCGGTTGCGACACTATCCACCACCGGGCCGCTCATCGAACATGCCGCCGATACACCCATTCGCTTGATTGAGCTGGGATTGGCCGCGAAAATCATTCTCAGCGGTGCAATGGTACTGGGTCGGTTGGAAACTTTGGCGATTATTGCGCTGATGACCCCAAATTTGTGGCGCGCTTGACACGTTTAGCGCTAGAACCGGCCTAGTCCGCTGATATTGGGGCTGGAAACTCACGCTTTCGCACTCCATACTTAAGGCAATGGGGGGGTCCGGTACGCGGACGCCAGCAAGAACAAAAGGCGAGACTAACATGGCGTCAGACAGACAAAACCTTCAGGATGCGTTCCTCAACCACGTTCGCAAGACCAAAGTACCGGTGACAATTTTCCTGATTAATGGCGTCAAATTGCAGGGCGTGATTACTTGGTTTGACAACTTTTGCGTTCTGCTGCGCCGTGACGGTCAATCGCAACTGGTCTACAAACACGCGATTTCGACCATCATGCCGAGCCAGCCGATCAGCCTTTACGAGGGCGAAGACGCTTCTTGAGCCGTCCAGCATTTCAGATCGATAACAGTGACGGGCCCCGCGTAACACGCGCTTGGGTGCTGCATCCTGATATCAAATCCGACAACGACCGGCGCGCGCCTGAGCCCGCGCTGGCCGAAGCCGTTGCATTGGCAGAAGCGCTGCCAGAGCTTGAAGTGGTGGGGGCCGAAGTCGTGCCCCTGCGTACCGTTCATGCCGGGATGCTGTTTGGCAAAGGCAAGATCGAGGAACTCGATCAGCGCATGAAGGAAGCCGAGGTTGAGCTTGTGCTGGTCGACGGTCCGGTGACCCCGGTTCAGCAGCGCAACCTTGAGAAGGCTTGGGGCGTCAAGCTGCTCGACCGCACCGGTTTGATTTTGGAGATCTTTAGCGACCGCGCGGCGACCCGTGAAGGGGTGCTTCAGGTCGAGATGGCCGCGCTAAACTACCAGCGCACGCGGCTTGTGCGCGCGTGGACCCACCTTGAGCGGCAGCGGGGCGGTTTGGGCTTTGTTGGTGGTCCGGGTGAGACTCAGATCGAGGCGGACCGCCGCGCCATCGACGACCAGTTGGTGCGCCTGCGCCGCCAGTTGGAAAAGGTCGTGAAGACCCGCGCCTTGCACCGCGCCGCCCGTGCCAAAGTGCCGTTCCCGATTGTCGCGCTCGTCGGTTATACCAACGCCGGGAAGTCCACGCTTTTCAACCGTTTGACCGGGGCCGAGGTCATGGCGAAAGACATGCTTTTTGCCACGCTCGACCCAACCATGCGCAGCATCGTGTTGCCCGATGGGCCTGAGATCATCCTCAGCGACACGGTGGGGTTCATCAGCGATCTGCCGACCGAACTCGTCGCTGCCTTCCGCGCCACGCTCGAAGAGGTGCTTGCCGCCGATATCATCTGCCATGTGCGCGATGTGTCCCATACCGAGACCGAAGAGCAGGCGCAGAACGTGCGCGATATTCTCGCCTCACTCGGCGTCCCGAAAGAGACCCGCAGTTTCGAGGTTTGGAACAAGCTGGACCTGCTCCCCGAAGACCGCGCCGACGCCATGCGTGCACGGGCTGCGCGCAACGACGACGTGCTGGCAATCTCGGCCATCACCGGTGAGGGGCTTGAGACGCTGCAAGAAACCATCGCCGAGGCGCTGCAAGGTGCGGTACGCGAGGCCGAATTGACCCTCGGCTTTGCCGAAGGCAAGAAACGCGCCTGGCTGTTTGCGCAGGACGTGGTCGAAGGTGAGCGTCAGACCGAAGACGGGTTTGAGATCACCGTGCGTTGGTCCGCGCGCCAAGAGGCTGAATTCCAGCAGATTTAAGAACTACGGCGCCGGCTGGGGCAATTTTTGCCCCGGCAAGCATCGAATTCGGCCCGCTGCGTCGCATATGGTGAAACGACCTTTTGCGGAGCGCGCCACATGACCCTGATCATCCTTTATGTCTCAACCGCCGTGATCTTCCTCGGGCTGGACTACCTTGGGCTGACCTATCTCATCAAACCTGTGTTTGAGCGTGATATCGGAGACTGGCTATTGGATGAATTCCGCGTCGCCCCGGCGCTGATCTTCTACGCCTTCTTCGTGGCGGTGGTGCTGTGGTTCGTGTCTTGGCCTGCGATGACAGGGGATCATTCGCTGCTCTGGGTCTTTGGCAATGCGCTGCTGATCGGCGCGATGGGCTATGGCACCTATGAGTTCACCAATCTGGCGACGCTTAAGGATTGGACATGGGCCCTGGTGGCGCGGGACTTCGCTTGGGGGTCGGTTCTGACCGGCACGGCGGCAACCGCAGGCGTGGCGATCACCCGCGCGTTGACCTAGCGGCCATTCTCGGTCGACCAGCGCCAAGCGCCCGGTTGCAGCCCGGCCAGTTCCCAATCGCCCACGCTGGCGCGGATCAGCCGCAGCGTGGGCAGGCCGACATGAGCCGTCATGCGCCGCACTTGCCGGTTGCGCCCCTCGCGGATGGTGATGCGCAACCAAGCGTCCGGCACCGTCTTGCGAAAACGCACGGGCGGGTCGCGCGGCCAGAGGGGATCGGGCGCGTCGATCTGGTCCACTTGGGCGGGTTTCGTTAGGCCGTCTTTCAGTTCGACACCCTTGCGCAGCGCGTCGAGCGCTGCGGCATCCGGCGTGCCTTCGACCTGCACCAGATAGGTCTTGGGCCGTTTGTACTTAGGATGCGCGATGCGGGCCTGTAGCGGGCCGTGATCGGTCAGCACCAATAAGCCTTCGCTGTCGCGATCAAGCCGCCCGGCGGGATAAAACCCCTTTTCATCGACATAGGCCGAGAGGGTCGGGCGGGTGCTGCCCTCGGTGCCCTTGTCGGTGAATTGCGACAGCACGCCGTAGGGTTTGTTCAGCAGGATCACACGGGCGGTCATTTGGCAGGCTCCAATCGTGTCACACCCACAGCGGCGGCGCGGGCCAGTTCGGCATCCAGCGACATCGGGATATATTCACCGCGCCGCCAGAGTTGCGCCATGTCGTCGTAATGGCGCGACAGGAAATGCCCCGATTGACCGGTAGAGGTGACAAAGACCGAACTGTCGGGATCGGCGAAATCATAAACTCCACGGTAGCCTGCGCCGTGCACATTATAAAACGGGTCTTTGCCGGTGCCGCGGGTCAGCCCCCGTTGCAGGGTATTGTCCCCGCCCGAGGTCGACTGGCGGATGTTCACAAAGTAGCGCAGGAGCGGCACGTCGCCCAAGACGGGGTGATCATGGGTCGCCTGATGCGCATCGCCCCAGCGGAGGGATTCCAACTGCGTGCCCCAAGTCTCTTTGATCCAGAGCAGGGCGTCGTCCAGTGCCAGTCGCGCCATGTCATGGCAAGTCTCTACCGGGGCGGATTGGCGCACGTCGCACCATTTCGCGGCGCCTTGCACATCGCGGAAAGCGCGTTCGATAAAGAGCGGCTGAACGTGAGTGAATTCTTCGGCCAGTGGCCCCAGTTCATCGCGGATCAGACGGTCCTGTAGGGCGCGGATCCATGCGGCATAGATCAGCGGCTCGGGCAGGTGTTCGTTCATCTCACCCGACCAGCCCGCGAGCAGGTCGAGCGCGCGCTGGCGCTGGCGCTCCGGCGTGCCATCGGGGGCGGCCTCTCCGGTGAACCACAACTCAGCCCCGATCAGCGGCAAGAGCGCGCGGGCCGTGGGGCTGACCGTATCAAGCTGCGCTTCGATGAAACTGTCGCGGGTATGAACCTCGCGGTTCTGCATCAAGCGTTGCCAGCGTTGCACCCGCTGCGTGTCGCCCCAGACGAAAGAGACATGGTTGGGAAAGGGGCGGTCGACGGTTTTGTTGTTGGTATTGCCAAGGATGCCGCCTGCGGGGGCGATGAATTCAGGGTTCGCGGTATAGGGCAACATGCCGTCCCAACGGTTCGCAGCGATCCAGCCGGGGCTGGGCATGCGCCCTTCGCTTTGGTGATTGGCATCGCGGCGCGGCATGGCGCCGATGGTTTTCATGGCGATGGTGTCACGGTCCACCAGTGTGAGGTTTTGCGCCGGGGCCACATAATCGGTCGCGGCATTGATCGCCTGCTGCACCGATTTCGCGCGCATCACCTTCATCGCGGCGGCAAGCGAGGTGTCTTCTTCGGTAAAGAGGGTCGCAGCGACAGAGGCCACATGCCCCGGCGGCGTTATGCTGCCAAGGTTGTAGTGGCTGCCGGGCAGCACCGGGCCATTGTCGGTCCAACGCAGGGTAACGGTGATGGGGTCAGCATCGGCGATGTTGATGATGGATGAGCGTTTGCGGAATTTCTTGAACCCGTCGGGGGTGCGGTATTCTTCGGTATTGTCAGGGTTCAGCTCTTCGATATAGACGTCTTGGTCGTCGACATAGGCGGTGGTCAGCCCCCAGCCCAGATCGGCACTGCGGCCCGTTAGCACCACGGGCATGCCGGGTATCGTGCCGCCGATCACGCCGCCGGTCTCAAGCTCCAGCCGGGCCAGATACCAGATCGCCGGGGCGGTGAACCCCAAGTGCGGATCATTGGCCAAAAGCGTGCCGCCCGCAGCAGAGCGCGTGGGCGCGGCGGCCCAAGCGTTGGAAGCCCCGGCGAAAGCCTGCCGCTTGAATGGCGACAGCGGGTGACTGTCCATCGGGGCCGCTGCGGCGTGGCGCGTCGTTACCTCGGGGAAGAGGGCGGCATATTCAGGCAGGGCGGCGACCCCGCTGCCCGGCGCGTCGGGCAGGATATCGCGCAGGCGATCTTGGTCGCTTAACTCCAATGACACCCGTGCGCGCAGCACTTCGGCCTCCAGATGGCCCGACATTTGCAGGCCCATCAATTTGGTGATCGCCAGTGAATCCGCAGGCCGCCACGGGGCCATGGGCGCATTGAACAGCCACATCTCGGGCGCGCCACGGCCCAAGGCTTCGGTGTTGATCTGATCTAGGCGGGCGTTGATCCCGGCTGAATAGGCTTCAAGCGCTGATTTAGTTTCGGGGTCAAGCTTATCCGCAGAGGCCACGGCGAGCCGATAGATATCATAGCGGCGCATCAGTTTGTCGGTGGTCACGGTGGCGGTGCCGAAAACCTCAGACAGCCGCCCCTGCGCGGTGCGACGCAGGGTGATCAACTGCCAGAGGCGGTCTTGGGCGTGGGCAAAACCGAGGCCGAAAAACACATCCGCGTCCGTCTCACCAAAAATATGCGGCACATTGGCATTGTCGCGCACGACCTCCACAGGGGCAGTGACGCCGCGCACCTCAACCGTATCGTCATAGTCGGGTAGGGACCGCGCGGCGAACCAATAGACCAGCAGCAAAACTACGACGCTCAACGTGACCAGAAACACCGCCAATCGGATAAGCCAGCGAAACATCAATGCCATCGGGAGATCCTCAGCTGGCGCGCAGATTGACCGGAGCGCGCAGGGTGGTAGGTGTTGTGACAGGGAATAACGCAACTGAATGATAAGGAAAAGCACATGGCAAAGCTCGCGTTTTTGGGACTGGGGGTCATGGGGGCTCCGATGGCGGGGCATCTGCAAAAAGCCGGCCACGAAGTGACCGTCTATAACCGCACCGAAGCCAAGGCCGAAGACTGGGTGAAAACCTATGGCGGCGCCATGGCCAAGACCCCGCACGCGGCGGCAAAGGATGCGGATTTCGTGATTGCCTGCGTTGGCAATGACGATGACCTGCGCTCGGTCTGTCTGGGAGAGGACGGGGCCTTTGGCGGCATGACGGCGGGGGCGATCTTTGTCGATCACACGACCGTTTCAGCGGCGGTCACGCGCGAACTTTATGCCGCTGCCGATGACGCGCAGGTGAGCTTTGTCGACGCGCCGATTTCGGGCGGTCAGGCAGGAGCGGAAAACGGCCAATTGTCGATCATGTGTGGCGGAGATGAGGGCGCCTTTGACCGGGCGCTGCCGATCATGGAGGTCTATTCCAAGATTTGCCGCCGCATTGGTGACAGCGGCGCGGGACAGATGACCAAGATGTGCAACCAGATCGCCATCGCCGGGCTGGTGCAGGGCCTCTCTGAGGCACTGCATTTCGCCGAGAAAGCGGGCCTCGATGGCCGCGCGGTGGTTGAGGTCATCAGCCAAGGTGCCGCTGGGTCATGGCAGATGGCGAACCGCTATGAGACCATGCTGGACGATGAGTTCAATCACGGTTTCGCGGTGGATTGGATGCGCAAGGATCTGGGTATCTGTCTGGACACGGCGGATGAGACGGGGGCGAGCCTTCCGGTCACGGCACTCGTCGATCAGTTCTATAAAGACGTGCAAAAGCAAGGCGGGGGGCGTTGGGATACGTCAAGCCTGATCAAACGCCTGCGCGCTATGGGCTAAGCCAAACGGCAAAAGAGAAAGGGCAGCGCCGGGTAAAACTGGCGCTGCCCTTCAAAGACCATCGGTCGACCCTGCGTTAGGGAATGATCCGCGTGTATTTCGTACCTTCCAGCGTGGCGCCAAGGCGCAGGCCCGCGCGGCCAAAGACCGCCGCCAGCACTGGGGCCATGACGGTTGTGGTATCGGCGCTTACGCTGTCGCCCTTATCGGAAATCACATATTCCAAACCGGCGCCAGCGGCCCAACCCGGCGAGCTGCGGAATTCGCGCAAAGCAGGCTCGGTCATAAAGAACAGCACATGCGCATATTGCTGGGCGCCGATCTGCAAACCGCCCGAAGCTTTGGTCACCGAATAGTAGTCCACTGTCACGTCGTTGACGCGCAGCGCGCCGCGCCCGTAGGCACCGCCAAAGCCTAGGCCCGCTTCGGTGACCAGCGGCATGACCAGCATGCCATTGGCCTTTTCGGCCAGCTGTCGTGTGTTGGGATAGCCGCGGTACATTTCGGCCAGTGTTGCGTCGACGCGCGCGTCGATCATGGCGCTGCCACGCCCGCCCACGCCATTGCCGCATGCCGCCGTCACGCCAAGCGCCGAAAGGGCGCCCAAGGTCACAATGCGCCGATTGTATGTTCGATTGCTCATGTTATCTGCCTGTATATTAAGATCGTTTGCCTGCTGCCGGTTTTCCCGACTTGAGCGGAGATTACGCATAATCACGCGCTTTGTCATGTTGATTGGTCCCTTTGCGCAGATTTACGCCCTTAGGTCACGCGCTTTTGGCCAATAGCCGGGCAACATCGGGGGCAAAGTAGGTCAGCACCCCATCACAGCCCGCGCGTTTGAAGGCCAGAAGGCTCTCCATCATTGCGCGTTCGCCGTCGATCCACCCTTGGTCAGCCGCGCCCC
Source organism: Sulfitobacter dubius (assembly GCF_900113435.1). Classification (GTDB taxonomy): domain Bacteria; phylum Pseudomonadota; class Alphaproteobacteria; order Rhodobacterales; family Rhodobacteraceae; genus Sulfitobacter; species Sulfitobacter dubius. The sequence continues at coordinate 787,611 of NZ_FOPG01000001.1, read as the reverse complement.
GGATCATGCTGTATTCGCCCGAGACCTGATAGGCGAAGGTCGGTGCGCCAAAGGCGTCTTTCACACGGCGGCATATGTCCAGATAAGGCATGCCGGGTTTGACCATGACCATATCCGCGCCTTCCGAGAGGTCGCGTGCCACTAGGCGGAGCGCTTCGTCGCTGTTGGCGGGATCCATCTGATAGGTTTTCTTATCGCCTGTGAGTGCCGAGGAGGCACCCACGGCATCGCGGAACGGGCCGTAAAAGGCGCTGGCGTATTTGGCAGCATAGCTCAGGATCATCACATCGTGATGCCCGGCGGCCTCAAGAGCGTCGCGGATCGCGCCGATGCGACCATCCATCATATCCGACGGTCCGATGATATCCGCCCCCGCTTCGGCTTGCGCCAAGGCCATCTTGACCAGCGCCTCAACCGTGCGGTCATTCACGATGATGCCGTCTTCGACAAAACCGTCGTGGCCGTTGATGTTATAGGTGTCCAGCGCCACATCGGTCATCACCACCATCTGCGGCACCGCCTCTTTGATCGCCGTGATGGCGCGGTTGGTGGCGTTTTGCGGATCCCATGCGCGGGCGCAGTCTTCGGTCCTGTCTTCGGGGCCGGTATAGGGAAAGACGCAGACCGTGCCGATGCCCAGTTCCGCCGCCTCGCGCACCGCCGCGACCAGCTTGTCGACCGAGCGGCGCATGACCCCGGGCATGGAGGGGATCGGCTCTTCCACGCCGTCGCCTTCGCGCACGAAAACCGGCCAGATCAGATCGCCCAGTTGCAGGTCATTCTCGCGCACCAACGCGCGGATACCGGCGTTGGCGCGGGTGCGGCGCAGGCGCGTGGCGGGGAAGGGGGCGTGGACGGGTTGCATCAAAATTACCTCAGAATGGCTTGGCAGGGGCTTGCCATGTATTTTTGAACGTCTCAACCCTATGAATCGCCGCGCCGGACAGCTAAGAGATGCGAACTTTAATTTCGGACGAGCACGCCTTGGACTGGTATCAGACCCTTTTCGAAATGATCGACATGCGCTCTTTCTCGAACCTTTGGTTCTGGATCGCTCTGGCGGTGATGTGGTCGACCGCAAGTCATTGGGTGCTGGGCGTGCCCTTTGACATGGTGCTGCGCGCCCGACGTTATGGGGGCGAGGCGCAGGCCGACCTTGAAGACATGGTGCGGATCAATGTGAACCGTTTGCTCTATATCTCCCAAGTTTCAGGGCTTTGGATGCTGGGGCTGGGGTTCTTTGTGCTGACCACCTTGGTCCTTTTGGGCTTTGTCTATGACATCGAATTTGCGCAGGCCTTGCTTCTGCTGGGTTTTCCCATGTCTTTGGTTGGGCTGCTGAGCTTGTCGACCGCGCGGCTGATACGCATGGAAGGGTCCAGCGGCGACGTGTTGCAGCGACGTCTGATGCGTCACCGCCTCTATACCCAGATCATCGGCATGGTCGCGATCTTTGTGACCGCGCTTTGGGGAATGTATCAAAATCTAAACCTTGGCCCGCTCGCGGGTTGACAGGCCACGCCGCAGGCCCAATTGAGACCCGATGAACGATCCGCGCAATATCACCCTCTCCGGCGTTCCCGAAGGCTTTGATGCCCGCGCCATCCTTGATGAAATCGCTAAGGGCGGCCAGCCGGTGGCCCATGTGGCGCGCGATGACAAGCGTATGGCCGCGATGCAGGCCGCGCTGCGCTTTTATGCGCCTGATATGCCGGTGTTCACCTTCCCAAGCTGGGATTGCCTGCCCTATGACCGTGTGTCGCCCAATGCGGATATCTCTGCGCAGCGCATGGCGACCTTGGCGGCGCTGGTGCATGGGATGCCGGATCAGTTTGTTTTGCTGACCACGCTGAACGCAGCCAGCCAACGCATCCCCGCGCGGGACACCCTGCGCGATGCCGCCTTCGCGGCACGTGTCGGCAGCCGGATTGACGAAAAAGCGTTGCGCGAATTTTTGGTGCGTATGGGATTCGTGCAAAGCCCGACGGTGATGGAGCCGGGCGATTACGCGGTGCGGGGCGGGATCATCGACATCTACCCGCCAGGCGATCTTGGCCCGGTGCGGCTCGATCTCTTTGGGGATGTGCTGGACGGCGCGCGGCGGTTTGACCCGGCGACGCAGCGCACCACGGAAAAGCTTGATCTGGTGGAGCTGGCCCCGGTCAGCGAGGTCATTCTCGACGAGGCGGCGATTACCCGTTTCCGGCAGAACTACCGCATTGAGTTCGGCGCGGCGGGCACCGATGATCCACTTTATGAGGCGATCAGTGCGGGCCGCAAACATCAAGGCGCGGAACATTGGTTGTCGTTTTTCCACGACAATCTCGAAACGCTCTTTGCATATCTGCCGAAGGCCACGATAACGCTGGACGATCAACTGACGCCCATGCGCCTCGCGCGGTGGGATACGATTGCCGACCAATATGAGACGCGTCAACTGGCGATGAAAACGCGCTCCAAAATGGACAGCGTTTATAAACCCGCGCCGCCCGAAGGACTATATCTAACCGACGACGCTTGGAACGAGGCGTTGATTGGGAAACGGGTAATCCAGTTCAACCCGTTGCCGCAGCCCACTGGGCCGGGCGTGTTGGACGCAGGTGCGCGGATCGGGCGCAACTTTTCGCCCGAACGTCAGCAGGAATCGGTCAGCCTTTTCGGTGCTTTGGCTGCGCATATTAAAGCAAATCTTGAAGTGGGGCCGGTGCTGGTCGCCAGCTATTCCGAAGGCGCACGCGAACGCCTGACGGGGCTGATAGAAGACGAAGGGTTGGCCGAAGCGATCCCGGTCACTGATGCCACGCGGATCGGTAAACGCGGGCTGCATCTGGCCGTTTGGGCGTTGGAGCACGGCTTTGAAGCGCCGGGGATGACGGTGATTTCCGAGCAGGACGTGCTGGGCGACCGATTGATCCGTGCGCCGAAACGCAAGCGCCGGGCCGAGAATTTCCTGACCGAGGCGCAAAGCCTCAGCCCCGGCGATCTGGTGGTTCATGTGGACCACGGCATCGGGCGCTATCACGGGATGGAGGTGGTGACCGCCGCCGGTGCTGCGCATGAATGCCTCGTTCTGGAATATGCCGAGCAATCAAAGCTTTATCTGCCCGTTGAGAATATCGAACTGCTGTCGCGTTATGGCCACGACGAAGGTCTGCTGGATAAGCTCGGCGGTGGCGCGTGGCAGTCTAAGAAAGCCAAGCTCAAAGAGCGCATCCGCGAGATGGCAGATAAGCTGATCCGTATCGCTGCCGAACGCGCGCTGCGCAAAGCGCCGGTGCTCGATCCGCCGCCCGGCATGTGGGACGCATTCTCGGCCCGGTTCCCTTATACAGAGACCGACGATCAGCTGCGCGCCATTGGCGACGTGGTGGATGATCTGACCTCTGGAAATCCGATGGACCGTCTGGTTTGCGGCGATGTCGGCTTTGGTAAGACCGAAGTCGCCATGCGGGCGGCTTTTGTTGCGGCGATGTCGGGTGTTCAGGTCGCGGTGATCGCGCCGACAACGCTGTTGGCGCGGCAGCACTACAAAAGCTTTGCGGAACGTTTTCGCGGTTTCCCGATAGAAGTGCGCCAACTGAGCCGCTTCGTCTCGGCCAAAGAGGCCGCGGCGACGCGCGATGGGATGGCCAAGGGCACGGTCGATATTGTCATCGGTACGCATGCTCTACTGGCCAAGGGCATCCGGTTCAAAGACCTCGGCCTGCTGGTGATCGACGAAGAGCAACATTTCGGCGTGACCCACAAGGAACGGCTGAAATCACTGCGGACCGATATCCATGTGCTGACACTGACGGCCACGCCGATCCCGCGCACGCTGCAATTGTCCCTGACCGGGGTGCGTGATCTGTCGGTAATCGGCACACCGCCCGTCGACCGCCTTTCGATCCGCACCTACGTCAGCGAGTTTGACGCGGTGACGATCCGCGAGGCGCTGCTGCGCGAGCATTACCGGGGCGGGCAGAGTTTCTATGTGGTGCCCCGCCTGAGCGATCTGCGCGAGATAGAGGATTTCTTGCAGGCCCAACTGCCCGAACTTTCCTATGTGGTCGCCCATGGGCAGATGGCACCGGGCGAGTTGGATGATCGGATGAACGCCTTTTACGATGGCAAGTTCGACATTCTTCTAGCAACGACGATTGTTGAATCCGGCCTCGATATTCCCACTGCCAACACGATGATCGTGCACCGGGCCGACATGTTTGGCCTCGCACAGCTATACCAGATCAGGGGCCGCGTGGGCCGCTCGAAGACCCGCGCCTATGCGTATCTCACCACCAAGCCGCGCGCAAAACTGACGGATACCGCGCAGAAACGCCTGCGGGTCCTGGGCAGTCTTGATACGCTTGGCGCGGGCTTCACATTGGCCAGCCAAGACCTTGATATTCGTGGGGCAGGCAACCTGCTGGGCGAAGAGCAATCCGGCCAGATGCGCGATGTGGGGTTCGAGCTTTACCAATCGATGCTGGAAGAGGCGATTGCCAAGATCAAAGCGGGCGAGATGGAGGGCCTCAGTGAGGCCGACGAGCAATGGGCGCCGCAGATCAACCTTGGCGTGCCGGTGCTGATCCCCGAAGATTATGTGCCTGATCTGGATGTGCGTTTGGGCCTCTACCGCCGCCTTAGCGAATTGTCGACCAAGGTGGAACTTGAAGGTTTTGCCGCCGAGTTGATCGACCGTTTCGGCAAGCTGCCGAAAGAGGTCAACACGCTGATGCTCGTCGTGCGGATCAAGGCGATGTGCAAACGCGCCGGGATTGCAAAGCTTGACGGCGGGCCCAAAGGGGCGACGATCCAGTTCCACAATGACAAATTCGCTTCACCCGAAGGGCTGGTGCAATTTATTCAGGACCAGCGTGGGCTTGCCAAGGTCAAGGACAACAAGATCGTCGTGCGCCGCGATTGGAAATCGGATGCCGATAAGATCAAAGGTGCCTTTGCCATCGCGCGTGACCTTGCCGAACATGTGATCGCCAAGGAAAAGCTTGCGAAGAAGGCAAAAGCCAAGGGCTAAACCCGATGGGGCGGCGGTTATTCCGCCGCTGCCGGCTGCCGATTTTCCACCCGCCCCATGTAGAGCATCAGCGCATAAGCGACGATTGCCATAAACAGCATCGCCAACGCCAGCGGCTTGGTCGTCCCGTCAAACATCAGCCCCACGGGGGAGGCAATGAGGGCGGCCAGCACCGTGGAAATTGCCCCCACGATGGAGGCCGCCATACCCGCGATATGGCCCATCGGCTCCATCGCGATGGCGTTCAGGTTGCCCAGCGTCAGGCCCGCCTGGAAAAACAAGCAGGTTTGGAAAAAGACAAAGGCGGCAAAGCCGTAAGGGTCGGGCAGGGCCCCGAGATTTGCAAAATACATGACCCCCGACAGGATGATCTGCGCGCCCAGTGCGATGGTCACAAGCCGCCGCATGCCATAGCGCACGACCAGCAGCGCGTTGATCAGGCTGGCGCTGGCGGCCACGACGGCGATGCCACCGAACCACAGCGGAAAGCTATCGCCGCGCCCATAGACGCTGTCATAGATTGGTTGCACCAGCATCAGCATCGAAAACAGCATCGCCAAGGCCAGCGATTGCACGAGGATCGACAAACGCACCGTAGGGTGGGTCAACAATTCGCGCACGGCGCTCATCATCAGCCTCACCCGCAGCGGACGGCGGTTTTCCCGCGGCAGGGTTTCGGGCAGGCGCAGCCCCATCCAGATCACAGAAATGATTGAGAATGCCATGAAGGCGATAAAGATCGCGCGCCAACCTGCGGCAAAGATGATCCCCGCGCCCAGCATCGGTGCAAGGGCAGGCACGAGCGCAAATACCATCATTACAACCGACATGATCCGGGCCATCTCACGTCCCTCGTAAAGGTCGCGGATGATCGCCACAGCTACCACGCGGGGGCCAGATGCACCGAGCCCTTGGAACACCCGCGCCACCAGCATGACTTCGAGCGAGTTGCTCATCCATGCTACAAAGGCCGACAGCGAATAGAGTGCCGCACCGCCAAAGACCACGTTGCGGCGGCCAAAGGCGTCGGACAATGGCCCGCTAAAGAAAGTGCCAAGCCCCATGCCCAGTACAAAGGCCGTCAAGATCAGCGGTGCGCGATGAGCGAGCTCTGGAGAGAGTTCTGCGGCGATCTCTGGCAGGGCGGGCAGCATCGCGTCGATGGAAAAAGCGATCGTGGCGAACATCATCGCGATAAGGCCGATGAATTCGATCCGGCCCATGGCGAATTTTGGGTTTTCAGTGGTCACGCGGCGCTCCGGCGGTTGACCCTCGCGGACAGGTCAACGCGGGGGAGCTTCAGGGAATAACTTTTGGTTGCGTTCTCGATAGTCGAGAACGCTTAACTTCGCAATGATTGCGCGCTTGTTTAGCCCTGTTGCTTTGTAAGGTCGGCAATGACCTGCGCCCATAGCTCGGGCGGCTGAGCACCGGGTACGGCATGGGCATTGGCGATGATGAAAGTGGGGACCGAGTTCACCCCCATCTTGCGGCTATGGGCATCGCGGTCGCGGATGTCTTGGGTGTCGACATCGGACTTTAGCAGCCGGGTGACCACGGCGGCGTCCATTTCGATGCTGTCGGCGATGTCGGCCAGCACTTCGGCATCGCCGATGTCGCGGGCGTCAACGAAATAGGCTTTGAACAACGCGGCGACAGCGGCGGTTTGGCGACCTTCGATCCCGGCCCAATGGATCAGGCGGTGGGCATCCAACGTGTTCGGCGTGCGTTGCATGGCTTCGAAGTTGATGTTCAGCCCGGCTTTTTCAGCGTGTTCCACGACCGGCGCATAGGCTTTCACCGCGCCTTCTTTGCCGCCGAATTTGCCTTCGAGATACGCACGGCGGTCCATCCCTTCGCGCGGCATCTCGGGGTTCAGCTGGAACGGATGCCATTCGATGGCGAAAGGATGATTGGGATGGTCCTGCAACGCGCGGTCCAGATGCGCCTTACCGATATAGCACCACGGGCAGATCGGGTCTGACATGATATCGAGTTTGATCGCTTCGGCCATGGTGCGCCCCATCTATTGCTGCGCAATGGACATAGCGGGGTGCGGCCGGTATCGCAAGCGGGCAGCGTTGCAAGCGCCTTTGGGCGCGGCTATAGCAGGTCCATGACAGAGACGCCGCACCGTTCCATGATCCAGATCGCCCGCGAAAGCGGCGCGAGCGAGACTGCGCCGCCGGTTGATCTTGGCGCACGGGTGCGTGAGCTGCGCAAGGCACGCAATTGGACGTTGGAGCAGGCGGCGCGGCAGGCCGGGCTGGCGCGCTCCACGCTTAGCAAGATCGAGAACGGGCTGATGTCGCCCACCTATGACGCGCTGAAAAAGCTCGCCGTGGGGTTGGAGATCACGGTGCCGCAGTTGTTCACCCCGCCTGCGGGGGAAAAGATCACTGGCCGCATGGCCGTGACCCGCGCCGAAGAGGGCGCGGCCAAGGCGACTGGCACCTATGAACATGTTCTTTTAGCCGATGCCCTGCGTAAGAAACAAATGCTGCCCTACCGCGCCCGCATCCGCGCGCGGCGGATGGAGGAATTCGACGGCTGGGTGCGCCACGACGGGGAGGAATTCCTCTATGTGCTGACCGGCATGGTGCGGCTCTTTACCGAGTTCTACGAGCCTGTCGACATGCGCCGCGGTGACAGCGCCTATTACGACGCCACCATGGGGCACAATGTCGTCTCGCTCAGCGATGAGGATGCGACGATCCTTTGGGTAACCTCACTGGTCTGAACCCTCTGCCGGTTGCCACCACCAAACCTCGGGCATGAAGTTCGGCCCGTCGCCGTAAAGCGGGATCGTGTCAGGGTATGCCATGCGCGCGTCATGGGCGATCAGCCCCTCGTCGAACTGCCAGAAGGGAATGACATAGCGCCCAGCGGTGAGGATACGGTCCAGCGCACGGGTGGCGGCGACGAAATCCGCCGTTTCGCGGGCCTGCAACATTCGGTCAATCATCGCATCCACCGCCGGAGAGCGCACGCCCATGAGGTTGCGCGTGCCGGGCAGATCAGCGGCCTCTGACCCCCAATAGAAACGCTGCTCCGTGCCGGGGCTGAGCGATAGGGCGCGGCGGAAGAAGGTCATGTCGAAGTCATATTCGTTCTGCCGCGCCACGAACTGCGCATCATCAACTGTTTCAATCTGCGCCGTGATTCCAAGCCGCTTTAGCGCCTGCGTGTAAAGCTCTGCAATCGCTAGATTTTCACGGCTGCCTTTGGACAGAAGAATGGTGAATGTCAGCGGCGTGCCATCCGCGCGGCGCATGACGCCGCCCTCAGCTTCATAACCCGCAGCGCTGAGTTGCTGCATCGCCGCGCGAATGCCTGATCGGTTGCGGGCAGAGCCGTCGGCCACGGGCAGCGTATAGCCGTCCACCGTGCCCGGCGGCAGGGTGTCGGCGTAGTCAGCCAGCAAATCGAAGACGCGGCCTGTCGCCGGTCCATCGCGCATGGCAAGGTCGGAGTTGGAGAAATATGAGGTGATCCGGGGCAGGGCGCCGCCGGTCAGCGTTTCGTTAATATACTCGAAGTTGAAGGCGGAGATCAGCGCGTCGCGCACCCGCCAATCGTCAAACGGCGCGCGGCGTGAATTCATGACAAAGCCAGTCATGCCCGAGGGTTTGCTATGCGGAAAACTGGATTTCACGACCTCGCCCCGGCTGATCGCCGGGAAGTCATATTGCGTGGCCCAAGTCTCGGCATTGAATTCACGCACGGCGGAGATTTGGCCCGCCTTGAACGCCTCGAACAACACATTGGCATCGCCGTAGAAGTCGATTCTGACCTCATCGTAATTATGCGTGCCGCGGCGGAAGGGCACCTCGGCCCCCCAGTAGTCAGGATTGCGCGTCAGCGTCACGTGGCGGCCCGCTTGATAGTCGGTTATGACGTAAGGGCCAGTTCCTAAAGGGATTTCGTTCAAAGAGGCATTGGCGAAGTCCTGACCTTCCCATTGCGCTTTGCTGAGAATGGGGCGCATCCCAGCCAGCAAGGCAAGCTCACGGTTGTCGCTGTCAAAGGTCATCCGCAGGCTGCGCGGGCCGGTTTGTTCGATGCTTTCGATCTGTTGGCGCAGCCCGTGGTAGCGCGGGTGGCCCTCGCTGCCCAGAAGGTCGAACGAGAAGATCACATCTTCGACGGTGACCGGGCTGCCATCGGAAAACCGTGCCTCCTCACGCAGGGTGAACTCTACCCATGAACGGTCGTCTGGCACCTCAATGCTTTCAGCCAGCAAGCCATAAAGAGCGAAAGGTTCGTCCCATGAGCGGCCCATCAAGGTCTCATGGGTGAAATGCGGCAACTGCCAAGGCGCGGTGCCCTTGCGCACGAAGGGGTTAAGGCTGTCGAATCCCCCGGTATTGCCCAAAACGATCTCGCCCCCCTTCGGTGCCTCGGGATTTACATAAGGCAGGGCGGCAAAATCGGCAGGCAGTTCAGGCTCACCGTACATGGCGATTCCATGTTGAGGGGCCGCCCCAGCCGCGCCAGAGAGCAGAATCAGTGAAGAAAGCGCCGCAACGCCCCGTCCTGTCGAGAAAAAATCCCAGCTCATTTTTGAAACAATCACGATCTGCCCTTATTTTATTGGAGTTAATCCATACCCGCGGATTCCCGCCTTATCAAACTTTTAGCTTGGATTGTGACCGTAGTAGGCGTATACAGAGGTCACTGCTCGATAGGTTTCTTGCCTGTATGAAACCTGCCTCAATAACTTACGCCCGCCTCGTGCGGGCGTTTTTTTTGGCCTATCGCTCGCCAGTTTCCTCCCTTGGCGGTTTCGCGCGCAAACCCTTTCCCTTTGCCGCCGTCGCAGTACATGATGCAGTCGCAGCATGAACAAGGAGACGCGCCATGGCTTTCACCATCGACCTGTCCGGCAAGACAGCCGTCATCACCGGATCGAATTCTGGAATCGGACTGGGCATCGCCTGGGAACTGGCGCGGGCCGGGGCCGATATCGTGTTGAACTCTTTTACCGATGACGAGGCGGATCATGCGTTGGCGCAGAAGATGGCCGAGGAATGCAACGTAACCGCCCGGTACATCAAGGCCGATATGTCCAAGGGGGCGGAGTGTCGGCGTTTGATCGCCGAAGCCGGATCTTGCGACATTCTGGTGAATAACGCAGGCATCCAACATGTCGCCCCGATCCCTGATTTTCCGACTGAGAAATGGGATGCGATTATCGCAATCAACCTTTCGTCGGCCTTTCACACCACCGCCGAAGCGCTGCCGATGATGCGCAAAGCGGGCTGGGGCCGGGTAATCAACATCGCTTCGGCACATGGCCTGACGGCTTCGCCCTATAAATCCGCCTATATCGCCGCGAAACATGGGATTGTTGGCCTCAGCAAGACGACCGCGCTGGAAACGGCGAAGGAGCCAATCACCTGCAACGCGATTTGCCCGGGCTATGTGCTGACCCCAATCGTCGAAAAGCAGATCCCCGACACGATGAAAGAATACGACATGAGCCGCGAAGAGGTGATCGAACAGGTCATGCTCACGCGCCAGCCTTCGCGGGAGTTCGCCACCGTCGAGCAGATGGGGGGCACGGCAACGTTTCTGTGCTCTGACGCGGCGGCCCAGATCACCGGCACGACCATCAGCGTCGATGGCGGCTGGACAGCGTTGTAAGCGCCGTGGCGGTCAAAAAACGCATTAACCTCGCCCTCCAAGGGGGCGGCGCGCATGGCGCTTTCACTTGGGGGGTGTTGGATCGGCTGTTGCAACAGGACGATCTGGAAATCTGCGGCATCTCCGGCACCTCTGCCGGGGCGCTGAATGGCGCGGCGCAGAAATCAGGCATGATCTCGGGCGGGCGCGAGGGCGCGCGAGAGAACCTTGATTGGCTCTGGACGCAGGTGTCGGGCATTTCCGACCTGCGGCTGTCGCATTGGCTGGCGCCTTTTGGGTTGGATAAGCTCAGTCAGGCGATGGAATATTCCCTGCCCATGGCGATCTCAGACTCGCTGACGCGGGTCGTGTCGCCCTATGCCTATGGGCCGTTCTATCGCAATCCACTCGAAGATGTCGTGGCGCGGTTCGACTATGGCAAAGTGGGGGCGCAGAAACCGCTGTTCTTCTTTGTCTGCGCCACGCGGGTGCGCAACGGCAAGATCAGGGTGTTTGAGGGGGACGAGATCGGCCCCGATGCGTTGCTGGCCTCGGCCTGTCTGCCGACGATTTTTAAGGCGGTTGAGATTGACGACGCTCAAACCGGCCAGCGCGAAGCCTTTTGGGACGGTGGCTATACCGGCAATCCGGCGCTGTTTCCGCTGTTTCGCGACGACTTGCCGGAGGACATCGTGGTGGTGAACATCAACCCGCTAGAGCGTGAAGATCTGCCGACGACGCCCCAGCAGATCCAGAACCGGATCAATGAGATCAGCTTTAACTCCAGCCTCTTGCGGGAGATGCGCGCGATTGATTTCGTGCAGCGCCTGATTGCGGATGGCACCCTGCCAGAGGGGCGGATGAAGCGGGTCCACATGCATATGATCGCCAATGACGCGCTCATGGCGCAGCTGTCTGTGGCAACCAAGATGTTGCCCAATCCGGCGGTGATACGAGCGCTGCATGAAGCGGGTGTCGCGGCGGCGGATCAATTCCTAGCGGATCACTTTGACGACCTGAACCAGCGCAGCAGCGTCGATCTACCCGCGATGTTCGGCTGAGTCTTCGGGGTCCGACAGGGCTAGCGCCTCGGGCAGATCAGCGCCGGGGCGTGGCGGATAGACCAGCCCGGCAGAGATCACCAGTTTCGCCGCGTCCTCGACGCTCATGTCGAGTTCGATGACATCGGCACGGGGGACGAACAGCAAGAACCCCGAGGTGGGGTTGGGTGTGGTCGGCAGAAAGACAGAAAGCATTTCGCCATTGGCACCGGTGCGTTTGAGCACTTCGCCTTTCGCCTCGGTGGAGATAAACCCAAGCGCCCAGATCCCGCGCCGGGGATATTCGATCAGGCAGGCGGTCTCGAAACTCCGCTCGGACTGGGCAAAGATCGTCTCGGAAATCTGCTTGATGCCGGAATAGATCGTGCGCACCACGGGGGTACGCTCCACCAGACTTTCGGCAAAGCGGATCATCGAGCGGCCAATAAGACCCTTCGCGGCCCAACCAACCATGATCGTAAAGATCAAAAAGATCACCACGCCAAGGCCGCGCACGTTAAACTGCAACGATGGGTCAAGGCCGAGGAAATCTTGGAGCAGGCGGTCAGGGTGGTAGGCTTTGGGCACCAGCGGCAGTACAAAACCGTCGATCCAGCCGATCACACTCCAGATCAGCCAAATGGTTAGTCCAACAGGCGCAATCACAACCAACCCGGTCAGGAAGGACGCCCGCAGTCTTGCAACAAGGCTGCGCCGGACCTGCGTCGGGTCGGGATCGAAAGGTGTGTTCATCTGCGCCGTTTTCCGAAGAGTTAATCGCAACATAGCTAAGGCGTCTGCCCCGGCCCGGCAATGGCTCGACGGTGTTTTTCGCCTTTAACGCGGCAGGTTGACGAGGTTTGCGGCGATCTTGGCCCCTAGCCGGGCATTGTTGCGCACCAATGCGATATTGGCGGTGAGCGAACGGCCCTCGGTCAGTTCAAAGATGCGCTGGAGCAGGAACGGGGTCACGCCCTTGCCGTGCACGCCTTGGGCGTCAGCGTCAGATTGTGCTTGGGCGATGATCGGAGCCAGTTCGGCGGCGGGGATTTCTTCATCCGCCGGGATCGGATTGGCCACGAGTTGACCGCCGGGGAGACCCATGGCAGCGCGGGTGCGGTGGGCTTTGGCAATCGCGCCCGCGTCATCGAGACGCAGCGGCGACTGCAATTCGGATCCCGCGCTCCAGAAGGCGGGAAAGCTGTCTTGGCCCACGGTGATGACCGGCACGCCTTGGGTTTCCAACACTTCCAGCGTTTTCGGCACGTCGAGGATCGCCTTGGCGCCAGCGGCAATGACGGTGACGGGGGTCTGTGCCAGTTCCATCAGGTCGGCGGAGATGTCAAAGCTCTCCTCCGCGCCTTTGTGCACGCCGCCGATGCCGCCGGTGGCGAAGACTTCGATGCCTGCAAGATTAGCGGCGATCATGGTGGCGGCGACGGTGGTGGCCCCTGTGCCGCCCGACGCGATGCAGACGGCCATATCGGCGCGCGAAAGTTTCGCCACATCTTTGGCCTGCGCCAGATCGCTAAGCTGGTCGTCGTCCAAACCGATGTGCAACGCGCCACGGATCACGGCGATGGTGGCGGGCACGGCCCCGGCATCGCGGATGTCCTGCTCAACCTGCCGCGCCACTTCGAGGTTTTGCGGATAGGGCATGCCATGGGTGATGATGGTGCTTTCCAGCGCCACGATCGCGGCACCGCTTTCGCGGGCCTTGGCCACTTCGGCGCTGAAGGTGAGGGGCAGGGCGGAAGGGGCGGTTGTCATATCTTGGTCTCTCCGGAAACGTAAAGGGCAGCAGCGTCGAGTGCGGCCTTGAGGGCGGGTTGCGCGACGGCCCCGCCAAGTTCGGCAGCCACATGGGCGGCCATGAATGTGTCGCCTGCGCCCGTGACACGGGCCACATGGACCGAGGGCGGGGTGAGGGTGATGATATCATCCCCTTGCCCCACGGTGGCGGGGTTGCCGCCATCTGTCACTACAGCACGGCGCGCGCCACGGGCCAGCAGGGCGCGGGCGGCGGTGGGGGAATCGTCAAAGCTGGCCTGACAGAGCAGCCCGGCCTCTTCGAGGTTCACATAAAGCGTGCCGCGACCGGCCTTCAGGAAGGGCGTCAGCCGCAGCGCTTTGCCGGGCGAGGCGGGGGCGACGCGCAGGTCGGCCTCAGCCAGTAGCGGGCTTTGCGCCATGCGGGCGAGTAATTCGACCGTGAGGTTGCCATCCAGCGCCACGGCGCCTTTATAGGGCGCAGGCAGGCTGCCATCTTCGAGCGGGCGCAGAATTTTATCCCCCGCAGCCTCTAGCGAATGGGCATCGGCAATCGCGGCAATCAACCCGTTCGAGCCTTCGACGGCCATATAGCGGTCCGTCGGCAGATCGTCGGAGCGGTAAACGTGATCGGTGATCAGACCGCGCAACGTACAGGCGGCGATTAATTCATCCCCCTCCGCGTCGCGACCAACGGCGGACAACAGCGCGGGCGTCAGCCCAAAGCGCGCCAATGCCATGCCGATGTTCAGCGCCACGCCGCCCGGCAAACGCGTGATGCGCCCCGGCATGTCAGAGCCTTGGCGCATGGCGTTTTCAGAGCGGCCGATCACGTCCCAAAGGACGGAGCCAATGCACAGGATATCAGGTGTTCTGGTCATGCGGCGCTTCTAGCCGCCAAGCGTTACCGCGCGCAAGCGGCCTTATTGTGGCACCGCAAATGTCAGCGCGGCCCAGAGTGTTTCCCAAGCGGGTTGGTCGAGGTCATAGCCTTCGCCTGTTTTGGCATTCTCTGCCGGGCGTAGAACCACTGCATCAAAGAGATACTCATGGTCCGGCGTTACCGGAATCACTGCTTTGCCGTTTTCATCGGTGCGGTGCATTGAAATGGTGACACTGTCATCCGGGGCGCGGTCAAAAACTTCGATCTGGGCATTGGCGCGCGGCGCATCTCGATAGAGCAGCGCGACTTTCATCTGATTGTCAAAATCAACCTCATAGGGATTCGTCAGGGCAACAAATTCGGTGGCCATGCCGGTAGCGGCGTCTTGTCCGTTGCCCGACCCTGTGGCGATCAGGGTTTTGACGTGGCGCGTGTAACTCTCGATGATTTTGTCCTGCGACCAGCCGTTGGCGATGTGATCTGCTTCGGCTTGGGGGAAATCCTTATGCTCGGCAAAGGAGAGGAACTTCTCCCATTCGGTGTAGGTCACTCTGGAGGGGGTGGTTTCGGCCACCGCGACCACCAGCGCATCGCGATCCGGCGCGGGAAGCTGCAAGGCCGGATTGTCACCTGCACGGGGGGAGAGGTCATAGGGCTGCCCCTCTACCAAAAGCTCAAAGCGTGTGAGGCGGTTGGGCAGATAAGGAAAGGTTGAGCCAACAAACTCTTCGCCATTGCGAAAATGCGCCGCGATGTTTTCGCCGCTTTCCACTTGATAGTTCAGCGGCGACAGCCAGTATTCATGTGCAAAGATCGGCTTTGCCGATAAGATACTGAAAATAATGACAGACGACAGGGACATTTTCATGCAAAGAACTTTCTTTTGGCTAAGATCCAAGCTGGCGTTGCTATGGGTTTTGTCAAGCGCGATCCTTTTCTCGGCGGGTGCTGCGGTGCAGGCCCATGAGGTCAAACCCACGATTGCAGATTTGACGGTCGCCGAGGGCCGCGCCGTGCTGGAGTTTCAGATTAACCTAGAGGCACTGCTGGCAGAGATCGATCTGGACAGTGTCGAGGACACAGATAATGCTGAAAACGCCGGGGATTATGACGCCCTGCGCAGCCAGCCTGTGGCGGATATCGCGGCCCTTGCGCCAGATCTTTTGCCAACTTGGAACAGCCTGCCGCTGCTCAGCGTGGACGGTGAGGCGATCGCGCTTGAGAGCGTGGCGGTCGACGTGCCTGATGGGGTTGATCCTGAACTGCCGCGCGACAGCCTGTGGCGATTAGAGGCGCCGGTGCCTGGCGGAGCAGAGCGTATCCAAGTCACTTGGCCCGAAGGCGCAGGCGCGTTGGTACTGCGGCAACAGGACGTCGAGGTGCCTTACACCGGCTATCTGTCTGGTGGTGAGGTTAGCCCCGAGATCGACCTTGCGGGCGGTGATGCGCAAAGTGGGTTGCAGGCGTTTGTCAGCTATATCCCGGTTGGGTTCGACCACATTCTGCCCAAGGGGTTGGATCATATCCTCTTTGTTTTGGGGCTTTTCTTCCTATCGACCCGGCTGCGGCCGTTGATCTGGCAAGTTTCGGCCTTTACCTTGGCGCATACGGTGACATTGGCGCTTGGTGCGATGGGCTGGGTTAACGTGTCCGGTGCGATTGTCGAGCCGCTGATCGCTGCGTCAATTACCTATGTCGCGGTCGAGAATATCTTCCACTCTGGTTTGAACCGCTGGCGACCGTTGGTGATCTTTGGCTTTGGCCTCTTGCACGGGCTTGGGTTTGCCTCGGTGCTGGGCGACTTTGGGCTGCCTGCAGGGCAGTTTGTGCCCGCGCTGATCGGCTTTAACATCGGTGTGGAATTGGGCCAGCTTGCGGTGATCGCGATTGCATTTGTGCTGGTTGGCTGGGCGATGAAGCGAGATTGGTATCGCCGCGCCATCGCGGTGCCCGCCTCCTGCGTGATCGCGGCGGTTGGGGCCTATTGGTTCATTGAGCGGGTGTTTCTGTAAGCGAGTGGGCAGCCCTTAACCGGGCTGCCCAAAGGGCCGATCAGCCCTGCATGGCGGCGATCAGGGTGGCAAGTTCGGCCACCGGATCGTCCTTGTCCCAAATCTCGGCTCCGATGCCGAAGAAATCTGTGCGTGGGGCCAGTTTGCGGATCATGTCGATGTCGAGCGCACCTTCGGCGACGACGGGCACTTCGATCACCTCGGACCACCACTGGAACAGATCGGCTTCGGCAAAGCTGCCATCGCCAAGCGCGCTGGCCTGCGTGGGGCCAAAGCTGACATAATCCGCCCCCGCTTCGCCTGCTGCCATGCCTTCGTGCCGCGAGGTGCCGCAATAGCTGCCGACAATCGCGTCCTCACCCAATTCCTTGCGGGCATGGCGCACGGTGCGGGCCGCGTCGCTCAGATGTACGCCGTCTAGGCCAAGGCGTTCGACCATCAATAGGTGATCCGAGATCACCAAGGCCACATCGCGCGCATGGGTCACCTCGCGCAGCGCGTCACCGGCGCGCGACAGGCGGTCTTCGTCGCGGGTTGACAGGGCCATCCGCACACAGGCGACCGGATGCGCGTCCAGTACGGCGGCCAGTTGCGCGGGGAATTGGCTCAGCTCAACTTCGGGCGGGGTGATAAGGTAAATCTGCGGCTGTTCTGGCGCGTCCATGGTCACTGTCCTTGCTCGGGTCTGGGGGTCTGAGTAGCGCAAGGCGTTGCAAAAGAAAACGGATATGCGTGTGCTGCGCGGGCTTTCTTGCGGTGCGAACGCGCAGGAGCTATGAGGCGCCTATGACCCAGACATCATCTTCCCCCGTCCTTCCCGCGCCAATCCCGGCGATTGTGCTTGTGCGTCCGCAAATGGGCGAGAACATTGGCGCGGCGGCGCGTGCGATGTGGAACTTTGGCCTTGATCATATGCGGGTCGTCGCGCCGCGTGACGGCTGGCCGAGCCAATCTGCCGTGGCCATGGCCTCGGGCGCGGGGCGGTTGTTGGATGAGGCACAGCATTGTGCGGACCTGCCAAGCGCCTTGGGCGATTGCGATTTCACCTTTGCCACCACGGCGCGGGGCCGCGACCTGACCAAACCGGTCTATAGCCCCGAAGCTGCGATGAAGCTGGCGGCAGAGAAAATCTCGGCAGGACAACGGGTTGCGGTGCTTTTCGGACCAGAGCGGGCAGGGCTGGAGAATGAGGATATCGCGCAGGCCAATGCGATTGTCTCGGTTCCGGTGAACCCCAAGTTCGCCTCGCTCAACCTCGCGCAATGCGTGCTCTTGATGTCCTACGAATGGATGCGGGCGCAGGGTGATGTGACGCATGAGGTGACCGAGATGGCCGGCACCGATTGGGCAAAGGGGGCCGAGGTCGACCATCTGGCGCGGCATTACGAGGAACGGTTGGAAGAGGCGGGGTTCTTCTATCCCGAACATAAAACGACCTCTATGAAGCTGAACCTGCGCAACATGTGGTCGCGGATGCCGATGACACGGGCGGATGTGCAGATGCTGCATGGGATCCTGCGGCAAATGGTCCGTTGGAAAGAGAAGGGCTGAGGGAAGCCACCGCCCGGAATCAAGCCGTTGGCCCTCGGCACATGCGGCAACATAACTCACCCCGCTAGACCTTTCCCCGCCCATGGCATACCACTCTATCCAAACGGAAAATGAGGCGCGCCATGGCGGAAAAACGCAAACTTTTCGAAGAGGTCGGGACCGACCAACCCAGCCGTGCCCCGGTGCAAACCGGGGGCATCGACAAGGGCCGTGGCGGCGCGCGTGGCGCGATCCGTATTTGGCTGATGATCCTCTTTGCGCTGGTCTTTGTTATGATCGCCGTCGGCGGACTGACACGTCTGACTGACAGCGGGCTTAGCATCACGGAATGGCGTCCCGTTACCGGGGCCTTGCCGCCAATGAGTGAGGCCGATTGGCAGGCGGAATTCGACAAATACAAGCAGATCGACGAGTTTCAGGTCCAGAACGCTTGGATGGAACTTTCTGATTTTAAAAGCATCTACTGGTGGGAATGGGGCCACCGGCAACTTGGCCGAGTGATTGGCCTCGTCTGGGCTTTGGGCTTTCTTTACTTTCTCGTTCGACGTCAAATTCCAGTGGGCTGGAACAAACGTCTGCTCTTTATCGGCGCACTTGGCGGCGCGCAGGGCGCGATTGGCTGGTGGATGGTCGCCTCAGGCGTGACCAGCGGGCAGGGGGTGACGGATGTGGCCTCTTACCGTTTGGCGACCCATCTCGGCCTCGCCTTTGTCATCCTCGGTTTTATCACATGGTATGTGCTCTTGCTGGGCCGCAGCGAACGCGACCTGATTCAGGCCCGCCGCGCCAAGGAGGCCAAGCAGTTCGGCATGGCCACCGGCTTGTTGCATTTCGCAGCGTTGCAGATCCTGCTGGGCGCGCTGGTCGCTGGGATTGACGCAGGCCGCTACTTCGTCGACTGGCCGCTGATGCAGGGGCAGTTCTTCCCACCCGACGCGTTTAGCATCACGCCCACATGGCGCAACTTCTTTGAAAATCCCGGGCTGGTGCAATTCATGCACCGGGTGGCGGGCTATCTGCTGTTTGCTTTCGGCGTAGTCGTCTGGCTGCGCGGCCGCCGCTCGGCCCATGCGCGGACGCGCTTTGCGTTTAATGCGGTGATGGCGGCGCTGGCCTTTCAGGTGGTTCTGGGCATCACCACGGTGCTCTATGCCGCCCCGGTGCATCTGGCGCTGGCGCACCAGGCGTTGGCCGTTCTGCTCTGGGTGTTGATCCTGCGGGCGCGTTTTCTTGCGGCCTATCCCGTCGCCACATCGCTGAGAGGCTGAGACATGACTGCATACGACGATTTGATGGCCTTTCAGCGCGAGACCGAAGCGCTGGCACAGGTCGCGGGGCGGCTCGGCTGGGACCAAGAAACGGTCATGCCCCGCGGCGCCGCGCCCCAGCGGGGCGAGGAGATGGCGGCGATGGAAAGCGTGCTGCACTCCCGCCGCATCGATCCGCGTATTGCCGATTGGCTGGGCCGTATCGAAACGGCGGGTCTGGACGCGGTGGGGCAGGCCAACCTGCGCCACATCAAACGCGATTTTGACCGTGCCACCCGTGTTCCCGCCGATCTGGCGGCACGGATCGCCCGTGTCACCTCCGCCGCGCAGGGTACGTGGGCCGAGGCCCGCGCCGCCGATGATTTCGCCGCCTTTGCCCCGACCTTGAAAGAGGTGATTGCTCTCAAACGTGAAGAGGGGGCTGCCTTGGCCGAGGGGCGCGATATTGATATCTACGATGCGATGCTGGAGGATTATGAGCCCGGCACTACAGCGGCAGACCTAGAGGCAATGTTCGGGGCGCTGCGCCCTAAGCTAACAGAACTACGCGCTGCCGTGCGCGCTGCCGAAGCACCGCCAGTTTTGGAAGGCGTGTTCGATGAAGCCTCTCAGATGGAACTGACAGCTAAACTTGCCCGGCATTTTGGGTATGACCTCTCCACCGGACGGATCGATAAGGCAGTGCATCCTTTCTCATCCGGCTCGGGCTTGGATGTTAGAATTACCACGCGCACCAACGCGCTTGACCCTTTCAATTGTTTTTATTCCACGGTGCATGAAGTCGGCCACGCTGCCTATGAGCAAGGGATCAACAACGCTTATCTGCTCACCCCGTTGGGGCGCGGCGTGTCGATGGGGGTGCATGAAAGCCAGAGCCGTATCTATGAAAATCAGATTGGCCGCAGCCGCCCCTTCACCGGCTGGTTGTTCGGTGAAATGACGGCTGCTTATGGTGACTTCGGTGTGCCGGATGCCGAGACATTCTACAAAATCGTCAATCGTGTGTCGGACGGCTTCATCCGTACCGAGGCTGACGAACTGCAATATAACCTCCACGTCCTGCTGCGGTTTGATTTGGAACGTGCACTGATGGCAGGGGACTTGCAGGTTAATGAGCTAGAGACCGCATGGAATGATCGGTTTGTGGCTGATTTCGGGTATCCGGTTGACCGCCCCTCGAACGGTGTCTTGCAGGACGTACACTGGTCGGTTGGTCTGCTGGGGTATTTTCCGACCTACAGCCTTGGGAACGTCTATGCTGGCTGCCTCAATGATGCGATGCGCGCGGCGGTGCCTGATTTGGACGAATCTCTTGGGCGGGGCGATACAAGTGCTGCAACAGGTTGGCTGCGTGAAAACGTCCAACAACACGGTGGGCTTTTTGAACCACGAGAGGTCATAACACGCGCTTGCGGAAAGCCGCCGACCGAGGAGCCATTGCTGAACTACCTAGAAAACAAGTTTAAAGATCTATATGGGATTTAAATAGAAAAAACTGGGAACAATAGGCCATCTGGCGGTGTTGCTCAAACAACAGGCACCACGTGAATTCTTAACTGAGCTTTAACAATTCGTCTTTGCGCTGAGCATGATAATATGCGATGGTCCGGTGAGTTTTGATTTTTGACGAGATATAGGAGTACCGAGACAATGAAAATTCTTGCAACGGTTGCGGCGACAATCGCCCTTACGGGTGCTGCATTTGCCCAAACAACAACACAGGCGGCGGTTCTTGGGGCGTCTGACGACTCCGTTTATTCGCTTCAGGTTCAAGGCGCGAATGGCGTGATCTACAACTGCAAGCCAGACCCGGTTACAGTTGATGGCGACACAGCCCGCGTTTGCGTACGCGCTGATGATGCTGGCCTCTTCGCAGCTGGTGCTGGCCTTGGTGGCGGCGCAGCAGCGGCAGGCGCGGCTCTGGTTCTTGTGGCGATTGCAGCGGGCTCTTCGTCCTCTACTACCACAACTACTACTCAATAACTTCTTTACAGAAGCTTAAGATTAGAAAATCCCCCGTGCCGATGGCGCGGGGGATTTTTTGTTGTTTGATATTTGGCTGATAAAGCAACCGCCCCGAAGCTTTCACTACGGGGCGGGGTACAGTGTAAGTTATTCTGTGGTGCTGTCATCTTCGACAGCTTCATCCTCGTCGTTGCCCTGATCGGCGATCCAAGCCACGCTGACGACCTCTTCGTTCTTGCCCGTGCTAAAGACCTTTACACCACCCGCACTGCGCGACCGGAAAGAAATCCCTTCTACGGGAACGCGGATCGATTGCCCTTTGGATGTCGCCAACATGACTTGGTCCGACATCTCGACCGGGAAGCAGGCAACGATGGGACCATGTGCCATTGCCTTGGTCCAAGCCGTCACACCCATGCCACCACGGCCACGCACCGGATAGTCATGTGCCGAAGACACTTTGCCCGCGCCCTTGGCCGTGATCGTCAAAATCAAATCCTCTGCCGCAGACATCTCTGCATAGCGCTCGGTGCTGAGTTGCCCGGCTTGCACTTGCTCTTCTTCGTCATCGTTGCTGTCATCATCGGTCAGCCCGGCCATGAGGCGGCGTTGCTTGAGATAGGCGACACGCTCTTCCGAGGCAGCCTCAAAGTGGCGGATCACGGACATCGATACGACGGTGTCTTTTTCGCCCAAACGAATGCCCCGCACACCGACAGAGTTGCGCGAATTGAACACCCGCACATCGGTCGCCGGGAAGCGGATCGCGCGGCCAGCGTCGGTCACCAGCATCACGTCATCATCATGCGACGCGATGCGTGCGTTGATTAGTGTGGTGCTTTCGTGTTCGCCTTCGAACTTCATGGCGATCTTGCCGTTGGCTTTTACATTGGTGAAATCCGACAGCTTGTTTCGCCGCACGGTGCCGGCAGAAGTAGCAAAGACCACCTGTAGATCATCCCAGTCCTTTTCATCCCGATCGACCGGCATAATCGCTGCAATGGAAACGCCGGTGGGAATAGGTAGGATGTTGACGATGGCCTTGCCTTTGGCAGTGCGCGCACCCTGTGGCAGGCGCCAAGTCTTAAGTTTGTAGACCATCCCATCAGTGGTGAAGAACAAAAGCTGCGTATGGGTATTGGCGACGAAGAGGTTGGTCACGACATCCTCTTCTTTCGTCTGCATGCCCGAGACGCCCTTGCCGCCCCGGCGCTGCGCACGGAAATCGGCGAGGGGGGTACGTTTGATGTAACCGCCAGATGTCACGGTCACGACCATGTCTTCGCGGGCGATCAGGTCTTCGTCGTCCATGTCGCCGGACCAGTCGACAATCTCGGTGCGGCGCGGCACGGCAAAGAGTTCACGCACTTCGCGCAGCTCGTCCGAGATGATGCCAAGGATGCGTTCGCGTGAACCGAGAATTTCAAGGTATTCTTTGATCTTGCCAGCCAGTTCCTCCAGCTCATCGGTGACTTCTTTGACGCCGATCTGGGTCAGACGCTGCAGACGCAGTTCCAAAATTGCGCGGGCCTGAGCCTCTGACAGGTTGTAAGTGCCATCTTCATTCGCGGTATGGGTCGGATCGTCGATCAGCGCAATATAGGGCAGGATGTCTTCTGCGGGCCAGCGGCGCGTCATCAGCTTTTCGCGTGCCTGAGAGGCATCGGCGGAGGAGCGGATGGTGGCGACGACTTCGTCGATGTTGGTGACGGCAACCGCCAGACCACAGAGGATATGGCTCCGCTCACGCGCCTTGCGCAGCAGATAGGCGGTGCGGCGGGCGACAACATCTTCGCGAAAATCGATGAAGTAACTGAGGAACTTGCGCAAAGTCAGCTGTTCAGGCCGGCCGCCGTTCAGCGCCAGCATGTTGCAGCCGAAATAGGTTTGCATGGGCGTGAAGCGGTACAGTTGGTTCATCACGACTTCGGCGGTCGCATCGCGTTTGAGTTCGACCACCACGCGCACGCCGTTACGGTCGCTTTCGTCCTGAACGTGGGAAATGCCTTCGATCTTTTTATCGCGGACTTGTTCGGCGATCTTTTCGATCATCGAGGCTTTGTTAACCTGATAGGGGATTTCATCAATGACAATGGCCCAGCGATCTTTGCGGATCTCTTCGACCCGCGTCTTGGCACGGATCACGACACTGCCGCGCCCCTCAAGGTACGCTTTGCGCGCGCCGGAACGGCCAAGCATGATCCCGCCCGTTGGAAAATCGGGGCCGGGGACATAATCGATCAGTTGCTCAGAAGTCAGGTCAGGGTCGTCGATCAGCGCGAGGCATGCGTCGACAACCTCGCCAAGGTTATGTGGCGGAATGTTGGTGGCCATGCCGACGGCAATGCCGCCTGCGCCGTTGACCAGCATATTGGGGAAGCGCGCAGGCAGAACCGTAGGTTCTTTCTGTTTGCCGTCATAGTTGTCTTGATAATCGACTGTGTCTTTGTCGATGTCTGCCAGCAGATAGGCCGCTGGCTTGTCCATCCGCACCTCGGTATAGCGCATCGCCGCAGGGTTATCGCCGTCCATTGAGCCGAAGTTGCCCTGACCATCAAGCAGCGGCAGCGACATCGAAAAATCCTGCGCCATACGCACCAAAGCGTCATAGATCGCAGAGTCACCATGCGGGTGATACTGGCCCATCACGTCACCCACGGGGCGGGCGGATTTGCGGTAGGATTTGTCGTGGGTGTTTCCGGTCTCATGCATGGCAAAAAGGATGCGGCGGTGCACCGGTTTGAGCCCATCGCGCAGGTCGGGGATCGCCCGGCTGACGATCACCGACATCGCGTAGTCCAGATAGGACGTGCGCATCTCGTGTTCGATTGTCACCGACGGCCCGTGGAAAATAGGCTTTTTGTCTGCGTTCTCAGGGGTTTCCGGCGTATCGGTCACGTATCTTGCCCACCATTTTATGGTTCTATATCTTGGGGTTTTCTATAGCAGACGGGGCATATCAGGTGCAATGGCTGTGGCCGAAACGCACTGGCAGCACTCTGGCTCAAGTGCCAACATGCTGTTTTCATTGAAAAGTAATTCTCACCGCGCAAACTTGTCATACAGAGGCAGCAAAGGAGGCGCAACATGCCCCGCAGTGAAACCGAAATGATGCTGAAAGGTTACGGGCTGACCACGGCAGAGTTCTTTTATCATATGCCCGACTATAGCCATGTGCTGAACAGCTATATCTGGCAGGATTACGACATCGCGCCAGACCATCCGCGCCTGTTCGAATTCGTCGAATTTTGGCGTGCTGAACTGGATGGGCCGCTGCATTCGGTCCGTTTCACGCATCGGAAACTAATCGGTCCCAGTGAGTGGCAGAACCAAGTGGGCGAGTTCACGCTGCATTGAAGCAAAAGGGCAGGGGCGTCAGGCCGAGCAACTCGCCCCGCCCAGCACGCAGAACTTAGCGCAATGCGGATGGTTCAACGACACGTCACGCTCTGCCTCGGCCAAGGTTGTGCCAAGTTCGAACTCGGGGTCGTAGGGCAATAGGGTACAGGCCAGCACGGCGGGTTTCTCGGCACCCTTGCGTTTGACCACCATGCGAGAGGAGGAGCACATTACCGCGTCAGGCGATACATCCAGAATGCTCCAGCAGGCGGTGGTGATCTCAGGCACTTCGACCGCTTCGTCCATCTCGGGGAAAAGCACCGTCATACCGGGATCGTTTGCGTCGATGTCAAACCCGTGTTCGGCATAGAACGCAGCATAGCCCGCGCGGCTGTCGGCATCACTGTCGGCAAAGATCGACCGTCCCGCGACCGCCATGCGAAAATCATTATCCCGCAGCCATTCCATACCGATAAGGGTCTTATCAAAGGCACCTGCACCCCGCTCTGCGTCATGTAGATCGCGACGGTAGTGGTCGACCGAGATGCGGAAAGTCATCTTGCCCGGATAGGCGTCGCGCAGCCGCAGCAGCCCGGTTTGCACAGATTTGCGCATCATCGGACGCATGGCATTTGTCAGGATCAATACTTCATAGCCACGCTCCAGCGAGGCTTCGGTGATCTCGACCATCTGCGGGTTCATAAAGGGCTCGCCGCCGGTAAAGGCGATCTCGCGTACGGGCCAGTCACGCTCGACGATTTGATCAAGGTAATCGCGCACTTCATCGGCGGTGATATAGACCAACGCGTCATTCTTGGGGCTTGAGGCAATATAGCAGTTCACGCATTCGATATTGCACAGGGTGCCAGTGTTGAACCACAGCGTCTCCGCGCCGCGCAGGGCTACGGTGGCGCG
Source organism: Sulfitobacter dubius (assembly GCF_900113435.1). GTDB lineage: Bacteria > Pseudomonadota > Alphaproteobacteria > Rhodobacterales > Rhodobacteraceae > Sulfitobacter > Sulfitobacter dubius. The sequence continues at coordinate 762,229 of NZ_FOPG01000001.1, read as the reverse complement.
TGGTTCCCCCTTGGCGGTCACCGCCGGGTTTTGGAACTTGCCCTCGTTTGCTTGCGCGATATCTTTCATGATTGGTCCTTGCGTGATCCCATTTGTTCCTGTCCTGTTGTGGTAAGCTATTGCGGCCCTGCCTAAAAGTCCAAGGTGCGGGGTGCACAGTCTTGTGAAGTAGGTAAAAATAGGTATGTTTGCGCTAACTCTGCCAATCTACCCGGACAAGGAATAATTAATGGTTTCGCGCGTTATCCCTGTCGACCCTTTCGATTTGGTTATTTTTGGCGGCACCGGCGATCTGGCTCGGCGCAAGATACTGCCCGGCCTTTACCGGCGGTATTGCGCAGGCCAGATGCCCGAAGAGGCGCGGATTATCGGCGCCGCGCGGACCGAGATGGACAGCGCGGGCTACCGCGAAATGGTGTCAGAGGCGATCAGTGAGTTCGGCGGCAAGGATGCATGCGATAACCTTGACGCATTTCTTGCCAAGCTTGATTACGTAGCGATCGACGCGCGGGGCGAAACCGGCTGGGCCGAATTGCAGCAGATGATGGCAGGCAAGGATCGGATCGAGGTTTACTACTTCTCTGTCGCGCCGGGGTTGTTCGGTGATTTGGCAGAACGTTTGCAACAATGGGGCATGGCGGGCGAAGACAGCCGTATCGTCGTAGAGAAGCCGTTTGGCCGTGATCTGGCAAGCGCGCGGGCGTTGAACGCCACGCTGGCGACCTATTTCAAAGAACAGCAGATCTACCGGATCGACCACTACCTTGGCAAAGAGACGGTGCAAAACCTCATGGCCGTGCGCTTTGGCAATATGCTGTTCGAGCCGCTGTGGAACCGGCAGTATGTCGATCACATCCAGATTACCGTGGCCGAAACGGTGGGTGTCGGCGGGCGTGGGGAATACTACGACAAATCCGGTGCCATGCGGGACATGGTGCAAAACCACCTGATGCAGCTCTTGTGCCTGATCGCGATGGAGCCGCCCGCGCGTTTCGACCCCGATGCGGTGCGCGATGAAAAACTCAAGGTGATCCGTGCGCTTGACCCGGTGTTGCCACATCACCTGGTACGTGGCCAGTATGAGGCCGAAGAGGGCAATGAGGAAGAGGCGCCCAGCTATCGTGATGCCGTCGACAATCCACGCTCGCGGACCGAGAGTTTCGTGGCGTTGAAGGCCCATATCAGTAATTGGCGCTGGCATGGCACACCGTTCTACCTGCGCACCGGCAAACGCATGGTGGCCCGGTCGAGCGAAATCACCGTGGTGTTCAAAGACACGCCGCATTCGATCTTTGCCGAGGACGCGGGCCGGCACCGCAATGTGCTGTCAATCCGTCTGCAACCCAATGAAGGCATCACCCTTGGCGTGACGATCAAGGAACCGGGGCCGGGGGGCATGCGTCTTGTCGATGTGCCGCTTGATATGACATTCGCCGAGGCGCTCGGCCCCGATGGGGGCGATCAGGTTGATGCATATGAACGGCTGATTATGGACGTGATCCGGGGCAACCAGACATTGTTCATGCGCGACGATGAGGTCGAGGCCGCTTGGGCTTGGACCGATCCGATCATCCAAGGCTGGGAGGCGCGCAATGATGTGCCAAAGCCCTATGACAGCGGCTCTGCGGGGCCCACGGATGCAGGTGAAATGATGCGGCGCGATGGCCGTGAATGGCGAAAGGTATCCCCATGAACATCATCGAATATGCAGACCGCGAAATGCTGGTCATGAATGTCGCCAACAAACTGGCGGGCAAACTGAAATCGGCGCTTTCGGGTAATGACCGCGTATCATTTGCCGTACCAGGTGGGTCTACCCCCGGTCCGATTTTCGAAATGCTCAGCGCGACCGATCTGGATTGGGACCGCGTAGATGTCATGCTGACCGATGAGCGATGGGTGGATGAAAACGATCCCCTGTCCAACGCACGGCTGGTACGAGAGCACCTTCTGAACGACCGCGCTGCCAATGCGCAGTTCATCCCATTTTTCCGCGCAGGATTGTCGCCGGGCGAGGGGGCAGAGACTGTAGCACCCAGTTTGGCGCGCCATATGCCGATTTCGGTGCTGCTGTTGGGCATGGGCGACGACATGCATACCGCCTCGCTCTTTCCCGGAGACCCAAGCTTGAACAATGCGCTTGTGTCTGACGCGCCGCTGTTGTGTCCGGTTTACCCCGAGGGCCAGCCAACGGCGCGGGTGACACTTCCGGCGCATGTGCTGGATGGGGCGCTAAACAAACATTTGGTGATTTTCGGCGACGAAAAACGCGCAGCACTTGAACGCGCGGAGAAACTCTCACCCGAAGAGGCGCCCATCGCGGCGGTACTCGATGAAATAGAAGTCTACTGGGCAGCATGATGGACATTTGGCAAGACTTGCAAGAACAGCAACGTGCAACGGCAGATCGCAAGATCACATCGCTGTTTGAAGATCCCAAACGGGCCGAAGAATTTTCTTTGCGGACGCAGCACATGCTGTTCGATTACGCCAAGACGAATATTGACGCAGAGGCGCGTGCAGCCCTGCTGCGGTTGATCGACGCCGCTAAGGTGACCCACCGCCGTGATGCGATGTTTGCAGGCGAGCCGATTAATGAAACCGAAGGCCGTGCGGTGCTCCATACCGCCCTGCGCAATCTTGATGGCGGGCCGGTTGAGGTCGAGGGCGCGGATGTCATGCCGCAGATCCGCGACACGCTGGCGCGGATGCGTGAATTTGCCGACCAAATGCGGTCGGGTGCGATTACCGATGTGGTTAATATCGGAATCGGCGGCTCTGACCTTGGCCCAGCGATGGCAGTCCGTGCGCTGACGACCTATCACGATGGGCCGCGGTGTCATTTCGTCTCTAACGTCGATGGCGCGCATATTGCCGATACGCTGCGCGGGCTGGATGCCAAGACGACCTTGGTGATCGTTGCCTCGAAAACCTTTACCACCATCGAGACCATGACCAACGCGCGCACCGCGCGGGCGTGGATGCAGGACCATGGCGGTGACCCGGCTGCGCAATTCGCGGCCCTCAGCACCGCTGATGACAAGACCGCCGAGTTTGGAATCGACCCCGCGCGGGTCTTCGGGTTCGAGGATTGGGTCGGCGGGCGTTATTCCGTCTGGGGGCCCATTGGCCTCTCGCTGATGATTGCCATTGGCCCCAAGGCTTTTGACAGCTTCCTGCGCGGCGCGCAGGAGATGGACCGCCATTTCTGCGCCGCCGATCCGGTGGAGAATATGCCGATCCTTCTGGCGCTGGTGGGCATCTGGCACAACCAAATCTGCGGACATGCCACCCGCGCGGTGCTGCCCTATGACCAACGGCTTGAGATGCTGCCCGACTACCTGCAGCAGCTTGAGATGGAATCGAATGGCAAGGGCGTGCAGATGGACGGCTCTGACAGCCCGCGCCACACCGGTCCGGTGGTCTGGGGGGCGGCGGGCACCAATGGTCAGCACGCTTTCTATCAGTTGATCCACCAAGGTACCCGTGTGATCCCGTGCGAGTTTCTGGTCGCGGCCAAAGGGCATGAGTCGGAATTGCAGCATCACCATGGCTTGCTGATCGCCAATTGCCTCGCCCAATCTGAAGCGCTGATGCGCGGGCGGTCTTTGGACGAAGCGCGGGCGATCATGCGCGATGCCGGGCTGTCGGGCGATGAGCTTGAGCGCCAAGCGCGTCACCGCGTTTTCCCCGGCAACCGGCCCTCAACCACGCTGGCTTATGAAACACTTGATCCTTTCACGCTCGGCCAGATCATCGCGCTTTATGAACACCGCGTCTTTGTCGAAGGGGTGATCCTCGGCATCAACTCGTTCGATCAATGGGGCGTGGAACTTGGCAAGGAAATGGCCAAATCACTCCAGCCGCTGGTCGAAGGAGAGGTTTCTCCCGAGGGCAAGGATGGCTCTACCGCCGGGTTAATCGGCTATATCCACCAGCATCGCGGCTAGGGACTACATCCAAAATTGATTGAAAAACCGCGCAGGCGAACCCCGCCTGCGCGGGCCATTCTGCTGCCTATCGTTGCCGATTTCGACTTGCCGGAGGGGAAGGCTTGCAACTGCCCTGACCTTTGGACAGTCTCGACGCAAATGATTGGAGGATCCCCATTATGCTTGGCCAGATGATGACGCAGCCGCTACTGATCTCAAGCCTGATCGCTCATGCCGAACGCTATCACCCCGAAGGCGAGATCATCTCGGTTTCAACCACAGGCGGGGTCGAGGAAACCAACTGGGGCAAGGTGGCCGAGAACGCGCGGCGCTTGGGCGCGGCCTTGACCTATCTGGGGCTCTCGCCGCAGGCCCGCTGCGGGACCATCGCATGGAACAACCGTCGGCATTTGGAGATTTACTTCGGCACCTCCGGCGCGGGCTTTGTTTGCCATACGATCAACCCCCGGCTCTTTGCCGATCAACTGGTCTATATCCTTAATCACGCGGCAGATGAGGTGCTGTTCATCGACAAGACCTTCGTGCCGCTGGTCGCCGCGATCCGCGACAAGCTGGAGCATCTCAAGCATCTCGTACTGATGTCCGGCCCTGATGCCGAAGCCGCCGAGGCACTGCCGGGGCTGGTCTTCTACGACGAATTGGTCGCCTCAGGTGACGCCGGTTTCGACTGGCCCGATCTGGATGAGAATACGGCGTCGAGCCTGTGCTACACCTCCGGCACGACGGGCAACCCCAAGGGCGTGCTCTATTCTCACCGCTCGACCGTGCTGCATTCTTTCGGCATCAACATGGCCGACAGCATTGCGATCTCTGCGCGGGATATCGTTATGGCCGTGGTGCCGATGTTCCATGTCAACGCTTGGGGCTGCCCCTATGCCAGCGCCATGACCGGCGCGCGGATGGTGCTGCCGGGGCCGAACCTCGATGGGGCGTCGCTGGTTGGGCTGATCGACAGGTACAACGTGTCACTTGCACTTGGCGTGCCGACGATCTGGCAGGGGCTCTTGGCGGCGGCCAAGAAGTCGGGCAGTGAGCTCACCAGCCTTGAGCGCACCGTGGTTGGCGGCTCGGCCTGTCCGCCGTCTATGATTGCGACGTTCCGCGAAGACTATGGGGTGGAGACCATCCACGCTTGGGGCATGACCGAGATGTCGCCCGTGGGCAGCGTCAATAAACCCTTGGCGAAGCACGGCGAATTGCCCGAGGCCCAGCAGCATAAACTGCGCGAGAACCAAGGCCGCCCGGTCTTTGGCGTCGAGCTTGAGATCTGGGACGACGCAGGCAAGCCGCTGCCGCATGACGGAGAGACCCAAGGCGCGCTGGTCACGCGCGGGCACTGGATCTTGGACGCTTATTACCGGTCCGACCGCGACAGCACTCTGCGAGACGGTTGGTTCGACACTGGCGATATCGCGACGATGGACAAAGACGGCTACATCACTATCCGTGACCGTGCCAAAGACATCATCAAATCGGGCGGGGAATGGATCAGTTCGGTCGAGTTGGAGAATATCGCCATCGCCCATCCCGATCTGGCCGACGCCGCCGTGATTGGCGCGACGCACCCAAAATGGGATGAACGCCCGGTTCTGATCGCGGTAAAGGCCGAAGGGGCCGATCCGTCAGAGGCGGATATTCTTAAGGTCTTTGAAGATCAAGTTGCGAAATGGCAGGTGCCCGACCGCGTGGTCTTTGCCGAGGAACTGCCGCGTAATGCGACAGGTAAAGTTCTAAAACGTGATCTGCGTGAGCGTTTTGGCGACGTACTGATGCAAGGCTAGAGCTAAGAAAAAAGCGCCCCGGTCCAGCTAGGGCCGGGGCCTTCGCACCCTAAACTGCCGTTCAGGCCGAGCGGCGCTGGTCACTGTCGGTCAGCGGACGCGGCAGGGTAAGCCTGAAGGTGCTTCCCACATCGATGGTGCTTTCCAGAGCAAGCCCACCGCCGTGCAGCGTGGCGAGCTGTTCGGCAATCGCAAGCCCCAGTCCCAAGCCGCCGTTCTCCCGCGACATGGACCCATCAACCTGTTGGAAACGCAGAAAAACCCGTTCAAGGTTTTCTTCGGAGATGCCACAGCCGGTATCTGTCACTGAGAAGCTGATATCTCCGGCAGTTTGATGCACTTGGAGGTGAATATTCCCGCTGCGCGTAAATTTGACAGCATTTGAAATCAGATTGTAGAGGATCTGCCGCAAGCGCACCGGATCGGCGTTGGCTGTGGCAGTGCCGTTGTCTTCATAGGTAAGGGTGAGCCCCTTGGCCTCGGCGTCCGGACGCAGGTCATCGGCGACCGAGCGGGCGATATCGCTGGTCTCAATCTCTTGCAGGTCAAGTTCCATCTTGCCACGGGCGACCTTGGTCCAATCCAACAGGTCTTCGACAAGGCGCAGCATATGTTTGGACGATCCTGCAATGCCGCCCGCTTGGTTAGAGACAAAATTCTGGAACTCATCCACGCTGTTGCGGATTTCGGGCGTGGCGTTGGGGCTATTGGTCAATGCGGTGTGCAAACGGCGTGCCTGTGGCAGTTTCTCGGCGTGCTGCAAAAAGGTCGCCCGGCCAGAGATTACGGTGAGTGGGGTACGCAACTCATGGCTGACGTTGTTGAGGAACTCGGTCTTTTCCCGGTCTGCAGCCTTGGCCGCGTCTAGCGCGCGCTTTTCGGTGGTCACGTCGGTCCAGATTCCCACGGTGTATCCGTGCGGCGTGCGCGATTCCGTGACCTTGAGCCAGAAATTGTCCGAGACTTCGAGGTTAAAGGCGCCGCTTGGGTTGCGAAAACGGGCGAGGCGCTTCGCGATCCATGCCTCGCGCTCTTCGACATTCTCGGGATGCTGATTGCGGGCCACCCAATGGCGTAGTAATTCTTCGATAGTCTTGCCGGGGACCAGAAGATCGACAATCTCAGGGTGATACTCGAGAAATTTGCTGTTTACGGTGACCAACCGTTCCTTTTCATCAAAAGCGATAAAGCCTTCTTGGATCGAGCCGATGCCCTCTGCCAAAAGGGCGTGGGCCTCTTGCTTTTTCAACGTAACTCGGCGGAACGCCCAGAGCCCGGCCATCAGTGCGATGGTCGCAAACAGCGCGAAGGCCACAAGGTAGGGGCTTTGCGGGGCATAGGGCGGCAGACCGTTAACCGGGCGTGCCGTGGCTTCCCATGTCTTGCCCAATAGCTCAAACCGGGTGCGCACCGGATCACCATCGTCCAGCGCCGAAGGCTCTATTTCTGGCGGGATCGCGCCTGTTGGGAAAGCGCGTAGGCTATAGGTATAGTCGGCGGCTTGATGGGGATTCTGATGCGGTTCAAACAGACGGTCAGGCTGGAAAACGATCGATATCACGCCCCAAAAGCGCGGTGCACCAAGGCCGGTGGGCCGTTCAAAGACCGGATAATGCATGATGTAGCCCCTACCGCCCTGTACAAGCGTCAGCGGACCTTCGATGGTTGGGCTTTGGCGGCGATAGGCGTTTGCAACGCCTGATAGCTGTGCGGGAATGTTTTTGTACGCCATGCCGATGGTCGGCCCATTCGGCTGTTTGGGATAGCTTTGGGTGATGGTCAGATCAGGGGCGAGGGCAAAGGCCCTTATGCCGGGGTTCCGCTCCCTCAATTCCTTAACCAACAATTCAATCTTTTTGTCTTTAAACGACTCACCCGAGAGCAGAATATTCTCGATGTTTTTGGTGACTAAGATCGTTTCCTGAAACTGGTGCTGCACCTGATTGCTGAGTTCGTGCAGCGCTTGGCGCGCGTCCTGACGCATGCTGGCGATATGCTGCTCATAATCCAGTTTGACGATCGAATAGCTGATGCCAGCCACGCAGCACAGCACGATGAAATTGACGATGATATACGCCTTGGATGTCGCGTAGTCCCGAAACGTGTTGCCCACGTTTTATCCTTTGCCTCCGGGCGCATTTGACATCGTTGGGCCATCTGCGCGTAGTTTACATCCTGCTGGCCGCTACCATTGATAGAAATCATGGCAAAATTCGGGCATCTTCAAGCTATTCAAGTGATTGATCTGCGAGAAACCAGCGGGTTTCAAAAGGGCAGATGCCGCGCCTCACTAGGGCAGCGGTAATCAGCGTGGAGCGGGTAACGAGAATCGAACTCGTAACTAAAGCTTGGGAAGCTGCCGTGATACCTTTTCACCATACCCGCGCGCTGAGGGTGGGATAATCGGCGTGCAGGAGAAGGTCAAGTCAGGGTTTGATGGCGGTGACGAAATTGATCTCGGCGGGCAGGCGCAGAGGGCCGTTTTGCGCGTAGGGCCGCAGGGCATCGGCGATTGTTTGGCGCAATTCGGCCACCTGTGCTGGGGATGCCTTAAAGTGAGTAATCGTACCGTTTGCAGGACCGATATCACACATCTGTTGGGCCAAATCTTCCACCGAGCCTGCGGGCGTTAGATCAAGCTTCATCACCTCACATTTGATGTCGGCAAAGCCTGCCTGCGTGAGGGTCGCGTCCACCCGTTGGGGATCGCGAAAGGCGAAGGGGCCGGGGGCGTCGGGGTCGGTTTTGGGCATGGCACCGATGATCGCGCGGGCAGCACGGGCCGGTAGGGTGAAAAAGGGGTTTTCAGGGATTTGACCCCAAGCGGCAAAACTGATCCGCGCGCCGGAGCGAAGCTGCGCGGCCATGCGGGTAAAACTGAGAACTGGGTCGGAAAAGAACATCACCCCAAAGCGTGAGATCAGGCGATCATAGGGCGGATCGAGGCGCAGTGCGGTGGCGTCGCCGTGGTGAAAGGTGATTTGGGGCAGGGCGGCCGCTCGCTGCCGCGCCAGATCAAGCAGCGGCTCCGAAACGTCAACGCCCAGCACCGCGCCCCTGTCACCCAACGCTTGCGCGGCAGCGAGGCAGCCCGCGCCCGCGCCGCAACCGATGTCCAGCACGCGTAAGCCCAGGCGCAGGTCCGCCCGTTTCAGCACACCGTCGAGCACCGGCTGCATGAGGGTATCTAACTCTGCCTGTCGCGCGACCCATTTATGGCCAGCAGCACTGCTCCAGAAGTCGATCTGATCGCTGTTGCCTTGATCGCTCATTACGATGTCTTCCGTCTTCTGCGCCGTCCGCCACGCGCGCCCTCTGCGCCGCCAGCACCACCGCCGCCCGTGTTGAAAGTAACATCCGGCAGGGCCACGAGGCTGTTGAGGATCGGGAAGGGCTCGACCGCGTTGGGAATGGCAGAAGCATTGACGAAATGCTCTTGAAAGCGTGGTTCGACGGCGGTCTCGATCTTGTGGATGGCGCGCACCGTGGCCTCGATCTCGGCCCGGGCGTCGGTGTTGAGCAGGGCAATCCGCGCCCCCGTGCCTGCCGCATTACCCGCGCTGGTCACTTTGTCGAGCGGCGCGTCGGGGATCATGCCCAGCACCATCGCATGACGCGGGCTGATATGTGCGCCGAAGGCACCAGCGAGCACCACACGGTCCACTTTATCTACGCCGAATTTGTCCATCAGCAGACGCGCGCCGGAATAGAGCGCGGCCTTGGCCATTTGGATTTCACGGATGTCGCGGTTGGTCACCGTGATCTTTGGTCCGCCTTTTTCGGTGCCGTCGTACACCAGATAGCTGTTGGTGCGCCCATCGGCGAAAACCGACGCCGAGCCGGTCTGCTCTGCGCTGCCGATCAGCCCCGGCGCATCGACGATGCCATGAATGCGCATCTCTGCGACCATCTCGATGATGCCCGAGCCGCAGATGCCGGTGATCCCGGTGCTGGCCACGGCCTCCTCAAAGCCTTCCTCATCGGACCAGAGGTCACAGCCGATCACTTTGAACCGCGCCACTTTGGTTTCGGGGTCAATCTCGACCCGCTCAATTGCGCCGGGGGCCGCGCGCTGTCCCGAGCTGATCTGCGCACCTTCAAACGCAGGGCCGGTGGGAGAAGAACATGCCAGCACCTTTTCCTTGTTGCCCAGCAGGATCTCCGCATTGGTGCCCACATCCACCACCAGCATCAGATCATCCGATTTCTCCGGTGCCTCTGATAGGGCAACGGCGGCGGCGTCGGCCCCCACATGACCCGCAATACAAGGCAGCAGATAGACCCGCGCAGAGGGGTGGATATTGAGGTCCAGATCCTCGGCCCGTAAACGCAGCGCACCCGAGGTTGCGAGCGCGAACGGCGCTTGGCCCAGCTCAAACGGGTCAATGCCCAGCAGCAGATGGTGCATCACCGGGTTGCAGACAAAGACCGCATCAACGATCAGGTTTGGCTCTATAGCGCCTTCTTCGGCGATCTGGGCGAAGAGCGCGTTCATCCCGTCGCGCACCGCACGGGTCATCTCTTGGGCGCCCTCGGGGTTCATCATCGAATAGCTAACACGGCTCATCAGGTCTTCGCCAAAGCGGATCTGCGGGTTCATCACGCCAGAGGAGGCCACGACCTCGCCAGTTTGCAGGTCGCACAGATGCGCCGCGATGGTGGTAGAGCCAAGATCGACCGCCAGCCCGTAGACCGTTCCTTCGTAGTATCCCGGCCAGATGTTCATGATCCGGGCCGCGTTCTCTTGATCGCCCAGATGCACAGCGACGGTCACCTTCCACGCGCCCTTGCGCAGGACCGGCTGCATCATCTGGAGGATGTGCAGATCGGCGGTGACCTTCTCCAGCTCCCATTGCTCGGCCAGCGCGGTGCGCAGCCGCTCCAGATCCCCAGAGGGTTCATGCATGTCGGGCTCTGTCACCTCGACGTAGAACAGTTTGACCGACGGGTTCAGCACGATCTCCCGCGCCTCGGCGCGTTTGCGCACGACCTGTTTATGCATTTGGCTCTCTGGTGGCACGTCAATCACCACGTCGCCCTGCACCGTGGCCTGGCAGCCCAGACGGCGGCCTTCTTTCAGGCCGCGTTTCTCGTCATAGCGCTCCTCAACCGCGTTCCAGTCGCTTAGCGCATCAGGGGCGACGGTTACGCCATGTTTGGAAAACTGCCCATAGCCCGGCGAGACCTGACATTTCGAACAGATGCCGCGCCCGCCACAGACCGAGTCCAGATCAACGCCCAACTGCCGTGCGGCGGTGAGCACCGGTGTGCCTTTGGGAAAGCGCCCTCTCTTGCCGGAGGGCGTGAAAATCACGAGGGGATCACTGCTCATCGGGGCCGTCCTTTGCTTCTTTGCGCCACCATAGCGTTCCGCGCGGCAGGGGAAAGGCACTGCGCGTCAATTCGTGTGGCGCGCACGTCATTCCAGCCTTGGGACTTACGCTGGGGAATAGGTCTTTCCAATCCGGGCCATCCGTGAAATAGGAAACCGCCAAATGAACCCATCCAGACCGAGGTGTTAAATGGAGATTCGTGAGGCCCTGACCTTTGATGACGTACTGCTGGTTCCCGCGGCGTCCTCTGTGTTGCCGTCTACCGCAGATACAAGAACCCGCGTCACGCAGAGCATCGCGCTCAATATCCCGCTGCTAAGCTCGGCCATGGATACGGTGACCGAAAGCCGCATGGCGATTGCGCTGGCGCAGGCCGGTGGGATGGGTGTTGTGCACCGCAACCTGACGGTGGAAGAGCAGGCCCGCGAAGTGCGCCGGGTCAAGCGGTTTGAATCCGGCATAGTTTACAACCCGATTACCCTGCGGCCTGAGCAGACATTGGCAGATGCCAAAGCTTTGCAAGAACGCTACCGCGTGACGGGTTTCCCGGTGGTGGATGAAAGCGGTCGTGTGCTGGGCATCGTGACAAACCGTGACATGCGCTTTGCCTCTGACGATCGTACACCGGTTTCGGTGATGATGACCTCTGACCGGCTGGCGATCCTGCAAGAACCTGCCGACCGCGACGAGGCAATCAGCCTGATGAAATCCCGCCGGATCGAAAAACTGCTGGTCACCGATGCCAAGGGCAAGCTGACCGGGCTTCTGACTCTGCGCGACACCGAACAGGCCGTGCTGAACCCAACCGCCTGCAAGGATGATCTGGGCCGTCTGCGCGTCGCTGCTGCCACCACGGTAGGGGATGCGGGCTTTGAACGCTCCGAAGCATTGGTCGACGCGGGCGTCGATATGATCGTGATAGACACAGCGCATGGCCATTCTGAAGGCGTGGCTCTTGCGGTGACACGGGCCAAAAAGCAATTCGGCGACGTTCAAGTTGTCGCGGGCAATGTCGCCACCGGCGCTGCCACCCGCGCGCTGATCGACGCAGGCGCCGATGCGGTCAAGGTTGGCATCGGTCCCGGCTCCATCTGCACTACGCGGATGGTCGCGGGCGTCGGCGTGCCGCAGTTGACCGCGATCATGGATTGCGTGGCCGCCGCCGGTGACGTGCCGATCATCGCTGACGGTGGCATCAAGTTTTCGGGCGATTTCGCCAAGGCGATCGCGGCAGGGGCCTCCTGCGCAATGGTCGGCAGCATGATCGCGGGCACCGATGAAAGCCCCGGTGAAGTGGTTCTTTATCAAGGCCGTAGCTTCAAAAGCTACCGTGGCATGGGCAGCATGGGCGCCATGGCGCGCGGCTCGGCGGATCGCTATTTCCAGAAAGACGCCGCCTCAGACAAGCTGGTGCCTGAAGGGATCGAAGGTCAGGTGCCCTATAAAGGCAGTGCGAACAACGTCTTGCACCAACTGGTAGGCGGGCTACGCGCCGCGATGGGCTATACCGGTTGCGCGACCGTCGACGAGATGCGCAGCAACTGTAGTTTTGTGAAGATCACGGGTGCGGGACTGAAAGAAAGCCACGTGCATGACGTGCAAATCACCCGTGAGAGCCCGAACTACCGTATCGGGTAAAAGCAAAGAGAACGGCCTGCGGGCCCTTCGTGAAAAAGGAAGATGCCATGACCCCGGGCGCGCGCGTATCAGCTGCGATAGAAGTTTTGGACGCGATCGCCGGGGGGCTGGCCGCCGAACAGGCGCTAACCCGTTGGGCGCGGCAAAGCCGTTTTGCCGGTTCCAAGGATCGGGCTGCTGTGCGGGATCATGTATTTGATGTGCTACGCCAAAAACGAACTGCGGCCCATTATGGGGGCAGTGAGGCGGGCCGGGCGTTAATGATTGGTATGCTGCACGGGCAGAAGGCTGATCTTGACGCGTTGTTCACAGGCGAAGGGCACGCGCCTATGCCGTTGAGTGAGGAGGAGCGCCGGTTCCCGCAAACACCCGAAGACCGCGCGACGAACCTTAACTTGCCCGACTGGTTGCTACCCCTGTTTGATACCGCACTTGGTGAGAAAGCAGATGCCGCCGCCTTAGCGCTGCAGGAACGTGGGCCGATTTGCCTGCGCGTCAACACAGCGCGGATCGAAGTGGCCGCCGCGCAAGAGCTACTGGCCGAAGATGGCGTTCAAACCCGAGCCAACCCTTTGACCGCTGCTGCACTGACAGTCACCGAAGGCCCGCGCCGGATACGAAATTCACGGGCATTTATTGATGGTTATGTCGAATTGCAGGATGCAGCCAGCCAAGCGGTTGTCGCTGGTTTGCCTTTGGGTGGACGGGTGCTCGATTATTGCGCCGGGGGCGGAGGCAAGGCGTTGGCTTTGGCGATGGACCCGTCACGGCAAATCACCGCCCATGACATCGACCCGCGGCGGATGAGCGATCTGCCGGTCCGCGCTGAACGCGCTGGCGTGGAGATTTCGATTGCAGACCGCGAACAGGTCGTGGCTGACGGCCCCTATGATCTTGTCCTGTGCGATGCGCCTTGTTCGGGCTCTGGCGCATGGCGGCGCGCGGCGGAAGGAAAATGGACCCTTACCCCCGATCGCCTGACCGAATTGACCGGCATTCAGGATCAAATTCTTGATGCTGCAGCGACACTTACAACGGCACAGGGCGTATTGGCCTATGCGACATGCTCTTTGTTCCGAGAAGAAAACGAAGCACGGGTAGACGCTTTTCTGACCCGCCATCCGGAGTGGAAAGCGACGCGAATGGACCGCTTTGACATCACTTCCGAGGGCGACGGCTTCTTCGTAGCACAGTTGACGCGCGATTAAATACCTCCATAATCAACCAATGCGTGCAAAGCGGTCAGAGTTAAAGCCTGCTTAACCTCTGTCGCACGTAATAGTCATATGATTCGGTTGTTGGGGGAATTGCGTGCGGCAGGACGTTCGTCATTCAGCGGTTGGGGGCCACGCAGGTCAGGGGCGGCTATGGTTGCTTGGGCTACTGTCTACGGCCGCAGCCGGTCTTGCGCTGCGCAGCACAGAGGTTGCGATAGCAATCGGCTTTACAGTATCCGCTATTACGTTTGGTTTGATATTGTTAGGCTATTTAGGTCTGGACCTACGCACCAAAGCCCGGGATCAGGCGCGCTCTGCGGGGGTGACAGATTTCATCGCTGACGACGCCACGCCCAGCTTCATTGTAGCGACGGACAGGCAGATTCTGTATCGCAATCAGGCGTCTGAAGTGCAGTTTGGCGGTCAGCAGGAAGAAACCCTTGCGGGGGTCCTGCAGACCCATTTTTCCAATCCTGTTGGTCTTCTCTATCGCCTTCAATCGCGGGCGGCCGTTAGTGGCACTGCGCGAGAGGAAGTGATTACCCGCAAGGGCCCGGTTCGGATATCTGCCCACCAGCTTTCTGTTGAGCGTTTCTTGTGGCGGATTGATCCCGTTCCCGCCCGCGACGGCGTGCGCAGCGCTCAGGAAAGCATGGCACTACCGATGGTGATGGTCGGTCGTAGTGGGGCTATCCTTTTTATGAATGACGCAGCACGCACCGTTGTCGGGGACCGGGTGAAATCCTTGGACCGGTTGTTTATCTCGCTCCCCATAACGCCCGGGACCGTTACTGAAATCACAACTGCCGCAGGCAATCGGCAAGTTCTGGTAGGCGAGATTGAGGCAGGTGCCAATCGCCGCGCAATCTATCTCTTGCCGCCGCCCGAAGGGGCTAACCCCGCGCCTGACTTGGGCTGGGAATCTTTCCAAGACCTCCCCGTACCCCTGATTAAGCTTGGCCCTGATGGAACTGTCCTGGCCTTCAACCGTATGGCGGCTAAGCTGCTTGGCGTATCGTTGCGACGGAAAGCACATCTTTCGCAGTTAATGGAAGGCTTGGGCCGCTCTATCTCGGATTGGTTGGATGACAGTCTGGCGGGGCGATTGGTGCAGAAATCCGAATTTCTTAGGCTAACCCGTACGGATCAAGAGATCTTTGTGCAGGTCTCGCTCAACCGGATATCGGACGGAGAAGAACCGGCTTTGATCGCAGTACTGCAAGACGCGACTGAATTGAAATCCCTTGAGGCGCAATTTGTGCAGAGCCAGAAAATGCAGGCCATCGGCCAGTTGGCGGGGGGCGTGGCGCATGACTTTAACAATCTTCTCACCGCTATTTCGGGCCATTGCGATCTGCTCTTGTTGCGCCATGATCAAGGCGATCCCGATTTCAGCGATTTGGTTCAGATCAACCAGAACGCCAATCGGGTCGCTGCCCTCGTCGGTCAGTTGCTAGCCTTCTCTCGCAAGCAAACTTTGCGCCCTGAAACGCTTAACATGCGCGATACGCTGGCCGATCTAACCCATCTGCTCAACCGTTTGGTCGGGGAAAAGGTAACACTTACGCTAAGCCATGATCCGGTGTTGGCCCCCATTCGCGCAGACAAGCGTCAATTGGAGCAGGTGTTGATGAACCTCGTTGTAAATGCGCGGGACGCAATGCCGGCCGGAGGGGAGATCCGTATCGTGACGGAGGTGAGCACTCTCGAGCAGCCGCTTGAGCGGGACCGGGTCAGCGTGCCCGCCGGACGCTATGTAACTGTCCAAGTGAATGATGATGGTACCGGGATCCCGCGGGATAGACTGCAAAAGGTATTTGAGCCGTTTTTCACCACCAAACGGACGGGTGAAGGCACGGGCCTAGGTCTCTCAACCGCCTATGGCATCGTCAAACAAACGGGCGGGTTTATCTTTGTCGACAGCGAGGTGGGGCGGGGTACATCTTTCATCTTGTATTTCCCCGTGCTCGAAGGGCAGCCCACGACGGTTTCTCGGGCCTCTGTGTCTCAACCGGAAGAGGGACTGCCGCAGCGTTCGGATGGTGTGATCTTGTTGGTAGAAGATGAAGCGCCAGTACGGGCCTTTGCCAGCCGCGCTTTGCGCCTGCGCGGGTATACTGTCCTAGAGGCGGAATCCGCGGAAGCTGCATTGAAAACTCTCGAAGACAAAGAACTTGTTATCGACGTTTTTGTGACAGACGTCGTGATGCCCGGAATGGACGGCCCAAGCTGGGTGCGTCAGGCACTTAAACAGCGACCCGATGTACGTGTCGTCTTCGTTTCGGGCTATGCGGAGGATAACTTTGGCGAGGAGCAGTCAAAAATTCCAAACTCGGTCTTTCTGCCTAAGCCTTTTTCACTGACTGATCTGACCAATACGGTACATAACCAATTGCACTAAACACTATGCCCCAAACATTTAAATAAGTTCCAGTTAGGGAATCGACTCGTAAAGCTCAAATTCTGCCGCGAATTTTCGACGAAAGCGCTTCTCGACGGTTGGCGAAAGTTCGATCGCCATCTTAGGCGAGACATTCTCTCGGCCAAGTGACAGGCTCATTTCTAGTCGTTCCTCCAAGAAGCTGCGTAGCCGCTGCTGATCTTCATAGCGAAAGTGGTGGGTGATGCCGGTGCCGTTTGGCTGGGTCTCCATGAACTTTGACTGACTTCCCACATCTGCGAAACCCGGCTTGTTTCCCTTCATATAGGCGAGCACAAATTCATCGAATGTGATCCCGAATGTGTTGTTGGGTTTGCCCTCCATGAAGGGACGCTGGCGATAGCGATACCAACTGCCCAACCATGATATGGGCTCACGCATCACCGCCATAAGCTCAAGCTCTGCATCACAGACATTAAGGAACATCGGCCGGATGAAGCGGTTGTAGCGGTAAACCGGAGCGTGCTTCAGCATGGGCGGCTCAGAAATCAACATGTCCGCACGCGGCGCGAGGGCTTTCTCATAGGCAGTGGTTCCGGTTTTCGGCACGGACAGAAAAGCCAACCGTTCTTTAAAGAAAACAATCACGCCTGCCTTAACTCCTTGCTGCGAATGACCCCATATTTGCGGGGTAAACCATTTCTTTACCATTCCAGATAAAACTTAAAGCGCAAACAAAATGATTGAAATGTTCTCCGTTTGCCCTCATATGGAACATTAGAAGAACATGTGCAGCGCAGCGCGCGGGCGATTGCCGCCGGGGCGCCACTGTGACACTAAGGGAAGAACCTAATGGCAATGGCAGATCTTTTGACAATGGACAGCAAGAAAACCGCGGAAAAGCAAAAGGCGCTCGACAGCGCGCTGGCCCAGATCGAACGTCAGTTCGGCAAAGGCTCGATCATGAAATTGGGCGCCGAAGGGGCGATCCAAGACATCAAGGCCAGCTCAACAGGCTCGCTTGGCCTCGATATCGCGCTTGGCATTGGCGGTTTGCCGATGGGGCGTATCATCGAGATTTACGGCCCGGAATCTTCGGGTAAAACCACGCTGACCCTGCACTGCGTGGCGGAACAGCAAAAAGCTGGCGGCGTTTGCGCCTTCGTCGATGCGGAGCACGCGCTTGACCCACAATATGCGAAAAAGCTTGGCGTGGATATTGATGAACTGCTGATTTCGCAGCCTGACACAGGCGAACAGGCGTTGGAGATTACTGATACGCTCGTGCGCTCGGGTGCGGTGAATATGGTTATCGTCGACTCGGTGGCGGCTTTGACACCAAAATCCGAACTCGAAGGCGAAATGGGTGACAGCAGCGTCGGCGTGCAGGCACGACTGATGAGCCAAGCCATGCGGAAGCTCACCGGTTCGATTAGCCGCTCCAATTGTATGGTGATCTTCATCAACCAGATCAGGATGAAGATCGGCGTCATGTTCGGCTCGCCCGAGACGACGACCGGCGGTAATGCGTTGAAATTCTATTCGTCTGTCCGGCTCGACATTCGCCGCATCGGCGCATTGAAGGACCGCGATGAAGTTGTCGGCAATGCGACGAAGGTTAAGGTCGTCAAGAACAAGGTTGCGCCGCCCTTCAAACAGGTCGAGTTCGACATCATGTATGGCGAAGGTATTTCGAAAATGGGCGAATTGCTTGATCTTGGGGTCAAGGCTGGCGTGGTCGATAAGTCAGGATCATGGTTCAGCTACGGTGATGAGCGGATCGGGCAGGGGCGTGAGAACGCTAAGAACTTCCTGAAAGAAAATACCGCCATGGCCTCCGAGATCGAAGACAAGATCCGCGCGGCACATGGGTTGGATTTTGATGGATCCGGTGGTGACGACGCGGATATCCTTGAAGCGTAAAGCCTTCGGGTCGGACCTGATATTTCGAAGGGGGCGTGGCCATGGGCTGCGCCCCCTTTTTCATGGGCAGGAACGGTAGACAGCGCCGGGGCTGAGGGGTATTTGGGACCGACCCAATCTGCCCCGGAAGGCCTCGCCCATGAAGACGCTGAATGAAATTCGCTCAACTTTTCTGAATTATTTCGATGCGCAGGGGCATCAGATCGTGCCCTCCAGCCCATTGGTGCCGCGCAATGACCCGACGTTGATGTTCACGGCTGCCGGTATGGTGCAGTTCAAGAATCTCTTTACCGGGGTCGAAACCCGCGATTATAGCCGCGCCACGTCGGCCCAGAAATGTGTGCGCGCGGGCGGGAAACATAACGATCTCGACAATGTGGGTTATACTGCACGGCACCACACGTTCTTCGAGATGTTGGGCAACTTCAGTTTCGGGGATTACTTTAAATCCGAAGCGATCCCCTTTGCCTGGGACCTGCTGACCAAGGAATTCGGCATTGACCCGAACCGCCTGCTGGTCACGGTTTACCATACGGATGAAGAAGCGGTGAAAATCTGGAAAGCCCACACCGGCCTGCCGGATGACCGCATTATCCGCATCGCCACAGACGATAATTTCTGGTCGGCTGGCCCAACCGGCCCCTGTGGGCCCTGTACTGAAATCTTCTACGACCACGGCGACCATATTTGGGGTGGCCCCCCCGGATCACCGGAGGAAGATGGTGACCGTTTTGTCGAGATCTGGAACCTTGTTTTCATGCAATACGAGCAGTTCGAGGACGGCACGCGCCAGCCGTTGCCGAACCAGTCGATTGACACCGGCATGGGGATCGAGCGGGTCGCGGCGTTGCTGCAGGGCACGAATGACAACTACGCCACCGATCTGATGCGCAGCCTGATTGAGGCCAGTGCGCATGCGTCTTCGACCGATCCCGACGGGCCGGGCAAGACCCACCACCGGGTGATTGCGGACCACCTGCGTTCGACCTCCTTCCTTATTGCCGACGGGGTTATGCCCTCGAACGAGGGCCGCGGCTATGTATTGCGCCGGATCATGCGTCGCGCCATGCGGCACGCACACTTGCTGGGCGTTAAGGACCCGTTAATGCATCAACTGGTACCGTCGCTGGTGCAGCAGATGGGTGCGGCTTACCCTGAATTGGGGCAGGCCCAATCGCTCATTCGTGAGACGTTGTTGCTGGAGGAAACCCGTTTCCGCCAAACGCTCGACCGGGGTTTGAAGCTGTTGGACGATGAGTTGAGCTCTCTCCCAGAGGGGGCGACCCTGCCGGGGGAGGCCGCGTTTAAGCTTTATGATACCTACGGGTTCCCACTTGACCTTACGCAGGACGCGTTGCGGGAAAAGGGACGTGCGGTTGACACCGATGGGTTCGACACTGCGATGCAGGCACAAAAGGCCAAAGCCCGCGCCGCTTGGGCCGGGTCGGGCGAAGCGGCGGATGCGACTGTCTGGTTTGACGTAGCTGACAAGAGCGGCACCACTGAATTCTTGGGCTATGACACTGAAAGCGCGGAAGGTCAGATCGTTGCCTTGGTACAGGGCAGTGACAAAGTCGATTCTGCAGCCGTTGGCAGCGACGTGCAAGTCGCGCTGAACCAGACACCTTTCTACGCTGAAAGCGGCGGGCAGGTTGGCGATACTGGCGTGATCCGCACCCAAAGCGGCATCGTCAATGTTACGGACACGCGTAAATCTGCGGGCGTTTTCGTGCATTTCGGCCATGTCGTCGAAGGCGAAGTGAAACCCGGCCAGACGGCGGTTCTTAATGTCGACCCGGCGCGGCGTACCGCGATCCGTGCCAATCACTCGGCCACGCACCTGTTGCATGAGGCGTTGCGCAACGCACTTGGAGACCATGTTTCGCAGCGTGGATCGTTGAATGCGCACGACCGGCTGCGGTTCGATTTTTCGCATGCCAAGGGCTTAACGCAGGAAGAGCTGAGCCAGGTCGAGCGCGAGGTGAATGATTATATCCGCCAAAACACGCCGGTTGAGACGCGGATCATGACCCCGGATGATGCCCGTCGCATGGGCGCACAGGCGCTTTTCGGTGAGAAATACGGCGATGAAGTGCGGGTTGTCTCAATGGGACAGCTTGAAGGCTCGGGTAAGGGCAGCGATAAATCAACCTATTCGCTTGAGCTTTGCGGCGGCACCCATGTGCGGCAGACAGGCGATATCGGCGCTTTTGTTCTACTGGGCGATAGTGCCAGCAGTGCGGGCGTCCGCCGGATTGAAGCGCTGACTGGTACAGAAGCATTGGCTTGGTTGCGTGAGCAAGAGGCCGCCTTGAGCCGCGTCGCAGCGGAGTTGAAAACCTCGACAAGCGATGTGCCTGATCGTGTCCGCGCGCTTCTTGACGAACGCCGCAGCCTCTCCAACGAAGTGGCCCAGTTGCGCCGCGAATTGGCGATGTCTGGTGGCGGCGCGGCAGCACCCGAAGCACGCGAAGTGAATGGTGTGAGGTTCGTCGGCCAAGTGTTGAGCGGCGTGACGGGCAAAGACTTGCCGGGTCTGGTGGACGAACATAAGGCCAAACTGGGTTCAGGCGCGGTGCTGTTGATTGCCGATACGGGCGGCAAAGCAGCGGTTGCAGGCGGCGTTACCAAAGATTTGACAGATCGCCTTTCGGCGGTCGATATGGTGAAGGCCGCGGTGGCTGAACTGGGCGGTAAAGGCGGCGGTGGCCGTCCTGATATGGCACAGGGCGGCGGTGCTTCGGCAGAGAATGCAGAGGCCGCGATCGCTGCCGCTGAAAATATCTTGAAAGGATAAGACTCATGGGCGCACTTTGGATTGCACATGTCACCGTCTCTGACGAAGAGGCGTATAAGAAATACGCGGTCGGTGCGACCGAAGCGATTGCTGCCTACGGCGGTAAGTTTATCGCACGCGGCGGACGTTTTGTGCAGCTTGAAGGCAAAGAGCGGCCTCGCAATGTCGTGGCCCGTTTCCCCGATGTCGAAACGGCGGAAAAATGTTACCATTCAGATGCTTATCAAGCGGCTTTGAGCCATGCACGCGGTGCATCTGAGCGGGAGCTGATGATCGTCGAAACTGACGAGTGATCTAGAGCAGCTCCGCCTTGGTGAAAGGCGGGGCGCTTTGCCGCCGATTGGGGAACCTTCCACCGGAACTGAGGTTGATCCACATGAACCTCACCCGAATATCCGCCTTAGCCCGCTGGTGTCGCCGCCACGTGGAACTGACCACGCTGGCGTTGATGAGCCTTTCCATCGGGGCGGTTTGGATTTTAGCGGAGCTTACCGAGGAAGTTGTCGAGGGCAGTACCAGCAACCTCGACCGCGACATTCTATTGTTCCTGCGCCCACCCGGAGACCTTTCAGATCCCATTGGCCCGTGGTGGGTCGAAGAGATCGGCCGCGACCTGACGGCGTTGGGCGGGGTGGCCGTCCTTGTGCTGACTACAGTCGTGGTGTCGCTGTTCTTTTTGTTACATCGGCGTTGGTCGACGGTGGTCTATATCCTTGCCACCGTGGGCGGTGGAATCTTGCTAAGCAGTATCGCCAAAGAATTCTTCGACCGCCCTCGACCTGATCTCGTTCCGCATGGATCTTTGGTGCATACAGCGAGTTTTCCTTCGGGCCATTCGATGATGGCGGCGGTGGCGTATCTGACCCTCGGGGCGATGGTGGCGCGGGCGCAAAAGCGATGGGCGCTTAAAGTCTATACGTTGTCCGTCGCCGTTTTACTGACGCTTCTGGTCGGGATGAGCCGGATTTATATGGGGGTGCATTGGCCGACGGATGTGGCGGCCGGCTGGCTCGCGGGCGGGGCTTGGGCGGTGCTGTGCCTGCTTATCGCGCGGAGTTTGGCAAAGCGGGGGCATATCGAACAGGAAGCGAGTGACGCATAGCTCAGGTTCCGATCTAGGGCTTGGAAACAAAAAGGGGCAGCGCATCACTAAGATGCGCTGCCCCTTCCAAATTATGGCAATGGCTTAGCTGGCTTTGGCCATCCGCTTACGCTCATGCGGGTCAAGGTAGCGCTTGCGCAGGCGAACGGCGTTTGGCGTCACTTCGACCAGCTCATCATCATCAATATAAGCAATGGCTTCTTCGAGGCTCAGCGTCATGGGTGTGGTCAGGCGAACCGCTTCGTCGGTGCCCGAAGCACGCACGTTGGTCAGCTTCTTGCCCTTTAGCGGGTTCACTTCGAGGTCATTCTCTCGGCTGTGCTCACCGATGATCATGCCGGTGTAAACGTCAGCTTGCGCGCCGATCATCATCTTGCCGCGCTCTTCGAGGTTCCACAGAGCGAAAGCGACCGAGGTGCCGTTTTCCATGGAGATCAGAACGCCAGCGCGGCGGCCCGGAATCGGGCCCTTATGCGGTGCCCAAGAGTGGAAGACCCGGTTGATAACGCCTGTGCCGCGCGTGTCGGTCAGGAATTCACCGTGGTACCCGATCAAACCGCGCGATGGGACATGCGCGATGATGCGGGTTTTGCCCGCACCGGCTGGTTTCATCTCGACCAGTTCCCCCTTGCGGGTGCCGGTGATCTTTTCGATGACCGCGCCGGAGTATTCGTCATCCACATCGATGGTGGCTTCTTCGATGGGCTCATGGCGGACGCCGTCGATCTCTTGGAAGAGAACCTGCGGGCGAGAGATCGAAAGCTCAAAACCCTCACGGCGCATGTTCTCGATCAGAACGCCCATCTGCAATTCGCCACGACCGGCCACTTCGAACGCGTCGCCGCCCGGTGTGTCGGAGATTTTGATCGCGACGTTGGATTCGGCTTCTTTCATCAGGCGCTCGCGGATCACGCGGGACTGGACTTTCTTGCCGTCACGACCAGCCAGCGGGCTATCGTTGATGCCGAAGGTCACGGTGATGGTGGGCGGATCGATCGGCTGGGCCGGGATCGCTTCATTGACCGATGCATCGGCCAGCGTGTCGGCCACGGTCGCCTTGGTCATCCCGGCGATGGAGACGATGTCACCGGCTTCGGCCAGTTCGATGGCGGTCTGCTCCAGCCCGCGGAAGGCGAGGATTTTGGTGCAGCGGAAGTTCTCGATCAGCTTGCCGTCACGGGACATGGCTTTGATTGTCTGGCCCGCCTTCAGCGTGCCGGTCTCAACACGACCGGTCAGCAGGCGGCCCAGGAACGGATCACCGCCAAGGGTGGTGGCCAGCATGGTGAAGGGCTTATCGGCGTTCTCGATCTGCTTGGGGGCAGGGACGTGCGTCAGGATCAGATCAAACAGCGCGTTCAGGTCTTTGCGCGGACCATCAAGCTCGGCATCAGCCCAGCCGGAACGGCCAGAGGCGTACATATGCGGGAATTCAAGCTGCTCGTCCGTGGCGTCGAGGCTGGCGAAAAGGTCAAAGCATTCGTCAAGCGCGCGGTCGGGCTCGGCATCTGGCTTGTCGACCTTGTTCAGCACGACGATCGGGCGCAGGCCCAGCTTCAGCGCTTTGGAGGTCACGAATTTGGTTTGTGGCATCGGGCCTTCGGCGGCGTCGACCAGCAGGACCACACCGTCGACCATCGACAAGATACGCTCGACTTCGCCGCCAAAGTCGGCGTGGCCGGGGGTGTCGACGATGTTGATGCGGGTGTTGTTCCAGACGACCGAGGTCGGCTTGGCGAAGATGGTAATGCCGCGCTCGCGCTCAAGATCGTTGCTGTCCATGGCGCGTTCGGTGGTCGCCTGGTTTTCACGATATGTGCCGGATTGTTTCAGAAGCTCGTCCACCAGCGTCGTTTTGCCGTGGTCGACGTGAGCGATAATTGCGATGTTGCGCAGGTCCATTAAGTCAGCCTTTGGATAGGGGAGTGGCGCGCCAGCCTCAGGCTGCGCGAATAATTGCGCCGCCCATACCGCGCCCCGGCTGCAATTGCTAGCCCTAATGCCCGATGGATGCCGCTTGCGCGGTCCATCGCTGCGCGCCTGCCACTTTAATGGGTGGTCGTGCCGGAAAAGAGATGAATTATCAGAATGCCGGTGATGATGAAGCTCAGCCCGAGCAGGGCCGGACCATCAAGCCGTTGGTCAAAAAGTAAGTAGCCAATCGCCGCGATACAGACGATGCCAAGGCCCGACCAAATGGCATAGACGATCCCAACCGGCATGACCTTTAGCGCCAGCGCCATGAAATAGAACGACACGAGATAGAACACGACCACCGCCACCGAGGGCCAAAGCCGGGTAAACTGCTGCGAGGCTTGCAGCGCGGTCGTGCCGATGGTTTCCGCGATGATCGCGATGAACAGCCACAGGTAATGCATGGGGGCGCGCCTTTATCAAAGGGGGAGTTGCGTGGTTTCCTTGATCTCTTCCATCACGAAACTGGCCGAGACATCCGAGAGCGGCACCCGGCGAATGAGATCTTGATACAATTGATCGTAACCCGCCATATCCGCAACCCGCGCCCGGATCAAATAGTCCAGATCCCCGGTCATGCGGTAGACGCCAAGGATTTCAGGCATGGATTGCGTGGCTTTGGAGAATTTCTCAAGCCAGTCGGGCGCATGGGCGTTGGTGCGCACTTGGATGAAGACACTAAGGCCAAGGCCAAGTTTTACGGCGTCCAAGAGGGTCACGCGGCCTCTAATAATGCCGGCCTTTTCCAACGTACGAATGCGCCGCCAGCAGGCGTTACGGGATAGATTCACCGCCGCGCCAAGCGCTTCGAGTGATTGGGCCGCGTCACGTTGCAGTTCGACCAATATGCGACGGTCAATTTCATCAAGTGTTGTCATTCAGGCAATCTGGCGGGAAGTTTTCCCATAGGCAAGGGCTTCTCTGCACAGATTTGAGAAAATGTCACAGGGCTGTTGGTCTATTCTGATGCAAAGCCAGTTACAGGAGTTTTCCATGATCGCACGCATCTTCCTCGACCATCCCGCCAAGGTGGATGAGACATTTTTTGAACATATGGCCTTCGCGCTGAAGTTCTCGGGCCTGCTTTTTGCAGCGGCGGGTGCGGCACTGGTGCATGCGCTTATCCCGTGTCTGTTCGAGAAGACCGCCAGCGGGATCATCGCCAAGCTCTATGCCCGGACGCATAATCGCGGGCAGTAGGGGATTGAGGGCCAGCGGCTGCCCGCGGGGCGGCGATCAGATGGTGCCTGTGGCTTGATCCCAACGGGCCCACGAAAAAGGGGCCGCATCGCTGAGACCCCCCTGTCATCTAGCACCCGGTCAACTCAGCCCGCCAGCGCCTTGTTGAGGTTCTCGTCCACCTTCTCCAAGAACCCCATGGTCGTCAGCCAGCCTTGATCGGGGCCAACCAACAGCGCGAGGTCTTTGGTCATGAACCCCGCCTCGACCGTGTCCACCACGACCTTCTCTAGCGTCTCGGCGAAGTTGATCAGCGCCGTGTTATCGTCCAGCTTGCCGCGGTGCTTCAGCCCGCCGGTCCAGGCGTAGATTGACGCAATGGAGTTGGTCGAGGTTTCCTCTCCCTTCTGGTGCTGGCGGTAATGACGCGTCACGGTGCCGTGCGCGGCCTCGGCCTCCACGATCTTCCCATCGGGGGTCATTAGCTGGCTGGTCATCAGACCGAGCGAGCCAAAGCCCTGCGCCACGGTATCGGACTGCACGTCGCCGTCGTAGTTCTTGCAGGCCCAGACATAGCCGCCCGACCATTTCATAGCCGAAGCGACCATGTCGTCGATCAGACGGTGTTCGTACCAGATGTTTTTCTTTTTGAAATCCTCGGCGAATTCTGCGTCAAAGATCTCTTGGAACAGGTCCTTGAAACGCCCGTCATAGGCTTTCAGGATCGTGTTCTTGGTCGACAGATACACCGGCCAGCCGCGGTTCAGACCGTAGTTGAAGGATGCGCGCGCGAAATCTCGGATCGAATCGTCGAGGTTGTACATCGCCATGGTGACGCCAGCGGAGGGCGCGTCGAAGACCTCTTTCTCGATGGTCTCGCCATCGTCGCCAACGAACTTGATCGTCAGCTTGCCCTTGCCGGGGAAACGGAAATCGGTGGCGCGGTATTGGTCGCCAAAGGCATGACGGCCGACGACGATTGGCTGAGTCCAGCCCGGCACAAGGCGCGGCACGTTGCGGCAAATGATCGGCTCCCGGAAGATGACGCCGCCCAGAATATTGCGGATCGTGCCATTGGGGCTGCGGTACATGCGCTTGAGGCCAAATTCCTCAACCCGCGCTTCATCGGGCGTGATGGTCGCGCATTTCACGCCAACACCGTACTTTTGGATCGCATGGGCTGCGTCGACGGTAATCTGATCGTCGGTCTCATCCCGGACTTCCATGCCGAGGTCGTAATACTTCAGGTCAACGTCAAGATAGGGCGTGATCAGCTTTTTCTTGATGAAATCCCAGATGATCCGGGTCATCTCATCGCCGTCGAGTTCGACGATGGGGTTTTCTACCTTAATCTTCGACATGACGAATTCCTTTGGTTGGGGATGCATTTGTCCGTGCTTTAGCCTATCCGGGGCCAAAGAGGAAGATCGTATACCATGGTATGCCGAAGGTCGCGCTTAGGCGTCGGCCCCGGCAAAAAAGCTGCTGATGCGGGCGCGGGCGTAGGCCCAAAGGGCAGGGGCGCCGATGGCGATCTTGCGACCGACCTTCTCTTCGATTTGCGCCTCTGAGACGTTGTAGTCGGTCCAACTGCCACCGCCGGACGCCAGGTTCTGCATCGGTGGCTGGAATCGATCCAGCGATTTGGCAAAGCGGGCCGAGGGGCTTTCGGCGGCTTCAAACTCCTCCCAAATCCCGCGCAGGTCATCGCGCAGATCGGGGGGTAGCAAGCCAAAGATGCGGTCGGCGGCGATTTGTTCCTGCGCTTCCATATCGGCGGCATCGTAGTCGCCGAAGATCGGATTGTCGCCCGCATCGATCTCGACAAGGTCGTGCAGGATCAGCATTTTGATGACGCGGTTGATGTCCACCTCAGGCCCGGCCTTATCGGCCAGCACCAGCGCGTAGAGAGTCAGATGCCATGAGTGTTCGGCAGAATTTTCGGCCCGGCTTGCATCGCACAGAGTGGTGCCGCGCAGGATGGTCTTGAGCTTATCGGCCTCGTTCAGAAAGGCGATCTGCTGGTCGAGCCGCTCGGTCATGCCCCTGCCTTGCCACGATGTTCGCGGAGTTTGCGGGCGAGAAAGCCGCGCGCCTTGTCATTGGCCATCCGCGTACGGATGGCCGTCAAAAAGGCTTCTTCGAGCGTTTGCGACGAGGCGCCAAGCACCTCGCCGACTTCCATAAACAGCCGTTCTTCACCGGTCTCGGCCTGCACGGCGAGGCACTCCTCGGCAAGCTTGTTGGCCAGTTCGATAACGACCGCATCCGCCATCAGCGCGTGGATTCCGTCAGACGGCGTTTCACATAGTCGCTGGTCGAGGTGATCAACGTGTCCATATGTGGCTCTTCAAAGAAGTGTCCTGCGCCTTCGACCTCCTGATGGGTGATCGTGATGCCCTTTTGCTCATGCAGCTTGCTGACCAGATTGGTCGTGTCCGCAGGCGGCGCCACGCGGTCGGCAGTGCCATTGATGACCAGACCAGAGGCCGGGCAGGGCGCGAGGAACGAAAAGTCGTACATATTTGCGGGCGGCGAGACCGAGATGAAGCCGGTGATCTCGGGCCGGCGCATCAGCAGTTGCATGCCGATCCATGCGCCGAAGGAAAAACCAGCAACCCAGCAATGCTTGGAGTTGTTGTTCATCGACTGCAGGTAATCGAGCGCAGAGGCGGCATCGGACAGCTCGCCAATGCCTTGGTCATATTCGCCTTGGCTGCGGCCTACGCCACGGAAGTTAAAGCGCAACACGGTGAAACCCATGTTGTAGAACGCATAGTGCAGGTTATAGACAACCTTGTGATTCATCGTCCCGCCAAACTGCGGGTGCGGATGCAGCACGATGGCAATCGGGGCGTCACGTTCTTTTTGGGGGTGGTAGCGGCCTTCAAGGCGGCCTTCGGGTCCGGGAAAAATAACCTCGGGCATGGGTGTCCCTGTCTGGGGGTTCAAAGATCGCTGCGAATAGTTGACGAATTCGCTATGCCACCTTAGAACGGTTCTAAATCTGGTTCCGCGCAGTGTCGCGTGGATCAGTCTTTGGACTTAGGCATTTAAGCCGCCCACGTCAATCAAATGGCACGGCGAGTGAGGGTAAGACGATGAAGCTATCTACCAAAGGGCGTTATGCCATGGTCGCTTTGGCCGATATTGCGTTGCAGCCCGAAGGGTCGCTTGTGTCGCTGGGTGACATTGCCGAACGGCAGTCAGTGTCTTTGCCCTATCTGGAACAATTGTTCGTCAAACTGCGGCGCGCCGAGCTTGTGACCTCTGTACGCGGCCCCGGCGGGGGATACCGTTTGGCGCGCTCGCCAGTCGATATTCGGGTGGTCGATGTTTTGGCCGCTGTGGATGAGACAGTGGACGCGATGCACAAAGGGGCAGGCGCCTCTGGCGGCTTGTCGGGAAGCCGTGCGCAATCTCTGACCAACCGTCTCTGGCAAGGGTTGAGCGCGCACGTCTATGTTTTCCTGCATCAGACGCGTTTGTCAGATGTGGTTGAGAATGAATTGGCCCCATGCCCTGCGGTGCCAACCCTCTTTGCCGTGGTGGATGAGACGTGAGAGCCTATCTCGACCATAACGCAACCACGCCGCTGCGGGCAGAAGCACGTGCAGCAATGCTCGCGGCAATGGACCTGCCCGGCAACCCGTCTTCGGTCCATGCCGAAGGCCGCGCGGCCAAAGCCATGGTCGAGCGTGCGCGCACGCAGGTGGCCGGGTTGGTGGGCTGCGATCCGGTTGATGTGATCTTTACCTCTGGCGCCACCGAAGCGGCTGCACTTGCCGTCTCTTTGGGCACGCGGGTGGTCACATCGGCGGTAGAGCATGACGCGGTCCTGTCGTGGGGGCAGGCGGATCGACTGGGGGTCGATGCTAAGGGCATCTGGGACGGTGATCTGAGCATTGCCGAGGGGGCCGATGTGGTGGCCCTTCAGGCGGCCAATAGCGAGACGGGTGTGCTGCAGCAGACCATGACGCTGGCGCAACAATGTTGGGCGATGGAAAGCACGCCTTATGTGCTGGTTGATGCGGTGCAGGCGGTGGGGAAAACTTCGTTCAAAATGGCCACTTCCGGCGCTGATTTCATCCTCGTCTCTGCCCATAAGCTGGGCGGGCCGAAAGGCATAGGTGCGCTGATCGTCAAGCGGGGCATCGACGTGGCTGCGCAGTTGCGGGGCGGTGGGCAAGAGATGGGCCGCCGTTCGGGCACCGAGAATATCCCCGGAATAGCAGGCTTTGGCGCGGCAGCAGAAGCGGCGGCGGCAGATGTGGCTGCGGGCCGTTGGGAAGAGGTGGCACAGCTTCGTGATTTGCTGGAAGTGACCCTTGCGGACGCCTCAAAGTTGACTATTTCTGTAGGAAAAGACGCGCCGCGTCTGCCCAACACCTCCTGCCTTATCTCGCCCGGCTGGAAAGGTGAGACGCAGGTCATGCAGATGGATCTTGCAGGTTTTGCCATCTCCGCAGGATCGGCCTGTTCCAGCGGCAAGGTACGCGCCAGTGCCGTATTGCGCGCCATGGGCTTTGATGAAACACAGGCCGCCAGCGCGATCCGGGTGTCGCTGGGCCTGCAAACCACCCGGGAAGATGTCTTGCGGTTCGCGACTAGCTGGACCGCAAAAATGAAAAAGCACGAAACGCGGGCCGCCTGAGCGCCGCCACGGAAAGGAACCGAAACCTTGGATAATATGACCCTCAAAGAGAATGACGGCGTCAAAGAAGGCGTTGACCAGGAAACCGTGGATGCCGTGCGCGAAGTCGGCGGCAAATACAAATATGGTTGGTCCACCGACATCGAAATGGAATACGCCCCGAAAGGGCTCACGCCAGACATCGTGCGGCTGATCTCGGAAAAGAACGAAGAGCCGGAGTGGATGACCGAATGGCGTCTCGCAGCTTATGATCGTTGGTTGACCAAGAAAGAACCCGATTGGGCGATGGTCGACTACCCTGAAATCGATTTTCAGGACCAGTATTACTATGCGCGCCCCAAAAGCATGGCGGAAAAACCCAAGTCTTTGGATGACGTCGACCCAAAGCTTTTGGATACTTACAAAAAGCTGGGCATCCCGCTGAAAGAGCAGATGATCTTGGCCGGTGTCGAAGGCGCTGAGGATGCGCCAGCAGAAGGCCGCAAGGTGGCTGTGGACGCCGTGTTTGACTCCGTTTCTGTCGGCACGACGTTCCAAGAGGAACTGAAGAAGGCGGGTGTTATCTTTTGCTCGATCTCCGAGGCAATCCGCGAGCATCCTGAACTGGTGCGCAAGTACCTCGGCTCGGTCGTGCCAGTGTCGGATAACTTCTATGCCACGCTGAACTCCGCCGTCTTCTCCGATGGCTCCTTCGTCTACGTTCCGCCGGGCGTGCGTTGCCCAATGGAACTGTCGACCTATTTCCGCATCAACGCCGAAAACACCGGTCAGTTCGAGCGCACGTTGATCATCGCCGACAAGGGTTCTTACGTCAGCTATCTCGAAGGCTGCACCGCACCGCAGCGTGATGAGAGCCAGTTGCACGCCGCCGTGGTCGAGATCATCATCGAAGAAGACGCTGAGGTGAAATACTCCACCGTTCAGAACTGGTATCCCGGTGATGAGAACGGCAAGGGCGGCATCTATAACTTCGTGACCAAACGCGCCGATTGCCGGGGCGACCGGGCCAAGGTGATGTGGACGCAGGTCGAAACCGGCTCCGCCGTGACGTGGAAATACCCGTCCTGCATCCTGCGCGGCGACGATAGCCAAGGCGAGTTCTATTCCATCGCCATCGCCAACAACATGCAGCAGGCCGATACCGGCACCAAGATGGTGCACCTCGGTAAACGCACCAAGTCGCGCATCGTGTCCAAGGGGATCTCTGCCGGTAAGGCGCAAAACACCTATCGCGGCTTGGTGTCGATGCACCCTAAGGCCAAGGAATCGCGCAACTATACCCAGTGTGACAGTCTGCTGATCGGCTCTGAATGTGGGGCGCATACGGTGCCTTATATCGAGGTGAAGAATAACTCGAGCCGCGTGGAGCACGAGGCGACAACGTCCAAGGTAGACGACGATCAGATGTTCTACTGCCGCTCACGTGGGATGGACGAAGAAGAGGCGGTGGCGCTGGTGGTGAACGGTTTCTGCAAGGACGTTCTGCAGGCCTTGCCGATGGAATTCGCGATGGAAGCCCAAGCGCTTGTGGCAATCTCGCTGGAAGGCTCTGTCGGCTGATCGGGCATGGCGTGTTGCGCAGCATTGAGGGCTAGTGTCCCGCAGCGCAGCGCAGCGCGTCGGCCGATGGCAGTGATAACTTTAATACGCAGGGGGAAGCCTCTGATGGAAAACAGAATATTGATATTGCGGCGCGAGCGCGCGCCAGAAGGAGACCGAAATGCTGAGCATTAAAAACCTGCACGTGAAACTGGAAGAAGAGGACAAGCAAATCCTCAAAGGCGTCGACCTGGAAGTCGAGGCCGGTAAGGTGCATGCCATCATGGGGCCGAACGGCTCGGGCAAATCGACACTGAGCTATGTGCTTTCCGGCAAAGACGGCTATGAGGTGACCGACGGTTCCGCAACACTGGAAGGCAACGATCTGCTTGATCTGGAGCCTGAAGAGCGTGCCGCAGCTGGCCTGTTTTTGGCCTTTCAATACCCGGTCGAAATTCCCGGTGTCGGCAACATGACCTTCCTACGGACCGCCGTAAACGCGCAGCGTAAGGCGCGTGGCGAAGAGGAAATGTCGGCGGCTGACTTCCTTAAGGAAATCCGCGCCAAGGCAAAGGATTTGAAAATCGACGCCGATATGCTGAAACGCCCCGTGAACATGGGCTTCTCGGGCGGCGAGAAAAAGCGCAATGAAATTCTTCAGATGGCGATGCTTGAGCCGAAGATGTGCATCTTGGACGAAACCGACTCCGGTCTTGACGTTGACGCGATGAAGCTGGTCGCCGAAGGCGTCAACGCATTGCGTACCGAAGGCCGTGGTTTCCTTGTGATCACGCACTATCAGCGCCTTCTGGACCACATCAAACCCGATGTCGTGCACATCATGTCCGATGGCCGCATCATCAAGACCGGTGGCCCTGAGCTGGCGCTTGAAGTCGAAAACAACGGTTACGC
The DNA here is from genome assembly GCF_900113435.1 of Sulfitobacter dubius. Taxonomy (GTDB): domain Bacteria; phylum Pseudomonadota; class Alphaproteobacteria; order Rhodobacterales; family Rhodobacteraceae; genus Sulfitobacter; species Sulfitobacter dubius. The sequence continues at coordinate 729,847 of NZ_FOPG01000001.1, read as the reverse complement.
CGACATCCTCGCCGAGGTGGCGTAATGGCCGAAGCAAAACTCCAAGAAACCCCGACCGAGGCGATGATCGCATCCCTCGATATGCCGCAGGGTGGCTGGGCGCAGGCGGCGCGTGAAGACGCGCTGGCGCGTGTGCGCACAATGGGCTTGCCGCAACGCCGTGATGAGTATTGGAAGTTCACACGCCCCGATACGCTGACACAAGCCGAACCTGTTCCGGCTGCGATCTTTGATCACGGTGATGCGCCGCTGTTCGATGATACCGAGCGTTTGCGTATTGTTTTTGTGGATGGGGTCTTCGACGCCGAAGCCTCTGACGATCTGTCGCTCGAAGGTGTCAGCATTGACCGTCTCGCGGCGGCGAACAGTGATCTGCATTGGGCGCGTGACCTCTATGGGAAATTGGAAAAGAACGGCCAGACCCCAGTTGCACGCCCACTTGCGGCACTGAACACGGCCTACGCCAGTGATGGTGTTTTGATCCATGTGACAGGCACGCCAAGCAAGCCGATCAACCTAGTTTACCACCATAAATCAGAAACTTCTGATGCGATGTTACACCATGTGGTAAAGCTCGACAAAGGGGCCGAAGTGACCCTGTTGGAGAATGGACCCGCAGCGGCACGTTTCAACACCGTTTTGGAAGTCGAAGTAGCCGATACCGCGCGCTTCCACCATGTGCGCGCGCAAGGGCGTGACCATGAACGGCGCGCCGCGACGCATCTCTTCACCCGTCTCGGCACCGAGTCTTTGTTCAAGAGCTTTACCGTGACCGTAAACGGCGCGATGACGCGCAATGAATGCGTGATCGAATTGACGGGCGATGATGCGTCGGCGCATGTGGCAGGCGCCTGTGTTGGCGATGGCGATTTTCACCATGACGACACGGTCTTCATCACCCATGACGCGGTGAATTGCGAAAGCCGTCAGGTCTATAAAAAGGTGCTGCGCAACGGGGCGACGGGCGTGTTTCAGGGCAAGATCCTTGTTAAAGAAGGCGCGCAGAAAACGGATGGTTATCAGATCAGCCAATCACTGCTGCTGGATGGAGACAGCCAGTTCCTTGCCAAGCCTGAGCTTGAAATCTACGCCGATGATGTCGCCTGTTCGCACGGCTCGACCTCTGGCGCGATCGACGAAGAGGCGTTGTTTTACCTCCGCGCGCGCGGTGTGTCTCATGCCGAAGCGACCGATCTTTTGACGCTCGCTTTCCTTGCCGAAGCGGTTGAGGAAATCGAAGCCGAAGGCCTGCGCGAAGAAATCAATGGGCGTCTCAGCTCTTGGTTGGAGCGTCGTAGCAGCTGATGGCTGTTACCAGCGATATCGTTGCCACCTATCGCGGCCCCGGCACAGTGATGTCGGGGCTGCTTGCGCAGGGCCGTAACGAAGTGCGCGTGTTGATGTTCGCGCTGATGGCGGGGCTGCTGATCTTCGTGGCACTGTCGCCTTATCAAGCGCGGGCGGCGCATCTTGATCCTGAAGGGCCGCTTTCGGTTCGGCAGTATTGGAGCGCGTTTTTCTGGATCTTTTTGATGCCGCTGTTGCTTTATGCATTTGCGGCAATGGTATGGGTGATCAGCCGTGTCGCGGGTCAAAAGCTCACAGGTTACGCGGTGCGGTTGACCTTGGTCTGGTCGCTGCTGGCCTCTGCGCCGATCCTGTTGCTGCTGGGCCTTGCGCTCGGTTTCATCGGGCCGGGGGTCCAAGCGCAGATCGTGGGCGCGGTTTGGTTGGCTGTGTTCTTCTGGTTCTGGTTCTCGGGCCTGTTTGCGGCACAGCGGGGCTAGGATGAACAGTGCAGCCTTGATCCCACTTGTGCAAACCACCCTGCGCAACCCACGCGCAGCGGCGGGTCTGATCGCGGCCCTCCAACTTAGCCGAGAGGTCATCTGGACAGCTTTGGCCTTGGTTGCGGCGCTCAATGCGCTGGTGATCTCGGCCATGTTCGCCATTGCGCCGCCTGCCATGGCTCTGCCCAGTTACTTTCAATCACCACTTGTCCTCTTCGCGCTGTTGGGAGGGCTGATGGTGCTCTATGTCCATGCGCTGTCGTGGGTTGGACGCGCGATGGGCGGGCAGGGTATGATTGAGCCCCTCTTGGCCGCGGTGGTTTGGCTACAGGCGCTGCGGCTTTGTGCGCAGTTGGGGATCTTGCTGCTAACGGTCGCACTGCCGCCATTGGCTATGCTGGCCTCTTTTGTGGTCACATTCTGGGGCCTTTGGATCCTGCTGAATTTCGTCGCCGAACTGTTGCATCTGCCGGGGCTTTTTCATGCGGCCGCTGTGCTGGCAGGTGCCGCGCTTGGGGTTCTGTTGGGCCTTGGCCTCTTGCTGTCTTTGATCGGGCTGACCGCCCAAGGAGTTTAAGTCATGTTCGACGTTGAAGCCGTCCGGGCGCAGTTTCCGATCCTTTCACGTCAGGTGAATGGCAAGCCGCTGGTCTATCTGGATAATGGGGCATCCGCGCAGAAACCGCAGGTGGTGATCGACGCGATCACGCAGGCCTATGCGCAAGAATACTCTAATGTTCACCGTGGCTTACACTATCTTTCTAATCTAGCCACAGACAAGTATGAGGGGGTGCGCGGTACGGTTGCCCGTTTCCTTAATGCCGGGTCTGAGGATGAGATTGTACTTAACACCGGCGCTACGATGGGGATTAACACCGTTGCCTATGGATGGGCCATGCCCCGCATGCAGCCTGGCGATGAGATCGTTCTGTCGGTGATGGAGCACCACGCCAATATCGTTCCGTGGCATTTCCTGCGTGAGCGACAAGGCGTCGTGCTCAAGTGGGTTGATGTGGACGCCACCGGTGCATTGGATCCGCAAGCGGTGATCGATGCCATCGGGTCAAAGACAAAGCTGGTTGCAATCTCTCATCTTTCCAATGTTTTGGGCACTAAAGTTAATGTAAAGGCAATCACCGCAGGAGCGCATGAAAAGGGTGTTCCGGTGCTGGTTGACGGCTCGCAAGCGGCCGTTCACATGCCGGTCGATGTCCAAGACCTAGGTTGTGATTTCTACGCGGTGACTGGCCATAAGCTTTATGGCCCTTCCGGCTCCGGCGCGATTTACATCAAATCCGAGCGTATGGCTGAAATGCGCCCCTTTATCGGCGGCGGTGACATGATCCGCGAAGTTACCAAGGACACGATCAGCTATAATGATCCGCCAATGATGTTCGAAGCAGGCACGCCCGGCATCGTTGCAACCATTGGTTTGGGTGTGGCGCTTGATTTCATGATGGATCACGGGATGGAGAATATCGCCGCCCATGAGGATAGTTTGCGCGACTATGCGGTCTCGCGTCTTGGCGGTTTGAATTGGCTTAACTTGCAAGGCACCACGCCGGATAAAGCCGCGATCTTTAGCTTCACACTCGACGGGGCGGCCCATGCCCATGACATTTCGACCGTGTTGGACAAGAAGGGTGTGGCCGTGCGCGCCGGGCACCATTGCGCGGCACCTTTAATGACACATCTCGGCGTCTCGGCCACCTGTCGCGCGTCGTTTGGCATGTACAACACCCGCGCCGAGGTGGACACACTGGTCGAAGCGCTTGAACTGGCGCATGATCTTTTCGCATGACCTGATTTTCGCTTCCCCTGAACCCTGATTTCCCATTGCAGGGGCGGCCCGGTCTGGCTATACCGCCCCTCAGTGGACCCTTAGCTCAGCTGGATAGAGCGCTGCCCTCCGAAGGCAGAGGCCAGAGGTTCGAATCCTCTAGGGTCCGCCACTATTCACGATCATATTTAGGTTGGTTTCGCGGGAACTGGGGCACTGGGAATTTGGTCCCAAGCCCGTTAACGTGACTGTGCCGGTCAGATACTTCTTGTTTTGTCCAGTAGGCGTAATTCGCAATAGCGCTGTGTGGGTCTTGTAGGCCTTGCGCAACTGCCGTCAGCTTGGAGACACCTTATGAGGCTAGCATCCCGTTTGACCGCTGCGCTCATCGTTGGCTTTGCCCGTGCCGTGACGGCCGTCCGCGGAGTTTGGGACGGTATCGAGCCGGTGCAGGGCCAGCGTATCTATTTTGCCAATCACAACAGTCATGGGGATTTTGTGTTGGTTTGGACCGTCCTTCCACCTGATTTGCGCCTTCGTGCCCGTCCTGTGGCGGGGGCAGATTACTGGCTGACATCAAAGCTGAAGTCATTCATCGGCAAGGATGTTTTCAATGCCGTGCTGATCGACCGTAATCCAGAGACGCGCACCGACGACCCAATGACACAGATGAGCGCCGCGCTTAAAAGCGGTGATAGTCTGATCCTATTTCCTGAAGGTACGCGCAACACTGGGAAGTCTCCGCTGCTGCCGTTTAAATCCGGTTTATTTCACCTTGCCACGGCAAACCCCGAGATCGACATGGTTCCGGTTTGGATCGAAAACCTAAACCGTGTCATGCCCAAGGGGGCTTTGGTACCAATTCCGTTGATTTGCACCGTCACCTTTGGCGCAGCTATGCGGCTGGAAGCTGGTGAGGATAAGGCGAGTTTCCTCGCGCGCGCTGAAAGCGCCCTTGTCGCATTAAATCCTGAAGGAACTAGCTGACATGAACGGACATTTCATCATTCTGCTCGGCCTTGTGCTGACCGTCCTACTGATAGCGACGGGGGCAGCTCAACTCCTGAAGCGACGCGCTGGAGCGGATAACCTAACAATCCAGAACCTCACGGCTCGGATCAACGCGTGGTGGGTAATGGTTGCCATTATGGCGATTGCATTCGTCGCTGGCACGGCGGGGGTAGTTATCCTGTTTGCCATCTGCTCGTTCGCAGCACTACGGGAATTTCTCACGCTGACCAACACCGCCGCGGCGGATCATTGGGCGCTGGCCGCCGCCGTTTTCATCGTGCTTCCGTTGCAATATCTATCTGTTGGCATGGGCTGGTATGGGTTCTATTCGATCTTCATTCCAGTTTACGCGTTCTTGTTGATGCCAATTTTATCGACGTTACGCGGGCAGTCTGAAAACTTCCTGATCCGGGTATCCGAAGCGCAATGGGCCCTGATGATCGCGGTCTTCTGCGTCAGCCATGTGCCCGCGCTGCTAAGCTTGAATATTCCCGGCTATGAGGGAAAAAACCTGTTTTTGATTTTCTTCTTGATCGTCGTCGTGCAGTCTTCAGACGTTTTGCAATATGTCTGGGGTAAACTGATGGGCCGCCGCAAGATCGCGCCAACCCTGTCGCCTTCCAAGACATTAGAAGGGCTGGTTGGCGGTGTCATCAGCGCTAGCCTAATGGGTGCCGCTCTGTTTTGGATCACACCGTTTTCCGTTCTGCAGGCATTTGCGCTGTCGCTGGTCATAACATTGATGGGTTTCTTCGGCGGGCTGGTCATGTCCGCGATCAAGCGTGACCGTGGGGTTAAGGATTGGGGCCACCTGATCGCCGGGCATGGCGGCTTCATCGATCGGTTGGATTCGGTGATTTTTTCCGCGCCGATCTTCTTTCATATTGTTCGGTTTTACTGGGATCTGCATTGAATATTCAGCGCCTGATCTCCTCGACACCGCTGCATGTGGCGGTCGGTTTCTTGGCGATGGGCGGTTGGGCCGTTTTTGCCAACGCAGGGCATGGTATGCGCGCCATGCTTGTCGCGGGGCTTGTTCAGGGTCTGATTTCGGGCGCCCTGACATTCGGACTGAAATACTCTGTCGACTGGATGCGTCCCCGCCTCTCGCGCGGACTTGGATACTGGGTGCCCCCCTTAGGCGCGATTTGCGGTTCGGCCCTTCTGCTGGTTGTGACCCATTGGTTAAGCGGTACGCCGGAAATAGCGATGACAATCGCCGTGCCACTTGGCGTGTCATTAAGCTATATTTTTACCTACAACATCCTGCGCCAGCACCGGGAAAGCCCAAAGATCAGCAAGAAAGATGTCCATGATTAACCTTAAAAACCGCCGCCCCCTAAGCAGCCGTGATACGAAATGGGCCGCAGGCTGTGCTGCTTGGCTTGCAAACAAGGGGGTGACGCCGAACGCTATCTCCCAAGCCAGCATGGGGACTGCACTTGTGGCAGGTGTCGCGTTCGCAGCCAGTGGTCATGTGGGCAGTGTTTACGGTGTCGGCGCATTCTTGATCCTTGGTGGGTTTTTCTGCCAGTTACGGCTGCTGTGTAACCTGTTTGATGGAATGGTCGCGGTCGAAGCGGGGAAAAGCGCACCTGACGGGCCGCTTTGGAACGAATTTCCTGATCGCGTGTCAGACTTGCTGATCTTCGCAGGGGTGGGTTTGGGCGTCGGAAATCTTTCGCTGGGGCTGGCGGCAGGCGCGATGTCAGTGTTGACGGCTTATACCCGCGAGTTGGGTGCCGGAATTGGCCTTGCACCTGATTTTAGGGGGCCAATGGCGAAACCGCAGCGCATGGCATTGGTGACGGGCGCCGCGATAATGGCAGTATTCGAACCACTGTTCGCAGCGGCAGGTACGGTCCTGACTTGGGCGCTGTGGATCGCAGCCATTGGTGCTGCGCTGACCGCCATACGGCGTGCCGCGCGTATTCGAACGGACCTGTTGAAACGAGGGTAAAGCGAATGGGTTAGCGGGTATTCCAGCGGATCGAAACCTTGGCAACGTCAGCTTATCACGTTGTTAGCTAAAATATTCGTCATGAATTGCAGGGTCTCAGATTAGTTCAAGGAACTTCTGTTCTGCCAATGAAAGATGCCGTTCCTTGTGGCGCAATACATGAAACTGGCGCTGCGGTAGCCTGAAATTCACCGAAACCAGCCGGTTTGCTTTGATTGCACGGCCAACGACGAGGGTCGATAAGATCGCAGCGCCTGCACCCGCTTCTACCGCGACACAAAGAGCCTCGTTCGATGGCAGCTCAAACGCAATCTCTATGTCATCGGTGCATAGGCCTTGGTCGAGAAGGGCCTTCTCGCAGGCCGACCGGGTGCCGGAACCTGCCTCTCGCATCACCCATGGACTGGCCTTAAGGTCTTCAGGCGCAGAAGGTGGGCGGCACTGCCAATCATGCCCCGGGGCCACGACGAGCGCCAGTTGATCACCGGGCAAGCTTTGGCTGGTCAGCGCCGCATCGGTGATCTCTCCCTCGACGAATCCGAGGTCGACGGTAGCGTCATGGACCATCTGCGCCACGAGGGTGGAGTTGCCGACCGAGAGTTCAAGTGAGATGCCCGGATGATGCTCTCGAAAACGCTGCATCAGAGGCGGTAACCAGTAGTTTGCAATTGTCTGGCTGGCGCCCAAGCGCAGCGTGCCGCGTTTCATCCCGGCCAGATCACCTAGCAGACGTTTTGCCTGTTCAGCGCGTGCCACGACGGCCCGTGCCTCGCTTAGAAACAACTTTCCTGAGTCTGTCAGCACAACACGCCTTCCAACCCGATCAAACAAGCGAACGGCGTGGCGTTCCTCCAACGCGGCGACTGCAGCGCTGGTCGCACTCTGGGTCAGGTTAAGATACGCCGCCGCCTGAGTGACATGCTCACGTTCGGCCACAGCGATAAAGATTCTAAGTTGTTCAAGCGTCATGTCAGTAGAAGAACCAGACCAAGGCTGAAAAAGGAAATGAAAATCCAAGCCCCGGCCCCCAACAGCGCGGGCCTGATGCCTGCGGCCACCAGTTTGCGCATGTCGGTCTCTAGCCCCATCGCCGCGAGGGCCATGGCGAGCAGAAATTGCGTGATGCCGGTGGTGTAGGGCGTTGCGACCTCAGGAACCCAGCCCGTGCTGGCCAGCCCGACCATGGCGACGAACCCGAATACGAACCACGGCAAGGGGGCTGCCGCGCGGTTCGCTACGCCACCAGTTTGACGTAGTTTGCGGGCGGCAAAAAAGCCAAGGCCCAGCACGACAGGTGCCAGCATCATAACACGTGTCAGCTTGGCAATAGTGCCGAATTCCCCGGCCTCCTGCCCGCGCACATAAGCGGCGGCGACAACCTGTGCCACCTCGTGGATCGACGCTCCGGTCCACAAGCCGTAGGCCTGCGGGCCCATGTCAAACAGACCTGCAATCACGGGCATCAGCATCATCGAGAGGGAACCAAAGATCGTCACGCAGGCAACGGCATATGCCACGTCCTCATCACGGCCACGGGTCACGGTATTGGTGGCAATCACAGCAGAGGCGCCGCAAATCGAACTGCCGGAGGCGATCAGCTGCGTCAGCTTTGCATTCACTTTCAACACCCGCCCTAGCCAAGTGGTAAAGGCGAATGTGGCCAGCAGCGTCGCAACAATAAGCGCCACACCGACGCCGCCCACGGCGATGACTTGCTGAACCGTAAGTTGCAGGCCAAGCAACACGATCCCGGCGCGTAAGATGCGTTTGAGGCTAAACGACACACCAGCCTTTGCAATTGCGGGGGTTCCGATCAGGTTGTGAAACGCCATGCCGATCAGGATGGCCAAAATGAGCGGGCTGAGCGTACCAATGCCGGGCAAGTGGCGCAGGCCAAATGCAAGTGCTGAGATCAGCGCTGCGAGGAAAAGGCCAGGAAACATACTGGGCGCTTTCGTCCTTTGCTGCGGCCTCAGCCCAACGCCACCTTCGTGGATGCCGAAATATGTCATCTGAAATCCCCTCGCGATTAGTTCGGGGGTATCTTTAGGTTTTCCGCTGATATTATAAAAACTGTTTGTTTGAGTGGGATTAATCGATTTTGATGAATGGTCGAGGGGAGGCGTCAATCAATCGGAAGCCCAGTCAAATCCGAACGGCTGTTTCTTCTTTCGCAGTGCGGCTCCTTCGCGTCATCTCAGACGAGACGTTTTCGAAATGGGCATTTAGAACGCAAGGCTCGCATTCGACTGTTAAACAAGGCGCGTCGTGATGGTTGTCATGAAAGCTGAAAACGGGAGGTTCTGGGGCAAGACAGTTTATGGAAATGCTTCATGTCGGCGTCCCTTAAGAAAGATGGGATCAATTACCCCTCCATAGTGTACCGCGCTTTGTGATTGCGGGGGGATCAGATCACCATCAGGCGTTCGTGAGATGCATTTCTGAAAAAATGGAACGTAATAGATGCCAAGTTAACCGCCAATAACCCAGTCACGATTATATGCGGCTCCTATAAACTTAATCCCGATTTAGGTGCATTTATATATCTCTGCAATCGTATACCTAGTGCGCATCAAGGAAAATCATGCACTAGGACGAAAAAGATGAAGGCCATTGGCTACAACATTACAGGCGCGGCAGAGGTTTTGGAAGAACTCGAGATCGATCGCCCCGCATTCGGGTCGCGTGACCTTTTGGTTGAGGTAAAGGGTATTTCAGTCAATCCGGTAGACGTAAAGCTGCGCGCACTCGCTGCGCCGGAAGGGGGGGCGAAAGTCTTGGGCTTTGACGCGGCCGGGGTCGTGGTCGAAGTGGGCAGCGAAGTCACAGATTTTGAAGTTGGCGATGAAGTCTTTTACGCGGGCGATGTGACCCGTGCGGGCACCAATGCAGCGTTCCATGCTGTTGATGAACGGATCGTGGGACATAAGCCAGAGACGCTCGATTTTGTCCAAGCCGCTGGTGTGCCTCTCACTGCAATCACTGCTTGGGAAATGTTGTTCGACGCCTTCCGCCTGACCGAAGGTGCTGGGAAGGGGCAATCGATCTTGGTGATCGGCGGGGCCGGCGGTGTGGGCTCGATCCTCATCCAACTCGCCAAGGCCCTGACTGGGTTGACCGTTGTGGCCACGGCCTCGCGGCCTGAGACCCAAGAGTGGGTGCGAAAAATGGGTGCAGACCATGTGATAGATCACCGAGGCGATTTGGTGGCGCAGCTGGCGGAGCTGGAACTCATGCCGACCTATGTGGCAGCACTGACCGCGACTGACATGCATTGGCCCGCTATTGTTGATCTCATCGCGCCACGCGGCCAGATCGCGCTGATTGATGACCCCGATGTGTTAGACATTAAGACTGCAAAGCCCAAAGCGCTGAGCATTCATTGGGAGTTTATGTTCAGCAGGGCGATGTTCCAGACCGCTGACATGACCGCGCAGCGCGATCTGTTGAACCGTGTATCGCAGATGATCGATGCGGGTACGTTGCAGTCCACCGTCACCGAACACGCCGGGACGATCACCGTTGAGAACCTTCGCGCCGCACATCTGCGTCAGGAAAGCGGGCGTGTGATTGGCAAGCAGGTTCTGGGCGGCTGGTGATAGAGATGTCATCCTGACCACATTCTCCCCTCAAACTTAGCAGCGCAGATATTCCAGTAAGGAGAGACCCATGACCAAGACTATCCTCATCACCGGCGCCACCGACGGTATCGGCCTGTTGACCGCAAAGCAGTTGGCCGAGCAGGGGCATACTGTCTTGCTTCATGGTCGCAGCGCCGAGAAATTGGCCAGCGCTGCGGGGGAGGTTGGGAGCAGCCCAAAGACTTACCGTGCTGATCTGTCTCGGTTGGAGGAGGTCGAAGGTTTGGCTAAAGCGCTTCGCGACGATCATGCCCAAATCGATGTGGTGATCAATAACGCCGGTGTATTCAAACTTCCGAACCCGCGGACCGAAGCAGGGTTGGACGCACGTTTTGTGGTGAACACATTGGCGTCCTATCTGCTGGTACAACGGTTGCTGCCAATGCTTCCGAAGGAGGGCAGGGTGGTAAACCTCTCTTCGGCGGCGCAGGCTTCGATAGATGTGGCTGCGCTGCGGGGGGACGGGGCATTGGAAGATATGGCAGCCTATGCGCAAAGCAAACTTGCGATCACCATCTGGACGCAGGAAATGGCCCGCTTGCATCAAGATGGCCCGGTATTCATTGCTGTGAACCCGGGATCCCTGCTGGCATCGAAAATGGTAAAGGAGGGGTTTGGCGTGGCTGGAAATGACCTGAGCATCGGGGCGGACATTCTCTGCCGCGCGGCCCTGTTAGACGAGTTTGCCGATGCATCTGGCGCGTATTTTGATAATGATATGGGTGGTTTCGGGCAGCCTCATAGTGCTGCGCGTGATATGCCTCATGTCAAAGAAGTTATGGCGGCAATCCGCGCGCTTGTCGCAGAGACCCCTATTGGCTAGCTGCTTTCGGGGCATTAACTTGTCCCGGCGAAATAGCTCCAAACTTTAGATAATACCCAACCCCAGAAACCGATGGCAAAGATCAAGCCGACGCCGATCCACCAGCCAGAGGCAAGGTTGTCGCTTTTTGGCAGTTGACCCGTCAGCGTTTCAAGTCGAATGGCCGTCCGCCTGCGCGTACGTTCAGCGTCCTTTGAACTATCGTTCGGCGGATCATCAAGCGGCGCTGAAGGCAGAGGCATGGTATTCGGCGGCGTGTCGCGGGCGTTTTGCTGTTTGCTTGCAATACGCTCTTCTTCATCGGTCATGCCGCTGTCTTTCATCAGGCTCGGTGTTTGGTCGGGATTCGGGTGATCCACATCGACGGTAAATGACAGAGATTACCTAAGAAGAACAGTGTCTTAAAATAAGGCCGAAGTAGGGTCGAGTTTCCCGTAAGTCGGGAAGTGCTATCGCAAAATCGTAAAAAAACCCCGCGCAGCGGTGCTGGCGGGGCAATTTTTGTCGTGCATTGGGGCGCGGTTCCCTTACCGACGGCGACGCCCTCCAGTGCGGCCCGCGCGGCCCCGGCCTTCTTGTCCTGCTTTGGGGGCTACCTTGTTGAACTCGATCCACGCGCTGCCGTGCGGATCTCGGTCAAAAAGGAAATTGGCGGCGCGGATAGCCTCCATTTCTTTGCCCGGGCGTGGCTTGGTCGAGCCGAGGTTAAAGAGGGTGAGGAAGGTTTCATCGTCCATCTCTTCGGGCAAGATGATACCGGCGGCGGCCATCTCGGCGCGTTTTTCGGCAATCTTGACGGCGTTGAGCGGCACGGCCACCGGGTTCATGATCGCGCTGGTCATGCCCGCGCCCATGGCCATCGGCAGGAAGGCGTTGTTGATCCCGTGGCGGTTGGGCAGACCAAAAGAAATGTTCGACGCACCGCAGGTTGTGTTCACGCCCAACTCTTCGCGCAGGCGACGCACGAGGGTAAAGACCTGATGGCCCGCCGTTGCCATGGCACCAATCGGCATGACCAGCGGGTCGACCACGATGTCATGGGCGGGGATGCCGAAATCGGCGGCACGTTCGACGATCTTTTTCGCCACAGCGAATCGCACATCCGGGTCTTCAGAAATGCCGGTGTCATCGTTTGAGATCGCCACCACCGGCACGTTGTATTTCTTGACCAGCGGCAGCACGAGTTCAAGCCGCTCTTCCTCGCCAGTGACGGAGTTCAGCAGCGGGCGGCCCTCGCAGGCCTCAAGGCCCGCTTCCAGCGCGCCGGGAACCGAACTGTCGATACAAATCGGCGCATCAACGGCGTTTTGCACCACTTTGATCAGTTCCGGCATCAGCATCGGCTCGACAAAGTTGTTGTCGGCATAGCGGGGGTCTTCGGCCATTTTGTTGGAGAAGACCGCGCCCGAGTTCACATCCAGCACCGTGGCACCTGCGGCGACCTGCGCGATGGCATCCGCCTCGACCCGCGAAAAATCGCCTTGCTCAAGCTCTTGGCTGAGAATCTTGCGGCCCGTGGGGTTGATCCGCTCTCCGATCACGCAAAACGGCTCGTCAAAGCCGATGACGGCGGTCTTGGTCTTGGATTCGATGACGGTTCTGGTCATGTAACTTCCTTTAGGCTGCGTCGGCGGGCACCCCAGAGGCGCCGCCATTCTCTTGGACCCATGTGGCGCTCGTTTTGATCCCGCCCAGCGGGAAAAGATGCACATGGGTGATGTTGAAGTCCGGGTGTGCTGCCTTGTAGGCGGCCAAGTCGCTGATCACATCTGCGGGCTCATAGGGCAACAGCAGCTTGGTGACATCCATCGCCCGCTTTTGCAGCACCTTGAGCGAGGGGCCGACGCCGCAGGCGATGGCGAATTTAATAAGGGTTTGCAGTTTCGCAGGGCCCGCGATGCCGATGTGAATGGGCAGGGTGATGCCTGCGGCCTTGAGGCTGTCGGCCCATTCGATGATCGGCTGCGCTTCAAAGGCGAACTGCGTGGCGATGGCCATTTCTGCATCGGTGCGGGTCTGGAAATCGTTCTTCCATTTCAGCGCCGCATCGACGTTTAGGCGGCCTCCGTCGGCGTCGATGTCGCGATTGCCCTCGGGGTGGCCAGCGACATGCAGACGGGTGAAACCCGCCTCGTCGAAAAGCCCTGTCTCCATCAGCTGCATGCTGTCGGTAAAGTCGCCCACGGGCGCGGTGACACCGCCCGCGAGCAGCAGCGCTTGGCGCACATCGGCTTCGCCCTGATAACGGGCGATCCAGTCGGCCAGGGTGGCGCGGTCCTTGATGATGCGGGCCGGGAAATGCGGCATGACCTTGAAACCGTCGGCGTTTAGCCGCGCGGCGGTGGCGACCATATCCTCAATCGGGGTGCCGTCGATATGGGCGATATAGACACGGGTGCCCTCTGGCAGCAGGGCGCGAAAATCTTCGACCTTCTCGGCGGTGCGGGGCATCACCTCAATCGAATAATCTTTCAATAGCGCCTCAACTTCGGCCACCGGCGCCTGCGGGGCGGCGGTTTCTTTCTTGCGGAAGTTCAAAAGTGCCATGAGCGTGTCCTTGATCATAGGGCTGGCAGGCTATGCCCAGCCGTCGTTGTCAATCAGTTGCTTGATCCGGTCGCGGTCGTATTCCGCGTCGATCCGGGCGGCTTCGGCATCGGCGATGGCATCGGGATCGCCCTCAACCTCAAAGGGCTCCGCCTTGCGCCATTCTGCCAGGTAAGCGTCGGTATCCTCGGCGCCAATCTTCATAGCCGCACGGTCAATCGCCTGTTCAAAGCGTTCGGGCAGGGGGCGTTTGGAGCCACGGCGGCCCTTGCCGACGATGACCTGTGCCGGAATATCGCGCCAATAAACGATTGTGACTGCGGGCATGGGACGATTCCTCCGGTCCGGTTTAAGCCTGTCTAACGAGCGTCGCGGTCAGGACAGGGCCGTTTTTCGACGAAACACGACCCATCCGCGACTTGGGGTGGTGATAGCGCATCGGGCGGGCCATCACGAGGGCTCTGCGCCCCCATTATTCTCAAGATGATTGTGAGCCGGGGCCAAAGAATACGCCGCGGAAAATGGCCCAAGCCGCCGCGACCTCTTGCACCGGCACTGCGCAGAGAATACCGTGGGGATAACTCGATATGAAAGGCGCGTAACCATGGCGCCACAGCGTCCCAAAGGTGCGGGTGCGCTCGATAAGGACATTCCGGCTCTGAGCCCCGCGCCAGTTCCGCCCAGATCTAATGAGCTATATGCGGCCCTAGATCTGGGTACAAATAGCTGCCGCATGTTGATCGCCCAGCCTCGGGGCAGCGGTTTCCATGTGGTGGACAGTTTCTCGAAATCGGTGCAATTGGGTGCCGGTTTGGAAAAAACCGGGCGGTTGTCGCGCGGATCGATGGCGCGCACCATTCAGGCATTGCGTATTTGCCAGCAGAAACTGCGGCGTAACAAGGTGCAGAACATGCGTCTTGTGGCGACAGAGGCTTGCCGCCGGGCGCATAACGGTGCGGAGTTCATGCGCCGTATCCAGCGCGAAACCGGTCTCAAGCTCGACATTATCCGGCCCGAGGAAGAAGCCCAGCTTGCTGTGATCTCCTGCGCGCCGCTGGTCAGTCGCAAGACGGAAAATCTGCTGGTTGTCGATATCGGTGGCGGTTCGACTGAATTGGTGTGGATCGACATTTCCAAAGTGCCACGGGCTGATCGCGCGCGGTCGATCATGCGCCTGCAGGGTGGGTTCAATCAGGCGAAATCTGATGTGCCCTCGGCGCGGGTGGTGGATTGGATCAGCGTGCCATTGGGCGTGGCGACCCTGCGCGATCAATTCTCAGACGTAGAGGATGACGCCGCGCGGTTTGCTCTGATGAGTTGGTTTTTCGAAGAGAACCTCACCGATTTCACGCCCTACCAGACGATCCAGTCGCAAAAACGGTTCCAGATCGTCGGCACCTCGGGCACCGTGACCACCGTCGCGGCGAGCCACCTGAACCTGAAACGCTATGACCGGACCAAGGTCGACGGGCTTAGCATGAGCAGCGCGCAGATCGACAAGGTGATCCACTCCTATATTGCCATGGGGCCGGGCGGACGACGCGCGGATCCCCGGATCGGGCAAGACCGGGCGGCGTTAATTATGTCGGGCGCTGCGATCTTACAGGCCTTGATGCGCTGCTGGCCGACCGACAGGCTGTCAGTTGCGGATCGCGGTCTGCGCGAAGGCCTGCTATATGCACAGATGAGCGCCGATGGCGTATTAGAAGAAGGGGTCTTTTGATGGCCAAGACACCGGACGGAAAGAACACATCAGGGCGCGGACAGCGTGAACTGAAGGTTAAGGTGAAATCCGCACGCGGGCGCAAGCTTAGCTCAACCCGCTGGTTGCAGCGGCAATTGAACGATCCTTACGTCAAACGCGCGCAGGCCGAAGGCTATCGCGGGCGTGCGGCCTATAAGATCATGGAATTGGATGATAAATATCGGTTCCTCGTACCAGGTGCGCGGATCGTCGATCTGGGCGCGGCACCGGGCGGTTGGTGTCAGGTGGCCGTCAAACGCTGCAACGTGCTGGGCGAGAGATCGGGCAAACAGGTGGGCACTATTCTAGGCGTCGACCTGCAAGAGATGGAGCCAATCGCAGGCTGCGACCTCCATCAGCTTGATTTTATGGAAGACGACGCAGACCTAAAGGTTAAGGAATGGCTTGGCGGGAAGGCCGATGTCGTAATGTCCGACATGGCCGCTTCGGCCTCGGGGCATAAGCAGACCGACCACTTGCGGATCATCGCGCTCTGCGAAGCGGCTGCCTATTTCGCCTTTGACGTGTTGGAAGATGGCGGCACTTTTGTCGCGAAGGTTCTGGCCGGGGGTGCGGAGGGTGAGTTGCAAAAACTGTTGAAGCGCCGCTTTACCAAGGTCGCGAATATCAAACCGCCAGCCAGCCGCGCGGATTCTTCGGAAAAGTTCGTTGTCGCGACAGGGTTTAAGGGCGAAGAGGTCTAAGCAAGCACTGTCGTTCACGCGACGTAAACCAATCTGCATCTAGGGTGCAGTCCTCCCGCGGTCCTTGGGCCGCCTATATTTTGAGGGCTCCTTGATGCTACGACATCTGCCAATTGTATCGCTTATCTTCGTTCTATGTTCTGGGCTCAGGGTCGCCGCGTCAGAGGTGCCATGGGCCCTGAACGACTATATTGATCGGGTTTTGCTGACGTGGGTGAATGACGCCCGCATTGTGGAAGCGATTGCAGAGCAGAACCTGCGCCACCTGCAGATGAATAGTCTAGCAGTCGCACCCGTTGCAGCGAGAGGGGCAGCGATGGCGAACTCCGCTCAACCTTCGCTGTCACAGGTATCGATCGCCAAACCAGTTGAGGCTTTTCTTAAGCAGCAGGTCGCCAGTTCGGCAGGTCAGATTGCAGGCGTAACGGTGCTGGATGCCTACGGGCTAACCGTGGTTAGCAGTGGAACGGCATCCGTCTATTTTAAAGGTGGTCAGCCAAAGATCAGCAATCAGTTTTCGCCGCCGTCTGGGGCGTTTTTGGTTGAACAAGTCGCCTTCGACAATAGCACAAAGGCCCATCAAAGCCGCGTGTTGATGCCTATCACCGAACCGTCGAACGGTGCGATCATCGGCGTGATTACAGTCGAGTTGGAAGCTGCCGCATTCTTCTGATCACCCTGTAGCAGTCTGAGCAGGCCGTCCCATAATTTCGGACGGCCTGCGTTGGGAGTATGATTTCGATGAAGAGAGCGTATCGCTTCCAGCCGTAGCCGCTGCGCCGTGGGTTTATCCAATGGCTGATTGGCGCTTTGGGCAAGCCGCGCGCTGGTCTGTGCCGCGCGTTCTGCATGACACAGGATCTCAAACAGTTTGCGATGGCGGCTTTCATCCTGAGAGGCGGTTTTATGAAGCAAATCTGTTTCCTTAGCGGCCATTTGCCGGATATGTTCAAGTAATTTAAGGGCTAAAGAGCAAATGGGGCGTTCTTTGGTGCCTTCGGAGGCAAGAGCAGGAAATTTGCCCTGATTGGGATAAAACCGTTTCCGAAGACTATCAAATTTAGCCAGATAATCCTTCAGCGATAAAGACCTTGGCCTTCGCGCGGGGAGCGGCAATTCTATGGATACCCCCGACGGAGAGAGAAAATGACCCCCCCCAGCTATTTCGCGCCCACCGGCGGCCATCCAGATCAAAAGACCTTGTTGTCGGACCGCGCCATTTTTACCGAGGCCTACGCCGTTTTGCCGCGCGGCACGATGCGCGATATCGTGACTTCTTTCCTACCCTTCTGGGAGAGTACGCGGCTATGGGTGATCGCCCGCCCCTTAAGCGGCTTTGCCGAGACATTCTCGCAATATATCATGGAAGTGCAGCCCGGTGGCGGCTCGGAAAGGCCTGAACTGGATAAAGAGGCGCAAGGTGTGCTGTTCGTGGTCGAGGGTGGTTTCACCCTAACCATCGAAGGGGAAAGCCATGCGATGCGCGAAGGCAGCTATGCCTATATTCCTGCCGGCGCGACGTGGGCGCTTAAAAACGACAGCGACACGGTCACGCGGTTTCACTGGATCCGCAAAGCCTATGAGGCGGTCGAAGGGCTGGAGCATCCCGATCCGTTGGTTCTGAATGAGCAGGACATCGCGCCAAATGTGATGCCTGACACCAATGGGGTTTGGGCGACCACGCGTTTTGTTGACCCACATGACCTGCGTCATGACATGCATGTGACCATCGTCACACTGCAACCCGGCGGGGTGATCCCGTTCTGTGAAACCCATGTAATGGAACATGGTCTTTATGTGTTGGAGGGTAAGGCGGTTTACCGGCTTAACCAAGATTGGGTCGAGGTTGAAGCGGGTGATTTCATGTGGCTGCGCGCCTTCTGCCCGCAGGCCTGCTATGCAGGCGGGCCGGGGCCGTTCCGGTATCTTCTGTATAAAGATGTGAACCGCCATATGAAGCTGCGCTGAGCCTGCCTTGGGAGGGCGGCCCTTGGTTCGGGGCTGGATGGCCGAGAGGACGTCGGAAGTATAAAAGGGCGCCCAATCGGCGCCCTTTCGGATGAATCAGCCTCGTTTTCCCAGTGACCCTTTGCCGTGGCCCGACAACCCGCCTGAAACCTCTTCAGTTGCGTCATCCGACAGTTGTTCTGGCAGCACAAGGTTCAGCACGATGGCAATCAGCGCCGCTGGCAGCAGCCCGCTTGTCATCAACACCCGCAGTGTATCGGGCAGATATTGCACCGCCTTGGGGTCCAGTTGCAGCCCAAGACCGATCGACAGGGAAATAGCGAAAATAACCATATTGCGTCGGTTCCAGTTCACGTCCGACAGCATCGAAACACCGGCAGCGACGACCATGCCGAACATCACGATCACCCCGCCGCCCAGTACCTCGATAGGGATGGTGCGGATCACTGCGCCGACCTTAGGGACCAAGCCGCAGAGGATCAGAAATAGCGCGCCGATGGTCACCACATGGCGGCTCATCACGCCGGTCATGGCGATCAGCCCGACATTCTGGCTGAACGAGGTATTGGGAAAGCCGCCGAAAACCCCGGCAATCGCGCTGCCCAGACCGTCGGCATAGGTGGCACCCGTGATCTCGGCATCCGTAGCCTCGCGCCCTGCGCCGCCTTTGGTGATGCCAGAAACATCTCCGACGGTTTCGACAGCCGAGACAAATGCCATGAGGCAGAAACCAACAACGGCGGCAAAGCTGAACTCGAACCCATATGCAAAGGGTATTGGCAGCGCCACCGTGGCGGCACGATCCCAACTGGTGACGATGCCCTCAAAGGTGATCATGCCCACCGCCAGCGCATAGATATAGCCGAGCGCGATACCGATCACGACGGCTGAAACCGACAGCATCCCACGGGTGAAGAACTTCAACCCCAGCGTGGCGACAATCACCACCAAAGCCGCCGACCAATTGAGCAGGCTGCCGTACTCGGGTTGATCAATGGCGGGGACGCCGCCAGCGGCATATTGGATGCCCACTTTGACCAGCGCGAGGCCGATCATCGTCACCACCAACCCGGTCACGAGCGGGGGCAAGGCAAAGCGGATGCGTCCGATGAAGGTGCCTAAGACCATATGAAAAAGCCCGCCAACCAGAACGCCGCCAAAGAGCGCTGGCAACGCCTCGACCCCTTTGCCCGCGACGAGCGGGATCATGATCGGCAGAAAGGCAAAACTCGTGCCCTGCACAATCGGCAAGCGCGCGCCTACGGGCCCGAAGCCGATGGTCTGAAACAGCGTGGCAATGCCTGCAAACAGCATCGACATCTGGATCAGATAGGTCATGTCGGGAAAACCCTGCGCCCCGGCATCCGAACCAAACCCGAACCCCGCAGCCCCCGCCACGATGATGGCTGGCGTTACGTTGGAGACGAACATTGCCAGCACGTGCTGAATGCCCAAGGGTATCGCCTTGGACAGCGCGGGGGTATAATTCGGGTCGCGCAGTTGCGCCGGCGTGCCCAGTGAAGCGTCAGTCATGTCATTCTCCCTTTTGACCGATCCCGTCTGCCGCTTCTGATGAGGGCATGACGGTTATTCCTTGGCTGCGACCACCTCCCACGGCTGATCGAACCAATGTTCTTCCAAATTGTCGCCTTCGCCGATCCGGTCGACCACTGCGAAAAGCCCCGGCGCGCTCAGCGGACAGCAGACCGCGTGCCAAGTGTTACGGCGATAGTTCACGCCCTGACCGGGGCCTGCGAGAAACGCCTGCAAGGGGCCGGGGCGGCCCGCGTTATCGGGGGCGACGACGACCAGATAGGGGTTTTGATGCATCGGCAAAAAGGCCTGCGCGCCAAGCGGATGCCGCTCTACCATATCAAGGGTAAAGGGCAGGGCGCGGGGTGTGGCGTCAAACACGCTGATGCCCGCGCGGCCTTGGCCGAAATCCAAATCAGCCAAATCATGATGCCGCCCACACATGCCCTGATTGATGATCTTATCGGGCGCGCCGCACACCTCCAGGACCTCGCCAAACGGGGCGAACGCCTTGGCTGTGAGGGGCTGGAGGACAAGTTGGCGGCTCATGGCAGCATGTCTTTCAGCCGCAGCTGTGCGATGCGTTCGACCTGTCGGCAGGCCTCTTTAAACTCGGTGTCGCGGTCATTATCGATGCGACGCTCAAAAGCGGCGAGGATACCTGTCTTATCATGGTCGCGGACGGCGATGATGAAGGGAAAGCCGTGTTTCTCGACATAGCTTTTGTTAAGCCGGGTAAAGGTCTCGCGCTCTTGATCCGTCAGCGCGTCCAATCCGGCTGCTGCCTGCTCGGACGTGCTTTCAGAGGTCAGGCGTTTGGCCTGTGCCAGCTTGCCTGCCAGATCGGGGTGCGCTTGCAAAACGCCGAGGCGTTGCGCGTCTGAGGCCGATCGGAAAATCCGGGCCAGCGCGTTGTGCAGCCCCACGGCACTGTCATGGCCCGCGCCCAGTTCCAGTGCATGGGCGCCCTCGGCGATCCAAGGCGAATGCTCAAAAATGCTACCGTATTTGGCAACGAAGGTTTCGCGCTCCATCTGGCTGGGGCGCTCGCGGCGCTGGTGCGGGTGCGTTGCGGCCCAATGGTCTGCGATTTGTTCACGGGTGGCGAACCAGACGCCTTCGTGGCTTTGAGCGTATTCGATGAATTGGCGCAGCGCCTCTACCCGACCGGGACGGCCAATCAAACGGCAATGCAGGCCAACCGACATCTTCTTCGCCGCACCCTCGGCCCCTTCGCGGTAAAGCGCGTCAAAGCTCGCTTTCAGATAGTCAAAGAACTGCGCACCAGAATTGAAGCCCTGCGGCGTGGCAAAGCGCATGTCGTTGGCATCGAGTGTGTAGGGTACGATCAACTGATCGTGGCCATCGAACTCAACCCAATAGGGCAGGTCATCGGCATAGGCGTCGGCGACATAGGCGAACTGCCCGGTTTCGGCGGCAAGCCGGATTGTATTCTCGGATGAGCGCCCGCAATAGAAACCGCGCGGGGCAGCGCCCGTTACCTCAGCATGCAGGCGGATCGCCTCGGCAATGGCGGCGCGTTCCTCATCCTCTGGCATGTCTTTGTGTTCGATCCACTTCAGCCCGTGGGTCGCCATTTCCCAGCCTGCGTCGATCATCGCGGCGGTCTGCACCGGCGAACGGGCCAACGCTGTGGCGACGCCGTAGACGGTGATCGGCAGGTCTTTTAATAGCCGATGCAAACGCCAGAACCCGGCGCGTGCACCGTATTCATAGATCGATTCCATATTGGCATGTCGCTGCCCCGGCCATTGCGCGGCGCCGACGATCTCTGACAAGAAGGCTTCGGATGCGGCATCGCCGTGCAGGATGTTATTTTCCCCGCCTTCTTCGTAGTTCAGCACCAATTGCACTGCGATTTTGGCGCCGCCGGGCCACTGCGCATCGGGGGGGGTGGGGCCGTAACCCTGCATGTCGCGGGGGTAGCGAGTCATGTTATTCTCCTTCTGTCGTTCTCTGTCTAAACCGGAAGGTCTTGCATTGCTTTCAATTAATTCCTGAAAGACTATCGTGAAAAGGACACTTTCGTTCGGCCACGCGCCGGGCGATCAAGGGTTAAGCACGGAGGGTATGATGGCAGGCTATCTAACAACACATGTTTTGGACACGGCACGTGGCTGCCCCGCGGCGGGACTGAAGATCGAGTTGTTCCGTTTGGAGGGCGAGGCCCGGACCCATCTGCGGAGCGTGACCACCAATGCGGACGGCCGCACCGATGAGCAGATTTTGCCCGCTGAGGAATTCAAGGTCGGCACCTATGAGCTGCTGTTTCACTGTGGCGACTACCTTGACGCGAATGGCACGCCCGCTGAGGAACCGCGTTTTCTGGATGTGGTGCCGCTGCGTTTTGGCATGTCGGATGCCGCGCATTACCATGTCCCGCTGCTGCTTTCGCCCTTTGGCTACTCGACCTACCGCGGCAGCTAAGCCTCTCCCGCCTTCAGCGCGTCTTCCATACGGGCGATCATGAATTCCATGAACAGCCGGGTTTTCGGATCTTGGTGGCGGCGGTGAGTATAGAGACAGGCCATCTGCACGGGCAGGGGCGGTGTGTCTTCGACCACCCGCACCAGTGCGCCACTGCGCAGGTGATCGGCGATTTCAAACAGTGGTTTCATCGCAATACCGGCACCTGCCAGTGCCCAATCGGTAAGCACATCGCCGTCGTCGCTTTCAAACCGGCCCCGCACGTCATATTTTACTGCGCCTTCCGGTCCTTTTAGTTGCCATTGAAACTCGGTCGCGCCGGGAAAGCGCAGGTTCAGGCAATTGTGCTGGCCCCGATCAATCTCGCCCCCCGTGCGTGGGTGGCCATGCACAGCAAGATACGCCGGGCTGGCGCAGAGCACGCGCTCGCAATCGGCGACCTTACGAATGCGCAACGTGGAATCTTCGGGTCGGCCAAGGAAAAATGCCACATCAAGTCCTTCGGCAGTGAGGTCGAGTTTCCTATCACTTAACCGCAGACGCACATCGACCAGAGGGTAGTCTGCCGCAAACTCAGGCACATGTGGCGCGATCAGCCGACGCCCCACGCCCAGCGGGGCCGCGACATGCAGCGTGCCGCGTGGGTTGTCGGTAACGTCATCGATCCCCGCCTCGGCCTCGGCCACGGAGGCAAGGATCTTGCAAGCGCCATCATAGAAAATCCGCCCCTGTTCCGTCGCCGATAGGCTGCGCGTGGTGCGCTGGAACAGCCGTACGCCCAAATGCCCCTCTAACTGGGTGATCCGCGCCGAGGCAACAGCAGGCGAAACGCGCTGATCGCGGGCTGCTGCCGACATGCTGCCAAGTTCATAGACGCGCACAAAGGTGCGAATGTTGTCGAAATAGGACATTTATCGGGAACTTTTGATAGAGTTTAGGGAATGACAAATCTAGCGGTAAAATCCGCGATTGAATAGTCTGGCCGGTGAATCATCCGGAGAGAACACCATGCACGACATCGCCATCATGTGGGATTGGATCGGTTTTGCCGTCCGCTGGGTGCATGTTATCACCGCCATGGCGTGGATTGGCGCGTCATTCTATTTTATCGCGCTTGATCTGGGTCTGCGCAAAGTGCCGCATCTGCCCGCTGGCGCTTTTGGCGAGGAATGGCAGGTTCATGGCGGCGGGTTCTACCACATTCAGAAGTATCTGGTGGCCCCGGAGAACATGCCCGAGCATCTGATCTGGCATAAATGGCAAAGCTATTCGACATGGCTGTCGGGGGCGGCGCTGTTGATGGTGGTCTATTGGGCCGGGGCAGAGCTTTACTTGATTGATCCCGCCAAGGCCGACCTTTCGATCTTCCAAGGCATCCTGATCTCGGCGGGCTCGCTGATGCTGGGATGGCTGATCTATGACTTTCTGTGCAAATCGCAGCTTGGAAACCGGCCCACGGCGTTGATGTTGCTGTTGTTTGTGCTGCTGGTGGCGATGGCTTGGGGGTATAACCAAGTGTTCACGGGCCGTGCCGCGCTGCTGCATCTGGGGGCCTTCACCGCTACGATCATGACGGCGAATGTGTTTTTCATCATCATGCCGAACCAGCGCATCGTGGTGAAAGACCTTCAAGAGGGCCGCACACCGGACGCTAAATACGGCAAGATCGCCAAACTGCGCTCAACCCACAACAACTACCTGACGCTGCCGGTGATCTTCTTGATGCTGAGCAATCATTACCCGCTGGCGTTTGCGACCGAATACAACTGGCTGATCGCGGCGCTGGTGTTTCTGATGGGTGTAACGATCCGGCATTATTTCAACACGATGCACGCCACGGGTAAGGGGCCGCATTGGACGTGGGGCGTGACCGCACTGCTGTTCGTGGCGATTATGTGGCTGTCGACCGCGCCGCTCATGCAGGACGATGTCGAAGCGGCCGAAGCGCGACCCCTGACCGAAACTGAACAGATGTTTGCCAACGCTCAAGGGTTTGAGGATTTGACAAATATCGTGCCGGGCCGCTGCGCTATGTGCCATGCGCGCGAACCGTTCTATGACGGTATTCACCGCGCACCCAAGGGATTGTTGCTGGAAACACCTGCTGACATCGCGCGCGCCGCGCGGCAGATCTATTTGCAGGCGGGGGTGACCAACGCTATGCCGCCTGCAAATGTGTCCTTCATGGAAGAAGAAGAGCGCCGCAAGATCATGCGCTGGTACCGCGATGGGGCGGCCAACCAGCCTTTTAGCCTCGCCGGGAAGTAACTGTTAGCTTACTCGAACTCCATCTGCTCAAAGACCCGGCCTGCGTTCTTGGTGGCTAATTCCTCGAAGGTGTCCAATCCGTTGTAGGGTGTTTGATCGACGTAATAGGCCTCGGCCAGCCCACCACCTGCATCTAAATGCGCGCCGATCTGTTCGCGCAGATAAACGAGGTAGTCATGAGTGTAGCGCCGTACCTGATCCATATTGGTCGGATGGCCATGGCCGGGGATCACATAGGTCGCCTCTAGCGGCTCAAAGGCGGTTTCCCATGTCTCGATCCAATCTGCCGTCATCGTGTCGGGAAAGATCGGCAACATGCGTTCGTGAAAGGCCATATCGCCCGAAATGACGAGGCGCTGCTTTGGCAACCAGATCACGATATCGCCGGGGCTATGGGCCGGGCCAAGGTGGTGTGCTTCGATCCGGAAATCGCCCATCTCGACGATATATTCGTCCGCGAATGTCTCCGTCGGGAGCTGAACCTCCGTGCCCTCGGCACGGTCACGGTTATAGCGCTGCATCCCTTCCAGAATGCTGCCGCCAAAGCTTTCGACCTCATGCGCCGCGTCCACATGGGCGACAATGGGCACGCCCTGCTCAGCCCAATAGCTGTTGCCCAGAACCGCATGGCCTTGACCGTTTTCGTTGAACACCAGCTTTACCGGCTGATCGGTCACGGCCTTGATCTCTTCATGCAGCGCCTCTGCCAGCCCATAGGCCGCGCCACCGTTAATGACGACGACGCCTTCGCCGGTGACGATAAAGCTCAGGTTGTTGTTATGGCCCGCGTTTTCGTAAGTCGGCGGGGCTGTCGCACCGATGGCGGAAAAGACACCGGGGATCACCTCGTACGGTTTGTCATAAAGCAGAGAGGCG
The DNA here is from genome assembly GCF_900113435.1 of Sulfitobacter dubius. GTDB lineage: Bacteria > Pseudomonadota > Alphaproteobacteria > Rhodobacterales > Rhodobacteraceae > Sulfitobacter > Sulfitobacter dubius. Next base: position 704,754 of record NZ_FOPG01000001.1, on the reverse strand, counting down.
GGATATTTATCGGCGATATCCTCGTTGGCTGTGGCATTGGTGGCGATCAGCAGGGCGGTGCTTAGCAAATAGCGCATCATTGATCCGCCTCCACAAAACGATACGTATCCCCATCGCGTGCGACCCGGCCCAAGCCGCCGTTCGGCAGGTGGAAACCCATCAGCAGGGTCTGTTCATGGGCAAGCTTGTCGAGCAGCCGCTGACGGGTCTGTGCCCCAAGTTCCGGGTCTTGATCTGATCCGCTGGCCCAACCGGGCCGGGCGAAGGCAAGGTGGTGGTTACCGATGGCATCGCCGCCGATCATCAGCGCATCACTGTCGCCGCCCACCTCAAAAGACATATGCCCCGGCGTATGGCCAAAACTTGCGTGGGCCATAATGCCGGGCAGAACTTCTGCGCCATCAACAAAATGGTTCATCCGATCTTCGATCTCGTCAAGCCGACGTGCCGCGCCCACGGCGAAGGCCGTGCGTGCCGCGCCAATCGTGTCAACGGTCTTTGGATCGCGCCAATACTCCCATTCGACCTGTCCCATGTGATAACGTGCCTCTTGGAATACCAGATCATCGAAGTCGTCCAGCACGCCCCAAAGGTGATCGGGGTGCCCATGGGTAAAAATGACATCCGTCACCTGATCGGGCGTAACGCCTAGAGCCCCAAGTCTGTCCAACAGCGTTCCGGCCGAGGGCATGAATGCGGGGCCCGAGCCCGCATCGAAAAGCACTAAACGTTCCTTATTGCGCAGAAGGGCCAAGTTGCAGGGCGGCTCCAACTGATCGTGGGGCAGGTTGAACGGCGCTAGGGCCTGCGCCAATTCTTCCTGCGGCAAGCCGTCGAAGAAAAAACTGCGCGGCAGGACCAGATTGCCATCGCTCACGCTTAAAAATGCGTAGTCGCCGGTCTGGGCCGAGGTTGTGGCAAAGGCGCGCAGCGGACCATGGGCAAAGGCTGCACCGGCCATCCCGGCAATCACCATTCGTCTATTGAGCTTCATTTTATCCCCCTCCCAGTAACCATTCCGATTCGTGAATATAATCATCTTCTGACCCTCAGGGCACAAGAGCGGAATGCGCCGCCCTACGTTAAGGCCGAAAAGCAAAGCAGATATGCATGATCGTGCCTTGCATCGCGGCCCGTGTTTCTGTCTACGGGGCGCTACCCGAAACCCAAGCCAATCCGGACGGACAATGACTGATAACATGATCCAAGGCGCCTCGATCGCCTTTGACAAGGTCGGCAAGGCCTATACCAAAGCGGGCGGGGCGACCGTCAATGCGCTTGAGGGGATTTCTCTTGATGTTGCGCCCGGTTCGATCACCGGGATCATCGGGCGGTCGGGCGCGGGCAAGTCTACCTTGCTGCGCATGGTCAATGGGTTAGAGCGGCCCACATCGGGCAAAGTGTTGGTCGGAGGCGAGGACGTGGGCACCGCCAAAGGCGGCAAACTTCGTGCGATCCGCCGTGACGTGGGCATGATTTTCCAGCACTTTAACCTGCTGTCTTCGCGCACTGTGGCAGGCAATATCGCGCTGCCGCTCGAAGTTGCGGGGGTACCATCGGCACAGATCAAGCCGCGCGTGGCGGACCTGATCGAACGGGTTGGCCTAAGCGCGCAGGCGGGCCGCTATCCGGCAGAGCTTTCGGGTGGGCAAAAGCAACGTATCGGCATCGCCCGCGCTTTGGCCACTGGGCCGAAAGTGCTGCTCTCGGACGAGGCGACTTCGGCGCTCGACCCTGAAACAACACAGACGGTTCTGTCGCTGCTGAAAGACATCAATCGCGATTTGGGGCTGACGGTTCTGCTGATCACCCATGAAATGGCCGTGGTGCGTGACATCGCCAGCCATGTGGCAGTGATCGAAGCTGGCCGCATCGTTGAACACGGGGCGACCTACGATATTTTCACCGCACCGCAACATGAGACGACGCGATCGTTCCTGTCGGGGGTGACCGGGGTCACGCTGCCCGCCTTTGTCAGAGACCGCTTGACGCAAACCGCACCCGCCTCAGGCGGCGAAGAGGTAATCCGTGTGACCTTTGCAGGTGCGCATGCGACGGATCCTATGCTGGCGCGATTGACCAAGGAAATGGGCATACCCGTCAATATCTTGGCTGGTGCTGTTGAAGAAATCGGCACACGCCCCTTTGGCAACCTTTTGGTGTCGATGCCAATGCCGCAGGCCGCCCAAGCGCGCGCATTCTTGGAACAACACGGGCTTCTGACGGAGGTGCTGGGCTATGTCGGCTAACCTTATTAACTTGTTGATCGAAGCGACCGGGCAGACGCTTTATATGGTTGCCATCTCAGCGATCCTTGGCACGGTGTTAGGCCTGCCGCTGGGGCTGTTTCTGGCGACATCGCAGCGCGGTGAACTGCTGTCGGCACCTTGGGTGAACAAAATCCTCGGATTGGTGGTGAACGCCACGCGTTCGGTGCCGTTTATTATCCTTGTTGTGGCGATCATCCCTTTCACCCGCATGGTCGCGGGCACCTCGATCGGGACCACTGCTGCCATTGTACCCTTGACTATTGCAACGGTGCCCTTCATCGCGCGGCTGGTTGAAAACGCCATTCGCGAAGTCGATTCCGGCCTGATTGAAGCCGCCCGCGCGATGGGCGCGACACCGGTGCAGATTATCCGCAAAGTGCTGCTCCCCGAGGCACTGCCCGGCATCACACTGGGTCTGACGCTCGCCATCGTCAGCTTGATCGGATATTCTGCGATGGTCGGTGCTGTTGGCGGTGAAGGCCTTGGTGATCTGGGTATTCGCTATGGTTATCAGCGGTTTATGCCCGACGTCATGGCCATCGTTGTTATCATTCTCATCGTCTTGGTGCAGCTTGTGCAGTCCATCGGCGAGCGTGTCGCGACCGCCGTGGATAAACGCGCCACTAAAAGCGGTGGGCAATAATTCTTACCTTAAACATCTGATCTCTCAATCTAAGGAGACTACTATGCTTCGTCTTACCACGCTTACTTCCGTTCTGGCGCTCATGGCCACGGGCCTTGCTGCCGAAGAGATTAAGGTCGGCGTTTCCCCCGGTGAACACGCCGAGATCATGGAAGAGGTTGCCCGCATCGCTGAGCCGATGGGGCTGGACATCGACGTGATTGAATTCTCTGACTACGTCGTGCCGAACCAAGCGCTCGCCGACGGCGACATTCAGGCCAACTCCTTCCAGCACGTGCCCTATCTTGAGGCGCAGATGAAAGACCGCGGGTTTGAGCTCAGCGTTGTGGGCAATACCATCACTACCCCGATGGGTGTCTATTCCGACAAGATCACCGATATCGCCGATCTGGAAGAGGGGGCCACATTCGGCATCCCAAATGACCCAACTAACGGCGGTCGCGCACTTTTGGTTCTGCAAGAACTGGGCATGATCAAAGTTGATGAGGCCGCTGGTCTGGTGCCAACTGTACTCGACATCACCGAGAATCCGAAAGAACTGTCTTTCAAAGAACTCGACGCCGCCCAACTGCCGCGTTCGTTGGCCGACCTGTCGGCTGCTTTGATCAACACCAACTATGCGATTGCCTCTGGTCTGAACCCGAAGGAAGATTCGATCGCAATGGAAAGCGCCGAGAATCCTTACGTAAACGTGATTGCCGTGCGCAAAGGCGACGAGGAAGCCGCATGGGTTGAAACTCTGCTTAAGGTCTATCATTCCGATGAAATCAAAACTTTCATCGATGAGAGCTATCAGGGCACTGTTATTACCTCTTGGTAAAGTCTCGCTTAGCGCGCTGATTGCAGAACGACTTGACCCGCTGCGCGTGGGTCAAGTCCAAGGAACCATCGCGGGGCTAGTCTCAAAGTCTTCGACCTATACGGCCGCGTCTGACGGTCTTTGAAGTTGGTATCCCGAAATTGGTCTAATCGAGACGACCCAGTATCGCCGCATTCTGCTGTAAGCCAGCTAGCGTCAGGACGGGAATCGGCGCTGCAGATCCGCGACCTGATCGGCAGTGAGGGGCCGCGTCTCCATTGCTTGTAGGGCGAGAAACAGCTTCGCGGTCTCCTCCAACTCCTCGGTGGCATAAACAGCATCCGACAACGATCTAGCTGAAACGACCGGCCCGTGGTTCGCTAGCAGAACCGCATGGTGGTCCGAGGCCATTTCACCGACTGCCTTGGCTAATTCGAGATCCCCCGGCGCGAAGTAGGGCACGAGGGGCAGCTTGCCGACCCGCATGACGTAATAGGCCGTCAGGGGCGGTAAAACGTCCTTGTGATTAATGCATTTCAGGCAGCTTACGGCGACGGAATGGGTGGAGTGCAGATGCACGATAGCCGACGCGCCGGACCGTTTGGCATACATGGCCATATGCAAAAACGCTTCTTTGGTGGGGGCATCGCCTGAGATATGGCGGCCTTCGGGGTCAAGCAGAGACAGGCGCGCCGGGTCGAGGTCTCCCATGGAGGAACCGGTTGGGGTCATCAACCAGCCGTCGTCGACGCGCACGCTGATATTACCAGATGAGCCGAAACTCAGCCCCCGATTATAAAGCGACGCGGCGCGCCGCACGATGTCTTCCCGGATTTTCGCGTCACTCATGGGAGCACCTTCAGGGCATCTTCGAAAAAGCTGGGCTGCCCGAAGTTCCCAGATTTCAGCGCCAGTGTTAAGGGGCGGGGGCCCAAGGCTTGGGTCCATGGTACGCCGGGTGCAATCTCGGGGCCGATCTCTAGCATTTTAATGTCCAGGGCTGAGACGACCGCGCCAGAGGTTTCCCCTCCGGCGACCACCAGCCGGTGAAAGCCTGCATCGGCAAGGCGCAGGGCGAGGGCGCTTAGCGTGTCTTCCATCATCTGCCCAGAGGCGGCAACGCCGTAACGTTTGTGGATAGCGTCCACCTCTACTGGATCGGCCGAGCCGTAAATAATCACCGGGCTGTCAGCAGGCTGGGCCTTGGCCCAATCCGTCAATTCGATGACCACATCATCTCCCGCCGCGACTTTATCGATTTCGACTTTGGCATGGGGCCATTTTGCTTTGGCTTGCGCAAGCTGTGCGCGGGTCGCGGTTGAGCAACTGCCTGCCAGAATCAAGGTGCGCCCTTCGGTTGCAGCGAAGGTGGTTTGCCGCCCCGAGGTGATTTTGCCCCGCGCCCGAAAATTGTCCGGCAGGCCCAGTGCGATGCCTGAGCCACCGGTGATCAAGCTGTGATCCTCCGCTGCTTTGCCAATGGTCCGAAGGTCGCTTTCATCCAGCGCGTCGATGACTGCGTAAGAGATGCCTTCGGTGATCAGCGCGGCTATTTTTGCACGGATCGCTTCGATGCCTTGCTGAACGATCGGCGCGGAGATCAGCCCGACTTGCCCAGAGGACTGCGCATCCATCAGACGCATCAGGTTGGAATCGCGCATTGGTGTTAGCGGGTGATCCTTCATCGGGCTTTCCGCTAGGGGCAACTCTTCGACAAAGAGGACGCCATTGTAGACCGTGCGGCCATTCTTTGGAAAAGCGGGGCAGATCAGCGCGAGTTCGCAACCCATCGCTTCGCGTAGCGCATCGGCGACAGGGCCGATGTTCCCTTGGGCTGTCGAATCGAAGGTAGAGCAATATTTGAACAAGATTTGCTCGGCGCCTTCGGACTGGAGCCAATTTAACGCGGCCAAGGAGTCTGCGATTGCTTCCTCCACCGGTGCTGTCCGTGATTTCAACGCCACGACAACCGCGTCGGCATCGCCATAGGTCTCTTCAGGGCCGGGCACCCCGATGATCTGGACCACCCGCATACCTTCACTGACCAACGTGTTGGCAAGGTCGGTGGCACCGGTGAAATCATCGGCAATGGCACCAAGAACGATGGGCATTTCAATATCCTTTCAAATCAGTAGCGCGGCGCGCAAGCCGCGATAAGCAGACCTGGGCAAGCGCGGCCGATCGTGACAATCGCAGGGTAATTCGCTTGTGGCCCGCACATCCGCAGTGTGGGCCGCGTCGGATTACCCTTTGAGGCCGCCCACGACTTCCCGTGTTGTTGCGAGGGTGCCCATGTCGCCGCCGAACTCCATCGGGCGCAGCGCATTGGCGGCAAACCCTTTTTCGACTGACGCGTCAATCAGGGCTGCCGCGTCAGTGTAGCGGCTGTCTCCAGAGCGTTCGCCAAGGTAGTCCAGCATCAAAGCGCCGCTGAGGATCGCGGCAAGGGGGTTGGCCTTGTCCTGACCCATGATGTCGGGGGCGCTGCCGTGGGCTGGCTGGAAAAGACCGTTGTCATCGCCAATCTCGGCGCAGGCCGCCATGCCCATGCCGCCGACCAAACCACCGCCCAAGTCAGACAGAATGTCGCCGAACATATTCTCCATTACCATGACATCGAAATCCCAAGGACGCCGCACCAGATCAAGCGCTTGGGCGTCGACGTAGTTATAATTGGCCTCGATGTCGGGGTAGTTCGGTTTGATCTCGTCAAAGATCTTGCGGAAGAAAGCCATCGACGTGAAGACATTGGCCTTATCGACACAAGTCACGTGACCGGGCTTGCCGCGCTCTTTGCGTTTCTGGGCCAGTTTAAACGCGAAGTTGTGAAGCTTTTCTGTTGTTGCGCGGGTGATGCGCAGGGTGTCGCGCACCTCTGTATCGCCGATCACTTCGCTGCGTTTATGGGCAGCGGCGGAATAGAACAGGCCTTCGGTGGACTCGCGCAGGATCACCATATCGATCTGCGCCGCACGAGGATCGGCCAGCCGTTGGGGCGCGTTGGGGTAGGCCTTGATGGGACGAATGCCAGCGTAAAGGCCAAAGCGGTCGCGCAGGCGCAGGTGAGGTGAGATTTCTGTGCCATCATCATGGCGGATCGAGGGCAGGCCGATCGCGCCTAGGAAGATGGCATCTGCCTCGCCTGCGCGTTCTTCGCCACCGGGCTCGATGTCATGGCCGGTTTCAGCATAGTAGCCCGCGCCAGCGTTGATCTCGTCATAGGAAAGGGCAGGGGCGCCGCTAATTTCACAGGCAGCATTGACGACTTCGATGGTCGCATCTGCGACATCAATACCGATCCCATCCCCACGGATAAGGGCGATTTTCAAACCAGAAGCCATGTCGTTTTCCTTGGGCTTAAAATTTCACTTTGGTCGAAGGCGGCCCACACGAACGTGCGTGCACCTCTGACGAACGTCACAGCTGAGGGACAAACCGTGCACTTTCGTTGTGCCGCTCTGGTTCGACAAAACACGCTGTAATGCTCCCACTCAGTCTGCAATTCGCACGGCATCACTTCGCCACGTATTTATATGCGTATGCGTTGATGCATTGATAGTCAATGGATTTCGGGTTATCTTCTAGTGGCGCTGAACGAGAGGGAGCGGTTGGAATGAATTCGAGCAAGGTCAAGTCGGCAGAGGCCGAGAAACCGGTCTCGCAGGCTGCTCGTGTTGCGGCCATTCTTCAGGGGATGATCACGAACAACGAACTGCCGCCCGGCTCCAACTACCTAGAAGCCGAACTTGGGGAGATGCTGAGCGTTTCGCGCACCCCGATCCGCGAAGCTGCGGTAATTCTCGCCTCCCGTGGCTTGGTCGAAATCCGGCCTCGGCATGGTATCCGCGTTCTGCCTTTGACCATCGCTGACATGGTAGAAATCTATGACATCCTGATTGAGCTTGAGCCGTTGGCCGCCTTTAAGGCCGCTGAGATGGCTTATCCAGAAAAGGAGCTGCGTGGGTTGGATGAGAGTTTAACTCAAATGGAAAGCGCTCTGCTGCAAGAAGACCGCAAAGAATGGGCGGCGGCGGATGATCGGTTCCATCAGGGGCTGGTGTCCCTGTCGGGGAGTCGGCGTCTGGAGGAGGTGATTGCGATGTACAGCACGCAGGTGCATCGCGTGCGGTTGCTGACTCTCTACATGCGCCCGCTGCCCCACGCCTCGAACGAAAACCACCGCGCGCTTTATGATGCGATCCGCAACGCGGAGCCAGAGCGCGCCCGCGACCTGCACCATGAGCATCGGGTGAAGGCGAAAGCGTTGTTGATCTCATTGCTAGAACAGAACAACCTGTCGCGGTTTTAAGCAAAGCGATACGCCGAGAGGGCGTATCGCCTGAGATGTGGCAAGCCTAGACCTTCAATTTGCGGCCTTCGTCGGCAGAGCGATAGATTGCATGCTCAATCTCGATCACACGCAGATAATCGCGGGCCTTATTTTCTAGTGCGGTGCCATTCAGCAGCGCCGATACAACATGTTCTTGCAGGGCTTTTGTGCAATCCCCACCGAAGCCTTCATGCTGGTCGGGGGGCGAAATTTCTTCAGCCTTTAGCGCGCCGAAGGGGCGGACCCAGATCGACCCGTCACCATAGAGCGTAAGCGTTCCTTCGGTCCCTTCAATCAGCGCCTCGCCCATGGTGCGGCGGGTGTTATCGGCAGCGTGATCCAGACTGCGGTTGGCGTCAAAGAGGGCTCTTACACCACCGGGATGGTCAAAAGTAACGTAACCCGCATCCTCGCCTGCAATCACCGGGTTCACACGGCGCAGATCAGCGTAGACATGGCTTGGTTCGCCAAAGAGATACCGGAAAGTATCGACCCAATGAACGCCTGTCTCATGGATCAAGAAGCGCTCCATCTGTTGGAAATACGGCTGGCGGGCAAGATAGGCGTCTGGGCCCTGGCCATCACCCGGGCGTAACCGAAAGCTGGCCTGTAGCGTGGTGCCGATCCGGCCTGCCTGAAGAGCAGCCTTGATCTTGCGGTACCACGGCTGGAAGCGGAAGTTCTCATGCACGACAAGTGGCACCCCCGCATCTTCGGCCAGTTGGGTGATCTCGCGGGCTTCTTGCAATGATGTGCAGAAGGGCTTTTGACAAATGATCGCTTGCGGGCTTCGGGCGAGCGCCTTGCGAATGGCTTCTGCGTGCCCCGCGGGGGGGAGGATGATGTCGACGATATCGGGGTTTGTTGCCAAAAGGGCGTCGATATTGTCAAAGGCTGGGAGGCCAAAGGCTTCTGCTTTTGCGGGCGAACGATCCGCGACCCCAACAAGGGTCACGCCCTGCATGCGTTGCCATCCGCTGATGTGGAACTGGCTGAAATAGCCAGCCCCCAGACAAGCGATCCGTAAAGTCATGTCATTCTTCCCTTTTCTTTCTCAGCGCGGCCTTTGGGGGGTGCTTAACCCATTGCGTCGGTCACGCCCAATCTTGTTAGCACCGCAGATTTCAGGTGCGTCTCGCGACCAAGTCCGGGCTGGGCAAAAGTGTAGAAACGCCCCTTTAGTCTGACGTGTGAGTTGACAACACATTTGTTAATGCATACGCAGATAAATGCAATAGGCACCGTATCCATTGGGAGGATGAGATGAAAACCAAATTTGCACTGGTCGCGCTTGCCGCGACGCTAAGCACCGGGCTGACCGCGTCTGCGCAGGCACAAGAATACCCATTCCGCGATATTACCGACGTTGTCGTGTGGGGCGCTGGTGGTGGCACCGACAGCATCAACCGGATGATCATGGCCGAGATGGAGAAACATCTGCCGGTTTCGATCAACGTGACCAACCAGACAGGTGGCGTGGCTGGATCCAACGGTATGGTCTTTGTCCAGAACCAACCCGACGACGGCTATACACTGGCGGGCATCTCTGAATCCAATGTGACAGCCGCCGTTCAGGGCGGCTGGGATCAGAAGTTTGATTTTTGGTATCCTTTCATCATCGGTGGCTCGCCCGATCTGATCTCGGTCCCCGCAGACAGTCCTTATAGCACGCTGCAAGAGCTTATGGATGCCGCGATGGCAGAGCCGGGTTCTATTCCCGCCGCCGCTTCGGGCGCAGGGTCGATCCACCATTTGAACCTGCTGGCCATCGAAAAAGGCGCGGAAGTGTCGTTCAAGTTTATTCCCTATGAGGGCTCCGCCGCGGGCCAAGAAGCCGCGATGGCGGGTGAAGTGGAACTGGTCGTGACTTCCCTGGCCGAGCAGGCGCCCTTGATCGAAGGTGGCAAGCTGCGTCCGCTGGCAATGCTGACACCCGAAGAAGGCAAGTTGGGCGAGACCACAATCCCATCCGCATTTGACATGTATGACGGGCTAGAAGCCTATCTTCCGCTCAAGCAATCTATCGGGTTTGGCGTTGCGAACTCTGCATCCGATGACGTGAAGACCACGCTGACCGACGCATTCGATAAGGCGATGGCGTCAGATACAGTGGCTGAGTGGGCAGCGGCGAACTACTACGATATCGGTGGCCAGTCCGGCGATGAAGCACAGGCAATTTTCTCTAAGCTGGAAAGCACCTTTGCCTATACGCTGAAAGAACTCGGTTCGACCACTGTCGACCCGGAAAGCCTTGGCATTGAAAAGCCTTAACAATCACTGAAAACAAGATGGATCGGGGCGCGCATCTGCGCCCCGCTTTGCCGATTGAGGGGGAGCAAAATGGGTATCGAAAAACTGCAGGCAGAACTGGACAAAGATCTAGAGATGCTGCGTGCCCGCGATTTCTGGGGCGCTCTCGCGCTGATCTGGTGCGCGGTTTTCTTTCTCTGGCGCACAAGTTTCATTCCCTTTCTGGGAGAGAACCGCGCCGGGGTGAGCGGGGCAGAGTGGTATAACTCCGCTGCCATCGTTCCTTTTGGCATCTGGTTTGCAATGCTCCTACTGGGATTGGTGTTGCTGCGCATCGCGATCAAGGCAGGGGGCGCAAAACGGGCATTTTCCGCCGTGGGTCTTGGCTGGGACCGCCAAGAGGCTATCCGCATCGGTTCAATCGCGGTCATCATGGGCATGTTCATTTTTGCTCTCGTTCCGCGTGTGGATTTCATCCTTGCCAGTGGTCTTGTGATTACTGCGCTGATTTACGGATTTCACGCGGGTCGGGTCGAACGGATGCTGCAGTCGACAGTTGCCGTGATTTTGCCCGGGATTTACGCACTCTTCATGCACTTTCCGCAGGCAGAGTGGAACAAACCTCATGATGACGATTGGCTGGTGATGGCCGCATGGGTTCTGCTGACCCTCTGGATGTTTGCACATGATCGCAGCCGTATTGCGCGGGCGACACCTTGGGTTGCAGTGCTGACCCCGCTGATACTTGTGACCGCCATGGCCTTTGGATTTCGGCAAAACGTGCCAAACCGGGGCGGGCTGCTGTTTTCAAAAATTGAGTATCACTACTACGTCACTCTTCGTCCGCTTTGGAGAAACTGATGGAATTTTTCCTATCACAGTTGCAAGGTTTCGGTGGGGCTTTTGCTGCCCTCGTCACGGATCCGATCACCTATCCCTATATCATCATTTCGGTTTTTCTGGGCATTGTCTTTGGCGCGTTGCCGGGGCTGACGGCGACCTTGGCGGTCACGATCCTTACCGGCTTTTTTGGTAATAAAATTCCGCTTGATTATGCGCTGATCGCCCTGTTGGGCGCCTATGTGGGCGCAATCTACGGCGGGTCTTACCCTTCGATATTGCTGAACATTCCCGGCACGGCAGCCAGCGCGGCCACGGCGATGGACGGCCACCCACTCGCGAAACAGGGACGGGGGGCCGAGGCCTTGGGGCTGACCACCACGGGCAGCTTCATCGGCACACTCATCGGGACGGCTGCCCTGTTGGTCTTTGTCTGGGCGCTTTTGTTGATTTCGCAATCCATCGCCAGCCCTGAAAAGGCGCTGTTGGCGCTCTTTGGGATCTTGCTGTCCGGTACACTGATGTCCGAAGACCTTGTGGTTAAAGGCTGGATCGCAGGGCTTGCGGGACTGGCGATGGCGATGGTCGGGCTTGATCCGTTGCTGAGCGAGCCGCGCTATACCTTTGGTTGGTCTTATCTGTTGTCGGGATTTCAGGTCGTGCCGGTGCTGATGGGGGCCTTTGCGATCCCGCAGATTATTGATGGGCTGCGTCAAATTGATGCGGGCAAAGTCATCGCGCTCAAGGGACGTATCCTGCCCAACCTCGCAGCGATCCGGCGGCATATGCCCACCATTGCCCGCTCTGGCGTGATCGGCACGGGAGTGGGTGCGCTGCCGGGCGTGGGCGAGGACGTAGCCGGTTGGGTCAGCTACGGTGTTGGCAAATCAGCCAGCCACGATGGCAAGAACTTCGGCAAGGGATCAATCGAAGGGCTACTGTCGTCTGAGACGGCAAATAATGCCTGCATCGGCGGTGCGCTGATCCCGTTGCTGGTCTTGGGTATTCCCGGTTCTCCTCCCGCGGCTGCGTTGATGGGGGCGTTTAAGATCAACAACATCATCCCCGGGCCGACGATTGATCCCTCAATCATTCTGCGGGTCTGCGCGATCATGGTGCTGGCGTCGCTGACCATGTTCATCATGGGCCTGTTCACTGCGCGGGTTTTCATTCAGATCCTGCGCCTGCCGCAGACTGTTTTTCTGCCCGTCGTGCTGATCTTGACCACCATTGGCAGTTTTAGCGTGGGAGGCGGGATCAATGATCTCTACCTCATGCTGGGCGTGGGTGCGCTGGCTTACTTTATGAACCTGATGCGATATCCGATCGCACCGCTGGTCATTGGCGTTATTCTGGGCGGACTATTCGATGAAACCTTCCGCCGCTCCTTGCTGCTGAGCGATGGCGACCTGTCAGGCTTTTTCACGCGTCCAACCGCGGCGGTTCTGCTGGCGCTGAACGTGGCGCTGATTGCCGGGCAGTTGCCGGTGGTTCGCCGGACATTCGCAAAATTGAGGAATAGATAATGTTTGCCATCTGCGTGACCTTTCGTATCGCAACAGGACAGATGGAGGATTTCATGCCTCTGATGCTCGATAACGCCGATACCTCTAAAAAGCGTGAACCGGGCTGCCACCGCTTCGACGTGCTTACCGACGCGGATAAGCCTGATGAGGTGTTTCTCTATGAACTTTACACGGACAGCGCGGCCTTTGACGCACACTGTGACAGCGCCCATTTCAAAGCATTTAGCGCGGCCACGGCTGATATGGTGGTAAGCAAAGACGTAACGAGCTGGAGCACTGTAGCATCATGAGTGAATGGGAGGTTCATGCGGTCAAATACGCAGATCGCAACGCGCGGGTGAGAGGCGACAGCTTTGTTTTTGATGACCGGCACGACGTGGCCCACCCGATGGATTATTTCATCTGGGTTTTACGCCAAGGAGAGCGGGTGATCCTCGTTGATACGGGCTATGATGCGGCTGAAGCTGACGCGCGCGGCCGCCCGATCCAGCTTGATCCGCGCAGTGCCTTGGCGCCCTTGGGCATCACACCCGAAGCAGTCGAGACCGTGATCGTGACGCACCTTCATTACGACCACTCAGGCGGCCTGCATCTTTTCCCCAATGCGCAATTGCATATCCAAGCGGCTGAGATGGCCTATGCCACGGGGCCTTGCATGTGCCATGATACACTGCGGATGCCCTTTTCTTCGGGACATATCTGTGAGGCGGTCAAACGTCTCTACTCCGGCAAGGTCATCTTCCATGATGGCGATGCCGAGGTCGCAGAGGGGGTCACGGTCCACCGTATCGGGGGGCATAGCCGGGGACTGCAAGCGGTGCGGGTGCTCACATCGGCGGGCTGGCTCGTGCTGGCCTCAGACGCTGCGCATTTTTATGAGAACTTCCAAAGCCGCAAACCCTTTCCAATCGTGGTCGATATGCAGGACATGCTGGAGGGTTTTACAACGATCGAGCGGCTCGCCAGCCGACCGGAATTGATTGTGCCCGGACATGATCCCTTGGTCATGTCATCCTTCCCTAGTGACAAGGCGGATCACATCGTGCGGTTGGACCGTGGTCCAAAGCTGTCCTCCGCTTGATCTAGTCCCCCGAGGCTCCCTTCCCAAACCGAAAGCTCCACCATGACCGGCATTCAAACCAAGTACGGAACCCCCATCTCGCGATTGGGATTTGGCGCCATGCAATTTGGCCGTACGGCGGATGTGGGCAACGCCAAAGAGATGTTTGAGACCTGCGTCGCGGCGGGGATCAATCACTTCGACACGGCCTATAGCTATAATGGCGGCGCGTCTGAGAGCATGTTGGGGCAGATCTTGGGATCAAATGTCGATGATCTGATCATCGGTACGAAAGCCCCTAATGATCGGCCCGCCACTTCGGGCAACTTATACGCCGCCTTGGATGAAAGCCGCAAACGGCTGGGCGTGGATGGAGTGGATATCTATTACCTACACCGTTTTGACGCTGAAACACCTCTTGAAGAGACATTTTCCACCTTGGCCAAGATGCAGTCTCAAGGGCTGATACGCTATATCGGCGTGTCGAACTTTGCGGCTTGGCAGATCATGAAGGCGCAAGCGGTGTGTAAGGCGATCGGCACCCAGATTGATGTCTGCCAACCGATGTATAACCTTGTGAAACGACAGGTAGAGGTCGAAATTCTTCCGGCCTGCGCGGACCAAGACATTGCCGTTAGTCCTTTTTCGCCCTTGGGTGGGGGCTTGTTGACCGGAAAATACGCCAAAGGTGCCGAGGGGCGTTTGCAAGACGACAAGACCTATGCCGCACGCTATGGGCAGCCATGGATGCACGAGGTTGCGCGCGATTTGGCCACGCTATCGCAGCGTCTGGGTATTGCGGCCACCACCCTTGCCGTGGCGTGGGTTGCCCGGCACCCGGCGGTGACGTCAGCGCTTATCTCTGGCCGAAATGTTGACCAGTTGCAGCCTTCGCTGGATGCGATGGGCTTGGACTTGTCCGGGGATAGCTACGCCGAAATTTCGCAACTAAGCCCGAAACCGACGCCCGCGACGGATCGGTCAGAGGAAACCTAAGCGTGGTCGGTCGGTAAAACTAAAGCGCCTTCACCGCGCATAAATGTGAAACCCAAAAGCGCTCCCCTTCATTGACATCATTCTGCGTTGCGGCAATGTTCCGCGACAGTCAGTTTGAATGGACAGTAACGTGACGAAAATCAAAAGACGCACATTTGGTGTCGTTGGTTTGGGCAATTTCGGAAGCTCCGTTGCGAAGGAATTGCAACGTTTCGGCAACCACGTCATCGGCATCGACATCTCAGAGGCTCGCGTTGCCAACCTCGCCGATACCCTGTCGCAGGCCATGATTGTGGACGCCCGCGATGATGCAGCGCTCCGTGATGCCGGGTTTGGGGACTGTGATACCGCCGTGGTGGCCATGGGGTCGGACCTAGAGGCGAGCATTCTATCGGCGATGAACCTCAAACTCGTGGGCGTTCAGGTCGTCTGGGCCAAGGCCACGACCCGAACTCACCACCGCATATTGAAGAAGCTCGGCGTGGACAGGATCGTGCATCCAGAGGTCGAGATTGGCCAGCATATCGCGCAGATCCTGCACAACCCACTTTTGCGGGACTATGTCAGCCTCGGCAATGGATACCATGTCGTGAACTTTCGCATCCCAGAAAGCCTCGAGGGCAGACGTCTGACCGAACTGCCGCATGGGAAAACCTATAATCTGCGCTGCATCGGCGTCATGCGGGGGAGCGAGTTCATCGGGCAGGATGGAGACGAATGTCAGTTGCAGTGTGATGATCTGCTCTTGCTGTTGGGCCAGCGCAAAGACCTGCACAGCTTTGCGGCTAGCCTCTGACAATGCCCCTGTCGTTTCGGTCCCTTTTGCGGCGGAAAAAGACCCTGCGGATGCCGCCGCCTGCGCTTTTGTCGCTCTATTATATGGCATTCATCATTCTGGGGGCCATTCTGCTCTGGCTGCCGATTTCGCATCACGGTGATATCGGTCTGGGCGAGGCGCTTTTCACCTCGACCTCCGCAGTAACGGTCACGGGGCTGGTGCTCGCCGATACCGGGGCGACATTCACGGGCTTTGGTCAAGCGGTGATCGCAGCGTTGATCCAGCTTGGCGGTCTTGGCCTGATGACCTTTGCGGTGCTTTTGCTGGGCGCGCTTGGTATTCCTATCGGCATGCCGCAACGGCTGATCCTGCGCGAGGACCTGAACCAGACATCCCTGTCGAACCTGTCCTATATCGCCCGTATGATCCTGATCATCGCGGTTTCTTGCGAGGCGGTGGGTGCAGCGCTTCTGGCCTTGGTCTTTGTGCCTGAGTTCGGCTGGGCCGGGCTGTGGGAGGCGGTCTTTCACTCGATCTCAGCCTTCAACAATGCCGGGTTTGCCCTGCACCCCGATAGCCTGTCGCATTGGGTGGGAAACCCGATCATCAATCTGGTGATCCCTGCGCTTTTCATCCTTGGCGGGCTTGGGTTTATCGTGGTGGGCGATGTGTATCGCAGCCGGAATTGGCGTAAACTGACCCTGCATTCCAAGCTGATGCTGGTTGGCACGGCACTGCTGATCACTTGGGGAAGTGTCATGTTTGGCCTGCTGGAATGGGGCAACCCTGAGACCCTCGGCCCCTTGAGTGTCGTTGAGAAACTATGGGCAAGTTGGTTTCAAGGCACCACGCCGCGTACCGCCGGTTTCAACACGATCAACACCGGCGGGATGCATGACAGCACCTCCTTGCTGACAATGACGCTGATGCTGGTGGGGGGCGGCAGCACTTCGACGGCGGGCGGGATCAAGGTGACCACGCTCTTTGTTTTGCTGCTTGCCACGATCGCATTCTTTCGACGTCAGACAACGCTACACGCCTTTGGCCGGTCCTTAGGGCTGGACGAGGTGATGAAAGTCTTGGCTCTCACCACGATCTCAATGTTGCTGGTGCTGACGGGGGTTTTCGTCATGACAATTAACCACGACGGCCAGTTCACCGATATTGCCTTTGAGGTTACATCCGCTTTCGGAACGGTCGGCCTGTCGCGCGGTATTACGGCGGAGTTAGATGGCATCGGGCGCTTTATCCTCATGTTGATCATGTTCGTCGGGCGGGTCGGGCCCTTGGCAATTGGCTTTTTCCTCGCCACACGCAGCGTTCCTAAGGTGAAATATCCCTCAGGGCAGATCTACTTAGGGTGAGGGGCAGCGAAGTTCGCTAGTGGTTGTTCTTCGGCGCTGGTCCGCCGGATGATTCGAGAATCCCATGCGCAACCAGTGATTGCCACCGGTTTAAAAACCTGTCACTGATTTCGGCGTCGGTTTCCTTCGGGAATTGAAAGGGAATCCGTTCCGGTCACAGCCGGGAAACGGAACTGCCCCCGCAACTGTAGGCGGCGAGCGCCTCTCAAGATGCCACTGGGATTGTCCCGGGAAGGCGAGAGGTGCCGTAACCCGCCAGTCAGGAGACCTGCCGACGGATATGAAACCACGACCGGACGGGGTGTACCGGGGCGGGAAACTCGACATGGTCATCTTGGCCATATTCCGTTTCGCGTCTTGCCCCTGACGGTCCTATCTGACGGGACGGATCGGATGAGACAGACCTTGATTGCGGCCACTTTGGTGGCCAGCGCCGCACTTCCCCTGCAAGCGCAGGAAACAAACTACCCCCTCAATCTCACGAATTGTGGTGTCGAAATATCCTTCGACGCCGCTCCGGACAGTGCCGTGACCATTGGCCAGTCTGCGACAGAGATCCTCTATTCTCTTGGTCTTGCGCCAAAGGTCTCGGGCACTTCGGTCTGGTTCAATCCGGTCCTGCCTGAATTCACCGAAGCGAACGACGGGATCGAGCGGATTGCCGATAACGACCCGAGCTTCGAGAGCGTGGTCGCGAAGAAACCCGGTCTGGTCGCCGTACAATATGAATGGCACGTCGGAGAAAGCGGGATAGTGGGCACGCGCGAGATGTTCCACGACATCGGCATTCCCACCTACATCATGCCTGCCGATTGCGACACCAAGGACAATTCCACCGGTGGCGATGGCACCCGAACCGGCGCCTTCAAGACCGCGTCGGTCTACAAAGGGATCCGCGAACTCGCGACGATCTTCGACGTGCAAGACGCGGGCGAGGAATTGGTCGCCGAGCTACAAACCACGGAGGAAGATGCCATCGCCAGGGCCTCTGGGCTCAAACTGCCGGACGATCTGTCGGCAGTGTTTTGGTTTTCATCCGCCGATCTGGAGATTGACCCCTATGTCGCCGGGCAGCTCGGCGCGCCAGGCTACATGATGGACGCTCTCGGCATCGAGAACGTCATCGCTTCGGACGAGGAGTGGCCGACAGTCGGCTGGGAGAGCATCGCCCGCGCTGATCCGGACGTCATCGTCATCGCCTACATGGACCGCCGCCGTTTTCAGGCCGATAGTGTCGAGAAGAAGCTGGAGTTCTTGCGCAACGATCCCGTGGCAAGCCAAATGACGGCCGTGCAAAAGGGGCGGATCGTGCAGATGGACGCCCATGCGATGAGCGCGACGATGCGCTCAATTTACGGGCTGGAGACGCTGTCTGAGGCGCTCTCGGAGATGTCGTTCGAATGACGATGGTGGCCGCGCAGCCACGGGTTGCGCCGGTACGACGCCTGTGGGCGGCGCCACTGATCCTCGGTCTCACCATTCTCGCTGGGACGGCTATCGGCGAGACATGGCTGCCCTTCGCCACCGTCCTTCAAACGTTGGCGAACCACCTTTGGGGCGCGAGCTATCCCGTGGACGGGATCGAGGCGGGGATTATTTGGAGCTATCGCCTCCCTCGGGCCATTGTCGCCGCCTGTTGCGGTGCGGGGCTGGCGCTGACAGGCGTCGTGCTTCAGGCGCTCCTGCGCAATCCGCTGGCCGATCCCTACCTTATGGGCCTTTCGGCGGGTGCCTCGACCGGGGCGGTTCTGGTAACGGTCGCGGGCGTGGGCGGCGGCGTGATTTCCATGTCGTTCGGGGCACTGACCGGTGCGCTTCTCGCATTCGGCTGCGTCGTGGTCTTGGCCCGTGCCGTGAGCGGAGGGGCGGGTGGCGGCCGTGCCACGCAGGCTGCGGCCGCGATTATCCTTGCAGGCATTGCCGGATCGCAGATGTTCAATGCACTGACGGCCTTCACCATCGCCCGCTCGGCCAATGCCGAGCAGGCGCGCGGCATCATGTTCTGGCTGATGGGCAACCTCTCTGGTATTCGATGGGAAGATGTTATGGCCTGTACGCTGGTCTCCCTTGCTGGGGTGGGCCTTTGCCTTTGGCACCGGCGCGGGCTTGATGCCTTCACCTTCGGGGCGGACGGGGCGGCGTCGCTCGGGATCAACGTGCCAGCCCTGCGCGGTAGCCTGATCACCGCGACCGCGATCATGGTCGGCGTTCTCGTCTCGAAGGTGGGGGCAATCGGCTTTGTGGGGCTGGTCGTCCCCCATGCCATGCGGTTTCTCGTAGGCACGCGCCACGATCGCCTGGTGCCGGCATCTGCCCTTGCCGGGGCAGTGTTCCTTGTCGCGGCCGATGTGATCAGCCGCGTCATAGTCCCGGGTCAGGTCCTCCCCATCGGAGTGGTGACCGCGCTCGTCGGTGCCCCTGCCTTTGCGCTGATCCTCGTTCGAGGTGCGCGCCGATGAGGATAGAGGTAGAGGCCCTGTCGGCGCGCGTGCATCGCACGCCGCTCCTTCAGGACATCACGCTCCGGATCGAGCCTGGAGAGTTGTTCGGCCTGATCGGCCCAAATGGTTCGGGCAAATCGACGCTGATGCGCTGTCTGGCCGGGCTGCACCGGGCTTCCATCGGGCGCGTCCTGGCCGAAGGTGAGGACCTTGTAAGAATTCCGACCCGGACGCGCGCGCAGCGCATCGCCTTCGTTGAGCAGCAAGCCGATACGACGGATCGCCTGACCGTCCTCGAAGCAGTTGAGCTGGGGCGGACGCCCTACCTCTCGCCTCTGCGCGGGTGGCGCGGGGTCGACGATGATGCGGTGTCGGACGCCCTTGGCGCGGTGGAGATGACCGCATTCACCGATCGCCTCTGGCATACCCTCTCGGGCGGTGAACGCCAGCGCGTCCACATCGCCCGCGCGCTTGCGCAGACACCCGATCTCCTCCTGCTCGACGAGCCCACCAACCACCTCGACATCCGCCATCAGCTTTCACTCATGGAACTTGTCGGGAGCCTACCGATAACCCGCGTCGTCGCGCTGCACGATCTCAACCAGGCCATGGCCTGCGACCGGATCGGGGTGCTCAGCGGAGGTCGGCTTTTCGCCATTGGTTCTCCGACCGAGGTTTTGAGCGAGCCGCTGCTTGCCGAAGTTTTCGGCGTGTCGGCCATGCGCCATGCGGCTCCGGATGGATCGTCACGCCTCCACTTTTCTCATGCTCTGTAAAGGATCACCCATGCGACTTCTGACCGCACTGATCACCCTTCTGCCGTCCCTCGGATACGCCGAAACCCATGATGTGAAAATGCTGACGCGCGGAGACACCGGCGCGATGGTCTACGAGCCCGCCCATCTGCAAATCGCTCCCGGCGACACGGTCCGTTTCCTGCCAGCACAGCACGGCCACAACGCCGCGTCTATTTCCGAGATGTTGCCCGAAGGGGCCGAGCGTTTCATTGGAGAAATCGACGAAGAAAAATCGGTCAGTTTCGAGATCGAGGGACGCTACGGCATCAAGTGCTCGCCGCATTACGCTATGGGGATGGTAATGATCGTCGACGTGGGGGAGGTCGATGACGCAGCTCCCCTGCCGTCTGCGCTGCCTACCCGTGCACGAGAGCGGATGTCGAAGTTTCTTAACCGATGACTGGAGAGCGACAGACAGTTCGAAAGTGCCACCGATATGTGCCGCGACCATGGCTGCCAACACGATCCCCACAAAGCCCACTTCGGCCGAATGCATTACCCAGCCCGAAAGCGGCAGTATGAGAATGGCGACGTAGAGTACCCAATGTGCCGTCTGGGCCGCGAAGGTCTTGAGGCGGCATTCGGAGCGGTGATCGTCGACAGCTTGAGACACTTTTGCCCGCAGCGTAGGTCGGCATGGGAACTAAACTTACTGAGGCGCATACCTCAAACGGTCCATTTCCTTTGCGATCATAATTGCGCATTCGTCAACTGAGTTAAGGGCGGTATCCACGATTAAGCGATCGCACTTCCACGGCTCAAAGGTCCGTTTGGAGACCTCGTGCCAGTTGGGAACGACAAGCCCTTTGATATCGCTGATACGCGTCTCGACTCGCTTTCGATGAAGCGCTTTATCCGAACAGATTACTTCGACGTTCAACAGGTGAGCCGCGCCATCGGAAGCGGTCTTCGTCCATAGTTGTCGTGAAATTCCGATGGGATTGACCGTATCGGCAATAACGTCGAAGCCAAGCAAAAGGTTGTCTTGTGCTATAGCTGCGAGTGCCAGGTAGCCTGCATCCTCTGCGGGATGAATACTTAGAATGCTTCTTTGCAGAGCCGTTTCAACGGAATCTACACGAAGATGGATAGCCGGAGTAAGCGCCGCCAATTTCTTTGCCAAGGTCGTTTTGCCGACCCCGGGAAGCCCGGAAAGAGAAACTAAGAAATTCATTCGGGGAAGTTATCACGGAGGGGGTCTAATCCACCAGTCGAACGGCAGGAAAGTCCGCACTGCCGGGATCTAAGTGGTTCTTATATTGCTGTACCGCCATAGGAGAGTTTAGGGCCCAACCTAACAGGCAAACTGGTCGAGCATTTCGCAACCGCAGCGAACTTGGCTGCGAAAGACGGGCGTTGAGCAGATATGCATGGCCCGCAGAGTAAGAATGCGGATTGCATTTCAACTCAACATCATCCGCCGATAGTTTGCATGGGTGTCGGGCGCATTCCGCTCCATAAGACACAGTTCACACAGCACTATCGTCACGAACGAAACCGCCTGAGATCACTGGACGAAGGTTGGTTTGCCCGCCCCCACTCACGGGGACGGGCAGTATGTTCGTGAGATTAGGCGCCAGGCATCGCCATTTTGCGGCTAACCTGACCGGATGGCGCGTGCAATTCGTCGACGACGAAATCGAACCCGTAGCGCTCATAGAAGGGCCGCCCGATTTTGTTGTCGCGGAAGACCTCTACGGACAGTGGGCCCTTGAGTGAGACCGCGTGGTCCACCAATGCCCGGCCATGGCCTTGCCCATGCAACGCCGGATCGAGAAACAGGCCGCCGATCTCATTGCCGATAAGTGCAATGAAGCCGGCAATGTTCCCACCCTTTTCCAGAACATAGGTTTCGGCGTTGGGCAGGTAGACGTCCCGCATCGCCTGATGCACCTCGGCGACGAAGTCTTTGGAAAGAAACGGATGGGCCAAGGCGTTCGCCCGCTGCCAGACGTCGATTACCGCCTCAACGTCCTCGGCGAGGTAGGGGCGGATGGTTTCAGTTGTATCATTCATTGTCTTTGATCCTTTTAGCGTTGGTTAAGTTGCGCGCGCACAGAGGTGATCCCCAGCCGCGTCACGCGGTAGGGGCGTCCGTTTTGCGAGCGGATGAAGCGGCGTCGTCTCAGCCGTTGGAACAGGTCGAGCGGGCAGTCCGTCAGGACGTGTCCCTCGCGTGTGAAACAGGTGATTTCGCGGATCTTGCCCTTGTCGCACCGTTCATAGTGGATAGCTCCACCAAGGGCGAGTTCGTGCAAAACACGCTGTTCGTGCTTTGATATATTCAATGGATTGTCTCGATTTTATGAGAGCACAGAAACAGGATCACTCAGCAAAGCGCTTGAGTGTTCTTGATGTGTCAGTTGCTCCTGAAGCCTACCGGCTGGGAAGGTTCAGGAACGGGCGCGGGCCCGGGGCTCTTGCATAAAATCTCCATTGCATGAGGCCATTCGCTTCATGCTGATTGCGCGTTAGGGGGGCAGTGGCCGAAGAGCAAGTGAGGTTTTCTGTAAGAACCTCAGTGTTTCGTCTGCGCCACAGTTCGACCTGTCGCGGTTGGGCACTGCTGGATCGGTGCAGGACGTTGCCTGCGTTTACAGTCTCTGCCGTGCTTAAGTAGGACTAACGGCTGCCAAAGAAGGCTCTCTATGCGGAGAGGTTAAGAAACAACAATCTGACCCGTGTCATCCGGAGTTATTTCGGATGAAGTACGTCAAACATCGAGGCAGCGATGATCGGGCAATCGATTGCCGCTGATCTGAACGTTTGGTCCAGTGAGGCCCGGTTTCTTTGTTCAATTCCGAGCCGCCAGATCCTAATTCGAGGCATGTAGCGCGGCGCTTGGGGCCCAGCAACGCGCCAAACTAATTTTCGCCAGCCCAATCGAAAGTCTGAAAGAGCGGATCAATCCTATCTCGGCGCAACACGAGAATAGGCGTTAGCTCAGTGTAACTCGCGGCTATACGATGCTCTTCACCCAATGGCTGGCAGCGCACCGCAATCCCAACTTGAATCACCAAAGGTCTGACCTTCGAAAAGAACTTAGGACCGAACGCCTAAGAAACTGGTGGCTAAAGGATTTTCCAATCGCGGGCTCAGCGGAGAGCTATAGCTTGACCACATTTTATTTGCGTTGACAGGTAAGAGGGCGGTGGTACGGTTTCTTCATCCGTATATCCAGGAAAATTTACTTATGACTTTAGTTTCCCTTGCTCGGGCGGCCCTTCTCAGTGGTGCCGCCTTCTGCGGCGTTCTTTCGTCAGCCATGGCCGACGAAAACGCGCCCAAACTTGGCCCCAATGCAACTTCTCTTCCGGAAGAGACCGACTATTTGCGGCAGAGCTCAGCTCCGGATTACTGGGCCTACTCGCCATTTGTGAAGCCACAGTTTTCAAGCTCTGCCTGTTCGATCGCGGCCGTTACGGCTGCTGTCAACGGGTTGCGGGGCCTCCCGAAGCTGGCCGAAGATACGGTGCTGACCCAAACGACACTGCTTGAAACGCTTGAGGATTCCACTTGGGCGGGGCTTTCGGCGGAGGGCGGGGACGGGGTCACCTTTAGCCAATTGGTGGAATACACTGACAAGACGCTCGCTGCTCTTGATATGGCTGACTACCAAGTAGAAACCGTTAAGCCCACGACTGCTGACGAAGCGACCCTCGAAAAACTGCGTGCGATATTGGCCGCCAACGAAAGTACGGCAGAGGATGTACTTCTAATATACTTTAATCAGGGTGTGGTTACTGGTGATTGGGACGGGCCGCATGTCTCATTGATCGGTGCCTATAACGCTGCCAAGGACCGGGTGCTGATCCTTGAAGTGGATCAGGAATGGTACATTCCCTATTGGACCTCTGTGCCGGTTCTTTTGGAGGCCATGACGAAGCCAACTTCTGCCGAACATGGGGTATTGGAAAATGAAACTGGAGGTTTCGTTCACGTAAAGCGCGCTGGATAGCGCGTCGCGTCACGCTACGAAAGAGCGCTACAAGCTTACTGACAAGGCAATCTACCTAGCAAAGGTCTAAACAACCAGCACGTCGTTTAGATCACTTACCAAACGTTCGATCAGTTCTAGAGCCGCATAGCAAATCGGAAGCCTACGTTTCGCCTTCTAAGCCGCGCGCCTTTGTTGAGACGTAGCGACTTTATGCGGGGAATGTAGCCATTCCAACGGCTGCACTGACTATTCGCCGCCCTCGACGCTGATCTCTGCGAAGCAAGAGGGGCGGCGAATAGCTTGAACCTTCTTTTTGAAGGCATGGATGACCCGACATCTAACGGTGGGGTGAAGCAGCATTTGGCTTGAACCAATAATAGTAAAGCAGCCGATCTTGCCCTACGACACGGGCGGTGAACGGACCTTCGGTCGGCGCCAAGGTCTGCTCTAAGACGGGGCAATCCGACCTCAACAGTTTTTCTCTGCCGTTCCTCCCGTATCTGGCACCTCCCTGTGCGCCGCTGAAACGGGAGTTAAGTTTGGTGTGCAGGATGTCTCCAAGCTGCTTTTCTTAATAAGCAAAGCCCCTATAGCTCCACAATTGAATTCTCAGACCCACTGGAGCGTCTCGTAACGAAATACAGCAGGGACGCCGCACAGGCTGGAATTGCGAGCCCAAGAGCCATTGGCAAGGCGGTAGATGCTCCGCCTACGGCCACGAAGCTGGAAACGGCGAAGGCGAGGGCGAACTGGATGGCACCCAGAAGCGCCGATCCCACTCCCGCCGCGGCCTTGGTCAATTCCATCGCAAGGGACATTGCATTTGCCGAAAGCAGGCCCACCAAGCCGATCGAAACCCACAGGGGCACGACAAACACCAACAAGGAGTCTGTCTGAGACAGCAAGGTGAGCAGGATGGTCGACGTGGCGAAGATAGGCAACGCGGTCGTGAGAATTTGTTCTGGTCTGAAACGATTGAGCAATATCCCATTGATCCGACCAAAGATAATCAACGCGGTCGCGATGATCGCAAACATGATGCCAAAGCCAATGGAGCTTAGCCCAAAAATCCCTTGGAATACCCCCGATGAGCCGGTGATAAAGGCAAACATACCGCTTTGGATAAGGCCCGCCACCAAGGCCATCGTGACAAACCCGCGTTGCGAAAGGAGGCGTTTCGCGGCTTTTAAGCCATTGTGAATGGGCGCGGGCTGGCGATCCTGAGCGGGTAGGGTTTCGGGCAGGCTGACCACGGAGAGGGTCAAGGCCACGAGGCTGATTAGCGCCATCGTTGCAAAGATCGACCGCCAGCCAAAGGCTTCGAGAAGCAGGCTGCCCATCGTCGGTGACGCGATAGGCCCGAGTGTCAGCAACATGACCAGCACGGTCATAACCTTCGCGGCCTTTTGCCCCTGATAAAGATCTTTCACCATGGCGCGCCCGACGACCATTCCCGCACTCGCGCCGATTGCCTGTAGGAACCGTAGGGCATTGAACCATGTAATGTCATTCATCAACGGCAGTGCAATCGAGGTAACGGTGAACAGAACGGTCCCTACAAGAAGCGGGCGCTTGCGACCGTAGGTGTCGGTCAATGGGCCAATAAGGATCTGCCCAAAACAGAGACCGAGGAAGAAAATCGAAAGCGAAAGTTCAGCGGCCGTATGGGTGGCATTCATCGAGGCCGCGAGCTCACCGAGTGCGGCGAGGTACATATCGGTGGCCAATGGGGGGAATAGGGACAAAAGGCCCAAGGTGGCGGTAACGGCAAAGGCCCGCTTCGGGGTAAGGGAAATCTGTGACATCTCGGCTCCGGCGACAATATTAGACTGCGGTCTATTTGTAGTTAGTGGACGGCAGTCTAATGATCAATCACGGACTATTCTGCATCTATGAACAGGAACTGTGCATGTCAGGAAAAAAGCCAATCGGACGGCCCGCAAATCAAGACGCCAGCACGGCATTGAAGGCTGTAGCTCTACGTCTGGTTCGGGAACTGGGCTATGAGAAAGTCTCGGTTTCGGAAATCATCGAGCAGGCTGGCGTGGCGCGCCAAACGCTATACAACCGCTGGAATACGAAGGCTGACCTTGTCCTCGAAGCCGTATTTGAGCAAACCAACACCTATGCCGCCGAACCTTCTTGGGACGGGGCAGAGGATTGTCGGACCTTGCTCGAAGGTTTCCTGATCCGTATTTTCGAACACTTGCGCATCGACGGGGACACCCTACGCGCGTTAATCGCGGCCTCTCAGCAGGATGCAAAATTCCACAAGTCGTTTCATGCTAATTTCGTTTTGCCTCGGGAGGAGATGATCACCGCTTTGCTCCGCCGGGCGCAGGACCACGGAGAGCTTTCGCCGGGGCGGAACGTGGAGACACTGTCGGCCTTGATACATGGCGCGTTCTGGTATCGCTTGCTGAACCGCGGGGTGTTGGACGCTGGGTTCGCGAAAGAAATAGTGGCGGAAACCTTCGCCTGAACTCTCGGCACTCTGCACTCGGACTAGGGGTGGCGCAGAAGTGAATGCTTTGCCCGAAGTGCCCGACTCAATGCTCGGAAAAATCAGGACGGCGGCGTCAATAGGGCCGCCGCGGCGATTGTTCCTTCCCAAACTATGTCCAACGCGGCACCCAGTGACAGTCCTTCTGCGTGTTCCCAGAGGAAGATTGCCCTGCCCACGGCGTCGGTCGTGTAATTTGCAAGTGCTGCGGCGGCTTGAGGGTTCTTAACGCGCTGGCTCAGGCAATCTGTAAGCTCTCTGCGCTCCATCATGAGGAACCCTTGCAGAATACCTCTCGCTTTTTCGTTTGAGCGCAGAACCGTGCCGATCATCTGGAGGATTGGTTCATCATTGGTCAACGCCGCGAAGTGTTGATCCAAAAATAACTTGAGATCGTCCGCAAGCGGTCCGCTTCCGCAGCGTAACGCTTCTTTTGCAGCCTCCGAAAAGGGGGGCGGGGCCCCAACCGCAGCCGTTTCCTTGTTGGTATAATAGTTAAAGAAAGTCCGCGTACTGATGCCAGTTGCAGCGGCGATCTCCTCGGTCGTCACATTCTCTAACCCTTTTTGAACGGCCAGATCCAGCGTCGCCAGCTGAATCTCACGCGCCGTCTGCTGTCGCCTTCGCTCTCGTAACGAAACTGTCATGTCTGAATTCCTTGCGTACTGTGCAACTTCTGCCTAGAAGGCATAAAATCTGCTGGATAGTCAAGGATCGAGAAGCACATGAGAGTCGGCGTTTGGAAGATGTTTGGCGCAGCGCTTGCGTTTGCGGGGGCTGCCACGATGGCGAGCGCGCAGGGCGGCCCTCCCGGTGGCATGCCCACCGCGGGGCCGCTTGAAGTAGGTGTGATCGACCTGCAGATGCAGGAAATCCCGCGCGTTGTGACCACGCCGGGCCGGGCCGTTGCGTTCCAAGACGTCGAAGTGCGCCCGCGTGTCGGCGGTGTGATCGAAGAGATCCTCTACTCGCCCGGACAATTGCTTGAAGTCGGGGATCCGCTTTTCCGGATCGACGATGCCTCCTATCTCGCGGCTGTCGCGACAGCCCGTGCCAATCTGGCCACTGCCGAAGCCAACCTGCCTGTGAAGCAGGCGGCCTATGACCGCGCCGAACAACTCTCCGGACGCGGCTACACCGAGGCGGAGGTCGAAGCGGCGCGTGCCAGTCTGGCCGAAGCAAAGGCCACGCTTGATGCAAACAAAGCAGCAGTTGAATATGCCGAGACCGAGCTGTCGTGGACGACCATGACCAGCCCGATCGCCGGGCGTGCGGATGTATCAACCGTTTCGGTTGGGAATTTGGTTACAGCTGGGCAGGCCGACGCTTTGACGAGCATCGTCACTTCCGATCCGATCTATGTGGATATGATGGAGGCAAGCGCGCGTATCCTGTCGGTGCGCAGCGCCATTGCCGAGGGTGATCTGCAACGAAACGACACCCTTCAAGCGACATTGACGTTAGAGAACGGCGACATCTATCGCGGTACCGGGCAATTGGTCACACCAGGCAACAATGTCTCGACCTCCACCGGAACCGTGACCATCCGTTTCACCTTTGACAACCCTGACCACATCATCCTTCCGGGCATGTTCGTGCGGGGGGAAATCGTGCTTGGCACGATGCAAGCCTACCTTGTTCCGCAGCGTGCAGCGACGCGTGGCAACTCAGGTAAACTGACTGCTTATGTTATCGGTGAAGACGGCAAAGCCGAACAGGTGACGCTCGAAGATGACGGTACCTATCAGAACGCATGGATCGTGCGTGAGGGGCTGCACGACGGGGATCGGCTCGTCGTGGACGGCCTTTCATCCGTACGCGCAGGGCAAGAGGTCAGCCCCGTGGCCGTGACGATCGACGACGATGGCGTTTCTCGCGATATCGCTGCCCCCGTGGCGGAGGATTGATTGATGGCGCGTTTCTTCATCCACCGTCCTGTTTTTGCTTGGGTTCTGGCGATTGCCACCATGTTGCTGGGCGCTTTCAGTATGACGGGTCTGCCGATCTCGCAGTATCCTGATATCGCGCCCACCACCGTCCGAATTTCCGCCACCTATACCGGGGCCTCTGCCGCAACGGTGGAGAATTCGGTCACCACTGTCATTGAGGACGGGCTGACGGGGTTGGACGGGCTCACCTATATGACCTCATCCTCCAGCGAAGGTGCGGCGAGTGTATCGCTGACCTTTGATGACAGTATTGATCCTGACATGGCGCAGGTGCAGGTCCAGAACAAACTGCAATTGGTGGAATCCCAACTGCCTGACGCCGTGACGAGCCGGGGCGTTTCCGTCTCCCGCTCGACCAGCTCGGTCCTGATGGTCGGAGCGCTGGTCAGCGAAGACGGCAGCTATTCCTCGCTTGAACTGGGCGACCTGCTGAGCAGCACGATTGAAGACGCGGTGCAGCGCACGGCGGGCGTGGGGTCGATCAATGTTTTCGGCACCGAATACGCAATGCGCATTTGGTTGAACCCCGAAAAGCTGTTCCAATATCAACTGACCTCCGCTGACGTAACCTCAGCAGTATCCGAGCAGAACACAAACGTGACGGTCGGCAGTCTGGGTGAGCAGCCGGTCGTGAAAGGCCAGCAGTTCACGGTCTCACTTTCGGCGCAGTCCCAGCTTGGAACGGTTGAGGACTTTCGGAACATCCTGCTGAAGACCAACTCGGACGGGTCGGCCATTTACCTTGCCGATGTTGCCACAATCGAACTCGCCGAAGAGGACTACGGCAGTGTAAGCCGCTTTAATGGTCATCCGGCGGCGGGCTTTGCGGTGAACCTTTCCACCGGTGCCAATGCGGTGGATACCGCCGAAGCGGTGCGGGAAGTGGTGGGCAATCTTTCTTCCGCGTTGCCCGAGGGCGTAGTGGTCGAATATCCCTATGACACCTCGCCCTTCGTCGAGGAATCCATCGACCAAGTCTATGAAACGTTGATCGAGGCGATTATCCTCGTCTTTCTTGTCATCTTCCTTTTCTTGCAAAGCTGGCGGGCGACGATCATCCCGACCATCGCCGTGCCGGTGGTGTTGTTGGGAACCTTTGGCGTTTTGTCCGCCTTCGGCATGTCAATCAACACCCTTTCCATGTTCGCACTGGTCTTGGCCATTGGTTTGCTGGTCGATGACGCGATTGTTGTTGTCGAGAACGTCGAACGGGTGATGGAAGAAGAGGGGTTGGACGCCGTCGCCGCTACGGAAAAGAGTATGGGGGAGATTTCCTCGGCGCTCATCGGGATCGTGATGGTGCTTTCTGCTGTGTTCCTGCCGATGGCCTTCATGGATGGGTCGACGGGGGTCATCTACAAACAGTTCTCGGTCACGATCATTTCGGCGATGGTGCTCTCGCTTTTCGTCGCCCTGATCCTCACGCCTGTGATGTGCGCGCAGCTTCTCAAACCGAACCATGACAAGAAGCCTCTGCTTCCGCTGCGTTGGTTCAATGGCGGGCTTGACCGTCTGACGGGCGGCTATGGTTCGCTTGTCGGGCGGTTGTCCATGCGGCCTTTCCGTATGGTGGTGGTATTGGCCCTTGTCGGATTTGGCGCCTATTGGGTCTACGACCGTCTGCCCTCGTCGTTCCTGCCGACCGAAGATCAGGGCGTGCTTATGACCATGATCGAACTGCCACAGGGCTCAACAGTTCAGCAAACGGCCAACACGATCGAACAGATCGAGCAATATTTGCTGACCGAAGAGACCGAAATGGTTGATGGCGTCTTTGCCAATGTCGGGTTCAGCTTTGGGGGATCCGGTCAGAACTACGGGATGATGTTCATCAGGCTCAAGGACTACGAAGAGCGTCCCGGGCTTGATGCGGCTGATCTGATGATGCGGGCCAACGGCAAGTTCTTCCAATCCCGTCTGGGCAGCATCTTTGTGCTTCAACCGCCTGCCATTCCGGGGCTGGGCACGTCTTCGGGCTTTGCGATGTACCTCGTCGATCAGTCGGGCGCGGGGCAGGAAGCGCTAAGCGATGCCGCAGATCAACTGGTCGCGGCAGGGCTTGCTGACGGTCGCGTGACCAACCTGCGCGGCAATGATGCTGCGACGGAGCCGTCGTTAAAACTTCGTATCGACCAACAAAAGGCCGAGGCTTTGGGCGTGTCATTGTCGAGCGTGAACACCATGCTGGCGACTGTGTTCTCTGGCACCTATGTCAACGACTTCCCTCTGGGCAACAACCTGCGTGAGGTCATTGTGCAGGGCGGTGCAGACTGGCGCATGCAGCCTGACGACATTGACCATTGGTATGTGCGGAACGACAGTTCGGAGATGGTGCCACTGTCGGCCTTTATCAGCCGCGAATGGGAAACCATCACGCCCAAACTGTCGCGATATGGCGGCACCCGCGCACTGGAGCTTTCTGGCGAAGCGGCAGCGGGCATCAGCTCAGGCGACGCGATGGAGGTGATGGAACAGCTTACCGCTGATTTGGACGGCTCTTACGCTTCTGCTTGGACCGGGTTAAGCTATCAAGAACGGTTGTCCGGCGATCAGGAAGCCATTCTCTATACGATCTCGGCGCTGGTCGTCTTTCTCTGTCTCGCCGCCCTCTACGAAAGCTGGGCCGTGCCCTTTGCGGTGATGCTTTCGGTGCCCGTGGGCATTCTGGGGGCGCTGGTGACAACGTGGTATTTCGGACAGTCGAACGACGTCTATTTCAAGGTAGGTCTGCTTACCACGATCGGCCTTGCGGCGCGAAATGCCATTCTGATCGTTGAATTCGCGGAATCCCTTCGGGCGGAAGGCAAAGTATTGCTGGAAGCCACCGTCATGGCAGCGCGCCAGCGTCTGCGCCCCATCCTAATGACCTCCCTTGCCTTTGGTTTTGGCATCATGCCGCTGGTGCTCGCCTCCGGGGCAGGGGCCAATGCGCAAAAATCAATCGGGACGGGGATGCTCGGCGGGATCATCTTTTCGGCGGTCATCGGGATCGTGATGGTGCCGGTCTTCTACGTCGCCGTAATCCGAACAACAGAAATTTTCCGTAAGCGAGTGGAGAAAACTCAGTGAAACCTTACTATCTCGTGCTGGGTCTGCTCGTTGCGGGCTGTGCTGTCGGCACTGATTACCAGCGCCCCGAAGTGGCCATGGAAACCCGGTTTGTCGGTGGCAATGCAGAGCAGATCGGCGCGGTAGCCACTCAGCAATGGTGGCTGAACTACAAAGATTCGAACCTAACAAGTCTTGTTACGCGTGGCCTTGCCCAGAACCTTGATGTGATTGCCGCGGGTGAGCGCATACGCCAAGCGCAAGCTGAGTTGCGCACAACCGGGGTAAACGCTGCGGCGGACGGATCGCTGACCGGATCAGTGACCACATCCGGCGGCGACGGCACCAGCGGTACGAGCACCGTCGAAAGCGGGTCTTTGGGTGCCTCGCTGGTGATTGATCTCTTCGGTGGTATCCGGCGCGAGCGCGAGGCCGCTGTTGCCTCGCTTACTGCCGCCCGGGCGGAGGAAGAGACTGTTCGTCTTGCATGGCTGGCCGAACTTATCGCTGCCTATTCCGGCGCGCGCTATTACCAAGAGGCGATGGCCTTGACGCGCACCGCCATCGCTACGCGCGAAGAGACGGTGAGCATCACCCGAAGCCAGTTCAATGCGGGCGCGGCCACCGAATATGAAGTGGCCGAAGCGCAGGCCTTGCTTTCGACGGCGCGGGCCGATTTGCCGCAGTTCGCCGCCTTGTTTGACGCAAATGTCTACGCCATCGCGACATTGCTGAACGAACCCGCGGGACCGATCAAGGCACAGATGCAAAAAGGCGCGCCTCAACTCTCCAGCCCCGGGGATGCGCGCACCGGCGTACCGGCGGACCTGCTTCGCAATCGCCCCGATGTGCGTAGCGCCGAAGCCGATTTGGCCGCTGCCGTGGCCAACGTGGGCGTCGCCGAGGCCGCGATTTACCCGGCCTTGTCCTTGTCCGGAACGGTGGGCCGTACGGACGCCACAGATGCGTGGAGTTTCGGGCCGCAATTGTCCCTTCCAGTATTCAATCAGGGCCTCTTGAAAGCCAGCCGTGACGCGCAACTCTCTGGCGCCCGACAGGCCGAGATCGCATGGCGGGCCTCGATCAACGAAGCGGTCGAGGATGTTCAGGTGGCACAGTCCAACCTGTCGCGGGCGCGGCAGAGGGCGCAGCTGTTGAGAACTGCTGCCAGTGACTACAGCCGGGCGCTGACATTGGCACAGGAGAATTATCGAAACGGTGCCATCACGCTGTTGAACCTGCTGGAAACCGACCGAAACACCAATGCCGCAAGGATCTCTGCGGCCTCGGCCACGAACGAAGCGGCGCAGGCCTGGGCCACACTGAAGATCGCGACGGGGGCAGGGGCGGCGGTAACTGGTCACCCGAGTAATTGAGCACATATCAACGCTGGTCGTGAAAGGCCGAACACATGAAACACACTGGAAAAATTGCCGCCCTGATCGCCGTTGCTGGGTTAATTTGCGTTACACTGACCTTGTTCGGAGCGCGCATGGGGCTTTGGGAGCCGATCGTAGGGTTCGGGCTGTACCGGAGCTACTTTAACGCAATCGGCGCGGGTATCTTCAGCTGGGGGCTGATCGCTTTGGCCATCCATCTTGGCCGGGGCGAAAAGGGATGGGCAGCGGTCGGCGGCGTGGTCACGCTGCTTGGACTGGGGGCCCTGTTTCCCCTCATCTCAAGCACTGTGAACCCCCAACCGCGCGCCGCGCCGATCCATGACATCACGACTGATACCACCAATCCCCCGGCCTTTGAGGTGCTGGATGACACCCGCGCGGGTGCGCGCAACACGCTCGAATACGGCGGCGCAGAAGTGGCAGATCAACAAGCGAAAGCCTATCCCGATATTGCGCCACTTGAGACCGGCCTGAGCACGGACGCAGCCTTTGAGCGGGCATTGGAGGTGGCAGGCGAAATGGGGTGGGAGATCGTTGCGACCGATCCAACCCGCCATCGGTTCGAGGCCACCGCGCGCACGTCAGTCTTCTATTTCGCCGACGATATTGTCGTTGCAGTTACCCCTGCCGAGAACGGGAGCCGCGTGGACATGCGCGGCGTTTCAAGGGTGGGGCGCAGTGACCAAGGCGTCAATGCAGCGCGCATTCGTACCTTTCAACAACAGTTCTCAAAGGGGTGAGCTGTACGATTTCCGATCTGGCATTATGCCTTTGCCGTGCCGCTGACAATGGGTGACCTGAACGGCAGCATATCCATAGGGGCTGACCCGGCGGCGACGTTCTTTTGATCTTGTGGCGACACCCTGTGCTCCTCCAGAAGTGACGTGGTGCCGGCGCCGCTGGGGGCTGGGGCCGTAAAGCGCGGCTCTACGCCTCGGCGCGGTCAAACGCTCTTATTATAGGATAGTGGACACAGTCGACGACCATAGGGGGGATAATCGGCGCAGCCAGAAAGTGAAAATGGTGCCATAGTATTACGCTTTTCACCATTCGAAGCTGCGCGAGAAGCGGGCGCACTACGCCCTGAATTCCGCATTGTTATAAGCTTTGTCAGGGTAATAGTGGCGGAGAGACAGGGATTCGAACCCTGGGAACCCGTGAAGGCTCAACGGTTTTCGAGACCGTTTTTGTTGATGCGTTAAGGCAGCAAAGTTCAAATAAATAAGGGCTTTGGGTCAGCGAAAAGGGCCAGATCGGAACGCTGAGAACACTCAGGGGGCATAGCAAAAGGGTCATAGCCGTGGTGGCACATTCCGCATGGTGGGACACAACAGAAGTGAACCTGCTGGTTATCCGATCATAGTAATTTGTTGCGGACGACCTTCAACGAACGTTTCTGTTTGCGCGAATGTTTGCACCGAATAACGCCCCGTGATGGGAACTTCGCCGGGCGTTCTCTACTGAGATGGCCAATTAAACGAGGACGCTGCCATTCGGAGCGTTTTCCGCGTCCATCAAAGCTACATAGTGCGCTGCGGGCACGAAGGCGAAATCTTGCGAACCGACTGTGGTGTTCCGCATCAATATTCGTTGTTAGAATTCTCGGACAGACCGCGCTTCCATTTTGGATTGGGATGAATCGCCATATCCACGTTTCTCGCAGCATTCAGTCCTGAGATCTGCAAGCATGCCCACCTCACTACCCAAAGGGCCCACTAAGTAAGCCAGCCCACAGGATAGATCGCCAAGGTCACGAGGATGACGACCAGAGAAATTTGAATTGATATCAAATCATTGATCATAATAGCTATATTATCGTGACCGTCGCGCTAAAGCCATAAACAATTTCAGCATTTGAGCGGAGCCGATAGGGTGGTCGCCGAAAGTGATACCGTAAGCCCTAAGGAAACGGTTATTTAGAAGAAAAGGACCCCGATTGCCGTAACTATCGAGGCCTCAATTACCTGTGATTGCGATTGGAGCTGAGACGCCAGCCGCTTCACCCTCGGCGAAGCCTATGAGTTGTTCCTGATCTGCAAGGATAGCAGGGTCGAGTTGTTTACAAGCTACGAGGCCGCTTAAAAGGGGGGCTGTAGGATGCCGCGTAACCTTGCGCAGTCCACTTTAGTGGCATTGGACTGAAGTTGATTATCATAAATATAACGCGCATTTTACATTTAGGCGTTCAAGACGACATGAGGTCAAACATATGTTACACGGCGAAGACTTCGGTCGGGTTCCGATCGAGCGGGTTTCCGAGGAGCTGGGGCGGAGAATCAATCTCTGGCGCCTGTCCCGCAAGATCAAGATGGCCGACATGGCCGAAGAGATGGGAGTATCCCGTCCCACGTTGCAGCGTCTTCTCGATGGCGGCAACACTTCAACCGAAACGTTGCTGCGCGCGCTGGTGGCGCTGAGGCTGATCGGGAACCTGGACGTGTTGGTGCCGGATATAAGCTCCAGTCCAATGGCACGTCTGGAGGGCGGTCCGCCACTCTCCGAGCGCAAGCGGGTTGCACCGCAGAAGCAATCAAAGTCCGGAAAGACCTGGACTTGGGGAGACGAAGAGGGGTCTAAATGACGACTGCGCGTGTAGTCCTCTGGGGGAAAACTATCGGTGCGGTGACATGGGAAGAGGCGCAGGGTATCGCGCTCTTCGAATATGACCGAGCCTTTCAGTCCGCTGGTATCGAGGTCTCGCCTCTGGCGATGCCTGTCGAGCCCGGAATTTTTCGGTTTCCCGCCTTGTCGCAAGACTCCTTCAATGGCTTGCCCGGCATGCTGGCCGACAGTCTCCCAGACAAGTTCGGTAACGCGGTGATTGATGCATGGTTGGCTCGCGAGGGTCGTCCGAGGGGGGCCATGAATTCAGTCGAGCGGCTCTGCTATACTGGGAGCCGGGGTATGGGTGCGCTGGAGTATCAACCTGAGGCCGGTATGCGGAAGGAGCCGGGAGACAAGCTGTCGATCTCGACGCTCGTCGATCTTGCACAGGACGTCATTGAGGAGCGTGAAGGGCTTTACGGTGAACTTAACGAATCCAAGGAAGGTAAGGCTGCTTTGCGGGACATCTTGCGGGTGGGCACCTCGGCCGGTGGGGCGCGTGCAAAGGCTGTTCTGGCATGGAACCCGTCTACCGGAGAGTTCCGGTCTGGCCAGGTGGAAGTCGTCAAGGGCTTCCAGCATTGGCTTATGAAGTTCGACGGCGTGTCGGGGAACAAGGACAAGGAGCTTGCCGATCCGATGGGATTTGGGCGCCTGGAATATGCCTGTTACCTGATGGCGAAGGATGCTGGCGTTGAGATGTCGGAGTGTCAGCTCTATGAGGAGGGTGGACGCGCCCACTTCATGACGAAGCGCTTTGACCGCATGGGGCAAGGCCAGAAGGTTCACATGCAGTCCTTGTGTGCCATGCGTCACTTCGATTTCAACACGGCGCACGCCTATTCCTACGAACAGGCGATTGAGACAGGAAGACTGCTGCAGCTCCCGCGCAAAGATCTGGAGCAACAGGTTCGTCGTGCTTATTTCAACGTGATAATCCGGAACCAAGACGATCATACAAAGAACATCGCATACCTTATGGATCGATCCGGAAAGTGGACTCTCTCGCCGGCATTCGATGTGGTGTACGCATATAACCCGTCTGGCTCCTGGACGTCTCAGCACCAGATGTCGATCAATGGGAAGGCAACGAATTTTTCTGAAGACGACCTGATCGCCCTTGCGTCATATGCTGATATTGGAAAGCGACGAGCTCAAAAGATGCTTGCTGAGATTCGGGATGTGGTCATGTCCTGGGAGCATTATGCAGAGCAAGCCGGAGTGTCAGATGACCATGCGAAGCGCGTGAAAAACGGCTTCCGGCTCCGCCTAAAGTAACAGTTGCTAAATTTGACCGCTGGAGCGCTGCACCGCGGTGCAGGGGTGCGCGCGAAGGTCTGGAATGGGCCGTAAGCGACAACTCCCTGGAAGAGCGGACCCGGACCTTCGCTGTCTCCTCTATGAAAGTCCCTTTCTAAAGGCGAAAGGGTAGTGTATTGCGCACTCCGTATCCGCCTCAGTCAATGTTTTGGGTTCAGCAGCCCTCAATTGCTGACGAAACAACACAGCGTTGGATTTGAACAGCAGGCGGCTCTCGGAGCGTTTGCAGGATAACGCAGCTTCTTTCCGCAGCGTCGAGCAAGGCATTTATCTGGGCGAATGGAAGGTCCTCTGCCGCTTCGATCTGCACATCCAGCTGGGCGGTCCGAAAGCCGACAGGAACGTTGTCGACACCCGGCCTGCCATGTCCAAGTCATCTCAACACGGCTATCGATACGATGATGACCAAATCACCCATGCCCGCTGATGTTTCTAAAGCCCCCTTGGCTTTTGCATGGCATCTTGAGTGCTTTTAGCGTCATATGAAAAAACAGCGGACGCGAAGACACGGCCGACCTCGAATTCCTAAGGAAATTTAATAAATATGTGCCCAGCATCAGTGGCCAACGGAGCCGAGCGCGGGTTCATCATCCCAATCGGCGGCGGCGAAGACCGCATCAAGGAGATGCAAATTCACCGCAGGTTTGTGGAGCTTTCGGGGGGAGCAGATGCATCCATCGTGGTCATACCTACAGCATCGATGCTGCATGAGACCGGCCAGGACTATCATCGCATCTTCTCCGAACTTGGGGCCGGCAAGGTCAATTTTTTGCAAATCAACCGTCGGTCCGATTGCGACAATGACGACTTTGCCGCGCTGTTGGACAATGCGACCGGCATCTTCATGACTGGCGGCAATCAGTTGCGTCTGTCCGCGATCCTCGGGGGCACGCGCGTTGCACAAAAGATCAGACGGCGGAATGCGGAGGGCATTCCCGTCGCGGGCACCTCTGCCGGTGCGTCGATCATGTCAGAGCATATGGTGGCCGGGGGTGCAGGGAACGAACCGCCAGCAGAGGGCAGGGTGTCCTTGGCGCCGGGGATCGGTCTTACCAACAGTGTAATTATTGACCAGCATTTCACTCAGCGAAACCGTTTGGGGCGCCTGCTGACCGCATCGTCTTACAATCCTTTCCTGATCGGACTGGGCATCGATGAAGACACGGCAGCCTTCATTGGACCGGATGATATTCTGGAAGTTGTCGGCAGCGGAACGGTTACCGTCGTGGATGCATCCCAAATGACCCATTCGTCCATTTGGGATGCAAAACCCGGGGAGGCGCTGAGTCTATTGGGTCTGCGGCTCGACGTATTGGGGGAGGGGTGTCGGTATGATCTGAATGCCCGTGTCGGATATCCTCCCGATGACCCCGCGTGGACCGGCGTTCCATCCAATGCCACCGGGCAGGGTTCCGCGTAGCGCGGAACTTCAATAGTCAATGAGGTGAACCTGTGAAGATACTTTCTACCAATGTGTTTGTCGGCCCAAATGTCTGGGCAGGTTTCCCTGTCATCCGGCACATCGTTGATCTGGGGGTGTTGGAAGACTGGCCTTCCGGAAAGATTGGGACCGACTTTGTCGAAGGACTGGTCGAGGCCTTGCCCGGATTGGCCGACCACGGCTGCTCTTACGGCGTGGCCGGCGGCTTTCTGCGCCGTCTACGGGAAGACGGTGGCACATGGATGGGCCATATTTTGGAGCATTGCGCCATCGAGGTGCAGAATGTCGCTGGGACTGATGTTACCTTCGGGCGCACGCGTGGCACCGGCGTGCCGGGCCAATACAACATGGTCTATGCCTACCGTCAGCGCGATGTGGGATTGGCCGCGGGAGAATTGGCGCTGACGCTGTTGATGCATCTATTGCCGCCGTCACTTCGCGCTCAGGTGGATTTCCCATTCGATCCTGATTTTGACTGGTCGATGGAATTGCGCAGCTTTGTGCTGCACGCCCAACGAAAGGAGCTTGGGCCATCGACCGGGTCGCTGGTGCGTGCGGCACAAGACCGCGACATTCCATGGATCAGGTTGAACGAAGGGTCCTTGGTGCAATTTGGGCATGGCAAATATCAGCAACGGATCCAGGCAACCATCACCTCCGAGACCCGCCACATCGCTGTCGAAATTTCCTGCGACAAGGAAGACACCCACAACCTGCTCAGCGATCTGGGGCTACCGGTGCCGGTGCAGAGCATCGTCTACAGTGCCGAAGAGGCCGTTCACGCCGCCCACAAGATCGGCTTTCCTGTTGTGGTCAAACCGCTTGATGCCAATCATGGGCGCGGCGTGTCGATCAATCTGACAAAAGACGCTGAAGTCACCGCAGCATTCGCCGAGGCGGAGCAACAGTCGAAAAGCGCTGCCATTTTGGTCGAGAGTTTTGTGACGGGTTTCGATCACCGGATGTTGGTTGTGAACGACAAACTGGTGGCGGTGGCCAAACGGGTGCCCGGTCATGTGGTGGGTGACGGGATCCATACAATCAGCGAATTGGTCAAAACGGTCAATCAAGACCCGCGCCGCGGCATCGGCCACCAGAAGGTGCTGACAATGCTTGAGATCGACCCTCAGGCCAAACGTCTGATCGCCGATGCCGGTTATCGCATCGAGACGGTGCTGCCTGCAGGCGAGCTGTTCTATCTGCGCGCCACCGCAAACCTTTCGACCGGCGGGACAGCAATTGATCTGACCGATGTCGTTCATCCAGACAACCGCGACATGGCCGAACGCGCGATCAAGGCTGTCGGGTTAGACGTCGGGGGTGTCGATTTCCTCATTGAGGACATTACCCGGTCCTATAAGGAGATCGGGGGCGCGATTGTCGAAGTGAACGCGGCCCCGGGTTTTCGCATGCACGTCGCCCCGTCCGAAGGAAAGCCGCGCGATGTGGCCGGCGCGGTCATCGACATGCTGTTCCCGCTCGGACAGGAATGCCGCATTCCAATAGCGGCCATCACCGGCACCAACGGCAAGACAACCACCTCGCGTATGTTGGGCCATATTATGAAGGCCAGCGGCAAGATCGTGGGCATGACTTCGACCGACGGCGTCTATGTGGATGGCAAGCTCAGCGTCAAAGGCGACATGACCGGGCCGAAATCTGCCCAGATGGTCCTGCGCGATCCCAAGGTCGATTTTGCGGTGATGGAAACGGCCCGCGGCGGGCTGGTTCGCAGTGGCCTCGGGTTTCAACGCTCCGATGTTGCGGCCTGTTTGAACGTGACCGGCGACCATCTGGGGCTGGGCGGTATCGAAACGGTCGAGCAACTGGCAGCCGTCAAACGTGTTGTTATCGAAAGTGCGACACAAACAGCTGTGCTGAACGCCGACGACATTAACTGCTTGAAGATGGCTGACTATGCAGATGTCCGTTCGATCTTCTATGTGACCACCAACCCTGGCCACAGTCTGGTAAAGGCGCATATTAAGGCTGGTGGTCAGGCGATTGTTCTTGAAAAAGGCATGAGTGGCGACATGTTGACGATCTACGACAATGGTTTGCACATGCCGGTTCTGTGGTCCCATTTGATCCCGGCCACGCTCGAAGGCAAAGCCGTACACAACGTGCAGAACGCCATGTTTGCAGCAGCTATGGCCTATAGTTTTGGTGTCGATTTGGATAATATCCGACACGAATTGCGCACCTTCGACACCAGCTATTTCCAAGCACCGGGGCGGATGAACGTCTTTGATGAACATCCGTTCAAGGTGATCCTGGACTATGGTCATAATCCCGCTGCATTGGGCGCGATGGCGGGACTTGCCGAGCGGCTGGAGATTAAGGGGCGGCGGATCGTCGTGCTCTCGGTGCCGGGCGACCGCCGCGATTTGGATGTGGTCGAAGCCGCACAGGTTCTGGCTGGAAAATTCGACCATTATATTTGCAAGGCCGACGATGATCGCCGCCACCGCGGCGAGGATGAGATTCCGCAGATGTTCAAGGCAGAGTTCCTAAAGCTCGGCATCGCGGAACATCAGATCTCGGTGATCCCGAATGAGGAAGCGGCCGTGGCTGCCAGCCTCGAGATGGCACAGCCCGAGGACCTTATGGTGATCTTTGGTGACAACAGCGCGCGGTGCTGGAAACAGATCATCTATTTCAATGCCGCCGAAGACCAAGAGAATGGCACAGCGCATGCGGAGGGCGCGCCAAGTGGCGCAATGTTCGAAGAATTTATGGACCACGATCTACCAATCGTGCGCGATGGGCGTGGCGTCCGATTGGCCCGGGAACGCGTTGAAGATGGGGACTAATCCAGACCGCCATATCAACCGCATCGAGCAACTGGAGGCTGCCCTTGATATCCGCTGGGCCACCGTCGACGGGATTCATGTCGCGCCGCCGCGCCGTTTAACCGGGCCGGGCCTGTTGTGGGAGGCCCCCGGCGCGGTGATGGATGTCTCGGTCGAAGATAGTGATCCTAACGCTATTGGCCGACTGTGGGCGCAACACGCGCGAGGGGTTTTGAATGCGGTCGGCTGGGCCGATCAAAAGCTGATCTGCCGCGTTTTTCAGGGGGGTGTCAGCCTCGCACTTTCAGCCCCGATAGATCAGCTGCACTCAGCCACCTTTTTGGCCAAGACGGCATGGCACTATTGCGCGGCGGATCTGTCCCATACCGCAAGCCTGCCATTTCAGGATATGATCAGAGATTTGCTGCGGTTGATGGAGCAGGAAGCAAATTCGCCGCTGATTGCCTTGATGTTGGCAGCCGCGGCCCATGATGTCGATTTTCTTTGTGACGATGAAGAGGTGTCAATCGGGCATGGGGTGGGCGCACAGATTTGGCCCATCGACCGATTGCCAGCCCCAAATCAGATAGACTGGTCGGCTATTCACGATGCGCCCATAGCCTTGATAACTGGCACCAACGGCAAAACCACGACGACCCGTCTTTGCGCAGCAATAGCCACGGCGGCTGGCAAGGTTGTCGGGCTGACATCGACGGACTTGGTCCAGGTCGGCGACGATATTCTCGATCACGGAGATTATTCGGGGCCGGGGGGCGCGCGGATGGCCCTGTGCGATCCGCGGCTCGAAGTCGCCTGCCTTGAGGTTGCGCGCGGCGGCATCCTGCGGCGCGGCTTGCCGACCCGTCGTGCCCGTGTGGCCTTGGTGACAAACGTCGCCAGGGATCATCTGGGCGAATATGGTGTCATGACATTGGCGGATTTAGCTGCAACCAAATTTGCCGTCACCCGCGCTTTATCGGCAGATGGCGTCGTGGTGCTGAACGCCGATGACTCACAGGTCGTCGCGGCCGCAGCGGAAACAACGCAGCCGATCTGGTGGTTCTCTATTGATGCGACGACGCCGCAAATCGTCCAAGCGCGAGACTGCGGCATGCCCTGCTGTTCTGTCGAAAATGGGTATCTGGTGTTTTCTGCCGGGCGCGGAAAGACCTTCTTGATCCCCCTTTCAGAGATGCCCATCACCCTTCAAGGGGCCGCAACGCATAACGTGCGCAATGTTTTGGCTGCGGTTTGCGTCTGCACCGCGATTGGAATCTCAGAAGCCGCGATCCGGACCGGGCTCAAAGGATTTGCCTCCGACTACAGAGATAACCCGGGCCGGTTCAATGAATTCCATCACAAAGGCGCGCGGGTCTTCGTCGATTTTGCGCATAATGCTCATTCGATCTCAGCCGTCTGCGATGCCCTATCAGCGATCCCGTCTAAGCGCCGTTTCATCATGCTGAGCCAGCCCGGAAACCACAGCGATCAAGATATCGCGGACGTGGCCCAAGCGGCTCTACAGTTCGGGCCTGACGTGATCGTTATCGCCGAGATTGAAGACTATTTGCGCGGTCGTCGTCTTGGCGATACCTCTGCGGTCCTCAAAGAATACTTGAGCGCGGCCGAATTTCCCCCTGAGCAGATCCTTAGCGCCGGTTCTCCGCCGCAGGGTGCCAAGCAGATCCTCGACGAACTGCAACCCGGAGATCTGGCACTGCTGTTGGTGTTGTCGGATCGCGGGGTGATCTTCGACTTGCTGCGAGAACAGTAGGTCGCCAGATGAATTGCCTCGATCCGTTGCGGCGCTGATTGGTATTTTACCTGTGGAGACGCGGCATCGGCGAGCCCAGCCGTGGTCGGGGAGGAACTGTGGTCCCCCTGTGATTATTGAATATACCGACTGTTGAGGCCAATTTGCGCGGATTTAAATTTCGAGCTACTTGCGTTTCGGGGGCGTCGCCGGGCACAACGTTTCGGCCGAAGAACAATTTTCTACCTACGCGAAATTTGCATCCCACCCCCTTCTACCCATCCTTCCTGCGTAAAACAGTGGGTGAAGCGACGGGCTACCCGCTTGCTGCGAGCCCGGGTGTTTGGATGTTTAACGACCATTTGCGACAGACGCGGCAGTACATCTATTTCCTTTTGGCACTCAAGCACCAAATGGCTCTCTATGGGTTAGTCAGCCCGAACAGATGCGGTTACTCTTCTTTCCAATAGGCGACATCAAATGAAAACCACAAAGACTTCTCTTGACCGTTCCAAATGGGAGACGCGTGCCGACCAGACAACTGCGGCGGCGACTGAAATCGTAGACAAAGTGAACAGTGACCGCACAAAGAAAACCGAGCTTCTGCGTGCTGCCCGTCTCAAGCGTGATCAAGCAGAAGGCGCAGAGATCACGAAGTATCCGCGCCAAAAGACGTCCAAAAAACAACCAAAGTCCTGAAGCTGTAGATGTCCGTACGA
Source organism: Sulfitobacter dubius (assembly GCF_900113435.1). GTDB lineage: Bacteria > Pseudomonadota > Alphaproteobacteria > Rhodobacterales > Rhodobacteraceae > Sulfitobacter > Sulfitobacter dubius. Next base: position 661,191 of record NZ_FOPG01000001.1, on the reverse strand, counting down.
GGCTTCAGCCGGCCAATGCTTGTGCCCGCATGACCAATAATATTGACACCAAGATCCATGTGATAATTTGGCGTTATTGGGCTCAGGCTCGCAGCCTCAACACAGAGGTAAGTAAGGGGGGCGGTGCTACTGCGCGTCCTCAGAATTAGCCGCTTGCCTCTGCCAGTAGCTTATCATTGGTCCGTCCAGAAGTTCTATTACCGCATCCGCGCCTGCAGGGCTTGAGATTGCCAATGCCATCGGAGCGGCGCCACCAAGCTCTGAGTTGGGCTTTTCCAGAAAGCGCATAATGAGAGCACCATTGCCTTGGTAAATTCTGTCAGCGACCACATAGGCTCGCGCAAAATTATAAAGGACTTGGCTTTTGACAGGACTCAAAGGTAGCTTTTCGGCTTTCGCCCTGCGGTAGGCTCGTTCTGATACGATCTTCTGGGCCGGTTGCGAGTGCATAATTTCCCAGATGTTCTCTACCGAGGCGGCGGGAAGGCCCTCTTGGACCCGGGCTCTTAGCGTATCCTGATTGTCGACTTCCTCAGGTAGCCCCAGAAGCTCTGAAACCCGATTGCCGTCGGTTGTGCGCGTGAGTTTTCCAGTCATATGTGGCTCCCTTTGCCAATCGGCTGACAGCTCTTTCGCTCTTTCACAACCAGATAGTGTTCAAAGGCTCCGTGCGTAACTGTGCTTTCGATTTGATATCGCGCATTTCGACCGAGTGACCGATCGATTAACTTCCAATATAAATGCGGCAAATAGAGCACGGGAATACTCCGAGAAAGGCGCGCACCCGTCCCGATCGGAGCTCAAAGTAGTGGCCAACACGAACGGTGGAGATCGGACCTTCGCTGCGCGGGGAATAGATGTCCGCTTATCGAAGTTTCCAGAGCCTCTCTAATCCTCCACCGATGAACAGCTCAGGTGAATGGAACACTGATTATGGATGGGCGTTTTCTTGTCGTTGACCAAAAGGGGGGCAAATCCCGGCCACATTCGGGCGACCAGATCGAACAGCAGAAATATTCGGAAAAGGAGACCGACCATGCCGACAACCGTTGGAACCGAAGGCAACGCTGCCGACCTCGTCAGGAACCTGCTCATTCTGGAGCACGACGCCATCGCGGCCTATGACACGACCATTGAGTGACTCGACAACGCGGACTATCGCGAGCAGATCGAAAGCTTCTGCCGCGACCATGAGGCCCACGCCCAAGACCGTAGCCGCATTGCCGACAGCTTGGGTGTCGAGAAGCCCATGGAGGGCGACATGAAGCAGTGGCTGAAAGCCGGAAAGGTGGCGCTGGCGGATATCGCCGGGAACGGTGCAATTCTCAAGGCGATGAAGACAAATGAGGACGATACCGTCGCCGCCTACCAGCAGGCTCTCGACAATGCCGTCACCAATGCCGAGCTGCGCCCCGTGATCGAGAAGGGTCTGGCCGACGAACGACGTCACCATTCCTGGATGGAAGCTGCGGGAAGCTGAAACGCCTGCATGACGCGGCGGCGCAACTCCTGCGCCACCGCTCCTCCATTATGTCGGTAAAGAGCACGAGCGCACAGGATGGATAGTGACAGTCTGCGGCTCGGGGAACGGTGAACCACTTTGCAGCAGCTATACGTGACGATGGCGATATCTACGCTTACGGTAGTGATGCTGGGCCTCACTTCGGAGCCCTTGCAGAAGCTACCGTTGTCCCGGCGCACCAAGTGGTGCGCGACCAAGCGAACTTAACTGTCGTCCGATCTTGCAACTTGACGATTTAGCATCCATATACCATCCATACGGATGGAGATTGAGCAATGAGCAATATTCGGCAACTGCGTGAGAAGACCCCAGACAGCGAGAAGATCACGATCAACCTTGGCTATGTGGATTTGGGACGGATCGACCTGCTGGTGCAGGAAGGTTTCTATTCGAACCGGAGCGACCTGATCCGCACAGCGATCCGCAACCAGCTTGAGAGCCATGTGGAGGTGGTGAGCAAATCGCTTGAGCGCCACACGATGGAATTGGGTCTGCACGATTATACGGTGGCTGATCTGGAAGCGCTGAAAGCGGCCGGAGAGGTGCTGCACGTCAAAGTGGTCGGGCTGGCGCGGATTGCTTCAGATGTGACACCGGAACTGGCACGCGACACCATCGGGTCCATCACCGTGTTGGGCGCCCTACAGGCCAGCGCAGATATCAAAAAGGCACTTGCCGACCGCATCAAGTAAGATGCGCTCCCCCTGATAAGGACAAATAAGATGAAACTCTTTAACGCCGGTGCCAAGCGCCGGGCGACCCCTGACGCACGCCTGATCGCCGCCAATGATCTGGTGCAGCGCACCTTGGCACAGCATGGGCTTGCCGCGCAGGCCGGGCCCATGGATGCAGCAGACCTGCCTGCCATGGCCTCGATCAGCGATCTCTTTGCAAAGTTGGGGGCCGCCACCCCATCACCCGCGGCCTCGACACCCGAAATCCCCGCAGGCGCCAGCTTTCTCAGCGATACATTCACCTGCGCGGCAGGCAGTCGAAGTTTCCGCAGCTATATCCCAGCATCCGCGACCGAGGGCGCAAGTGGCGTCGTGGTCATGCTGCACGGCTGCACACAAACGCCCGAGGACTTTGCCGCGGGCACCGGCATGAACCAACTGGCCGAAAACACCGCTTTATCGTGGTCTACCCGGCCCAGTCGCGGCGCAACAACACGCAGTCCTGCTGGAACTGGTTCAGCCGGGGGGATCAACGCCGCGACGCGGGTGAGCCTGCGATCCTTGCGGGGATCGCCCGCCACGTCTGTGCAGCCTACGGCATCGCGCCGGATCGCACCTTTGTCGCGGGGCTGTCGGCGGGGGCGGCGATGGCCGTGATCTTGGGAGAGACCTACCCAGACGTCTTTGCCGCCGTCGGGGTACATTCGGGTCTGGCCTATGGGTCGGCAAAGGACGTAGCCTCTGCCTTTACGGCTATGGCAGGGCCGAGGGCGGCGCCTGTGCAGAAGACATCACATATTCCGACAATTGTCTTTCATGGCACCTCGGATGCGACCGTGCATCCATCAAATGGCGAGGCGGTGGTGCGGCAGGTTCAAGACATCGGGCCGGGTCAGACGCTTGAGACTGTCACGCAGGGCACCCATGGCGGGCGGTCCTGTTCCATCCTGCGCGCTGCGGCCGAAACGGGCACCTCAACGGTTGAGTATTGGACGGTCACCGGGCTTGGCCACGCATGGTCCGGCGGTCAGGCCGAGGGGTCTTACACGGACCCCCAAGGCCCGGACGCCAGCGCGGAAATGATCCGCTTTTTCTTTCAGCAACCCATAAAGGGCGCATGATATGACCCAGATGACACTGACTTTTGACGCCGTTGCCGAGGCCACCCCTGGCCCCAAATGGGCGGCGCGCTGGCAGCGGTCTTGGCCTGCCTATGAGGCATGGTTCACAGCCCGCGGAGGCGACCACGGCCCGTCCAGGGAAGATTGCCGGGCGGCCATGGAAAGCCATATGCCAGAACTGGTCCCGATCTACGATCGCCTGGTCTTGATTGCCGGTGGTTCGGACCGTGCCGCGCGGTTCCTGTCCACTTGGTGCCCGCCGACCTATTTGGGCGGCTGTTCGCTCGCGGCCACCTCCGATGCCGATGACGTCCGGTTGCTGCGCAACTATGACCTGTCGCCAGAGCTGAACGAGGGGCTGCTGTTGCAGACGGAATGGTCTGGCCGCGCAGTGATGGGGATGGTTGAGTTTCTCTGGGGTCTGTCTGACGGGATCAACGACGCGGGGCTCACCGTGGCGCTGGCCTATGGCGGACGGTCTGAAACCGGAGTGGGCTTTGGCGTGACTACGATTCTGCGCTACATCTTGGAAACCTGCGACAGCGTGCCAGAGGCGCTGGAGGTCTTGCAGCGCGTGCCCTCGCATATGGCGTATAATCTTGTGCTCGCGGATGCTTCGGGGCGCACGGCAAGCGTCGAACTGTCTCCCGGCGGGGGCATTCGACTGTTGCCAAAGGCCATTGCCACCAACCATCAATCCGCGCCGACCCAAGCTGACCGGCCGGGCTTTACCCGCAGCCTTGAACGCCGCGCCCATCTGGACCGGCTGTGCGTTGCACCGCGCAGGCTCAACCGCGAGTTCCTTCGCCCGCCGCTCTTGCAGGACCGCTACGCGGAGGGGTTTGGCACTTTGTTCACCGCGGAATACAACCCGCTGACCCGGAGCTTGGGGCTGACCCTGAAAGGGGAGAGATGGGACCAACATCTTGACGCTTTTGCGGAGGGGCAGCGGATCGTGGATTATGGCCCATCCACTACACGAGGCGCTGTCGCCAGCGCCATGCCAGACCAATATGCCGGGGTAGACTGGGCCCAAGCTGCGAGGATCAACTGGACCCAAGTGGTGCAGGACTACGCGGCGGGCAGGGGCCGAGAGATCGCTGCATATCTACCCACAAGTTGACGGGGAACCGAGGGCCTGTGACGATCTACCCCTAACGACCTTGATAAACAAAATGAGAATGTTGCGTATCGGGACCGGACCTTGACTGAGACCCCGGTTAAGGTCCGGTATGGGCGGGGAGCGTTTCGGCAGGCTGCCGAGACTGTTGATGGAAGCTTGAATTGAGTTGTCCCTTGAAAACTGACGCTTCGAGCATCCGTGGCGTGTCGATGATCAGCCCCAACCAACACTCCAGATCCTTAAGTTGTTGTCGCTTCCCGGATGGGCATCTGGAAGGTAAAGACAGTGCGGTTGTCTTCTGATGACACGTCCAGGGTGCCACCGTGCCCTTTCGCGATTTCGGAGGCGATAAAAAGTCCCAGCCCCAACCCTTCTCGGCTCGGGCGGTCTTTGCGGCGCTCGAATGGTAGGAAGAGACTGGGCAACATGTCATCGGAAATCTTCTTTCCCGAATTGGTGACCGAGAGCGAAAAGAGCTCTGCTGTCGCGGTGGACTCCACTTGGATGGGCGCACCCGAAGCCCCGTGGGTCACTGCATTCGCCAGAAGGTTCGAAAACATTTGAGATATACGAGGCACGTCACAAGCGATTGGTTCAAGGAGATCAATGTTGGTTTCGATCTTCTGGTCCGGTGCCGCTGCTTGAAGTTCTGCCACAATCTGGTGCAGCGCTGGCTTCAGGGTTGAGCTCAAGGTTTTCTCAATAACGATGCCCTCGCCTTGGCGACGGCGGGCCTGATCGAGAAGGTTTTCAATCAGACGCTCCATCCGATTGGCTGAGCCACGCATCAGGTCGACCAGCTCAATCGTCTTATCATCGATATTACGCCGCGCTATTAGACGGAGGCCAGCTTTGAGCGCGTTGACGGGATTGCGCAAATCATGGGCCAGGATGGCAATAAAACGCTCTTGTATACGGGCCAGCTCTTGTTCGTGTGCCACGGCCTCTCGGCTGGCGGTCAGTTCCTCGTCGGCATCCAGAATCTCGCCGATAATCTGCGCAAAAAGTCTGAACATCGACAGTACGCGGTCATTCTTCAGCTTACGAGGCTGCGGATCGATGGCACATAGAGTGCCGAAGAAGAATCCGTCCTGAAGATAGATTGGGACAGAGATATAGCCACGAAATCCATAGCGAGCAGGACAGTGGTGGTCGACATAGGTTTCATCGTCATGGACATCGTCGATAACGATCTCTTGATTGTATTCCCGCACTTCGTGGCAAAGGGTGCTTTCGACATCCAACTCGTCCCCGGGCATCAGTCCGAATGAAATGTGATCGATAGCACGACAAGTTACCCACCGAGATTCAGTAACTCGTGCGACTGCTGCAAATCCCATCCCGGTGGCCAACGCGACGGTTTCTAAAAGGGTAAGAATTGCGTTGCTGCGACCGACAGCGTCGATGTCGGCCCGGAAGTCATGTTGTTCTAACAAGTGCTACCTCTACTGATTTAAGTTAGGCTCGAGCCGATGTTGAACCTTAGCGCGTCGTCAACCCAAAGTCAGCCAGATTAGCGGGCGTCTTTGGAGCGCAGCAGGGGACTAAAGTCCGGGACGGCAAAGTTTTTCTTACCATGGTGGCGACCAGTAGGATGTATCGCCACCTGACTTCCAGACTAAACTGTTGGAATTAGGTGGCGCGGGTATCGTCAGGTTGTCTTTGAAATCCTGGAAAGCCCAGCCTGCTCTTGCGACAACCGGGCTGCACGCAGCCGAGCAGTCTTTTGCAATCGTTGGCTGGTTTCTTTGCCGATGATTTCGGTTGCGGCAGCACTGGTCCGCTCGGCGATAGTCTCTCGTTTTGAGGGTTCTTGAGGGGATTTGCGAACTGTCATCCGTGTCTCTCTTTTCTCGCGCTGAAAGCATAATGGGCTGCCGTGACCTTAAGCTACGCCTTCATGATGACTTAGCCCGCGGGGGCCGAAAGGAAACGAACCGAAATGACAAGCCAAGATTGGCCGTTATAGGTCCGCACAGGCCTTGGTTCGAAAGGGGGGCCGCGAGCGGGTGACTTAAGGGTGTTGAGAAGAACTTAATATTCTACACAAAGTCTTTGGCGATTATCCATTGCACTTGCGAAAGCTCCAGTTGAGAGGTCACAGGCTAAATTACAGATCCCAAGGAAGACGACACAAGATTTGCTATTGTTATGAATGGCGGCTTGGTTCGCCGCAGCTGCAGTATTTCGGAACCGAACCGAGCGTCCGCTTTGGGCCGAAAGCTGAAGTCGACGGGTATAGGTCCTGCAGGGTTTCTGCAGGACCAGTGACTAATCAATCCCAAGCTGGAGCGAGCGTTTCCGGGCTGACCAAGCGACCTTCGGCTGAACCAAGAGCATCAATGCTGGCGATCTCTTCTGCGCTCAACATGATATCCGCTGCACCAAGGTTGTCGGCAAGCCGGTTCTTGTTACCGGTCCTGGGCAACGCGATGCTCATCGGGCGCGTCAGGACCCAGGCCAATGCAATCTGGGCCGGGCTTGCATTATGCACGGCGGCAATCTCGCGCAACGTGGCGTTCTCCATGACCTTCCCTTGCGCCAGTGGCGAGTAAGCCTCAACGGGAATGCCCTTGCTGGCGAGGTGAGCGATCGTCCGTGTTTGGTCGATCAGCGGATGCAGCTCGATCTGGTTGGCGGCCAATGGCGTGTTCAACGCAGCCTGTGCTTGATCGACCATGTCCATGGTAAAATTCGACACGCCCCCATGGCGGACTTTCCCCGCAGAAATCAGAGCATTCAATGCGCCTATGGTGTCGGCAATCGGGACTTCCTTTGAGGGCCAGTGCAGGAGCAGCAAGTCTACATAGTCCGCCCCCAGTCGATTCAACGACGCATCGGCGGCAGCGGTGAAGGCTTCTGGCGAGAAATGCTCGGGCAGGATTTTGGTGGTGAGGAACACTTCATCGCGGCGGACATCGGCGCGGCGCAAACCTTCGCCGACTTGTTCTTCGTTTTCATAGGCCTGCGCCGTATCAATATGGCGGAACCCTTCGGAAAGAGCCGCGGCCACCATGTCGGCCACGGTATCTTGCTCAAGTTGAAAGGTGCCGAACCCCAAGGACGGAATTTGGGCGGGGCCGTTAAGGGTGATACTCATAGTGTTGTTTCCTTATTATTTTGCTCGGTGAACTCAGGGATGACGTGCTCGGCCAACTCGGCCAGAACGTCTTCGATTTCGCGCTGTGACTGGCGCAGGTTAAAGGCGATGTGGGCGACCCCTGCAGCGTGCAGGGAACGAACGTGAGTGGTTAGAGCATTGCGACCCATACGGCCCCCGAACTGGATCGGCCGGAAGGGCGCATCGGGATCAGGGTCAAGATCCAAGTGCATGGCGGTCAGGACTGGCGCGGGGCGTAGGCCAGCATCAGTGCGCGCCTGACGCCACATCGACAGGCGGCGCTCGGCCTGATCGGGAGGGCCCGGATAGGTGAACCAGCCGTCCAATGTGCGGGCGATCCATTGCAGGCTTTGCTGGCCCATCCCGGCCATGACCATCGGGATACCTTCTGGAACATAGGGGCGCACGGTGACGGGGCCTTGTGGTCCTTGCAGCGCGTCACCTGACCAGAGGGTGCGCATCTGGTCGACGCGATCGCGCAGGGTGGCTCCGCGGTCCTCATAGTCGAGCCCCATCAGAGGGTATTCCACCGGACGGTCCCCGGACGCAATGCCAAGGATAAACCGCCCGCCCGACAGATGGTGCAGGCTGGCCGTCATCTTGGCCAGGATGATCGGATCCCGCAGCGGCAGGACGATACCCGCAGTGCCAAGTGCAATGCGCCGCGTGTGGCCTGCAAGAAAGCCAAGATAGGGGAACGGATCGAAGACCTGTCCCGCATCCCCGAAGCTGGGATCGTGAACCGGCACGTCCCGCAGCCAGATCGCATCGAAACCAAGGCTTTCGGCCAGCTCTACTCCCGTGGCAGGGTTTGAGATGTCTGGCACGCCAAAGGGGCGCCCCTCGATACGGGCACGGCGTTGCCCGGCTTCAGACCAGTCGCGGTCCAGCGGCAATTCAATGCCAAAAGTCATGCGGTCTTTGTAAATCAGATTGAGGGCAGACATGCTATGAACCTCCAGTTCAACGATTTGCCCCGCCGTACTAAGGATGCAGCGAGGCAAGTTAGGTTATTCAGCAGCAACTGCTTGGGACGATGTTTTGTGTAGGCGGCCGGACAGGCGCACCAAAACGATCCCGACAACCACCACACCAGCGGCGATATAGGGGGCCGCGGCAAGGCCGATGCCTTCCACCACAAGTCCACCAGCCCATGCACCCCCGGCGATGCCGAGGTTGAACGCACCGATGTTTAGGCCGGACGCCACATCCACCGCACCGGGCGAGACTTCGCGTGCGATTTGCACGACGTAAGACTGCAGCGGCGGCACGTTGGCGAAGGCAAAGCCGCCCCAGAAGGCCGCAACCGCGATGGCTGCAATTGGGTGTGTAAGGAAGGCACCAAGTGCGATCAGTGATATCGCAAGGCCAGCAAAGATCACCGTCAGGGACGGCACTGCACCAATACGGTCAGCCAGTTTACCGCCGGCGATGTTCCCTACGGCGACAGATGCACCATAGAGCAGCAGCACAAGGCTAACCGCGCCGGCAGACAGACCCGTGACTTCGTTCAGCATGGGCGCGAGGAAGGTAAAGGCGATGAAGTTGCCGCCATAGCCGACAGCCGTGATCAGATAGACCAGCAGAAGGCGCGGCGAAGTCAGCACCTGCAATTGCGCCTTGATCCCTGCCGAGGCCGTCTTGGTCAGATTGGCCGGCACCAGGATGGCAGAAGCGATGAACCCAATCACGCCAAGCGCGACAACGCCAAGGAAAGTCGACTGCCAGCCGAAGTTCTGGCCGATAAACGTCCCCAGGGGCACACCCGTCACAAGGGCGACGGTCAGGCCAAGGAACACCAGTGCGATGGCCGAGCTTTCCTTTTCAGGCTCCACCAGATCGGTGGCGATCGTCGAGGCGATGGCAAAGAAAACACCGTGGGCAAGACCGGTGATAAAGCGCGCAGCGACGAGGCTGCCGTAATCCGGCGCAAAGGCGGCATAAGCATTGCCGAGCGTGAACAACGCCAGCAAGAGCAGCAACAACGTCTTGCGCGGCACTCGGTCTGCCATGGCGGTCAGCACTGGCGCGCCGATGGTCACGCCAAGCGCATAGAGGCTGACCAACAGGCCAGCGGAGGGGATAGAAACGCCAAGATCGGCGGCGATGGTGGGAAGCAAGCCGACGATAACGAACTCGGTCGTTCCGACGGCGAAAGCGCTGATAGTCAGCGCCCAAAGGGCAAGGGGCATCGGTTTTCTCCAATAAGTTTGATGTCGACGCCACATATGCCAGTCGCTATTTGTTGCGAGAACAGGCAAGTTTGGAATAGATCATTGCAGAAGCTGCACGAATTGCTGCGCATGGGGGATTTGGCTGCCTTTGTCGGGATCGTCGATGATGGGGGCTTTGCTGAATCCGCGCGGCGCAGAGGGGTGTCGGCCTCAACGCTCAGCAGGTCAGTGACGCGGCTGGAAGAGCAACTGAAGGTCACACTCCTGCGCCGGACTACGCGGTCCATCGAGATCACCCCCGAAGGCGCTGCCGTTCTGGCCGAGGCGCGCGAGATTTTAGATCGCAGCGAAACCCTGCAAGAGATCGCAACAAGTGGACAGGCCCCCGCCGGACCATTGCGTGTGAATGCGCCTGTGCCTTACGTCCTGCATGTTCTCGCCCCGCGGCTGGCCGAGTTTCGTGCGGAATACCCCGGCATCCAGCTTTCGATCGACATGACAGATGCGCTGGTGGACCTTATCGGCAGTCACGCGGACGTTGCCATTCGGCTGGGCCAGTTGCCTGATAGCGACATGTTGCACCGCCCCTTGGGGCGCACGGCTTGGAAATTAGTGGCCGCGCCGGAATACCTTGATCGCAAAGGCTGGCCAAAAATACCAGCCGACCTCGCAATGCTCGAGCAAGTGCGCTTCGCGGCACCAGATCACATCAACACGCTGCGCTTTACTGGTCTGTCCACCCCCGTGACGGTGCCACCCGCGGTGACCGCAGGCAATGGAGAGGCCGTGCGCCAGATGGTATCAGGCGGTCTGGGCATCGCGCGTTTTTCCGATTTCATGATCGCAGATGACATCGATGCGGGCCGATTGGTTGAGCTGTTTCCGGGCCAGCTTGACGCCGCCCCGTTGGATATCTCAGCCCTCTACCTTACCCGCGTCTCGGGGTTGCGAAGGTTGGGTGTTTTTCTGGATTGGTTGGCGACCATTAGCGAAGGCTGAGTTATTCCCACGTGCTTTCAGTATGCATAACGATGACGAGCAAAGCCTGGCCGCAAAGAGTTATTTTCAGTCAGTCTTATATCGGCATGTTTTTGGATGTCCGCTTCTTAGACGCTGCACTGCAGCGGCGCGATGCCATGCGAACGGCTGGTAAGGGCCGTCCGTGAAGACGGCCCAATTGTTTAGATTTCAATGGCTTCAGCGATAGCGAGGGCATCTTCCAACTCTACGCCGAGATAGCGCACCGTGCTGTCCATCTTGGTATGACCCAACAGCAGCTGAACCGCCCGCAAGTTTCCAGTCTTCTTGTATATTTGGGTAACTTTCGTGCGTCGCATTGAATGGGTTCCATATGCCGTCACTTCCAAGCCAATCGAGGAAACCCAGTCCCGAACGATCCGAGCATACTGGCGGGTTGAGATGTGCAAACGCTCGTGGAAGCGGCCAGGCCAGAGATACTCGGACCCGACCATCAGCGGATCTTCCATCCACTTCGTGAGCGAAGCTCTGGTCCCTTCGGAGATCTCGAAGCGCACCGGTTTATGGGTTTTACTTTGTAACACTGACGCCCTCTCTTTGATCTGACCGGATGCCATGACATCGACCACTTTCATTTTGACCAAGTCGCAGCCGCGCAATTTGCTGTCGATGGCCAGATTGAACAGCGCGAGATCGCGGTGTTTCTCGGCAAGCTCAAGCCTAACCCTGATTGCCCACACGTGCTTTGGCTTCAATGGGCGTTTTTGACCGACTATGCGGCCCTTGTTCCAAGCGGGGCGTAGCGCGCGAATGGCAGGTAAGTTTGGTGTTTCCATGACTGATCCTCCGATCCACCATGCCCTCCCACATCGACAACCCCACGTTGACCGAACCTACATATCATAGGATGCTGCAACGCAGCCAAGGTCCGCTACGAGCCCATAGCCGACCTTCGAGGCAAATCCGTTGAGCGTCTCCTTTTATCGAGATCACCGTCGAAAACCGCCGAGCTTTGTCCGCGATTGATCAGAAAGTTTGAAGCGCACGTCGAAATCCACCCGGCCCGAGCGTTCTAAGGGTATCGAAACCCTAACAGAAAGGACCTTCCATGGTCTTCACGATCACCCCACTCTACGCGTTGGCCGCTGCCGTCATCTACCTTGTCCTCTTTATGCGCGTGTCAGCGCTCCGTGGCAAAACCGGCATATCAACTGGCGAAGGCGGCAATGCGCTTCTGCTCCAACGCATCCGTCAGCATGGAAACTGCGCCGAGTGGTGCAGCTTTGTGCTTATCCTAATGATCCTGGCCGAAGGGGCGGGCGTCGCGCCACTGTGGCTGCATGCCGCCGGTGCATTGCTGATCCTGGGCCGCATCGCCCACCCCTTCGGGCTCGCCATTGACAACGCCGCTCATCCGCTTCGCTATATCGGCAATGGAACCAATATCACCGCCGCCTTGATCGCCATGGTCGGCATCGCCGTTCAAGCCCTTGCATTCTGAGAGTTCATTATGAAGTACATGCTTTTGATCTACAATGATCCCGCACAACAGCCCAAGTTTGGCACGCCCGAATTTGACCAGTTCATGACGGGGTATTTCGCCGCCAACGAACGAATGAAATCGGACGGCGTTCTGATCGCTAGTGAAGCTTTACAGGGCGTCCAAACCGCCACTTCACTGCGTCGAAAGGCCGGCAAGGTGGAGACGATGGATGGCCCCTTTGCCGAAACGCGCGAATATCTCGGGGGCTATTACGTCATCGAGGCGCCCGACCTCGACGCCGCATTGACCTATGCAGCGTTGATCCCGTCGGCCGATTTCGGCACCATCGAAGTCCGCCCCCTCATGGACTACAACCCGGCGGGCTGAACGGATGCCGCAGGCCATTCCCGGACCGGCCCATGCCATGGCGGCGGCGGCCTTGCTTGACCGCACCATGCAGACGGATCGGAGCAGGCTTGTGGCCATTCTTTCGGCAAGCCTGCGCGACATCAGCCTTGCCGAAGATGTCCTGCAGGAGGCCGCCGTTTCGGCCCTGACCCATTGGGGGCGAAACGGTACGCCTGCCTCGCCTGCAGGCTGGTTGTTGAAGGTTGCGCAGCGGAAGGCGATAGACAGGTTGCGGAAGACGTCGCGCCATTCGCGTGTAACAGAGGCACTGGCCCTACTGACCAACGACGACCTGATGCCTGACAAAGACTTCATCCCAGATGAACGCCTGCGCCTGATCTTCGCCTGTTGCCACCCCGCGCTTGAGCCAAAGTCGCGCGTTGCCCTCACACTGCGAACGGTATGCGGCTTGACAACAGCCGAGATCGCACGGGCGTTCCTTGACGCGGACACCACTATGGGTCAGCGCCTGTCCCGTGCCAAGGCCAAGATTGCGGCGACCGGTATTCCGTTCGCCATCCCCGGTCCCGATCAATGGGCGGAGCGCCTTAATACCGTTTTGACTGCGGTCTACTTGATTTTCACAACGGGCTACGTCAACCGTCTCGATGAGACGCGCGATCTGTGCCACGAGGCAGAGTTTTTGGCGCGTCTGATCAATCAACTCCGCCCTGATGATCCAGAGATTGAAGGGGCGCTGGCAATGATCTTGCTGATTGGGGCGCGTCGTTTCGCGAGAGTGTCACCCAACGGAGCAAGCTTGCCTCCTGATGAACAGGATCGCGGGTTATGGGATGCTGACAAGATAGCCGAAGGTCGGCATGTTCTGGAAACAGCTGTGCGCCGGCGCGCTCCGGGGCCGTTCCAGATCAAGGCGGCCGTTGCAGATTGTCACATGTCGCATCCCGGACCGGATTGGCCGCAGATCTCGGTACTCTACGCAGCTCTGTGGCGGTTCGAGCCCACACCGGTCGTGGGTTTGAACGGGGCCGTTGCGATCGCGCGTGCCGGTGACCTGACACGTGGGCTGTCATTGATAGAAGACTTCAAAGAGGCGTTGTCGGACTACCAGCCCTGGCACGCCGCCCGGGCAGACCTGCTTGCCAGATCCGGGAACGTCGACGCTGCGCGAGAGGCTTACGGTCAAGCCATCGAAAGAGCTACAACGGACGCCGACGCCCTGTTTCTCAGGAGGCGCCTGAATGAGATCCGTTGACTGCAAAGGCAACCCGATGCGGCAATAGAGAAGGGACGCCACCAGAAGCGCGCTTCTGTTCGGTCATTCAGGGCGGTTGCAGAGAATGTCGGCTTCGAGCCCATTTTACCGAATGCTGCGGTAGCGTCGACGGTCCGCTATTCAGAAACGGTTGGAAGTTCGATCCCGGGCGCGTGCAGACCACTGGGCGAGCGTGTGAACACCTCGAAACCGTCCGATGTCACGCCAATCGAATGCTCGAATTGTGCCGAAAGGGATTTGTCACGTGTTACGGCCGTCCAATCGTCTTCAAGCATTTTCACCTCGCCGCGCCCCAGATTGATCATCGGCTCAACGGTAAAGATCATGCCCTCTCTCAGTTCCAAACCGGTTCCAGCTTTGCCGAAGTTCAGGATGTCGGGGGAGTCATGAAAGACCTGTCCTATGCCGTGGCCGCAGAATTCGCGGACTACCGAGCAGCGTTCGGAATATGCGTAGGTCTGTATTGCATGGCCGATATCACCTAATCGCGCCCCAGGACGCACAGCCCTGATCCCCTGCATCATGGCCTCATGGGCAATCTGGATAAGACGCTCAGCCTTGCGTTTCGACTTTCCGACCACATACATCCGACTTGAATCGCCATGCCATCCGTCCAGGATCAGTGTGACGTCAACATTCACGATATCGCCGTCGCGTAACTTCTTCTCGTTGGGGAAACCGTGGCATACCACATGGTTGACCGATGTGCAGCAGGCATATGGATAGCCTTTATAGCCCAACGTCGCCGGTTTGGCTCCGTGCTTGGCAGCGAAGTTGAGGACGAATGTATTGATGTGCGATAAGGCTGTGCCAGCGCAGATAAGATCGGCTATGTCGTCGAGGCACCTCGCGGTTAAGTCGCCTGCGCGGCGCATACCCTTGAAAGCGTCAGGCCCATAAAGTTTGATGCTCTCGGTTCTACGGGCCTGCTCCGCCTTAGGTGCAGCGAAGACGTCTATATAACTATCCATAATAAGTCACTCTGAAATTATCTTCGTGGCAACCGCAGTCAGATTGACCTTGAGCCGCCGCGACATTATACGATTCATATACACTTCATTTATACTAAGCATGGGAGACGCGTCGATGGGTATCGTAAAGATTGGGGAGGAAATGCATGAAGAACTTCGCAAGTCCAGTTCAGTCATGTGCCGCTCGATCAATGCGCAAGCTGAATTCTGGATGAAGGTCGGCATGCTTGCTGAAGCAAATCCAACCCTGCCATTTACGGAAATCATGGCGCAGCAACTCAGAAACGCCAATGTGCGGGTTCCGGAAATAGAAGCAGCTTGAAACCTGACGCTCCCACTTCAAGGAAGGATGCTGTCGTATGTCTGGCATCCTCAAACGGCAGCTTTTGTCCGCCCAGCAGACCACCGCACTCGTTGCAGCTAACGACGGCTTTGAGCCGTTCGCCTTCCTTGAAACAGGGAGCTGGAACCACGTTTTTGCATCATGTGCAAAGTGGGATGTCGGCCGGTCCATAAGCAGACTTCCCAAACCCTTGAGACCCTGCATTTAAGGCGCCCTGCCAGATTTGGACCGATCAGTCCTGAAAGGGGAATGGTCCTGGGAACGCGCCGGTTGGGATGACGTCGGACACCAGACCAGGTCCCGGGGCGTCGAGCCAGCGGCAGACCGTGGAACCGCCCGGTTCTAACACCAGCTGCGGATCGGTTTGCGGCTGGTGATCGGTCAGCACAGCATGGCAGGTCGCGGGCGCAATCTGACAGGTCACCCGCCCGATCTGGCCCGTCATCGCGCGGTGGACGTGCCCCGAGATCATGCGCAACGGGGCAGGGTGGGCCTCAAGCCGCTTCATCAGGGCAGCACCATCGCGCAGGTTGTCGGCATCCATCGCGGGTATCCCGCTGTGCATCCACGGATGGTGCGTCGCCACGATAGCAGGCTGATCGCCGATGGCCGCAAGGGAAGCGTCGAGAAAGGCCAGCCCCTCGGGACCGAGTTCGCCGTAATGGGCACCCTCCAGCAATGTGTCGAGGGCGATCACTGAAAAAGGTCCGAAGTCGCGCATCCAGTGAATGGGCCCGCTGATTGGCATCCATGGTGCATCGGCAAAGGCCGACCGCATCGCCTCGCGCTGGTCGTGATTGCCTGGAATGGCGCGCCAGGGCAGGTTCAGGTCCTCCATGAGAGCCGCAAAATGTGCATACTCTTCAGGCGTGCCATGATCTGTAAGATCGCCCGTGACGATGGCGCAGTCGATGCCCGCAAGCAGCGGCAGCTTCGCGTTGATCGTCTCGATCGCTTGGCGCAGGGCCGACGCGCTGTCCGAGCGTCGGCAGACAAGCGTCCCGGGGGCGACGACATGGGTGTCGGTGATCTGGATGAAACCGGACATCAGGCGGCTACTCCCTTTGGCAGGATCAACAGCGCCTCGGGTGCTACGGACAGGCGCACGGTTTCGCCCTGCCGCGGCGCGCTCAGGCCCGAATGCCGCGCGATCAGCAGCGTATCGGACGCGCCGGACAGCGCAATCCGGTAATGCGTGCCGAGAAAGGTGACCGTCTCGACGCGGGCCGTGATGGGCCCCTGCGGGTCGATGCGAATGTCTTCGGCCCGGACCAGAACCTCGCTGTTCGCGGCAGGTCCCGGTAGGGGCAGGATACCGCCCGGCAGATGCAGCTGGTCGCCCTCGACCCGTCCCTCCAGTGGCATGGCGTCGCCTACAAAACGCGCGACGAACCCGGTTGCGGGCTTGCGGTAAAGCGCCTCGGGCGTGCCGATCTGGGCCACTTCGCCTTGGCTCATCACCGCGACGCGGTCGGCGATGGCCATCGCTTCGTTCTGGTCGTGGGTGACGAAAATCGCGGTGATGCCGAACTGGCGCAACAGCAGCGCCAGTTCGTCGCGCAACTGGCCGCGCAGGGCGGCATCCAGCGCCGAAAGCGGCTCGTCCAGCAGCAGCACATGCGGACGTGGCGCCATTGCGCGGGCCAGCGCCACGCGTTGCCGCTGCCCGCCCGACAATGCGGTGATCGCGCGGTCGGCGTAACCATCCAGACGGCAAAGCGCGATGACCTCGTTCACCCGCGCCTCGATCTCGGACTTGGGCAGTTTCTGCATCTTGAGCCCGTAGCCGATGTTGCCGCGCACCGACATGTTCGGGAAAAGCGCGTAGGATTGAAACACCATGCCGATCTTGCGGGTCTCGACCGATTGGCGGGTTACGTCCTTGCCGTCGAAGACGATTTTCGCGCCCGCATCGGGCGTTTCAAGGCCCGCGATCATCCTTAACAGCGTGGACTTGCCGCAGCCCGACGGCCCCAGCAGCGAGACGATCTCGCCCTTCGCGATTTCCAGATCAGTAGGCAGCAGCGCCTTGACGCCGCCCGGAAATGTCTTGGCAATATTGGTAAGTGTCAGCGTCATTGCATGATCCTTTGGGCACGGGCGCTGGCCCATTGCATGGCCATCAGCAGGGGCACGATCATGACGAAGAAGACCAGCGTATAGGCCGACGCCACTTCGAGCCGCATGGAGGCATAGCTGTCGGCCAGTCCCACGGGCAGGGTTTTCAGATAGGGTGTGTGTAGCATCCAGGTCAGGTTGAACTCGCCGATCGACAGGGTGACGACGGTCAGCGCCCCGGCCAGGATTCCGGGGAGCGCGTTGGGTACCACGATGTCAAAAAAGCGCCGCGTAGGACCCGCACCGAGCGAGGCGGCCCCTTCCTCGAGCACCTTGAGATCAATGGCGGCCAGCACCGACAGGACCGAGCGCACCATGAAGGGCAGGGTGTAGAGGACGTGCCCCACAAGGATGAAGGTCCAGCTGGTCCGGAACCCCTGCAAGGTGCCGTAAAGCTGCAAGAGCGCCAGCGCCAGCGCCAGACCGGGGATGGCCAACGGCAGCGAGATGAACTCTTCCAGCACCCGCGACGCGCGGCCCGGATTGCGCGCCAGCGCATAGGCGGCAGGTACGCCGAGGATCAGGGTGACCACCAGACAGGCCAGCGCGATCCAGATCGACAGCAGAATACTGCCGGAATAAAGCTCCAGCACGCGCGCCACCCATTTGAGCGTCAGCCCGGAAGACAGGCCGCGAAAATAGTTGACGGTCAGCCCCGCCAGCACCGACTGGATGATCGGGATCAGCAAAAAGGCGCAAGCCAGCAGCGTGACGATCCGCGGAATGGATTTCGTGATGGATTTCAGCATCTCACCCTCCCGCCGCGACCGTGCCGCCCGAGAAACTGCGCGCGATCAGCAGCATGGCCCAGGTGACCAGCCCCAGGATCACCGACAGGGCCGAAGCCATGGCGATGTTCGCCGACAGGGTGAATTCGGTGTAGATCACCATCGGCAGCACGTCGATGTCGGTCGCAAGAGTGAACGCAGTGCCAAAGGCCCCCATCGCGGTGGCAAAGGCGATGGCCCCCGCCGCAATCAGTGCAGGTGACAGCGCGGGCAACAGCACGTCGATGACGATGCGGTGCGGCGGCGCGCCCAGCGTCTGCGCGGCTTCCTCCAGCGCCGGGTCGATCTTTTCGGCGGCGGCCATGACGGTCAGCAACACGCGCGGGACCGAGAAATAGAGATAGCCCAGAAACAGGCCGGTGATCGAATAGGCAAAGACCCAGTGACCGGGCAGAAGCTGGTTCACCAATCCCTGACGCCCGCCAAGCAGGATGATCATGAAGCCGACGACCACACCCGGAAAGGCAAGCGGCAGGGTCAGGATCGACAGCAGCGTGTTGCGCCCGACAAAGCGGTTTCGCACCAGAAACAGGCCGCCCGTGGTCGAGATCGCCAGCGCCGCTGCCGTGACGGCCAGCGACACCACGACCGTCTGCACCAGTGTCGAGACATAGCGCGGGGTCTGGATGATCTTGAGGTAGATCGCCCAACCCGCCTCGCTCTCCCCCGAGGCAAGGATCAACCGTCCCAGCGGGATCGCCAGAAAGGCCAGCGTGAACACTGCCAGCGGCAGCAGGCAAAGCATTAGAAATTGTCGTTGGCCCATGACGGCTCCGATGCCAAAAAAGGGGGACCGGGCAGATCTGCGCTCTGCCCGGTTCGAAAGGTCTCAGAAGGGATTACTTGACTTCGTTCAGGTAACGCTCGCCAAATGCCGCCTGTGCGCGTTCCATCTCGGCGTAGTCCACCGCAACCGCACGCTCGTAATCCGAAGCGGGCAGGAACTTGTCGGCCACGTCCGCAGGCAGTTCGATCGGGCGTGCGGGCTGCAAATAGGCGTTGGTCCAGATCGCTTGGCCTTCATCCGACAGGATGAAATCTAGCACGCGCTTGCCGGTTTCCGGGTTCGGGGCGGCGGCCACCAGGCTCATGACATAAGGCACGCGCACCGACCCTTCGCAGGGCAGCACGAACTCGAAATTGCCGTCTTCTTCGTATTTGCCGCGATAGGCGTTGAAGTCGTAGTCAAAGAGGATCGGGATTTCACCCGAAACCACGCGCGCGAACGAAGTCTGCTTGGGCACGATGGGATCGTTCTCGGCAACTGCGTTGAAGTATTCGATAGCGGGATCGAAGTTGCCCAGATCGCCGCCATTGGCCAGGTTCACCGCCACGGCACCGGCATAGCCGACAAAGGCGGACGAGGGATCGAGATAGCCCACCATGCCGCGGTACTCTGGCTTGGTCAGGTCAGCGAAACACTGCGGCACCTCGGCGCCGCCAAGCGCGTCGACGTTCACGAACAGGCCCAGCGTGCCATAGTGGATGGCGAACCATTTGCCTTCGGGGTCTTTCAGACCATCGGGGATATCCTCGAAACCTGCGGGTTTGTAGGGCTCGACGACGCCATCGTTGCCCGCCTTGATGCCGGTGGTGACGCCGTAATAGGCGACGTCGGCCACGGGGGCAGCGCGCTCGGCCAGAAGCTGGCTGAGGGTCTGGCCCGAGTTCTTGTTGTCGTGGGGCATTTGCACGTCAAGCTGCTCGTCGATGGCTTCGAGCATCGAGGCCCAGTCAGCCCATTGCGGCGGGCAGTTGTAGCAGATGGCGTCTTCGGCAAAGGCCGGAGCGGCGATCGCGGTTGCAAAAAGCGCTGAAAGAACAGTATGTTTCATGGGTTCATCCTTGTTTGAGATCGGTCTTGAGCGAGTGAACAGACGGCGGCCGGGGGCGAACCTGGTCGTCGTCACGGCTTTCCGTGCGGGGCCGGCCAAGCGTCGCTCCCACACGAAAATCGAAGGGCAGGGGCGGGCGCTGCGCGCCTGGTCTTCCCTGCATCATATCCAGAAGCGTCTGTGCTGCCTGTCGGCCCATGGCGTCCGGCGCGGTTTCGATGGTGGCCAGCGGCACGTCCAGCAGCCGCCCGATCTCGATACCGTCAAAGCCCACGACGGACAGGTCCCTCGGGACGCTCTCGCCCATCAGGCGCGCGGCTTTTTGTACCGCGATGGCCAGAAAATCGTTCGACGCAAAGATCGCGGTCAGCCCTTCCTGTGCGGCAAGGATCGCCGCCAGAAGCTCGGGCGTATTCGCGTCGGCCTCGTCCAGTTCGATCAGCGTCGGATCGAACATGTCGCGCGCACGGCATTCGGCGTGAAACCCGGCATAGCGGTTGCGCGACCGGTCCGAGGTGGAAAACCGAAGCGCCAGAAAGGCAGTGTGCCTATGGCCGCGGTCCGCAAACTGCCGCGCGACTTCGCGCGCCGCCTCGAAGTTGTCGACATGAGCGGTGAGAAAGCCGTCGATCGGGTCATGAAACATCAAGGACACCGGCAAACCACGCTGGCGCGCCTGCTTCAGCGCCGCACTGCGTTCGGGTGCCACCATCGTCACGATCAGCCCGTCGACCTCTTTGGCGGCAAGCGTCGCGATGGCCTCGTTGTCGGCCTCGCCGTCATAGTTCGAACTGGCGATCAGTAGCTGGTATCCGGTGCCTTTCAACGTTTCCTGCACGCCCTGGACCGCTTCGGCAAAGACCGGATTGGCGAGCGATGGCACAAGGCAGCCGATGGTCATGCTGCGACCCCCTTGCAGTGCCCGTCCAAGGGCGCTGAACGAAAATCCAAGCTCGCGCGCCGCCATCTCGACGCGTTCGCGCGCTTCTGCACTGGCGGGGCCGGATTTGTTCAGAACCCGGCTGGCCGTGGCTATCCCGCACCCCGCCTTGCGGGCGACATCCTTGATGGTAACTTTCTGTCTCCGGTCCATTCGTGTACTCCTTCCGACTTGGCGCAGTCGAATTGGAAACGTTTCCACAAGTGATACATGTGATTCACTACATGAATGTGACAGGCGATGTTCTTGGGAAAAAACGAACGCGCCTCAGTGTTAAGAACTCATCTTCTTAGACGACCGAGCTGAACGCATCTGATGTACCATGCTGCAAAACCCCGCGTCACCTTCGCGTCATTCATGATAATCGGCACGAAGGGCGGGAAGCTGCCGTTCGCTGCGTAGGAATACTAAATTGCGCATCTTGAAAAAGGAGACGTTCAGTCCGGCGGTCCTGTTTCCCGATGTGCCAAAGCCGTCTGTTGAATTTTGACCGCTTCAATTGGAATTGGCCTGAAAGTAGACGGTGCCAATAGGGTTTCGAAAACAGAGTGATCAACCGCCAGAAACGCGTGAAAACTTCGAAGAAACAGTCGTAGTCAAGGCGGCTTGGCTTTTTTGTTTACTTCAGTTTCTTCATGGCAAGTTAGGCGTTCGCCAAAGATTTCAGGTTTCTCTAAGCTATATAAGCCTATTTCAGCACGTCAGCCCATTCGGGGTGTTTCCGAAATTGTGAGGCGGCGAAGGGGCACAGCGGCACTATCTTTTTGTTTTGCTCTCGCATGTCAGCGACAATTTGTTTGATAAGCATCTGCCCGTACCCGCGACCCCGCAAGGCGTCGTCGACTTCGGTGTGGTCGATGATGACGATCTTATCTCCAGCTTTGGAGAAGGTCGACACGGCCTCGCCATCCTTGGTTCGGAGGACATAGCGTCCCCCTGTTTCTCCGTCTTCAAAATCCACCTGCATGAGGATCTCCGTCAAATTTTCAACTGGGGTTCAGCTATTCAGATGGTTCCAGACCTCGCTCATGACGACCGACCCTTCGCCCACCGATGACGCCACTCGCTTGACCGAGCCGGACCGCACGTCTCCAACTGCAAAAATGCCGTGGGTCGATGTTTCAAACGGCGATCGGCCACCGGTTTCGGTGCCTGTCAGAACAAAGCCCTTATCGTCCAACGCGACGTGCCCGGCCAGCCAATCTGTATTGGGCGCAGCCCCCGCCATGATGAAAACTGTGCGGCTGTCATAGCGATGATCCGTGCTGTCGGGTTTGTTTTTCACTGTCACTGCAGATAGCTTGTCATCGCCATGCAGGTCGGAAATTTCGGCTTGGTAATGGATCGTGATCCGTGGATCGGCCTCAAGGCGGGACGACAGATAATCCGACATAGACGCGGCAAGGCTGCCGGAGCGCACCAGAAGATGCACATGCGCAGCTGTGCGGCTGAGGAACATGGCCGCTTGCCCCGCGGAATTGCCGCCGCCTACAACGATGGCATCCGAGTTGCGGCAAAACCGAGCTTCCATTTCTGTGGCGGCATAATAAACGCCGACGCCTTCGAATTCTTCCAGTCGCGGGATCGGCAGCTTGCGATACTGAACACCCGTAGCCACCACAATTGACCGTGCGCAGAGTTCGCGTCCGTTTGAACAGGTCGCATAAAAGCGGTCGTCGCGATAGGCTAATGCCTCGATCCGCAATGGCATGGCAAATCGGGTGCCGAATTTCATCGCCTGGACTTCGCCGCGCCACACAAGGTCTCCACCTGAAATTCCCGTTGGAAACCCCATGTAGTTTTCGATCCGGCTGGACGTGCCTGCCTGTCCACCGATGGCGATATCTTCTGCGACGACGGCAGATAGTCCCTCGGCACCAGCATAAACCCCTGCGGCTACGCCCGCAGGCCCGCCCCCGACAATCAGGACATCGACCACTTCGCCGTTCGGAATCACCAGCTCAAGCCCCAACGTCCGAGCGAGCTTTTCCGGCGTCGGATCGTAGATCACCTCACCGCCAAAGATCACCGCAGGGCCACAACCTTGTAGATCACAGCCTGTGCGTTCCGCGTCGGCCTCGGCACTATCAAGATCAATAAGCTGTGCCGCGATCCGGTTGCGCTGTGCAAAGACGGCGATCTTCTGAATATCCTTGTCAACATCCGCGCCGATCAACTTGAGCTCGGTTTGTCCATGCTCGATGTTTCCGCGGCGTCGCGCCGCAAAAACGGTCAGGATAATATCGCTTATCTCGGGGATGCGGGACATCAGTTTTATCAGCTCGGTATTCGTAACGACGATCACCGTGGAGTCTTCACACGCCCTCATCTGGATCATTGACACCGCACCGGACAGCGTCCCGATTTCACCGGTAAATTGGGATGGCCCCATCGTCGCCGCGATTGTTCGCTCCTGCGTAATCGGATGCACAACCTCTATCTCCCCGCTTTCAATATAAAGCAATTCCTCCAGCGGATCACCGGGTCGAATGATCGTGTCGCCTGCGGCATAGGTCCGTATCGTTCCAACCTGTCGCAGCGCTTCGATATGCTCCGCATGCAAGGGCGTTCGCTGCATTTGGTCAAGATCGTTAGCAAAGCTTTCCATGCTTGGCGTCCTTTTAGCTAATCGGCGGATGCATTTTAAGCATCGTAGGTCCCTTGGGCAGAATAGACGCAAGATGGGCAGACGCTAATGAAACTTATATTTTTTCGTGCGTGACAGGCTTGTCTCCTCCTGTGCGACGACAGTTGCCAGTCCAAAATTAGATGTTAGGTTCACCCCGCGCCAAAGCTTCGAAGTGTAGTCGGAGACAGCGATTCCGCAGCGCCGTCCGGCGAACAGGGCTATTCTTTTCTATAGCTGTTCTATGGATGTTTATACCTCTATGGAACAGCTGTGCGGCATCTAACCCCCGTCCCACATTCGGGCAGCCTGAACCGTCCGAATGTGTCGCTTTCATTAGGGGTAATCCAGTCTTAGAACGGGGCGAAATTGTCAAATTCTTCCGTTGGTACGGACCACCTGTCTTTGGCCGAGATTTGCGGCGTCGGGGTGCCGCCATGCGGAATTTGTCCGTGTTGACCATACAGCCACAGAACAAAGTTATAGCGTTCGCCTTCAGTGATCGGCTCGGACGCGTGGGGGACGCTGCCGTGGTGGATCAGAGCCGTACCGGGTTCAAACGTAAGTTTTTCAACGCGGCGTGAAACCGGATCAATGAAGCTGACGGCCGAACCGGAGTACCCTTCGCCGGGCAGGTTCAGGTTGATATTCAATGTCACCGCAGAGGCATCCGAATGAGGGCGCAGGGACGTATCTTTGCTGGCCTGCCACCGGATAGAGAACCCGAAGGTCTGTCTGTCGTAACCCACGACGTCAGGAAATAGCAGACGAGACACAGGCCGCATGTAGGCGTCCATCATCTCGCGGTAGAAGCCCTGAAACCCGGGCGCGGCCAGATACCCTTCGGAGCGCGGGTCAAGCATGGCACCACCACGGTTCAGCACGATCCCGTAAGGGGGGCGCAATGGGATGTCCGCATCTGCAACGCCGTCAAGGTATTCACGCAGGGCCGCAAGGCGTTCGACATCAAAGAATTGCGCGCGATAGACGCCGGGGAACACTTCTTCCCACAGGTCCTTGACCGCACCTTCGGCTGTCGGATCTACCCAAGCTTGTTCCACAGCCGCGCGCAGTTTCGGATCGAAAATAGAGCTGTCGAGCTGAGGCAGTTTAGCCTCGTTCTCCGTCTGCCATTCTGACCAAGCGCGTTCAAACAGATCGCGGTTCTGGTTCCAGAATTGTTGGACAGAGAACTCGCGGTTAAGCATTTGTTCCCGGCTTGGGCGCGCAATGGCACGGGCTTGTTGAAGAGATGAAAGGGTCATTTAGGGGCATCCTTCTTATGTTGGAGCAGGTTTGATAAGCAACACTTATTGATCTCTCTCAGCTTGATAAACGGGCGTATTTTGTAATCAAAATTCGGTTAATGGATATAATCTTCAGTTCGGGTTGGGACGCAGTTTTTCTTCAAAATCCTATTTCGGAAAAACGAATGGCGCGGCGAGCCGAAGCCCGCCGCGCCATGCCGAACGCGCCTTGTGGTGCGTTATACGTCCACGACCACCTTGCCGATTGCCTTGCCGCTGGCAAGCCGGTCATAGGCTGCACCGACCTCTTCAAGGGTAAACTGGGGCTCATCCACGACCGGTTTCAATGCGCCGCTATCAACCAGCTTTGCCAGTTCGGCCAAGATTGCACCGTGGTCTGCGCGGTCTTTGTCATGCAACATCGGGATCAGCATGAATACGACATGCAGTGAGGCACCCTTCAGGTGGGCGGGGGACAGGTCAAGCTCTGCCAGCGCGAGGGTGGTGGCCACGTGGCCGTTCAGGGCGACCGCGTTGAATGAGTTCGTCAGGTTGCCAGCGCCGACTGTATCCAGCACCGCATCAAAACCTGTGCCGCCTGTGTGTTTGGCGACGTAGTCCTCGACGGACTCCGCTTTGAAATCGATCGCTTCGGCACCAAGGGCTCGCACAACAGATAGGCGTTCATCGCCGCTATCGGTGGCATAGACATCTGCGCCGAACTCACGCGCCAATTGCACGCCGATGTGCCCGACACCGCCAGACCCGCCATGGACAAGCACCTTCTGGCCTTTGCCAACGCCAGCGCGCTTGAGCCCCTCATAAGCGGTGATCCCGACCAGCGGGATCGCGGCCGCTTCGCGCATGGATAGGGATTTCGGCTTTTTCGCGATCAGCCGTGCATCAGCCGGCATGTATTCCGCCAGAGCGCCCTGAAGGTTGGCCAGACCACCGGCGCAGCCATATACTTCGTCGCCCACGGCGAAACCGGTCACACCCTCGCCGACTTCTTCAATCGTGCCAGCAAAATCCATGCCCAAAACAGCAGGTGTAGCGGGGGCAAAACCAAGGTCCGTGCCCATATTGCGGATCATCATGTCGATTGTGTTGATACTGGTTGCTTGAACGCGAACAATCACATGACCGGTGTCTGCGGTTGGTTTGGGCAGCTCGGTCAATGCAAAGGGGGAGTTGGGTCCGTATTCGGAGAGGGCCATGGTTTTCATCGGGTTTTCCTTTCGATGTGTTTGTTGACACAGAACTAACACGTCTGAATACTTGGGTAATCGGTGCAATTCGGAGTTCAGTTTTCGGATTCTGAAGGTAATGCTGTCATCTGCGCGTGGACGGCGACCAAACAGAAAGAACCGCACCGTGAATACTGGCGCGGTTCTTGAGTAGTGACCTCGGAGAGAAAATCTAATTGATGTCTTGAACCTTCATGACCAGATCGCCCCAATTGCGCTGGTTCTCGATGTCGTGCTCAAGCCCTTGTTCGTCAGCCACTGTGAAACGCTTGATGGCCGGGGTTTTGCTGGTCGCTTGATAAAGCCAATAGGCCTCTGCCTTCAGGGCTTCTTCAATCGGTTTGTCGATAGATTCGTAAACCATCTGCTTACAGGCGTTAATCGAAGCTGCGGGAAATTTGGAAATGCGCTGCGCCAGCGCGTCAACGTAGGGGCCGATCTCATCGGGCTCGAGCGCCTTGTTGATTGTGCCGAACCGTTCCGCATCATCTGCGTCATAATCATTTGCGCTAAGGATAATTTCCAACGCTTTGCCCAAACCGGTTTGACGGGCCATACGAGACGCGCCGCCTCCACAGGGCAGAATGCCCATGCCCACTTCCATTTGCATAAACTTGTACTTGCCACGCGCGGCGAACCGCATGTCGAGCGCCAGTGCCAGTTCATGGCCGCCGCCACGTGCAAACCCTTCCAGCTTCGCAATGGTCGCTTGCGGCACCCTGCTAATCCGTTCGCATACCATTTGTAGGTCAAGCAATACCGCGTTTTCGCGCGAAACGGCTTCGATCGCCATATCTTTAAGAAGCTCCGTGTCGTAATGCGCCACCCAGATTTCGGGGTGCGCCGACTGGAAGATTACAACTTTTGTATCGCGGTCCCGCTCAAGCCGCATGGCAAGGCTGTTCAGGTCTGCGAGCATCTCTTGTCCCTGGATGTTGACCGTTCCATAATCGAACGTCACGGTAGCGATGGCATCTTTGACATCGACGCTAAACGTTGTGAAATTCTCGTACTTCATAGCATCTCTCCGTTGTGGTGCCCTGTTTTGCGCAGGGCTTGAGTTGTGAGCCGAAGCTCTTTTTCGTCCCCCTATGATGAGATGATCCAAATCTTGGATAAACGGGGGTGAAATGAGCTACAGAATTCGGATTTTGAATATAAATTGCATAACGGCTTTAATGCTGAGTCGATGTCCGTCTTTCTTCGACGCGCAGACCAATTCCTGCTCAAGGTGCACCACACTCTGGCTCAATGTGTCTCAAACTGTCTCATGATGAGACAGTTTGCGCGATCAAGCCCCGCGTGGGCGTCAGCACCGTTGTTTTGCGGCCTAACAGGATCAATCCTCACCATAGCGTTAATGCGGCAGGGAGAGGCCGCGCACATGGGAGGAGGAATTCATGTCACCAACACGCGAAGAACAGCATTGGATGTATCGCAATATGGTCACGAGCCGGAGGTTCGAAGAGGCCATTGCGAAGATCTATTTCGAGGGAAAATCACCGGCGTTCAACATGGCCAATGGGCCAATTCCCGGTGAAATGCACCTGTCCGACGGGCAGGAGCCAGTGGCGGTGGGGGTTTGTGCGCACCTGACTCCCGAGGATGTGGTCACAGCCACCCACCGTCCACATCATCAGGCCATCGCCAAAGGCGTCGATCTGGATAAAATGGCCGCCGAGATCTTCGGTAAAAAAACCGGCTTATCCGGTGGTCGTGGCGGACACATGCATCTGTTTGATGACAATGTGAACTTTGCCTGCTCCGGTATTATCGCGCAGGGTATGGGCCCCGCCGTGGGGGCGGCGCTCAGCCGCAAGATGCAAGGCAAGCCGGGCGTCGCCGTGGCTTTCGTTGGGGAAGGCGCGGTGAACCAGGGCGGCTGGCACGAGGCGATGAACCTCGCTGCCGTTTGGAACCTGCCCTTTATCTGCGTGGTCGAGGATAACGGCTGGGGCATTTCTGTCGCCAAAGAAACCGCCAGCAGCATCGGCAGCCATGCAGACCGCGCGGCGGCTTATGGCATCCCCGGCAAACGGATTGAGGGCAACGACCCCTATGCCATCTTTGAAGCAGCAGGCGAGGCGATTGCCCGAGCACGAGCGGGTGAAGGCCCATCGCTGCTGGAATGTGAAACCTACCGTTTAGCGGGCCACTTTATGGGGGACGCTGAAGCCTACCGCCCCGAAGGGGAAAAGGACGCGCTGTTTGAAAAAGATCCGATCCCGAAAATGAGGGAAAGATTGCTCGCCGAAGGTACTGCCAGCGAGGCGGACTTGGACACGATCGAGGAAGAATCTGCTGCGCGCGTTGATGCCGCGATCAAGTTCGCCCGCGAAAGCGATGATGCAGCCCCCGAAGATGCGCTGACGCGCGTGTTCGCAGCATAAACGGGAGGGAGAGACATGACCAAATCGAACGAGAGAAAACTGACCATCGCCCGCGCTATGGCCGAAGCCACCGCACAGGAAATGCGCATCGATCCCTCCGTCTTTGTGATGGGCGAGGACATCGGCCCTCTGGGTGGCGTCTATGGCAACACCCGTGGGTTAATCGAGGAATTCGGGGCGGAACGCATCCGCGACACACCGATTTCGGAAACTGCCTTTATCGGTGCCGCTGTTGGTGCGGCGCAGGATGGCATGCGTCCGGTGGTCGAACTGATGTTCGTCGACTTCTTTGGCGTCTGCTTTGATGCGATCTACAATTT
The DNA here is from genome assembly GCF_900113435.1 of Sulfitobacter dubius. Classification (GTDB taxonomy): domain Bacteria; phylum Pseudomonadota; class Alphaproteobacteria; order Rhodobacterales; family Rhodobacteraceae; genus Sulfitobacter; species Sulfitobacter dubius. The sequence continues at coordinate 632,525 of NZ_FOPG01000001.1, read as the reverse complement.
GATGGCCAAGAACATCTATTTCTCCGGCGGCAACGTGAAAGTGCCAATGGTTCTGATGACCTCAACCGGTGGTGGCTATTCCGACGGCGGCCAGCATTCGCAGTGTCTGTACGGCACCTTTGCTCACCTGCCCGGAATGAAGGTTGTGGCCCCATCCAATGCCTATGACGCCAAAGGGTTGATGACGGCCGCCATGCGCGACGACAGTCCGGTGGTTTACATGTACCACAAGGGGCTACAGGGCATGGGTTGGCTTGGCACCGAGGCGGGGGCGACCGTGCATGTGCCGGAAGAGCCTTACACGCTGGAAATCGGCAAGGCCAAGGTCGTGCGCGAGGGCAAGGACGTGTCGATCGTCAGTGTCGGAATGGGCGTTCACAACGCGCTGAAGGCGGCAAAAAAGCTTGAAGAACAAGGTGTCAGCGCCGAAGTCGTCGATCTTGTCAGCCTTGTCCCACTGGACCGTGACACCATCCGCGCCAGCGTCGCCAAGACCGGCAGGCTGATCGTCGTCGACGAGGATTATATGAGCTATGGTCTGTCCGGCGAAATCATCGCCTCCGTGACCGAGCATGATATCTCGGTTCTCAAGGCCGCGCCAAAACGCGTTGCCTTCCCCGATGTGCCGATCCCATTCGCGCGGGTGATGGAGCAGTTCTGCCTGCCCAACCCTGACAAGATCGTCGCTGCCTGGGACGAGATGCAAGCGGCCTAAGCCAAACCAAAACCAACAAATCACTAATCAACGGGGTCGCATGCAGCGCGACCCCGAACAGGAAAGGACACTTCAAATGGCAACAGATATCGTCATCCCATCCGACCTCTGGGAAGAGGACGAAGAAACAGTGATCACCGGCTGGCTTGCTGATGATGGCGCGACCGTCGAAGAAGGCGCGTTGGTGGTCGAGATTATGACCGCCAAAGTGCAATACGAGATTAACGCACCAGCCTCTGGCACCCTGCGGATCAAGGAAGAGGCCGATGCCGTTGTGCCCAAGGGCGCCGTCATCGGGTCGGTCGAATGACCAAGGTCGTCCCTCTCAAAGGCGTGCGCGGCATGATCGCGGATGCCATGACCAAAAGCTTAGCGACGGCCGCGCAGCTGACCCACCACGGCAGCGCCGATGCGAAGGCGCTGATGGCAGAAAAAACCCGTCTGGGCGCGGCAGGTACCAAGATATCTGTTGAGGATCTGTTGATGCTGGCCGTGGTGCGCGCCCTGAAAAAGAACCCCGACGCAAACGGGCGTGTCGAGGGGCGCGAGGTGCATCTGTCTGATGCGGTTGACCTGTCGGTGGCTATCGCCTTGCCTGGCAATCTGTTGGTCGCCCCTGCCATGTTCGGTGCCGATGCGATGGATGTAACCGAATTGCGTGCGGCGCGGCAGGATCTGGCCGCACGGGCAAAGGTTAACAAGCTGACCGTGACAGAAATGACCGGCGGCACATTCACCGTCTCCAACCTCGGTCTGACGCGGGTGGAACATTTCACGCCGATCATCAACGCGGGGCAAATCTGCATCCTTGGTATTGGGCGCATTACGGATCGCGCGGTACGGGGCGAGGATGGTGGGATCGAGTTGCGCCCCCATGTGGGCCTGTCGCTGACCTTTGATCATCGCGCGCTTGATGGTGCACCAGCGGGTGATCTGCTGACTTCCATCTGCGAAGAGATCGAAAGGATGGCGGTGTGAACGCACCTCTCACATATGTGGAGGGCGTGGCCGAGGGGCTTGCCCTTGAGGCAGCGGCCTTCGCGGCGCAAGGCGCTGTAACTTGTCTCTGGAGCCCACGCCGCCGCGCGCTTGTCTGTCCCGCAAGCCTGAGGCTCAAGCCCGGATTTGAAACGGCGAAGCGTAATTCAGCCACGCGCGGCTGGCCGTTGCATCTGCGCCCCACGGGCGGCGGCGCGGTCCCCCAAGGGCCGGGGGTGTTAAACCTCGCGCTGGCGTTTACCGCTGATCGGACGTTCTCCATCGAGGATGGTTACCGCCTGATCACACGGATCATTCAGAATGCAATCCCCGCCGGTTGGGCGACGGGTGCGACCCCGAACAGCTTTTGTGACGGGGCGTGGAACCTGTCCCTGAAGGGCCGCAAAGTAGTTGGCACGGCACAGCGCATACGCCCTGTTGGCAACGGGCAGCGCCGCATTCTGGCGCATGCGCTGATTTTGGTGGAGGGCGATCTGGCCGCCGGGGCCGCAGCCGTCGATGCGTTTCACCGCGACCTTTCCCTTGGCCCAATCGACGCGGGTGTTCACACGACGTTGGACAGGGCCATCCCGTCGCAGCGTGATCCGATGAACACATTGGCCGCATCACTCAATGAAATAGCACAGCGCGTTATTCTGCGCGCAACACAGCATTTAGGTCGCCGAGCGGCCTGAACCCAAACCCGCGTGAACAACAAGGGTAAAAGAAACCAAAGAGGAGGAACCAATCCATGACAGCCTATTCAGTTCTGGCCGTGACACCCACCGACGACAGCTGGATACCCGGCTATATCGAGCCGGTCGGCAAGATCATCGCCAAACATGGCGGCAAGTATATTGCGCGCACAACCAGCCACGAACAGGTCGAGGGGGAAGACCAGCCCGCAGCCCTGCGCGTGATCCTTGAATGGCCGGATGCGCAAGCCGCCCGCGATTTCGTGAATGATCCTGACTACGCGCCCTATCTTGAGGCCCGCCACAAGGGATCGACCAGCGTTCATTTCATCATCGACGGCAAGGACGAGCTTGCCTGAGAACCTTAAGATACCCAGCGGTGTCCTTGCGAGTTCCGCTACTGCCGACGGCCTGTGAGGACGCCAAGAAAAGTCAAATAAACCCACAATGTGATTGTGATCTGCACAGTATCACGCCTCGCACGCGAGGTTCGGCGAAATGACGGAACAACGCGCTCTGGTCGCCTTTGACAGGCGGTCCATATTTAGGCGACGTTGGGCCGGCCTGCTTCAGGTCGGCCGCCGGATCTCGTACATTATCAGTTTCCGGTTAATCGTTGCGCGCCCCATGCCAAGTACGCGAGCAGCTTCGCTGACATTCCACCGGCTGTTTGCGAGCGCATCAAGGATCATGCTGCGTTCGTCATAGGCGGTTACCGGATTGGCGGGTACAATGGCGCAAACCGGTTCCGATATCGCAGAGGTCAGAGGAGCGCCAACACAGGCTTGTTGCAAATCAAGCAGGTTGATCCGGTTGTCCTGTGCCGTTGCCAATGCGTTTTGAAGCGCGCCGCGCATTTCGCGGACATTGCCATGGAACGGTAGGCGACAAAGCGCATCTTTGGCCTCGGCACTGAAGGTGACGTTGCAACCGGTCAGCTGCGCGCACAGGGCCTGTGCCAGAACCTCGGGATGTTCACGCCTTCGGAGGGGGGGCAGGAAGACCTTTGAGCCTGTTAGAAGATACAATAGGTCGTCTCTGAAATGCCCTGCATTGACGGCGCCTATCAAAGGTTTGCGGCTGGTGGAAACCACACGCAGGCACCTGTCCTGGCCAAGGTCTTCCCCTTGGTGGCGGTGCTCTTCCTGTTCATTCAAGAAACGTCGCAGCTCTGCCTGCGAAGCGCCCGGCAACTCGTCCACATTGTCAAACACCAAGGTAGCGCGGACGCCCTTGCCATAGGACATTCTTGAAACGACGCGGGCTTGCTCAATGACCCTGCGCAAATGGTCTGTGTCGGCGTCACAGTCGCTAAGCGTCGCACAATCCAGATCGAAAACCGGTGCGTCAGGGGCATCGGTTTGCAGCAACGCGGCCACAAGCGCGGATTTCCCGGTTCCGGTTTCGCCTTCCAGATGCAGCATGGCTGTGTCTTCCAACATGGTTCGCGCACGGCGACAGGCGGCAGCCATGCTATGACTTCCGGTCGCCAACTGCTGTAGCGATGGTGGCAAGCGCCGTTTGCGCGCAGGGCCGGGCGGCAGCGGCTTGGACACCCGTTGGGGTGCGGCGGTCTTCGGCAAAGCAACCGTCAGGTTCACGGCGGCCCCATGATTGGCTGGAATCGAAAGTACCCTCTCGGGCACATTCACCAGCCGATTGCTGTCGACGTGAAAGATCGCCTCGAACGCCTGACCTCTCAGCGATGCAGCGTTTGCACCGTCAATGCAGGCGGAAACGGTCGAAGTGGCACCGATAATCATCCCTGCCTCGTTCACGGCGACCAGTGCATCTTCGGATAGGACGTGATCACGCCCCACACGCGAGACCGTCACAAGCATCGCGTCGTTGAATTCCTGTTCAAACAGGTTGCGCTGAATGCGATGCGCGGTCTTTGCCAACAGCTGCTGCCCAAACAGATAATCGGCGCGATTGCCCCGATCGACAGAGACAAGATTGATTGCACCAATCATCCCCCCGCTGGCATCCAGCACCGGAACGCCGGTACAGGCGAACTGTCTGAGCGTCGAAAAGTAATGATCCGCACCGCGCACAGTGATTGCGTGCCCCGTCCGCAAGGCCATGGATACGCCGTTTGTACCGGCCACGCGTTCGTCCCAACATGACCCAAGGGCGATGCCGTTCCATCCGTCAGAGCCACTCGTCGCCCCGCTATGCTCAATCCGAACAGAGACGCCATCGGCGTCGGTGACAACCAGACAATGACCGATTTCGCCCGCGACCGAAGCGAGATGTTGAAAGAAGCCCTGCCTGCCGCCGGTGCTCTCGACAATCTGTTCAAGTCGGGGGGCAACTTCGGAGGATTGGAGGCGCATGATAGGCCGCCCGGTATCGTGCCGCAGGTTATACTGCCGCGCACAACGGTCCCAGGACGCGGCAATCGCATCCGTTTGATTTGAGGTAATGAAACCTCTCATCACGTCTCCTCCCGACTCTTATCTTAATGCGCAATCACCTTGATCGGCAAACGTTTTGGGACGCCTTAAGCGCCAGCCAGCTCGCGAATAGCCGCCATCAGTTGCGCGATATGTGCGCGGTCGGCGGCTGCGGGATGAGGCCGTGCGATGCGTCCGGCATCGTTGTCGTAATACTGCCCCGAGGCGTTGGCGAATTCCTCAGACATTGCCGCACGGCGCAGGATGTCAGCCCCGATGCGCAGGTCATTGCCCGCCATTCCATAGGATTCCTTGACCATTTTTGTGGCAAGGAGAGACCCCGGGTTGACCGAGATAAACATCGGCCCGTCGGGGTGTTCGCGCGCCAATTCCTGCGACCAGATTGTCAACGCCAGCTTGCTTTGCGCGTAGGCTTCATTGTGGCCAAGCTGTTGCTCACCGCGCATGGCCTTGATGTTGACGGGCGCTTGTGCTGCTGAGGAAAGGCTCACCACGCGACCGTCTTTTGGGATGATCGGCAGCAGTCCAACGGTCAAAGCCCAAGGCGCGATTGCGTTGACCATGAAACGCACGTCCAGCCCGCTGTCCGTCTGTGTGTTGGGAACCTTCAGAACACCGGCATTGTTGATCAACACATCCAGGGTGTCATGTTTGGCACGGACATCTGCCACCAAGGCGTTAACATCCTCCAGCAACGAAAGGTCAGCGCGGTAGGTTTCCGGATTGCCCCCGACCTCGTGTGCCGCGGCTTCCAACTTGTCCGCGCTGCGGCCGTGCAACAGGACGTTGTGGCCGTCAGCAGTCAGCGTCTTGGCAGTCAAAAGGCCGATCCCGTCCGTCGCGCCGGTGATAAGAATTGTCTTGGTCATGTGAATGTCTCCTCAGTTGTGCAAGGCGCGGGTGGGCGCTCTCTAATAGCGAACCAACGTACGGCTCTCGATGCTTTGGCGGGGCGTCGTGACTGTCGGGTCCTCGATCAGATCAATCGCACTGTGGCCAACGCAGGGGCGGCCGGAATTGTCGTAGATGTTGAAAAACGCGACCTCGTCAGGCGTCATCCGTGAGCGGTAAACCCATTCGTGCGCGTCGTCTTTTGCCAACCCCATCACCTGGCCTTTGCGATCGGGGTAGATCAAGTCAATCACGATCCAATCTGCGTCTCTGACCGTCGACGGCCGAATGAAGCCAAGAGGTGCAGAATTGATCGGGTTCGCGAGCGGGCGCCAGACGTTGATAAAGGCATAATGACCCTGCGCCCATTCATCGGCCTGTCCAGGGCCAAGAATATCCACAAGACGCCTTTCCGCACCCTCGCGGCTATAATCGCTGTGGACGTGGCGGGCCGGGCGGCGCTTGGCCTGCGGATCATCGATGCGCACTGTATGATCAAAGGTGATCACCTCTTTTGCGCCAACTTCCTGTTTCAATAGATCGGCCAGTTCGGCATCATATTGGCTTTGCCAATTGCCACCTTTGAAATCCAATATAGCCGTTGGGGAGTTGGCATAAGCAAAGCCATCCTCTGCAAAATCCGTGGCGGCCTCGCAGTTCCGTTGATCCTTCACTGCGATTTTGGCTGCGGAAAACTCCGGCTCGATGAGGTTGCCAGCAATGCCATCCACATCAATTTCGAACGCCTGCCGAAACGGCTTGTGGACGTGATAATTTACGGTTCCGGTCAGTGTCATCAGAGACTCCTTTCCATCATGATCGGGCCAGTCTGCTCGGCGGATTACCGCAAAAGCCTTGAGTTGATGTCATCCTTATGATGCGAATTTATATCTTGTGCTTCGCGCAATAAACTGCCGAGAGTGGAGTTCACTTTCTTGATTTTGGGTATAATAGATGGACACCGATCACCTGCGATTGTTCGTAATGGCAGCAGAGCGGCTCAATATCAGCGCTGCGGGTCGTGAACTTGGCCTTGCACCTGCCGTGGCAAGCGCCCGCCTCGCCAAGTTGGAAACCGAGCTTGGGGTGGAGCTGCTACGCCGCACCACCCGCAAGGTTTCATTGTCACTGGAAGGGGCGGATTTTCTACCCTATGCTCGCGAAATTCTCGCGCAGTCAGAGGCCGCACAGGCGGCACTTGGTGGCACGGATGTCGGCCCGAAAGGCACGTTGCGCTTTGCGGCGCCCAGCAGTTTCGCACAGTTGCACATCATGCCACTCTTGCCCGAATTCCAAACCCTTTTCCCCGATTTGACGCTGGACCTGCGCCTGTCGGATACCAGCTTTGATGCCATCGAAGGCAGTTTTGATTTGGCCCTTAGAAGTGCCCCACTGGCGGACAGCAGCTTGAAGGGTCGGAAGCTGTCGGATGACACCCGTGTTTTGTGTGCATCGCCAAGCTATCTGGAAACCCACGGTACGCCCACGCACCCATCCGACTTGTCGAGTCACCGTTTCATTGCATGGTCCAACCTTGAACCACGGGAATTGCTTAGCACCGAGGGTGAAATTGCAAAGCTTGATCCGCAAGCCATGACATGCCGCACAATCGTCGATGACGGCGACGCGCAGCGCGAGGCGACGGTATCAGGGGTCGGAATTGCAATCAGTTCGCTGTGGAACATCGAACACGAAATCGCGGCAGGACGCCTGGTCCGTGTGCTTCCGGAATGGTCCTTGAACGAAGCGACGGTCCTTTGGCTGGTCTATCCCCGCTCCAATGTTTTGACTCCCAAAACAAGGATATTCATTGATTTCCTGATCAAACGGTTGGGAAACCGATCTGGTTGGTCGATATGATACCAAGCCTCTTCGAGGCATGGCTTCAATCTTCAAACTCGCAGGTGTTTCGGTGCACTTGCAGTTCCGGTGTGTTGGGTATTCAGAGCACATTTCGGGGGCAAAACGTCCTATTCGTCACTGCAACAAATATCGCGCATTTACTCGGAATAGGGGAAGTTTCATGTGACGATGTAGCGTGACCTTAAAGCTTCAACTTAGTTCTCAGATAACGGTTGCGTTCTGGGGGTAGCGCCAATGCGCTGGTCGATCCCACGGAGGGTGCTCAAAGGTTTCTGCGACAAATTGGCTGTTTCTGGTGCAGGCTTTGCCATCGCGATACAATCGAAGCCCTTGGTACCCACGGTCGCAGCGAATGTCTCCCTTGAATGGCCGCACCGCAGCATACGTATTGCGTGTTGAGAGTCCGGTTGGGGCCGGAAGCGTCGTTTGGATCGTCAAATTCCCGTGGAGCCCGACCCGGCGGCGACTTCTTCTTGATCTCGTCGCGACCAAGCATACCCGATACAAAACTGCTCGAACTTTATTTGCATCACCCTGTGCTCTTTCAGGAGCGGCGTGATGTGACGTGGTGCCCGTGCCGCTGTGCCTGGGGAAGGTAAGTGCGGCTCTACCCCCCGGCGTGGTCACGCACTCTAAACATGGGATAGAGGTCATAGAAGGCGACCAGAGGGGGCATAGTCGGCGCACTCGGAAGGTGGAAAAGGTGTCATAGTATGACGCTTTTCACTATTCGAAGCATCGCGAGAAGCGGGCTCACTACGCCCTGAGATCGCATTTTTACGAGCTTTATCAGTGGTATAGTGGCGGAGAGACAGGGATTCGAACCCTGGGAACCCGTGAAGGCTCAACGGTTTTCGAGACCGCCCCGTTCGACCACTCCGGCACCTCTCCGCGGGGGTCTGGGTGGCCCGTTTAGTCGCCTTTTCAGGCAGTGGCAAGAGGGGTTTTGCGCATCAACTGAAAGTTATTGAATTTTCGTTGCGCCGGGGTTGGGAAGGCCTAAGTTTAGGGTTACAATTCTCCGAAAGGACAGCCCGTGTTCCGTCAAAATCGTCTGATTATCGCCCCCTTCGTTATGGCATTCATTGCGCTGATCGCGTTTGCCCACCCATTGCGCGCAGCTGATCGCGGTGCGCTGGAGCGGTTTTTGGAAGTGACCGGCTTTGACGTCGCGTTGGATAGTATCCGGCTTTCTGCCGATTCCGCACCCGAGATGCTGGGACTTCAGACCGAGGATTTTGGATCGGAATGGTCACGGCTGGTTGGGGATGTGTTCGACACCGAGCTGATGCATGACATGGCGATGGACATATTGGCCGAAACGCTGAGCGACGATCTGTTGGATCACGCCGCCAGCTTTTACGCGAGCGATCTGGGCACGCGTTTGGTCGACGTAGAAAATAAAGCGCATATGACAGAGGATGACGGGCTGAAGGCCGAAAGCGGCGCAGCCATCATTGCGGGGCTAGAGCAGATTGATTCACCTCGGTTAGAGACCTTGCGGCGGTTAAATGTTGCCAGCGATGTTGAGGAAATATCCGTTCGGGCCATTCAGGAGGTGCAGATACGGTTCCTACTCGCCGCTGCCGGTGCCGGGGTGATCGAATTGCAGATGGAAGAACCTGACTTGCGCGAGGTGATGCGCGCACAGGCGGATGACTTAGGCGCTCAGATTGCCGCGAATGCGCTGGCCAATGCCGCCTATACCTATCAATCCTTTTCGGACGACGATCTTGCGGCCTATGCCGATGCGCTGGAGCATCCGAAGATGCAGCAAGTTTATACCCTGATGAATGCTGTTCAATATGAGATCATGGCCAACCGTTTCGAGGCCGTAGCCGCTCGCCTTGCGGCGATGCAACCCAGTCAGGATATCTGATGCGCGCATGGATTTCTGTCCCGCTTCTGTGGCTTGTGGCTCTGCCCGCTTGGGCCGACGCGCGGATGACCGTTCTCGTCGATCTGTTGGAGCTGCGCGAAGCGGCAGCGATCCTAAGCGATGAGGGGCAGGCCCATGCGGAAACGTTGAACCAAGACATGCTAGGCGGGCAGGGCGGTCCGGGTTGGGAGTTGCAGGTTGAGAGCATCCATGACCCCGAGCGGATGGTAGAGGCCGTGCGCCGCGCGCTCGAAGAAACGATGAGCCCTTCCGCGGTAGAGGACGCAATCGACTTTTACACTACAGAGCTCGGCGGCCGGATCGTCGCATTGGAAAATGCCGCCCGCGCCGCCATTGCGGAGCGTGAAGTCGAGCAGATCGCGCGGGCAAACTATGGGGTACTGGCTGGGGAAAATGACCCACGGCTTGCTTTGATCCGCCGCTTGATTACATCTGCCGATATGGTCGACCGCAACGTTAGCACGGCGCTTAATAGCAATTTTCAGTTTCTACGCGGTATGCGCGACGGCGGCGCGCTCGAAGACAGCGACGAAGACCTGCTCTCTGAAATTGGCGGTGACCTTGATGCGGTGACCGAGGACACCTCTGTTTGGGCACATGCCTACATGCTGCTGGCCTATCACCCCTTGAGCGACGCCGAGATTCAACGCTATGCCGCATTTTCCGAAACCGATGCAGGGGGTGCCCTGAATCGCGCACTTTTCGACGGTTTTGGCCACGCATATGAGGACATCTCTTACGCATTGGGCCGTGCTGTGGCATTGAACATGGTGGCTGAGAACCTCTGACAGCTTTGCTGATCCAGCGATAGAAAACCTGCTTGACTTACCCAGCCATTCCGAAGATAAGCCCGCATCCCGGCGGTTAATCCGTCTTAGGGATTGATTTTTAATGACGCCCCATGGGCGCGCTGTTCGAGGCGGATCGGCAGGAAAGCCATTCCACAACTCCCAAGCGGGGGCCACAGAACGCGGATGACAGAAAAGGAAGACGCATGTTTGCGGTCATCAAGACAGGCGGCAAGCAATACAAAGTGCAATCCGGCGATATGCTGCGGGTTGAACGTATTGCGGCCAATGCTGGCGAAACAGTCCAGTTCAACGAAGTTCTGATGCTCGGCGGCGACAGCCCTGTGCTCGGCGCGCCTATGGTTAAAGATGCAGGCGTTCAGGCCGAAGTCGTTGACCAGATCAAAGGCGAGAAGGTTATCAACTTCGTCAAGCGTCGCCGGAAGCACTCTTCCAAGCGTACCAAAGGTCACCGTCAGAAACTGACCCTGATCAAGATCACCGATATCCTCGCCTCTGGTGCAGAGAAGTCGGGCGTTGCTGCTGCCATCGGTACCGGCTCCGTAAGCGCTGCCGCTGTTGCCGCGATCACCGGCAAGTCTGATGACGCTGCGAAGCCGGCCAAAACCAAGAAGGCCGCCGCACCCAAAGCGAAGGCTGAAAAAACCGCGCCTAAGGCCAAGAAGGCCGACGCGGGTTCTGACGACTTGAAAGAGCTGAGCGGCGTTGGCCCGGCACTTGAGAAGAAGCTGCACGAAGCGGGGGTCACATCCTTTGCGCAGATCGCAGCATGGACCGAAGCGGATATCGCTGAAGTTGACGAGAAACTGTCTTTCAAAGGCCGTATCCAGCGTGAAGGCTGGGTCGATCAGGCCAAAGAAAAGACCAAAGGCTAAGGAGAGACCGAGATGGCACATAAAAAAGCAGGCGGTTCATCCCGTAACGGGCGCGACTCAGCTGGTCGTCGCCTTGGCGTTAAGAAATATGGCGGCGAAGCCGTTATCCCTGGCAACATCATCGTGCGTCAGCGCGGCACCAAGTTTTGGCCAGCCGAAGGCGTCGGCATGGGTAAAGATCACACGATCTTTGCTGTTGTAGACGGTGCTGTGACCTTCCACAAAGGTTTGAAAAACCGCACGTTTATTTCGGTTCTGCCACGCGCGGAGGCCGCTGAATAAGCCGTACCCCACAGGGTTTGAAAAAATTCAGGGATCGGCGATACCGCCGGTCCCTTTTCTTTTTCAGGGAATATTCCCATGTATTTCGTATCAGCTAAGCGGCCATCTTGGCCCGCCAGCAATTTTGACCCTCAGGGGCGATTACTGTGTGAATTTTATGAGATCGTTACGTTCGGCAGGGAGGTTTGTGCCGAAAGTCAGGTCGCATTTTCGCAGCGAATTAGCGTGATCATGGCCGGAGTGCGCAGATTGGCCACCCGCCCGTTATTCAGTCTGTTCGGAGGAGGAGCATGACGATGCAGATGGAATCTATAGTTAACCAACCCGTGATCGAAACCGACCGTTTCGATCTGCGCCCTGTGCGCCGCTCGGATATGGGAATGATAGAAATGTACGCCAGCGATCCGCGTGTCGCCAATGCGACGTCGTCTATCCCGCACCCGTTGCCGCCCGGAAGCGTAGAGGCCTATGTGACACGCGCCATGGCCGATGACCGCGAAGAAGATGTGTGGGTCATGGATGGCACCCGGGCGGACAGCTCCGAAGTCATGGGGGTAATCTCCCTGACACGGCTTGATCGCAACCAGTCCGAGGTCGGGTACTGGGTGGCGCCTGCGTTCTGGAATACGCATCTTGCCTCTGACGCGGTGCAGGCGCTGGTGAATGCGAACCCTTTGGGAAATGACGCGCTTTTTGCCTCTGTCTTCCACGACAACCCAGCCTCGGCCAAAGTTCTGACCAATGCAGGGTTTGTCTATCTTGGCGACGCGGAAACCTATTGCTTGGCCCGCGATGCTGCCGTACCCACATGGACCTATAGTCGTAAGCTGTAGGACCGTATCCCGCGCCTGAAAGGCAAGACCATGAAGTTTCTCGATCTGTGCAAAGTCTATATTCGATCCGGTGGAGGCGGTGGCGGATGCGTGTCGTTTCGCCGCGAAAAATATATCGAATATGGTGGTCCGGATGGCGGTGATGGTGGTACGGGCGGTTCTGTCTGGGCCGAAGCGGTCGATGGGCTGAACACGCTGATAGACTTCCGCTATCAGCAGCACTTCTTTGCTAAAAGTGGCCAGCCCGGCATGGGCAAACAGCGGACCGGTAAGGACGGCGACGATATCATCCTGCGGGTGCCCGTGGGCACGGAGATCCTCGACGAGGATCAGGAGACCGTCATCGCCGACCTGACCGAGCTGGGGCAGCGCGTGCAGCTTGCGCGCGGTGGCAATGGCGGCTGGGGTAACTTGCATTTCAAATCCGCGACCAACCAAGCGCCCCGTCGGGCAAACCCCGGTCAAGAAGGCGTCGAACGCACGCTCTGGCTGAGGTTGAAGTTGATCGCTGACGTAGGTCTGTTGGGCTTACCGAATGCGGGTAAATCGACGTTTCTTGCTGCTACTTCCAACGCGCGGCCCAAAATTGCGGATTACCCATTCACCACGCTGCATCCGAACCTTGGGGTTGTGGGAGTGGACAACACGGAATTCGTCGTAGCAGATATTCCCGGCCTTATCGAAGGGGCCTCCGAAGGGCGCGGCTTAGGCGATCTTTTCCTAGGCCATGTGGAGCGTTGCGCGGTGTTGTTGCACCTGATCGACGGTACATCCGAGACTGTTGCCGAAGATTATCATACGATCATCGGCGAGCTGGAGGCCTATGGCGGCGATTTGGCAGAGAAACCGCGGGTCACAGTGCTTAACAAGGTTGATGCATTGGATGAAGATGAGCGTGCAACACGTTTGAAAGAATTGCAAAAAGCCTGCGGTGGCGATGTTATGATGATGTCAGGCGTGGCCGGTGAGGGCGTCATTGAGGTGCTTCGCACCCTGCGCCAGAATATCGACGATGACCGCCTGCGTTTCCGCATCTCCGAGGAAGAAGAGACTTGGCAACCCTAAGCTCCGCCCGCCGTGTCGTGATCAAGATCGGTTCCGCCCTTTTGGTGGACCGCGACAGCGGCGCATTGCGTCGCGATTGGCTTGTCGGACTGGCGCAAGATGTATTGTGGCTCAAGGGCTTGGGCTGCGATGTTGTGCTGGTGTCGTCAGGCTCCATTGCGCTTGGCCGCGGCGTTCTGGGGTTGCCGCCGACCGTCTTGGCATTGGAACAGGCTCAAGCAGCCGCTGCAGTTGGACAAATTCGACTTGCCCGCGCGTACGAAGAGGTGCTGGCCCCGCATGAGATTACGACTGCGCAGGTCTTGGTCACCTTGGAAGACAGCGCTAACCGCCGCCGCTATCTAAACAGCCGCGCAACACTGGAGCAGTTGCTTTCGTTTGGGGTGGTGCCGATCGTGAACGAGAATGACACAGTCGCGACCGACGAAATTCGCTTTGGTGACAACGACCGGCTCGCCGCTCAGATCGCTGTGACGGTGGGGGCGGATCAGTTGATCCTTCTGTCTGATGTAGACGGTTTTTACAGCGCGAATCCAACGCAAAATCCAAGCGCGAAACGCTATGACGTCATCGACAGCATCACGCCTGAGATTGAGGCGATGGCAGGAGATGCCGGGTCGGGCCTGTCTAAAGGGGGCATGAAGACCAAGGTGATGGCAGCCCGGACCGCAACTGCGGCAGGTTGTGCGATGGCGATCACCGATGGTTTTGTCCTCCGCCCGCTTACCGCATTGGAAACGGGCGGGAATGCCACGTGGTTCACTGCCCAAAGCGATCCGCAGGCCGCACGCAAGCGCTGGATTGCTGCGATGAAACCTCGCGGCGGTGTAACGCTCGACGCCGGTGCGGTTGCTGCCTTGGCGCGGGGGACGTCGTTGTTGCCCGCAGGGGTGACGGCAGTCAAAGGGCGCTTTGAGCGCGGTGACAGTATTACAATGTATGACCTTGCGGGGCATGCGGTAGGCTGTGGTCTGAGCCGATATTCCGCAGCAGAGATTGAACAGATCAAAGGCCATAAGAGCGCGGAAATAGAAGCGGTTTTGGGCTATCCGGGACGCGCGGCACTAATCCACAGGGATGATATGGCGCTATAGGCGCGAACAAGATCAAGGCAGGGGCATAAGGCCATGAAAAAGATAGATAATATTTCTGAATTGATGGCCGATATCGGAGCGCGTGCCCGGGCGGCTGCGGCGCAATTGGCGACCGCCAGTGCGGAGCGCAAGCACGCAGCATTGATCGGTGCCGCCGAAGCCGTTTGGAAAGAGCGCGCTGATATTATCGCTGCCAACGCAAAAGATCTCGACTTTGGGCGCGAGAAGGGTCTGACCGACGCGATGATTGACCGTTTGATGCTGGACGAAGGCCGCATCCGCGGCATGGTCGATGGGCTGCGTTCAGTCGCAGAGCAAACTGACCCGGTGGGCGAGGTGATCGCGGAATGGGACCAGCCGACTGGCTTGAACATTCAGCGCATCCGCACGCCCTTGGGGGTGATCGGTGTTATCTATGAATCGCGTCCGAATGTGACGGCCGATGCGGGCGCACTTTGCCTCAAGGCCGGGAACGCGGTGATCTTGCGCGGCGGATCCGAGAGTTTTCATTCCTCCCGTGCCATCCATCGCTGTTTGCAGCAGGGGCTGCGGGATGCGGGGATGCCGGAAGATGCGGTGCAACTGGTGCCGACGCGCGACCGTGCAGCTGTGCGTGAGATGCTCACCATGACCGAAACCATTGATGTGATCGTGCCGCGTGGCGGCAAGCGGCTGGTCGGCTTGGTGCAGCGCGAAGCGCGGGTGCCGGTCTTTGCGCATCTCGAGGGGATTGTGCACATCTACATCGACGCTGAGGCCGATCCGGAAAGAGCGCTTAAGGTTGTGTTGAACGCCAAGACGCGGCGCACTGGGATCTGTGGCGCGGCGGAATGCCTGCTGATCCATCAAGATATTGCAAAATCTATTGGCAATGGTGTGATCCGCGCCCTGATCGACGCAGGTGTCGAAGTGCGCGCAGATGCTGGGCTACAGAGTATTGCTGGCACTGTTCCGGCGACCGATGCGGACTGGGGCCAAGAATATCTTGATATGATTGTCGCCGCGCGGACGGTGCCAGACGCACAGGCTGCCATGGATCATATTCGCCAATATGGGTCGGGGCATACCGATTGCATTTTGACCGAGAATGCTAAAACCGCTGCGGAGTTCTTTAATGGGTTGGATTCCGCGATCTTGATGCACAATGCCTCTACCCAGTTCGCCGATGGCGGAGAGTTTGGCATGGGTGCTGAGATCGGCATCGCGACAGGTAAGTTGCACGCCCGTGGCCCGGTTGGCGCGGCGCAGTTGACCAGCTTTAAGTATCTTGTGCGTGGTGACGGTACGGTCCGCAGCTGAAACCTAGAAAGACAGGCTCAAAACGGTATTCGCGCTGTGTAGGCGGACCTCTTTTCCCTGCGCCTGCGCGAGGATCGGCAGTAACGCAAACTGTACCTGCGCGGGCTGAAGCTGCTTGTCTTGATCTGCTCGCGATAGAAGTGACCAAAGATCATCCTCAAGTGCGATCTTGTCAGCCTCAGCCTGCAGCCGCCATTCGCCCTCCCGCTGGGTGACGGTGATGCGCCCGCCATGGTGCAAAGCCGTCTCAATACACAGCAGTGCAAGGAATGCCATTCGCACATCGTTGCGTGACTGAGATACTGTAATTTGCCAATCAACCTCGATACGTGTGGCAGTGTATAGGTCACGTAGGATCGACGTCACCTCACCCTGACCCATGGTCTGATCACCGGCGACCCCAAAGGCGATGCGGAAAAATCGTATCCGCGCAGAGGCGCTTTCGACGCTTTGGCCGATCAACTCTAGCTCTGGCCCCGAGGCGGCCCCGGTGCCCGCCATATTTAACAATTCAAGTCCGTTGTTGATAGCGCCAATTGGCGATATCAAGTCGTGGCAAATACGGCTGCCGATAAGCGCAGGCAGGTCGAGGTTATACTGGCCCATCATGGCCTCCCTGAATGATTGGAAACATCATGGATGATCTGAATGCGCTGCTTAGCCCGGGCATGTTGGTCATGCATCCGCAACACCCCGACTGGGGTATAGGCCAAGTGCAAAGCAACATCGGGGGCAAGGTAACGGTCAACTTTCGCGACCAAGGTAAGGTGGTCATAGACAGCTCTCGCTTAGAACTAATGCCAGTCTTTGATGAGTGATCACCCTTTCCAAATCCTTAAGAGTGGAAAAAATATTGCATCTTGCAACTTAAAATAGAGTAACGGCTGATGGTTGATCTGGCAAGTGTTGCGCCTTTGGGGCTGATTGCCTATCAGGCGGAGAACTTGTTTTCAGGCACAGGATTGGCCGATGCCGCGGGGCGTTGCAGCAGAATTTCAGGTCAGACTGGCGCAAACGGACGCCGATGTGCAGGCCGCGCAACGGCTGCGCTATGAGGTCTTTGTCCAAGAGTTGGGCGGCGGTGGCGCAATGGTCGACCACGCGGCACGGCTTGAGCGGGACCGGTTTGATCCGTTCTTTGATCATCTTCTGTTGACGGATCTGCGAAACGGCAAGCTAGCTGGCGTCTACCGCGTGATGCGTGGCGATATGGCGGAGCGGGCAGGCGGGTTCTATTCGGAGGCGGAATACGACCTGTCGCCGCTGAAACAATCGGGGCGTAAGCTGTTGGAATTGGGGCGGTCCTGTCTTGATCCGGCTTACCGCGGTGGTGCTGCGATGCATCATCTCTGGGGGGCTTTGGCACGCTATGTGGCAGAGCATGAGATTGAGGTCCTGTTCGGTGTTGCGAGCTTTCATGGCACGGATACGGCGGCTTTGGCAGAGCCTCTCTCACTCTTGCATCATCGGCATCTCGCACCTTCGGAGTTGCGCGTCTGCGCCCGAGAATTTGCGCCGATGGATTTGATCTCAGAGGCCGATCTCGACCGTCGCAAAGCCATGCTCGCGGTGCCGAGCCTGATCAAAGCCTACCTACGTCTTGGCGGTTGTGTGGGGCAGGGCGCTTATATCGACCGCGCATTTAACACCACGGATGTCTGCCTGATCCTTGATACGAACCAGATGAATGCGCGCCAGTCTCGGATTTATAACGGCGGCGCTGTATGACCACGACGTGGGACAGCGATCAGCCGCCGCCAAAGTTGCGCCTGACCCTCACAGGGATGCTGTGTGTGGCTCTGCGCGGGACAACCTTGGCGCTACTGGTCTTTGGCGGTTTGGTTGTTCTACTGACGTTTCGACTGATCGAGCGGCCAATCTTTGGGCTGCACCGGCCCATTACGCCTTATATAACCCAGACCGTGTGCCGCGCGGCGTTCTGGATATTGGGTATGCGGTTTATCAGGCAAGGCACGCCGATGGAGCGGCGCGGTGCGGTGGTGGCCAATCATACGTCTTGGCTGGATATCTTTGCGCTGAACGCGGCCAAGCGGATCTATTTCGTCTCCAAATCCGAGGTCGCAGGCTGGCCCGGCATCGGCTGGTTGGCGCGGGCAACTGGGACAGTCTTCATCCGTCGCGACCGGGCCGAGGCGCGCAGCCAGACAGAGGTCTTCCGGACGCGCTTGTTGGCAGGGCATAAGCTGTTGTTCTTCCCCGAGGGTACCAGCACCGATGGTCTGCAAGTGCTGCCCTTCAAGACAACGCTCTTTGAAGCCTTCTTCGATCCCGAACTGCGGAACGAGATTGCGGTCCAGCCGGTGAGCGTTGTCTACCACGCGCCACAGGGCGAAGATGCGCGGTTCTATGGATGGTGGGGGGATATGTCCTTCGGGGTGCATTTGCTGACGACGCTGGCCGCGCGGCAGCAGGGTGCGGTCGAAGTGGTGTATCATTCGCCGCTGCCCGTGGCGGATTTCACCGGACGCAAGACGCTCGCGCAGTGCTGCGAAGCGATCGTGCGGGCAGGGCACGCAGACCCCCGGTCGGGCCCGCAATAAGCCCCTTGCGCTGCGACGCATGCTGGCATATACGCGCCCCACTTGAACCCGCAGTCGGGGTTGGGCCTTTTGGGGAGAAATCCCAGAACGTCCGCCGGTTGGCAGCATATCGCTGTCATACCCCCGATGAGGCTAAACCGGAAAGGTATAAAGACATGGCTCTTCCTGAGTTCTCCATGCGCCAATTGCTTGAAGCAGGCGTACACTTTGGTCACCAGACACAGCGCTGGAACCCCCGCATGGGCCCGTACATCTACGGCGCACGCAACGGCATCCACATCATGGACCTCACGCAAACCGTTCCCATGCTGGACGATGCGCTGAAAGTGATCCGTGACACCGTCGCCAAAGGCGGCAGCGTTCTCTTCGTCGGCACCAAGCGTCAGGCTGCCCAGCCGATCGCCGAAGCCGCAGAGAAATGCGCACAGTATTACATGAACCACCGTTGGCTCGGCGGTACGCTGACCAACTGGCAGACCGTTTCGCAGTCGATCAACCGTCTGAAGAGCATCGACGAGCAGTCCGAGCGTGGCTTTGAAGGCCTGACCAAGAAAGAGCGTCTTGGCATGGAACGCGACCAGTTCAAACTGGAAGCATCGCTGGGCGGTATCCGCGAAATGGGCGGTCGTCCTGACCTTCTGTTCGTCATCGACGTGAAAAAAGAAGCATTGGCGATTGCCGAAGCCAACAAACTGGGCATCCCAGTTGTGGCCGTGGTTGACACCAACTGCTCGCCCGACGGCATCGACTACATCATTCCCGGCAACGACGACGCGGCCCGCGCCATCTCGCTTTACTGCGATCTGGCAGCCCGTGCGGCACTTGACGGCATGTCCGCTCAGCTGGGTGCGGCAGGCGTTGACCTTGGCGCCATGGAAGAAGCACCCGAAGAAGAAGCCATGACCGCAGGCGAAAGCACCGGCGTCGAAATCGGCAACGCTTCGGAAGAAACTCTGCATGACGATGCCATGGGCAAAGACGCGCCGCTGGACATCGAATCCAAGAAAGAGACCGTCGCAAAAGCCGAAGGCTAAGCGTCACGGACCTGAAACACGGGGCAGGGTAACCTGCCCCGATTTCCACCAGATGCGGGCCTTGGGCCTGCCCCCGATTTCCAAAGGAGAACCAAGAGATGGCAATCACAGCATCCATGGTCAAGGAACTGCGCGACAGCACCGGCGCAGGCATGATGGACGCCAAGAAGGCGTTGACCGAAAGCAATGGCGACATGGAAGCCGCCGTTGACTGGCTGCGCACCAAAGGTCTGGCCAAAGCGGCCAAAAAATCCGGCCGTACAGCAGCCGAAGGTCTTGTGGCCGTTAAAGTTGAAGGCGGTCACGGTGTCGCGGTTGAAGTGAACTCCGAAACCGATTTCGTCGGCAAAAACGCCGAGTTCCAGTCCATGGTCAGCAACATCGCCGATGCAGCGCTGAAAGTTGATGATGTTGAAGCGCTGAAAGCGGCTGAGATCAATGGCAAGACCGTTGAAACCACGCTGACCGACGCGATCGCCAAAATCGGTGAGAACATGTCCCTGCGCCGTATGCAGAGCATTGATGGCGAGACCGTTGTCTCCTACGTGCACAACGCAGCTGCGCCCGGCATGGGCAAGATCGGCGTTCTGGTCGCCATGAACGGTGGTAACGAAGAGTTCGGCAAGCAGGTCGCGATGCACATCGCCGCTGTGAACCCGGCGTCGCTGTCCGAAGCTGACCTTGACCCGGCCGTTGTCGAGAAAGAAAAGCAAGTTCAGATCGACATCGCCCGTGAAAGCGGCAAGCCCGAAGCCGTGATCGAAAAGATGATCGTGGGCCGGATGCAGAAGTATATGTCCGAAGTGACATTGCTGAACCAATCCTTCGTCGTGAATCCTGACCTCTCCGTAGGCAAGGCCGCTGAAGAAGTTGGTGCAACCATCACTGGTTTTGTGCGTCTTGAAGTTGGCGAAGGCATCGAAGTCGTCAAAGAAGACTTCGCCGCCGAGGTGGCCAAAGCAGCAAAAGGCTAAGCCTTTCTGTCATAATGATAAAAAGGCGGCGCATTTCGATGCGCCGCCTTTTTTGTTTTACGACCAATGAAACAACACCAGCCGAACTGGCACGCGATATCGCGGCGCAGGGCAGGGAGCGTTCACGAGGAAAGAGTAAAGAACCCGGCCAGCCAGGTGAAATATACCTGACTGAGACCGGCGGCCCGAAAAGAGCCTTGGTATTACAAGGATTAACGGCCCGTCATACCTCAGGTGCGAACACCCGCGATACTGGCGGACCATGGCGATCTACGACTCTGGGTTCCAGTAAGGTATTCCATACCCTAATATATTAGGGATCCATGACAAACATCTGGTTCGCGAATGCAGCCTTCAAAACCGCCTGTGCTGTTGTCTCCACGGAAAGCGCTTCCCGCGCGAGGCGAAGGTGCTTTTCCACTGTGGCTGAGGTGAGACCCATCAAAAGGGCGATGTCCTGCGTTGTCTTGCCGTCGCCGACCCACTCAAGCACTTCCAACTGACGTCGTGTGAGGCTTCGATTTGGGCTGCTATAGGGCAGGGACAGGATTTTCAGATGTGCGATCTCGTTCATCAGTTGAATATCCGCACCATGCTCCGACCAGATCGCGTCAACATCCCGCTGGGTCATCCCACTTTTGGCCGTAAGGGCAATGGCCCCCTTAGACCGAGCCGAGATAGATCGAAAACTGATTGTATAGCCCGCGATGACATCCATATTGCGGTTGAATTCGATCACGCGGTTTTCTGCGTCCGTCCGGCCATCTCGCACCGAAGTGGTCAATGAATCCCAGCTACAGGCACCTTCGTTGTTAAGCGCCCAACGCACCATCGGGGCATGCAGATAGAGCCCGCTGTGCAGGTAGCCGTTAAGATACTTGGAGCTATGATTGCTGAGGATTACAAAATCCGCCGGATCGCCCAGCGACGTCGGGGTTCGGTAGCGCGTAAAGCCGTAGATAAGCCGATCAAACCCGTAGTCAGCCATCTGCCGCGCATGGGCATCCCAGAGTTCCTCGATCGTCGGGCTATGCGCGACCTGGTGGAGATAGTCGCGCAAATTCATCAGCTTACAACGCGTTGTTGAAGGGCTTGGAGGGCCAGAACATAGCCATGCGCGCCAAAGCCGCAGATTTGTCCCAAGGCAACAGCTGCGATGTAAGACGTATGGCGATAGCTTTCGCGGGCGTGAATATTGCTCAGATGCACTTCTACCACCGGCAGCTCGACCGAGGCGATGGCGTCCATCAGGGCGATTGACGTATGGGTATACGCGCCAGCGTTTAGGACAATGCCATCATGCTTACTGCGCGCCTGATGGATCAGATCGATCAGCGCACCTTCATGATTGGATTGCGCAAAGTGCATTTCCAAACCAAGCCGCGCAGCTTCCGCTGCACAAAGGGCTTCGACATCCGCCAAAGTCGTTCTTCCGTATACCTCGGGCTGCCTTGTGCCTAAAAGGTTCAGGTTCGGGCCGTTCAAAATAAGTACAGAGGCCATAATCACTCGCTAAATACCGTCTAAACAGTGTTAACGGAGCGAAACTGGCGCTGTCCAGCGTCAGCTAGCAATGAGGTGCTACTGTGGCGAGAAGATCGCAACACGGGGCCATATAAAATATGGGATGATACTTATAATCAGTATTATGTAAATAATACCCATAAGCCAATACGCCAAATCGCTTAACCTAAGGCGTATCCCGCGCCACGTACGGTTCTGATCGGATCGCCACCGCCTTCGCGGGTCAATGCTTTGCGTAGCCGTGCGATATGGACATCGACCGTGCGCGTATCAACATAGATATCGCGGCCCCAAACATGATCGAGCAATTGATCGCGGCTGAACACCCGACCGGGTTTTTCCAGCAACGTTGTCAGCAATCGGTACTCAGTCGGTCCCAACTTTAACTCGCTGCCCGCACGGCTCACACGGTGACGTTCTGGATCGAGCTGTATGTCATCAAAGCTGAGAAGCGCGCCTGCGGCCGCTGGCCGGGTTCGGCGTAGTTGCGTCCGTACACGCGCCATGAGTTCACGCAGATTGTATGGCTTGATCACATAATCGTCCGCACCGGTTTCGAGGCCTCGAACGGTGTCCACTTCTTCGGATCGCGCCGAGAGCATGATGACCGGGATATGCCGCGTGCTTTCCCGCGACTTCAACTGGCGGCAGACTTCGATGCCGCTCATCAAGGGCATCATCCAATCGAGGATCACCAGATCGGGCGCGGCTTCTGAAACCAAAAGCATCGCTTCTTCGCCATCTTCGGCTCGGCGCACCTCAAAGCCTTCGGCTTCGAGGTTATAGGCCAAAACTTCACGTTGCGCGGGCTCGTCTTCTACCAGCAAAACCTGTGGCCGTGTTACGTCCATCTTCTCAGTCCTTCGTGGTGATCGAGGTGCGGTCGGCTTTGGGGCGATCTTCCTCGGGCGTTTCACCGGTCACCAGATAGACGACCTGTTCGGCAATGGACGTCACATGATCGCCCATACGCTCAACGTTCTTGGCGATGAAATGCAAGTGCATACAGGCGGTGATGCTGCGCGGGTCTTCCATCATGAAGGTAAGGAATTCGCGGAACAGCGCGTTGTACATCTGGTCGACATCTTCGTCGCGGGTGATCACATCGCGCGCGAGTTCAGCGTCGCGCTGGATATAAGCATCAAGCGCGTCTTTCAGCATCGCCTCAACTGCGCCAGCCATGCGGCGGATTGCGCCGGTGCTGTCGCTGACGGGTTCCATTTGGTTCAAAACGCTAGTGCGCTTGGCCATGTTTTTTGCATAGTCGCCAATACGTTCTAGGTTGGCGCTAATCTTGATAACGCTCAGTGTCAGGCGCAGGTCAATCGCCGTTGGCGCGCGCAAAGCGATGACGCGGGCGGCGCTTTCGTTGATCTGCTCTTCCAGGCCATCGATGGCCTTGTCCCCTGCCCGCACCTCATTGGCGAGCTCTTCGTCGCGGGTTTCAAGCGATTGCGCGCCGCGGCGAATGGCGTCTTCGACCAGCCCGCCCATTTTGAGGATCTGTGCCTGAACGGCTTCCAGATCGCGGTCGAATGCTGATGCAATGTGTTGATCTGACATGATATTATCCAATACGGCCGGTGATGTAGCTTTCGGTGCGCGGGTCTTGGGGGCGCGTGAAGATGTCGTCGGTGTCGCCAAATTCCACAAGGTTGCCGAGGTGGAAGAAGGCAGTCTTCTGGCTCACCCGTGCGGCTTGTTGCATGGAGTGTGTGACGATCACGACGGAGTAGTTTTGGCGCAATTCGTCAATCAATTCCTCAACTTGCGCGGTGGCGATCGGATCAAGGGCTGAGCAAGGTTCGTCCATCAACAGCACTTCCGGCTCCGTCGCCACGGCGCGGGCAATGCACAGACGCTGCTGTTGTCCCCCAGACAGGCCAGTACCCGGTGCGTGCAGACGGTCCTTCACCTCGTTCCAGATCGCCCCACGGCGCAGCGCCTGTTCAACGATGTCGTCAAGATCGGCCTTGTTGCGGGCCAGACCGTGAATGCGCGGGCCGTAAGCCACGTTGTCGTAGATCGATTTGGGGAATGGGTTTGGCTTTTGAAACACCATGCCGACCTTGGCGCGGAGCTGCACCGGATCGACACGTTTGTCATAGATGTCTTCGCCGTCGATACGGATATCTCCGGTCACACGGGCCGCATCAATAGTGTCGTTCATTCTATTGATACAGCGAAGAAAAGTCGACTTGCCGCAGCCTGATGGGCCGATAAAGGCCGTCACGGTTTTGTCGGCGATATCGATGTCCACGTCACGAATGGCGTGGCTGTCACCATAGTAGACCTGCACATTGCGGGCCGCGATCTTGACGGGTTGGATTGTCACGTCACTCTCCGAATATCTGTTGTCTTTCATGGTCCCGTCCCTTGTTTACCAGCGTCGCTCAAAGCGGCGGCGGAGCAGTACGGCGATGGCGTTCATAGAGATCAGGAACACCAGTAGGATGATGATACCGCCCCAGGCACGTTCATAGAAAGCTGGGTCGGCGCGTTTGGCCCATTCGTAAATTTGGGCCGGCATGGCTGAGTTCGGCGACATCAGCCCTTCGGCGATGCTCTCTGGCGGGTTGGAGGCGATGAAGCCGACCATCCCAATCAGCAGCAAGGGTGCCGTTTCCCCAAGCGCTTGGGCCAGCCCGATGATGGTGCCGGTCAGAATGCCGGGCGCGGCGAGGGGCAGCACGTGGTGGAAGACCGATTGCATTTTCGAGGCCCCTACCCCGAGCGCCGCATCACGGATCGACGGCGGCACGGATTTCAGCGAGGCGCGGGTCGAGATGATGATGGTGGGCAGCGTCATGAGCGTCAGCACCAGACCCCCGACCAAGGGTGCGGAGTTTGGCAGGTGCATGTAGTTGATAAAGACCGCAAGGCCCAAGATGCCAAAGACGATCGACGGGACCGCTGCGAGGTTGCTGATGTTAACCTCAATAATGTCGGTGATCCAGTTTTTCGGGGCGAACTCCTCAAGATAGATCGAGGCCGCGACTCCGATGGGCAGCGCCAGCACCAGCACCACCAGCATCATTGCGAATGAACCGATCATTGCCACACCCATGCCCGCCGCTTCGGGCCGTGCGTCAGAGGCGTCGGCGCCAGTGATGAAGTCGAGGTTGAAGCGTTTTTCAATGCTGCCATCTGCGATCAGCGCATCAACCAGATCAAGCTGTTCGGCGCTGATGTTCTTGTCGTTGGCGATGCTGTCACGGCTGACACGGCCCTTGAGATAGCCATCGACGCGGCTGTTGGTGAGAAATTCAAACTCCGCATCGGAACCGATCAACTCAGGGTTGGCAAGCACATGATCACGCAATTGGGCGGCGGCATCTTTTGACAGGATGCCAGCCATAGCCTTGGCTTTCAGGTCACTATCGATGCCTGCAGTTTCGATCTTATTCTCAAAGGCCGCGTTTAGCAGAGGGGAGTAACCGAACGTCGAGACCTTTTTGATGTCTTCCAGGTTACGGTTACCGTTCTTGTCGAGCTTGTCCTCCAGAAGTGGCACTGAGAGCGTCACATAGGTCTGTTGGAACGCGCCAGTGCCGCGCGAGATGATGGTAAAGAGCAGCGTCAGCAGCATCAGCAAGCCGATGGTGATGGCCACGATACCATAGAGTTTGAAACGTCCCTCAGCGGCGTTGCGGCGTTTGGTGCGCCCGTCTTGCTTCAGCAAGGACGCACCGCGCGGGTCTGCAAAAGGGGCTGCGGGGTTGGGGATATCGCTCATTCGTACTGCTCCCGGTATTTGCGCACGATGTAGAGGGCCAGCACGTTCAGGCCCAAGGTCAGGACGAAGAGGGTCAGGCCAAGCGCAAAGGCGACCAACGTCTCAGGGCTGGCGAAATCGCTGTCCCCGGTGAGCTGGCTGACGATGCGGGTGGTGATGGTTGTCATGGCTTCCAGCGGATTGCCCGAGATGCGGGCGATGGCCCCTGCCCCCAGCACGACGATCATCGTCTCACCGATGGCGCGGCTCGCGGCCAGCAAAACGGCCCCGACGATACCCGGCAAAGCGGCGGGGATCACGACTTGACGGATTGTCTCGGACTGTGTGGCACCCAAGCCGAAGGAGCCGTCGCGTAGCGACTGTGGCACCGCGTTGATGATGTCGTCAGACAGGGAGGAGACGAAGGGGATTAGCATGATCCCCATCACCAGGCCTGCGGTCAAAACCGACGTCGCCCCCGACATCCAGTCGACGCCAAGAAGCCCAGCGTCGCCGCGACCGAAGACGTTCACAAGGAACGGCCCTACGGTCAGCAACGCGAACAGACCATAGACGATGGTGGGGATACCGGCCAGGATTTCCAAAAGCGGCTTGGCCGTGGCGCGTACCTTGGGGCCTGCATATTCACTCAGGTAAATCGCGGCGAAAAGCCCGATTGGCACGGCGACCAGCAGCGCGATGAAAGAGATATAGAGCGTCCCCCAGAGCAGCGGCAGGATCGACAGGTCACTGTCACCGCGAAAGTTCGGAGCCCAAGAGGAGCCGAAGAAGAAGTCAGTCCATGGATGCAGGTTGAAGAAGTTGATCGTCTCAAACAGCATCGACAGCACGATGCCTACGGTGGTGAGGATCGCGAGGGAGGCCGCAAGGATCAGCAGCGCCTTGATGCCACCTTCGACCCGGTTGCGGGCGCGGAAGTCTTTATTGGTTTCGCGAAGCACCAACATCAGCGCAACTAGCGCGATCAAGGCCACAAGGATATTGCGCCAGAAATTGCCCGTCGCTGTCATTTCACGGTAAGCCTGTGCGGCCTCAAGCACTTCGGGGCTCACGTCTGCGCCGAGGGCGACCCCGCGTTCAGCAAGCCAAGCGCGTAGGTCGTCCGCAGCGGATAGGCCCGTAGCGTCATCCGCGCTGATCACCCCGGTAGAAACCGCCGCATCCAGCCCATCGGCCAGACGGCGCACATCACTCATGATCAGGTTAACAGAAGACCCTTCTGGCACCGCGCTGGCGGGGATCATGTCGACCACCGAAGATTGCACCAGCATCGGCTGCACCAGCAGCCAAATGCCCAGAACCAAAAGCGCAGGCACGGCCACGCTCATCAGCGCGTTATAACCGTAATAGCTGGGCAGCGAATGCAGATTGCGGCTGTCACCTTTGGCCGATGCCAATGCGCGCTTGCGGGCAAGGAAATAGCCACCCAAGGCCAGCGCTGCGATCAGCACCACCAGCGGCAGTACCGCGCCTGTTGTTAGAATTTGTCCCACATGTCCCCCGGTGGATCAAAAGGCATAAAAACCGGGGGCAGCAGCCCGCCCCCGGTGTCGTCAGATTTGAGTTCAGGAACCGCCGCCCATCACGGTCTCATCGGACACTACGGCTTGAGTCTCGGCCAGCTCGGGATCGGAGACCAGACCGTACTCGGCCAGTGGGCCGTCGGGGCCAGCAACTTCGTCCGCGACGAAGAACTCAGCGTATTCCTTCAGGCCGGGGATCACGCCGATGTGGGCTTTCTTGACGTAGAAGAACAGCGGGCGCGACACGGGGTAGTCACCGGATGCAATGCTTTCGGTGGTTGGCTCGACGTCGCCCATGGTGGCAACCTGAAGCTTGTCTGTGTTGTTTTCATAGAAGGCCAGACCGAAGACGCCGATGCCGTCTTTGTTGCTTTCGATGCGCGCCAGCGTCTCGGTGTAGTCGCCGTCGATGTCGACCGACTTGCCGTCGGTGCGCAGGCTGATGCACTCTTTCTCAGCCGCTTTCTCGTCGCCGCCCGCAGCTTCGGCGAAAACTTCAAGATCACCGGTTTCTTCACAGCCCGCGAGGATCACTTTTTCCTCGAACACTTCGCGCGTGCCGTGTTTGGTGCCAGGGATGAAGGCTTGGATCGGCTGTGCGGGGAAGTCGGGGTTGACCTGATCCCATGTGGTATAGGGGTTCTCGGTCACTTCGCCGTCGACGACAACTTTGGCGCTCAGAGCCTTGTACCAATCGCTCGGGGTGAAGGCGAAAGTCTCACCGTTGATGTCGGAGGCGAAGACGATGCCGTCATAGCCGATGCGCACTTCGATGATGTCGGTCACGCCGTTCTCGGCACAGGCCGCCACTTCGGCGTCTTTGATCTGGCGCGAGGCATTGGCCACGTCGATGGTGTTCTCGCCCACGCCTTCGCAGAAGCGCTTGAGGCCAGCCGAGGAGCCGCCCGATTCCACGACCGGTGTCGGGAAGTCAAAGTTTTCGCCAAAGGCTTCGGCGACGATGGAGGCATAGGGCAGCACGGTCGAAGAACCGGCAACCTGCACTTGGTCACGCGCGGCAGCGGCAGTTGCGGATACGGCGGCAATCGCCAGGGCGGAAGTGGTGAGTTTTGCGAGTGACATGATATCTCCTGTCAGATGCGAATTGGTGACCACCCCATGGTGATCTGCGCCCCGTTTATGAAGGCGATGCTGTGCTTTTGTGACAGCAACGTTACAGTTTCATGACAGTCGGCCTGAATCACCAAATTTCTAAAAAAATCAGGCGGAATTCGTTTTTATCGGCAATATCACGCGGAATTCAGCGCCCTGACCGGGGGTGCTGGTAACTTTGAGCCGCCCGCGGTGGCGATTCATGATGTGCTTTACGATGGCCAGCCCCAGCCCTGTGCCGCCAAGTGCGCGGCTGCGATGGCTATCGATACGGTAGAACCGTTCGGTGAGCCGCGGCAGGTGAATCGCGTCAATGCCGGGGCCGTGGTCCCTGACGCTGATATGTACCGCCGGGCCGCGCATGGCGGGGTCATAAGAGGCGATCTCGGTCGAGATATCGACAGAACTATCGCGACCCCCATATTTGATCGCGTTTTCGATCAGGTTGGTAAAGACCTGCATCAACTGGTCTGCATCACCCAAGACCTGCGCCGGTTCATCGCCGAGCGCGGGGACCAACGTCACATTGCTATCGACAGCAAGCGGCGCGAGGTTGCGCAGGGTGCCGCGCAGCACGTCGCGCACATCCAGCGGCGCTTCGGGGCGTACGCGTTCCTCAGCCTCGACCCGGCTGAGAGACAGCAACTCTCCCACCAGTCGGTTCATCCGTTCGGCCTCTTGCGCCATGATCCCCAGAAACCGCTCGCGCGCCGCCGTGTCGTCGCGTGCCGGGCCTTGCAGTGTTTCGATAAAGCCGATGAGCGCGGTCAGCGGGGTGCGCAGTTCATGGCTTACGTTGGCCACGAAATCGCGGCGCATCTGACCTGCCTGCGCCATCTCCGTCACATCATTGAAACTGAGCAGGACAATCCCGTGATCGCCCAAAGGGCGCAGGCTGACATCATAGGTGGTGCCATGTTCGCCGCCGACGCTGGTGAAACGCGCTTGGCTTGGGCCGTCTCCGGCAAGGCACCGCTCCACCGCTTCAACCAGCCCCGGTTGACGCAGCGCGGTCACGAAATGGCGGTTGACAAGCCCTTTGCCCAGCAGGTCTTCGGCAGGGACATTCAGAACGGTAATCCGCTCCTCGGCGTTGATTGCGACGCTTGGCAGTGGCAAGGCCGCCACGACATCTGTCAAGGTAACGGCAGTGGTCGCCATGTCAGAGCGGTTCAAGATCGCGGCGAAAGCGCGCGGCGTTTTCGGCGTAGTGTTTGGCGCTCGCGGTTAGCCGCTGGATCGCCTGCGCATCGAGCTCCCGTACCACTTTGCCCGGCACACCCATAACGAGCGACCCATCGGGGATCACCTTGTTTTCGGTAATCAACGCCTCTGCCCCAATCAGGCAGTTCTTGCCGATCTTGGCCCCATTGAGCACCGTGGCACCCATGCCGATCAAGGAGTTGTCGCCAATGGTGCAGCCGTGCAGCATGACCTTATGACCGATGGTGCAATCTTCGCCCACGGTCAGTGGATAGCCCATATCGGTGTGAAAGACGCAGTTCTCCTGCACATTGCTGCCGCGCCCCACGGTGATCATCTCATTGTCGCCACGCAGGGTGCTGCCGAACCAGACAGAGGCTTCGGGGCCAAGCGTCACCTTGCCGATGACATTGGCGTCAGGCGCGACCCATGCATCGGGAGAGACATCGGGGCGGGCGTCGGCAAGGGCGTAAAGGGTCATTTCAAATCCTCAAATTCAGATTGCAGACGGCGGACGTGATCCTTGATGGCGGGCTGTTGGCTCAGCCGCAGCCGCGCGGCGGTGATGATGGATTTCAGCCGCGCCTCGGTCTGGTCGAGATCGTCGTTGACCAGCACGAAGTCATAGCCATCCCAGTGGCTGATCTCATCCCAGCTTTTGCCCATGCGCTTGGCAATGGTCTCGGCATCGTCCTGCCCCCGGCTTTCCAAACGGCGCTTCAACTCGGTGATCGAGGGCGGCAGAAGGAAAATCGACAGCGTGTGCGTGTTCAGGTCAGAGTTACGGATCTGCTGGGCGCCCTGCCAGTCGATGTCGAAAAGGATGTCCTGCCCCTGATCAATCGCCGCCTGCACGGGGGCTTTGGGGGAGCCATAGAAGTTGCCGAAGACATGGGCGTGTTCCAGCATTTCGCCCTCAGCCACGGCCTGACGGAAATCCTCTTCGCCGACAAAGCGGTAATCCGTGCCGTCCTCTTCGCCCGGGCGGGGCGCGCGGGTGGTGGCAGAGACCGAGAAGTTGATCGTCGGATCCCATGCGCGCAGGGCGTGGGCCATGGTCGATTTGCCCGCCCCGGAGGGGGAACTGAGGATGATCAGAAGGCCGCGTCGGTTTGGCTTTGTCACGTCTTACTCCACATTTTGCACTTGTTCGCGCATTTGGTCGATCACCGCCTTCAGGGCCAGACCGACAGTCGTTAGTTCCGTGCTCTGCGCCTTCGCACAGAGCGTGTTGGCTTCGCGGTTGAACTCCTGCATCAGGAAATCCAGCTTGCGCCCCACCGGCCCGCCCTGCCCGATCAACGCGCGCGCGGCGGCGACATGGGCAGCAAGGCGGTCGATCTCTTCGGTGACATCGGCTTTGACCGCGATCAAGGCCAGCTCTTGGGCCACCCGGTCGGCATCCGCGCCTTCGCTGTTGTCCATCACCCGCGCGAGGTTGCGGCGCAGGTTGGCGGCGGCGTCTTCTTTTCGCGCATCGGCCAATGCTGCGGCTTTGGCGGCAAGGGTCTCTACTTCGTTCAACTGGTCCTGCATCACGTCCGCCAAGGCAGCACCTTCTTGGCGGCGCATGGCGTTGAAGTCTTCCAAGACCGCAGGGAATTCTGCCAACAAGACCTCGCGCAGCGCATCAATGTCCTGCGCCTGATCGGACTGTTCCAACACGCCGCGCATGGTCAAAATGTCACTGGCCCGCGAGGGTGCGAGCGAGACACCGGCATCCATCGCGCGGGCTTCGATTTCTTGCAGCGCCGCAAGCAACGTGTCGACCTGTGCAGTGTTGACCTGTAGCGTACCGTCATTCTCGGCTGAAGCTATGCGCAGGTTACAGGTGATATTGCCCCGCGCCACTTCTGCCGTCACCTGCTTGCGCAGGGCGACTTCCAGCCCCTCCACCCAATCGGGCACGCGCAGGCGCAGGTCGAGCCCTTTGCCATTGACCGCGCGCAACTCCCACGACCAGCTCCAGCCCTCCAAAGCGCCGGAGGCAGAGGCGAAACCTGTCATGGACCTGATCATCGGTGCGTTCCTTGCAAGGGCGGTCATGTCCTGCCTTACGGCGAAACCCCCGCGCGGGGCAAGCCCCCGGACCGACAGGATGCCCGATCTGCGCCCGATCTGCCTCCCGCGCCGTTAACCATTCCAGCGAAAGCCTGACGCGCTTCCTTTCTGCCTGCAGTATTAATGATTTGGTAATGTCTCTGGCTACATGATGCGCTGTCGTTTCAAGAAAGCGGCAGCTGTACTGGCCAAGTCCTTTAGGTAGAGTTTTATGGGCCATACAGACCACACCGCGCAGAATGTTGTCGCCATGTCAGATCATCGGACGCATGTTGGCTATGGCCCGCTGGCGCAGGTCGAAGCCTATTGGGAATCCTTGCGTGGCAGCAGATTGATGCCGCGACGGTCTGATATTGATCCGCGAGGGATCGAATCCGCGTTGGAGTATGCCTTTATCCTCGAACGCGTTGCGGTTGGCGTGGCGCGATTGCGCATTGCGGGGGGGCATCTACGCGACCTTATGGGGATGGAGGTGCGCGGCATGCCAATCACCGCCTTCTTTGCCACGCAATCGCGCCCCCGGGTCTCCGAGGTGTTAGAGGAAGTCTTTCAGATGCCCGGTCAGACAAACCTGCATCTAATCGCCCCTGCTGCCCATGGCCGCCCCGCCTTGGCCGGGCGGATGTTGCTGCTGCCTTTGGAAAGCGATCTGGGTGATGTAAGCCGCGTGCTTGGCTGTTTGGTGGTGCAAGGTGATATCGGCCAATCGCCACGCCGGTTTGATTTGACTCAAGAGAAGCGGCACAGCGTCTTGGGCGGAGCGACCCGACCTTTGCGATACGCCGCCCCATTTCAACAGCCGTCTTTGCCAAGAGTGACTGGATTTGCTGAGGGGAAAGCTAATTTCACCCCTGCCACGACGGGAGATATTCCGCCCTATCTGCGATTGGTGAAGTCCAAGCAGGAATAGCGCGACAGTCGTCCGGGCGTAAAAACGCCGCCCAACATCAAGCGGGGCGGCGTTTACCATGATATAGTCAGGCTAAGACCGCGTCTGTTATCCAGCCGCGCGCGTCGCCTGCGCCGAGCGGCGGTTCGACAGTTCTTCGGCCACCAAAAACGCCAATTCCAGCGACTGGCTGGCGTTAAGGCGCGGGTCGCAGGCGGTGTGGTAGCGGTCCGACAGGTCTTCGTCGCTGACCGCGCGCACGCCGCCGGTGCATTCAGTCACATCTTGGCCTGTCATCTCGAAATGCACACCACCGGGGACAGAGCCTTCGGCGTTATGCACGGCAAAGAACTCATGCACTTCGCGCAGCACGGAATCGAAGGGCCGTGTCTTGTAGCCGGTCGAGGATTTGATCGTGTTACCGTGCATCGCGTCACAGGTCCAAACGACATTCGCGCCCTCTTCCTGCACGGTTTTGATGAGACGCGGCAGGTGATCGCCCACCTGCCCCGCACCAAAGCGCGAGATCAGCGTCAGACGGCCCTCTTCGTTGTCGGGGTTCAGCTTGGCCATCAATTGCTTGAGGTCATCGCTGGTCATGGAGGGGCCGCATTTCAGGCCGATGGGGTTTTGCACACCGCTGGCGAATTCCACATGCGCGCCGTCCGGCTGCCGCGTGCGGTCACCGATCCAGATCATATGGCCCGAGCCCGCCAGCCATTTGCCGGTCTGGCTGTCCCGACGGCAAAGCGCTTCTTCATACTCCAGCAGCAGGGATTCGTGGCTTGTGTAGAACTCCACCGACTGCAGCGTATGCGCGGTTTCGGCGGTTACGCCAGCGGCGGCCATGAAGTCCAGCGTGTCAGAGATACGATTGGCGATCTCACGGTATTTCTCGGCCTTTTCGTCGTCGGTGAAGCCCAGCGTCCAGCCGTGGACCTGATGCACATCGGCATAGCCCCCGGTCGAGAAGGCGCGCAAAAGGTTCAGCGTGGCGGCGGCCTGTGTGTAGGCGCGCAGCATCTTTTGCGGGTCGGGGATGCGCGACTCGGCGGTGAAGGCCAGATCGTTGATGATGTCGCCGCGGTAGCTGGGCAGTTCCACGCCATCAACCGTCTCGGTCGGGGCCGAACGCGGTTTGGCGAATTGCCCCGCCATACGGCCCAGTTTGATCACCGGCACTTTGGCGCCATGGGTCAACACGATGGCCATCTGCAACATCACTTTGAATGTGTCGCGAATGGCGTCCGAACTGAACTGCTCAAAGCTCTCGGCACAGTCGCCGCCCTGCAAGAGGAAGGCTTCGCCACGGCCAGCGGCGGCCAGATGTTTCTTCAACCGGCGTGCTTCGCCCGCAAAAACGAGGACCGGATAGCGTGCCAGCTGTGCCTCAACCGCTTGCAATGCGGCTTGGTCAGGGTAATCGGGCATCTGGACGCGCGGTTTGCTGCGCCAGCTTGAGGTGCTCCAGTCTGTCATCTTCTTACTCCGCTCCACAGCGCCGAGTGTCGGCGCTTCGTGATCTTTCTCTATACAAAGGCGCGGGGAAAGTGACCAGAACCGAAATGCGCCCTATTGACGTTGCGACAGGGCCGTGGGCAATGTTTTCGGCAAGTTCTGGCGGCCATGGCACATACCGCCCGAGACGACCTGAGTAGAAAGACGCCGAGATGTCCCAATCGCGCCCGGCCACCCGCATGCCCCCCCAGACCGACAAGCCGCGGCGTTTCGTCTTTGTGCTTTTGGAGAATTTTACGTTGCTGAGCTTCGCCTCGGCTGTGGAATGTCTGCGCATCGCGAACCGTATGCTCGACCAAAAGGCCTATGAATGGCAGGTTGTGGGCGAGACGGGTGAAACATGCGTGAGTTCTTCTGGTGCGGTCTTTGCGCTCGATGGCGGGTTAGAGGAATTGGGCCGCGACGACACGATTGTTATTTGTGGTGGCCTCGATGTGCAGGCGGCGACCACGAAGAAGCTGTTAGCGTGGTTGCGCCGTGAGGCCCGCAAAGGGCTGGTTGTTGGCGGGCTATGCACGGCGGCGCATACGCTGGCCAAGGCCGGGCTGCTGGACGGCAAACGCGCCACGATCCACTGGGAAAACCAAGACAGCTTTGGCGAGGAGTTCGAAGAGGTTGTGCTGACGAAATCGGTCTTTGTGGTGGACGGCAACCGGCTGACCACAGCGGGCGGCACCTCTTCGCTGGACTTGATGCTGAAACTCATCGCCGATGATCACGGCGAAGAAACCGCCAATGCGGTGGCGGATCAGCTGATTTATTCCTCGATCCGCACCGACCAAGATACGCAGCGCCTGTCGGTGCCCACCCGAATCGGTGTGCGCCATCCCAAGCTCAGCCAAGTCATTCAACAGATGGAGCGTAATATTGAAGAGCCGATCAGCCCTTCGATCCTTGCGCGGGATGTTGGGATGTCGACCCGCCAGTTGGAGCGGCTGTTCCGCCGTTACCTGAACCGCAGCCCCAAACGCTACTATATGGAACTGCGGCTGCAAAAGGCGCGTAACCTGTTGATGCAGACGGATATGAGCGTGATCAATGTGGCGCTGGCCTGTGGGTTCGCCTCGCCCTCGCATTTCTCCAAATGCTACCGCGCACATTATCAGACCACCCCTTACCGGGAACGGGGCAGCCAATCGTCGCGGCAGCCGGCGTAAGGCCTAGGGCGTGATCCGGTTAACGGTGCCGTTGGTTTCAGAGATGAACCAGATGCCCCCCTCTGGGCCTTCAACCACGTCGCGCACGCGGGCGGTTTCCTCGGTTTTGATCTGCTGCACCTCTTCCAGCGGGTCACCACTCAGCCGGGCGATATAGTCGAACTTGAGCGAGCCTACGAAGATATCACCTTTCCATTCGGGGAATTGCGCGCCGGAGTAGACCATAAGACCCGCGGGCGCGATGGAGGGATCCCAGTAGAATTCGGGCTGCTCCATGCCCTCTTTTTCAGATCCTTCACCGATCTTCGCGCCTGAGTAATGCTCCCCGTAGGAAATCACCGGCCAGCCATAGTTCGCGCCTTTGGTGATGCGGTTCACTTCGTCACCGCCCTTGGCCCCGTGTTCAGACACCCAAAGCCGCCCTTTCAGATCAAGCCCCGCGCCTTGCGGGTTGCGGTGGCCGTAGGACCAGATTTCGGGCAGTACATCGGGCATGTCCAGAAAGGGGTTGTCGTCGGGGATCGAGCCGTCGCGGTTTACCCGGATGATGCTGCCGTTATGGGTGCTGCGGTCTTGTGCGGCGGGTCGGTCGCCGCGCTCGCCAATGGTCACCAGAAGCGTGCCATCCGGTGCCTCAACCACGCGAGAGCCGAAATGCTGCCCGCCGTTGCTGCCGGGTTTCATGGCAAAAAGCTCGGTCAGATCCTCAAGTGTGCTGGCATCTTCCGACAAGCGCGCAGAGGCCAATGCCGTGCCCGCGCCACCGCCTTCTTGAGGTTTGGCATAGGTCAGGAACAAGACCCGACTTTGGTCGAAGTCCTGCGCCAATGTGATGTCGAGCAAACCGCCCTGCCCGACCACCGCAACCTCCGGCAGGCCAGATATTTCATGCCGCGCGCCGTCTTTTTCATGGATCAGCCGCCCGGCCTTTTCGGTAACCAAAAGGCCACCTCCGGGCAACGGTGCGACGCCCCAGGGGGCCTCCAGACCTTCGGCCACCGGCGTGATGGTCAGGCTGTCTTGCGCGTTCACTGCCGCTGCGGCGTGGATACTGCCGAAGCCGATCAAGGTGGCGGTCGTGATATGTATGGCGGATGTCATGGGAAGGCTCCTTTGGGAATGGGGGCTTGAGGTAGGATGTAGACAGCCTGCCACCCATTTCCACTGCTCTGCCCCCCGCACGCGAAAAGCCGCCCGCCAAAAACACTCGATAAATCACCTTTTCTTTTTTGAAACCACAACCTAACGTTCGATCAGAACGAGAGTTCAACTAAGGGAGAGTACCAAATGAAAAAAATATTGATGGCCACAACGGCTGTTGCTTTGCTCGCCACAGGCGCGCAGGCAGAAGACACAAAAATCGGCATTCTGCTGGGCTTCACCGGCCCGCTGGAATCGCTGGCAAATGACATGGCAGCCGGTGCTGAACTGGCGATTGCCGAAGTCAACGAGAGCGGCATGTTCCTCGATGGGGCGACCGTATCGTCCGAGCGTGGCGACACCGGCTGCATCGACGCGGGCCTTGCCGTGGCATCCGCAGAGCGTCTGATCACCTCTGACCGCGTCAGCGGCATCGTTGGCGGCATGTGCTCGGGCGAGACCACCGCTTCGCTGCAAAACGTTGCCATTCCGAACGGCATCGTGATGATCTCGCCTTCCGCGACATCTCCGGCCCTGTCGACTGTCGAAGACAACGGCCTGTTCTTCCGCACCTCGCCATCTGACGCCCGTCAGGGTCAGGTCATGGCCGACATCCTGAACGACCGTGGCATCACCGAAGTCGCAGTGACCTATACCAACAACGACTATGGTAAAGGTTTAGCCGACAGCTTTGAATCCGCTTTCAAAGAATCCGGCGGTACGGTCACAATCAACACCTCGCATGAAGACGGCAAAGCGGATTATTCCGCCGAAGTCGGCGCGCTGGCCTCTGCCGGTGGTGAAGTGCTGATCGTTGCGGGCTACGTCGACCAAGGCGGTGCGGGCATCGTGAACGGTGCGCTTGACGCAGGCGCGTTCGACACATTCATGTTCCCCGACGGCATGGTTTCCGACACGCTGGAAGAGAAATTCGCCGAAAGCGCGGATGGCTCCTTTGGCCAGAACCCAAGTGCCGCTGGCGAAGGCCCGGACAACTACAAAAAGATGGGCGAAGAGGCCGGTTTCGAGCCAACAAACGCCTTCTCTCCTGAATCCTATGACGCTGCGGCTTTGATGTTGCTGGCGATGCAGGCCGCGGGCTCCAACGATCCTGCTGCCTACAAAGAAAAGGTGATGGAAGTCGCCAACGCACCAGGTGAGAAAATTCTGCCGGGTGAGCTTGGCAAAGCTTTGCAGATCATCAAAGACGGCGGCGATGTCGACTATGTCGGTGCCTCTGCTGTTGAGCTGATCGGACCGGGCGAAAGCGCGGGCAGCTACCGCGAGATCGAGATGAAAGACGGCAAGATGGTTACAATTGGCTACCGCTGATTTACCTCTTGTTTGAAACGTCCAAAGGGGCCCGGTCGCATCGCGATCGGGCCTTTTGCATAGTAAATCGCCTTTTCTTCCGCGAAGGCAGGCTCTACAAATCCAATAGCGAGAACGTGGGAAACATGTTCCGACTGGGAGGACAGGATGAATAAGCATTTGATGGCCGTGCCGGTCAGGGCTTCGCGCATGGGAGATGCCGAGGCTAAATTCGGCAGCGGCGCACAAGCTGCCTTTATTGAGGCACAGGGCCGTTTTCTTCGTAGAATGGCCGCACCGGTCCCTTTCAAGAATCGCAGCAGACTGTAAACAAGTAAGGTGGCCCGTCTTTTTGGGGCGGCCAGCCGCGTTACGACCAATAAAAACCAGCCACAAAGGTGGCGGACACGGGGATGGACATATGATCGTCGTAGACGACTTACACAAACATTTCGGCGGATTTCACGCCGTTGACGGGGCCAGCCTGTCGATTGAGAAGGGATCGATCACCGGGTTGATCGGCCCCAATGGCGCGGGCAAGACCACGCTGTTCAACGTCATCGCAGGCGTGCTTCAGCCCACTTCGGGCCGGGTCACCATGGACGGGGAGGACATCACCGGTCTGCCGCCGCATGAGCTTTTCCACAAAGGGCTTTTGCGCACCTTCCAAATCGCGCATGAGTTTTCGTCGATGTCGTGCCGCGAGAATTTGATGATGGTCCCGGGCGACCAATCGGGTGAGACGCTGTGGAACACATGGTTCGGCACCAAACGCATCGCCAATGAAGAACGTGCGCTGCGCGCGAAGGCCGATGAGGTGCTGGAATTCCTGACCATCGAACATCTGGCCGAGCAGAAAGCGGGCCAAATCTCGGGCGGTCAGAAAAAGCTGCTGGAACTGGGCCGCACCATGATGGTGGATGCCAAGATCGTCTTTCTGGATGAGGTCGGCGCGGGCGTGAACCGCACGCTGCTTAACACCATTGGCGACGCCATCATCCGGCTGAATAAAGAACGCAATTACACATTCGTCGTC
This sequence comes from Sulfitobacter dubius, assembly GCF_900113435.1. Taxonomy (GTDB): domain Bacteria; phylum Pseudomonadota; class Alphaproteobacteria; order Rhodobacterales; family Rhodobacteraceae; genus Sulfitobacter; species Sulfitobacter dubius. The sequence goes on along the minus strand of NZ_FOPG01000001.1, from coordinate 594,029 downwards.
ATTGAGCATGACATGGATTTCATTGGCCGCCTTTGCGATCCGGTGATCTGCATGGCCGAGGGTCACGTGCTGGCCGAAGGCACGCTCGATGAGATCAAGGCGAACGAGCAGGTTATCGAGGCCTATCTCGGCACCGGCCTGAAAAACAAGGACAAGGTAGGCGCATGAGCAATGATCCCTACGGCGACCGCGGCAACAAAGACTGGTCGGTCGGCAACGCAAAAGGCCAAGGCAGCATCATGCCAAAGGCCAGCGGCAAAACACACCCCGCCCCCGGCGGCCCCTTTCTGATCGGCGACAGCATGACCGCTGGATACGGCGCGGGCCCCGACATTCTGCATGACTGCACCATCGCGGTGGACCGCGGCGAGATTGCCGTGATCGTCGGCCCCAATGGTGCGGGCAAATCCACGGGCATGAAGGCGGTCTTTGGCATGCTCGACATGCGCAAGGGCCATGTGCGGCTAGATGGGGAGGATATTACCAACCTCAGCCCGCAAGACCGGGTGGCCAAGGGCATGGGTTTCGTACCGCAGACCTCCAATATCTTCACCTCCATGACGGTCGAAGAGAACCTTGAGATGGGCGCCTTCATCCGCCGCGATGATTTCCGCGATACGATGGCGCAGGTCTATGACCTGTTTCCGATCCTCAAGGAAAAGCGCAATCAGGCGGCGGGCGAGTTGTCGGGCGGTCAACGTCAGCAGGTCGCCGTGGGCCGGGCGCTGATGACCCAGCCTAAAGTCCTGATGCTCGACGAGCCGACCGCAGGCGTGAGCCCGATCGTCATGGACGAATTGTTCGACCGGATCATCGAGGTTGCCCGCACCGGCATCCCGATCCTGATGGTCGAACAAAACGCCCGTCAGGCGCTTGAGATCGCGGACAAAGGCTATGTGCTTGTGCAGGGGGCAAACGCCTTTACCGGCACCGGCAAAGAGCTTCTGGCCGATCCTGAAGTCCGCAAATCGTTTCTGGGGGGCTGAACATGGATCTGCTCAACGCATTTATTGCACTTTCGAACTATGTCCTCATTCCGGGCATTGCTTATGGCTCGCAGCTGGCACTCGGCGCGCTTGGCGTGACTTTGGTCTACGGCATCCTGCGTTTCTCAAACTTCGCACATGGCGACACCATGGCCATGGGGACGATGGCGACGATCCTTGTCACATGGCTGTTCCAGTCCATGGGGCTGAGCCTTGGCTTCTTGCCCACCGCACTGCTCGCCCTGCCCTTCGGCATCGGCTTTGCCATTCTGCTGCTGTTGGGGACCGATAGGGTCGTCTATAAATTCTACCGCGAGCAAAAGGCCAAGCCGGTGATTTTGGTGATCGTCTCCCTCGGCGTGACTTTCATCTACAACGGCATCACGCGGTTCATTATTGGCGCGGACGATCAGAACTTCCTTGATGGGGAGCGGTTCATCATGTCGGCGCGGGACTTTAAGGCGCTGACGGGTTTGAAAGAAGGTCTGGCCTTCAAAACCACCCAAGGCATCACCATCGTCACCGCGATCATCGTTGTCGCGTTGCTGTTTTGGTTCCTCAACAAGACCCGCGCGGGCAAATCCATGCGTGCCTATTCGGACAACGAAGATCTGGCGCTGCTGTCGGGTATCAATCCTGAGCGTGTAGTGATGATCACTTGGATAATCGTCGCCGCGCTGGCGACCATCGCAGGCACGCTTTACGGGCTGGATAAGTCTTTCAAACCATTCACGTACTTCCAGCTTTTGCTGCCGATCTTTGCTGCGGCGATTGTGGGCGGCCTTGGCAGCCCGGTGGGGGCCATTGCGGGTGGTTTCGTCATCGCCTTCAGCGAGGTGACGATTACCTACGCGTGGAAAAAGGTGCTGGGCTACGTCATGCCCGAGGGGCTGGAGCCTGACGGCTTGGTCCAGCTTATGAGCACGGATTACAAATTTGCGGTCAGCTTCGTCATCCTTCTGATCGTTCTGCTGATCAAGCCCACCGGCCTGTTCAAGGGGAAATCGGTATGAACCAGACTGTGAAAAACACCATCCTTTTCGCGATCATCGCTCTGATGATCATCTACACGGGCTTTGCACAAAGCTGGAACTCGGCGCTTTTGATCGTCGCTATGGGTCTGATCTCGTCGATCATGGCGCTTGGGGTGAACCTCCAATGGGGCTTTGCGGGGCTCTTTAACGTCGGCATCATGGGCTTTGTGGCGCTCGGCGGTCTGGCGGCGGTGCTGGTTTCAATGCCCCCGACCGAGGGCGCATGGACCACGGGCGGCTTTGCTATAATCGGTGCGCTTTTGTTAGGAGCGGGCACGGTCGTTGCTGCGGTCATGCTGATGAAGCGTATGGCACCGGGTATCGCCCGTACCCTCGCGGTTATCGCGGTGCTTGTTGTCGGTTTTTTCGTTTTCCGGGCACTGCTTGACCCCGCGGTCCAAGCAGTCGAGGCAATCAACCCTGCGCAAAGCGGCTACCTCGGTGGTTTGGGACTGCCGGTCCTGATTTCTTGGCCCGTGGGTGGCCTATTTGCCGCTGGCGCCGCATGGCTTATCGGCAAGACAGCTCTGGGCTTGCGCTCGGATTATCTGGCGATTGCCACGTTGGGCATTGCCGAGATCATCATCGCGGTACTGAAAAATGAAGATTGGATGAGCCGGGGCGTCAAGAACGTCATTGGCCTGCCGCGCCCGGTGCCCTATGAGATCGACCTCCAAAACAGCGCCTCGTTTGTCGAGCGCGCTGCCGGTTTCGGGTTCGACCCGGTAGAGGCGTCGACGCTTTGGGTGAAACTGCTCTATATCGCTCTTTTTGCCGTGGTTTTGCTAATTCTCCTGTGGATGAGCCAACGTGCGCTCCATTCGCCTTGGGGGCGCATGCTCCGCGCGATCCGTGATAACGAAGTCGCCGCCGAAGCGATGGGCAAAGATGTCACCGCGCGGCATTTGCAGGTCTTCATCCTTGGCTCTGCCATCTGCGGTATTGCTGGTGCGATGATGACAACGATGGACAGCCAGCTCACGCCCGGCACCTACCAGCCGCTGCGCTTTACCTTCCTGATCTGGGTCATGGTGATCGTCGGCGGATCGGGCAACAACTTTGGCGCGATTTTGGGCGGGTTCCTGATTTGGTTCCTTTGGGTGCAGGTTGAACCGATGGGCCTGTGGCTGATGAACCTCATCACGGCTGGCATGTCCGAAGGTTCTGCTCTCAAGGCCCATCTGATTGAGAGTGCTGCTCATATGCGTCTACTGACGATGGGAATTGTGCTGCTGTTGGTGCTGCGCTTCAGCCCGCGTGGGTTGATCCCCGAGCGGTAAACGCGGTGGTTTTTCCAAGCCACAAAAAAGGGGCGCGGTCGCAATACCGCGCCCCATTTATTTTGTCTTCCCTTGCCTTAGCGACCCTTAAACAGCCCGCCCAAAATGCCGCGCACTATCCGGCGGCCTGTGGTGCCCTTTAACTCCTTGATTACGGCGCTGGCGATGGCATCACCGAAACCATCCGATGATTTTCGAGCCGACCTGCTGCTGCTACGCGCGCCGCCATAGCGCCGAGCCTTCTGGAATTCTCGCGCAGCCTCGTCCTCGGCTTCTGCGGCGGCCTCAATCTTTTCCGCTTCCTTGGCGGCCGCCTCGGCACGGGCTTTGAGCATCTCATAGGCCGACTCGCGGTCTTTCAAAGTTTCGTATTTCCCGGCAAGATCAGAGCCCGCCATGACCGCCGCACGCTGAGCCACAGAAATAGGGCCAAGTTGCGATGACGGCGGGCGGATCAGCGTTTGTTCGACCACACCGGGCACGCCTTTGCGTTGCAGCATCGAGGTTATCGCTTCGCCCACGCCAACCTCGCGGATCGCCTCTTCGGTGTCGAAACGCGGGTTCTCGCGGTAGGTCTCGGCGGCTTGACGAAGCTCCTTGCGGTCCCGTGCGGTAAAGGCGCGCAGCGCGTGTTGGATACGGTTGCCAAGCTGGCCCAGAATATCATCAGGCACGTCTGCGGGGTTCTGGGTCACGAAGTAGACGCCGACCCCCTTGGAGCGGATCAGCCGCGCCACCTGTTCCACCTTATCCACCAACGCCTTGGGCGCATCATCAAACAGCAGGTGGGCCTCGTCAAAGAAGAATACCAGCTTGGGTTTGTCGGGGTCGCCCAATTCGGGCAGTTCCTCAAAAAGTTCGGACATCAGCCATAGCAGGAACGTCGCATAGAGCTTCGGCGAGGCCATGAGCTTGTCTGCGGCTAGGATGTTGATCCGTCCGCGCCCATCCGCATCGCAGCGCATCAAATCAGACAGCGCCAATGCCGGTTCGCCGAACAACTGTGCGCCGCCTTGATTTTCCAAGACCAGCAAGCGTCGCTGGATCGTGCCGACCGAAGCGGTTGAGACATTGCCATAGCGCAACGCCAAGTCTTTCGCATTCTCCCCAACCCACACCAGCAGCGCTTGCAGGTCTTTGAGGTCCAAAAGCGGCATGCCCTCTTCATCTGCGACGCGGAAGGCGATGTTCAAAATACCCTCCTGCGCCTCGCTGAGGCTTAGAAGCTGCGCGATCAGCAGCGGTCCCATCTCGGAAACGGTGGTGCGGACTGGGTGGCCCTGCTCTCCGAAGAGATCCCAAAAGGTCACTGGAAACGACTGGTAGATATAATCGTCAAAACCGATCTTGGCGGCGCGTTCGGTGAAGGGTACGTGCAGTTTCGCAGCGTCACTGCCCGCCATGGCAAGGCCCGAGAGGTCACCTTTCACATCCGATAGGAACACCGGCACGCCTGCATTCGCGAACCCTTCAGCAAGGATTTGCAGCGTTACCGTCTTGCCCGTCCCGGTGGCCCCGGCAATCAGTCCGTGGCGGTTTGCATAGCCGAGGTCGAGAAATTGCTTGGTCGCATAGTCGGGACCGCCGCCGCCGATAAAGATGTCACTGCTCACGCTGGGGCCTTTCTGTCAATTTTAGCCATTCGTCCGTTCCACTAGAGCATACAAACTTAACCTTTGCGCGCCATAGTGAAGGCACCCCGCCCGCATGTCCTTCTTTCGGGTGGGTGTACTTCCTCCCTGTTAGACTTGGCCGCGCCCTCGGGTGCGGCCCTTTTTCTACCATAGGCTGTTGCTTCCTCCATGACAGATTGTCGCATTTTTACTGTTGACCGGCATCACGCGCTTGCCTAACGTGGCATTAATAAGTCGGCCCAGTCCGACGGGGAGAAAGTACACGGAAGGGGGCGCGTTGCGTCCCCTTTTGCGTTTACAGCGGCTAAGTCTCTGACATTGCGGAAAATTCGCGGGACATTAGGTCGGCATGAAATTGCCCGATCCATGATTGAAATGCGGCTATGACCACTGACAATCGCGGGGCGGCATGGTAAGGGGCGGTAACGCAACTAATGTGGATATGACATGAGCAAGTTTATGACCGCCCTGCCGCTATGTGCAGCGCTTGCACTGACGGCCCCAATGACCGCTTTCGCCCAGACCGCAACGCCGGACACGGCCGCGGAAGAAAATAGCGCACCGAGCGAAGAGCAGGCACCGCAGGCCGGCACCAGCGGCAATGCCTCTCAGATCGAAGAGCAGCTGAGCCTTGGTGAAGACGCGGACAGAGACCCCGAATTGGGCAAGCCCTACACCAAGAAAGAGATTGGCTCCTGGGAGATGCGCTGCATCAAGACCGAAGAAGAGGTCGACCCTTGTCAGATGTACCAACTGCTTGCCGATGGTGAAGGCGCGCCAGTTGCCGAAGTCTCGCTTTTCCGTCTGCCCGATGGTGGTCAAGCCAAAGCCGGTGCCACGATTGTTGTCCCGCTTGAGACCGCCCTGCCCGCACAGCTGACCCTGTCGGTCGACGGTGGCAAAGCCCGCCGCTATCCCTATGCTTTCTGCAACCCGGTGGGCTGCTATGTGCGGATGGGTCTGACAGATGCCGATATCGGCGCCTTCAAGCGCGGCAAAGAAGCGGTCTTGACCATCGTGCCCGCATTGGCCCCCGATCAAGAGGTCAAGCTGACACTCTCGCTCGACGGTTTCACCGCTGGCTACGACGAAGTGTCGGTGATCGAGCAGTAAGACTTGCCTAGATTTACGAATTTTGATGCCGCTCCCTGCCGGGGCGGCATTTTTCGTTCGGCGTTAGGATCGTTCAGGCTCGACGCAGGGCCAGAACGGCGTTCATCCCACCAAAGGCAAAGGCATTGCTCAGCGCCACATCGACCTGCGCCTCCCGTGCCTCATTCGGCACCACGTCGAGGGCGCACTCCGGGTCGGGTTCCTCATAGCCGATGGTGGGCGCGATCACCCCGTCCCGCAGCGCCATGATGCAGGCCAAAAGCTCAACCGCGCCGGTGCCGCCGATCACATGGCCGTGCATCGATTTGGTGGATGAGATCATTAACTGATCCGCGTGAGTGCCAAACACATCCGCGACCGCCGCACATTCGGTCTTGTCGTTCGCCGCCGTCCCGGTGCCATGAGCGTTGATATAGCCGACCTCTTCGCGATTGATCCCCGCATCGGCCAGCGCCCCCTGCATGGCCCGTGCGGCCCCGGCCTTAGAAGGCATGACGATGTCGCTGGCATCCGAAGTCATGGCGAAACCTGCAACCTCGCAAAGGATTTCGGCCCCCCGTGCCCGCGCGTGGTCATAGTCTTCAAAGACAAAAACCCCCGCGCCCTCGCCCTGCACCATCCCGTTGCGGTTGGCCGAAAACGGGCGGCAGGCGTCGCGGCTCATTACGCGCAGCCCTTCCCACGCTTTCACGCCGCCGAAGCATAGCATCGACTCCGATCCGCCCGTCACCATAACCGGGCTCATGCCAGAGCGGACCATGGCGAAGGCCTGCGCCATGGCGTGATTGGACGACGCGCAGGCGGTAGATACGGTGAAGGACGGGCCGCGTAGGTTCCATTCCATGCTGACATGGCTGGCGGCGGCATTGTTCATCAGCTTGGGCACCACGAAGGGATGCACCCGGTTTTTGCCCTCTTCATAGACGGCGCGGTAGTTGTCGTCCCACGTGGACACACCACCGCCCGCCGTGCCCAGCACCACCCCGGCGCGGGCGGCCAACTCATCGGTAAAGGTCAGCCCCGACTGCTCAATCGCTTCGCGGGCTGCGGCGAGGGTGAATTGGGTAAAACGGTCGTAAAGCGCGATCTGCTGGCGGTTGTAGCGCCCTTCGGCCTCGAACCCGCGCACCTGCCCGCCAATGCGAATAGCCAGCCGCCCCACATCGCGGAACTCAAGCGGGCCGATCCCGCATTTACCTTCACGCATCGCGGCGAGCGTCTCTGGCACCGACAGGCCCAGAGCGTTGATCGTGCCGGCGCCGGTGATGACAACTCTTTTCATGTGCTTAGCTCTGTTCGGCCTTCAGCCGTTCCACCCCGGCGACAACGCTGCGTACTGTCGAGATGTCGAAATCGCTTTCGCTGGGGCTGTTGGCATTGAAGGGCACGTTGATGTCGAATGTTTCTTCTATGGCGAAGATGCATTCGACGACCCCCATGCTATCGATGCCCAGATCTTCCAGCGTGTTGTCGAGCGTGACATCCTCCGGCTCAATCATGGCCTGTTCGGCAAGGATGGTAATGACCTGATCTTGAGTGCTCATGGCTGCGTCCCTCAACAATGTCCGCGGCAGGTTTAGTCAGCCTTGTCGGTTTTGGAAACCACCTTTTGCAAAGCCGCGACATCACGCAGCAGCTTGGGCAAGCGACGCAGTGCCTTGTAGATTTCGGTTTGCTTGCTCATCTGCGTGGCGGGGTAGCCCAGCATGGTGCGCCCCTCGGGCACGTTGGACAACACGATCGTCCCGCCGCCCGCGATCACCCGGTCGCCAATCGTGATGTTATCGGCCAAACCGACCTGCCCGCCCAGCACGACATTGTCGCCCACGCGGGTCGAACCACCGACTCCGGCTTGCCCGCAAAGCAGACAGTTTTTGCCGATCACCGCGTTATGGCCGATGTGGACAAGGTTATCAATTTTCGTGCCATCGCCCACGCGGGTGTCGCGGATGGTGCCGTTGTCGATGGTGGAGCCCATGCCCATCTCAACATCCGCGCCGATCATCACAGCGCCGAGCGAATGAATACGCGTCCAAGGTTGCGGTGCCGCGTCGCCCTGATCGCCCAAGGTTTGCCGCGCGCTTTCCACGGTAGAAAGCTCAGCCGTCACGAAAGAGAAACCGTCGCCGCCCAAGCGCACGCCCGATTGTGCGATGAAGCGTGGACCGATGGTGACGCGCGCGCCGATGCTGACGTGTTCACGAAGGAAAGAGCCCTCGCCCAGTGATGCATCAACGCCGACAAAACACAGCGGTCCGATCACGCTGCCCGCGCCAACCGTAGCCCCGGCAGAGATCACCGCCAGCGGGCCGACCGACACGTTCTCACCCAAAGTGGCATCGGGATCGATCACGGCGGTGGGGTGAATGCCCGGTTTGAACCCCTGCCCCTTGTCGAGCATGCGCGTCACACCGGAAAGTGCATAGCGGGGACGGTTGGGCAAGATCGCGGCCTTCAAGCCCAAGGCCCGCCAATCCGCGCCTTCCCATAGCATCGCCACCTCGGCAGCACCCTCAGAAAGGCTGCTGGCATAGCGCGGGTCCATCGCCAGCGCCATCTCGCCGCGTTGGGCGCTGGCCGGTTCGGCGACGCCGCTGACCTTGAGTTCAATGTCGCCCTCGGCGCTGGCGCCGACGGCTTTGGCGATTTGCTGAACACTATAGGTCATTTCGGGCGGCCCTTACTTGTTGCGCGCCCGAGAGTTACCCCTGAACGCCGCGCAAGGCCACCCCCGCCTTGGCAAGTGCCTTCCAGATCAGCGCATCCCGGCCATAAACGTCATCGCGGTATTCGGTGTGGCCACGGGCGTTGGTTACGGCGGTGCGGTAGATCAGATGCACGGGAACCTGCTCCTCCAGCACGATGCGGGTCTCGCGGCCACTGCGCAGAATGGCTTGGAACTCGCCTTCGGGATCCGCAGACTGCGGAGCCATCAACGCATAGGCAAATTCAAACGGTTCGGCCAAACGGACACAGCCATGGCTGAAGGCGCGAACGTCGCGGTCAAACAGGCTCTTGGCTGGGGTGTCATGCAGGTAGATGTTGTACTTATTCGGGAACATAAATTTCACCAGACCCAAAGCGTTGGTATTGCTGGGCGGCTGGCGCATGGCAAAGGGGAAGGTCCGCGCGGTGTATCTGTTAAAGTTGACCGCGCCTCGGTTTACTTTGCGGCCCCGGCTGTCTGTGATTTCGATATGGCCCACTGCGTAGGGGTTGCGCTTGAGCTGTGGCAGGTATTCCCCAACAATGATTGAGCGCGGCACATACCAACTTGGGTTCACGACCATATGCTCCATCACGTCTGAGAATTCGGGCGTCGGGCGGTCCTCGCGCGCGGCGCCGACGACAGAGCGGGTCTGGAACGTGGTTTTCCCATCGTCGATGATCTTTGCCGAAAAGTCAGGGATGTTGACAAGGACGTGACGTTTGCCTCGATCGGTGTTGAACCAACGTTCCCGTTCCAGCGCGACCATAACCGACTGGAGCCTTTGTTCTACGCCGATGTTGATCTGCTTCATCGTCGCAGCACCGGCCACACCATCGGTGTTCAGCCCATGTGCTTCTTGGAATTGGCGGACGGCATCGGTGAGGCTGGCGTCATAGCCCACGGCATTGGAACGTTTCAGGTAGCCCATCGCGATCAAACGATTGCGCAGTGCAATGACATCGTTGCCTGTATCGCCCGGCTCAAGCTTTCCTGCGGGCACGGCTGGCCCCCAACCACCCTGCGACAACAATTTTTCCATCACAATTTTTTCTTTGAGCAACGCGTTATACTCAAGACTGCGGGGGGGCAGCGCGCGGAAGAAAGCGGCAGGAGAAGCTTTCGGCAGATCTTGCAGATAGGTCTTGCGGTCACGATAGGGAATTTCGCGCACGATCTGGCTGATAATGCGCTTGGGGATCAATACGCCGGTTTGCACGTCCCGGGCATAGCGCAGAAACACACGGCTCAGCTCTACCTCGGCGAAACCACGGTCGCGCGGGGATTGTGCATTGCGCAGCATTTCCAAGATGGCGTCGGGGTTATAGCGGGTGACGGGCAGCCCGTGGTTATCTGCGAGAGAGATCGCGCGCAGCAATTCGGAACGCCGGGCGCGATGTTCGTCGGCCGAACCTGTCCAGATCGCGGTATAATCATTCTCACGGTAAAAGGCTGCGATGTCATCGTCTTGGGCTGCGGCTTCGGCGACCGCTTGTTTAAATGCGGTAACCTGTGCCCCCACGGGTGCCGCCAAAACCAGCGCCGCGATCATTAGGGCCAGCCCCGCAATTAGATTGGGCAATTGCCGTGAAAAGGTCGCGCTGAATGCCATGTTGTTCCCCGTTAGTATACCGCTGCCGCCGAGCGACTTTAATCTCAGTTTGGTTTGCCAATATTAACGCGCGCAAGTCCATTCAAATTTCCGTTCATCGGAAAATCAGGTTCCCGAATGTGCGTATCGCGCATCGCTTTTCCCCGCAAACCTTGGGGATTTTAATCGCTTTGCGCAAAAAGTTGCCTAAATTTGATGCGCTCGGGAACCATTCCGATTCAGGCCTTGGTCAGATTTTCCCGCTATGCAATAACAATGTTGCATCTGGGGATGAGATGAATGGCCCATGTAACATCTTGGGTAACTTAGGCAGACAACGGGACAGAGACACATGACAGGCAAAAGCTCCTCGGGGATGACCCGACGCGCCCTCTTGGGTGCATTCGCAGCAACCACTGTTGCAGCAGCCCCCACCTTCTCCAACGCGGCAGGTTTTTTGCGTGGCGCCGGCGATATCCGACGCATCCGTATGTACTCTGGCCGCACGGGTGAGCGACTGGACATGATCTATTGGATCGAAGGTCACTATATCAAAGACGCTTTTGCCGAGATCAACCACTTCATGCGCGATTGGCGAACAGATGACGTCATGAACATGGACCTGCGCACCGTGGACATCATGGCCGCGTCGCATAACCTGTTGGACGTGAACGAGCCCTATATGCTTTTGTCCGGCTACCGCAGCCCCAAAACGAACGCTATGCTGCGCTCCCGCTCAAGCGGTGTGGCCAAGAATTCGCTGCACCTCAAAGGTCAGGCCGCTGATCTGCGTCTCGCATCGCGTTCTGTGCATCAGGTCGCCCGTGCCGCGATTGCCTGCAGCGGTGGCGGTGTTGGGCGCTACTCCGGTTCCAACTTTACCCATATGGATTGCGGCGCGGTCCGGAGCTGGGGCGGCTGATCGCAGCACCGGCTGCCAGACGACTGATTTAATTAGGGCGCCTTCGGGTGCCTTTTTTGTTGCTCCAGTGGCCTTTCCCCGCCACTGGCCTGTGTTTACGGTCGCGCGGGAATAGAGTGGAAACAGACATGCGTGCAGATGCGACTGCAAGGATTGCCATAATAGGCTTCGGCCCACGCGGACTTGGTGCGTTGGAGGCCCTCTCTCAGCGGTTAGAGGGAACCACTCACCGCATCCAGATCGATATTTATGAGCCCGGCCCCTTCCCCGGCGCAGGACCAAATTTCGCGCCGTCCGAACCAGAGTATTGCCTGCTCAACATACCCTACCGCGACATCGCCATTCGACCGCCGCAGGGATCGCTTGTTGGCAGTTTTGCTGACTGGCAAGGGCATCCGGTCAACCCTGACGAATTTCCGTCCCGGGCCGATATGGGCCGCTATCTGGATGCGCGGCGTGTTGATCTTTTTAGGCAAGGTTTCACAAAAACTGATGCAAAGCTCACGTTGGTCCGCGCCCATGTTAAGCGGCTGACGCAAGAGGAACGCGGCTGGCGCCTTCATGCAGAGAACTGCGCGCCTGCGCTATATGATGAGGTGCTTCTTACCCTCGGCCAACCTTCGGTAGAGCCGGATGACCAATGGGCGAAGTGGCAATGTCATGCCGCAAAGGCGGAGGGCGAACTCGCGCAGGCCTATCCTGCGGCAGAACTGTATAAGCGCGCAGGGGAGTGGTCGGACAAACGGGTGGCCATTCGCGGGCTGGGGCTATCGACCTTTGACGTTTTGCACGGCCTCACCGTTGCGCAAGGCGGTCACTTCGACACGGTGGGGTATCATGCATCGGCCCGGGAGCCTGCCTGCATTCTGCCCTTCTCGTTAAACGGCCAGCCCCCCTTTCCCAAACCGAAAGATGAAACACTCGACGCGCTTTTTGAGCCACTGGGGGGCGAGACCGAAGATTTTGCGCAAGCTGTCTCCGCAGCGGTCACGGCTACCCCGGAGACAGCATCGTCTCTCATCTCCGCCGCCTTGGCACCCGTGGTGACACGAATCCTTGAGGCCCAAGATGTGACCAAAGCTGAGGTTTTGAAATGGCTCGCAACCGAATGGTCGGCCCCTGGCTCTCAGGACCGTCAAACCCCGATGGAGGCTCTCCGCCACGGGATTGAACTGGCCTCTGGTCAAACCGTGCCAACCATCGGTTATGCGCTAGGCCAAGTCTGGCGTAAGTGGCAGGACGAATGGCGCTCCGGGTTCAATCCACGGCAAGTAGCACCCGAGACGGCCAGGGTTCTGGTTGCGTTCGACGAGGGGCTAAAGCGGTATTCCTACGGCCCGCCCCTGTCTTCGGCCCGTGAACTCTTGGCCCTGATCGACGCGGGCCGGGTGGACCTGTCTTTTGCCGCAAACCCAGAGATTGCCGAAACAGCGCGGGGCTGGACCTTGAAAGTGGAGGACGAGGACAGTGAGGTTTCTGTGATCATAGACGCGGTGCTGCCTTCGCCAGATCTGCACAGCATCAACGTGCCACCCCTGCCCGATCTCATGGCGAAGGGTTTGGTCGCTCCGATTTCTGACTATCTGGCTGCGGCGATCGGGGCTGACGGCACTGTGTGCGACCAGAACGGAAGCCCCGTTCCCGGCCTGTGCTTGCTCGGGCGCTTGGCGCTTGGGAGTGTAACGGCGGTGGATTCGCTTCACGATTGCTTTGGTCAATCCGCTGATCGGTGGGCCGAGGGCGTCGTTCAACGGATAATGGAATGACGCGCTGATTGGCGGCAGAAAAGTTACAACAGTTCGTGATCCTTCGCTCTTCTTGGAACGACGCCGCCCGAAGGGGGTTTGTTTCTCAACACGAAATTGAAGAATAGGGGAACGACACAATGAGAAGACGACATTTCATTACCAGCGTGGCCGCAAGCGGCGCAGCGCTTGGCGCAGGCCTTGCGACACCGGCGCTTGCGCAGCCGCCCCAAGAAATGCCGACCTATGATGTGCCGCCAGACATGATGCCGCGCATGGTGCCGATTGCCGCGGGCGCGCCGCCCTATGAAATCCACGTCGATCCTGACAGTTTCGCCCTCTACTGGACGCTTCCTGATAAGATGGCGTGGCGCTATACCGTGGGTATTGGCCGTCCGGGTCTGTACGAGTCCGGTGAGTTTTACGTGGGGGCCAAAAAGGAATGGCCAAGCTGGACACCAACCCCAGACATGATTGACCGCGAGCCCGACAAATACGCGAAGTATTCCGATGGAATGGAAGGCGGCGTGGACAACCCGCTTGGCTCGCGCGGGCTGTATCTCTTTACGGAAGAACGCGGGGATACGTTCCTGCGCATCCACGGCACCAACGACCCCAGCACGCTAGGCAAGCGCGTTTCGAACGGCTGTGCGCGTTTGGTAAACGATCAAATGGCGGAGCTTTATGACCGTGTGCCGATGAATACCCGCGTGGTGCTTTACGAACCACTGGCCTGACGGAGCATCAGGTGAAAACCGAAGCCCGGGATGGAGATTATCCGTCTCGGGCTTTTTCGGCCGAGATCATAGGCTCAGGTTGAAACAATTTACACGCCGAGAAGCGCGGTGTGTGCGGCCAGTTGGGTCACGATGCTGAGACAGAGTTGTAACAAAGGTTGGCGCGCTGGTTCGACGGGATTTTGAGAAGTTCTGTCGGCGCGCGGAGCTTGGTTAATTCTAGTGATATCAATCGACTAACATATCTCCCCGCTTTGTTACGATCCAATCGCGCCCCGTCTCGCTGCGACACAGACCGGTGATCTGAGTTGCTTTGTAACCGGCCATCGCAACGCTTTAATATCATTGTATCGAACGGGCCTCCCGACCTCCCCGCTTCCTCCCAGAGCGCGAAAGCCGATGCCCCTTTCCACAACCTTGAAAGGACCCAAAAATGAAACTCTTTATTGCAACAGCCGCCGCCACCTTGGTTGCAACAGCAAGCTTTGCTGGCCAGTCAACGCGTTACGAAGATCTGCGGCTGGATACCTCTGTGACAGCGGATGTCATCTATGCCGAAGGCGCAGGCGACACCCGCCCCAACAACCGCGCCGCTGACCTGCGGCTCGACACCTTTGGTAACGACAACCACCCGATCGCCACGTTCTCAACCAGCGGCCCTCAGAGCAGCCTGGGCGAAGGCTTTGCTTATGGCGGCTACGGCCTCGGCAACGACTCGCGCTGATAGTTTGGCGTAATACAGGAAAAGCCCGGACCGAAAGGTACCGGGCTTTTTCATGATCTCGACGGCTTGCCGAACTGGGCAGCGTCGTATCTCACCTTAAAAAGGTAAATGGCGGAGCGACAGGGATTCGAACCCTGGAGACGGTCTCCCGCCTACACACTTTCCAGGCGTGCGCCTTCGACCACTCGGCCACCGCTCCGTTGATGCGCGGTTTAGCTTGGGGGGACAGTGAGTTGCAAGAGCGAAATCCCCCCGAAGCCGATAAATTTAATCAGCCACCAAGATGAAGGTAGACGCGGCGGTTCAAACGGCCCTTTTTCTCAATCTTTCCAAGGCGAAGCGCACCGATTTCGCCGGTCCGCGCGACATGGGTGCCGCCACAGGGCTGCAAATCAATGGGCTCTTGCGGCTCACCTATACGGATCAGCCGAATATCCCCGCGCCCCCGGGGCGGCGCGACGGACATTGTTTTGACCAGTTCCGGTGACGCATCAAGTTCGTCTTCGGTAATCCAGTCTTCACTGACCCGTGCATCGAGTGAAACGAAGTGGTTCAACGCCCCTTCCAATTCATCACGGTCTTGCGGTGCGTCGGGCATGTTAAAATCTAATCTTCCATGACTGGCCGAAATCTGCCCACCTGTCACGGCATGTGGGATCACCGCGGACAGCAGATGCAGCGCTGTATGGACGCGCATGTGTTTGTGCCTGCGGTCCCAGTCGAGTTCTTGCGTGACATAGGCCCCCACCGGGGGCAGCGCGCGGGGTTCCGCGGGGACCAACGCGATGCCGCCGCTGTCGCGGTCGCGCACGGTGGTTGCGATTGAAAGCACCTGCTTGTCCCATGTCAGCCAACCGCTGTCGCCAGGCTGACCGCCCCCCGTAGGATAGAAGAGGGATTTATCCAGAATGACTCCGCCTTCCGGTGTATGGGCAGCTATACGGGCTGGCGCATCGCGCAGATAAGCATCCTCGCGGAACAGCTCACCGGTCATTTCATAGACTCCGGTTTCTCGTTGCTCCCATCCGCTTGCGGATCTTCAGCAGCCTCGGGTCTGAACGCCTCGGGGTTGCGCAGCCAAAGATCACGTTGCGCAAAGGGAATTTCGATTCCTTCTTTTTTGAATCGGGCGGCGATGGCGTGATTGATGTCGTTCTTGACTTTCATCATCCAGTTGACGTCACGCAGGTAGCAACGCACCTCGAACTCCAGAGCATCGGCACCGAAGTTCAGGAAAAGCACCGCAGGCGGAGGATTGGTCAGCACGATGGGCTGGGACCTCGCGATTTCCTCTAGGATGCTTTCGATACGCTTGGTGTCGGTGCCGTAGGCGACGCCCACAGGGACGATCAGGCGACCCACGGTGTTGCCCCGCGTGTAGTTGGTGACCGTGCCGCTGATTAGGTCCGCATTTGGAACAATCACATCGGTGCGGTCAAAGGTTTCGATCCGTGTTGAGCGCACAGAGATGTCGCGCACATAGCCCATCTGGCCACCAACCTCGATCCAATCGCCTTCGGAGATCGGGCGTTCGATCAACAAAATGATGCCGGAAACAAAGTTCGACACTACGTTTTGCAGACCGAAACCGATACCAACTGACAATGCACCAGCTACGTAGGCAAGCGCCGAAAGGTCGATCCCTGCGCCGGTGATCGCCAGCAGCGCAGCAAGGAAGATACCGACATAGCCGATGCCCGAAACGATAGCATTCTGTCCGCCAATATCCATCCGGGTTTTGGGTAGAACGTTGCTGCGCAACGCGCCTTGGATCAACCGGGTCGCGCCATAGCCGATGGCGAAAATCACCGCGAAAGACAGGAAATCAGTCGGGCGGACGCGGGTTTCGCCAAAGGCAAACCCGCGGCTGAAAAGCGCCCAAAGCTCGGTCAGGTCGGTAACCCGTGCGCCCCAAGCCAGCGCCATGAAGGGCAAGGACAGCAGCAGCAGGATCAGGCCGAAGAAAACCGGCATCAGCGCATCGCGTGCCTGCACCCCCTGCCCGGTCATCGCGCCGTACACATCCGCCAAGAACCGTTGCAGGGTCATCACCAACCCCAGCAGAACCAACGTGATGACATAGGGCGGCAATAGCGACACGGCAGCGTTGTAGTAGCCGCTGATCAACAACAGCGGCGAAACGATGGCCACAATCATCGCCCCCAAGCCCAATCCGCGCACCACGCGGCTAAGCGTTGAAACGCGAGGTTCCTCAGAGGCTGGCGTTTCGTCGGGCGTCGGGTCGCTGTGACCATGCAGAATTCGGCCAATGCGGAACAGCGCAAAGGCACTGATCAGCAAGAGAGGCAGGCGCAGCACGGCCTCGGTTGTTTCTGCCGGTTGGACCCCGTCAAAGATAGCATCCAAGAGGGCGCCAAAAAGTACAGTGACGGTGATGATACTGACGTAAAAGCGAACGGCCTTACGCTCGGGCCGCGGCAGCAGGATGAGCGCCTCATCTTCGTCGCGGGAAAACACACGTTCGGCCACCCAGCGTACGCCTAACATCGCGCCGCCAATCACGGGGAGCAGTTGCAGTAGCGCCGACCCACGCGGCCCAAGCAAACCAGTCGTCAGTATACCCATGACCAGCAAGACCATACCCACCGTGGGCAGGATAATCCGCAGAAGCGAAACGACAAAGCGCCAAATTCCAAAGCCACGCGCACCAAAGCGCTGCAAACGTCCGACAATCGCTGTCGACCAATGATGGCCACGGAAAATCAGCACCAAACCCAGAACGGTAAGGGCCAGCACGGCGGGCAGCGATGACCGAATGCTACGGCGTGCGGTTTCCGCCTCGTCGGGGGCTTCGGCCGCGATCCCGCCCGCCGCGACGGCCAGATCATTGATTGCCGTTTGCCAATGCATCGGATTCAACGGGGTTGGGACAACCTCCATCAACTGCTCGGTCTGGCGCTCGCGGAGCGCCACGTCGATCTGGCCAATCAGGGCGTCGGCGCGCAGATACGCCGCTTCGGCCCGTTGAACCGGGGTCAGTAGGGTATTGAGCTGACGGTTCAATTCCTCGCGGTTGGCGGCGACTTCGGGGGATTCCGGCTCGGCCCCCTCGCCCTCCGGCGGGGTGCCAAGCGCGGCCAATTGTTCCCGCAGCGCATTGATCCGCGCCGCGTTCAAGTTGCGCGCCGCGTCAAATTCCGTGCGATACTCAACCAGCCGGGCGCGCTGCACCTCTAGCATGGCTTCGGTGGTATCCGTCGCGTCAATCGCTTCTTCAGCGGTTGACGCGACGGTCTCCCATTCGTTGAAATCCGGCAAAGCCGGTTCTTGCGCGACTGCAGCGCCGGTCAGCCAGACCAGCAACGCGGTAAGGCCAAGGGCGAAGCGGAGCATTTGGGTCATGTATCCTCGAAAACACCTGGGATGGATTGCGGCGCGGCATCAAGCCAGCCGGGCGTCGGCAGCCCCTTCTCGCGCAGGAACTCTGGATTGAAGAGCTTGGACTGATAGCGCGTGCCAAAGTCACAAAGCACGGTGACGATCGTATGCCCCGGCCCCATTTCTTTTGCCATGCGCATGGCGCCTGCGACGTTCACGCCAGAAGAAGCGCCAAGGCAGAGCCCTTCGTTTTCCAGCAGATCAAAGACCACCGGCAAGGCTTCTTCGTCAGAGATGTTGTAGGAGTAGTCCGGTTTGAACCCTTCGAGGTTCGCGGTGATCCGCCCCTGCCCGATGCCTTCGGCAATGGAACTGCCCTCGGCTTTCAACTCGCCGTCGGTATAAAAACTGTGCAGCGCCGCGCCATCGGGATCGGCCAGCGCGATCTTCACGCCCTTAGGCTGAAGCGCCATGGCAACGCCGACCAGCGTGCCACCCGAGCCTACGGCGCAGCAGAAACCATCTACCTTGCCGCCGGTCTGTTCCCAGATCTCGGGGCCTGTCGTCTCAATATGCGCCTGACGGTTAGCGGTATTGTCGAACTGGTTGGCCCAGATCACCCCTTCGGGCGTGGTCTTAGCCAGTTCCTTGGCCAAACGCTCGGAATAGCGGACAAAGTTGTTGGGGTTTTTATAAGGGGCTGCGGGCACCTGCACCAATTCGGCACCGGCAAGCCGCAGCATGTCTTTCTTTTCCTGCGACTGTGTCTCAGGAATAACGATAACGGTTTTGAACCCCATCGACGCGCCAACCAGCGCCAGCCCGATGCCGGTGTTGCCTGCCGTGCCCTCGACGATGGTGCCGCCGGGCTTCAACTCGCCCCGTGCGATGGCGTCGCGAATGATAAACAGCGCCGCGCGGTCTTTGACCGACTGACCGGGGTTCATGAATTCTGCTTTGCCCAGAATTTCGCAGCCGGTCTCTTCGCTCGCGCCGCGCAGCCGGATCAGCGGTGTGTTTCCAATGGCCTCGGCCAGATCTTTTGCAACCTGCATGTTTGCCCCCAGTTCATGTTTCGTCCGGTTTAGCTGTCGCGCCCTCGGACCTCAAGCGTTCGCGGTGTCGGGCCAGCCAATAGGCGCTTGCCACCAATGGCGCATTGGCGAGCGCCTGCGCATCAGCCAAGGCCATCAGATCATCGAATGACATGAGATGCGACCGGATATCCTCGCCCTCGGCGGCCAAACCGCCCGTGCCGATGATATGATCCGGCAAATCCGCCAATCCCACGAAAATGTAAAAGAATTCCGTCGCATTGCCGGGAGAGGCATAGACGTTGCCCACCGGTTCCAAGACGCTCAGCGTGATCCCGGCCTCTTCCTGCGCCTCACGCCGCGCGGCGGCCTGCGGTGTCTCACCGGGATCGATATGGCCCGCGATGGGCTCCAACTGCCAGCAGGTGTGATCGCCTCGGGCCAGCGGCCCCATGCGAATTTGTTCGACCAGCAGCACGCGGTCACGCACCGGATCATAGGGCAGTACCAGCGCCGCATCTGCGCTGACAAAAACCGCGCGGTCGATCTGGTCAGACATGCCGCCGTCAAAGGTCTCATGGCGGAGCGAGATTTCATCAAGGGCGAAGAATTTCGCGTAAACGCGGTTGCGATCAGTCACCTCAATATTGCCGGTCAGGGTCAACGGATCATGGGCACCCTGCTCGGCCAGCACCTGCTGATGGGCGCGGCGGCGGATCATCGGGAACATCGCGTCAATCTCGGCCCGGGGACGCTTGCCGATATAGCTCATGACTTCGCGCGCGGCGTGGCACGAGAGCGCGGCCCAATCGGCCTCCCACTGTGCGAGCGACCACGGCCCCTGCGCCGTCCAGCGCCCCGGCTGGGGCAGATAGACTTCAGCCGCCTGCCCCTCTGCCAACGTCACCGGCACCAGATCGTAATCGAACGCGCCTTCATAGAAATCGAGCCGCGCGAAATCATCCGCGCTGAGCCCTTGCACCAGCAAGCCTTCGGCCTGCGCGCCTTCGCAAACTTCTATCGTGGGGAACGGCCCCTCCGCTGCGGCAGAGACGCGGTAGCCGGGCAAACTCGCCTCGCTAAGATCAATCGCCCTAGCGGGGCGGCCCAGTACAAGCTCCAGCAGCGGCAGATGCCGCAAAGTTCCGTAGATAAACAAATGTCGCATGGGGGTTAGGACCACCGATTATAGGCAAATTCGGTCAACAGACCAGAGATCACGGCACCCACTACAAGCGCCACGCCCATGGGTACAGTGGCAATCATCACGCCGAACTCAGCCCCAATCTGGAAAACGGCAACGATGGCCTCAAAGGGATCGTCATAACGGTTGCGCAAGGCCAGACGGACCATCTCATTCGCCGCCTGCAGGAAAATCGCCCAGAGCATCAGGACGAAGACTCCGGCCAGACCGTTGTTGATCGCCGCCGTAGTTCCCCGCCCGGCCCGCCTGCCCATCACACGCCAGCCGACGAGAAGGCCCAGCACCATGTTGAGCGGCAGGAAGTACCCGAAATCTGTGCTTTCCGGCATCAAGGGCACGACCATTCCAGACAGGATAAAGGCCAGCACCGCGAGTGAGATCGCTGCCATAAGTCGTGCACCAGTCGGCATTTTCGGCTCCTAGCGGGGTCGGACCGCAGAGGCGGTCACACAGGTCGCCGTACCGTAATCTGCGTCACGTCGCAATTTCCACTATCAAATGTCGCAGCGCAGGAAGTGAGGTAAAAATTCCACATCCGGCGAAAGCGTTCGTCAAAGCCTAGCGCGGTGATCTGATCCCATTTCGCGTTAAAGGTCTCATGCCAGCGGCGCAGCGTGATGTCATAGCTTTTGCCGAATTCGACCGAGCGGTCGACCACCAGACCGGCGCGTTCGACCTGCTCGCGCAGCACCTTGGGGCTGGGCAACATGCCGCCCGGAAAGATGTATTTCTGAATGAAATCCACGCCGCGCTTGTAAACGTCCCAGCGGGCGTGATCGACGGTGATGATCTGTAGCGTGGCTGCGCGTCCGGGCTTCAGCCGCTGGCGGACGGTGTCGAAATAGATCGGCCAATATTGCTCGCCCACCGCCTCGAACATCTCGATACTGGCGATGCCGTCATAGAGCCCGCGCTCATCGCGGTAGTCCTGCAACTTAAAGGTCACACGGTCTGACAGCCCGGCTTTTTTGATCCGGTCCACAGCGTACTTATATTGCTCGGAGCTGATCGTCAGCGCGGTGACGTGCAAGCCCCGTTCGGCAGCGGCATATTCGGCGAAACCGCCCCAGCCGCAGCCGATCTCCAGCACGTGGTCGCCCGGTTGGACACCCATCTGGTCAACCATGGATTTGTATTTGGCGGTCTGCGCGGCCTCTAGTGACATCTGCGCGCCGTCCTCGAACATGGCCGAGGAATAGGTCATCGTCTCATCCAGCCAAAGCCCGTAGAACTCATTGCCCAGATCATAGTGCTTGCTGATGTTGCGTTTGGCCTGCTTGCGGTTGTTGCGTTGCAGCCAAAAGCGGAACTTCTCAAACCGGCGCAGCAGCCCTTGGCCGGGGAAGCCGTCGTACACCGTCTCATTCCCCGCATGAACCAGATCCATGAAGGCTTGCAGATCCGGCGTCGACCACCATTCGTCCAAATAGGCGTCGCAAAAACCCAGATCGCCCTCGCGGATCAACCGGGCAAAAAGGTCATCGTTGTGGATATGCACTTCTGCCACCGGGCCGGGTTTGGCCCCTTCGGCCCGGAACGCGCGGCCATCGGGCAAGACGAAGTCGACTCGCCCATGCTGCATCGCCTGCGCCATGGCAAAGACCTGTGGGAAATAGCGCGGCAGACCCTTCTGCCCCTCTGTTGTCGTCAGCTTCATACCTCGGTTCCGTTCTTATTCTTGGCGCCTACTGTAACCGCAGGCTGCTGTTTCGCAAAAATTTAAAAATCACGATTGCGGTAGGCGTCCAGTGCCCGTTCGCGCCCTTCCGAAAGATCGACGATCGGTTCAGGGTAGTCATCATTGGGGCTACGGCCCCAGCGGCGCGGAATTGCATCGAAATAGGCCAGCGCATCCTTGCTCGGGCTTGCGCGGCCCTCGGCGATCCACCGGCGGGTATAGTCTCGCCCCTTGTCAAACCGATCAAGCTGGGTTTCAGGATTGAAAATACGGAAGAACGGCGTCGCATCGGGGCCAGAGCCTGCGGCCCATTGCCAGCCCATCGCGTTATTGGCCGGATCCCAATCGATTAGGTGCTCTTCGAACCACTTTTGCCCGATCCGCCAGTGACACATGAGGTGTTTGGTCAGATAGCTCGCCACGATCATGCGGCCCCGGTTGTGCATCCGTCCGGTGACCTGCAATTCGCGCATGGCGGCATCGACGAATGGCACGCCGGTGCGCCCTTGTTTCCACGCCAGCACCTCGGCGCGGCGCTCATCCTCGTTCCACGGGAAGGCCTGCCATTCCTCGCGCCAGTTTTGGTCAAGGATGCGTGGCGTGTGGTACATCAGATGATAAGCAAACTCGCGCCACGCGAGTTCTTTCAGGAAGGTCTCGGCTCCGCGCTTGCCTTCTTGCATCGCCCGCTGACCGGCATGCCAGCACTGCGCCGGGCTGATTTCGCCTAAAGAGAGGTTTTCGGACAGGGCGGAGGTGCCGTCTTCTCCCGGCATGTCGCGGCTTTCATCGTAGCCTTCGACGATATGCGCGATGAAGGAACCCAGCCGCGCCTGCGCTGCGGCCTCGCCCAGACGGACAAAGGGGCGCACGATATCACGCCCGCGCTGCATCGCGGCATCCATCTGCCAATCGTCCAAGGCGTCACTCTCGGGCCAATTTTCGGGCACCGCAATATCGCTCGGGGTCGCCACGGGTGCCGCCACATCGCGGCCTCGGACGGATTTCCAATAAGGGGTGAACACCTTGTAAAAGCCGCCGGTCTTGGTTTCGACCGTCCAAGGCTCAAACATCAGGTGTCCGGCAAAGCTTTGGGCGTCGATGCCATCGTCTTTCAATGTCTCCTTGATGCGGCTGTCGCGGTCTATGGCATCTGGATCGTAAAGACGGCTCCAATTAACCGCGCCTGCCCCGGTGCCTTTGATCACGTCGCGCAGCACCTCCAGTGCATCGCCGCGACGGAGGATCAGGCGACTGCCCTTTTCCTTCAGCGTCTCAGCAAGACAGCCCAAGGCCAACCCCAGCCGGAATTTCGGCGCGGCACCCAAGGCTTCCGACTGATCATCGTGAATGAAAAGCGGGATCACCGGGCGGCCCGTCTTGCAGGCCGCCGCCAATGCAGAATGGTCGCTCAGCCGTAGATCGCGGCGGAACCACATGATAATCGGGGTATTTTCACTCACGTTTGGGGTCTTGCTCCTCGGTTGACCTCGAAACATAGCGCCCCCGCGCCGGGGTCAAGGCTCAGAGCAGATCATCCAGCGCATTCAGCAGTTTATCCATCTCTGCCTTGGTGGTGTAATGGGTAAAGCTAAGGCGCAGAACGCCTTGTTCCTGATCCACACCCATCGCCGAAAGCGCCCGGCCTGCATAAAACGTGCCGCCCCCTGCCATGATGCCGCGTTCTGCCAATGCTTGGGCCATCTCGACACCGCTTCGGTCAAGTGCCAGCGCCACCGTCGGGGCGCGTTCATCCGCGTTTGTGGGGCCGATTACCCGTACCGAGTTACGCGCCGACATCGCGTCAAGTAGCGGTTGCAACAGCGCTGTCTCATGGGCGCGCATGGCGTCATGTACGGCGATCCTGCGCGCCGTGGCCTCCGCCGCACCGCCGATATGATGCGCATGGAATGCATCGATGTAATCCGCCATCCCCGCGCTCGCTGCGATTTGCGCATGATCGGGCCCTGCTGGGGTAAAGCGCTTGTATAGAACATCGCCGTTGAAGCTATGCGCTTGGTTCGGCAGCAATTCCGCCAGCGCGCGGCGGATGACCATGATACCTTGATGTGGCCCATAGGTTTTATAGGCCGAGAAGAGATAGATATCTGGCCCCAGGTCACCGACATTGGCAAACCCGTGCGGTGCATAAGACACGCCATCGACGCAAACGAACGCTCCTGCCGCATGGGCAAGTGCTGTGATCTCCGTCACCGGATTGATCTCTCCCACCACGTTGGAGCAATGCGGGAAGCAGACCAGCCGCACCTTTTCATCAAGCAATTTTTCGAGCGCTCCCGGATCAAGATGCCCAGTCTCTGGATCAACCTGCCACTCACGAATTTCGATGCCCCGTTCGGCCAAGCGCCGCCATGGGCCGGTGTTGGCTTCGTGGTCTTGATTGGTCACGATGATCGCCTCACCGGGCTGCATCATTTGACCAAAAGCCTGCGCCAAGACGTAGGTATTTTGCGTGGTCGAGGGGCCAAAGCTCAGCTCCTCCGGCATAACCCCAAGGATCGCCGCCATGCGGTTACGGGCTTCGTCCATCTCTTCACCGCCCATGCGGCTGGCCGCATAGGCGCCGTAGGGCTGAACCTTCCGCTGGGTGTAGAAACGGTGCAGACGGTCGATAACCTGCTGGCAGGTGTATGACCCTCCGGCGTTCTCGAAAAAAGCCTGACCCTGAAGGCTCGGCTCGGCGAAGGCGGGAAATTGGGCGCGGACCCATTCGGAATCAATATGCATGGCGCGAAGGTCCACCGGAGCGCGGCTAAGGTCAAGCGCTCAAAGAAAAAACGGCGACCCCGAAAGGCCGCCGTTCAAATTTTTCGTCGAGTCGCTAACGGTTAGCGAATTTTGCGCTCATCTTGCAGACCGCGGAAGATGCAGTAGCACATGAACAGCAACAGCAGCGTGAACAGCAATCCAGTGGAGATCACCATGGATTGCAGGGCCGCAAGTCCGCCACCGATCAGCAGCGCGATCGCAACGGCACCTTCAAAGATGCACCAGAACACCCGCTGTGGCACCGGCGCATCGACCTTGCCGCCAGCAGTGATCGTATCGATCACCAGCGAGCCGGAGTCAGACGACGTGACAAAGAACACCACCACCAGCACGATCCCGATGAACGAGGTGATCGAGGCCAGCGGAAGCGCGTCCAGCATCTTGAAGAGCTGCAGCGGCAGCCCCGCATCTTGAGCAGCGGTGTAGCCGTCGTTCAGCACCTGATGGATCGCGGTGCCGCCAAAGATCGACATCCACAGCACGCAGACCAGCGAGGGGATCAACAGCACGCAAACGATGAATTCGCGCACGGTGCGGCCCCGGCTGACGCGAGCGATGAACATGCCGACGAAGGGTGACCAGCTGATCCACCACGCCCAATAGAACGCGGTCCAGCCTTGGGAGAAGTTCACGTCTTCACGGCCAAAAGGATTGGCCAGCGCAGGCAGATACTCAATGTAGGCCACCAGCGAGTCCCAGAAGAACGTCAGAAGGAAGACAGTCGGACCAACGATCAGCGTGAAGAGCGCCAGCAATGCCGCCAGCCCCATGTTGATCTCACTCAGCACTTTGACGCCGCCATCAAGACCGCGCAGCACCGAAATCAGCGCCACGGCGGTGATCAGCGAAATCAGCACGATCTCAGAGGTGGTACCAATCGGGATCCCGAACAGCTCGTTCAAGCCCGCGTTCGCCTGTGTCGCACCCAGACCCAGCGAGGTGGCCAGACCAAAGAGCGTGGCAAAGACCGCAATGATGTCGATGATATGTCCGGGCCAGCCCCAGACACGCTCGCCCAACACCGGATAAAAGGCCGAACGGATCGTCAGCGGCAGGCCTTTGTTATAGGTGAAAAGCGCCAGCGCCAGCGCGACGATGGCGTAGATCGCCCAAGGGTGCAGACCCCAGTGATAGATCGTCGCCGCCATGCCAAGGCGCAGCGACCCGGCTTCGTCGCCCGTTGCGGCTCCCAAAGGCGCCCAGTCGGTGCGAAGGCCGTTTTCAATCGTGGTCTCGCCCATTGATGTTGAGAAATGGGTCAGCGGCTCCGACACACCGTAGAACATCAGCCCGATGCCCATGCCCGCGGCGAACAGCATCGCGAACCAGCCCAGATAGGTGTAGTCAGCCACCGCTTCGTTGCCGCCAAGGCGAACATTGCCAAAGGGCGTCACAATCAGCAGCAGCGCAAAGATCACCACCAAATCGGCCGCGCCGATCAAGAACCAGTCAAAGTTCTTGGTGGTGAAGTTGAACATCGCCGAGAAAACGCCGGCGGCCTGCTCTGGCAAAGCAATCGTGTAGAAGACGAAGATCACGACAGCGATCCCCGAAATTAGAAAAACCGGGTTGTGAATGTCCAATCCGAACGGCCCGATCTGCCGTTCAATATTGTCTTGACCGATCTCATAATCGGTATCGATCACATCCGCCTTGCCCTCAGGCTCGGGGATGCCGTGCGAACTCGTATCGCTCATTATCTGTTCCCTCTTTGATGACAGATCACCATGCGAAAACATGGCCTCTGTTTTTTTCATCCGTGCGCAACAGGATAGAGGCTTGCGACCATTGGGCAAGCTCTTGAGGCCAAGTCCCCTTAGGAACTTAGCTAAAACGACCTAATCGTGGCCTGCTGCGACGTAAGTTTGAGGGGGTTAACCTGCCCCGAGCGCGGCTGCAATGGCATCGGCCTGTTCGCGGATCCGATTCATGTCTCCTTGGACGCCCGGCGGGCGCAGCTTGTCACCCTCGTGGCGCGGCAGAATATGGTAATGCAGGTGGAACACCTCCTGCCCGCCCGCCGCTTCGTTAAATTGCTGCACGGTGATACCATCAGCACCAAAGGCTCGCAAACAGGCACGGCTGACTTTTTGCACAGTTGCCAGACAAACGGCCAACTGCGCAGGACTCGCGTCTAGCATGTTGCGGCAAGGTGATTTGGGGATCACCAAACAATGCCCCTCAGCCCGCGGCATGATGTCCATGAAACAATAGGTCTTGTCGTCCTCATAGACCTTAAAGCTGGGGATTTCTTTGCGCAGGATTTTGGCAAAGATATTGTCGTCTTCATAGTCAGCCATCATGCTCTCCTTTTGGCAGCCGGGCAGCGCAGTTCATTAACCACACCGCCCCGCGCCTAGGCAATATCAGGCGTTTACGTCAACGACCACACGACCTTTGACCTGACCTTTCAGGATGTCCGCGCCGAGTTTGGGCAGATCGCTGAGGGTCGCGGGGTGGATCATCGCGTCAAGCTTCTCCATCGGCAAGTCTTTGGCCACCCGCTCCCATGCACGCAGACGGTTGTCATAGGGCTGCATTACGCTGTCGATGCCCAAAAGGTTCACGCCACGCAGCAGGAATGGGATCACTGTGGCAGGCAACGCCGCACCACCGGCAAGGCCCACGGCTGCGACGCTCGCGCCATATTCCATCTGCCCCAGCACACGGGCCAGCATCGCGCCGCCCACGGCATCAACGCAACCGCCCCAAGTTCCGCCTTCCAGCGGGCGTTTCACCGTCTCATTGATCTCATCCCGGGCAACGATCTTGGTGGCCCCGAGGCTTTTGAGGTAGTCCTCGGTCTCGGGCCGTCCGGTCACTGCGGCGACGTCATAGCCGAGATTGGCAAGGATCGCCGTGGCGACCGACCCCACGCCGCCAGCCGCGCCTGTGACCAGAACCGGCCCCTTTTTGATGCCGTGGTCTTCAAGCGCCATCACAGCCAGCATTGCGGTAAAGCCCGCCGTGCCCACTGCCATCGCTTTGCGTGTGTCCAGCCCTTCGGGAAGCGGTACCAGCCAATCGGCCTTGACCCGCGCCTTTTGGGAATAACCGCCCCAATGCGCCTCGCCCACGCGCCAGCCGGTCAGCACGACCTTGTCACCGGGCTTGTAGCGGTCATCATCAGAGCTTTCTACGGTACCGGCAAAATCGATCCCCGGCACATGCGGATAGTTCCGGACCAAACCGCCGCCCGGCCCGATGCAAAGACCGTCTTTGTAGTTCACGGTGGAGTATTCTACGGCAACCGTTACCTCACCAGCCGGCAACTGATCTTCGGTGATCTGTGCTACCTCGGCGTGGGTTTTGCCATTGTCATCTTTGTTCACGATCAATGCATTAAAGCTCATTCTTCATCCCTTTCTCAGGTTTCAGCTCACCGGACCCTAGGCCCAGAATTTCTCTCGTACGGTCACGTCCTGCACGCCTTTTAGGGTCCGCACCTGCAACTGCGTGCCCGGATCCCAATGGGTCATGCGCACCATTCCAATGGCCACATTCACCCCAAAATCGGGCGACCACACGGTTGAAGTCACCTGACCCACACGGGTTTCACCCGCCATCAGCGGCCAAGCGCGATCGCAGAGTGGCACCGGATCACCGGCGATCTCTAAGGGGCGTATCTGTTGCACGGGCCCCTCTTTGGCCACCCGCAAGAGCGCATCCCTGCCGATACAGCCCATCGCGGACTGTGTATCGCACAGCTTCCCAAGACCACATTCATGCGGGGTATTATCGTCGGTCATGTCGTTGCCATAAGTCAACAATCCGCTCTCAATCCGCTCAATCAGGTTTGGGCAACCCGCCCGCACATCCAGATCACGGCCCGCTTCAAACAGTGCGTCCCAAAGCGGCATGGCAATATCTTCGCCTTCGGTGTAGATCTCAAACCCGCCCTGTTTTGAGTAGCCGGACCGCGCGATATTCATCGCCCGCTCTTGAAAATAGAACTCACCAAAACGAAAGAACTTCACCTCTCGTACTACATTCCCAAAGACCCGTGCCATTAGGTCTTCGGCCTTTGGCCCTTGAACCGCCAGCAGGTTCACATCTGGCTCATCCACCAGCACATCTAGGCGATAACCGTTGCATATCCCCTTGGCCCAGAGCAACAAATCGCTGTCGGCAATGGAAATCCACCAGCGGTCTTCGGCCAGTTTCACGGCGACCGGATCATTCAGCATGCCCCCCGTCTCATCAACGATCGGCACATAGACACAGCGCCCCGACGTCACGTCGCGCAGATCGCGCGGTGTGAGCATTTGCATCAACCGCGATGCATCAGGACCACGCAGTTCAACCTGTCTTTCACAAGCGACATCCCAGACTTGCACGGATTTCTTCAAGTGATGATAGTCGGCTTCGATACTGTCAAAGACGGTCGGTAGCAGCATCCGGTTATAGACAGTATAGGCCTTGGCACCTGCTGCCTCGACACCCGGCGTGAAGGGCGTCCGGCGAATACGGCGCGAGGGAGAAAGTTCAGCCACTAAGCATCCTCTGGCATGAAAATCAGATCGGTCACCGGCGCGTCTTGGCTGGCGGCGGTCAACATGGCATGCACCTGCCCCCGGTGATGGGTTTGATGGTTGAAGAAATGCATTACACATTGCGCCATTGGTTTGGAAACTTCACACTGCAAGATACCGGAAAACCACAATAGTTCGGTGTCCAAACTGCGTTGGTCCAGCCCTTGGGCCCAATTGACGATGGCCCTGTCGCAACCTTGCCGCTCTTGTATCCAAGCTGCTCCGGACCGGCAAAGGTGAGTGTCCTGCCCGCTGGGGCTGGGCAACCCAGTATCAAACCGCGACAGCCAAAGCTGATCACACCAAAGCAAATGATTAAGGGTGCCGAGGATCGAGCCAAAGAATGCTCCGCGATCCGCAGTCAACGCGTCCTCATCCATCACTTGAATAACGCTGAACAACTGACTGTTTTGCCAAGCGTTATAGCGGCTCATCTCTTTGGCGTAACAGGACGTGATCACTTTGCACCTTGCCAGTCGATCGCACAAACCTCAGCCGATTTTCCGCCGAAATTCCAAACGCGTCCATAATCGCGCACTTTGGATTTCACCCCACGCGCGGCAACGATATTGGGTCCCATCCAGTATTTTGAATTGGTGATCGTTACCGGCTGATCGGGTTCGGCCCCTGCGAGGAGTTCAATCTCACCATTGATCTTGCGGCCAATGTTAATGACACGGCGATTGCCGTCGCGGATAATCTCGACCGGGGCACGCTCGGCACCGATGATCTCGCTCA
Source organism: Sulfitobacter dubius (assembly GCF_900113435.1). Classification (GTDB taxonomy): domain Bacteria; phylum Pseudomonadota; class Alphaproteobacteria; order Rhodobacterales; family Rhodobacteraceae; genus Sulfitobacter; species Sulfitobacter dubius. Next base: position 564,241 of record NZ_FOPG01000001.1, on the reverse strand, counting down.
CCAGCATGGTAAACAGCCCCGTCGTGCCGCCCGCCGCGCCGCTGAAGATTTTCAACAGCCCATCATAAGCCGCCTCGTTCGCGCGGTCGTCCACATAGGCGGCGACCTTCCAGTTCCCCTCGCCCATGCGACCCGGGATATCGACCAGCAAGCCAACGTTCAGCCCCGCTAAATCCTCCCCTTCGAAATGCCCTTCGTCTATCACAATGCCCATCCATGCATGGCAGTGGCCTTCGGTCGGCAAATGCGCGCCAAGGCTGACCACGCAGGGGCAGAAAACGTCGCAGGAGCAGTTGAGGAAAAGCTCTCCTTTTACGGCCCAATCGGCAGGTGTCATCTCTCTGTTTGGCATATTATCCTCCTGTTATCATGGGCCAACCCGCCACGACGCCTGCGCCGAGGATCAGGGCGAAACCCATTGGTTTTGTTACGTAATGTCCGATTTGGGGTAGCTTTTCGATGACCATGAAAAACGTGGCTAATCCCATCCAAGCAAGGTTCATCACCCCGCCTGCGAAGCCCAGCACCATAAAACCCCAGCAGCAGCCTGCGCAAAAGGCGCCAAGGCCCAGTCCCATCCGGAAGCCGCCCGCGGCACCGGGTCGCCAATGTCCCATGAAGTACATCATTGGAGAGTGGCACACGCCGTGGCAGACCTCCTTGGCGCGGGTGAATTGAAACAGGCCCACGGCAAGCAGCAGCGCCGCTGCTGTCCAGCGGGATTTAGCGATTCCCAGCATGTCGATGACCCCGCCATGTAAAAGCAACAGTTGCAGCCCCGCGATCCCTGCCGCAAAGGCGAGCCAGACGGCAAAGTAGCCCGCGAGCACGGCGACCCAACCGATGCGGCTGCCATTGGCCGAGGTCATGAGGTCTTCGTAAGCGCGCAGCGTGGGCACCATGGTCGGCACCATCATCGCCGCCATCATCGCGCCCCACATCACAAACAGCGGAAAGAACCGCGCCATGGGCATATACATATCCATGCCCGGGTCCATCTGCCGCATCCGTTCGCCCACTTCACCGGGGCGTCCCAGCAGGTCGACGTCCATCTGCATCGCCATGGCATACATCATCCACCAAGCGGCCAATATCAGGGCGAAAAACCCCAGCCACATTGTAGACCGTACCCTTGCAGACATCGCGCCCCCCTCCCCGTGGATGCTCTTGTGAATTTAATGTCAGACAATTAAAGTCCCCGCAAACAATAATTGTAAGACATATGAAAATCGACCCAAGAAATCCTGCGGACCTGTCGGCCCAGATCGCTTCTGCCATCCGTGATGCCATTGTGGGCGGGCGGTTGATCGTCGACCAGCGACTACCGTCAGAGGCCGAATTGGCCGAGCAATTTGAGGTCTCTCGCCCCACGGTGCGGGAGGCTTTGAAGCGTCTCGCAGCGCAATCGTTAATCCGGACCCAACGCGGGGCGACGGGCGGTGCATTTGTTAATCGGCTCAGCTTTCCAGAGGCTTACTACCAACAGATCACCACCTCTACGCTGCTTTTGTCGATGAATGCCGTGAGTTTTGAGACCGCCTGTGAAGCGCGCTATGCCCTTGAGCGGGCCTGTGCGCCTCTCTCGGCGGAGCGGCGCACGGCCGATCATCTTGCCACCATGCGCGCAGAAATACACCGTCAGGCGCAGCCGGGGCTGACCGATGAAGCATTTTGCGCCTCGGATGTCGCTTTTCACCGGGCGTTGGTTGATGGGGCGGGCAACCCTGTTCTGAGCTATCAACTTGCCGGTGCGGTCGAGGCCATGCAGCCGTTGATGAATATGATCACCTTCACTGCGCGGGATCGTGCCCGTATCGTCGCACTGCATCAAGAAATCGCCGATGCGGCAGAGGCGCAGGACGGTGCAGCGGTTACCGCAGGTTTGAGCGCACTTGAGGTTGAGACCCAAGAATTAGCGCAAAGTGTCTTCGCCGCCCGCGCTGCACGGCTTGATGCGAAGGCCAGATTGGGAAGTTGATGTCTGACGAAAAGTATACTTTTCAATGCTTTGCCTGCTTAAGCTCGCCTGAAAATTTCCCAGAACTGCACCCCTTGCAATTCATCCCCCCCAGCCCTACTTTAGTCATGTCCTTCGGGACTATAGACATAAACGCGCTCGTAATAAGCGGTTCGGACCCGGGGGCGGTACCCGGCGGCTCCACCAAACATCCTTCATTTGGGGATCATGGGGCCGAAATAGGATCGACGAACGTCTAAAGGGGTTGCTTTGTCTCGGTGAGTTACCACCGTTATCGGTACAAACTGTACAATTGCAAATGACAATCGTGCTCCAGTTGCGATGGCCGCGTAAGCGGTTTCAGCGACTGAAATCTAAGTCCTTAGGCTTTGCAGCTTAAGGCGGGGTTCGCAGGTACCTGGCAACAGAAACCTGCACTTTCATTCCCGATATCTGTTTGTTTATGTCAGCTTACGTGGCGAACTTGACCGCGCTCTTTGACCTGCCTATCCGTTATGAGAAAACGCCGTTAAGGCCTCTCAGATAGCAGGACACGCCGATGACCCCGCCCAATTGGTCCGAGATGTTTCGCGTGTTCGGGCGCGTCGGCCTGATGTCATTCGGTGGCCCGGCGGCCCAAATTGCAGTGATGCACCGTGAATTGGTCGAAGATCGCCCTTGGCTGAGCGACCAGACCTTCCTGCGCGCCCTATCGCTCTGCATGTTGTTGCCCGGGCCGGAGGCGATGCAACTTGCCACCTACGCCGGGTGGCGACTGCGCGGCGTGGCCGGGGGGCTTTTGGGCGGTATGCTGTTCGTTGTGCCCGGTGCGATTTTTATTTCCGTTCTAGCGCTGCTTTATGCGTGGTACGGGCAATTTCTGCTGGTTCAAACCGCATTTCTGGGAATAAAGGCGGCTGTTATTATCGTCGTATTCCAAGCGCTTATCAAGGTTTCTTCAAAAGCGCTTCAGGGCAGATTGGGCTGGGCCTTGGCGCTTGGGTCTTTCATCGCGCTTTTTGTTTTCGGGCTACCTTTCCCTCTGATCATTTTGGGGGCCGCTGCCGTCGGAATGATCGTAAATGAACCCGCTCCCGCGCCTGAAAATGTGCAGCTGCCCCGTGCCCACAGCGTTCGAACCATGCTAATCTGGGGCACTCTCTGGGCGGCACCCCTCATTATCTTGGCGCTTCTGGGGAATGAATTCCTGCTGCAATTAGGGCTGTTCTTTTCGAAGCTCGCCGTCGTCACCTTTGGCGGCGCTTATGCAGTTCTGGCCTATATGACGCAGACGGTTGTGCAGGATTTCGGCTGGATCGACACGGATCAGATGATCGATGCGCTCGGTCTGGCAGAAACCACCCCCGGACCGCTGATCCTTGTGACGCAGTTTGTGGGAATGCTGGCGGGTTTTGCGCAAAGCGGGCCGTGGGGCGCGCTAGCCGCCGGGATGCTGGCGCTTTGGGTGACATTTACGCCGTGTTTTTTGTGGATATTCCTTGCCGGTCCCTACCTCGAAGCGCTTTCGGCGCAGCCGCGTATCGCGGGTGCGCTGCGGGCGATTACTGCAGCGGTGGTCGGCGTGATTGCCAATCTTTCTGTCTGGTTTTCCTTGCATGTGTTGTTTGATCGTGTCGATCCGGCGACCCTCCTCGCCCTGCCCACCCCGGTCTGGGGGAGCTTTAACCTATTGGCGGCAGTGCTGACATTCTTCGCCGCTGTTTTGATGCTGGGGCTCAGGCGCGGTTTCGTCACCTCTATGGTCCTGCTCGCGGCCCTTGCCTTGCTGTTAAGCGCGATTTAGCGCCGCGACCCCTTTTACTCGCCCGTGAATGGGGTATGCTGACCCCTGCCCATCGCCCGGACCGGAGAGAAGAATGAGCCGCAGCATTGATTACGGCAACCTAATGCACGAAGCCATGCGGGGTCTTATCCGCAAGGTTTTGCAGGATATTTCTGACAATGGCCTGCCGGGGAATCACCATTTCTTTATCACCTTCGATACCTCCCATCCGGATGCGGAGCTGGCCGATTGGCTGTCTGACCGCTACCCCGATGAGATGACGGTGGTCATGCAGCATTGGTATGATGGGCTGGACGTGACGCCAGATGGTTTTGCTATCACGCTGAACTTTGGCGATGCGCCAGAGCCGCTGTATATCCCTTACGATGCCATCCGCACATTTGTGGACCCGTCGGTTGAATTCGGTCTGCGGTTTGAACAGCAAGAAACCGAAGAAGACGACGAGACCGATGACAATGCGCTCGACCAGACCGACGAAGATGAGTTGGAAGTCGCGGAAGAGCCGTCCAAAGACGCCGAGATCGTGTCGCTGGATTCGTTCAGGAAGTAAGCGCAACAGCACCGTTAGCGCCATCCCTGCATTGCGCAGACCGCAAGGCACAGGTACACCGCTGGACAACGATAAGTCACAGCAGGAGCCGCAGAATGGCCGATACTCGCACCGAAACCGACAGCTTTGGTCCGCTCGAAGTCCCCTCCGATAAATACTGGGGCGCGCAGACGCAGCGCTCGATCATCAACTTCCCGATTGGCTGGGAAAAGCAACCCATCGCCATCGTGCGCGCGCTTGGCGTGATCAAGAAAGCCTGCGCGCAGGCGAATGTGGCCCAAGGCTCGCTGGATGAAGAACGCGGCAAAGCAATCGTTCAGGCCGCTGGTGAAGTCTTTGAAGGCAAGTTCGACGACAACTTCCCGCTGGTGGTCTGGCAGACCGGCTCTGGCACCCAGTCGAACATGAACGCCAATGAGGTCATTGCCAATCGCGCGATTGAGCTTATGGGCGGCACCATCGGGTCCAAAGACCCGGTGCACCCGAACGATCATTGCAACATGGGCCAGTCGTCAAACGACACTTTCCCCACCGCCATGCATATCGCCACGGCGATGACCGCGCGTGACGTGCTGCTGCCGGGGCTGGAGAAGCTGCACGGTGCGCTGCAAAAGAAGGTCGAAGAATTCGACGGCATCATCAAGATCGGCCGGACCCACACGCAGGACGCGACGCCGCTGACGCTGAGCCAAGAGTTCTCGGGCTACACCCATCAGGTCGCTATGAGCATCGCCCGCGTGCGTGACGCTCTGGGCCGCATTTATGAGTTGGCGCAAGGCGGCACCGCCGTTGGCACCGGGCTGAACACCAAACAGGGCTGGGCCGAGACCGTGGCGCATAACATGGCCGAGATCACCGGCCTGCCCTTCGTCACCGCGCCTAACAAATTTGAAGCGTTGGCTGCCCATGACGCGATGGTGGAAATCTCTGGCGCGCTGAAAACCGTGTCTGCCTCGCTGTTCAAAATCGCCAATGACATCCGCCTTCTGGGTTCCGGCCCGCGTTGCGGGTTGGGCGAGTTGATCCTGCCGGAAAACGAGCCGGGTTCATCTATCATGCCGGGCAAGGTAAACCCGACCCAATGCGAAGCGCTTACGCAGGTCTGCATCCACGTGATGGGCAATGATGCCGCTGTGGGTTTCGCAGGCAGCCAAGGGCATTTCGAATTGAACGTCTACAAGCCAATGATGGCCTATAACGTTCTGCAATCTATGCAGCTTTTGGGTGACGCCGCCTCTGCCTTCACCGACAATCTGGTGGTGGACCTCAAGGCCGATGCAGACCGGATCGAGAAGCTGATGCGGGAGTCGCTTATGCTGGTGACGGCGCTGGCCCCTGAAATCGGCTATGACAATGCCACCAAGGTCGCCAAGACCGCGCATAAGAACGGCACCACATTGAAAGAAGAAGCCATCGCACTGGGCTTTGTGGATGCCGAAACCTTTGAACGGGTCGTGCGGCCCGAAAATATGATCGGACCAAAATGAGTGCGCCCATCAACCTTAACAAGGTGAAGAAAGAGCGGGATCGGTCCTCCCGCAAGGCCCGCGCGAATGAAAACGCCGTGGGCTTTGGCCAGACCAAAGCGCAGAAAGACGCGCTGAAAGCCCGCGCCGAGCAGATCGCCCGCAATCTGGAAGCGCATAAGCGCGAGACATGAGCGCGCGGCCCCGCAAACATTCGGTGACCCTTCGGGGTCACCGGACATCGATCTCTCTCGAAGATGAATTCTGGGATGAGTTCCGCGCCATTGCTGCCGCGCGGGGGCTGCCGATCAATGCGCTGGTGACTGAAATCGACGCGGCGCGTGGTCTGGACATCGGGCTTGCCGGGGCAATCCGGTTGTTCGTGTTGCGCGCGTTAAAGGAACGTTTACCAAAAGCAGATTAGCGTCGGGCCATGGCCCTCGCATCCCCTCTCTCACCCGGCGCTTGGCTGGATGATATATTCGCCTCTAAGGCGGCAATCCGCGGTCAGGTTATTCGACGTAAAGCGCGCGATATCGAAAAGTTCGTCGGTCGCCGCGAATTCGAACGCGAGTTGAAACGTCGGGGTTTTTAAGCTGTGGAAAACGCCGGACAGGTCATTATATTTTGCAATAGAGAACCCATCCGGCGGATTGCGTAGCCGTTTTCTTTTAAAGAAAACGGGCCCGGAATCTTCAAAGAATTCCGATTTAGCAGATCGACGCTTGGTAAATCTTCTCGATGTTCTGGCCAAGCGCCTCGTTGAACTCCGCATCTGTCATCTTGACGTTCAGCCCTTCAGTCAGGGCGCGCGAGAAGCTGGCGATCATGGTGCGGTTCTTGCCCAGCCGTTCGCAGGCATCTGCCGTGGAATACCCACCCGACAGCGCCACAACGCGGAGAACGTTAGCGTGACCCGCCAGCTCGTCGTAAAGGCCGGCTTTCTCAGGGATTGTCAGTTTCAGCATCACCATCTCGCCCTCGGGCAGCGCGCTCAGGCGCTTCTCGATCTCTCCGCGCAGGATCTCTTCGGCCTCTGCCTTCGTGTCGGAGTTGATGTTCACCTCAGGCTCGATGATCGGTACCAGGCCCGCCGCACAGACCTGTTTGGCCAGTTCGAACTGCTGTGCAACCACGGCGGCGATGCCGTTTTCATTGGCCTCGTGAATGACTGAGCGTTCCTTTGTGCCGAAGATGCCATGTTTCACCGCGCGGGCCAGCAGGTCGTCGATCTCCATAATCGGCTTCATCATCTGCACGCCGTTGTTGGTTTCCTCCAGACCCTTGTCGATCTTCAGGAAAGGCACCACGCCCCGGTCTTCCCACAGGAGCTGGGCGACGGGTTTGCCGTTGATCGTGTCATCCATCGTGCGCTCAAAAAGGATCGCGCCGATCACTTTGTCAGAGGTGAAATCCTCGGCCAGAATAATCCGCGCGCGCATGTCGTGGACGGCTTTGAACATTTCTGCGTCGCCGTTGTAATCCGACGGTTCCACGCCATAGAGGCTCAGCGCCTTGGGGGTGGAGCCGCCCGATTGATCGAGCGCCGCGATGAAGCCCTTGCCGCTGTTCATTTGCTCAAGTTGCGCCTTGTCGTAGCCCATGTCACCCACGTCCTATTGTTGATTCCGTTTGCAGCGTTTCTAATCGAAACGCAAAGCCGATGATAGAAGGCTAGCGCTTTGATAGCGCTAACCAAATACCCTTATCTGAACGGACGGTCAAATGTGCGACGGGCACAGGCACACGGTTGGGCTGCGCCGTCACGCGGAAGTCGCGCAGGATGCGCGACAAGATCAGTGGCCCTTCGACCATCGCGAACCCGGCCCCTGTACAGACCCGCGGCCCGGCGGAGAATGGGATGAAGGCCTCGCGCTGGCATTGCTTGCCGTTCTCGGTTTGCCAGCGGGTCGGGTCAAAACCGTCGGGATTGTCCCAGAGCCGCTCGTGCCGATGCAGATGCCACGGGCTGAGCACCAGTTGCGCCCCCTTCTTCACATCCCGATCCCGAAAGCGTTCAGGGCAGCTGTTCTCGCGCACCATCATCGGCACAGGCGGATAAAGGCGCAGCGTCTCGCGAAAGACATCGCGGCTGAGTTTGAGCTGGGACATCACCGAGAAATCGCAAGTCTCCAGCGCCTGTGCCTCCTCGGCCAGCCGCTCTTGCCATTCGGGGTGCGTGGCCATCAGATAAAGCGCCCAAGCCAATGCAGAGGCGCTTGTCTCATGGCCCGCGAGGAAGAAGATCGCGACCTGATCGACCATCTCCTCGGTGTCAAACCGCGCCCCCGTTTCGGGATCGGCCTGTGTCATGATTTTGGTGGCAAGATCGTCAGGCGCGGTGCCCGCCTTGATTTGCTGCATCCGTTCTTGGGTCAACTCGGTAATCAGCGCCCTGATCCGCGCGGCGCTGGCGCGGGTGTCTTTGCGAAACAGGCGCGGCATCCAACGTGGCAGTGGCAAGAGCGCGCCAAGGTTCAGGATCGGCTGACTGCGTTGGTAGTTGCGAAACTCGTCAAAGACCGCTCGGGCGACTTCGTGTTCGATAGGAAGTGAAAACAGCGTGCGAAAGATCACATCGGCGGCGGCGTGACTGGTCTCGGCCTCGATCTCGATCACCTGCCCCGCTTGCCCGTCGAGCCGCGCGGCGGCGGCTTCTGCCGCGTCCCACATGGCAGGGAAGGTTTCGCGCAGGCGGCCCCCTTCGAACGCCGGGTCGATAATCCGGCGCTGGCGTTTCCATGTCTCGCCATTCGTCAGAAAGACCGAGTTGCCCAAAAGCGGGCGCAGCCCTTCGCCAACCCGGTCAGATTTGGGGAAATCATCGGGCCGGTCTTTCAGCACCGTTTTCACCAGTTCGGGCTGGTTCATCAAGTAACTGCGAAAGAAGGGCGTTTTAAACTCCGCCATCCACGCTCGGTAAAGCCGCGCGGGCTGGGCCGAGAGGATGTCGGCGCGAAACAGCTTGGCATAGCGCCAGAGGGACACGCGATCAGGGCGCGCGGGGGGCTTGGGGGGCAGGTTCATGCAGCGACAGAAGTGTATTTGCTGACCGCGCGGTCAATGCGAGATTTGGAGGCCGGGCGCCCATCATACCGCGCGGCCAAGGTCTGCGGCCCGGCAGTGATCTGAAAATAGTCATAGTCGCGCGGCCGATCAAAGGCGCAGAGATACTGAAAATGCAGCCGGAAGAACCGCCAACGCAGCGCCTTCCAGCGCGCGGGGCTGAGCGTTTGAGTGAAGGCGGCAGAGAAGACCAGCGGCCAGCGTTTGCCGTCGGGAGCCACGCCCGACACCGACACCGGGTCACAAAGCGCAAAGGCGCAGCCATCGCCGGGCGCGGTGACATCGACCCACGCCAGTTCATCGCGGGTTGAGAGATAGCGCAGGTCGGCGCGCAATCGGTCGGCGCGGGGCAAGAAAGACACCATCGGCACCACTTGACCCAGCGAGAGAAACCCCAAGGCAGGCCGCTTCTCGGGCACCCTGCCCGCGCGGATCAGATCGGCCAGTACCGAGACGCCCAGATGCGCCCCGGATGAGTGGCCGACAACCAGCACCTCGTCGACATCCTCGGTCAGAGCAGCGGCGATGTCATTGCCAAACTGCGCCATGCGGGCTTCCAACTCCGGCGGGTTCGCGCCCCGCGTGGCGGCGGAATAGGCGTAGTCATGCATAAGGTAATAGGCGAAGAACTTGCCGTCTTTCTTCTTAAACCAGCGGAGCAGCGCGATGCCCAAACCCACGCCGACAGCCGCAAAAGCCAGCCGCGCCGCCCAATGGTCGCTCATCATTCCGAGTGCGCGATAAGTCAGCAGACCAAGCGCCACAGCCAGCAGCGCCTGCAAAATCAACATCCCCACCGGATAAAGCGCCGCAATCACTGGACCTTTGCGCAGCCGCATCAGCCGCCAAAGCGCGCCGGAGCCAATGTAGACCCAAGCGGTGCGCAGCAATTGCCAATAGGTGGCGGGGATCGAGTTGCTCATGCTTTCGCGCACGATGTCGGACCAGACCAGCACTTCGACCTGCGAGGTCACCTGATGACCGTCGATCCCAGCGTTGACGCGCCAGCCGTAATTGCCCTTGCCCGCTTTTGGTTTCAGCGCAATCTCGTAGCCCGAGATCGCGGCCTGCGCCGCGCCTTCCTTGCGGTAAAGCTCCCGGTAACGGCGCGGGTGAATCGGATCGTAGCCGGGGATGTAGAACACCCGCCGCGTTTTCACCGTCTCTGCCTGCCCTGTGCTCACCATGCCCGCCCTCTTCTTCGGCATAGTCTAGCCGCAATTCGGGGCAAGATTAAGGCTTAACCTACGGTTGCGAGTATCGGGAAGGTCTCAAGCAGCCAGAAAGAGAAGGTCGTGAACGCCCCGGTCACCAGCGCCAGACCCACCAGAACCAGCAGCCCGCCCATGATCCGCTCAATGAGCTTCATATGCGGTTTAATCCGGTTCATCAGCGTCATGGCGCGGGTGATAAACATAGCCGCCAGCAGGAAAGGAATGCCCAGCCCCGCCGCATAGACGCCCAACAAAAGCGTGCCGCGTGATACGGAAGCCTCGCTCGCCGCCAGCGACAGGATCGCGCCGAGCTGCGGGCCAATACAGGGCGTCCAGCCAAAGGCGAAGGCCAGCCCCAGAACATAGGCACCGAAACTGGACCCACCCTTGTCGCCCGCGTCCAAACGCGCCTCTTGATCGAGGAACGGGATGCGGAACAGACCCACAAAATGCAGGCCAAAGACGATGATGACCACGCCTGAGATTTTGGCAAAGAGCGCCTGATTCTGCAGAAAGAACATTCCGAACGCCGAGGCGGTGAAGCCCAGAAGGATGAACACCGTGCTCAGCCCCAGCACAAAGAACAACGCCGCCACGACCGCGCGCCGCCTGGCGCTGGATTTGCTGGACATTTCGTTGATCGACACGCCCCCCATATAGGCCAGATAGGGCGGCACAATGGGCAGAACGCAGGGTGATAGGAAACTGAAAATCCCGGCGATCAGGGCGATTGTCATGGCGGGCACAAGCCCGGCGTCGAGGAGGCTGATTTCAAACATGACTGACTCCTAGACCGAGAGCGCCCCGGCGTCACCTGTCATATTGTCACAAGATCGTGGACCTTGAGAAACTCTTGGATTAACTGATCCTATGAAGATCGAAAAACTAGATGCCACGGGGCTTCTTTGCCCCCTGCCCGTGTTGAAAGCACGCAAGCGACTGGCCGCTTTGGCGCCGGGCGATCAACTCCATATGCATGCCGATGATCCGGCCGCTGTGATCGACGTGCCGCATTTTTGCATTGAGGCCGGGCATGAGTTGACCGAAACCCGGACCGAAGGTGCGGCGGAGCTTTACGTCATTACCAAAGGCGGCTGAGACCGCACCTGCGCAAGCGCTGTCGTTACCTTTCACATGATCAAAACGAAAACGGCGGGCCCTGAGACCCGCCGTTTCTGTTCAAGTGCCGTGGTTTAGCTGCCCAGCGACCACCAGCCCTTACGTTTCGGCTTGGGTTTTTCGACAGGTTGCTCCTCGACCTGTTCCACAACAGGTTCAGGCGCGGCCTCCGCTGCCGGAACCTCAGCAGCTACGGGCTGCGGTGCAGGCTCGGGTTGAGGTGCAGGCTGCGGTTCTTCAGCGACAGGCGTTGCCGTTTCCGGCGACGGTGCCGTGATTGGCGCGTCACTTGGCAAAGCTTCAGCCAATGCATCAGGCGTGGCTTCGGCTACCGGTTCGACCGGTTTCGCCTTGGCACGGCTGCGGCGCTTGGGTTTCGGCGCGGGTGCGGTCTCTTCCTCTGTCGCCACAGCGTCTGTTGTCACCGTCTCTTCTGCCGCTTCCGCCACGGGTTTCTTGGTCCGGCGGCTGCGCTTGGCCTTGGGCTTGGGTGTCTCTTCTCCTTCGGCCTCGGCACTGACCTGTGGCGTTTCGCCTTCTGCGGCGGCAAGCGCCTCGGGCGCGGGTTCCGCTTCGGGGGCCAGTTCGGCCTTGGGCTTGCGCGACCGGCTGCGGCTTTTGGGCTTGGGCTTTTCCTCGGCGGCGGGCGCGGCGTCGGTGTCGGCCTGCGCTGCCTCCGCTTCTACCGGTTGGGATTTGTCGCCTTCGTCCGGCTTCGCCTCTTCCTGCTGCTGATCACCGTTCTGATCCTCTGCACCATTCTGCTGCTCGCCATTGCCATTGCGGCCACGGCCACCGCGGCTGCGACGACGGCGACGACGGCGCTTGGATTTGCCTTCACCCTCTTCACCATTGCCGTTTCCATTCCCGTTTCCGTTCTCGGATTGTGGGGCCTCCTGTGCGGCAGGTGCCTCTTCCACTTCGGCCTCTGCGGCGCTCTCGTCTTCGTCAATCTGATCCATCAGCGATGTATCGACCGACACAACGTGATCTGACACGGGCGGCACGGTGCGGGTGGCGGTCTTGAACTTCTCGATGTGGAAATCGGGGCTCACCAAGGACGGGTCGCCTTCGATCCGCACCGACATGCCGTAGCGCATTTCGATATTGGCGATATGCTCACGCTTTTGGTTCATCAGGAAGTTGGCGATGCCCACGGGGGCGCGCACCAGCACTTCGCGCGAACGGCGGCGGGTGCCCTCTTCTTCGATCTGGCGGATGATCGACAGCGCGAGGTTGTCGTCCGAGCGCACCAGACCGGTGCCGTGGCAGGCGTGACAAGGCTGGGTCGTCGCCTCGATCATGCCGGGACGCAGGCGCTGGCGGCTCATCTCCATCAGGCCAAAGCCCGAGATGCGGCCTACCTGAATGCGGGCGCGGTCGGTCTTCAGCTTGTCTTTCATCATCTTTTCGACGGCGGCGTTGTTCTTGCGCTCGTCCATGTCAATGAAATCAATCACGATGAGGCCCGCGAGGTCACGTAGACGCAACTGACGCGCCACTTCGGCGGCGGCCTCAAGGTTGGTCTTGGTCGCCGTCTGCTCGATCGAGCCTTCTTTGGTTGCCCGGCCAGAGTTCACGTCGATGGCCACCAGCGCTTCGGTCACGCCGATCACGATGTAGCCGCCCGAGGGCAATTGAACCGTGGGGTTAAACATGCCCGAGAGATAGCTTTCGACCTGATAACGCGCGAAGAGCGGCAGGCTCTCGTTGTAGAGCTTCACGTTCTTGGCGTGGGACGGCATGATCATTTTCATGAAGTCTTTGGCGATGCGGTAGCCGCGCTCGCCCTCGACGTGAATCTCATCAATCTCGCGGTTGTAGAGGTCGCGGATCGAACGTTTGATCAGGTCGCCTTCCTCATAGATTTTCGCGGGCGCGATTGATTTTAAGGTCAGCTCGCGGATCTGCTCCCACAGGCGCTGGAGGTATTCATAGTCGCGCTTAATCTCAGCCTTGGTGCGTTTCGCGCCTGCGGTGCGCACGATGAGGCCGGCACCTTTCGGCACCTCGATCTCGGTCGCGATTTCCTTAAGTTTCTTGCGGTCCGCAGCATTGGTGATCTTGCGGGAGATGCCACCACCACGGGCGGTGTTGGGCATCAAGACGCAGTAACGGCCAGCAAGGCTGAGGTATGTGGTCAGCGCCGCGCCTTTGTTGCCACGCTCTTCTTTAACCACCTGCACTAGAAGGATCTGGCGAACCTTGATCACTTCTTGGATTTTGTACCGACGCGGGCGCGGCTTGCGGACTGGGCGGATGTCTTCGCTGTCGTCCTCGTCGGCGACGGATTCGATGGAATCGTCCTTCGCCGTGGCATCGCTGCCCTTGTCGTCGTCGCCATTGGCTTCGTCAGCATGAGAGTCGTCCGCGTCACTTTCCGCAGGCTCCGTTGCCAGCGATGTATCGCCTTCGTCGCCGTTAGCCTCCGGCTCTTCTACCGGTGTCTCGGCGACCCGCTCCATGGGCGAGCTGCCCTCTTCGCTGTCGAGGTCGACCGTCTCCATCCCGGCGATCTGGTCGCTGCTGTCGTCAGAAACCTCGACCGTAGCGACGGCGTCGTCGCTGTTGGTCTCAGCCGCTTGGGTTTTGGACCGGCTACGCGAGCGAGAGCGCGTGCGCTTGGGCTTGTCGTTCTCGTCATCCTTGGCCGCCTGCGCTTCGGCAAAGGCACGCTCTTCTTCCAGCAGCGCCTGACGGTCGGCCACGGGAATCTGGTAATAATCGGGGTGAATTTCCGAAAAAGCGAGGAAGCCATGGCGGTTGCCGCCATAGTCCACAAAGGCCGCCTGAAGCGACGGCTCAACGCGCGTAACCTTAGCTAGATAGATATTGCCGGCAAGCTGGCGTTTGTTTTCTGATTCAAAATCGAATTCTTCGACCTTGTTTCCGTCCACGACCACAACGCGAGTTTCCTCGGCGTGGGTGGCATCGATAAGCATTTTCTTAGACATAGATCCATTATGCACAGCACCCGCGCGCAAAAAGCCCCTGGTGGGGCATCGGGCTGGGAGGTGTGACTTGTCAGGGCGATGGAGGACGCGGCAACAGCAGGGCCACGAATGGCCCCGGTCTGTCTGCTCTGAGCATCTGCGCGCGTCATCGCGGTTCTTCTCCGATGTGAGGGCCTTTGCGCCTCTCCCATCCATTAATTAGCTGTGCTTCGTCTGGGCTAACCCTCGCGAATATCAGCGGTTCTTCGGCCGTTTCCGGCCCAATCGGTCTGCCTGCCCCCCGGTCTCGGAGTGACGCAGCAGCGAAACTGTCAAAAGTCTTCATACGCCTGTCGGGCGTTACGGGACTTATCGGACTAGTTAAGAGCTTTAAGGGGTGAAAGACAATGGGCAATCGAATGAGCAACAGTCAAATGCGGTTTATCTCCGCTCGGTTGACAAGCCGCATGCGCTTGGAAACATTCAGACTGTCGGCGCGGTTACCCTGCGCGACGCAAAAGTACTGCCCGGTCCTAGGCTGCGGCACCCAGCCTTGAAGGACCGCATTCTATGCAAAAATTACTCAGCCCGGCAATTTGCCTTACGCTTTTTGGCCTCGCCGCCTGTGACGAAATCGCCGTGGCCGATGATCCGGCGGCGTTGGCCGACCTGCGCGGTCAGAAAAGCTGTTTGGCAGCAGTAGGCCAGCAAACGGGCGCGGCGGGCGTGGCAATCAACACCACGCGTCCTGTGGTCGAACTTTACCGCTATGTGGTGAATGTGCCCGGTGGCGCAAGCTGGTCGTGCATTACCGATCCAAGCGGCAAAGCCATTGAGATTGCGGAGCAGCGCAGCGGTTAAGCCGCGCTGTCCCAATCGCGGTCAGAGGTAGTCTGACCGCTGCAATCCGTATTTTGCCATCTTCTCATTCAATGTCCGGCGCGGCAGGCAAAGTTCGTCCATCACGCTGGCGATAGAGCCTTTGTGACGGCGCATCGTATTGTCGATCAACATGCGCTCAAAGGCTTCAACGTATTCCTTTAGCGGTTTGCCCTCGGTGGTCATCACCGGCTGCATCTCATCATGATCGCTCATCAACAAGGACGCGATGGTGCCCGATCCGCGGCGAGATTGCAGCACCGCGCGTTCAGCCACATTGATCAACTGACGCACATTTCCGGGCCACGGAGCTTGCAACAGCTGTGCAGCCTCTTGCGCCGAAACCTGCGGTGCGTCGCAGCCGTATTCATCGGCGAATTGGTCGCTTAGACGAGTGAAAAGCGTCAGGATGTCTTCGCCCCGCTGGCGCAGCGGTGGCACCGTGATGCGCAACGCGGCCAACCGGTAGAACAAATCAGAGCGCAGCGCGTCCTCTGATGTGCGGCCCGCTTCTTGTAGGTTCGAGATCGCGACGATCCGCGTCTCTGCTGGAGTGCCTTGTTCATTGATCGCGCTCAACAGCCGGGCCTGAAGGCTTTCTGTGAGTGCCTCGATGTCTTCCAGCACCAATGTCCCACCACGCGCCTCTTCGATGGCGGGCAATTGGGCGTCTTCAGGCTGCATCGGGCCGAAAAGGCGCTTTGCCAGCGCGTCTTCTTCCAGCGCACCACAGGAGACAAGCACGAATTTCTTACCTGCGCGGCTGCCAACAGCGTGAAGCGCGTGTGCCACAAGCGTCTTCCCCGTGCCGGTTTCACCATCGATCAGCACATGCCCGTCGGCCTGCCCCAGATCGAGGATATCCTCGCGCAGCCGTTCCATCACGGGGGACTGGCCGATCAACTTCTTCATCAGTTGGCCGCCGTCCGACAGCTCGCGCCGCAGGGCGCGGTTGTCCATCACCAGACGGCGCGCATTCGTGGCCTTCTTGGCCAGTTCGCTCATCCGGTCGGGGTTGAAGGGTTTTTCAAGGAAGTCGAACGCACCCACGCGCATCGCCTCTACCGCCATCGGCACATCGCCGTGGCCAGTAATCATGATAACCGGCAGGGCCGAGTCGCTGCCCATCAGTTTTTTCAGGAACTGCATCCCATCCATGCCCGGCATTTTGATGTCCGAGATTACGATGCCCGGATAATCCGGGCCGAGCGCCTTTAGCGCATCTTCGGCACTGCCGAAGGTTTCAGTGTCATAACCCGATAGGGCCAACCACTGGCTAATGGACTGCCGCATGTCCTGTTCGTCGTCTACAATCGCGATTTTCATTGCCTGAGCCATGCGTTCACTCCGCCGCTTCTATCTTCGTTTCGTCTGCCAATATAGGCAGTTGCATTTCAAATACAGCACCGCCGTTCTGTCCGTTGCGCGCTGTCAGCCGTCCTCCGAGGTCGTTTACGATCCCCGAGGAAATAGCAAGACCCAGCCCAACACCATCGCCGGGCTGCTTGGTCGTGTAGAAAGGTTCGAACAGCGCGTCTAGGTCCTCAATCCCCGGGCCATTATCGCGCACGGTCAATGTCGCCGTCTCCCCCGCTGATAGTATAATGTCTACCTGCGGGTTTCGTTCCGATTTTGTTGCGTCTAATGCGTTTCTTAGCAAGTTTACCATAACTTGCTCGATCCGCATACGGTCTCCCATTACAAGTACCGGGTTATCGGGAAGAATACGGCTGATCTGGACCTGCCGCTGGCGCAGCTGGGGCTCCATCATCGACAACGATGATGCCAGCGCCGCCCCCATATCGACAGGAGAGAACGCCTCCTGCCCCTTACGGGCATAGGATTTCAGCTGCCGGGTGATCGCGCCCATCCGCTCGATCAGGTCATCAATGCGGCCGAACGAAGACAGCGCCTCTTCCTGCCGGTTCCGATTAAGCAGCAGACGTGCGCCTGCCAGATAGGTCTTCATCGCGGCTAGGGGTTGGTTCAACTCATGGCTCACGGCAGCCGACATTTCGCCTAAGGCGGCCAGTTTTGACGACTGTTCAAGTGTTTGCTCAGCCACGGCGAGGGTCTGTTGCACGCGCTTCCGCTCGGCGATTTCACGCTGTAACGCCAAGTTCAGCGCCCGAAGCTTGGCCGATTCCCGCTGAAAGATCGCCAAACGGCCCGCCGTCCGGCGACTAAGGAAATAGAATGCTAAGGCCAGAAGTATCGCAAAACCCATGACCTCTAGCGCCAAGACGCCATTCACCTTTTCGCGGACAGACGCATAGGTGGTGTAACTGCTCATCCGCCAACCGCGAAAGGGAATCCGGTTTTCCAGCCGCATCACCGCTTCGCCTTGCAGATAGGCATCGGGGGGTAATGCTGTCCAATCCGTCGTGGCCTGAATGGCACGCTCAATCGCGCTTTGCGGCGTGTGGTTGGCCAGCGCTTCGGGTTCGGTCAGCCCGCGCCAGCGCGGTTCAGTGGCGAGGATGATCTGGCCAGTGCTGTCCATGACGATCACCGCATCGGAAATCCCGGCCCAAGCACGCTCGAACTTTTGCAGATCAACCTCAACCGCGATCACGCCCAGCGTTTCGCCGCCCGATTGCATCCGGCGCGAGTAAAGAAAGCGATACCCACCTTGCTCACGCGCGATGGTTGAGAAGATCGTCGCGTTGGAACGGATGGCATCAACGAAATAGGGCTCTGACTTATGCGCCGATCCAAGCCGGTTGCGGTCGGTCGCGGCCACCGTACGCCCGTCAATGTCATACAACATCAAAGACGCCGCGCCGATTTCCTCAACAAAAGAGATGAGCCGCTGCGTGGAAAGCGAATAATCTGCCGTTTGCAGCGCGCCGATTAACGTGGGATCGCGCGCCAGAAGCTGTGGTACAATCGCGTTCTGGCGCAGTTCGGCCAGTAAGTTGCCACTGTAGAGCGCGATACGCAGTTCCGCGCGGTTGCGGGTGCTCTCGGTAAAGCGATCAGTCAGCAGCTTGTTGGTGATCGAAATCGTCACCACGGCCAAAACCAGCAACGCTGCAATAGCAAACCGCACCCGCCAAGATACGGCTATACTGCTGCGCTCAGGTCGGGATGCATCGCTCATCATGGCAACTTACGCCTTACGCGCGATGCACTCAAGTCAAGCAGTCTGCAATGCGCCAGTCAATGCGCGGAAGAGCGCCGCCCCATCCGTATTTCCATGGGCTGCTTCCGCCGCCCGCTCAGGATGCGGCATCATGCCCAGCACACGGCGGTTTTCCGACAGGATTCCGGCAATATCATCGCGTGCACCATTCGGGTTCTCGGCATAGCTGAACGCCACACGATCTTCGCCGCGCAGTTTCGCAATCGTCTCATCATCGGCAAAGTAGTTGCCGTCATGGTGCGCGATCGGAATGTTGATGACCTGACCGGCGTCGTAGCCAGAGGTATAATCGCTCGCCGTTGTCTCAACCTTGAGGCCGACAGTCTTGCAGATGTACTTCAGCCCCGCATTGCGCAGCAGTGCACCCGGCAGCAGACCGGTTTCGGTCAGCACCTGAAAGCCGTTGCAGATGCCCAGCACATAACCGCCGCGATTGGCATGAGCCGCCACAGAGCGGCAGATCGGCGAATTCGCGGCAATGGCCCCACAGCGCAGGTAATCCCCATAGGAGAACCCGCCGGGGATACCCACGATATCAACGCCTTGCGGCAGTTCGCTGTCCTTGTGCCAGACCATGGAAACCTTGGCGCCCGCGGCTTTGAAGGCCACGGCAAGGTCGCGGTCGCAATTGGACCCGGGAAAGACAACTACCGCTGCGTGCATCAGGCCAACTCCACCGAATAGGATTCGATCACCGTATTAGCCAAGAGCTTTTCGCACATTGCGGTCACATCAGCCTCGGTCGTGCCCTCGGCAAGGTCCAATTCGATCACCTTGCCCTGACGCACACCGTTCACCCCGTCAAAGCCCAAGGCTCCGAGCGCGTGGCGGACAGCTTCGCCCTGAGGGTCGAGAACCCCGTTCTTCAGCATCACATGCACCCGTGCTTTCATGGCGCGACACCCCTTTGTAACATCTGCAAATTGAACGGCGAAGCCGCGTTAGTTGATCAACGTCGGCTTGGACACCGGCGCATTGTTCTTGGGCATGACGCCGAGACGTTTGGCCACTTCGGTATAGGCATCGGTGAGCGAGCCCAGATCGCGGCGGAACACATCTTTGTCGAGCTTCTGGCCCGTCTCGATGTCCCACAGGCGGCAGCTGTCGGGGCTGATCTCATCGGCGACGATCAGACGCTGGAAGTCACCATCGTAAACGCGGCCAATCTCGATCTTGAAGTCCACCAGCTTGATACCGACGGCCATCATCACGCCCGACATGAAGTCATTGACCCGCAGCGCAAGGCTTAGGATATCGTCCATGTCTTGCTGGGTTGCCCAGCCAAAGGCTGCGATATGCTCTTCGGTGACCAGCGGATCACCAAGCGCGTCGTCTTTGTAGCAATATTCGACAATCGGGCGCGGCAGTTGCGTGCCTTCTTCGATGCCAAGACGCTTGGACATGGAGCCCGCCGCATAGTTGCGCACGATCACTTCCAGCGGAATGATCTCAACCTGCCGCACGAGTTGCTCGCGCATGTTCAGGCGTTTGATGAAATGCGTCGGCACGCCGATGTTGTTCAGCCCGGTCATAAAGAACTCGGACAGGCGGTTGTTCAACACGCCCTTGCCCTCAATCGTGGCTTTCTTCTCGGCGTTAAAGGCCGTCGCATCGTCTTTGAAATATTGCACGATGGTGCCGGGCTCGGGACCTTCATAGAGGATCTTTGCCTTGCCTTCGTAGATCTTGTTGCGCCGGGCCATGGGCATCCTTTCCAACAGGGGGCCGGGAACATCCCCGCCGCTTGCGCTTCTCTTAGTGCAACCACCCCGCTGCTGCAAGCATGGCCCGTCACCTTTGACGCGCCACTTGTGGGAAGGCGGGGGCGACCGCATATGAATAGGGTAACACCAGCAATCGGAGACCCGCTATGAGCAAGTTCGACGACCGTGCAAATGCCTTTGAAAGCAAGTTCGCCCACGATGCAGAGATGCAATTCCGCGCCGAGGCGCGCCGAAACAAACTGTTGGGCCTCTGGGCTGCTGAACTTTTAGGCAAATCGGGTAGCGACGCCGACGATTATGCCAAAGAGGTCGTGAAATCCGACTTCGAAGAGGCGGGCGAGGAGGATGTTTACCGCAAAGTCTCTGGCGACTTGGGCGACCGCGCTGATGAAGCGACGATCCGCGGCAAGATGCAGACGCTCATGGCCGAGGCCAAAGCGCAGCTTCTGAGCGAATCCAGCTAACTCCCTCTCACCCCGGCCCCGCGCCGGGGTGCACTCTACCCGCTTACCCTCATAATGAAGATGAATATTATGAGATTGCCCCCATGAAGGCATCATGACATCAGGCGAAATTCCCAGACCCTACAGGAGCCCCCATGAGCAACGCATTCACCGATCTTCTCGCTGAAAAGGGCACATTGCTCGCTGATGGGGCCACGGGCACCAATCTGTTCAACATGGGGCTGATGTCGGGCGACGCGCCCGAGATGTGGAACACTGACGAGCCGACGAAGATCATCAAGCTTTACCGGTTTGCAGTGGATTCGGGCAGCGATCTGTTCCTGACCAACTCTTTTGGGGCCAATGCCTCACGGCTTAAACTGCATGGTGCCGAAAAGCGCGTTCATGAGCTAAGCCGCGTTTCTGCCGAACTGGCGCGCGAGGTGGCCGATACCGCTGAGCGGAAAGTCATCGTCGCAGGCTCTGTCGGCCCCACGGGTGAGATCATGGAGCCGGTCGGCACCCTGACCCACTCCCTCGCCGTTGAGATGTTCCATGAGACCGCCGATGGCCTCAAGGCTGGCGGTGCCGACATCGGCTGGCTGGAAACGATCA
This sequence comes from Sulfitobacter dubius, assembly GCF_900113435.1. Lineage (GTDB taxonomy): Bacteria > Pseudomonadota > Alphaproteobacteria > Rhodobacterales > Rhodobacteraceae > Sulfitobacter > Sulfitobacter dubius. The sequence goes on along the minus strand of NZ_FOPG01000001.1, from coordinate 543,326 downwards.
GCGCCCCCGAAGAATACCGCGCCGCTGCCGAAGGATTCGCGCTGGCGGGCCTGCCGTGGTGCGGCACGATGAGCTTTGACACCGCGGGCCGCACGATGATGGGCCTGACCTCCGAAGGGATGGTCGATATGGTGCATGGGCTGGACAACACGCCGCTGGCTTATGGTGCCAACTGCGGCACAGGTGCGTCTGACTTGCTACGCACCGTGCTCGGCTTCGCCGCAAAGAACGGCACGCTGCCGATCATCTCCAAGGGCAACGCGGGCATCCCGAAATACGTCGAAGGCCACATCCATTACGACGGCACGCCTGAGTTGATGGCGCGTTATGCGACCATGGCGCGCGACGCCGGGGCCAGCATCATCGGCGGTTGCTGCGGTACCCTGCCCGAGCATTTGGTGGCAATGCGCGAAGCGCTCGACAGCACGGAAAAAGGCCCGGCCCCGACGCTTGAGCAGATCCGCGAAGAGATCGGTGATTTCTCGTCCGAAAGCGACGGCACCGACGGGCAAGGCCCGGTGCGCGCACCGCGCCGCGGCCGCCGTCGGGGCTGAGCCTCAGAACAAGCTCAATTGATCGCCCCTTTCGGGGGGCGGTTGAAACAGATCGCAGCGCAGTGGCACGCCCGCGCGGGTCAGCCCCAGACGTTTGGCTGCCAGATCAAAGCGCTGCGCCACCATCTGCGCATAGGGCCCCTCGCCCCGCATGCGTTTGTGCCAGCCTGCGTCATATTCTTTGCCGCCATGCATATCGCGCAAGCGCGCCATGATCCGCTTGGCCCGGTCGGGATAATGGGTGGCGAGCCATTCTTGCACCAGCGGCGATACCTCACGCGGCAGACGCAGCATGATCCAACTGGCGTGCCGCGCCCCGGCATCGCGCCCTGCGGTCAGGATCGCCTCTAACTCAGGGTCGGTCAGCGCCGGAACCATTGGGGACGCCATGATCCGTACCGGGATGCCAGCCTCCGACAGCTTCCGGATCACCTGCAGCCGCCGCTGCGGCGCTGGCGCGCGCGGTTCCATCAATCGGCTGAGCTTTGCGTCCAGCGTGGTCACCGAAATGCCAACCGCCGCCAATCCGCGCTCGGCCATATCGCCCAGAATGTCGATGTCGCGTTCGATCAGGCTGCCCTTAGTGACAATCGCCACCGGGTGATTGAACTCGGACAGCACCTCAAGACACTCCCGCATGATGCCATGGGTCTTTTCGATGGGCTGGTACGGATCGGTGTTGGTGCCAATGGCGATGGGCGCGACCTGATAACGCTTCGACCGCAGTTCCCGCGCCAGAACGTCCGGCGCTTCGGGCCGGGCGATCAGCTGGGTTTCGAAATCCAAGCCCGGAGACAGGCCGAGGTAGGCATGGCTGGGCCGCGCGAAACAGTAAACGCAGCCATGTTCGCAGCCGCGATAAGGGTTGATCGACCGATCAAAAGGCAAATCCGGCGAGCGGTTGTAGGTAATCACCCGGCGCGGCACTTCGATGCTTGTGCTGGTTCGCAGCACCGGAAGCACCTCTTCCCGCGCCCAACAGTCATCTTCGGCCACGCGGGTATTACGCTCAAACCGGCTCGCATCATTGCTGGCTGCCGCGCGGCCAAGCACGCGGAATCGCTGGTCTTCCCTATCCATGAAAGAAGGTTAGAACATTGCGCGAACATCGACAAGTAACCTTGTGCAAACCCTTGTCCTTACACCGCAAAAAGCAGTAGTTTGCCCTCAAGGCGTCGCGCAAGGCGCGGCCGATGTCGCAAACCGCGACCCCGGCGCTAACATTCCATGAGACAAGGGCCCAAGTGTCATGCACCTGCACGCCCAGCAGAAGGAAACACCATGTCAGAAGAAGACGATATCATCCTGGCCGAGTTGGACGACGAAGAACTGGTCCAGCAGATGTTCGATGACCTCTATGACGGTCTCAAGGAAGAGATCGAAGAAGGGGTGCAAATCCTGCTCGACCGCGGTTGGGAACCCTATGAGGTTCTGACCAAAGCGCTGGTCGGCGGCATGACCATCGTGGGCGCGGATTTCCGCGACGGGATCCTCTTTGTGCCCGAAGTGCTGCTGGCCGCCAATGCGATGAAGGGCGGCATGGCGATCCTCAAGCCGCTGCTTGCTGAAACCGGCGCGCCGCGTGTGGGCAAGATGGTGATCGGCACAGTCAAAGGCGACATTCACGACATCGGCAAAAACCTCGTCGGGATGATGATGGAAGGCGCGGGTTTCGAAGTCGTAGACCTTGGGATCAACAACGCGGTCGAAGCCTATCTCGAAGCATTAGAAGCGGAAAAAGCCGACATCTTGGGCATGTCTGCCCTGCTCACCACGACCATGCCCTATATGAAGGTCGTGATCGACACATTGATCGAACAGGGCAAGCGCGATGACTATATCGTGCTGGTCGGTGGCGCGCCGCTGAACGAAGAGTTCGGCAAGGCCATCGGGGCTGACGCCTATTGCCGCGATGCTGCCGTGGCAGTGGAAACGGCCAAAGACTGGATGGGCCGGAAACACAACTCCGCCAACGCCTGAGCGGCCGTCCCTGCTTTGCGTTGGTGTCGATGACATGCGATGATGACGCTATGAGCGACAGCAATCTGCCAGATGATCGGACCCTCACCCAAGAGGGGCTCGCGCCCACCCGCGCGGGCCGCATTCTGCTTATCGCCTGTGGCGCGCTGGCCCGTGAGATTTTGGATTTGAAGGCTGCGAACGGCTGGACACATCTGGATCTCACCTGCCTGCCCGCGAAATATCACCTCTACCCGGAAAAGATCACCCAAGCGGTGTGCGACACGGTCGCCAAACACCGTGCGGACTATGACGATTTCTTTGTCGTCTACGCCGATTGCGGCACGGGCGGCGGGCTGGAGCGGGCTTGTGAAGAGATGGGCGTGCAGATGGTCGCGGGGCCACATTGCTACAGTTTTTTTCAGGGCAACGAGAGCTTCGCCAAAACCACGGAAGATGAGATCACCACCTTCTACCTCACCGATTTTCTGGTGCGGCAGTTTGAGGCGTTCATCGTCAAGCCCATGGGCCTCGACCGGCATCCAGAGTTACGCGATATGTATTTCGGTAATTACGAAAAACTCGTCTATCAGGCGCAGACCGATGACCCGGCGCTGACCCAAAAGGCTCGAGATTGCGCCGCGCGGCTCGGCCTTACGTTCGAGCGGCGATTTACGGGCTATGGAGATCTACAGACCGCTCTGCGCGACCTGTAAACCTTCACGCTTCTTGTGCAGCCGTTTCGCGGATGCGCTCAATCATCGCCCGCAGCCCGTTGGAGCGTTGCGCCGAAAGGTGGTCGTTCAACCCCAGCCGCCCCAACTCCGCTTTTGCGTCGACTTTGCCAACTTCAGCAGGCGCCAAGCCGTTGAACAGCATACGCAATACCGCGATCAGCCCGGACACGATCATCGCGTCGCTCGCACCGTCAAAATGCAACTTACCGCCCTCGAACTGCGCATGGAGCCAGACCTGAGAGGCGCAGCCATCGACCTTGGTCGCGGGCACGCGCAGTGGTTCGGGCAGCGGGTCCATCGCTTTGCCAAGGTCGATCACATGACGATAACGATCTTCCCAGTCTTCCAAAAACTCGAAATCTTCGACCAGTTCTTCAAAGGCGGGCGTGGCCATCTGTGCACTCTCTTTGGGTGAATTTCACTGTTTGACAGGTAGGATGCCGATGCGCAAAGGTCCACCCCCTTCCCAAGACCTGCGTGATGGGTTAGCACAAGACAAGTTAACTTAACGGCGGATCTTATGCGCAAGACAACCCTCGCTCTTTTGGCCTCGACCCTCTTGGTATCTGCCTGCGGCACGGTGCGTGACAGCCGTATCAACCCGATGAACTGGTTCGGCCCTGCCCGCTCGGTTGAGGCTGCACCGGCGGAGAGCACGAACCCACTGATCCCGCAACGCCGTGGTCTTTTTGCCAGACGCGCAGTTGAGGCCGACACTTATGAGGGGCGTCCCTTTGAGCAGATCACCGACCTGACGATTGAGCCTGTGCCGGGTGGTGCGATTCTGCGCGCCACGGGGCTGGCTGCGCGGCAGGGTATCTATGCGGTACGTCTGACCCCCGCAACGGTTGATGAATTGCCCGTCGACGGTGTTTTGACTTATCGATTGGAAGGGATCCGCCCCGACAAAGCGACACGCCAAGGCAGCCAACCCACTCGCGAAGTTATCGCCGGGCGGCGGCTGACTGACGAAGATCTGATCGGTGTGCGTGAAATTCGCGTTCAAGGGCAGCTGAACACATTGGTGTCGCGCCGCTGAGATTCCATCGCGCCTTGCCGAGTTGAGCCGCCCCTGATCGGGCGGCTCTTTGCGTTTCAGACCTTTACGGTTTTCACGTCATTGCCGTCTGCCGCCAAGGCGATTTTGCCCTCGCAAAGCAGCAATGCATCGGCGCCGAAGACTTCGTGTCGCCAGCCGCGCAGCGCTTGCACATCGCGCTCCCCGGCCGAAAGCATGTCTAAATCACTGGCCGAAGCGATCAGCTTGGCCGCGACGCCCGCGCTTTCGGTCTTGGCCTTAAGCAGCACACGCAAAAGATCGGCCAGCGCCGGGTTCACCTGCAGCTTCTCGCGCTTTCGGTCAGGCTGAGGCATGTCGCCCGGTTTGCAGGTTACGCCCGCGGCCACGGCTTTCAAGATGCCCTCGGCGATTTCACCCTTGCGGGCCTCGCGGAGCAGCAGGCGGGCGCGGTTCAACTCTTCTCCGTTCGAAGGCTTGAGGCTGGCCAATTCGACCAGTGCGTCATCCTTAAACACCCGGTTGCGCGGAATGTTACGGGTGCGGGCATAGTCCTCACGGAATGCAGCCAGTTCCCGTACGATCGCCAAGAACTTCGGCGAATTGGTCCGGGTTTTGACACGTTTCCACGCATCCTGCGGTTGGGTCACATAGGTATCGGGGCTGAGCAATGTTTCGAGCTCTTCAGCAACCCAACGTGCGCGGCCTGTCTGCTCAAGCTTACCGGCCAGAAACTCGTAAATCTGGCGCAGGTGGGTGACGTCGGCCAGCGCATAGGTTTTCTGTGCATCGGTCAGCGGGCGGCGCGACCAATCGGTAAAGCGCGACGTTTTATCGAGCGCCTGATGCGCGATCTTGCGGACCAGCGTCTCATAGCCCACCTGTTCGCCAAAGCCGCAGACCATCGCGGCCACTTGGGTGTCGAACAGCGGCTCAGGGAAAACTTCGGCATCGACAAAGAAAATCTCAAGGTCTTGCCGCGCGGCGTGGAAAACCTTCACCACCGACGTGTCGCGAAAGAGCGTGTAGAGCGGTTCAAGCGAAATGCCTTCGGCCAGCGGATCGACCAGTACCGCGTTGCTGTCGTCGGTGCCGGGCATGGCCAGCTGAACGAGACACAGCTTGGAATAGTAGGTGCGTTCGCGCAGGAATTCGGTATCGACGGTCACATATTCATGGCGGGCCGCCTCTTCACAGAATTGCGCGAGATCGGCTGTCGTGGTGATGGTTTTCATAAATGCTCTTTGACAAGTTGCATGCCCGGTCATCGGGCTTTCTGCCAAGAGGTACATCACGTGCGCAGGTTTGACCAGCGTCAGCCCTTGAGCATCACCGGTTGCCGCTCACCTGCCGCGAAACGGCGCAAAACTGCTGGATAAAGCAGATGTTCCTGAACCAGCACCCGATCGGCCAGTGTCTCGGCCGTGTCACCTGGCAGCACCGAAATACACGCTTGGCCAAGGATTGGGCCATCGTCCAATGCGGCGGTCACCTCATGCACGGTGCAGCCATGTTCGGTATCGCCTGCCTCCAACGCGCGGGCGTGGGTGTGCAGACCGCGGTATTTCGGCAGTAGCGAGGGGTGGATGTTGATCATCCGCCCGGCCCAAGCATCGGTGAATCCTTCGGTCAGTTTGCGCATGAATCCGGCAAGGCAGATGATGTCGGGCGCATGGGCTTCAAGCGCGGCAGTGAGCGCCGCCTCAAACGCCGGACGATCCTTGTCGAAGGGGCGGTGATCGACCACTTCGGTCGCGATCCCCTGCTCCTGCGCCCAAGCGATTCCGCCCGCATCCGCGTTGTTGGACAGCACCAGACAGGGACGGCCTGCATGGTCGCCAGTCATATCCTCGACCAGCGCCCGCATGTTGGAGCCGCCGCCCGAGACGAAAATCGCAACCCGCTTGGTCAAAGCAGCGCGCCGGAATAGGTGACGCCATTGCCGGTTGTGATACGTCCGATCTCAATGGCGGCGTGGCCATCCTGGGCAAAGGCGGCCTTCGCTGCCTCGATCTTATCGGCAGAGACGACGGCAACCATGCCAATGCCAGCGTTGAAGGTCTTGAGCATCTCGGCCTCGGCCATGCCCCCTTCGGCGGCCAGCCATTTGAAGACCGGCGGCAAGTCCCATGCGTTGAGGTCGATCTCAGCCGCCAACCCAACGGGCAGCACACGCGGCAGGTTTTCAGTGAGGCCCCCGCCCGTGATATGCGCCAGCGCCGACACCGCATCGGCACGCAGGGCCGCAACGGCGCCTTTGACGTAGAGCTTCGTGGGCGTCAGCAGCGCGCTGCCCAGATCACCTTCGCCCCATGGGCAATCGTCACCCCAGCCCAGACCGCTGCGCTCAACGATCTTGCGCACGAGGCTGTAGCCGTTGGAATGCACCCCGTCGCTGGGCAGGCCCAAGAGCACGTCGCCCTCTTTCACATCGCGCGGCAGCTCGGTCCCGCGCTCCATCGCGCCGACGGAAAAACCGGCGAGGTCAAAATCGCCCGCGTGGTACATGCCCGGCATTTCAGCGGTCTCGCCCCCGATCAAGGCACAACCGGAATCGGCGCAGCCCTTGGCGATGCCTTCGATGATCCGCGCGGCGCTGTCGAGCTCCAGTTTACCGGTCGCGAAGTAATCGAGGAAGAAAAGCGGCTCGGCCCCCTGACAGACCAGATCGTTGACGCACATGGCGACCAGATCAATGCCGATGCTGTCAACATTGCCGGTGTCGATGGCAATGCGCAGCTTGGTGCCTACGCCGTCCGTCGCGGCAACCAGCACCGGATCGGTGAAACCTGCGCCTTTCAGATCGAACAGCGCGCCAAAGCCGCCAAGGCCGGACATCACACCGGGCCGGGCGGTGGATTTCGCCGCCGGTTTGATCCGCTCTACAAGCGCGTTGCCTGCGTCAATATCCACGCCTGCTTCGGCATAGGTGATTCCGTTGTCGGATTTTGTCATGGTCATGGCCCCCGGCGCGCATTTTCCCTTGCGCGCGGAGTTAGAGTATTGCGCCGCCCACTGCAATCATTTGGTGCAGCTAATGTCTTGACGCTCGGCCTGTGGCGTCATACCCAAACGCCCATGGCGGGCCTGTAGCTCAATTGGTTAGAGCAGAGCGCTCATAACGCTTTGGTTGCGGGTTCAAGTCCTGCCGGGCCTACCATACTTCCGCCCCCCGCCTTTCACGCAGACCTCAGCGTTTGGCGCTGACATGCCAGTTCACCTGCATCTCGACCACCGTTTCGCCTGCCTCATTCTGAATGTCGACCGCCACGTCAAAGGCGACTTTTCCGTCTTCCTGCAGCGCGGTCAGCAATTCGCCACCGGGGCGCGAGGTTTCGGCGTGGGCCGTCAGCGTGCCTTCGGCGATCTTTTTGAATGTGATCTGCCCCATGGCCGCCACGGGGCGCATGTCCATAATCACCGGCGCAATCGCCCCGGCCATCGCCGCGCCCGAGGCCGCCTCTCCTAGCGTGAACATCGCCCCTGCGTGCTGCGTGCCGATGTGGTTCGAGGTCTCATGCCGCTGCACCAGTTCGGCGCTGGCGGTGCCATCGCCGATCTTGAGCAATCTCACTCCAACATGGGCCGCGAAGGGCACTGCCGAATCGAGATGGGATTTGATCATGTCATAGGGGGTCATGGCTGCGCTCCGCTTTAAAAGTTGGTTCACTCTGGCAAAGGCGCGCGCATGGCACAATCATGCCGCCGGGTCACCGCGCAATGACGATATCCGCGCGCAGCCCGCCCAACCGTTCTGATTCTCCTAGCCGAAGCACCCCGCCATGGGCGCGGGCGATGTCAGTGGCGATGGCAAGACCAAGGCCCACGCCGCCGCCCTTGTCCTGATTGCGCGCAGGATCAAGCCGCGAGAACGGGCGCGTCGCCTCGTCGCGGCGTTCTTCAGGGATGCCGGGGCCATCGTCTTCGACGCGGATGCGCAGGGTACGGTCGCTCAACATGACCGCGACTTCGGCCTGCGTGCCATAACGCACGGCGTTGGAAATCAGGTTGTCCACCGCCCGACGCATCGCCACCTTGCGCAGCTTTACCATGCCCTCGCCAGTGCCTTCGGGCGGTAGAAGCGTGACTTGACGCCCCCCGCGCTGCGCATCTTCGACGATTGCGCGTACAAATCCATGCGGCTCCACCTTCTCCGGCTCGCCCTCGGCGGCACCCTTGGCGAAGTTTAGGAACTCATCCAGCATCCGCTGCATGTCATCCACATCGGCCAAAAGCGGCGCGGCATCCTCTTCATCAATCATCGATAAACCAAGCCGCATTCGCGTCAACGGGGTGCGCAGGTCGTGGCTGACGCCTGAGAGCATCAAGGTTCGCTGTTCAATCTGCCGCTCAATCCGGGCGCGCATGTCGACAAAGGCGTTACCCGCCGCGCGGACTTCGACGGCACCGGTAGGCGTGTAGGGTTCATGCCGCCCCCGGCCAAAAGCCTCCGCCGCGCGGGCCAAGCGCTTGATCGGGCGCAGCTGGTTGCGCAGGTAGATCGAGGCGATGAGGCTTAAGAGCACCCCAAAGAACACCGTATAGACGAAAAGTTGATGCGGGTTCGAGGCCGAGATCCGCCGCCGTTCAAACTGAATGCGCAGGGGACCATGCACGCTTTCGACATAGAGCACGACAAAATCATCATCGCTGAGGTCGAATGCCTTGATCCCCTCCATGCGGTTTCTCATACGCGGCATCAGCACCCGGCCTGAATAATCGTACCACAGCAGGCTATCCGTTTCGGGCAGCGGGCGATTAGCGGGGGTTACCACAAAATCTAGCGGGCCCGCGCGTGCCTCTACTGCCATCGGGACCGACTGCGCATCGGGCGCGGTACCAACGGCGAGCATCACCAGTTCCAACTCCCGAAGGACCGTGTCGGTCATCTGGCCGGTGACGCCTTCGAAATGCCGCTGAGCAAAAATCACCACGACGACCAATTGCAAAAACACCACTGGTAACAGCAGGATCAACGCGGCGCGTCCGTAGATGCCACGCGGCACATATCGTTTGAGCCAAGCAAAATTCATGGCTAGACCTTAGCCAGCCCCCTGCCCCAGCGAAAGGTGAATCCATGCTGCCGCCCGACAACTTCGACCCCGAGATTGGCCATGCCGAAACCTTGGAACCCGGGCTGCGCCGTATCGTGGCGCCCAACTCTTCGCCAATGACCTATCGCGGCACGAATACCTATTTGTTGGGCGAGAACGATGTGACGGTGATCGACCCCGGCCCCGACAGCCCCGCGCATCTTGAAGCGATCCTCGCTGCGATAGAGCCGGGGCAGCGGATCAGCCATATCATCGTGACCCATACGCATCTGGATCACTCCCCCCTCGCGCGTCCCTTGGCCGCACGGACCGGGGCCGAGATCTGGGCTTTTGGCGACGCTACGGCGGGCCGTTCGGCGGTGATGCAGGGGCTGGCCGAGGCGGGGCTGATGGGCGGCGGTGAAGGTGTGGACCACGGGTTTCGGCCCGATCATACCTTGGCCGACGGCGATGTGCTGGAGGGGGACGGCTTGGCGCTGGAGGTGCTGCACACGCCGGGTCATATCGGCAATCACCTCTGCCTCGCTTGGGGGGATGCCTGTCTCACAGCGGATCACGTCATGGGCTGGGCCACCTCTCTGGTCTCTCCACCCGATGGGGATCTGACCGATTTCATGGCCTCCTGCGAAAAGCTGGCAGCCCGTCAGTGGCGGGTGTTCTACCCCGGTCACGGCGCGCCGGTCAGCGACCCCAACGCGCGGCTCGATTGGTTGGTCGCGCACCGTCGCGCGCGGGAGGCGTCGATCCTCGAAGCACTGGTTGCCGGGCCTGCCACGGCTGAGGACCTCGCCCGCGTAATCTATACCGAGACCCCCGCCGCGCTTTTGGGGGCTGCCACGCGAAACGTGCTGGCGCATCTGGTCGATTTGACAGGTCGGGGCCGCGTGGCGCCGCTGGGTGCTTTGCAGGCGGAAGCGCAATTCGCCCTCAACTTATAAGAGAAAACATCGGATTCCGTCGTATAATCGCAACAAATGCCCCATTCTGGGCGCAATCTGGCCCCTTTATGGACCTGAACCGCGCCCAAGCTGGTTGCGAGGGTGGGAGACATCAAACCCCAGCGAGCAGCAAAGGAGCTACCCGATGGCCCGACTAGACAGAACGCCGCAACCGCAAAAACCCAAGCCTGCGCCAAAGCCGAGCGGTACCTCGGCCCAGCCACCGCAGCGTCCCACACCATTGATTACCGATTACGCCAGCCTTTGAGCAGGCCCCGCGACGCGCCGGATGGGGCCGGTGCTTTGGGGAACTTTGCAGCCTGATCGCGCGTTTGCAGCCTAGAGCAACACGCAAGGACAGATATGGAACCCCACGTCCCCTCTCACGAAGCCGACCTCGCCCGTCTGCGCCGTCTGGCGGTTAGCATGGACAGCGCTTTTAAATTGCCGATCGTCGGCGTCCGTATGGGGTGGGATTCGATATTGGGCTTTGTGCCCGTGGTGGGCGATACCCTCGCGCTGCTCCCCTCGGCTTATATTCTGAAAGAATCGCACCGAATGGGCGCGCCAAAGGGCGTGTTGGCCAAAATGCTGGTCAACACCGGGATCGACTATGTAATCGGTTCGGTGCCTCTGGTCGGTGATCTGTTCGACATCGGCTGGAAATCGAAGCTGCGCAACGTGGATCTGCTCGAACGTCACCTTACAGACCAAGCCGCCAAGGCACCGCCTATGGGAGACATCGAAGGGCGTATGTCCTCCCATCATCCTACCCCCAACAATTGATTCCAAACGCAAAAGGGCCGCCCGAAGGCGACCCTTTCATTCTTTGTCCGAAGAACGGTGGCTTAGCCGACCAGTTCCAGACCGGAGAAGAAGTAGGCGATCTCAACCGCTGCGGTTTCCGGCGCGTCGGAACCGTGAACGGAGTTTTCGCCAACGCTTTCAGCGAATTCTGCGCGGATAGTGCCTGCTTCTGCGTCCGCAGGGTTGGTTGCGCCCATGACTTCGCGGTTTTTCGCGATGGCGTTTTCACCTTCGAGAACTTGAGCAACGATCGGCGCGGAGGCCATGAACTCGCACAGTTCGTCATAGAAGGGACGCTCAGCGTGTACCTTGTAGAACTCACCCGCCTGCGCCTTTGTCAGGTGGATACGCTTTTGTGCGACAACGCGCAGACCAGCGTCTTCGAATTTCTTGACGATGGCGCCGGTCAGGTTGCGGCGGGTTGCGTCGGGCTTGATGATTGAGAAAGTGCGTTCGAGGGCCATTGGCTGTACTCCATAGCGGGTGTTGATTTGCGCGCTCCCTAGCATGGGGTCTTGCACATGAAAAGCCGCGATTGACCTTCTGCCCGCGTTGCTCCAAACGGCATCCATGTTACGCATTTCAGAAATCAACTACTCCGTCGAAGGCCGCCCTCTGTTCGAGGAAGCCTCCGCCGTGATCCCCGAGGGCCACAAAGTGGGCATCGTCGGGCGCAATGGCGCGGGCAAGACCACGCTGTTCAAGCTCATCCGTGGTGAACTCACGCTGGATAGCGGCGAGTTGTCCCTGCCCTCACGCGCCAAGATCGGCGGCGTGGCGCAGGAAGTGCCGTCCTCCGAGACCTCGTTGATCGATACGGTGCTGGAAGCCGATGTCGAACGCGCGCGTCTGATGCTGGAGGCCGAAACCGCCGAGGAACCGACTCGCATCGCCGACATCCAGACCCGTCTGGCCGACATCGACGCTTGGTCCGCCGAAGGGCGCGCGGCCTCGATCCTCAAGGGTCTTGGCTTTGACGACGAAGAGCAACAGATGCCCTGCTCTGCCTTTTCGGGTGGCTGGCGAATGCGTGTGGCGCTGGCTGCGGTGCTCTTTGCACAGCCCGATCTGCTGCTGCTCGACGAGCCGACCAACTATCTTGACCTTGAAGGCGCGTTGTGGCTGGAAAGCTATCTGGCGAAATACCCGCATACGGTGCTTATCATCAGCCACGACCGCGGCCTTCTAAACCGTGCCGTCGGCGGAATCTTGCACCTCGAAGACCGCAAGCTGACCTACTACCAAGGCCCCTATGACCAATTCGCCCGCCAGCGTGCCGAAAAACGCGCGTTGCAGGCGGCGATGGCCAAGAAACAACAGGCCCGCCGCGATCACATGCAAAGCTTCGTGGATCGCTTCAAGGCCAAAGCCTCCAAAGCGAAACAGGCGCAATCGCGCCTGAAGATGATCGAGAAGATGGACATGATCACCGCGCCTGAGGATGTGGCGCGCAAGGTCTTCACCTTCCCCGAGCCCGAGGAACTCTCGCCGCCGATTATCAACATCGAGAACGGCTCCGTCGGCTATAGCGACGACAACCCGGTGCTGACGCGGTTGAACCTGCGCATCGACCAAGACGACCGCATTGCCCTGCTGGGTAAGAACGGTCAGGGCAAGTCGACGCTGGCAAAACTGCTATCAGACCGGCTGCCGCTGATGGCCGGGCGGCAGGTAAACTCCTCGAAACTGCGGGTGGGTTTCTTTGCCCAGCACCAGGTGGATGAGCTGATCGTCGAAGAGACACCGCTGCAACATATGATTGCCGCCCGTCCGGGCGTCTTGCAATCCAAGCTGCGCGCGCAACTGGCGGGCTTTGGCCTTGGCCCCGAACAGGCCGAAACCGAGGTGGGCCGCCTGTCGGGCGGACAAAAGGCACGTCTGTCGTTGCTGCTGGCCACGCTGCACGCGCCGCATCTGCTGATCCTTGATGAGCCGACCAACCACCTTGATATCGAATCCCGCGAGGCGCTGGTTGAGGCGCTGACGCGCTACTCGGGCGCGGTGATCCTTGTCAGCCACGACATGCACCTGCTGTCTCTGGTGGCCGACCGGCTTTGGCTCGTATCCAACGGCACGGTCAAACCCTATGAGGAAGACCTCGAAGCCTATCGCAAGATGCTGCTGACACCCGAAAAACCAGTCAGCAAGAACCCGTCGAAGCAGCCCAAAGAAGCCCCCAAGCCCAAACGCGCCAGCCGCGATGAGGTGCTGGCCCTGCGCAGCGAGGTCCGCAAGGCCGAAGCGCGCATGGAAAAGATCAATGAGATGCGCGACAAACTGGCCAAAAAACTGGCCGATCCGGCGCTCTATGAAGATGCCAAAACCGGTGAGCTTGAGGTCTGGAACAAGAAATACGCCGAAGTGATGGAGGCGCTCCACCGCGCCGAAACTCTTTGGATGGGCGCGCAGGAAAAGCTGGAGAAGGCCACCGCCTGATCCTGAATCTCTCATATCAATACAACGCGGGGGTCGCCTAAAGGGCGGCCCTCGTGCATTCTGACAAGGCTGCACCGCGCCAAGGAATACCGATGACCTTCGATACCGCCTATATGATTACCGCCCTCGTCACGATGTTTGTTGTGATCGACCCCATCGCCATTGCGCCTGTCTTTCTGGCGCTGACCCGTGGGATGAGCAATGCGCAGAGGCGCAAAATCGCTTGGCGCGCGGTGGGCGTAGCCGGGTTGATTTTGCTGATCTTCGCGGCCTTCGGCGAAGCGGTGCTTGGTTTCATCGGGATTTCAATGCCCGCTTTTCGTGTCGCGGGGGGCATTTTGCTATTCATAACCGCTCTCGACATGCTTTTTGACCGTCGGACCAAACGGCGCGAGGACCGCGCGGATGAGGATGACCACGACGATCCATCGGTCTTTCCCATGGCGATCCCACTGATCGCGGGTCCCGGCTCTATCGCCTCTGTCATCCTGCTGACGGGTGAGAAACCGGGCGGCGAAGGGTTGCTGACCATTATCGTGATCACCGCACTTACGTTGGTGGTTATGGCGCTGACCATGCAAGTAAGCGGCGCACTTGAGCGCGCGATGGGCAAGACCGGCATCAATATCATCACCCGTTTGCTGGGCATGCTGCTGGCGGCCCTTTCGGTTCAATTCGTGCTCGATGGCCTTGCGGCCTTTGGTTTCGGCCCCGGCCCGACACCCGGCTGACATTTGCCCTCTGCGTTCCTATATCTGGATTAAGGGGGCGAACTTATGGCCGAAATCGACACTGCACAGCTGATCTACCTAATTGTCCTGCTCACCATGTTGGCGGGCTGGTTTTTCCTCCAAAATCGTCCCAGCATGAACAAGACGCTGCAACAGGCCGCAGTCTGGGGCCTGATCTTTGTCGGTGCTGCCGCTGGTGTTGGCCTGTGGCAAGACATCACCCGGGACACCGCGCGCCAGCAACTCAGCATCAGCGAAGCGGGCGAGATTGTCCTGCCGCGCGGGCGCGATGGTCATTATTACCTGACTGCTGAAGTCAACGGAGCCCCGGTGCGTTTTGTCGTCGACACGGGCGCGTCAGATATTGTGTTGAGCAAGGCCGATGCCGGGCGGATTGGCATCGACCCCGAAGAACTTAACTACCTCGGGCGTGCCGCTACAGCGAATGGTGAAACCCGCACCGCTTTTGTAAAGCTTGACGAAATCGTCGTGGGCAACGCGGTAGATCACAATGTCTCTGCTGTGGTGAATGAAGGCGCAATGTCACAGTCACTTTTGGGTATGGGCTATCTACAACGCTGGGGACGGATTGAGATTAGCGGTGGCGAGTTTCGGCTAAGTCGCTGATCCTGCTTCTAATTTCCTATCCTCCCGGCATTGAACAATCAAATTCGCCGCAAAATGACGCCGCATTCGCCGCAAATTGGACAGGTTACCGCCGTTTTGCGCGAATATCTGCAAGGCACAACTGTACCCAAATTTGGAGAACTTGCTGTCATGCTATCGAACATTTTATGGGGGTCTTCCTCCTACCAACAGAGTAACAAGCCCCCCAAAGCCGAGAAGGCCGAAAAGACCGAGAAATCGGAAAAGAACCAAAATAGCGCCCCCAAGGCTGAGGCAAAACCAGCCAGCGAACCACAGGCGACGCAAAATAGCGCCGCCGCACAGGAAGCGACCAAATCTCAATCCGTGCAAGCGCCCGCAAAGACCCAAGCGGTGCAGGCTGTCGCGCAGACAAAATCGGTGGAAACAGCCCCGAAGGCGTCAGACGCTGACAGCGAAGCTTTCGCCCGCGCTGCGGCACAGCGTAACGTTGAGAGTGTTCGCACCCGCGCTCTGCTCGATACAATTGCGCCGGTGAATAACAGCGCTGTTGAGGCCGCGAAATCCTACGTCACCAAGGTCGAGCCGCAATCGCAAGACGGCACGGCCAACAACGCTGCATCCGCTGCAAAATCCGCAGTCGACAAAGCGGCCTGATCCGAGATTACGCATTCGAGGGGCGGGAGGCATTTGCCACCTGCCCCTTTTTCAGGTCTCAGCCTTCTTTTCCCAGCGGCCACTCTCTTCTGACCAATATTGTGCCGATGCACCGTCGGACTTCAGCCGCTTCCATAGACCTCGCGCGTGATCCAGTGCCATGGGGTCATGTCCGTCAAACAACACGCAAACCCGTTGCAACGCTGCGGTTTCTTGCGCCGTGACATTGGCACCATGTACCGCCATCAGGCAATCCGCCCGGTTGGGAGTGCTGTCTTCCATCGTCAACAGCACCGGCTGATCTGCATCTTGTGGACCACCAACCATGCCATGTGGCAGAAAGCTGTCTTCGGAAAATGTCCAAAGCGCCCGATCCAGCGCTTCTAGCCCCTCGTGATCCGTCCCGCGCAGGGCCACGCGCCACCCATTGGCGAGCGACTTTTCCAGCAGCATCGTCAGCGTCTCGACCAGAGGTCGCTGGGTCAGGTGGTAGAAGTAAGCCGCTCCCATTTCCGGTTCAGCCGTTCTCGAAGCGGTCGGCGACCAGACGGTTCAGCGCCGCCACGCCCCAGCCGGTCGCGCCTGCGGGGGCCAGCGTGCTCTCGGACTTCAGCGAGGCAACCCCGGCGATGTCGAGGTGGATCCAAGGTGTTTCATCCTTGACGAAACGCTTGAGGAATTGCGCTGCAGTGATAGACCCCGCCGGACGCCCGCCGATGTTTTTCATATCGGCAATCCGGCTTTTCAACTGATCGTCATAGCCTTGCCCCAGCGGCAGACGCCATGCGCCCTCGCCTTCACTTTCGGCGGCTTTCAGGAAATCGTTGCACAGCCCGTCGTCGTTCGAGAAGACGCCAGCGTTTTCATGACCCAGCCCGATAATGACCGCACCGGTCAGCGTGGCCAGATCGATCATCGCCGCAGGTTTGAAGCGGTCCTGCGCGTACCACATGACATCGCAGAGGACCAAGCGCCCTTCGGCGTCGGTGTTGATGACCTCCACAGTGTCGCCCTTCATAGTGGTAATCACGTCGCCCGGACGGGTCGCGTTGCCCGATGGCATGTTTTCCACGATCCCAACAAGCCCGACGACATTCGCCTTGGCCTTGCGCAGCGCCAGCGTGCGCATCACGCCCGACACCACACCTGCGCCGCCCATATCCATGGTCATGTCTTCCATGCCCGCGCCGGGTTTGAGGCTGATGCCGCCGGTGTCAAAGACGACACCCTTGCCGACCAGCGCCAGCGGGGCCGCCCCTTCAGCGCCACCTTCCCACCGCATGACCACGACCTTGGAGGGGCTATCAGAGCCCTGCCCGACCGACAAAAGTGTTCTCATTCCGAGCGTTGCAAGCTCTTCTTCATCCAAAACTTCAACTTTAAGGCCCAAGCTCTCCATCTCGGCCAAACGTTCGGCAAAGTTGGTCGTCGTCAGGATGTTGGCCGGGGCATTGGTCAGATCGCGGGTCATGAATGCGCCCTCCGCCACGGCCATCAATGGCGCTGCAGCTTCGCGTGCATCCTCAGGCTTGGAACACATCACCTCAACACTGCCCTTACGGGGTTTGGGGGATGATTTATGATCCTCAAACCCATAGTCCCGCATTGCCAAACCAAAGGCCACATCCGTCACCCGGCGCGTGCCTGCGGCGAGCATCAGAAGGTCACTGTCGCCCCGGCGTTTGGCGAGTGCAGCCCCGGCCTTGCGCGCGGTTTTGACATCGGCGCGGCGCGGCAGGTGGATTACATCCACCGCCTCTGCTGCCATTCCGGCGGGAAAGCCCATGCTAAGCACATCACCTGGGTTGAGGCTGGTAAAACGATCGCTCTCCACCAGCCGTTGTAATGCGCCCTTGGTCAGCCGGTTCACCCGCCGCGCCCCGGCATCAAGCCGACCCTCAGGTTCAAGAAAGACCGCGACCCGCCCTGAATGCCCTGCGATTCGGTCAATGTCGGTCTCAGCAAAGGTGATGGGGATCAGATCGGTCATGGTATGCCTCGTGTTTGATTTGGCCCAGACCTAGCGCGCCGCGCCGCCCATGGCCAGATAGCAGTTTTCCCGCCCCAAGATTTGCTTTAAGATCCTGTTAAACGCCGTCAGAGCATCTCGGGGGATCAGAGTGGCACGAATTGACCGCTACATGCTGTCGCAACTTCTGGTTATGTTCGGCTTTTTCGCGCTGGTGCTGGTGGCGTTGTTTTGGATCAACCGCGCGGTGGTATTATTCGACCGTTTGATCGGAGACGGCCAATCTGCATTGGTGTTTCTGGAGTTTACGGCCCTTGGCCTGCCCAAGTTGATTGTCACCGTCCTGCCAATCGCAACCTTTGCCGCGTCGGTCTATGTGACCAACCGCATGTCGAGCGAATCTGAACTGTCTGTCCTTCAGGCCGCAGGGTCCGGTCCTTGGCGTCTGGCGCGGCCTGTCTTTGTCTTTGGCCTTTGCGTGGCGCTGATGATGACAGTGCTGAGCAATTTTCTTGTGCCCATGGCGCAGGGTCAACTGAAACAGCGTGAGGCCGAGATCTCGCGTAATCTCACCGCGCGGCTGTTGACGGAAGGGACGTTTTTGCATCCGTCGGATGAGGTGACCTTCTATACCCGCGCGATCGATAACGATGGCGTCCTGCGCGATGTGTTTCTGTCGGATCGTCGCAAGGCCGATGAGGGGGTGATCTATACTGCCGCCGAAGCCTACTTGGCCCGCAATGGTGAGAATACGACCTTAATCATGCTCAACGGCATGGCGCAGCGCCTTGATACGGTCCAGAACCGGCTGGCCACCGCCAAATTTCGTGATTTTTCCTTCGATATCTCCCCCTTGGTCGGCAGTGACGAGGCTATTGGCCAGTCGGTGTCTTCAATGGTGACGCCTGCGTTGTTATGGGACTGGGCCGGGGTTGCCGCGCAGGCTGACACAACACAAGGCATCGTTGCCGAAGAATTACATGGCCGCCTTGCGCAGCCCTTGTTCTGTATCGTCGCCGCAATGATTGGTTTTGCCACTTTGATCCTTGGTGGTTTCTCGCGTTTTGGTGTCTGGCGCGAAGCGGTAATCGCCTTTGGCCTGTTGATCGCCATTGACGGGCTGCGGGGTACCTTGGTGGTGCAAATTCGCGAGACTGCCGCCGCTTGGCCGCTTGCCTATCTACCGTCGCTTATCGGGGCGTCGCTGACACTTGCGATGCTGTGGCAATCGGCGCATCCGCGCTGGATTCGGCGGCGGCTACGTGGCAAAGGGGCGGCCGCATGATCCTCCATCTTTACTTCGCCCGCCGCTTTTTCATGAGCTTTCTCGTCATCACCGGGGTGCTGGCCGCCTTGGTGATGCTGGTCGATGGTGTGGATCAGGCCCGGCGCTTTGCCGATGATGATGTGGGCTGGGATCAGGTCTTGGGGATGACGCTGCTGCACATGCCGCAGACGATCAATATGATCCTTCCACTGATCATGATTCTTGCCACCGTTGCGTTATTCATCGGTCTGGCGCGGTCTTCTGAGTTGGTCGTGACCCGCGCGGCAGGCCGCTCTGCCTTGCGCGCCTTGATCGCACCGATGGTGGTGGCGCTGATCATCGGCACGCTGGCCGTGGCCATGCTTAACCCCATCGTGGCAGCAACCAGCGAACGGGCGGAGTACCTGACCCAGAAATACCGCTCAAACGGAAGCTCGGCCCTGTCGGTGAGCGACGAAGGGCTCTGGCTCCGGCAGGGCACGGAGGAAGGCCAATCGGTCATCCGCGCATGGCGTACCAACAGTGATGCCTCTGTCCTCTATAATGTGACAATCATCAGCTATGACGCCGAAAAAGGCCCGATCCGCCGGATCGAGGCCGAAAGCGCGCAGCTTAGCGGTGGCGATTGGCAGTTGACCGGGGCCAAGATTTGGCCGCTTGCGGCCGGGGTGAATGCCGAAGGCGAAGCCGAGGTACATGAGACGTTGTCGATTCCCGCGTCTCTCACGGTTGAGCGTATTCGGGAAAGCATTGGCCGTGTCGCCGCCGTCTCGATCTATGAGCTGCCTGAATTCATTCGTCAGTTGGAGCAGGCGGGCTTTAGCACGCGACAACATGAGGTTTGGTTGCAGGCCGAATTAGCGCGACCCTTCTTTCTGGTGGCCATGGTTCTGGTTGCGAGCGCATTCACCATGCGCCATACCCGTTTTGGGGGGACCGGCGTTGCTGTGCTGGCCTCGATTTTGCTGGGGTTCGGTTTGTATTTTATTCGCAGTTTCGCGCAAATCCTTGGCGAGAATGGCCAAATCCCAGTGACCCTTGCCGCTTGGGCACCACCCGTGGCCGCCATCTTTTTGGCGCTTGGTCTGCTCTTGCATGCGGAGGACGGCTGACATGCGCGCGGCTCTGGTTGGACTTGCCCTTACTTTTGCGCCCCTGACGGTCAGCGCGCAGACCGCCCCGGCCACCGACCGACCCGCCGTTCTGGTGGCCGATCAGGTGTTCATTACCCGTGATAAGGTCTTGGTCGCGCAGGGGAATGTCGAAGCCTTTAGGGGCGAGACAAGGCTGCGCGCCACCGCGATCCGCTATGATCAAGCCACCGGAGCCTTGAGTATTGAAGGTCCGATTGTGCTATCAGAGGGTGAGAGTACCACAATTCTTGCTGATGCCGCCTCTCTCGATGCGGGGTTACAATCGGGGTTGTTGCGCGGCGCGCGCATGATCCTTGAGCAGCAGTTGCAGCTTGCCGCTGTGCAGATCAATCAGGTCGAAGGGCGATATAGCCAGCTTTACAAAGCGGCTGTAACCTCTTGTAAAGTATGCGAAGATGGTGAAGCCCCGCTTTGGCAAATCCGCGCGAAACGCGTGGTCCATGACCAACTGGCCCAGCAGCTTTATTTCGACGAGGCGCAGTTTCGCATCAAGAATGTGCCGATCTTCTATTTGCCCCGCCTGCGCCTGCCTGACCCGACGTTGGACCGTGCCACCGGCTTTCTAGCGCCTTCCATCCGGTCCACTTCGCAACTGGGTGTGGGGCTGAAACTGCCCTATTTCATCAAGCTGGGCGATCACCGCGACCTTACGCTGACGCCCTATCTTTCCGCCGAAACCCGGACGATGGAATTCCGCTATCGGCAAGCCTTCGTGTCTGGGCGGATCGATTTCGAGGGGGCGATCACCGATGATGAGTTGGACCCCGGCAAGACCCGTGGCTACCTCTTTGGCACCGGGAGTTTCGATCTGCGGCGCGACTACAAACTGTATTTCGATATCGAAACGACGAGCGACAGGTCCTATCTCAGCGACTATGGCTATTCGGGTAAGGACCGTCTGACCAGCGAATTGACCGTCAGCCGCGCGCGGCGCGACGAATATATGCGGGCGAGCCTACTGAACTACCAATCTCTGCGCGATGGCGAGGACAACGACCTGCTGCCCAATCTGGTCTTGGATGGCGAGTTCGAGCGGCGTTATTTCCCGACCTCCCTGGGCGGCGAGGTCCGCCTGACGCTTGAGGCCCATAGCCACCGGCGTGCGTCGGACCTCAGTTCTGATGGGGAGGGGGATGGCGAAGCCGATGGGCGTGATGTGTCGCGGCTCAATGGGGAGGCCGCTTGGATGCGGCGCTTCACCTTCGGCAATGGTCTGGTCACCGACGTCGAAGCCGGGGCGAGCTTTGGCCTGTTCAACATCGCGCAGGATGCCGTTTATGACGGGCGCTACTCCGACCTCGTGCCCCAGGCCGCCGTGACCATGCGCTACCCCATGCAGCGCCGCGAAGCCGCAGGCGTGGTGCAACAGCTTGAACCGCTGGTGCAATTGGGCTGGACTGGCGGTGATCGGCTCGACATTCCGAATGAGGAAAGCACGCTGGTGGAATATGACGAGGGCAACCTCTTGGCGCTCAGCCGCTTCCCCCGGCCCGACCGGCGCGAACGAGGTGCTGTGGCGGCCATCGGGGTAAATTGGGCACGGCTTGATCCCAACGGCATGGATGCCAGCCTGTCTTTCGGCCAGGTGATCCGCGCCGATGCGGATGACGCCTTTAGCTTTAGCTCAGGCCTGCAAGGCACCCATTCCGATTTCCTGCTGGCTGGGCAATTGCGCAGCGACAATGGTCTCGCGCTCATCGGGCGTGGCTTGGTCGATGATGACTTCGAGGTCGCCAAGGCCGAGTTGCGCGGCGTTTGGAATTTCAAACGCGGCCAAATCGCGAGCAGCTATGTCTGGCTCCAAGAAGATGCCGCCGAAGACCGCGATGAAGATGTGTCAGAAATCACCTTTGACGGCAGCTTTTCGATTAACAGCCAATGGCAGGCCTCTGCTGACTGGCGTTTTGACTTGGCCGACGAACGCGCAGCGACGGCGGGTCTTGGCCTGAGCTATAACAATGAATGCGTACAGGTCGACCTTTCCGTCAGCCGGAGCTATTCATCCTCAACAAGTGTTGAGCCCTCAACGGATTTCGGTTTTAACATCGGCCTCAGGGGCTTTGCCGCCAACACCGGAACAGAAAGATACGTACGCTCATGTGGGAAGTAACGAAACAGACAGTCCGTGCCGGGATCCGTGGCACCGCGGTCCTCGCCCTCGCTTTGGTCGTGGGGCAATCCGCGGCAGCACAAAACCTCTTTGCCCCCGTCGCTCGTGTTAACGACGAGGCCATCACAGGCTATGAGGTGCAGCAGCGTCAGCGCTTTATGCAGTTGATCGGTGCGCCGGGGGCGGACACCGACAACGTCATCGACAGTCTGATCAACGACCGGCTGCGGGGGCAGATCCTTGATCAAGCTGGGCTGCAAGTCAGCCCAGACGGGATACAGTCAGGCATGGCCGAATTCGCCAGCCGTGCTGATCTGTCGACCGAAGAATTCCTTGAGGTGCTCGGCCAAGCGCAGATCTCAGAAGAGACATTCCGCGATTTCATCGTCATCAGCGCTGCATGGCGCGATCTGATCCGCGCGCGCTATAATGGCCGGGTCAACATCACCGACGAAGAGGTAGAGCGCGCACTTGGCAGCAGCCGGGGCAACAACGGCCTGCGCGTGCTTTTGTCAGAGATCATCATTCCCGCCCCACCGCAAAATGCCGATCAAGTAAACGCGCTGGCCGAACGGATTGCGCAAAGCAGTTCCGAGGCTGAGTTTTCCTCTTATGCGAGCCAGTATTCCGCCACTGCTTCTCGGGGCCGCGGCGGTAAAATGCCTTGGACGCCGCTCGAAAACCTCCCCGCCAGCCTGCGGCCGATCCTTCTGGCCCTCGCGCCGGGTGAGGTGACAGCGCCGCTGCCGATCCCGAATGCCGTGGCCCTGTTCCAGTTGCGCGGCATCGAAGAGACCGGCAAGCCAAGCGTCGAATACTCCGAGATTGACTATGCGGCCTATTACATCCCCGGTGGCCGTTCCGAGGCCGCCCTGTCGCGCGCCGCACAATTGCGCGGTCAGGTGGATCAGTGCGATGACCTCTATGGCGTTGCCAAGGGCCAGCCCGCGAATGTGCTCGACCGTGGCACCAAGGCTCCGGGTGAGATCCCACAGGATGTGGCCATTGAACTGGCGAAGCTCGATCCCGGCGAAGTCTCGACCACGCTGACCCGTGCCGATGGGCAAACGCTGGTCTTCCTGATGCTCTGCAACCGCACCACGGCGGCCAATGCGGAGGTGAACCGCGACGCGGTCATCAGCTCGATCCGGCAGCGCAAGCTTGAGGGCTATGCCACGCAACTGTTGGAACAGGCCCGCGCCGAAGCCCGCATCACCCGCCAATGAGCCGCCCGTCTCGGCCTGTGGCCATCACCTGCGGTGAACCCGCCGGGATTGGCCCTGAAATCGCCGCCTATGCTTGGGCGGCGATTTCGTCTGACATCCCGATGTTCTGGATTGGCGACCCGCGCCACCTGCCTGAAGATGTGCCGCACCGTTTGATCGATAGCCCCGAAGATGTAGGCGAACCGAGCACCGATGCGCTGCCTGTGCTGTCTCATGTTTTCGAAAGCAACGCCCTCGCCGGTGTGCCGCAGCCCGGCCATGCGCAGGGGGTGATTGACGTGATCGCCCGCGCGGTCGATCTGGTGCAGACCGGGGCCGCTTGCGCCATCTGCACCGCACCGATCCACAAGAAGGCCCTGCAGGATGGCGCGAATTTCGCCTATCCCGGCCATACTGAATACCTCGCCGCACTGGCAGGGGTTGAGGATGTGGTGATGATGCTGGCCTCCGACCAGTTGCGCGTCGTGCCCGCCACCATCCATATCGCGCTCGATCAGGTGCCGTTGGCGCTGACCCCTGCGGGGCTACGCCGCACGATTGAGATCACCGCGCAGGAATTGCAAAACCGCTTTGGCATCGCCCGCCCCCGCATTGCCGTCGCCGGGCTGAACCCCCACGCGGGCGAAGGCGGCAGCATGGGGCAGCAAGAGATCGACTGGATCGCGCCGCTGATTGTCGAGATGCAGGGCGAAGGCTACGCACTGACCGGGCCGCTGCCCGCCGATACGATGTTCCACGCCCGCGCCCGCGCAGGCTATGACGCGGCGGTAGCGATGTATCACGACCAAGCGCTGATCCCGATCAAGACGCTGGATTTTGACCGAGGCGTGAACGTGACGTTGGGCTTGCCCTTCGTGCGTACCTCCCCCGATCACGGAACAGCTTTTGACATCGCGGGCCAAGGGCGCGCCAATCCGACCAGCATGATCGAAGCGATCAAACTGGCATGGCAGATGGGCCAGAAAACATGAGTGCAATCGACAACCTTCCGCCGCTGCGCGAGGTGATCAACACACACGAACTAGCCGCGCGGAAATCGCTGGGCCAGAACTTCCTGCTGGATCTGAACCTCACGGCCAAGCTCGCACGGCAAGCCGGGGATATGGCCGATTGCGACGTGCTTGAAATCGGCCCCGGCCCCGGTGGCCTCACCCGTGGACTGCTGGCCGAAGGCGCACGTCATGTGCTGGCGATCGAGAAGGACCGCCGCTGCCTGCCCGCGCTGGCTGAAGTGGCGGAACACTACCCCGGTCGCCTGACGGTCATCGAAGGCGACGCGCTGGAGATCGACCCGCTGAGCCACCTGACCCCGCCGATCCGCGTGGCTGCCAACCTGCCCTATAACGTCGGGACCGAATTGCTGGTGCGCTGGCTCACCCCGCCCGAGTGGCCCCCCTTCTGGCAGAGCCTGACGCTGATGTTCCAACGCGAAGTGGCCGAGCGGATCGTGGCGACGCCCGGCTCCAAAGCCTACGGGCGGCTGGCCGTGCTGGCACAGTGGCGCAGCGATGCGCGGATCGTCATGCAATTGCCGCCCGGGGCTTTCACGCCGCCGCCAAAGGTCTCGTCGAGCGTGGTGCATCTGACCGCCCTGCCCGAGCCGCGCTATCCGGCTGATCCCGCCGTGCTCAGCCGCGTGGTCGCGATGGCGTTCAATCAACGCCGCAAAATGCTGCGTTCGGCGCTTAAAGGGGCGGCACCCGACATTGAGGATCGCCTGCAGGCCGCTGGGCTGAAACCCACCGACCGAGCCGAGCAAATCCCGCTGGAGGGTTTCTGCGCCCTTGCCCGCGAAATCGCCAAGGGGTGATCATGTTCCATCGTCTACTGCTGCTTTGCGCGCTGATACTGAGCCTGTCCGCCTGCGCCATGCCCCGCAACGGCCCGCCGCCCGTCGGCACAGACGCCGAGATTGCGGAATTGAAGCGGGCCATCGAACGGCTTTCGCCCGCCATTGACCCGGCAGAGGCCGCGCGCGCAGCGCAGATTGCCTATCGCCACACGCATGAACTGGCGATTGCCTATCAGATCACCGATGCGCCGCTTATTCACAATGCCAAGGTCAACAGCGGCCGCCGGCCGCGCGGGCTTTGCTGGCATTGGGCTGAGGATCTGGAGAAACGTTTGCAGGCCGAAGGTTTCGCCACGCTCGACATGCACCGGGCCATTGCCAACGGTGACACCCGGCTGCTGATAGACCACTCCACCGCCATCATCTCGGCGGCAGGCGCGCCGATGCAAGCGGGGATTGTCCTTGATCCGTGGCGCAAGGGGGGCGTGCTGTTCTGGTCGCCGGTCACAAGCGATCCGCGCTATGATTGGGAGCCGCGTGAAGAGGTTCTGCGCCGCAATGGGCGGATCAGATACGTGCAAGCGGGAATGGAAGGGTAGGCCACCCTGCCCTGGACCGATACGAAAAAGCCCCGCAAATTGCGGGGCTTTTCTTTATTCTGCGGCCTTGGCCGGATCGTTGCTACCGTCACCGCCAGCATCCTGCGGCTGTGCCTCTGCCACTTTCGGCTTGGGCTTGCGGCGCGGAGCACGTTTTGGCTTGGGCTTGCTCTCGGGCGTTTCAACCAGCGTGCTCTCTTCGCCGTTGGTTTCGGCCTCAGCCTGCTGCTGTGGCTGCTGTTGCTCGGGCGCGCTGTCCTGCGCAGGCTGCTGTTCCGCTTGCGGCTGATCGCCCTGTTGCTGGCCACCTTGCTGTGCTTCGCGCTCCTGACGTTCAGCACGCTCGCGATCCCGCTCGGCTTGACGCTCACGGTTCTGACGTTCTTGCTCTTCGCGGCGCTGGTCAATCTCGCGCTGTGCTTCGCTCAGCAGGCGTAGGTAATGTTCAGCGTGCTGTTGAAAATTCTCAGCCGCTACACGGTCATTGCTAAGCTGCGCGTCGCGGGCCAGCTGGTTGTATTTCTCGATAACCTGCTGCGGCGTGCCGCGCACCTTACCCTCAGGACCGGAGCTGTCGAACACCCGATTAACGACATTGCCGCCGCCACCACCATGTGGGGAGCGTTTACGATTGTTCTTCGACCGGGAGCGTGATCTGGGAGAGTTCATGGAATGATGTCAGCCTTGTGTGCTGTGTGTCGTTTACCGGGGGTGCAAAGCACGTCATCGTCCCGGCCTAAGCGATATGTTGGGCATAGTGCCGCGCGGGACCGCCTATGGCATCCACCGCTGCAACACCTCTGACTAACCATGCCAGAAAGCCTTGAGCAAGAAGAAATTGCGATCCAGCCTGCTAAAGACCCGAATTTTCGCGATTTCATGCCGGTTGATCTGCACAAACCACCCTAGAGCGGCCGTCCAGATCATGCGCCAACGTCACCCGGCCCCAGCCCGCAGCGGTAAAGATATCTTGTACCGCCTCACCCTGTTGCCAGCCGATTTCCACCATGACGCGGCCTTCGGATGTCAGATAGCCCTGCGCCTCAGTGGCGATGATGCGGTAGATGCTCAGCCCGTCCTGACCATCGGTCAGCGCCATTTCCGGCTCGTGCCGGCGCAATTCGGGCGAGACATCGGCCATCTCTTCGGCGGCAAGATAGGGCGGGTTCGACAGGATCAGGTCAAACCGCCCCTCGACCGCGCTGAACCAATCTGACTGGCGGATGTCGGCACGCTCGGCCACGCCGTGCTGTACCGCATTGGCACTGGCCTGAAGGCAAGCGGCTTCCGAGAGGTCTACACCCAGCCCCGTGGCCTGTGGGCGTTCGGCGAGCAGCGTGACAAGGATACAGCCCGATCCGGTGCCAAGGTCCAGGATGCGGGTAAAATCGGTGGTTATGGCCAGATCAATCAACGATTCCGTCTCTGGCCGCGGGTCCAGCACATCGCGGCTGATGCTGAAATCGCGGCCATAGAACGCGCGCTTCCCGATCAGTTGTGAGACCGGTACACGCACGGCGCGCAGGGCGATGAGTTGATCAAAGCGTTCGGCCACGTCGGGGGCAATTTCCTCGGGCGCGATCAGTGTCACGCGGGCGGCATCCACGGCTGCGGCATGGGCCAACAAAAGCCGCGCGTCTCGTGCCGGATCGGGCACGCCCGCGGCACGCAGCCGTCCGGCAGCGGCGGCCATGGCTTGGGCGGCGGTCTGGGGGCTCACCCCTCCATCTCCGACAATTGACGTGCTTGGGCGTCGGCGGTCAGGGCATCGACGATCTCATCCAGATCGCCCTGCATCACGGCCTCAAGACGGTAGAGCGTCAGGTTGATCCGGTGGTCGGTCATCCGCCCTTGGGGGAAGTTATAGGTTCGGATTCGCTCGGACCGGTCGCCCGTGCCCACCTGCGCCGCGCGGTCGGCGGAACGTGCGCTGTCGATCCGGCTGCGCTCCATGTCATAGAGCCGCGCTTTGAGCACCTGCATCGCCTTGTCGCGGTTTCGGTGCTGCGATTTTTCCGACGATGTAACCACAATCCCGGTCGGAATATGGGTGATGCGCACGGCAGAATCGGTGGTATTAACGTGCTGGCCGCCCGCACCCGAGGAGCGCATTGTATCGATCCGCAGGTCATTGGCGTTGATCTCGATATCCACGTCTTCAGCCTCGGGCAGCACCGCCACGGTTGCCGCTGAGGTATGAATGCGCCCGCCGCTTTCGGTCGAGGGCACGCGCTGGACACGGTGCACGCCGCTTTCGAACTTCAGCCGGGCAAAAACGTTCTGCCCGGTGATATGGGCCACGACTTCCTTGACGCCGCCCAACTCGGTCATCTGGCTTTCAATCAGGTCGAACCCCCAGCCCCGCGCTTCGGCGTAGCGTTGGTACATGCGCAGCAGGTCGCCCGCGAACAGCGCCGCCTCATCTCCGCCCGTGCCGGGGCGGATCTCCAGCATCGCGGGCTTCGCATCGGCGGAATCGCGCGGCAGAAGCGCTAGCTGCAATCCCTGTTCGACCTCCGGCAGACGCGCCTTTAGACGAGGCAGTTCTTCGCGGGCAAGCTCTGCCATCTCGGGGTCTTTCAGCATCAACTCGGCTTCTTCAAGGTCGCGCTGAAGCTGCTGGTAGAGATCAATTTGATCCACCACGGGCTTGAGATCGCTGTATTCCTTGGCGAGGGCTGAAAAATCGGCCCCATCGGAGCCCGCAGACATGCTGGCCTCCAGAAACTGGAAGCGTTGCGAGATTTGCGCGAGGCGGTGCATCGGGATCATGGGGTTCCTGTCGCTTATGCAAATGCTTTGGTCAAGAGGCGGCTTATGCTATCATGGGCTATGAAACGCATCATGCCGCTCACTTGCCTTGTGGCCCTGACGGCCCTGCACCCCGCCTTTGCGGATGTCAAAGCGCCGGGCGGCAAGACGATTGATTGCTATTGCACCAACAGCACCGGCGACCGTGTGGAACTGGGTGAAACCATCTGCCTACAGGTCGGTGGCCGCATGTTCATGGCCCAGTGCCAGATGTCGCTCAATGTGCCGATGTGGCGCGAGGTGCAGCAAGGCTGCCTGTCATCGCGCCTCGATCTGATCGAGCCATCCGTTCACCCGCTTGGCGTTGACCCCCAGATCTGACCGGCCAAAGCGCGAACGGCCATAGACTTCGACATAGCGCGGGTTGTCACCGTAGACGCCGATGGTGGTAAAATCGGGGTAGCCCATCAATTTGGTGCGGGTAACATAGGTGACCTGCCCCTCAGCCAGAGATCCGGCGACGACTTCGGTGCGTGGGGTTTGCAGGATCACCCGGTCAAGCTGGGCCAAAGTATCTTCCCCGTTGCCTTCGACCGGCGCGCGCCAGATATAGCTGTTGGTGCCTTGTGTCTTGCCCATCTTCTGCCCTTCGGCCTGAACATGCCAACGCGCGGTGTCGATGGGCGCAAGGCGGACATAGGCCACCAAGGCGACGAGGGCGATCACGATGATCCAGAACAACATTTTAAACACCTTTCAAAACTCGGCGATTTGAGGCGACGCAGGTGGTCGCGGTGAGGTGGGCGGACCCCAAGCCTGAGGGCCGCCCGATGATGTTGTGGCCTTCGCTCACGCGGTTCTCATGCGGTGACCCAGCAGAGACAGGATCTCGGTCGCGACATGTGCGCCCGCGACCGCCGTCGCGCCTGTGGTGTCGAAGGGCGGAGAGACCTCAACCACGTCGCCACCCATGATATTGATCCCGGCCAGATCCCGCAGCATGATCGACACCTGCGCCGAGGTCAGACCGCCCCAAACCGGGGTGCCGGTGCCGGGGGCAAAGGCCGGATCAAGCGCGTCAATGTCGAAGGTCAGATAACAAGGCCGATCGCCAAGAATCTCTTTGATCTTGGCCACGGTCGCCTGCGGCCCCTTCTCATGCACCTCACGCGCGTCGATGATGTTGACGCCCATCGTGTCCTCATTGGTGGTGCGGATGCCCACCTGCACGCTGGTCGTGGGGTCGACGATGCCGGACTTCACGGCCTTGTAGAACATCGTCCCGTGGTCGATCCGATCCATGTCGTCATCTTGCCACGTATCGGTGTGCGCATCGAACTGTAACAGGCTGATCGGACCGTATTTTTCGGCATAGGCTTTGAGGATCGGGAAGGAGATGTAGTGATCCCCGCCCAGCACGACCGAGGCCGCACCGGCATCCAGAATGGTCTTGATATGCGCGGTCAGAGCGGCGGGAAACTGGCTGACATGGCCATAATCAAACGCCAGATCGCCATAATCCGCGATTGCAAATTCGCTCAGCACATCAAAGTCCCAGCCATAGGGCGCGTCGGGCGCTTGCAGCGCGCTCGCCTCGCGAATGGCGCGGGGGCCAAGGCGGGTGCCGGGGCGGTTGGTAACGGCCTGATCAAAGGGCACGCCGGTCACGGCGATGTCCACGCCGGTCAGATCCTTGGTGTATTTACGTCGCAGGAAAGAGGTCGCCCCGCCAAAGGTCAACTCATAGCTCGGCCCTTTGAGGTCCTCGCGGGTAAAGGCCATATCCATCTGTTTGGCCGCGTCTTCCAGTGCCATTACTTGCCTCCTGCTGGCTGTGCCCGCTCAACGATACGGGCGAAAAAGGATGCGCCGAGCGGCGCGATCTCGTCGTTGAAGTCGTATTCTGGATGGTGCAGCCCTGCGCCTTCACCGGCACCGAGGAACAGATATGCACCGGGGCGTTTTTCGAGCATATAGCTGAAATCTTCCGCGCCCATCTCGCGCCCATAATCGCCGTGCACTTGGGCCGCGCCCACCACTTCGCTCGCCGCCGCGACGGCGGTTTCGGTCTTTGCAGGGTCGTTGATCGTGGCCGGATAGCCGACCTCATAGACCAGTTCGGCGGCGACGTCATAGCTTGCCGCCTGCCCGTCCACGATCTGCTGCATCCGGCGCATGACCATGGCCTGAACCTCGCGGTCAAAGGTCCGCACGGTGCCGTTGATATAGGCAGTCTCAGGGATCACGTTATCGGCAGAGCCGGTGTGGATCTGTGTGACTGAGACCACCAAGTCCTGCGTGGCGACATGATTGCGGCTGACGATGGTCTGGATCGCCGTGGCGATGCCACAGGCTGCCACAACCGGATCGCGGGTGTCGTGGGGCATTGCGCCATGGCCACCTTTGCCTTTGATATGGATATGAAATTCATCCACCGCCGCCATGATCGGCCCCGGCGTGGTATAGAACGCGCCTTCGTCGAAGCCCGGCGCGTTGTGGATGCCGTAAACCTGCGCGATGTCGAACCGCTCCATAATGCCCTCTTCGACCATGACGCCCGCGCCGCCGCCCGTCTCTTCGGCGGGTTGAAAGATCAGCGCCACCCGGCCCGCGAAATTGCGTGTCTCGGCCAGATACCGCGCGGCACCCAAAAGCATGGTGGTATGCCCGTCATGGCCGCAGGCGTGCATTTTGCCCTCCCGCGTGCTGGCATAGTCCTTGCCCGTCGCCTCATGGATCGGCAGCGCGTCCATATCGGCGCGCAGGCCAATGGTCGGGCCTTCGCCCTGCCCCTCGATGATCGCCACGATGCCCGTCGTCGCGATGCCCTCGTGCAGCTCATCCACACCAAACGCGCGCAGCCGCTCGGCCACGAAAGCCGCCGTCTCATGGCATTCCAACCCCAGCTCGGGGATCGTATGCAAATGGCGCCGCCACGCTGTCATATCCTCCGCAAAGGCATTGATGCGGTTTACCACGGGCATGGGCTGGACTCCTTGGGGTTGGTTTGGTCAGGGTGCATCTGACACCAGACACATGGGGCCTGCAATGCCGGACAACACAAAAGCCGATCTCATTCACGATTCAGATGCGGGCATTGAACGGCTGCTTGAAATCATGCGCCGCCTGCGCGATCCCGACACCGGCTGCCCCTGGGATATCGAGCAGGATTTCGACAGCATCGTCCCCTATACCATTGAAGAGGCGTATGAAGTCGCCGACGCCATCGCTCGGCGTGATTGGGCGGAACTGGAGGGCGAGCTGGGCGATCTTCTGCTCCAATCGGTCTATCACACGGCCATGGGCGAAGAGGCCGGGCATTTCACCTTCCAATCCGTGGTGCGCAACATTAGCGATAAGATGGTGGCGCGCCACCCGCATGTCTTTGGCGACGAATCCCGCGACAAGAGCGCCGAACAGCAGACCGCCGACTGGGAAAAGATCAAAGCCGCCGAGCGCGCTGGCAAAGCACAGGGCGGCACGCTGGATGGGGTGGCGATTGGCCTGCCGGCGCTTTTGCGCGCGATGAAGCTGCAAAAACGTGCAGCGCGGGTCGGCTTTGACTGGCCCGAGACGACACAGGTGCTGGACAAGATCACCGAAGAGGCCGCTGAATTGGTCGAGGCGAAAGACACGCTTTCGCAGGCCGAGGTTGAGGAGGAATACGGCGATCTGCTGTTTGTGATGGCCAATCTGGGCCGCCACCTTGGGCTTGATCCCGAAGCCGCCCTGCGCGCTGCAAACGCCAAGTTCACCCGCCGGTTCGAGGGGATCGAAATGCGGCTCGCCGCCATGGGCAAAACCCCGCAGGACAGTGATCTGGCCGAGATGGATGCCCTTTGGGATGCGGTGAAACTGGCGGAACGCGGCTAATCGTCGGGCCTGCGGCTGGACAAAGACATGAGCCTCCGGCAAGGCTCTGCCCCAAGCAATTTGACGAAAGTAAGCCCATGACCCCGCGCAAAATCATTATCGACACCGACCCCGGACAGGACGACGCCGTCGCGATCCTCCTTGCGCTGGCCAGCCCCGAAGAGATCGATGTGCTGGGCATCACCTGTGTCGCGGGCAACGTGCCGCTGGATCTCACCTCGAAAAACGCGCGGATCGTGTGTGAATTGGCGGGTCGGCGGGATGTGAAGGTCTTTGCCGGTTGCGACCGCCCGCTGGGCCGTGACTTGGTGACGGCAGAACATGTGCACGGCAAGACCGGCCTTGATGGTCCCGACCTGCCCGACCCCACCATGCCGCTGGCCGAGGGGCATGGGGTCGATTTCATCATCGAGCTGGTCCGCGCCCATCCCGCAGGCAGCGTGACCCTCTGCCCCTTGGGCCCGCTCACCAATATCGCGACCGCCCTGCAAAAGGCGCCCGATATCGCCGAGAAGGTGCAAGAGATTGTGCTGATGGGCGGCGGTTATTTCGAGGGGGGCAACATCACCCCCACGGCAGAGTTCAACATTTACGTCGACCCGCATGCTGCTGATATCGTGTTTAAATCCGGCATACCCATCGTCGTGATGCCGCTTGACGTGACGCACAAGGCGCTGGTCACCAAACCGCGCAATGACGCCTTCCGCGCGATTGGCACGCCGGTGGGCGTCGCCGTGGCCGAGATGACCGATTTCTTCGAGCGGTTCGACAAAGAGAAATACGGCTCCGAAGGCGCGCCGCTACATGACCCTTGCGTCACCGCCTATCTGATAAATCCAGACCTGTTCAAAGGCCGCCACATCAACGTCGAGATTGAGACCCAGTCAGAGCTGACCATGGGCATGACCGTGGCCGACTGGTGGGGCGTGACCGACCGCGCGCCCAACGCGCTGTTCGTCGGTGACCTTGACGCCGATGGGTTCTTTGCTCTGCTCACCGAAAGGCTGGCCCGCCTATGAGCGCACATCTCACCCTCGGCGCGCCTGAACATCTCGACAAACTGGTCGGGCTGGTCACTGCCTTTCACGCCGAAGCGGGCATTGAGATGACTGATGAGCAGCGCCGCAACGGGCTTGCGCCGCTGCTGGAGGGGATCCCCCATGGCGCCGCCTATCTGATCGGCCCGCCCCGTGCGCCGATTGGCTATGTGTTGATTTGTTTCGGCTGGTCTGTTGAATTCGGCGGGCTGGACGCCATTATCGATGAAATCTACGTCCGTCCCGGCGTGCGGGGACGCGGGATCGCTTCAGAGACGCTGATCGCTCTGCCGCGCGCGCTGGCTGCGGGCGGGTTGAAGGCCATACATCTCGAAGTTGACCGCACCAATAAGGCGGCGCTCAAAGTCTACACCCGCGCGGGCTTCCGCCCCCGCGAGGATTACATGCTTATGTCTCGGAAACTGTGATGCGTATTCCCTTTGATAACAGCTATGCCACCCTGCCTGAGGGGTTCTTTACCCGGCTGGACCCCACGCCGGTAAAAGAACCCAAGCTCTTGGCATGGAACGCTGATCTGGCGGCGTCACTGGGAATCGAAGGCGGCGATGCAAAGACCCGCGCGCAGGTTTTCGGCGGCAATGCGGTGCCCGAAGGGGCGGCACCTTTGGCGCAACTTTACGCCGGTCATCAGTTCGGCAATTTCAACCCGCAGCTTGGCGATGGCCGTGCGATCCTGCTGGGTGAGGTCATCGACAGCGAAGGCGAGCGCCGTGACATTCAGCTCAAAGGTTCCGGCCCGACGCCCTATTCGCGTATGGGCGATGGCCGCGCATGGGTTGGGCCGGTGCTGCGCGAATACCTGATCAGCGAGGCGATGCATGCGCTCGGCGTGCCGACCACCCGTGCCCTCGCCGCCGTTGCCACCGGGGAGCCGATCCTGCGCGAAAGCGGCCCCCTGCCCGGCGCCATCGTCACCCGCGTCGCCGCAAGCCATCTGCGCGTCGGCACCTTTCAGGTCTTCGCCCATCGCGGTGAGACGGAGGCGCTCAAAGCCCTCACCGACTATGCCATCGCGCGGCATTATCCCGATGCAAAGGGTCCGCTTGGCCTTCTGCGCGCGGTCTGTGCTGCGCAGGCGGAACTGGTGGCGCAGTGGATGTCTTTCGGCTTTATCCACGGGGTGATGAACACCGATAATTGCAGCATTTCGGGCGAGACGATCGACTATGGCCCCTGCGCATTTATGGACGCGTTTCATCAGGGCCGTGTGTTCAGTTCCATCGACCGGCAGGGCCGCTATGCCTATGGGAACCAGCCGCAGATCGTGGTCTGGAACATGGCGCAGCTGGCGACCTCGCTCTTGCAGCAGATGGAGAACAAAGAGACCGCCGTCGAAGAAGCCACCGAAATCGTTCATGACATGCCCGAGTTGATCGAAGCCGCATGGCTGCGCCGTTTCGCGGCCAAACTCGGCATTTCCAACCCCCGGCCCGAGGATGTTGATCTGGTCAATGAACTGCTGAGCCTGATGCAAACTGACGGCGCGGATTTCACCAACACGTTCCGCGCCCTGGGGACCGACCAAGCGCGTGATCACTTCACCGACCGCGATGCCTTTGACACATGGGCCGATAACTGGCGCAACCGGATCAAGGATGAGCCGGACCCGCATGCGGTCATGCAAGCGGCGAACCCCGCCGTGATCCCGCGAAATCACCGGATTGAGCAGATGATCGAAGCCGCCGTTGCAGGCAACATGGCCCCGTTCGAGCGGTTGATGACAGCGCTGTCGACGCCCTTTGAAGAGACCGACCCAGAACTACAGCGCCCCCCGACCGAAGATGAGATTGTGCCGGCAACATTCTGCGGCACCTGAAGCCTAGTGCGCTCGGGGTTTGCGGTTGATCAGGTAAATCCCTGCCGCGACCAGCAGCAGGGCGAGCCAAACGGTAAGCCCAATCTCTTCTGATAGGATCAGCCAGCCCAAGAGCACCGCAAAGACAGGCGAGAGGAAGCTGAAAGACGCCACCGAGGCCGCAGGATAAACGGTTAGCAGCCAGAACCACGCCAGAAACCCAAAGCTCGCCACCGCGACGATCTGATAGGCGAGACCTGCCAGATGCACCGGCTCCACCTCGCGCAGCAAGGGGCCAAAGAGCGGCGCAAGCAGCAACAGCACCGGGGCTGAGATGATCAGTTGCATCATTAACTGCTGCGCGGGCGGTACTTTGGAAAGCGGTGTAATCCGAACGCAAAGCGCAATGCCAGCCCAGCAAAGCGCCGCCAGCAACGCCAATAGATCGCCAAGCCAGTTTGCCCCCTCGGCCCCGCCATCGCTCAGTGCCAAAGCAACGCCGCCCATGGCCAGCCCCATGCCCAATAGACGCGCCCCGCTCAGGCGCTCACCGGGCAGCCAGAGATGTGCGGCGATACCAAGCCAGACCGGCATGGAATAAAGCAAAATCGACGCCCGGCTGACCGTGGTGAGATCGAGCGCGAGAAAGAGACAGACAAACTCAAGCGTGAAGAAAGCCCCCGCCGCCAGCCCGCCCATCAGCGCAGAGCGCGGCAGCGATAGGCTCACACCCCGGAGCCGCATCCAGATCAGCAGCAAGGCTACCGCCCCGAGGGAGCGCAGCCCGGCGAGAAAGACAGGGTTGAACCCACCGGTGCTGACTTTGATGACGACTTGGTTAAAGCCCAAGTTAAGCGCAAAGAGCACCAGAGCCACTGCGCCGAAAGTATCAATGTGAGATTTGCGTTCCATCCCGCCAGAAGCGCCGTCCGGCCCGGATAAGTCAATGGCGCGCCGTGATTTTCACAACGCGCCATTGGATCGTTCAATTCCTAAGTATCGGCTCAGGCTGCCTGCTGGCCGCCCGGCTTGCCGCCGCCACCGCCGCGCCGCCGACGGCGACCGCCACTTGGTTTGCCAGCGCCTTCGCCCCCGCCGCCACCGGGTCGGCCACCGCCGCCACCGGGTCGGCCACCGCCGCCACCGGGTCGGCCACCGCGCCCACGGCCACGGCCCTTGGGTTTGGACGGCTCATCGATCACTTCCCAAGGACGGCCAGAGGCCACCGGGATCGAAATCCCCATAGTCTTCTGGATCGCCTTCAATTCGCCCATCTCATCCGGTGCGCAGAAGGCCACGGCAGCGCCGTCTTTGCCCGCCCGCGCGGTCCGGCCAATGCGGTGCACATAGTTGTCGGGCACGTTTGGCAGGTCGAAGTTATAGACGTGTTTCACATCCGGAATGTCCAAACCCCGCGCCGCCACATCGGTGGCCACCAGCACAGTGATCTCGCCATTTTTGAAGCCTGCGATGGCGCGGTCCCGCTGGCCTTGGCTTTTGTTGCCATGGATCGAAGCGGCGTCAAACCCGGCCTTCACCAGTGTCTTCATCAGCTTTTCCGAACCATGTTTGGTGCGGCCAAAGACCAACGCCCGCTCGCCCTTGTGCTTGGCCAACAGTTCCTTCAGCAACTCTGTCTTCTCGGCCTTCGCGATGAAATGCACCTCTTGCGTCACCTTGTCCGCCGCCTTGCCCGGAGGCGAGACTTCGATGCGGATCGGGCTGCT
This sequence comes from Sulfitobacter dubius, assembly GCF_900113435.1. Taxonomy (GTDB): domain Bacteria; phylum Pseudomonadota; class Alphaproteobacteria; order Rhodobacterales; family Rhodobacteraceae; genus Sulfitobacter; species Sulfitobacter dubius. Next base: position 506,508 of record NZ_FOPG01000001.1, on the reverse strand, counting down.
GAGATAGCTGTTGGCGATTTCGTTCATCAGCTTGGGCATGGTCGCCGAGAACAGCATCGTCTGACGCTCGTTCGGGATCAGGTTCGAGATTTTGCGCAGGTCATGGATGAAGCCCATGTCGAGCATCTGGTCGGCCTCATCCAGCACGAGGAAGGTCGTCGTGTCGAGCTTGACCGCGCGGCGGTCGAGCAGGTCGAGCAGACGGCCCGGTGTGGCGATCAGCAGATCGACACCACGCTCCAGACGCTTGATCTGGGTGTTGATCGACTGGCCGCCAACCACCATCGCCACTTTGATCGGCGTGCCTTCGGCATAGCCGCGCAGGTTCACGGCGATCTGTTGGGCCAGCTCACGGGTCGGGGCAAGCACCAGACCGCGCACGGAGCGCGGCGCGGGGCGGCCTTCAAGCTCCATCATCTGTGCGATAAGCGGCACACCAAAGGCCGCCGTCTTGCCGGTGCCGGTCTGGGCAAGGCCCATCACGTCGCGGCCATTCATGGCTTGGGGGATTGCTTGGCGTTGGATCGGGGTTGGATCTTTCAGACCCATTTCATTCAACCGGGCCACCAAGTTCTTTGGCAGGCCCATCATGTCAAAATCGCTCATTCGTTCACTTTCCGGCACGCAGAGCGCGCGCCATCTTTAGTCGCCGCGCCCAATACAGGCGCCACGGGGTCGCGCAAGCCAGATCGCGGGCGCAGGCCACATGCCTCACACCCGTCTGTCGCGCTTGGCCCCACGCGTGATTTTGGGAACATCGGCGGGCCTTGTCGTCAGCGTCCCAGAGGCCCCTCATGGGACTTGGCGCTGATACTGCTCACGCGGCAGAAGGCTTCGCTTGACCCCCACATGGGCGGTGCACGGGCAAAAGTCAACCGGCAGGGTTCAATTGCGGTGGCGTCTGGCCGCGCTAGAATGCTAGGAACGTGGTCCGACGGACGAAGGGCGAAACGATGCGCAACCCGATTATCAAACGGTGCGAGGCCATGGGCCTGCGCATGACAGGTCAACGCCGGATCATCGCGCAGGTGATTCACGACAGTGACGACCATCCCGATGCCGAAGAACTGCTGGCCCGCGCTACTGAAATCGACAGCGGCATCTCTATCGCTACGGTCTACCGCACGGTGAAACTGTTCGAAGAGGCTGGCATCCTCGACAAGTTGGAATTCGGCGATGGACGCGCGCGCTATGAGGACGCACAGCGCGAACATCACGACCATCTGATCGACGTAAACTCGGGCGAGGTGATTGAGTTCGTCGACGCGGAAATCGAAGAGCTTCAGGAACGGATCGCGCGTAAATTGGGTTACAAACTGCAGGGGCACCGGATGGAACTTTACGGTGTGCCGATTAAAAAGGATGACCCATGACCGAACGTGACCGCCCCCTGCTGGCCGTGTTGATCGATGCCGACAATGTCCCGGCCAAACATGCCGCTGCCATCATGCGGGAGGTCACGACGATTGGCGAGCCCGCCCTGCGCCGCGTCTATGGCGATTGGTCGAATGACCACCTCAAGGGTTGGAAGGCGCCGATCCGTGAGTTGGGTTTGGTGGCCCATCAGGAAACCGCGAACACCAAGGGCAAGAACGCCAGCGACATTGGTCTGGTCATTCAGGCGATGGACATCCTGCACAGCCGCCGCTTCGATATCATCGTGATCGTCTCCTCCGACAGTGACTTCACCGCGCTGGTGAACCGCCTGCGCGAAGATGGGGTGACGGTGATCGGCATCGGCGAGAAGAAGACTCACGATTCGCTGCGCAACGTCTACAACCGTTTCATTCTGATCGAAAACCTCGACGGAGCGGAGCCTGACACCACGTCCCGCGCCAGCGCCAAAGTGGCCGACGCCCTGCCCCTGTTCAAAGCGGCGATGGATAAGATCGACACCGAAGACGATTGGTACAACCTCGGCCAGATTGGCCAGACGATTCAGGCAGCGCATCCGGATTTCGACAGCCGGACATATGGCCATGGCAAGCTGAGCGCCTTGGCCGCCGACCTCAAAGCCTTGGAAACGCGCAAAGATGGCAACCGGCTCATGGTCCGCTTGAAGAGCTAGGACGGAATCACTCGGCGGCGCGCTGTTCTTGCTTCGCCACCCGCGACAGCATGGCGGGCAACAGCACGCTCAGCACCACCAGCCGCATGATGTGGCAGGCGGCGACAAACCCCGGCACCACGGCCAGCACCGCGCCAAGCGCGATCATCGTCTCAAGCCCGCCGGGCGCGAAGGCCACCAACACATGGCCCAGCGGCATGCCAAGCGCCCAAGCCACCGGCACCGCACCGAGGCCCGCCAGCCCAACCGCAACGCCCGTGATCGCCAGCCCCGCGCCAAGCCCGCTGACAAACCGCGCGGGCGTGATCCCAGAGAACCGCGTGCCGATCAGGCAGCCCAGCACCAGATAGGCGATAAGGGTCAGCCAACCCGGCAGTACCCCGGTCTCCAACTTGGTCAGATGCGCGATGGCAGAGACCACCATCGCCCCCATAAGCAGCGGTGCCGGCACCGAAAGCCGGGCAAAGATCAGCCCCACAAGCACGGCCGCAAAGATCATCACAAAGATTGAAAGCACCCCCATCCCCGCGCCCGCCGGGGCAATATTGCCGGTCATGTCGACGCCCATCAGCAAAGCGGCAAAAGGCACGACGATCGTCAGTGCCAAAAGGCGAACCGACTGGGTGATCGAAATGCGCGGCACGTCAGAGCCTCCGTCGCTGGCAATCGCCATGACGAAACTCAGATGCCCGGGGGCCGAGGCCAGAAGCGCGGAGCGCGCGTCGAACCCAAAATACCGCGCCAGCATCCAGCGGCAGACGGCCATAATCCCCCAGATCACCCCTGTCATAAACACAAAGGCCAGCGGCCAGCGCACCATGGCGTTCACCGCATCTTGGTTAAACCCTGCCCCCACAGCAATGCCCAACACGATGAAACAGGCGTCCCGCAGCCGCGGATCGACCGCCGTGCGCACCCCCATCAGCCCCAAGAGGCTCACCGCAATGACCGGGCCAAGCAGCATATAGACCGGGGCATTGAGCCACCAGAACAGCAGCGCGCCAAAGCCCCCGGTCGCAAGGGTCAGCACAGTATCGCGCGGGGCGAGCGAAGGGATCGGCCATCTCATGCGGTAGGGCTAGCACTCCGGTAGAGCCTACGCCAGTGCCACACGCATGGCGCGCATCGCGCACCCTTGCCCTTTCGTCGCAAAAGGTTCATGGGCGACTGGCAATACCACGGATGGAGGGGCGTGATCATGGACAATCTGCGCGGCGCAATGCTGATGGTTCTGGCCATGGCCGGTTTCGCCATCGAAGACATGTTCGTCAAACTGACGAGCGACGCCCTCCCCGTGGGGCAGATCATCGCGCTTTTAGGCGCGGGCGGCGGGGCGATCTTTGCCGTGATCCTGCGCATTCAGGGGCGGCGGTTGTTCTCTGCGGATATGCTCACCGGGCCGATCCTGCTGCGCGCCGTGGGTGAGGTGCTGGGCACCCTGTGTTTCGTGACCGCCATCGTGCTGACGCCGCTTTCCTCGGCCTCCGCTATTTTGCAGGCGACCCCGCTGGCCGTGACCCTTGGGGCCGCACTGTTTCTGGGTGAACCCGTCGGCTGGCGGCGCTGGAGCGCGATTGTCGTGGGTTTCCTCGGCGTACTGCTGATCGTGCGCCCCGGATTGGAGGGGTTCAACGCTCTGTCGCTCTTTGCTGTCGCTGGAGTCATCGGTCTTGCCCTGCGTGATCTTGCGACGCGCAAGGTTCCCAAAAGCATCAGTTCCATGCAGCTTAGCTTTCTTGCCTTTATCGTGCTGGTCCCGGCGGGGTTGATCCTGATGGCCGCCGCTGGCACCCCCGCCGTGATGCCGGGCGGTGCAGAGGTGATTTATCTTACCGCGGCGATGGTGATCGGTGTGATGGCCTATTACGCCATCGTGGCCGCCATGCGCGTGGGCGAAGTCAGCTTCGTCACGCCCTTTCGTTACATGCGGATGCTATTCGCGCTGGTTGCCGGGATCTTGGTCTTTAAAGAAACTCCCGACACACTGACGCTGGTTGGGGCCGCGATCATCATCGCCTCGGGGGTCTATACCCTCCTGCGGGAACGCAAAATCACCCCCCGGCCCCGCCGCGGTCTTTCCAAGCCGGGCCTGCCGGGGTAAACCGCTGCAAACCCGAACATGAGGACAAAGCCCATGAGCACGATCATCGACATCCACGCCCGCGAAATCCTCGACAGCCGGGGCAACCCGACGGTCGAAGTCGACGTTATCCTCGAAGACGGCACAATGGGCCGTGCGGCGGTTCCTTCCGGCGCATCTACTGGCGCCTATGAAGCGAATGAGCGCCGCGATGGCGACAAGTCTCGCTACATGGGCAAGGGAGTGTTGGAAGCCTGTGCCGCCGTGAATGGCGAGATCGCGGAAGCGCTGGTGGGCATTGATGCGACCGAGCAGGTCGAAATCGACGAAATGATGATCGAACTCGACGGCACCGAGAACAAATCCCGCTTGGGCGCGAATGCCATTCTGGGTGTATCGATGGCCGCTGCCAAAGCCGCTGCGGATTACTGCACACAGCCGCTTTACCGCTATATCGGCGGCACCACCGCCCGCGTTCTGCCCGTGCCGATGATGAACATCATCAACGGCGGCGAACATGCCGACAACCCGATCGACATTCAGGAATTCATGATTATGCCGGTCGCCGCGGAGAACATCCGCGAAGCTGTGCGCATGGGGGCCGAAGTGTTCCACACGCTCAAGAAAGAGCTCTCCGCCGCTGGCCTGTCGACCGGGATCGGCGACGAAGGTGGCTTTGCCCCGAACATCAGCTCGTCGCGCGATGCGCTTGATTTCATTCTGAAGTCGATCGAAAAAGCGGGCTACAAGCCCGGCGAAGACATGTACCTCGCCCTCGATTGCGCGGCGACGGAATACTACAAAGACGGCAAATATGTCCTCTCCGGTGAGGGCAAGACCCTGTCGAGCGAAGAGAATGCCGACTATCTGGCGGCCCTCGTGAAAGACTACCCCATCATCTCCATCGAAGACGGCATGGCCGAGGATGACTGGGGCGGCTGGAAAGCCCTGACCGAAGTGTTGGGCAATAAGGTGCAACTGGTTGGTGACGATCTTTTCGTAACCAATCCCGCGCGTCTGTCCGACGGCATCAAGCGCGGTTGTGCGAACTCGATGCTGGTGAAGGTCAACCAGATCGGCACGCTGACCGAGACGCTCAAGGCCGTCGATATCGCGCATCGCGCGGGGTACACCAACGTCATGTCGCACCGCTCGGGCGAAACTGAGGATGCCACCATCGCAGACCTCGCCGTGGCGACAAACTGCGGTCAGATCAAAACCGGCTCGCTGGCGCGTTCCGACAGACTGGCCAAGTACAACCAGCTGATCCGTATTGAGGAAATGCTGGGCGAGACCGCACAATACGCGGGCCGTTCGATCCTGCGCGGCTGATGTCTAAAGTTGATATTCGTCCTGTCACCACCGCTGCGGATCTCGCGGCGGTGGTTGAACTTTGCTGGGCCTACCGTGACTTTCTGTACAACTTCGCCCCGACCGAGCGGCGGATTGTCGAGACCTTCTATCCCCACGACAAATACAGCGCCCTGATGGACCGTCTGACCGAAGAACACGCCCGCCCGCGCGGCATCATTCTGCTGGCCGAGCGTGACGGCATCCCTCTGGGCTGCGGCATGTCCCATGCGCTGAGCGATACCGAGAGCGAGATCAAGCGCGTCTTTGTGACGGATGCCGCCCGTGGCACCGGCGCGGGCCGCGCGATCTGCCAAAGGCTGATCGATCAGGCGCGGGAGGACGGGTTTGCGAAGGTCTATCTCGACACGTCCATCGCCTTTGCCCCTGCCCGCGCGCTTTATACATCATTGGGATTCATTGAGCGCGGTGCCTACCAACCGATGCCTGAGTTCACACGCGACGCGATCTGCTTTTATGAGTTGCCGCTGACCGACATACCGGCAAGCGCCGGATCTGTCTGAACGCGGCTATACCCGGCTGACAGTACCGCCACCCACAGCGGCCCGCACACCAGTTGTGCCGGGGCACGATGTCGGCAAGCCCCGTGATACCCGCACAGCCAGATAGGCGAAGGCCTGCGCCTCCAGCATATCGCCATCCAACCCGATGTCCTCCACCGGAGCGACAGGGCAATCAAGGCTGACGTCCAGCATCCGCATCAGCACCGGATTATGGCGCCCGCCCCCCGTGACATAGACCCGCTCGGGCGGGGCCGGGCAGTGCTGCATCGCTTCGGCCACGCCAGCGGCGCACATGGCGGTTAAGGTGGCACAGGCATCGGCGTCGGACAGTTCGCCCACCAGGGCCACCATTTCTGCGAAGTCATTCCGGTCGAGTGATTTGGGCGGCATGCGGGCAAAGTACGGCTCGGCAAGGAATAGCTCCAACGCGCCATGCTCCACCCTGCCGCGCGCGGCCAGTTTGCCACCTTCGTCAAAGTCTTGGCTAAGGCGGGCTTGCATCAAATCGTTGATCGGCGCATTTGCCGGACCGGTATCGAAAGCCAGCAGCGCGCCTTCTTCCTCTGGGCGTGCGACTCGCGGATCGACCCAAGTAAGGTTGCCCACGCCGCCAAGGTTCAAGAAAGCCACCGGGCCCTCCCGCCCAGCAAAACGGGCGCAGGCATGGTGAAAGAACGGGGCCAAAGGCGCGCCCTCTCCCCCCAGTTCCACATCGGCGCTGCGGAAATCCCACACAACGGGCAAGTTGATGGTGCGCGCCAACAGGGCCCCGTCGCCCACTTGCAGCGTGCCCTGCATCCGCGGCGCATGGGCAAGGGTCTGGCCGTGGAAACCGACAAGCTCGACGCCGGGTTCATCTTTTAACAGATCATCCAACAGCGCCAGATGCGCGGCCTCAACCGCTTGGGCTGCCGCCTCGACCTCGGCCCCGTGCCATTTCCCGAATCCGGCGGCGATCACCCGACGCTCTTCTGCCGAATAGCTGCGATAGGCGCTGCGGCCAAAGCTGGTGATGTCATGCCCGTCGGTACGCAAAACAGCCGCGTCCACCCCATCCAAAGAGGTGCCCGACATCATTCCCAATGCCGTTTCCACACCGGTTCCGACATGTTGCCTGTGCATGGCCCTATTCATGGCCTTTTCCTTTGCCGCTCGTGCGCATATAGATTGCCCCGCAATACAGTTTTGAGGCAAGTCACCATGACATACCATCCCAAATCGGAGTTCATCCACACGATGATGCAGCGCGGCTTTCTGGCCGATTGCACCGATTATCAGGGATTGGACGACGCCCTGATGAAAGGTGCCGCTCCCGCCTATGTGGGCTATGACGCGACAGCCAAATCTCTGCACGTGGGGCATCTGGTCAATATCATGATGCTGCGTTGGTTGCAGAAATGCGGCGGCAAACCGATCACCCTGATGGGCGGCGGCACGACAAAGGTGGGCGATCCATCGTTCCGGTCGGATGAACGCCCCCTGCTCACGCCCGAAGCGATCGACGACAATATCGAAGGCATTCGTCAGGTCTTTGCCCGTTACCTTGATTATGGTGAGGGCGAGACAGGCGCCCTGATGCTGAACAACGCGGAATGGCTCGACGGGTTGAACTACCTCGACTTCCTGCGCGACATCGGGCGGCATTTCTCGATCAACCGTATGTTGAGCTTTGAGAGCGTGAAATCGCGGTTGGACCGGGAGCAATCGCTGTCGTTCCTCGAGTTCAACTACATGATTCTCCAAGCCTATGACTTTATGGAGCTTCACCGTCGCTACGGTTGTATCCTGCAGATGGGCGGCAGCGACCAATGGGGCAACATCGTCAATGGGATCGACCTGACGCGCCGCGTGATCGACGGCGAAGTCTACGGCCTGACCTCACCGCTGCTGACCACCAGCGACGGCAAGAAGATGGGCAAATCGGCAGGCGGCGCGGTCTGGCTCAATGGCGATATGCTCTCGCCTTACGAGTTCTGGCAGTTCTGGCGCAATTGCACCGATGCCGATGTGGGTCGTTTCCTCAAGCTCTACACCGAGCTGCCGGTCGATGAATGCGACCGTCTGGGCGCGCTCGCCGGGTCCGAGATCAACGAGGCAAAGGTGCGTCTGGCCAACGAGGTCACCGGCCTGCTGCACGGCGAAGAAGCAGCGCGCAACGCCGAAGCCACGGCGCGCGAAGTCTTTGAAAAAGGCGGCGTTGGCGACGATCTGCCTACCCTGACCCTCTCGGCATCTGATGTGGGCGATGGCGTCTCTATCGTGCAACTGCTGGTGAAATCCGGCCTTGCGGGCTCCGGTAAAGAGGCCAAGCGCCTAATTGCCGAGAATGGTGCGCGGATTGATGATCAGCCGCTGACAGATGCGGGCATGATGCTTGATGCTGGTGCGCTGTCCTCTCCGATCAAGCTGAGCGCGGGCAAGAAACGCCACGCGCTGGTGCAGATCGGCTAAATTCTCAACGGGGGCTGCCTTACGGCCCCCGGCCTGCTCCTTCTCCATCTCGGTCCGGGCAAGCATGGCTTGCATGGGGCGGAACTTCGTGTTGAACTGAACAAGCGTTCATATCGGGGGGAGCCATCATGAAACTAGACAGCACAGCCGCCATCATCACCGGGGGTGCCTCGGGGCTTGGCGAAGCCACGGCGCGCTATTTCGCGTCGCAAGGTGCGCAGGTCACCCTGCTGGATCGTGACGCCGCACGTGGCGAATCTGTTGCAAAGGAAATCGGTGGCCATTTCATTCTGACCGATGTGACGGATGAAAGCTCAGTTCAGGCGGCGGTAGACTACGCCGCCGATAAAATGGGCTGGATCACAGCAGCGGTGAACTGCGCCGGGATCGCCCTTGGCATCAAGACCACAGGCCGCGACGGCCCGCATCCATTGGACGCCTTCCAGCGCACGGTCGACATCAACCTTGTCGGCAGCTTCAACGTGGCACGGCTGGCGGCGGTGGCCATGGCCAAGAACAGCCCCGAAGACGACGGCGCACGCGGGGTGATCATCAACACTGCCTCCATCGCCGCTTTCGACGGGCAAAAGGGCCAAGCCGCCTATGCCGCGTCCAAGGGCGGGATCGTAGGCATGACCCTGCCCATGGCGCGGGACCTGGCCAAAGACGGCATCCGCGTGATGACCATCGCGCCCGGCATCTTCAAAACGCCGATGCTGGCGGGGCTGCCGGAAGAGGTGCAAGCGGATCTGGCCAAGGATGTCCCCAACCCGCCGCGCCTTGGCGATCCTTCGGAATACGGGCGGTTGGCCGGGTTCATCGTTGAAATGGGCTATCTCAACGGCGAGGTTATCCGCCTTGATGGGGCGCTGCGGATGCGCTGATGCCGCTGCAGAACCGCGTCCAGCCCGATGGAGAGATCATCGCCCACCCCGCGCGGGGTGGGTTCATGGGCAATCGCGGTATCCTGCATGACGAGAGTGGCCTGCACCCGAAACGCCGTTGGGCTCAACAGAATTGGGTGTGCTGTGTGCTCAGCTTCAAGGGCCGTCGGCGGCAGTTGATGGCCCCGCGTCACTATACCGAGCTTTTCTTTCTGGATGAGGCCGTGGCCTTTGCTGCCGGTCACCGGCCCTGCGCGGAATGCCGCGCCGCGGATTACCGGCGGTTTCGGGCGTGCTGCGATGTGTCGGGGCCTGCTGCGGCCCTTGACCGTCAGTTGCACAGCGAACGAGCCGTGCCGCGCGTCTTTCAACAGCGCCGTCAAGCGGGCGTGGAGGTGCACGATCTACCGGACGGGGCCTTTATCTTGGATCACGCAGGCCAAAGTGGGGTGCTGTTCGGCGACGCTTTCCACCCCTATCAGCCCTCAGGCTACGGCCCGCCGCAACCGCGTCCTCGGGGCCGTGTCACCCTGCTCACCCCGCCCAGCAGCGTCGCGGCTTTCCGCAATGGATACCGGCCGCAGATCGCCCTGAAGGACTCCGCTGATTAACCCTGCGCCTTCTCTTCAAGCGCCATCCATTCTTCTTCAGCGTTCTGGAGCTTTTCGTGCCGCTGAACCAGCGCATCGGTGGCTTTCTGGAACTTCACCGGTTCACGCGTAAACAATTCCGCGTCGCTGAGCAGTTCTTCGAGCTTGCCGATCTCCGCCTCAAGGCGCTCGATCTCACCCGGAAGCGCTTCGAGCCGGTGCTTTTCGGTAAAGCTCAGACCCGAGGTGGATTGTTTTTTCTCCGCCTTCGGCTCGGCCTTGCCCGGTTTAGACTTTACCACGCTGTCGGAAAAATCATCCTGCCCGCGCTGCGCCAGATAATCGCTCCAACCGCCGGCATAGACCGTGGCACGCCCGTCGCCTTCCATGGCGATGGTGGTGGCGGCCACGCGGTCAAGGAAGTCACGGTCGTGGCTGACCAGCAGCACGGTGCCGTCATAGGTGCTGAGAAGCTCCTGCATGAGGTCGAGGGTTTCGACATCCAGATCGTTGGTCGGCTCGTCGAGCACCAAAAGGTTCGAGGATCGCGCCATGATCTTGGCCAGCAACAGCCGCGCCTTTTCCCCGCCTGAGAGCGAGCGGACAGGCGCGCGGGCCTGTGCTTCGTCAAAGAGAAACTCTTTCAGGTAGCCCACCACATGTTTCGGCTGTCCGCGCACCAGCACCTGATCGGCCTTGCCAGAGACGCGCATATCAGGATCGCCGGTCAGGCTTTCCCAAAGCGTCATATTGCCATCAAGCTGCGCACGCGCCTGATCGAAAAGCGCGAGTTCCAGATTGGTGCCGAGTTTGATTTCGCCGGTGTCGGGCTGCTCTTTCCCGATCATCATGTTAAGCAGCGTGGTCTTGCCCACCCCATTCGGTCCCACCAGCGCAATGCGGTCGCCGCGTTGCACAGTGATCGAGAAGTCGCGCAGGATCTGTTTGTCGCCGAATTTTTTGGCTATGCCTGTCGCCTCGATAACCTTACGGCCCGATTTTGGCCCGGCTTCCAGCGCCATCGCGGCGGTGCCTTGACGGGTGATCTGGGCAGAGCGTTCGGCCCGCAGGTCTTGCAAGGCGCGCACGCGGCCTTGGTTGCGCTTGCGCCGGGCCGAGATGCCCTCAACCGCCCACCGCGCCTCGGCCTTGATCTTGCGGTTAAGCTTGTGGCGCTGCATGTCCTCTTCTTCCCAGATCTGATCGCGCCATGCTTCAAACCCCTCAAAACCGATCTCCTGACGGCGCACGGCGCCGCGGTCGATCCAGAGGGTGGCGCGGGTCAGATTGCGCAGGAAGGCGCGGTCGTGGCTGATGATGACAAAGGCCGTGCGGGTGCCCTTTAGCTCGGATTCGAGCCAAGCGATGGCTTCGATGTCGAGGTGGTTGGTCGGTTCGTCCAGCAGCATCAGCTCTGGCTCTTCGGCCATCAGCCGCGCCAGCGCCGCGCGGCGGCGTTCACCGCCCGAAGCGGTGGCGACGGGGCGTGCGGGATCGAACTTCAGCCCCTCGCCCGCGCGCTCGACTTTGTACATCTCGCCCGGATCAAGGCCATGCGCCGCGAAATCGCCAAGCGTCTCGAAGCCCGACAGATCCGGCTCCTGCTCCATATAACCAACCGACACGCCGGGACCGGCAATGACCGCCCCGCTGTCCGGCTCGACAAGTCCGGCCATCACCTTCATCAGCGTGGATTTGCCCGAGCCATTGCGGCCAACCAAAGCTAGCCGGTCGCCGGTCTGAACCACCAGTGAAAGGTCTTCGAAAACAGGATCGCCGCCAAAGGTCAGCGAAATGTCGGTGAGTTGTAAAAGGGGTGCGCGTGCCATGCCCGCCAGCTATCTCTCGGCGCGGGCAAGGTCAATGTCCCTTGAGGTTGGGCGCCGTGCTTTCGCGCGCTTTAGGCCAAGGCGCGCAGGAGCCGCGCGCGGTTCGGCGGGATCGCCGCGATCTCGAGCCCGGTAAAGACATGCAGCGTGTTCATCTCCCGGTCGATCACCGCGTGATCGCTGACCCAGCCGCCCATGGCAAGATAGCTGCGCAGCAGCGGCGGGGTCTGCTGGCGCGCGCGGCGGGAATCGACAGTTTGCGTGTCGCGGGCAAAAGGGTAGTACTGATTGGCTTGGAGTCCGGGTCGCCACTCTGCCGGGGCCAGATGCTGTTCTTTCAAACGGGCAAAGGCATCCCGGTACACTGTCGGGTCGGTTCCTGTGAAGGAAGAGCAGCCAAACAGAAGCGTCACATTGTTGCGGTCGACCTCATGTGCCAGCCGCCCCCAAGCGAGGCGCTGAATGTCGGGATCTTGCCAGTCGGGGTGCACGCAAAAGCGGCCCAGTTCAAGCAGCGCGCCGTCGACCTTTTCTAAGTTGGAAAGGTCATAAAACTGTGCGGCATAGCTTCGCGCCAAGGTCGCGCCGCGAAATAGGGTCAGGCGAAAGCAACAGACCAAAGTGCCACTGGCACGATCCTCTACCAGAAAATGTCGCGCGCCTGCATCGAAAGCATCGATGTCGGGCTGGGTGCCTCTCTGGAAGCACCGGGCGCGCAGCACCTGCGCGCGGGTAATATCGACTGACGATAAGGCTTCGCGCGTCAGATATCGGCCCGGTGACGCTTGGGTCATCTGCGATGTCGCCTTCGGTTGCCTACAGCCCTGCCCCGCCGGTTGACCGCCGGGGCTTTCAAGGATGGATTTAGCTGCCGAATGCCGTCGGGCTAAAACGGCCAAGGTTGCCCAAAAGCTGACGCAGGAACGTATTGTCAGCCACTGGCGATGTCGTCACTCGGCGCGACAAAGGCACCACTTGCCCGCGCTCTAGCCCGAAGCGTTCGACATTTGCCACGACGCCCGCTTCGTTAAAGCTAACGGTGACCACTTCGCGGTCGATCTCTTTCGGGGCCATGAACCCCAAAGCGCGCTGGCGCATCTTAACGTAGTAGTAACTATCATCGCTCAAAACACCCGAAGCGGTGGGCACACCGATCTTTTGAGCGACGGTTTCTTTGGTGTCGCTGCCGACGACGATCTGCTCAAGCTGATCTTGTGGCGGAACATAACCGTGGTTTTGATACTGCGGGCTGCAGGCTGTCAGAAGCAGCGCAAGGCCCATACCTGCGATCCGGAAGCGTGTCTTGCCGGTCTGTTTCGTATTGCGCATTTGGTCTGCCCTCTTGCCCTGACGGATTATGGCTTTTATTTCGCATACACTAAGGCACCCCAAGTGTACAAGAAACGAAAGTCATATCTCATGTCGCGCAAATCACCTACGCCAACCGCTCTACGGGTCGCTGACCTGTCTCAGACGGAGCCAAACGGCTTTGCGCTGCGCCCCGATGCGGAGGCATTATCGCAAATCGCTGAAGAATTGGAGCTATCCGCTCTGCGCAAACTCAGCTTCTCGGGCAGCATCAAACCTGTGGGCAAGCAAGACTGGCAACTCGAGGGCACCTTGGGCGCCACAGTGGTTCAGCCCTGCGTTGTGACGCTGGAGCCGGTAACCACACGTATCGACGTCAATATCATCCGCCGTTTTGTCCATGATTTCGAACTTCCCGATGAGGAAGAGGTCGAAATGCCCGAAGATGACACGACCGAACCTCTGGGACAATGGATCGACCCCGCGCAGATCATGATCGAGGCGCTGGCACTGGAAGTGCCTGAATACCCCCGCAAGGGCGATGTTGAACTGGGCCAGATGGTCCATGCGGAACCGGGCCAGAAGCCAATGACCGACGAAGATGCACGCCCCTTTGCCGGACTCGGGGCCCTGCGCGACGCGCTAAAGAAAGACGAAACCTAATAAAACAGGCGGAATACCGCGAAAATTACGGGTTGCATCGCCGCGCATTCGCGTTATTTTGCCGCCCTCACCCCAATTAAGGTTGGACATTGCGCGGCTGCGGCCCTAAAGCGTCGTCACGCCCGAAACGGGGTCCGAATTGAAACACGGTTGCGGCATGCCTCATGCAGGTCAGCAACCCCGAAGGCAAAGGCACCAGACATGGCTGTCCAACAGAATAAAGTATCCAAATCGCGCCGCAACAACCGCCGCGCACACGATTCGCTCACAGCAGCGAACCCGAACGAATGTTCGAACTGTGGTGAGCTGAAGCGCCCACACCACATCTGCGCCGCATGCGGCCACTATGACGACACCGAAGTTGTCGCCCTGACCGAAGAAGTAGACCTGGAAGACGACGCAGCCTAAGCTCGCGTTGTTCCTAAGGTTTTTTCAATGGCAGTGAGGCATTCGCACCGATGACGGCACAGCCCGATCACCCCAACGCGAAAGCCGGACACACCCTGATATCGGTTGACGCGATGGGGGGTGACGAAGGCCCGGCAGCAGTTGTTGCCGGGTGTGCGCTTTCTGCGACAGCAAATCCCGATATCGGTTTTATCTTGCATGGTCCGCGTGACCAGCTTGAACCGCTGATCGCCAAGCGCAGCGATTTGGCTGGTCGTTGCGAGGTTCGCCACGCAACGGATGTCGTCACGATGGACGACAAACCCAGCCAAGTTGTACGCACCGGCAAGGCCAGTTCCATGTGGTCCGCTATCGAGTCCGTGCGCAGCGGAGAAGCCGCCGTGGCTGTCTCATGCGGGAACACCGGCGCGCTGATGGCGATGTCGATGATACGGCTGCGGAAATTGCCGGGCGTGAATCGCCCCGCGATTGCCGTGCTCTACCCGTCTTCCAATCCTCAGGGCTTTAACGTGATGCTCGACGTAGGCGCCGATGTGCGCGCCGACGCCGATGATTTGTTGCGCTTTGCCTTGATGGGCACCTCCTATGCCCGCAACGGTATGGACCTAGAGCGCCCGCGTGTTGGGTTGCTGAATGTCGGTACAGAAGAACATAAAGGCCGCACTGAGCTTAAAGAAGCCTATGATCTGATTCGCGCCCAAGGCGATGCCACGGGCTTTGAATTTGTAGGCTTTGTTGAGGGTGGCGACATTTCGGGTAACCGCGCGGATGTGATCGTGACAGACGGGTTCACCGGAAACGTGGCGATCAAAACCGGCGAAGGCACCGCCAGCATGATCGGCAACCGCCTGCGCGAAGCGTTCAAATATTCGCCTATGTCACGGCTTGCGTCGCTTCTGGCCTATACCTCGCTGCGCCGCCTCAGCAAAAAGATTGATCCCCGCCGTGTAAACGGGGGCGTCTTTCTGGGTCTGAACGGTACGGTTGTGAAATCCCACGGCTCAGCGGATGCCACAGGCATCTCTGCGGCGATCAAACTTGCGGCCCAGTTGTCGCAGAATAAATTCAATGACAAGCTGGCCGCCCGCGTCGCCGCGACGCTGCCTGCCGAGGAGTCCGTCAAATGAGCCTGCGCGCCGTTGTCACTGGCTGTGGCCACTACCTGCCCGCCCGTGTCGTGGAAAATGCCGAATTTGAAGCGACCCTCGACACGAATGACGAGTGGATCCGCTCGCGCTCTGGCATCGAACGCCGCCATTTCGCCGCTGAGGGCGAGAATACATCCTCCATGGCCAGCGCAGCCGCACGCAAGGCGCTTGAGGATGCGGGCCGCGAAGCATCCGACGTGGATGCGATTGTCGTCGCCACCTCAACGCCTGATCTTACCTTCCCTTCTGCCGCAACGATGGTGCAGGCCGAATTGGGTATGACCAGTGGCTTTGCCTTTGACGTGCAAGCGGTTTGCGCGGGGTTCGTCTATGCGCTTGCCAATGCCAACGCACTGATCGTGTCGGGCCAAGCCCGTCGCGTGTTGGTAATCGGAGCAGAAACCTTTAGCCGCATCATGGATTGGACGGATCGTTCGACCTGCGTACTTTTCGGTGATGGCGCAGGTGCGCTGCTGCTCGAAGCACAGGATGGCACCGACAGCCCTGAGGATCGCGGCATTCTTGCGACCGATCTAAACTCAGATGGCCGTTACCGCGACCTGCTCTATGTCGATGGCGGAGTATCCACGGGCACCACCGGCTATCTGCGCATGCAAGGCAATCAGGTCTTCCGCCACGCGGTTGAAAAACTGGCGGCGACGGCGAATACTTCGATGGAGCGGGCCGGTGTCGCTGCCGAAGATGTTGACTGGATCGTGCCGCATCAGGCCAATATCCGCATCATTCAGGGCACAGCGAAAAAGCTGAACCTGCCGATGGAGCGTGTGGTTGTTACCGTTCAAGACCACGGCAACACCTCGGCGGCTTCGATCCCGTTGGCGCTGTCCGTCGGGCGTGAGCGGGGCCAAATCAAACAAGGCGACCTGATCGTTACCGAAGCTATTGGCGGTGGTCTGGCGTGGGGTTCTGTCGTCCTGCGCTGGTAAGCTACTGAGCTAACGCAGAAAATCTCCGCTCAAATGCCCGCGATCCGGGCATTGATGTTGACTCTAAAAATCGCAGCAGCATATGCTATTGAAAAGCATGGGGGATATAATGCCGAACAAGACATTGACGCGCATGGATTTAAGTGAAGCTGTATTTCGTGAAGTCGGTCTTTCTCGTAATGAGAGCGCTCAACTGGTCGAAGCAGTGCTTGAGCATATGTCCGACGCTTTGGTCGACGGGGAACAGGTTAAAATCTCTTCCTTCGGCACATTCTCGGTGCGCGACAAGACCGCCCGCGTGGGGCGCAATCCGAAGACTGGCGAAGAGGTTCCGATCAACCCGCGCCGTGTGCTGACCTTCCGCCCTTCGCATCTGATGAAAGACCGCGTTGCCGAAGGCAACAAGTCCTGACCCATGGTCAAATCGCCGGACGCTTTTCGCACCATCTCCGAAGTCGCTGACTGGCTCGGTATTCAGGCCCATGTTCTGCGGTTCTGGGAGAGCAAGTTCACGCAGGTGAAGCCCATCAAACGGGCTGGCGGACGGCGTTATTACCGTCCGGCGGATATGCTGCTGTTGGGGGGGATCAAAAAGCTTCTCCATGATGATGGGCTGACCATCAAAGGCGTGCAAAAGATCCTGCGCGAAGAAGGGATGACTCATGTGTCCTCTCTCTCTGCATCGCTGGATGAGCTGGACTTTATGGAGCCGCGGCCCGCCCCCAAACCGGACATCATCCGCCCGGAAACCGGGGTGGTTTTGAACTTTGGCAGCACGAAGGCAGAAGCGCCGGACGACTCTGGTTTGGATAAGCAAACTGCAGGTGCGGAATCGACTGACAATACGCCCGCCGCTTCGCCTGCTACCACACCACCAAGTGCGTCGCAGGTCACCCCCACAAAGTCCCTGCCCCCCTCTCCTGTGCCGCCTGCCGACGATCACCCGCGCGCAACGCCTGATCCGCTGGCTCCGTCGGACAGAGCCACACCCGACGCGCCGGAGCCGGATCACACCCCTGGCCCCGAAGTTGAGGTGAACCCAGCCGAGCCCGAGCCGCAGACCGCCGCAGATCCCAGTCTGCCCGACTTCTTAAAACGCCCCCTCGCGTCAGAACCCGATGCGCCGACCGATGCGGAACCTGTATCCCCTGCAGATGACGCGCCCTCTGAGCCAGAAATCGAAGAGTTCGACGATACGCCCAGACCCGCGATCATCGACCTGCCGGACTTCACCCCCGAGGCTGAATTTCCAGCCCGTCCGGGTCTGTTGAGTGTGGCGAGCCGTGTGCATTACCTGCCCCGCGATGTGCAGCCGCTCGTGGCCGGTCTGCTGCTGGATCTGGAAGAGTTGCGCGCGCGGATGGCCGCTGAACCAGGCTTTGAAAGTAATTACTGATCGCAATGAAAAGATCGGCAATTCCCTCTTGCACCCCCTGCGAGATCGGGTATGAAGCCCACGTAGTCGGGCTATGGCGCAGCCTGGTAGCGCGTCCGTCTGGGGGACGGAAGGTCGCAGGTTCGAGTCCTGCTAGCCCGACCAACCGACTACAACAACACGCCCGCGCCGGTAACGCGCGGGCGTTTGTCATTTGAAAGGCCCCGCTTGATGCCCAATGCGATGAACGGGGTGCTCCCCAACCAGCAGATTTCAGCGATGATCGAAAACGGTGCCATTGCCGCTGACCCGGCGGTCACCGCTGCCCAGATCCAGCCTGCCAGCCTCGATCTACGCCTCGGCAACGTCGCCTATCGCGTACGGGCATCCTTCCTTGCCGGGCAAGGGGCCAAGGTCGCGGATCGTCTGGCAGAGTTCGAGATGCACCGCGTGGACCTTAGCGATGGGGCCGTGTTGGAAAAAGGCTGCGTCTATGTCGTGCCTTTGATGGAAACACTCGCGCTGTCTGAAAATGTCTCTGCGGTCGCTAATGCCAAAAGCTCCACCGGGCGGCTCGATCTTTTAACACGCACCATCACAGACGGCGGGACCGAGTTTGACCGGATCGCGCCGGGCTATACCGGCCCGCTCTATGCCGAGATCTGTCCCCGCTCCTTTTCCGTGCTTGTGCGCCCCGGCATGCGGTTGAACCAGATCCGCTTCGGCAGCGGCGACGCGACGCTGGATGATGACGCCTTGCGCACGCTGCATGATAAAACCCCCTTGGTAGATGGCACAGCCGTGATCGACGAAGGCTTGGGCTTTTCCGTCGATCTGCGCCTGCCCGGCACCAGCCTTGTCGGTTATCGCGCCAAGCCGCATACCGGGGTGATTGATCTGGAAAAAATCGGCCATTACGCACCGGCGGATTACTGGGAAGAGGTGCACAGCACCAATGGCCAGATCATCCTTGATCCCGGTGCTTTCTACATCCTCGTCAGCCGCGAGGCCGTGACAATCCCTCCCGCCTATGCCGCTGAAATGGCGCCCTATTTAGCAATGGTAGGTGAATTCCGTGTGCATTACGCGGGCTTCTTCGATCCCGGCTTTGGCCATGCCGAGGCGGGCGGTGCAGGTTCACGCGGGGTGCTGGAAGTGCGCTGCCATGAGGCACCTTTCGTGCTGGAGCATGGTCAGGTTGTGGGTCGCTTGGTCTATGAGCATATGGCCCAGATCCCCAACCAGCTTTACGGGGCTGACATCGCATCGAATTACCAAGGTCAGGGTCTGAAACTGTCGAAGCACTTCCGCTCCGCCTGATGGCGCGAAGGCTTACCTTGATCGTAAGAAACGCCGCAGCATCCGAATGCCCTGCTGCGCAGCGCCTGCGTTAAATGCGCCACCCTTGCGGGCCCCGCGTTTGTTGGTACGTCGCGCACCAGCACCTACATCGCACGACAGCAGGCGGCGCATGAGGTGACGTATGACCATGTTAACGATCGGTTTCATCGGCCCTCTCATTCGGATCAGCCCGTTTTATCTAGGCGCGCGGGGCCGGAATCCAGCCCCACGCTCATCAATCTTCGAACAGCTCGCTCTGGCCTTCGGTGGTCTCCGGTTCGTCTTCGCCATCGCCCACGGTGGGCAGCAGACCGGCAGGCGGGCGGTTCTCCAACAGCCCGGCAGAGCGCAGCTCTTTCAGCCCCGGCAGATCTCGCGCGCTTTCCAGACCGAAGTGATCGAGAAACTCTTGCGTCACCACAAAGGTCACCGGACGGCCCGGTGTCATCTTGCGGCGGCCAAAGCGGATCCACTCCATCTCTAGCAGTTGATCGACCGTCCCACGAGAGACCGCGACGCCCCGAATCTCTTCGATCTCTGCGCGGGTGACGGGCTGGTGATAGGCAATGATCGCCAGGGTCTCGATCGCGGCGCGGCTGAGTTTGCGGGTCTCGACCGTTTCCCGATGCATCAAAAAGCCAAGGTCAGGCGCGGTGCGAAAAGCATAGGCGTCGCCGACTTTCATCACCTGCACGCCGCGCCCTTGATAGCGGTGGCGCAGGAAAGCCATCGCCTCGCCCACGTCCGAACCGCGCGGTAGGCGCGCTTCGAGTTCACGTAAGGTGATCGGCTCGGAACTGGCAAAAAGCACGGCTTCGATCATACGTTCCTGTTCGGCCAGCGAGGGCGCGTCGAACAGCTTCTTTTCTTTTGTTTCAACGTCTTCCGACACGCATCAATCCTTCTTGCGCAGTTGGATGGGGGCGAAAATCTCTTTTTGCCGGATCTCCATATGCCCCTCTTTGACAAGTTGCAGGGAGGCCGCAAAGGTCGCTGCCGTGGCAGAGCGTCGCCGCTCAGGATCGCTCTCCCAACCTTCGGGCAGATAGCTGTTCAGATCGCCCCAATCGCCCGCATAGTCAATCAGCCCGCGCATCCGTTCCAGCGCTTCTTCCATGGTGAAGACCTTGTCGCGGTCCATCACGAAGGGGCGGAATTCATCGCGCGTGCGGGTGCGCGCATAGCCTTGCATAAGGTCCAGCAAGGTCGCGGTATAGGTCACCTTTTTGACGCGGGTAATCTCATGTGTCTGGCCACGGGCAAAGAAATCGCGGCCAAGCTGATCGCGGGCCATGAGGCGTGCGGCAGCGTCGCGCATGGCTTGGAGACGTTCCAGTTGGAACGCCAGATGCGCGGCCATCTCTTCGCCTGAAGGGCCTTCCTCGGTCGGGTCCGGGGGCAGCAGCAGGCGCGACTTGAGGAAGGCCAGCCATGCCGCCATCACAAGGTAGTCTGCCGCCAGTTCAAGCCGCAATTCCTTGGCCCGCTCAACAAAAGCCAGATACTGCCGGGCCAGTTGCAGCACCGAGACTTTGCGCAGGTCGACCTTTTGGGTGCGGCTCAGAGACAGCAGCAGGTCGAGCGGCCCTTCATAGCCCTCAACATCAATGATGAACGCCTCGGCAGCCAGCCGGTCGGCCACGGAGCCGCCAGCCCCGCCCCGGTCTTCCTGAAATGTCGTGTCAGCCATGCAATGCCCCGCCCAGAAGCGTCTCAAGCTGGGCGCTGAGGGCGTCGATGTCAACGTCGTCGGGGGTTTGCCGCGCATCCTTGGCCCGCAGGGCGCGGGTCTGGGCGGCGGGGGTCATTTCGCCTGCGGCTTCGGCCACGGCGCGGCGGTCTTCTAGCGGGCCATTACAGAAAAGGGCCACGTCACAACCCGCCGCGATGGCGGCGCGGGTGCTCTCCGCCGGGGTCATTTGCAGCGCTTTCATCGAGATGTCGTCTGTCATCACAAGGTTATCGAAGCCAATATCCTCACGGATGATGCGCATGACCTTAGCGGACAGGGTCGCCGGGCTATCATCCAACGCGTCATAGACCAGATGGGCTGTCATCCCCATGGGCAGATCACGCAGGCTGCGGAACGGCGCAAAATCGACCGCCTCCAGATCAATCCGACGGGCATCGACATGCGGCAAATTGTGGTGGCTGTCGAGCGTGGCGCGGCCATGACCGGGCATATGTTTCATCACCGGCAAGACGCCCCCCGCCAGCAGTGCATCGGCCACGATCCGGCCAATCTCGGCCACCTGCCCCGGCGTCTCGCCGTAGCAGCGGTTGCGCAAAAACTGATGCGTCTTGGGCCCCGCCACATCGATCAGCGGCGCGCAGTTGCTGTCGATGCCGACGCTGTGCAGCTCATGGGCTATGATCCGGTACATCAGATAAAAGGCTTGGCGGGCTTGATCCCCCGCGCGGGCGGCGAGGTCCATCGGCGGCATCCAATCGCGCCACTCCGGGGCACGCATGCGCTGCACGCGGCCGCCCTCTTGGTCGATGGTGATTACCGCCTCATGGCCCGCCGCCTCACGCATCTCCTCACAAAGCGCGCGAACTTGGTCGGGGCTGTCGATGTTGCGAGAAAAAAGAATAAAGCCAAAGGGCCGCACGTCCCGAAAGAACGCCTTTTCCTCGACGCTGAGCCGAACGCCCGTGGCGTCGAGGATCGTGGCCCCGAAGGGGCGCATCAGCGCATCACCACCGGGATACAATCCGCGTTTTCAGCCACGAGAGCCGAACAGAAGCGCCGTGCATCGGCGATATCGTCAAAACCCATGGCGCGCAGGCGGAAGAACACCCGGCCACCGCTGGTCGCCTTTTGAACAACGCGGTTTTTACCTTCAAGGTAGGCGCCGAAGCGGCCCTGAAGACGATCCCACTGTTCGCGGGCAACCTCTGGGCTGTCGAATGCACCAAGCTGCGCCATGCGGGTGCCTGCGGGAAGGGCCGCGGGATCGACCTCTTGCGTGGCGGCTTTGACCGGATTGCTTTGGACCGATGCGGGCGTCACCACGGCACCACCTGCGGGGCGACGGCGGGGGCGCAGCGAATTGCGTACGCCGGGTGCGTTCAGCACGGCTTTGACCACCTTAGGCTGCGCCGATGTATCGGCCAGCGCCATGGCGACGGCAGTATCGACCGCGTCGGCCGCCGCCTCACCGCTCAATGGGGCCACACCATTGGTCAACTGAGCAACAAGGTCTTGGACGTTGCCTGAGCGGATCGCGGCAGAGGCGTCGATCAGATTACCGTCGTCACTTTGAGCCACGGCTTTGGTCGCCTCGCCTTGTGGCTTTCCGGCAACCATCGCCACTTGAACGGGCTGGTCTTCGTCCTGCAATTCGATCTGGCGGGGCGCGAGGCGCAGCTGATCGGCCGGGCGTCCGGCGTTGCCTTCGGCGGCCACTACGTTGACCGACAACCCCTGATGCCGGGCCAATTCTCCGCCGGGTTCTTCGGGGCGCACACGCATTTCACCTTGGACGGCGCGGACCACGGGAATGCCCGTCACATCACGCACCAACAGTTTGTAGCCCCAAACGCCAATTCCTGCGACCAGCGCCAGTGAAACCACGGCGCCAGCGATATTGGTGAGCGTTGTCAGTGTCTTGGGCGCGGTGCCCACTGCGTATCCATGCGCGGAATCGGGCGCATAGCCCGCAGTCGTCGGGGAAGACGTGAAATCTGCCATCTCTGCCTCTTTGCCCGACGTGATACATCGCCACGTGGGTCTATCTTGGGGTTGCCTGTTTTCGGCGCGCTGGTGCGGTTATCGCATCTCTTGTGCCGGTGTGACGCCAAGAATACCAAGACCCGCCGCGATTACAATCGCAACGGCACGCGACAGGGCGATTTTTGCCTGCGATGTGGCAGCGTCCCCTTCTTGCAACGCACGCAGCCCGTCTTCGGAACGGCCCAAGTGGTAAAGGCTGTGGAAATCGGACGCGAGTTCATAGAGGTAGAAGGCCACCCGGTGCGGCTCGTTGCTGCGCGCGGCGGTTTCGACCAGACGCGGCCATTCGGCCAGTTTGCGCAGCAGGCCAAGTTCTGCATCATGATCCAGCTTGGTCAGATCCGCATCCATCAGCGTGGCATCGGCAACCTCGACCCCGGCCTCTTGGGCTTTGCGCAGGATCGATGCCACCCGCGCATGGGCGTATTGCACATAGAACACCGGATTCTCGCGGCTTTGCTCCAGCACCTTGTCGAAGTCGAAATCGAGCATCGCGTCGTTTTTGCGCGTCAGCATGACAAAGCGCGTAACGTCCGGCCCAACCTGATCGACCACATCGCGCAGGGTCACAAAAGTCCCTGCCCGTTTGGACATCTTAAACGGCTCGCCGTTTTTATAGAGTTTCACCAGTTGCGTCAGCTTGATGTCGAGCGGCACATGACCATCGCTCAATGCCGACACCGCCGCTTTCATCCGTTTGACATAGCCGCCATGGTCCGCGCCGAAGACGTCGATCAGCATGTCAAAGTCGCGGCTGACCTTGTCGTAGTGATAGGCGATGTCAGGGGCGAAATAGGTCCACGAGCCGTCGGATTTCTTGACGGGGCGGTCCACGTCATCGCCGTGTTCGGTGGATTTGAACAACGTCTGTTCGCGCGGCTCCCAATCTTCGGGCTTCTTGCCTTTTGGCGGCTCCAGCACACCTTCGTAGATTAGCCCTTTGGCTTCGAGCGAAGCAATCGCCGCTTCGATCTGGCCGGTGCCGTAGAGGGATTTCTCGCTGTAGAAGACGTCCATCTCAACGCCGAGGGCCGCCAGATCCTCACGGATCAAGTTCATCATCGCGTCGGTCGCGAACTCACGGATATGATCGAGCCACTCGCTTTCAGGCTGGTCGACCAGCTTGTCGCCATACATTTTCGCCAGCGCCTCGCCCAGCGGGATCAGGTAGTCCCCGGGGTATGTGCCATCGGGGAAGGCCACCTCTTTGCCATTGGCTTCGAGGTAGCGCAGATACACGGACCGTGCGAGCACATCGACCTGCGCGCCACCGTCGTTGATATAGTATTCTCGTGTCACGTCGTAGCCTGCGAAATCCAGCAAGCTTGCCAGCGCGTCGCCAAAGACCGCACCACGGGTGTGGCCCACGTGCAGCGGGCCGGTTGGGTTGGCCGAGACATATTCGACGTTCACCCGTTGGCCGGCGCCAAGGATCGCGCGGCCAAAGTCGGTGCCTTGGCTGAGCACCTGCCGTGCCACATTCTGCCAGACCGAAGGCGCAAGGCGGAGGTTGATAAAGCCCGGACCGGCCACTTCGGCAGAGGTGATGCGCGGATCGTTTTGCAATTGCGCGGCCAATGCTTCGGCGATGTCGCGCGGCTTCATGCCTGCGGGCTTGGCCAGCACCATCGCGGCGTTGGTCGCCATGTCGCCATGCGCGGGGTCACGCGGCGGCTCGGCGGTGATCGGGTCAAAGTTCAGGGTCGCAGGCAGAGCATCCTGCGCGACCATCTGTTCCAGTGTCGCAATGATGAGATGGCGAATTTCGGCAAATAGGTTCATGTCGGGTATCCTTGTTCCCCGCCCGTTTATCATGTGCGGGGGTGCAGTCAATGAAGCGGCGGGCCGCGATGGCCCATGTGAGGGAGTGGCGTTTGAAGCGGCGTTGTCAGCCGAGGTCCAAACGCCCACTTCGGAGCTGTCGGCTAGCTTCGGACCCAAGGTACAGCGCGGTGTCTGCGGCCAATTCGGCCTGCCCCTCGGGCACGGTTATCAGATGAAAATGCAGCCCCCGCGCGCCAAAGACCTTATCGAGCGCGGCATTGGCGGCCTCAAAAGCGCCGATCATCCCATATCCGGCAAGTGCAAGCGGCTGGCTCGGCCGCGGCAGAACGGTTACAACGGACCCCTGCCCGGCCACCAAACCCCGGCCCAAAGCCCGCACCAGCGCAGAAAGCCCCCGGATCTGCGCGTCAATGCCTTGGGCGCAATCGTCTGGGTCCAGCGGCATCAGGTTCAACACCAAATGCAGCGGCGTGCCGCCCCAGTTGCGGTAAAGCGGCTCGAACCGGCTGACCAGATCCCCGGCAAGCGCCAGCCCTTCGACCCGTGCGGGCGACTGGCTCATCAGCCGTGCCAGGACGGCGGGGTCGCGGTCCATCGCCACGACTTCGGCCCCCAGACCAGCCGCGCGTTTGGCAACCGTTGGGCCCGGCGCTTGCCCTGCCGAGAGGATCGCGAAGGTCGCGTCACCGGCCAGACTTTCCGGCAGAACGGGGGTTTGTATCATGTCACGTCACCTATGGATCACAGGGGGCAGGCTACCATGCCGCAAAGATTAGCGGAAGCTGCGCAAATCACTACCGAAAAGGCGGGCGTGTTCTTGCAGCGCAAATCGGTCCGTCATGCCCGCAATGTAATCCGAGACCATCCGCGCCAGCGTGGTTTCATCCTCTGCCGCCTCAATCGCTGCGGCCCAATGGTGGGGCAACAGGTTGGGTTGAGACAGAAACAGCGGAAAGAGGTCTTCGACGACCTTTGTCACCTTCTCGCGATTCTCCATGACCGAGGGCGCGCGGTACATGCGGGTAAACAGGAACTTTCGAATCTCGCGCAGATCCTGCCAGACGGGATCCGAAAAGCGGATCACCGGGAGGCCCAGATGACGGATGTCATCGGGGGATTGTGCGCCCGTTTCCTTTAGCAGTTTGGCAGAGGTTTCGATCACATCACCGACCATCACCCCAAAGACCCGCCGCAGCGCCTCGTGGCGGCGGCGATAGCTGTCGGTGTCGGGGTAGAGTCGGTCCACTTCCGCATAGGCCGCGCCGACCATAGGCAGCTCAGCGATCTCTTCTTCGGTAAACAGACCCGCCCGCAGACCATCGTGCAGGTCGTGGTTGTTATAGGCGATATCATCCGAAAGCGCGGCTACCTGCGCTTCGGCGCTCGCATGGGTGTGCAGTTCCAGATCATGGCGCGCGTTATAGTCAGCCAGCGCATGGGGCACGTCGCCCGTGACCGGCCCATTGTGCTTGGCAATGCCTTCCAGCGTGTCCCACGTCAGGTTTAGCCCGTCGAATTCGGCATAGTGACGCTCCAGCGTGGTGACGATCTTGATCGCCTGTGCGTTGTGGTCAAACCCACCGTAGGGCGACATCAACTTGTGCAGCGCGTCCTCGCCGGTGTGGCCAAAGGGCGTGTGGCCCAGATCATGCGCCAGCGCCACGGCCTCGGTTAGCTCGCCGTTCAGGCGCAACGCCCCTGCGATGGTGCGCGCCACCTGTGCCACTTCAATCGAATGGGTCAGCCGCGTGCGGAAATAATCGCCCTCATGCTCCACAAAGACCTGAGTCTTATGTTTGAGCCGCCGGAAGGCGGAGGCGTGGATGATCCGGTCTCGGTCCCGCTGATAGCAGGAGCGAAACGTGCTTTCCTCTTCGGGCACAAGCCGTCCCTTGGCAGTGTCCGGGTCCGAGGCGAATTCTGCGCGCATTGCGGCTGGTCCTTCTTGCGGTCCTTGTGACCTGTCCTTGTGGTTTCTATATGTTAAGGGAACGCGAAAGAAAACCGATGCATCGGAGCCCGCAGATGAACCTGCCCCCCAAAGTCACCCCCCGCGCCTTTGAACGCCTCGCTGAGATCGGGGCCGCCGACGAAGGCAAAGCCCTGCGCATCGCTGTCGAAGGCGGCGGCTGCTCGGGGTTTCAGTATGACATCGCACTGGACGAACCTGCCGAGGATGACCTCGTTTTGGAAGGCAGTGGTCAAAAAGTGGTGGTCGATAGCGTGTCCCTGCCGTTTCTGGCCGACGCGGTGATCGACTTCACCGAAGAACTGATCGGCGCGCGGTTCACGATTGAGAACCCCAATGCGACTGCGGCCTGCGGCTGCGGCACATCTTTCTCGATGTAAGCTTTCCGGGCGCGTCTAACCGCGCGCCCGTGCAAACCCATCAAAGAATTCTTCGAAATGCGGGCCAGATTGCTCAGCCGCGAGTAAGACCGCGTGGCTTTCTGGCCCAAGATAAGACAGAACATGCGGGCGCATATGCCCCCAATCTGCGCTGCGCTGCGCCCCCATATCACTCATACATGCCACCAAGGGCCGCAGCGCCCCCTGCCCTAGGGAACAGCATTTAAACCGCAGCGCCCCATCGGACATGTGCTGCGGGTGCGGGGGGCGGCCCGCGATTTGCATGGCCCAACCCGTGACGAGCCATTGATGGTAATCGTCTTGCACAGGGGCATTCATATCCACCTGAATGCGAAAGGCACGGTGGCAATCCGCCACGAAGTTCTCCCACGACCTCGCTGGAGCCACCCCGGCAAATCGCAGCGCGGCGCAGACTTCGGCGAGCAGATCCATATCTTGGTCAAGAAAAGCGAGCAGCCCGGTGAACTGCAAACTCA
This sequence comes from Sulfitobacter dubius, assembly GCF_900113435.1. Taxonomy (GTDB): domain Bacteria; phylum Pseudomonadota; class Alphaproteobacteria; order Rhodobacterales; family Rhodobacteraceae; genus Sulfitobacter; species Sulfitobacter dubius. The sequence goes on along the minus strand of NZ_FOPG01000001.1, from coordinate 479,175 downwards.
GCAGAGCCTTTTCTGACAAGTTCGGGTCCCGGCGGCCATAGTCCGAGAGATAGTAGACAATATGTGTGAGCTCATACGCGGCCTTTCGGTTGGGCATGGCGAAGGTGGCGCTGCGGGTAATAAAGTTATGCAACCGCTCGCCAAGCGCACCCTCACCGACTCGCGGCCCGACAGCGCGGCGACGCAACAGCCGGCGTGCTTCAGCACGTTGTAGATCGGAAAGTTCTGCGCCCTCTAGGCCCGCGCGGGCAACCTCATCGCAGAGGGCCGCCCCGTGAAGTTCCGGCAAGCCAAGCTCTTCGAGGTCGAGGCAGAGCGACAGGATAAAACGGTAGTACTGCGGGAAATCGCGGAGCATGTTGCGGCTCTTTGAATGGAAGGTGATAAGCGGCTTGAGCGCCTCGGCATCCAATGCGACCCCTGTACTTGCCAGCACCCCCAGTAATTCGGCGTTTTCCTTTAACCAAAAGACATCCCCCTGCTGACGGCGTTCGCTGGCAAAGGCGCGGATCAGTCGCGTTCTTCGGGTTGCCATGTCGGAATTTACTTCGGGCTTGAGCAGAACAACGTTGGTCATTAGATGGCCTCCAACAAGGGACAGCGGGCGGTGAAATCCGCCCGCTTTATCAGGTTTCAGGCGCCAAATGGCAGCACCTGCGCCTCTGAGACGGAAAGCCCAGTGGTGAAGAGGCCCACCTCCGCCCCCTGCGCGATGGTTCCGGTGTTTTGTTGTAACCCAGTGGTGAACAGTTCCACCCCGTCACCCATGAGCATGTCGCTGCCCACTCGATTAAGGCCCGTAGTGAAAAGCCAAATTCCCGCGCCAAGTGTCATCAGGTTGTCGTCCTCCATAGGTGCCGGTAGTGGGGAGAAAACTGTTGCGGTAGTCGTAGTCATATCGAAGTCCTTTCGAGCAAATTACCATTTAACCGTGCAGCTCCTACACTGATGCACTTTAAAATTGTTTCGCCAACTGATTTCCGTCTAAGTCTTTGTCCTGAAAGATTTATCCACATTAGGTACACTGCGCAGTACCTCCGCTTGGATCGCTTTTCCTTCATTGATGCTGGGCAGAAAAAGATCGATCCACAGAGCTGTCTCATGACAAAGAGGGATTACATGTTCCCGTAATTCCCTTATTAGTGGAAACAATCCCTGTCGAATCACCCTAAACGCGCAAGCCTTCCCCTTGCTCCGCGATGCCATTTGCGCGATAGCAGTCGGACATCTTAAGGGGGCCGGATATGAAGATCGCGAGTTTCAACATCAACGGTATCAAGGCCCGCGCGGCGGCCCTTCCCGACTGGCTTGACGAGGCGCAGCCGGACGTTGTCGTGCTGCAAGAGATCAAGTCGGTCGACGAGGCTTTCCCCCGCGAAATGCTAGAAGAGCGCGGCTATAACGTCGAAACCCACGGACAGAAGTCTTTCAACGGCGTGGCGATCCTGTCGAAGCTGCCGCTGGAGGATGTGACCCGTGGCCTGCCGGGCGACGACGAAGACGATCAGGCCCGCTGGATTGAGGCCACGGTCGTGGGCGACGATTTGGCGCTTCGGGTCTGCGGGCTCTACCTGCCCAACGGCAACCCGGTGCCGGGGCCAAAGTATGAATACAAACTCGCGTGGATGGCGCGGCTTCAAGCCCGCGCCGAGGCGCTGCTGGCTGAAGAAACGCCCTTCCTCATGGCGGGCGATTACAACATCATCCCGCAGGCCGAAGACGCCGCCAAACCCGACAGTTGGCGCGAAGATGCCCTGTTCCGCCCCGAGTCCCGCGCCGCATGGCGTCGGCTTGTGAACCTGGGGCTCACGGACGCCTTCCGGGCGCGCACCCAAGGGCCGGGGCATTACTCCTTTTGGGATTATCAGGCCGGGGCGTGGAACCGCAACAACGGTATCCGCATCGACCACTTCCTATTATCCCCCACCGTGGCGGACCGGCTGCGCGATTGCCAGATCGACCGCGACGTGCGCGGGCGCGACAAGCCATCCGATCACGTGCCGATCTGGGTGGAACTGGATATCTGAGGTCAGGCCTCCAACTCGGCATCCCAATAGAGGAAATCCATCCAGCTTTCATGCAGGTGGCCGGGCGGGAATTTGCGCCCCATGTTGCGCAGCTCTTCCGCGGCGGGTTGGCGCGGCGGCTTGCGCAGGGCAAGGCCCGTGCGGTGCAGGGGCCGCGAGCCTTTGCGCAGGTTGCAGGGGCTACAGGCCGCCACCACGTTTTGCCAGCTTGTCACCCCACCGGCGGCGCGGGGCACCACATGATCAAAGGTCAGATCCCCCTTCGCGCCGCAGTATTGGCAGCGGAATTCATCCCTCAGAAATAAATTAAAGCGCGTGAAGGCCACGCGCTTTTGAGGTTTGACATAGTCTTTTAGAACGACAACCGACGGTATCCTAATCACTGTCGAGGGGCTGCGCACCACTTCGTCATATTCGGCGACGATTTCAACCCGGTCGAGCCATTTGGCTTTGACGGCTTCTTGCCAAGGCCAAAGCGACAGCGGGTAATAGGATAAAGGTCGGTAATCCGCGTTAAGCACCAGCGCAGGGCGGTGTTTCAAAGCCGCCGGTTGGCGGGTAAATTCGGTCCTGAAATCGCCGTCCATCTGGTCGCGTCCTCTGCCCGTTTCTCTTCACTATATCTCGCGGTTTCGCTCTGGCAAGACAAAGGTGAACCACTAGATGTCGCCGGTTTTGCCAGCCAAGTACGACAGATGCGTGACTGATAGGCAGAGTCTGTTAACCTTATTGCATGACAGATAAGTCCCTGCCCGATGCCCCCGCCCCACAAGCGCTGCTTGAAGCCGCGCTTTATGTCGATGATCTGGATGCCGCGCGACAGTTCTACCGCGATCACTTGGGCTTACAATTGTTCCAAGAGGTATCGGGACGGCATATGTTCTTTGCGCTTGGGCCATCGGTGCTGCTGATCTTCAACCCCACAGCGACGGCGCAGCCGCCCGGCAACCCGCAGATGCCGGTGCCACCCCATGGGGCGCGGCGGCCGGGGCATATTTGCTTTGCAATGAACCGTGAAGAGATCGCCGCGATGGAAACCCGGCTACGGGCCGCCGGGGTCGAGATCGACACCAGCTTTGATTGGCCCAACGGGGCGCGCTCGCTCTATGTGCGCGACCCCGCTGGCAATTCGGTTGAACTCGCCGAACCCTGGCTCTGGGACGAGATGAAGGGTTAAAGCCCCAATTTGTCGCGCATGAAGGCAAGCGCCACGCTTAGCCCATCCGGCGCGATGCCATGGCCGGTGCCCTTCATCACATGGGCGTAAACGTCCTGCCACCCCGCCTCTTGCAGCGCTTCGGCGGCCTGCGGCAGGGATTGCGGCGGCACCACGTCATCGGCATCGCCATGGACCAGCAGCACCGGCGGCTTCACCCGCGCCTCTTCGGCCAGCGCTTCGGGGTTGAGCAGACGCCCCGAGAAAGCCACGATGCCCGCCACCGCATCCTCACGACGCGGGGCCACATGCAGCGACATCATCGTGCCTTGGGAAAAGCCGAACAGCACGACCTGTTCAGGCAGCACATCTTCGTCCACCATCAGCGCGTCGAGGAAGGCGTCGAGGTCTTCGACAGCGCTCATCATGCCGCGCATCGATTCCTCTTCGGATGATCCGTCGATCCACGGAATCGGGAACCACTGGAACCCCATCGGCGCACCTGCGCAGGCTTCGGGCGCGTCGGGAGCGATGAACAGCGTATCCGGCAGATGCTCGCTCAGCGGATCGGCGAGGCCCAGCAGGTCAGCGCCATTGGCCCCATAGCCATGCAGGAACACCACAACCGACCGTGTGGTGCCAGAGACCGGCTCGCGGCGCTCGGCGTTCAAAACCCGTGTCATGACAATCCTTCCTTTTGTTTCAACACCCGGTAGTAGGCAAAGAGCAGCCGCGCCGCAACCGACCGCCAAGGTGACCATGCGGCGGCCATCGCAGTGAGGTCTTTTGGCGTTGGCCGGGCGGGCAGATCAAACAGCCCCCGCGCGGCTTCTTGCAACGCCAGATCGCCGCTTGGGAAAACATCGCGCCGACCAAGGCAGAACATCACATAGACCTGCGCGGTCCACGGGCCGATGCCCGGCATGGCGATCAGTGCTGCGGTGGCGTCGTCATCGGACAGGCAATGTAGCGCGTCAAAATCGAAATCACGTTCCGCCAAGGCCAACACATAGCGCGCTTTGGGGCGGCTTAGCCCCGCAGCGCGCAGACCTTCGTCGCCCGCGTGCAGAACGTTTTCAGGGCGGTCCAACCCCGCCTCCACCAGCCGCGCATAGATCGCCCGGGCAGATGCCACGCTCACCTGCTGCCCCACGATGATGTCGAGAAGGCCTGCAAAACCCGGTGGGCGCAGACGTAGTGGCAGCGGACCGGTGCGTGCAAGCGCCATGGCAAAACGCGGCTCGGCCTCGGCCAGCCACGCAGCGCCCTCAGCCACTTCGGCGTCGCAGGTGATCGGAGGCGCGAGGTTCACAGCCGTGCCACCCAATCCAGCATCGCGTCGAGGTTGGTCAGGCAAGACGCGCCCTCTGGCAGTGGCGGTCTGTCGATCACGATTACTGGCAAGCCGAGCGACAGGGCAGCGTCGACCTTAGGACGGCTGGCCTGCCCGCCGAGGTTGCGGCAAATTAGCAGGTCGACGCCGAGGTCGCGGAACAATGCCGTTTCGCTCTCCACGGTGAATGGCGGATCGCCAAAGATCAGGTCGACAAAGTCATAGGGTGCGGGCCGGTCATGGCGGCTGGTCTGGCGCAGCATGAGGCGCGCCCCCTTAAAGGGCAGGAACGCGGGCAGGCTCGCCCAGCCGGTGGCGGCAAAGACGCGGGCTCCGGGCGGCACCGCACGGGCGGCTGTCGTCACATCGGGCACCGATTGCAGCAGCGGGTTGTCCAAAGGCCAGACAGGCCGCGAAAAGCTGACGAAGGGTTTGCCCATGGCCGTGGCGGCGGCAAAACCTGAGTGGCTTAGCCCCGCATCGAACCCATGGCTGAGATCGAGCACCGCATCGAAGCCCGCCATATCGCGCCGCAGGGCCGCTGCATCCGTGGCATCGCGCATCTCAAACGCCATCGGCATCGGATTGCTCCCGCGCGGCGGTTCCGTCAGCCACGCGGTGACCCTGTGCCCGGCCTCAGCTAAGGCGACGCCAAGCTGCCGCGCCTCGGCAGTGCCAGCGAGCAGAAGAAGGTTCAGCGAGGGACGGTTCGGGGCGGTCATCGGGGCAATCATCGGTGAGCTTGCCGCCGGGCGCAAGCGGGATCGGAGGCGCAAAAACCGGGGCCGGGCTTGCCCTTACGCATCGGCAGGGCTACGCCTTGGCGGGAAGTGAGGAATTCAGACATGATCGACGACAGACGCGCCCGGCGCAACGTAGCGGTGCTGGTGGCAGCACAGGCCTTTCTCGGGGCGCAGATGCCGATGATTTTTCTCGTTGGAGGCCTTGCCGGTCAGTCGCTGGCGACCAATGTCTGTCTGGCAACGCTGCCGATCTCGATGATCGTGCTGGGCTCCATGCTCTCGGCGACGCCGGTTTCGGCCATCATGCAACGGTTTGGCCGGCGGGCGGGGTTTTTTCTGGGGGCTGCGGGCGGAGCATTGGGCGGCGCGGTCGCGGCCTATGGGCTCTATCTCGCGTCTTTCCCAGTCTTTCTGGTCGGCTCCCTACTCACCGGCGTCTACATGTCGGCGCAGGGGTTTTACCGTTTCGCCGCCGCCGATACCGCCTCGGATGACTTCCGACCCAAGGCGATCTCTTACGTTATGGCCGGCGGTCTGGTCTCGGCCATCATCGGGCCGCAGCTTGCCACGGCGACCTCTGGCAGCCTCGTGGTTCCCTTTCTTGGCACCTATCTGGCGGTGGTCGCGGTAAACCTTATCGGCGCGCTGCTGTTTCTTTTCATCGACATCCCCAAGCCGCCAATTCCGGCCCATGACGCGCCCAAGGGCCGCAGCCGTTGGGAGCTTTTGACCACGCCGCGCATCGCCGTCGCGGTGATCTGCGCCATGGTGTCCTATGCGCTGATGAACCTCGTGATGACCTCAACCCCGCTCGCCGTCGTCGGCTGCGGATATAGCCAAGACAACGCGGGCTATGTGGTCACCGGCCACGTGCTGGCGATGTTCGCGCCGTCGTTCTTTACCGGTCATCTTATCAACCGTTTCGGCGTTGAGCGGATCATGGGCCTTGGCATTGCGATCCTTGCCGCCGCTGGCCTGGTGGCGCTTCAGGGGGTGGAGTTAGGCAACTTCTTTGTCGCGCTGATCCTTTTGGGGCTGGGCTGGAACTTTGGCTTCATCGGGGCCACCACCATGCTCGCGGGCGCGCATGAGCCGCATGAGCGCGGACGGATGCAGGGCCTGAACGATCTGCTGGTGTTCGGCGGCGTGACCGTCGCCTCGCTCGCTTCAGGCGGTTTGATGAACTGTTCGGGCGGCACGGCGCAGGAAGGCTGGGCGGCGGTGAACCTCGCCATGGTGCCGTTCTTGGTGCTGGCCGGTGGCTCGCTGATCTGGCTGGTGCTGCGCAGCCGCAAGGAGACGCAGCTCAGCTAAGCGCCTACCAGCGCGACGCCATGGCCCGCAGCGCGAAATGGCGGCGCGGGTCAGGCAAGCCTGCTTCGGAGACCTTTTGCGGGTCTGCTACAGCCGCGTGCAAAACAGGTCCGGCATGGGCGGCAGGCAACAATGCGGCCCGCGCCGCCTTTGGGATCTGCGCCCGTTTGGCCCGCGCTGACTTCAGGCGGTCCAGTGCTCCCTTGGCAAGGGCCGAAACCCCTTCCGCCGTGCCATCGAGCAGCGGCACACGGCTCGCCTCTTCCAAATTCGGAATCGCACAGAGCCAAGCGGCGATGCCGGTGGCATAGGCCACATCGCGCACAACCGCTTCCTCCGTCGCGCCAAGGCGGCGTGCGGCGACCCACATCAGATGGCCTGCGGTCTGGTCGATGTAGCGCTCGAAATGCGCAGCATCCTCGAAGGGGTCTTTGTAGATGTCCCACCGCCGCGCGGCGACAAGTTCATCCAGCAGTTCCGCATCCTCCGGCGCAATCGCACGGGACAGCGGCGTGGTGACTTCGTGACGCCTGACGGGACCGCCCTTGGCAATCTCCTCCAGCGCGTCGCGCCACCATTGCAGGCGCATCTCGGCGATCATCGCCTCTTGGGTGACCCAAGGCGCACGGGCAACCTCGACGTTGAAGGCATAGAGCGGGAAGAGCAGCTTGCGCGTCTCGACGGGGGCGGCCATGGCGGCGCGAAAGCGCCACGGGTCGGCGCGCTCTACCATGGCGGCGCAGGCGTTCAGGTCGGCGTCGAAGGTCATGCGGGGCGTGCCACCGTCAACAGATAGCCAAACTCGTCCCGGTGCGCGCGCCAGCAGGCGATTTCCGCCTCTGTGGCATCTAGCACCTGCGCCAATGCGTCATCCGCGCCGGGGCGCAGCTTTTCGATGCGGGCCTCCAGCGGAGTGTAGTAATTTTCCCAAGCCTCCTCCGACAGAACACGGGTCGCCACGACCTCATACCCCGCCGCGCGGACCCGGTCGGCAATGCCATCGGCGTCGCTCATCGCTGGATAGTCGGCCCATTGCACGCGGGCGTTCTCCGAAGGGGTATCGGTCAGCCAGCAAGGTTCGGAAAATGCCACCACACCACCCGCGCGCAGGGATTTCCGCCAGCGGGTCAGCGCCTCGGTCACGCCAAGGAAATAGACTGCACCGGCGCACCAAATCAGGTCGTATTCATTGGCAATTGCGGCCATATCGGCGCGCAGCAATGTGACATTCCCATCGGCCACGAAACGGCCCCGCGCGGTGTCGACGAAATGCGCGGTATTATCGAGTGCGGTGACATGCCCCTGCGGGATCGCCGCGCGCAGGGCGCCGATGTCGCTGCCGGGGCCGCAGGCCACATCCGCGATCTCGGCCCTTGCGGGCAGGTCGACCTGCTCCACGGCCCAGCTCACATCCGCAGGCTCCCCCGGCCCTTCGCGCGGCAGATCACGGTGCAGGGTGAAAAAGGCGGTCATATCATCTGTCATTGAGCGCGGTCCCGGATCAATTTCCAACGTATCGCATCTAGCAATGCCTCGAATGAGGCGTCGAGTATGTTGGCGCTGACGCCCACCGTGGACCAGCGCCGCCCCTGCCCGTCTTCGCTGTCGATGATGACGCGGGTGGTGGCTTCGGTGCCGCCTTGGGTGATACGCACTTTGAAGTCAACCAGACGCATGTCATCCAGAAGGCTGCTGTATTTGCCTAGGTCTTTGACCAGCGCCTTGGACAGCGCGTTGACCGGACCACGGTCCGCGCCATCCTCGTCCAGCGATTCCGAGACCGAGAGCCGTTTTTCTCCGTCGACATCGACCACCACGACCGCTTCGGAAAGGCTGACCATCCGGCCTTCGGCATTGCGGCGGCGTTCGACCGTAACGCGGTAACGCTCCACCTCGAAAAGATGCGGCAACTGGTCCATCACGTCGCGGGCGAGAATCTCGAAACTCGCCTGAGCGGTGTCATAGGCATAGCCCTGCGCCTCGCGGTCCTTGACCACTTCCAAGATCCGGCCAAGCGCCGGATCGCCCTTGGCCACGGCCAGACCGGCATCGCTCAGCCGTTTGCGCAGATTGGATTGCCCGGCTTGGTTCGACATCGGGATGATGCGGGTATTGCCGACCAAGGCGGGATCGATATGCTCATAGGTGCTGGGGTCTTTGGCGATGGCGCTGGCATGGAGCCCGGCCTTATGCGCGAAAGCCGACGACCCCACGAAGCCTGCCTGTTTCATCGGCACGCGATTAAGGATTTCGTCCAACATCCGGCTGGTGCGGGTCAGCCCGCGCAGCGCGTCACGGCTCACACCGATCTCAAAGCGGCTGGCATAGGGGTCTTTCAGCAGCAGGATCGGGATCAGCGTGGTCAGATTGGCGTTGCCGCACCGCTCGCCCAGCCCGTTCAGCGTACCTTGGATCTGGCGCGCGCCTGCGTTGACGGCGGCCAGCGTGCAGGCCACGGCGTTTTCGGTGTCGTCATGGGTGTGAATGCCCAACCGGTCACCGGGGATGCCTGCGGCGATCACATCGCGGGTGATGCGGCCGATCTCTTCGGGCAGCGTGCCGCCATTGGTGTCGCACAGCACGATCCAGCGCGCACCCGCGTCATAGGCCGCGCGGATCGCCTCAAGCGCATAGCCGGGATTGGCCTTATAGCCGTCGAAAAAATGTTCGGCATCAAACAGCGCCTCGCGCCCTTGGGCGACCAGATGGGCGACGGATTTTGCGATATTGTCGGTGTTTTCCGCCAGCGTGATGCGAAGGGCGGTTTTGACGTGGAAGTCATGGGTCTTGCCGACGATACAGACCGACTGCGTCCCGGCGTTCAATACGGCGGCCAAAACGTCGTCATTTTCCGCTGACATGCCCGCGCGTTTGGTCATGCCAAAAGCGGTGAGCCGTGCCGAGGTGGGCGGCGCCGCATCGAAGAACGCGCTGTCGGTTGGGTTGGCCCCGGGCCAACCGCCTTCAATATAGTCCACGCCAAGCGCATCCAGCGCCTCGGCGATCTGGCGTTTCTCGTCGGTGGAGAATTGAACGCCTTGGGTCTGCTGCCCATCGCGCAGCGTGGTGTCATAAAGCCAGAGACGTTCGCGCGTCACAACAACCCCTCCAACTGCGCCCGATCAAAGCCGGGCGGTGGGGTCAGTTTCACGCCGTCCTTGCTCATCTGGACTTCGATCCCGACAGAGGTGAGCGCGGTTTTGATCCGGTCGACCTGCGCGAAATCTTTGGTCTCCATCGCGGTGGCATGGGCATCACTCAGAAAAGCCTCGACATCGCTGAGATCCAGCGCCTGCACCGCGGCCCATTCGGGGATCAGATCATCCAGCAGCCCCAAAAGCTTCAACGCCCCGCGCAGACCTGCCGTATCGCCCGCATTCGACAGCCGGTGGCATTCGGTCAACGCACCGTGGGTGTTGAGGTCATCCGCCAAGAGTGTGACGAGGTCCGGTGAAGGCGTCGCGGCCTCAGCCTCAGCCGCCTGAAGATACCATTTGCGAAGGGTCTTCTCAGCCTCCTCACGCTTTTTCTCAGTCCAGTCCATCGGCTTGCGGTAATGGGTCGAGAGCATCACGAAACGGATGACCTCCCCCGGCACGCCTTGGTCCAGCAGATCGCGGACGGTAAAGAAATTGCCCAAGGACTTGGACATCTTCTTGCCCTCGACCTGCAACATCTCATTGTGCAGCCAGTAGTTGGCGAACCCGTGGCCCGCGCATTTCGACTGGGCGATCTCATTCTCGTGGTGCGGGAACTGCAGGTCGATCCCACCGCCGTGGATGTCGAACCGCTCCCCCAGCAGGTCATGCGCCATGGCGGAGCATTCGATATGCCAGCCCGGACGGCCCTGCCCCCAAGGCGACTCCCAACCGGGCGTGGCCTCATCCGAAGGTTTCCAGAGTACGAAATCCATCGGGTCTTCTTTGTAAGGCGCGACTTCAACCCGCGCGCCTGCGATCATGTCGTCGACCGACCGGCCAGAAAGCGCGCCATATTCGGCGTATTTGCGCACCCGGAACAGCACATGGCCCTCGGCCTCATAGGCGTAGCCCTCGTCGATCAGCCCGCGGATCATCGCGACCATCTGGGGGATATACTGTGTCGCGCGAGGCATGTGGTCGGGCTCCAGCGCACCGACGGCGGCCATGTCGTCGAGATACCACTGGGTCGTCTCGGCTGTGATATCGCCAATGCTGCGCCCGCTTGTCGCGGCGCGGGCGTTGATCTTGTCATCTACATCGGTGAAATTGCGCACGTATGTAACGTGTTCGGGCCCATAGACGTGCCGCAGCAGCCGGAAGAGCACATCAAACACGATCACGGGCCGCGCGTTGCCCAGGTGCGCCCGGTCATAGACCGTGGGGCCGCAGACATACATCCGCACATTCCGCGCATCAATCGGCGTGAAATCCTCTTTCTTCCGGGTGGCGGTGTTGTGCAGCTTGATCGTCAGGTCACGGGTCATGGGCAGGCGTCCTTGCGCGGGTGTGACGCGGGCTTGGCATAGTTTTGTCAGAATGGGAATGACGTGAACAGCGGCCCGCGAGGATGTCTCAGCGGGTAATGCAGCAAATAATGAGCGTTGCGGTGTTCATGACCGGGTTGTAGCAAGCGCGCCGCCCTGCGCCAAGCCCCTTGTCCGGTTAAGTTTTACGCAACCGCTCCCCCCCGCCTTCCCCGCGCGGATTGACAAAGCCCCAAGGCTCTGCCCCCTTGTGCGGAAATTTTCGGAGGCATCATGGATAGATCATCGCGCATCAAAGGGGTTCTGGCCGGAGGGTCCGACGGTTGGGAGGTGTTTCATAAGTCGCGTGCGATGATTGCGGCGGGGGTGCCCGTCACCGAGCTTACCATTGGCGAGCATGACATCCGCACCGCCGCCCCGATCCTGCAAGAGATGCACCGCAGCGCGCTCGGGGGTCATACCGGCTATGCCGCCGTTCCGGGCACAGATGCCCTGCGCGACCGGATCGCAAAGCGGGCCGAGGAGCGGACCGGCGTGCGCACGACGCGCGACAATGTGGTGGTGACGCCGGGCGGGCAAGCGGGGCTTTTCGCGGCTTTCATGGCGGCTTGCGATCCCGGCGATGCGGCGCTCTACATTGACCCCTATTATGCCACCTACCCCGGCACCCTGCGTGCCGCCGGGGCGCGGCCCATCGCGGTCGCGGCGCGGGCCGATCATGGGTTCCTGCCCCGCGGGTCGGATCTGGCAGCTGCCGCCGAGGGCGCGAAGGCCCTGTTGATAAACACACCCAACAATCCGACCGGCGTGATCTATGGCCGTGAGACTTTGACCGAGATTGCCAAGGTCTGCCAAGACCGTGATCTGTGGCTGGTCTCTGATGAGGTATATGACACCCAAATTTGGGAGGGCGAACACCTCAGTCCACGCGCCCTGCCCGACATGGCAGATCGCACGCTGGTCATCGGCTCCATGTCGAAATCCCACGCCATGACAGGCAGCCGCTGTGGCTGGATCATCGGCCCTGAGGACATCATCGCCGATATCATCGACCTCGCCACCCATACCAACTACGGCGTGCCGGGGTTCATTCAGGACGCGAGCAATTATGCTCTCGCTCAAGGTGATGCACTTGAGCGGGAGATCGGGGCACCGTTTGAACGTCGTCGGACGCTGGCCCATCAGGTACTGGCGGCGCAGAATGTGGTGCGTTTGGTGCCTTCGCAAGGGGCGATGTATTTGATGTTGGATATCCGGGCCACGGGGCTGAGTGGCAGCGATTTTGCCGACGCATTGCTGGAAAGCCTCCACATCGCGGTCATGCCCGGCGAGAGTTTTGGCGCGGCGGCGGCGGGCCATGTTCGCGTCGCCATGACCATCGAAGACAGTGCATTTGAAACAGCACTACGAAGCCTGTGCAGCTTTGCCGAAGGGTGCGCCAGCCGCGCGGCATAGGCCCATGAAAAGGCCGGCCCCTTTCGGAAGCCGGCCCGTTCATCTAGGCGAGTTCCCTCGCCAAGACAGATCAGAAGCGCATGGAACCGCGCAGGGAGATCGTGGTTGCGTCAAGATCGTCGCCTGTGCCGCCTACGTCATCAAATTTGTGCTGCAGAACTTCACCACCGACTGTGTAGCGATCGGTCACTTTATATGTGACACCCACACCGGCGAAGGGGCCGGTTTCATCACCAACGTCGGTGTCGGCACGGGCCGCACCAGCTGTCGCATAGACCAGCGTGTTGCCAAAGTCGTAACCGGCTTTCAGCTTGGCACGGGCGACGGAGTCGGCGGCTGCGCCGCTGTTGCCCAGATCGATGTCGGTTTTGTCATAGTCGAGCTCACCACCCAGTACGAACTTCCCGAAGTCATAGTCGTAACCTGCGTGGAAACCGTAAGATGTGTCGTCACCGTCAAGCGCACCGCTGTCGCTGTCGATGTCTGTTTGGCCAACCTGAAGACCGGTGTAGAAACCTGTCCAGTTGCCATCAACGGCCACGGGGGTCGGCGCTGGTGTGAAAACCGGTGCTTCGACTGTGGTGTCTTCGAGCGAGCCTGCTGCGGCTGCGCCGGCCAGTGCGCCTGTTGCGATGAGGGCGATGCTCGCGATTGTTGTCGTGCGTTTCATGTTCTGCTCCTTAAATTCAGGTGACCTGCGATCCTCGCCGCAGGGTCACTCACGCAACGCCCCATCTAGTATTCGGTTTCATGTTTTTCACTTCACAGAATTGCGATGCGCTGATTGTCGCACATTTGCAACAATTGGTAGGCCAAGCACCGCTCAAGTTATGTATCAAATGCAAGAATAGTCCGGCGGAAAATGTAGATTACTTAGTATTATCAGAAGGTTGGCGTCGCAACTGCCATTTGAGGTCGAGCTTGGGCGCTTAATTTTGCCCCGCCTCAGCTTTTAAGCGAGAGACCACTCTTCCTATTAAACATCCTGAACCGCAAAAAGGGTCCGGACCTTTCGATCCGAACCCTTCCGAAGCTTTTGGGGGGAGAGGCAAAAGCCTTCTGTGTTAGATCATTCCTCTACTGGCGCTGTCGGCAGCATGCCGGACTCGCCCGCGCCCTGAATCTCTGCTGCATCCAAACCACCATCAGCGTTTAAATCCATGACCGAGAACTGCTCGCCGGTGATCTCAGGGTAGACCGCCTGCAATTCCGCCACGCTCAGCAGACCGTCGCCATTTGCGTCTACTTCTACCGTGTCGGCTAGGACGAAGGATGGCACCGCGAATGTGGCTGCTACGAGGGCAGCGGTTTTGGTCAGTCGTGTCATTTTGATACTCCGTTTAGGCTTTTGAGGCGAAGGCTTCGGGCGCCTTCATAGTGTTAGACGCGCCCATCGCTGTTTGCGTCCGACCACCCCAAGACCCGCGCGGGGGTCTGCCGATTGCAGCCCTATGGTTAAGCGGCCCCTCGCCCAAAAAGCCCCCTTGCCCCGCGTCGGCGGATTTCGCGTACTGGTTGTGCGCTCAGAAATCAGCATCCTGCCCCAAACGCAAAATAACGAGAGGCAGAGATGACATCAGATACAAAAGACCCGCTCACCCCCCTGTGGCCTCGGCTAAGCGCCCGCGCCCGCCGACTGTCGAACACGGCGGAAGAAGCAGACGACCTGTTGCAAGAAACCGCGATGAAGTTGATGCAGACCCTGCGCGATGGCACCGTGATAGAGACGCCCGACCGCTATGCGATGATCACTTTACACAACATCGTCCGACAACGTTGGCGGCAAAAGCGAGAGACAGAAGAATTGGCCGACGATATGGCCCTTACGCCCCCTGCCGCCCCTGCCCGGCTTGCCTGCGCTGATCTTCGGGACGCGATTGCGCGGCTGCCGCCTGAGCAATTGGCGCTGATGCAGCTGGTACAAGACGGTGAAAGCAGCCCGCAGGCCTTGGCCAACCAAACCGGTTTGCCCCTTGGTACCGTCATGTCGCGGCTGGCCCGCGCCCGCACGCGGTTGCGGGCAGAGATGGACATGGCGGCAGATACATCGGTGAAGGAATTGATGTAGCGCCATTACGGCAAAGCTTGCTGTTAAGATCGAAAGGGTTATCTGCTTGTCTTGTTAGCAAAATGGAGCAAGCCGCACCCGATGTCTTGGATCACCACACACTTAGAAATTGTCATCATCGTGGTCCTGACGCTGCTGGCGGCCATTGTTATTTTGCAGCAGCGGCGCACGCCGCAATCGACCGCGGCGTGGCTGTTGTTTATCATCGCCCTGCCGTGGGTCGCGGTGCCGCTGTTTCTGGGCCTTGGCTTTCGCAAACAATCCTCCCGCTATTCCCCTGTGCATTTTCTTAAAGGTGACACCGGCGGCCCGCCGCCGCACCCGGTGCATACGCTGGATGCCACAATGCAGTATTTCGGCTTGCCTGCTGCCGCGCAGGGGCAAGACCTGCGGCTGTTGGGCGATCCAACCGCGGCGCATGAAGCGGTAATGGCGCTGATACAAGGGGCCGAGAAACAGCTAGATGTGCTGTTTTATATTGTCGCCAATGACGAGACGGGGCGGATTTTTGTGGATGCGCTGACTGAACGGGCCAAAGCCGGTGTGAAAATACGCCTGCTGATGGACCGCTTGGGCACCCTGCGCGGCCCCGCTGCTGCCTTGCGTCGCCTACGTGCGGCGGGGGGCGATGTCCGTTTTTACTCTCCATTGCTACAATTCCCCGGTTCAGGGCACCTTAACCTGCGCAATCACCGTAAGATGATCATCGCCGATGATGCCCGCGTTTTTTCAGGGGGCATGAACATTGGCGCGCATTACCTCGGCCCCACTGCGCGCGCGGATGGTTGGACCGACTTGGCCTATTTGCTTGAGGGGCGTGCAGTGCAAAGCTTTGGGGATGTCTTTCGGTCCGATTGGGAAGTGGCCAGCGGCGAAACGCTGGAGCCCGCGCCATCGGTCGCTGCTGACACTGGCGGCGGGGCAACCGTTCAATTGGTCCCGTCTGGCCCTGACATTACCGAAGATCCCCTGCATGACGGTCTGATCCGCGCGCTGCATTTGGCAGAGGCACGGATCTGGTTGGTCACCCCCTATTTCGTACCGACCGAGGCACTTGGTGCAGCGCTCACAACGGCGGCGCGACGCGGAGTGGATGTGCGCATACTGGTCCCCGAACGCTCCAATCAGCGGCTCGCGGATTTTGCCCGCGGTGCCTATCTGCGCGATCTGCATGAGGCCGGGGGCCATGTGCTTTATTATCAACCGGGGATGATCCACGCCAAGGCCGGGATCATTGACGGTATGGGGCTGGTCGGCACGGCGAATTTCGACGTACGCAGCATGTTGCTGAACTTCGAAGTGACGCTTTTTGTCTATGACGCGGCCACGGTCGCAAAGTTGCACGATTGGTTTGCCCATCTGTCAGAACATTGCGCCATGGAAAAGCCGCCCACTGGGATGATCCGAAAGGTCGCCGAAGGGGTTTTCCGCCTCGGAGCGCCAATACTATGATCCCCGCCGTAGCCCCGCAATCGCTGCGTATCGTCAGCTATAATATCCGCAAAGCCATGGGCACAGACCGCCGCCGTGATCCTGAGCGGATCATGCGTATCATCCGCAGCCTGCATGCCGATGTGGTGGTCTTACAAGAAGCTGACCGTCGCCGTGCCCCGCGCCCATCTGCCCTGCCGCTGGAACGCGTGGAAAAGGCCACTGGGATGTGCCCCGTGCCGACCCCCAGTGACGTGAGTATTGGCTGGCATGGCAACGCGGTGCTGGTCCGCCCCTCGGCCAAAATTGACAGTGTCGCGCATCTGACACTGCCCGGGGTAGAGCCGCGCGGGGCAATGGTCGCGGACCTAAACATCGGCTCGCGTCAACTGCGGGTCATCGCCTCGCACCTTGGCCTTTTGCGCCCCTCGCGCAAAGAACAGTTAAGCGCCATGATTGCCCATCTCGACGCCTGCGCCGCCTGCCCGACCCTGATCGCCGGAGACCTCAATGAATGGTCGCAAAAGGTCGGGCTTGGCCGTTTGGCGAAGCGTTTCACCATTCACGCGCCGGGCAAAAGCTACCATGCACGGATGCCCGTAGCCTTTCTTGACCGGATGGCTTTGGATCAGCATCTTTACGTGCGCCAAGGCGGCGTGGTCGAGACATCGCAGACCCGCCGAGCGTCAGACCACCTGCCGATCTGGCTCGACGTAGCACACCGCTAACGCCGCTTACCCCGTGGCCCACGCAAGTTCGCCCACCATCATGTTACAGGCCTGCTGGGGCGTGGAAAAGGCAACCTGCATATCAAAGGCCATGCGCACATCCGCACGCGCCTTGGCGATTGTCGTATCTGTCGCCCCTAGCCGACGTGCAGTTGCGATATTCTTGTTCGCGTCATGGCGCAGCTTCTGCACGCTTTCATAGCCGCCCGCAAATCCGGCACATTGCTTGGCGGTCAACTCTGCCGCCGCCGCTCTGCGCGCCGCTGCCTCCATCGGCGAGGCCGGAGGCTCCACACATGCCGCCAACGAACTGGCGAGAAATCCTATTAATGCAAGACGTTTCATCAAATTCTCCCTTTCCCACTCTTGATAGGGAGAACCTGGTTTAATTTTAGTTAACGGATGAATGGCTGATCTTCGAAAGTTAACCATTGCGGTCTTCCGCAACCTTAAATCCGCCCGTGAGACAGAGAGAACAGGCCCAAAAACCTGCCATAGGTTTTTCAGTTCACGTCATCGATAGATCGTAGGCCCAGTCGTCGGGGCGGGCCTTGCGGCCCTGCCCCTGCCCACCCCCTTCGGGGCGTGTCCGCTTAGCTACAGCCGCTTGTCCCGCCGCAGGTGTTGCACTTCATGCAGGTGCCGTTGCGGACCAAAGTATAATTGCCGCACTCGCCACAGGCTTCGCCTTCGTAGCCCTGCATCTTGGCCTTTGCACGCGCATCGAAGCTTACCGCGCCAGAGCTTGCGGCCGTGGAAGATTTCACCGCAACGGCCATGTCGCCACCGCCGCCGACCTGAGGCAAAAGGGTCTCAAGCGCTGCGCTGATATCCACGGCCTGACCGCCCTGAAGCACCACAAGCTCTTGGGGCAAACGATTGCGCAGATAGCCTGAGGAGCTGATTTGTTTCAGTACATCCAGCGACTTATTCGCCGCCTTCTCGCTCAACTCGCTTACATTGCCAAGGTTCTCTTCCTCACCCCGGCCCAGATCATCAAAGGTCGCACCTTCAGGCTTCACATGTGCCAGATCGGTCCGGTCGAGGTAGGACACCGCCAGTTCGCGGAACACATAGTCGAGGATCGAGGTCGCCTGTTTGATGCTGTCATTGCCCTGCACCATGCCTGCAGGCTCAAATTTGGTGAAGGTGAAGGCATCGACGAACTCCTCCAGCGGCACGCCGTATTGCAGGCCCACGGAAACCGCGATGGCGAAGTTGTTCATCATCGCCCGGAAACCCGCGCCTTCCTTGTGCATGTCGATGAAGATTTCACCCAGCTTGCCGTCTGCGTATTCGCCGGTGCGCAGATACACCTTATGCCCGCCGACATTCGCCTTCTGGGTATAGCCTTTGCGGCGCTGCGGCATCTTCTCGCGGTGGGATTTGATGATCTCCTTAACGATCACCTTCTCGACGATCTTTTCGGCCAGCACGGCGGCCTTCTCATGTGGCGTGCCGCTTTCCAGCGTCTCGGCGGCGTCCTCATCGTCTTCGACCAGCGCCGCGGCCAGTGGCTGGCTCAGTTTTGAGCCGTCACGGTAGAGCGCGTTCGCCTTGATGCCCAAGGACCAGCTCAGCTCATAAGCTTTCTGGCAATCCTCGATGGTCGCGTCATTCGGCATGTTAATGGTTTTGGAGATCGCCCCTGAGATGAAACTCTGCGCGGCGGCCATCATATAGATGTGGCTGTTGACCGAGAGATAGCGTTTCCCCTTCTTGCCGCAGGGGTTGGCACAATCGAAGATGCCGTAATGTTCTTCTTTCAGATGCGGCGCGCCTTCCAGCGTCATGGTCCCGCAAACATGGTCATTGGCCGCTTCGATGTCCGCCTTGCTAAAGCCGAGCGAGCGCAGCAGGTCAAAGGTCGGATCATTCAGTTTCTCGGTTGGGATGCCCAGCACCTGCGTGCAGAAGGCCTCTCCCAGCGTCCACTGGTTGAACACAAAGCGGATGTCGAAGGCCTGCTTGAGCGCCGCGTCAATCTTGGCCAACTCATTGGCGCCGAACCCGTGGCCCGCTAGCGTGGTGTGGTTGATCGCAGGCGCGTTGCCGATGGTGCCGTGGCCCACCGCATAACTGACGATCTCTTCGATCTGGGCCGATCCGTAGCCGAGTTTCTCCAGCGCGGCAGGCACGGATTGGTTGATGATCTTGAAATAGCCGCCACCCGCGAGTTTTTTGAACTTCACCAGCGCAAAGTCAGGCTCAATCCCCGTGGTGTCGCAGTCCATCACCAGACCGATGGTACCCGTGGGCGCGATGACAGAGGTCTG
Source organism: Sulfitobacter dubius (assembly GCF_900113435.1). GTDB lineage: Bacteria > Pseudomonadota > Alphaproteobacteria > Rhodobacterales > Rhodobacteraceae > Sulfitobacter > Sulfitobacter dubius. The sequence goes on along the minus strand of NZ_FOPG01000001.1, from coordinate 460,179 downwards.
CGCGTTGCGGTAACCGTGGGCTTCGCCCAGTTTCAGCGCCTCGTCCCAGCAGGATTTGGCAATGTCGACCAACCCCGCCTGCGGGCAATTGGCATGATCCAGCGGCACCGGCTTGACCGAGAGCTGCTCATAGCCGTCCGCCTTGCCATGGGCCGCGTTGCGGTGGTTGCGGATGACGCGCAGCATATGCTCGGCATTCTTGGCATAGCCCGGGAAGGTGCCCAATTCGCCTGCCATCTCGGCCGACGTTGCATAGGCCACACCGGTCATAATCGCGGTCAAGGCACCGCCAAGCGCGCGGCCCTCGTCGCTGTCATAGGAATAGCCCATGTTCATCAGCAGGCCACCGATGTTGGCATAGCCCAGACCAAGCGTGCGGAAGTCATAAGACCGCTGCGCGATTTCCTTTGACGGGAACTGTGCCATCATCACACTGATTTCCAGTGTCACGGTCCAAAGTCGGCTGGCGTGCATGTAGTCCTCGACCTGAAACTCGCCATCCTTGAGGAAGGTCAGCAGGTTCATCGAGGCCAAGTTGCAGGCCGTATCGTCGAGGAACATGTATTCCGAACAGGGGTTCGAGCCACGGATCGCGCCATCTTCTGGGCAGGTGTGCCAGTCGTTCACAGTGTCGTGGTACTGGATGCCGGGATCGGCGCAGGCCCATGCGGCGTGGCCGACCTGATCCCAAAGGTCCCGCGCACGAATAGTCTTGGTCACACGGTTTTCGGTGCGGCTGATAAGCTCCCAGTCGGCGTCTTTTTCGACAGCTGTCAGAAAGGCGTTGGTGACGCGGATCGAGTTGTTCGAGTTCTGGCCGGAGACCGAGTTATAGGCTTCCGAATCCCAATCGGTGTCATAGGTCGGGAATTCGATGCTGGTGTGGCCCTGCTTGGCGTAATCCAGCACACGCTTGACGTAAGTCTCGGGGATCGCGACCTTTTTGGCCTCGCGGATCGCTTGCTTCAACTGGTCGTTCTTGGCCGGGTCATAGGCATCTTCGGCCACGCCGTCCCATGCCTTGATCGCGTCAAACAACAGGTTCAGCTTTTGCTCGTGCATCTTGGAGCCAGCCACGATGCTCGCCACCTTCTGCTCTTCGAGCACCTTCCAATTGATGAAATCTTGAATATCGGGGTGGTCGGCGTCGACGATCACCATCTTGGCCGCGCGGCGGGTGGTGCCGCCGGATTTGATGGCGCCAGCGGCGCGGTCGCCGATCTTGAGGAACCCCATCAAACCCGACGACTTGCCGCCGCCCGACAGCTTCTCGCCCTCTCCGCGGAGCGATGAAAAGTTGGTGCCCGTGCCCGAGCCGTATTTGAACAGACGCGCCTCACGGACCCAAAGGTCCATGATGCCGCCATCGCCCACCAGATCGTCGGCGACCGATTGGATAAAGCAGGCATGCGGCTGCGGGTGCTCATAGGATGATTTCGACCGGGTCAGCTTGCCGGTCTTGTAGTCGACATAGTAGTGCCCCTGTGCCGGGCCATCGATGCCGTATGCCCAATGCAGGCCGGTGTTGAACCACTGCGGTGAGTTCGGTGCCGCACGCTGGCTGGCGAGCATATGGCGCATCTCGTCGTAGTAGGCCTGAGCGTCTTCTTCGGTGGTGAAATAACCCCCCTTCCAGCCCCAATAGGCCCAAGCACCCGCCAAACGGTCGAACACCTGCTTCGAAGACGTCTCGCCGCCCATGGTCGCGTCATCGGTCGGGACCGAGCGCCACAGGAATTCCGGCACGCCCTTCTCTTTGACGCGGCGCGTAGCACTTGGCACGCCTGCTTTGCGGAAATACTTCTGCGCGATCACATCGCTGGCGACTTGGCTCCAGGCTTTGGGCACTTCGACATTATCAAGCTTGAACACCACCGAACCGTCAGGGTTACGGATTTCCGACACCGTGGTGACAAAGTCCAAATCCGCATAGGCGTCCTGCCCGGCTTTAGTGAAATTACGTTCAATTTTCATTGTCGCTGCCTCATATCCAGCATTTCAAATCCCAAGCCGATCGCCCCTCAGCAGACCGCCTCACCCCATTTCTTTCGTCGGCAGGAAACAGTCCGGCTTCGCTGTGCCCGCCTAATAGCAAGCAACTCGATTTTACTAACAATGGTTGTTCTGCCCTGTCCTGCTGCCTTAGCGCCTAAAGGTGTTAACCACTATATCTTGTGGCGCTTTTGGTAACCCGCACAAATTGACGTAGATATGACTACAGGGTCAACGATTTTTTTACGATTTATTTTGACGCAGCAGGTTGACCAAATAGAGCGGATTTACCTTTCAGCAGCCAAACCGATTCAAACTAAGGATATCCCCAGAGATACCCGCAGGCCGCGTGCCGCGGGCGAAGGTGAAATTACCTTTTCCCGTGGCAGGGTTAGCGGGCCGGATTGAGAGATTGGTTTAATTCATCCACAGCAACAGGTGCCAGTGGACCGGAACGTAACGGCAAGTCCCAACTGAGCCGATGAGATGAGCCGCGATGACATCGCCCACCCCCACTTCGGCCCAAGCGCGACAGAATCGCCACGGTTCACAGCACAAACGGCAAAGACCCACCACAAACGCAGCGGTCGATACTAAATCTTGTGCAAAATGGGAAAGACGTAACATTGACGGCTCAAGAAAATGCCAAAGCCATATCAATATCACGACTGGAAGAAAGTGGTCGGAGCGAGAGGATTCGAACCTCCGACCCCCTGTACCCAAAACAGGTGCGCTACCAGGCTGCGCCACGCTCCGACTGACGCTTCTTTAGCTATAACCCTGGGGATTGAAAAGCCCCGAATGACCGAAAGTTCAGGAATTTGGCAGAGAATTTAACAAGGCCACGCAGGATCGTTCTGCGCAAAGGCTGGATGGCGGATTTCGCTGCCTTCGGTGATGCCAAGACGCTCGGAAAGACCGCCGTTAATTTCCAAAACGGAAAGCAGATTATCCCCGCCCGGAATCGGTGTCTCGTCCAAGGGTTTGGCGGAGTGGTGGATTTTTTGGACTACGCCCTGCGAATCGATAAAGAGCAAATCCAACGGAATCAGCGTGTTGCGCATCCAAAAGCTTAGCGGCTGCGGGGTCTCATAGATAAACAACATGCCCGAGCTTAGCGGCATTGACCGCCGGTGCATCAAACCTTGGGACCGTTCGGCGGTATCATCGGCCACTTCTATTGAGAAACGCGCCTTGCCCCAATCTCCGCGTAGCGTCACTGCATCATCGCGGCAGGCATTCGCCGCCGCCGCCCCCGTCATCAGAAGGCCAGCAACCGCCGCGCCCGTTAACCGCTTGATAACGGTCAACCGTCTATCACTGCTTCCCATGCTCTTACCTCCGCTGCCAACTGGCCCCGATCGCCAACAATCACACGCATGGCAACAGCTTCGCCCGGTTGCAAATCACAAAGGCCCGATTGCCGCAGGACATCCATGTGCAGAAACACATCTTCGGCGCAGCCAAAGACATTTGCAAATCCGAATCCCTTGGCCTTGTCGAACCATTTGACCCGCGCAGGCTCAAACTCAGCAGCGGCAAGTTGCTCGGGATCAAAGCCCACAAAGTCCACAACCGCTGGGGGCAGTTCATCGGGCGGCTCAATGGTAAGCACTTCGACGGCCTGCGCACCGCGATCTGTTTGCTGAACACGTATTTTGACCCGCGCACCATCCGCGACCGAGCTTTGCCCAAAACTGCGCAGCACATTAACATGCAACAAGATGTCAGGCCCGCCACTGTCGGCGACCACAAAGCCAAAGCCTTTGAGCGGATCGAACCACTTTACCACACCCTCATGCGGAGCGTCGTAAGTTCCCGGTTCTGTTTCATTCCCAAACACGTCTTTCATCGGTCTCGGCGGTGCCCCTTTAAGGATTGAGCCGGGTGACAGCCCAAGGCGACGCTATGTCGGCCCGGCGCCACTGAAAGCGGTCATGCAAACGAAACTCACCATCCGCCCAGAACTCAATCTCAAGCGGTGTAATACGGTATCCCCCCCAGAACGGCGGACGTTTTGGGTTCACCCCCTGCTGTGCCGTGACTTTCGCCACCTCGGCCATCAGCGCACCACGCCCCGACAAAGGCTGCGATTGGCGCGACGCCCAAGCGCCCAGACGGCTTTTGAGAGATCTGGAGGCGTAATATTCGTCGGCTTGAGGCCCATCTTCGCGGCTAATCAATCCGCGCACCCGGACCTGACGACGCAGGGATTTCCAGTGCATGACGAATGCCGCTTTGCCTGCGGCATCAAGCTCATGGGCCTTTTGGCTTTCATAGTTGGTATAAAAGACAAAAGCTTCCGGCTCGATCTCTTTCAGCAGGACCATCCGTGCATTGGGCAGGCCTTGCGAATCGACGGTGCTGAGGGCGATGGCATTTGGATCATTCGGCTCACTTGCTTCCGCTTCGCTCAACCAGCGCTGCGCAATTGCAAAGGGGTCATCCCCTGCAAAGATACCTGTCCGCGTCTCCATTCGGCATCCCCTTTGAGAGTATTTAAGCCTGCATCCGGTCTGCGCCGGGTTCAATTCCATTCGCTATGTCATTTGTTAAGGATGGGCAACTCAAAGGACAACCGCACTGGATTTCCGACAGTTAGCCGCCGATCTTATGGCAAAACCTTGGCGACTGCCCGCCTGTGTAGTCTTGATGGCAACGGCGCAATCGCCTAGACCAAGACAACCAAAACACAACATAGACAAGGCGGCGGAATGGGAAACGAATTGATGCGGGGCAAGCGCGGGCTCATCATGGGCCTTGCGAATGACAAATCAATTGCATGGGGCGTGGCCAAGGCCTTGGCCGACGCTGGCGCCGAACTGGCTTTTTCCTATCAAGGTGATGCGCTTAAGAAACGCGTTGGCCCTTTGGCAGAGCAGCTTGGCAGCGACATCGTTCTGCCCTGCGACGTGGGCGACGAAGCCTCGATCGATGCGCTGTTCGACGGGCTGAAAGAACGCTGGGACGGACTTGATTTCATTGTTCACGCCATCGGTTTTTCTGACAAGGGGGAACTGCGGGGCCGCTATGTGGATACCAGCCGTGGCAACTTCACCATGTCGATGGATATCTCGGTCTATTCCTTCACCGCCGTGATGCAGCGTGCGGAAAAGATGATGTCGCCCGGTGCCAGCGCCCTGACGCTGACCTACTACGGTGCCGAGAAAGTCATGCCGCATTATAATGTGATGGGTGTGGCCAAGGCCGCACTTGAGGCGTCGGTCAAATACTTGGCCGAAGACCTTGGCAAGGACGGCATCCGCGTCAACGCGATCTCTGCCGGGCCGATCAAGACGCTGGCCGCCTCCGGCATCGGCGATTTCCGCTACATCATGAAGTGGAACGAATACAACTCGCCCCTGCGCCGCAATGTCACGACCGAGGATGTCGGCAAGGCAGCCCTCTTCTTGCTGTCGGATCTGGGCAGTGGCACCACGGGTGAAAACCTGCATGTCGACGCGGGCTATCACGTTGTCGGCATGAAGGCGGTTGACGCGCCGGACATGTCCAAGGAATAACGCGCCCCAAATCTCATCTCGCGCGGGTTCCCGCGCCAGCCGCTGCAAAGGAACACCATGAGCACCCAAAAGGACGCCTCGCGCCTGCCCCACGAAAAGGGCTTTCACATTTCTTGGGATCAAATCCACCGCGACAGCCGTGCGCTGGCGTGGCGGCTGGATGGGCTTGGCCCCGACAATGGCGCGTGGCGTGCCGTGGTGGCGATTACGCGCGGTGGCATGGCCCCGGCGATGATCGTCGCGCGTGAGTTGGACATCCGCACCGTCGACACGATCTCGGTCATGTCTTACCATTCGGGCGGCGGGGCCGCTGACCAACGGCGTGAGGCGAAGGTGCTGAAATCCCCGGATGCAGAGATAATGGGTGACGGCACCGGCATCCTGATCGTTGATGATTTGGTCGACAGCGGCAAGACCATCGAACTGGTGCGTGAGCTTTATCCCAACGCCCATTTCGCCACCGTCTATGCCAAGCCCGAGGGCGAACCACAGGTCGATACTTTCATCACCGGCGTCAGCCAAGACACGTGGATCTTCTTCCCATGGGACATGGCCCTGCAATACGTCGAACCCTACCGCGGCAAGGACTGAGGGGCCCTAGGCCACCCTCCCTGCCCCTTACCTGACCGGATACACCCATGACGCTTTCGCGCACCGCCACCACTTTCTTCCCTCCGGTGATGGAGGCGCGGCGCTGGCTGGATGGCGTGACATTCACCGATGACCGTCCGCTGATCAACGTAAGCCAAGCCGCCCCTGTCGATCCGCCCCCAGAGGGGCTGCGCCGGGCGATGGCCGAGGTCACGCTGAACAACGATGAGGCGCATCTATACGGCCCCGTACTGGGTCTGCCGGAACTGCGTGCAGAATTGGCGCGGCAAACGGCCGAGAAATATGCGGGGGTGGTGAGCAACGAACAGGTCTGCATCACTTCGGGCTGCAACCAAGCCTTCGCCGCCGCCATCGCCACGCTTTGCGGTGAAGGTGATGAGGTGATTATCCCGACACCTTGGTACTTTAACCACAAGATGTGGCTCGACATGAGCGGCGTGACCGCCGTTCCCCTGCCCGTCGAAGCGGACATGCTGCCCGACCCGGCCCGCGCAGAGGCCTCGATCACCCCGCGCACCCGCGCCATCGCGCTGGTCACCCCCAACAACCCCGGTGGCGTGGAGTATCCCGCCGCCCTCCTGCAGGACTTCTTTGATCTGGCCCGCCGCCACGGCATCGCGCTGATCCTCGACGAAACCTACCGCGATTTTCACAGCCGCCCCGGCGCGCCGCATGCGCTGTTCAGCGACCCCGATTGGCACGACACGCTCATTCACCTCTATTCCTTTTCCAAAGCCTACCGCCTGACCGGCCACCGTGTCGGCGCGTTGATCGCCAGCACGGCGCGGCTGGCGGAGGTTGAGAAGTTTCTCGATACCGTGGCCATTTGCCCGGCGCAGATCGGCCAGCACGGCGCGCTCTGGGGGATGCAGAACCTGAGCGCGTGGCTTGCGGGCGAACGCGAAGAAATCCTCGCCCGCCGGGCCGCGATTGCCGACCTGATGCCCAAGCTCGAACCGCTGGGTTGGGAACTTCTCGGCCTCGGCGGCTATTTCGCCTATATGCGCCACCCTTTCGACATGTCGTCAGCCGACCTTGCCCCGAAGCTCGTGCGCGACGCAGGCGTGCTCTGCCTGCCCGGCACGATGTTCCAGCCCGAGGGCGACGCGCGCGGCGAAAGCCAGTTGCGCATCGCCTTTGCCAACCTCGACACCGCCGGTATTGGGGCGCTTTTCGACAGGCTTGCAGCCCTGCCACGCAACGCATAGACAGGTCCAAAATTAACGAGGGACCGTGTCATGGCCAAAAAAGGCTTCAGCTTTTCGAAAACCGCCGTTTGGGCCTTGATGGGCCTTCTGATCTTGGGTCTTGGCGGCTTTGGCGCGATCAACCTCAGCGGCAATCTGCGCAGCATTGGCAGTGTCGGGGACAAGTCCATTTCGGTCGATCAATACGCCCGCCAGTTGCAGCAGGAAATCCGCGCGATTGAAGCGCAGACGGGCGAGAGCCTGTCCTTTGCCCGCGCCCAAGAGATGGGTCTGGACCGCGCGGTGCTGCAACGCATCGTGCGCAACCGCGCGCTGGATCATGAAGCCGCCGAGATGGGCATCTCCATCGGCGATGCCACCCTGCGCGATGAGATCGTCGCGATCTCGGCTTTTCAGGGCATCGACGGCAATTTTGACCGCGAGGGCTATCGTTTCGCCCTCCAGCAGAGCGGTATGAGCGAAGCAGTCTTTGAAACCTCCATCCGCGAAGAGGCCGCGCGCGGCCTGCTGCAACGTGCGATCTTGGGCGGCGTCTCAATGCCTAACACCTACGCCCGCACGCTGGTCGACTACGTTGCCGAAGAGCGCAGCTTCACTTGGGCCCGGCTGAGCGCGGATGACCTCGACACGCCCGTCGCTGAGCCGACAGAGGAAGAGCTTCAGGCCTATTACGACGCCAACACCGATGACTTCATGCTGCCCGCCAGCAAAAGCATCACCTATGCATGGCTCCGCCCCGAAGATCTGCTGGACGAAGTTGAAGTGCCCGAAGAAGAACTGCGCGCCGAATATGATGCCCGCAGCGATGAATATGACCAGCCCGAACGTCGCTTGGTCGAGCGTCTGGTCTTTGCCAACGAAGAGGCCGCCACGCAGGCCACAGCAGCGCTCGAAGTTGACGGCACCACCTTTGAGGCGCTGGTCGAAGAACGCGGGTTGGCACTGGCGGATGTGGACATGGGCGATGTGGCCAAATCCGACCTCGACGCCGCAGGTGACGCGGTGTTTGGGGCGCAAAGCGGCGACATCGTCGGCCCTCTGCCCACTTCGCTGGGGCCGGCCCTCTTCCGCGTGAACGCGGTTCTGCCTGCACAGAACGTACCTTTCGAAGAGGCCCGTGAGGTGCTGGAAGAGACCCTCGCCATTTCCCGAGCGACCCGCGCGGTCGAAGCCCGCGCACAGGAAATCGACGACCGTCTCGCCGGGGGGGCCACGCTCGAAGATCTGGCCGAGGAAACCAAAATGAACCTCGGCACCATCGACTGGACCCAAGAGAGCAGCGACGGCATCGCGGCCTATAGCGCCTTCCGTGAGGCGGCGCCAGGCCTGAGCGCCGATGCCTTCCCGCAGATCGACCAGTTGGAAGACGGCGGCGTTTTCGCCATGCGCCTTGATGAGACCAAGCCAGAGCGCCCCGAACCTTTTGAGCAGGCCCGCGATGCGGTTGAGACCGCGTGGCGCAATGCCCAGATCGTGGAAGCTCTGACCGCCAAGGCCGAGAGCCTGACCGGCACATTGGCCGAAGCGGACGGTTTTGAGGCCGCCGGTCTCACGCCGCAGCTTGGCGAAGGCATGACCCGCAGCTCCTATGTCGACGGCACGCCCGACAACTTCATGGATCAGGTCTTTGACCTCGACGAGGGTGGCGCCGCGGTCCTGCCCGCAGGGGACAGCGTTGTGGTTCTGCGCCTTGATGCCGTGACCGCCGCGGGCGAAGACGATCAGACCCAAGCTTTGATGGACCGTCTGTCACAGCAGCTGGATCAGGCGCTGGCCCAAGGTCTTTTCGATATCTACAGCAATGCAGTGATGCGCGATGCCGATCCTCAGATCGACCAGCGCGCGGTCAGTGCCGTGCATGTGAACTTTCCCTGATAGGCAAATTTGATGGCCCTGACCCCGGATTTCGACACTTTCGCCCGCGCTTATGAAGCGGGCGAAAACCAGATCGTCTACACCCGCCTTGCTGCCGACCTCGACACGCCTGTGTCATTGATGCTGAAACTCACCGGCGCGGCAGAGAACGCCTTTGTGCTGGAATCCGTCACCGGCGGTGACGTGCGCGGACGCTATTCCATCATCGGCATGAAGCCCGACCTGATCTGGCGTTGCCGGGGGGAGACCGCCGCCCTCAATCGCGCCGCACGCTACGATGCGGACGCCTTTGAGGACATGCCCGGCGATCCGCTGGACCGTTTGCGCGATGTCATCGCAGAATCGTGCATCACCCTGCCCGATGACCTGCCCCAAGCCGCTGCCGGTCTTTTTGGCTATCTCGGCTATGACATGATCCGGCTGGTCGAACATCTGCCAAACGTGAACCCTGACCCTCTGGGCCTGCCTGATGCGGTGATGATGCGCCCCTCGGTCGTGGCCGTGCTGGATGGGGTGAAGGGCGAAGTCACCATCGTCTCCCCCGCGTGGGTGTCCGAGGGGCAGACCGCCCGCGCCGCCTATGCCCAAGCCGCCGAGCGGGTGATGGATGCGGTGCGCGATCTGGAACGCGCCATGCCGCAGACCTCCCGCGATTTGGGAGAGGCCGAAGACGCGCCGGAGTCGGTGAGCAATTTCACCCACGACGGATATAAAGCCGCCGTCGAAAAGGCGCGCGATTACATCAAGGCGGGCGACATCTTTCAGGTGGTGCCGAGCCAGCGTTGGGCGCAAGGGTTCACACAGCCCCCCTTCGCACTTTACCGCAGCCTGCGGCGCACCAACCCCTCGCCTTTCATGTTCTACTTCAACTTCGGCGGCTTCCATGTGGTCGGCGCAAGCCCCGAAATCCTCGTGCGGGTCTTTGGCAACGAAGTTACCATTCGCCCCATCGCTGGCACCCGCAAGCGCGGCGCCACGCCGGAGGAAGACCGCGCGCTAGAGGCCGATCTCTTGAGCGATCCGAAAGAACTGGCCGAACACCTCATGCTGCTCGATCTGGGCCGCAACGATGTGGGCCGGGTCGCCAAGATTGGCACCGTGCGCCCCACCGAAGAGTTCATCGTCGAACGCTACAGCCACGTCATGCACATCGTCTCCAACGTGGTCGGAGAGTTGAAGGAGGGCAAAGATGCGCTCGACGCTTTCTTTGCCGGAATGCCCGCTGGCACCGTCTCGGGCGCGCCCAAGGTCCGCGCGATGGAGATCATTGACGAGTTGGAACCCGAAAAGCGCGGCGTCTACGGCGGCGGCGTGGGCTATTTCAGCGCGGGCGGCGACATGGACATGTGCATCGCCCTGCGCACGGCTGTGGTGAAGGACGAAAAGCTCTACATCCAAGCCGGTGGCGGCGTTGTCTATGACAGCGATCCCGAGGCCGAGTTCATGGAAACCGTGCATAAATCCGGCGCGATCCGCCGCGCCGCTGCCGATGCGTCGCGCTTTGGCGGTAAAGGGAACAGCTGACCATGCCGAACCGGGCCCCCTTTCAGATTGCGGGGCATTCCGTCGCCCCCGGCAGCAGCCTTGCGGTCGACCTGCCCGTCTCAATCCTGCCGGATCACACGCCGGTGCATCTGTCGCTTGAGATCTACCACGGCAAGCGTCCGGGGCCGACGATGTTCGTCTCTGCCGCCGTGCATGGGGATGAGGTCATCGGCGTTGAGATCACGCGCCGACTGCTGCGCGCGCCGCAACTCTCTGCCCTGCGTGGCACGCTGATCGTGGTGCCGGTGGTGAACTCCTTTGGCTTTCTGAACCGCTCACGCTACCTGCCCGACCGCCGCGACCTGAACCGCTGTTTCCCCGGCTCGCCTTCGGGCAGCCTTGGCGCGCGGCTGGCGCATATCTTCCTGCAAGAGGTGGTGTTGCGCTGCGACTTTGGTGTGGACCTGCATTCGGCAGCGATTCACCGCACGAACCTGCCGCAGGTGCGCGTTTCGCCCGCTGACAAGGTGACCCAAAAGATGGCGATGGATTTCGGCGCGCCGGTGGTGCTGACCTCGCCTCTGCGGGACGGTTCTTTGCGCGCGGTCGCGGCAAAACAGGGCACGCCAATCCTGCTTTATGAGGCAGGCGAAGGACTGCGCTTTGACGAGATGGCCGTGCGTGCGGGGCTTGCGGGGATCCTGCGGGTCATGCGCGGCCAAGACATGCTGCCCGCCAAGGGCATCGCCCGGGCCCGCAGCGCGCCCTATATCTGCACCGCGTCCCATTGGCTCCGCGCCCCTGCGGGAGGGCTGCTGCGCACCTTCCGCGCCGAAGGTGAGACGGTGGCCGAGGGCGATCTTCTTGCCATCGTGTCTGATCCCTTTGGCAAAGAAGAAGCCGAGCTTCTGGCCGATGCGCCGGGGATCCTCATCGGGCGGGCGATCTTGCCCATCGTCAACGAAGGCGACGCGGTCTTTCACCTTGCCAAACTCAGCCCCCGCGCGGCGGAGGCAACGGTGGATGATCTGGCCAGCCAGTTGGAAGAAGACCCGCTGTTTGACGAAGATGAGATCATCTAAACCTGCGCGAGATCACTCCTCACGCAGCAATACTGTAGAGATCGGAACCAAGGCCACATCACTGGCCCGGTCCTGCAACCCCCAGAGCAACAGCGCCGCGACGGTATCGGGCCGCAGCCGGCCCAGCATGATCACCGCCCCCTCCTGCCCGGCCCTGAACGCCGCTTGATCGAGGAAACGGCGGATCACCCGCGCAGTCTGATCCTTGCTGTCAAAGTCACGAAACACCGGATCCGCAGGCACGCCCGCTTTCCGCGCCAGTTTGGGCATGGTGTTGAGCCCTTTATCTTGCGTAACCAGACCGTGACCTGACTGCGCGAGGATATCTGTTACCTGATCGGCCAAGGCGCGGCTGCCTTGAAAACCGCTTTCGGTCCCTTCCAGCACACCCACCACCGGACCGATCCGGTCGAGCGTGGCGGCAAAGGCGGTTTCCGCATCACTCGGCTGCGCACCCTCGGGCAGATCAACCAGCGCCAAGACCTCAAACCCGGCCGCGCGATAGGTTTCCACCCGTTCGGCGGCATCGGGCAAACGACTATCCACGGCAAAGCTCAGCGGATAGGGGAAACTGCGCAGTGCGGCCAAACCAGCACTGCCTGCAGTGACCGAGGTGCCATCGTCGATCAGCACCACGCTCATCAGCGGCTTGCCCTCGGACTGGTCACTGGCAAGGCTGTTGGCGACAATGGGACGCGGATCTTCTTCGACAGTTTCCGCGGCTTCAGAAACCTCTTCACTTTCCTCGGCACCCGGGCGGTTAATCACAACGCCAGTCTCCCGGTCGGTCAAAGTGCCGACGGGAGTGCCGATCGCGGGTCTACTCTCTGTAGGAGCCTCATCCGGTAATGGTGTCGCTTCGGCGGTCTCAGGCTCCTCCGTCGGGGCGATGCTCTCTGGCTCTGTCGCAGGCTCAACCTCTGCGACCTCGGTTTCCTCCGGAGTTTGCTCTGGCTCCGCTTGGGCAGTCTCCTCCACCGGCACCTCTTCGGCGGGCAGTGTAATCGCCTCTGCCTCGTCAGCGTCCGGCGCCTCCATCCCTTCAGGCGCATCAAAAGCCCCTTCGATATCGGTCACTTCGGGCGCGGGCGGCTGCGCGGGTTCGGTGCTGATCGAAAGTTCGTCCACAGGCTGCGGCACGCCGGGCGCCATCGCCTGCGGATTTGGCAGAACCGGCTCTTCCGCGCCGGGAGATGTTGGGGTTTGCCCTTCGGGCGCTGCGGGCGTACTTAACCCTTCGGCGCTGCCCGTTTCGGGCAGACTGGCCGAAGTCTGTGTGTCAGGGTCAAGCGCGGCAAGACTGTCCTGCTCTGGCAGATCAGCACGCGGCGCGGGCGCGTTAAGCACCGGCGCGGTATCGCCGCTGCCCCTCTGTTCGCCCGCATCTGTCACATTGATCCGCGCCGGTGCAGCGCCCGCGCCGGGCGCATCGCCCACCTCCGGCGGCAGCGGCAAAGGCGCCATCAACGACACTGCACCGGCGACGCCGATGCTGGCCACACCGCCCCAAATCAGCCCGCTTAGAATTCCGCGTGCCATCTGCGCTACTCCTGCTGTCTGCGCCACGGCCAGAAAGCCCGGCGATCCCTCAATTGGCTTGCCCCAAACTCTTGACGATAGGGTTCAAGCCTGAACATGTATGCGAAAACCTATACCGCGCCCCGGCGTGGTTTCTCCAGTCCTAATACAAAGAAATGCCTGCCTGTGCTGCTGCTCATCGATAACTACGACAGCTTTACCTATAATCTGGTTCATTACCTGGGCAGCCTCGGCGCGGATGTGCAGGTGCACCGCAATGATGCGCTTAGCGTGGATGAAGCGATGTCCATGAAACCCGCTGGTATCTTGCTGTCTCCCGGCCCCTGTGACCCTGACCAAGCGGGAATTTGCCTAGGGTTGACCCATGCCGCTGCCGAAGCGCGGGTGCCGCTCTTGGGCGTCTGCCTGGGCCATCAGACCCTTGGCCAAGCCTTTGGCGGCAAGGTCGTGCGTGCGGATGACATCGTACACGGCAAGCTGGGCCAGATGCAGCACGACGGGCGCGGTGTCTTTGCCGGGCTGCCCTCGCCCTTCGGGGCCACGCGCTATCACTCGCTGGTGGTGGAACGCGCAAGCCTGCCGGAGTGTCTTGAGATCACCGCCTCGCTCGAAGACGGCACGATCATGGGGCTGCAACACCGCGAATTGCCCCTGCACGGCGTACAATTCCATCCGGAATCGATCCGGTCCGAGCATGGCCACGCCCTGCTGCAAAACTTCCTGAATGAGATGAAGGTCACGGCATGAGCGCTGCGTTAAAACCTCTGTTGGACGCCGCCGCCAATGGGCCGCTGACCTCGGAACAAGCTGTCGAAGCCTTTGAGATCCTCTTTGAAGGCGAAGCCACGCCAAGCCAGATCGGCGGCTTTCTCATGGCGCTCCGCACCCGGGGCGAAACGGTCACCGAATATGCCGCCGCGGCACAGGTTATGCGCAGCAAATGCAACGCCGTGCGCGCGCCCGAAGGGGCGATCGACATCGTTGGCACCGGCGGCGACGGCAAGGGCACGCTCAACATCTCCACCGCTGCCGCCTTTGTCGCGGCGGGCGCCGGGGCGATCGTGGCCAAACACGGCAACCGTAACCTCAGTTCGAAATCTGGCGCTTCCGACGCGCTGTCGCAGCTTGGGATCAACGTCATGGTTGGCCCCGCCGCTGTGGAACGTGAATTGGCTGAGGCCGGTATCGGCTTCATGATGGCGCCGATGCACCACCCTGCGGTCGCACATGTCATGCCGACCCGGTCCGAACTTGGCACCCGCACGATCTTTAACATCCTCGGCCCGCTCACCAATCCCGCCGGGGTAAAGCGCCAGTTGACCGGCGCCTATACCCGGGACCTGATCGAACCAATGGCGCTGACGCTGAAACAGCTCGGGTCCGAGAAAGCTTGGCTCGTGCATGGCTCGGACGGCACCGATGAGTTGACCATCACTGGCGTTAGCTGGGTCGCCGCACTGGAAGATGGCGTGGTCAACCTGCGCGAATTGCACCCCGAAGACGCGGGTCTGCCCGTCCATCCTTTCGAGGCAATATCTGGGGGTGAGCCAGCCGAAAACACGAAACATTTCAATGCCCTGCTCGATGGGGTTCCATCGGGTTACCGCGACGCCGTCTTGTTGAACGCAGCGGCGGCGCTGGTGGTTGCCGATGTGGCACCCGATCTCAAATCTGGCGTCGAAATGGCGCGGGAAAGCATCGATAGCGGTGCTGCACGGGACCGGATCGAAAAAGTGGCGCGCATCAGTCAGGCGAAATGACGCCCTTGAACCTCAGCGCGCTTGGGTGTTGGGCAGAACTGCCCTTCTTCGCAGACGAATGGCCCGGCATCGCGGAGAGATTGGCCGCTGAGCCGCGCGAGGTTCTCCCTCCCGCGCCGCAGATTTTCGCCGCCCTTGAACATATTCACCCCGATGCGGTCGACGTTGTTATCCTAGGTCAAGATCCCTATCCCACACCGGGCCACGCCCACGGCTATGCCTTCTCAGCAGAACCTGACGTGCGTCCTATCCCGAGATCATTAGTGAATATTTTCAAAGAATTACACGACGATCTTGGCGCATCACCTCAAGATCCAGATCTGCGGTTTTGGGCCGATCAGGGCGTCTTGCTGTTAAACAGCGTTCTTACCGTGCCTGCGGGCGACCCGAATGGGCACGCCAAACTCGGCTGGCAAAAGCTGACCACTCAGGTGCTTACGCGCCTTTCGGATCGTCCTCGCGCCTATCTGCTGTGGGGCGCGCATGCGCAGAAGGCCGCGGCGCAGGTTGATCCGCTGCAGAACCTCAAGATCGAGACACCGCACCCCTCGCCGCTTTCTGCCCGGCGCGGCTTCTTCGGGTCGCGACCTTTCAGCCGCGTGAATGACTGGTTGCAGCGCCAAGGCAAGCCCGGCATACATTGGACAAACCCGTGAGGATGCCATGACCGCCACAATTCTGGAAAAAATCAAAGCCTATAAGCTGGACGAAATCGCCGCTGCCAAGGCCGAAAAATCTCAGGCTGACATGGAGGCCGCCGCCCGTGCCGCACCGCCCGTGCGCCCCTTCGCACAACGCTTGCACGAAGCCTCCCGCGAAGGCTATGGCCTGATCGCCGAGATCAAGAAAGCCAGCCCGTCCAAAGGCTTGATCCGCGAAGATTTCGAACCCGCCGCCCTCGCCCGCGCCTATGCCGCAGGCGGCGCGACCTGCCTCTCTGTTTTGACCGACACGCCGAGTTTCCAAGGCGCGAAAGAGTTCTTGGTCGATGCCCGCGCAGCCTGCGATCTGCCGGTGCTGCGCAAAGATTTCCTTTATGACCCCTATCAGGTCGCCGAAGCGCGGAGCCTTGGCGCAGACTGTATTTTGATCATCATGGCATCCGTATCTGATGCCCAGGCCGCAGAACTGGAACAGGCTGCCCAAGATTGGGGAATGGACGCGTTGATCGAAGTCCACGACGCCGCCGAGCTTAAACGCGCCGAAAAACTGACCAGCCGAATGATTGGCATTAATAACCGCAATCTCAATACCTTCGAGACCTCTCTTGATGTAACGCGCGAACTTTCAGAAGCCGTCCCACCCGATCGGATGCTGGTCTGCGAATCTGGCCTCTACACCCCCGCCGACCTCGCTGATATGGCGATTTACGGCGCGCGCTGCTTCCTGATTGGCGAAAGCCTCATGCGGCAGGAAGATGTCGAACAGGCCACTCGCGATCTGTTGGCGAGCCCGCTCGTCCCCGGAGGTATGTGATGGCGCTGACCCATTTTGACGCTGAAGGTGACGCGCATATGGTCGATGTGTCGGACAAGGCCGTCACATCACGTGTCGCCAAAGCTGAGAGCTACATCAAGATGGCCGCTGACACCTTTGATATCATTAGTGAAGGAAGGGCAAAGAAGGGCGATGTGCTGGGCGTTGCTCGGCTTGCCGGGATCATGGCGGCCAAAAGGACCGCTGATCTGATCCCCCTTTGCCATCCGCTGCCGATTACCAAGGTCAGTGTTGAGCTTACCCCCGACGCAAGCCTTCCCGGGGTCCGCATCGTTGCCACCGTTAAGACCACCGGCCAAACCGGGGTAGAGATGGAAGCTCTCACCGCGGCCTCCGTTACCGCCCTAACCGTCTATGACATGGCCAAAGCCGTGGATAAGGCGATGGAGATTGGCGGCACACGCGTCGTTTTGAAAGAAGGCGGTAAATCAGGCCGTTACGAGGCGACATGATTGGCGTCGAAGAGGCGCTAGAAGCCGTTCTGAACCTCGTTGAACCGCTAGATACCGAAAACGTTGCCCTACGCGCCGCCAATGGGCGTGTTCTGGCGCACCCCGTGACAGCACAGCGCAGCCAGCCCCCTTTCGCCGCTTCTTCGATGGACGGTTACGCCCTGAGACGGGCCGAGGTTGAACCCGATGCGATGTTTAAAGTCGTCGGCGAAGCCGCGGCGGGGCATGGATACGCAGGCACGCTGCGCGCGGGTCAAGCCGTACGCATCTTCACCGGGGCACCCGTGCCGGAAGGTGCTGATTTTGTCGTTATCCAAGAGGACGTAACCCGCCGCGGCAACCTTATCACTCTGGGCCACCGGGTTGATACCAAAGACAATATTCGCCCAGCCGGTGGTGATTTCACCATGGGCGAGCAACTGAGCGCCTCGCGTATCCTGCGGCCCGCAGATATCGCCCTGCTCGCCGCGATGAACATCGCGAATGTACCAGTAACCCGCAAACCGATCATCGCGATCCTTGCCACTGGGGACGAGTTAGTCCAACCGGGCGAAGCTCCCGGCCCTGATCAAATCATCGCCTCCAACAGCTACGGCCTTTCGGCTATGATTGAGGATGCGGGGGCCGAAGTGCGCATGCTCCCCATTGCACGGGATACCGTCGCCTCATTGAAACAGGCATTTGCATTAGCCCGGGATGCGGATCTGATTGTGACCATAGGCGGCGCGTCGGTGGGTGACCACGACCTTATCGGCCCAGTCGCCGCCGAACTAGGGATGGAACAAGCTTTCTACAAAGTCGCGATGCGTCCCGGCAAACCTTTGATGGCGGGACGTATCAACAGCACAGCGATGGTTGGCCTTCCCGGAAACCCTGTATCTGCAATGGTTTGCGGCGTAGTCTTCGTGTTACCAATGCTGCGTCGCATGTTAGGATTGACTGAGGTCTACGCACCTATACGGAGCGCACCGCTTGGGCGCGAAATAAATGCGAATGGGCCGCGCGCCCACTACATGCGTGCAACCCTTCGGGACGGTGCGCTTTACCCAGATGACCGACAAGATTCTTCGCTTCTTTCCGTCCTTGCGCAGGCAGACGCTTTGATGATCCGCCCGCCTCGCGATCCGGCGCAAAATATTGGCGATATGCAGCAGTACCTTGTGATTTAGCGCCAACCTAAGGTTGACACAAAACGAGAACATCCCTAGAACAAAACAAAGGAAAATGTGCGGGGGCCGTGTGATGCTGACCAAAAAACAACTCGATTTGCTGTCTTTCATTCATCAGCGCGTGCAACGTGACGGAGTGCCGCCGAGCTTTGATGAAATGAAACTGGCACTCGATCTGCGGTCAAAATCAGGCATCCACCGTTTGATTACGGCGTTGGAAGAACGCGGTTTTATTCGCCGACTTGCCCACCGTGCGCGCGCTATCGAAGTTGTTAAGCTGCCCGAGAGCCTTGGCGGTGCCCCGGGTTTTGCCCCCCGCGTGATTGATGGGGACCGCCCTGACAGCCCACCGCCCGCCGCTGCACAACCGGTCACGGCGCATCATGCCTTTGACGTACCGGTTATGGGCCGGATTGCTGCCGGTGTTCCGATAGAGGCGATCTCGCAAGTCTCTCACAGCGTCACTGTGCCCGGCGGTATGATCGCAGGTCAAGCGGAGCATTACGCACTTGAAGTGCGCGGCGACTCGATGATTGACGCCGGGATTAATGATGGTGACATCGTGGTGATCCGTGAAACCTCCGTCGCCGACAACGGTGATATCGTGGTCGCATTGGTAGAGGATCAGGAGGCAACGCTAAAACGGTTCCGGAGGCAGGGCTCATCGGTCGCTTTGGAAGCCGCGAATGCCGCTTACGAAACACGTGTACTGCCTTCTGACAAAGTGAAGGTTCAAGGGCGACTTGTTGGGTTGATCCGAACCTACTGACGCCCTGCCCGTCGCTTTGGCTTGGTATTCCACATTCGCGCTCCAGCGTATTCTCTTGCCGTGGTGATCTGCCAGCCCTCGGGCGACTTTCTGAGCGCGAGAGCACCTGTTTCCCGCAGGCGGCTGGGATCAAAGACCGGGCAGCCCCATTGCTGGGCTGCATCCACTTCGGCCGAAGCGATGACGATGTCACCGAGGCGACAGCCGCTGAATGCTGCAGCCGCCCGCTTTCCCGAAAGGTGAATGATGCTCGCATCAATATCTTTCCAGCGTGTGGCGGCGACGGCTTGGTCAACGCCATCGCCATCGTTTTCCAACCAATTTCGGGCGATGAACCCTGCGCCCTTTTCTTTACTAAGCGCTCTGCCCTTTGAGGTCATAACCCCTACAAGCGTGCCGGTATCGGCGACCAGTATGTCAGGCCGGACCACTCCATGCCAAAGCGTAAGGGCAAGCACCATCGCGGGGCATCCAAGCCACCGCAAGCGCCCTTGCCACAGCAGCAACCATAGAAATCCGAGCGCCAACAACGGCAGTACCCAGCCCCCCGGCCCCGGTACGAAACTACGTGCGCCAGCTAGGCCTGAGACCGCTTCTGAGACGGCGAGGATCCAGCGCAGGCCAAGCCCCATGGCCCAAAGTGGGAGCCCTTCCATGCCAAGGGGAGCCAACATGGCGGCCAATACGGCCGCTGGGATCACCAATACCCCCATGAGCGGAACCGACAGTAGGTTGGCGATCAGCCCGTAATGCGCGACCGTGTTGAAATGGGCGGCGGAAATTGGTGCCGTCGCGAACCCGGCGACAGCAGAAGAAATCACCACCGCCACGACCGGGCGTAAGCGTTGCGAGATCACAGTACCGTCAAAATCACGCATCCAACCGAAGACTGCGACAAGCGCCGTCGTTGCCGCGAATGACATCTGAAACCCCGGCCCCGTGAGGGCTTCGGGGCGCAAAGCCAAGACGATGATCCCCGCCACAGCTACTGCACGAAGCGAAATGGCACGACGGCCAGTCATCAGCGCACATAAGGCAACCGTGCACATGACATAGGCACGCTCGGTCGCGACATTGCCGCCGGACAGCGCAAGGTAACCGGTGGCGGCGATTAGCGCCGCGCCAGCAGCAATGCTGTGGCTGGGCCAGCGGGTCGCCGTGACCGGGTGTAAGGCCAGCATCAAACGCATCGCGCCAAAGACAACCGCGCTGAGCAGGCCCATATGCAACCCAGAGATTGCCAGTAAATGTGCGAGATTACTGCTGCGCAGGTCTTGCAGTGCTTCCTGAGAGATGGCGCTGCGATCGCCAGTGGTGATGGCTGCCGCGAAACCGCCGACGTCGCCGGGCAGATGCTGTCGCACACGGGCTGACGCATTCATGCGAAGGCGAAACAATACCAGAGCAGCCTCCCCCCCGATCGGCGGGGCAATGCCCAAAAGGGGCACCCGTGTGTAGCCGACCGCGCCCAATCCGGCAAACCACGCATGACGCTGGAAGTCGAAGCCACCCGGTTCTACCGGGCCGGCGGGGGGGGATAAATGAGCCGTCGTCATCACCCGCATGCCGGGTGTAGGTTGGATGGAGCCGGGGGTTTTGGAATGCAATGACACCCGTACCCTCGTTGGGGTCAGTGTGGGCGGCACACGGTCCAGCCGAACCTGATCAAGGGTAACGCGGGGCGCATCAGATTGGCTTCGGTCCAAGGCAACGACCCGCCCTTCGACGGCCCCGTAATAGCGCCAGCCGAGCACCGGGGCCGTCATGGAATGTGCGCGAAAGGCAGCAAGAAGCAGGCCGAGAAGGATCAAAGCCACAGCAATTGCAAAGGGCGAGACACTTTCAGGCAACGCCCGTGCGATACCTCCCAGCCCTGCGACGGCGAGCGCCACTCCCCAAAGGACCGGCAAAGAAGGTTCCACCGGTAAAGAAAAGAACCACCCAATTCCCATCGCAAGGCAGACCGGAACCCAGCCAAACAGATGCCCCCGCTGATGGCGCATGATGGCGCTGAAGTGGTTCAAAAGGCCCATGCTTGCCCCCGCGGATCGCACTGGGTAGACAGACATCAAATCCTAGGACCGGGGTGGTTACCAAATGGTAAACACCCTCCAAACGCCATATCTCTGACCGAAAGGCCTCCCGCCATGAACGCCCCCGTAGTAACCCGTTTCGCCCCTTCTCCCACCGGGTTCCTGCACATCGGCGGGGCGCGTACCGCCTTGTTTAACTGGCTCTATGCGCGCGGCCGGGGCGGCAAATTCCTGCTGCGGATCGAAGACACCGACCGTGCGCGCTCCACCCCCGAAGCGACCGAAGCGATTCTCAAAGGCATGGCATGGCTGGGTTTGGACCACGACGGCGAGATCGTCAGCCAGTTCGAGAACGCCCCCCGCCACGCCGAAGTGGCGAACGAACTGCTTGCGGCAGGCAAAGCCTTCAAGTGCTTCGCTTCTCAAGACGAAATCACCGCCTTCCGCGAAGCAGCCAAGGCAGAGGGACGCAGCACGCTTTACCGCTCCCCTTGGCGCGACGCCGATCCGGCCAGCCACCCTGACGCGCCCTATGTGATCCGAATCAAGGCACCGCTGGAAGGTACTACCGTGATCCGCGATCAGGTTCAGGGGGATGTCACCATCCGCAACGACCAGCTCGACGATATGATCCTGCTGCGCTCGGACGGCACACCGGTTTATATGCTCGCCGTGGTGGTGGACGATCACGACATGGGCGTGACCCATGTGGTGCGCGGCGATGACCACCTCAACAATGCCGCCCGCCAGATGATGATCTATGAGGCGATGGGCTGGGACGTGCCGGTTTGGGCGCATATCCCGCTGATCCACGGCGCGGATGGCAAGAAACTGTCGAAACGTCACGGAGCCTTGGGCGCGCAGGAATATCAGGTGATGGGCTACCCGGCCGCCGGCATGCGCAATTATCTCGCACGGCTGGGGTGGAGCCATGGGGATGACGAATTCTTTACCGACGCACAGGCGCAGGAGTGGTTCGATCTGGACGGTATCCGCAAAAGCCCCGCGCAGTTTGACCTGAAAAAGCTGGAAAACCTTTGCGGGCAGCATATCGCGCAGGCCGATGATGCTGCGCTGCGGCGCGAAGTCGAAGCCTATCTGGAGGCCGCTGGCCTACCTGCCCTTACGGCACCCCAGGCCGAGGGTTTGGAGCGGGCGATGTACTGCCTCAAAGATCGCGCGAAGACATTTCCTGAACTCCTTGAAAAAGCAGCTTTTGTTCTCGCTGAACGCCCGATCACCCCGGATGAGAAGGCCGCAAAGAATCTTGATACGGTATCCCGTGGCATACTGTCGGAATTGACGCCGCAATTGCAAAATGCTAGCTGGAACAAGGAAACGCTGGAGGAGGTACTGAATGGTTTTGCTGCCGCGCATGACACCAAATTCGGCAAGCTGGCGGGGCCCCTTCGGGCGGCTTTGGCTGGCAGGGCAGTCACCCCATCGGTTTTTGACATGATGTTGGTGCTGGGGCGCGATGAAACCCTTGCCCGACTGACAGACGCCGCGGCCTAAGTTTTGGTTCACCACTTCTTTGGGCGACTGGTTATAACTGAACGGGACAACCCCATTTGGGGCTAGACCCAGACGGCGGAGCACATCTCCGCAGCCTACATTCGGGAAGGGATTTAATGACCAATAACAATAAAACCGCAACGCTGACGATCGGCGATCAGAGCTACGATCTACCGATTCACAGCCCCACCGACGGCCCCGATGTTGTCGATATTCGCAAGCTCTATGCGCAGGCGGGTGTCTTTACCTATGATCCGGGGTTCACTTCGACCGCGGCCTGCGACAGCACGATTACTTTCATCGACGGTGACAAAGGCGTGCTGCTGCATCGTGGCTATCCGATTGAGCAACTGGCGAGCAAATCGCACTACCTCGAAGTATGCTACCTGCTGCTATACGGTGAGCTGCCCGGCCCCAAAGCCTTGGAAGAGTTCGAATGCTTGGTGACCAACCACACCATGCTGCACGAACAGATGATGAATTTCTTCCGTGGTTTCCGCCGCGATGCGCACCCAATGGCGATCATGGTCGGTGTGGTCGGCGCAATGTCGGCTTTCTATCACGACAGCACCGACATCAACGATGAGCACCAGCGCGAAGTCGCCACGATCCGTCTGATTGCCAAGATGCCAACAATCGCGGCAATGGCCTATAAATACACTATCGGTCAGCCGTTCGTGTATCCGCGTAATGATCTGGACTATGCGTCGAACTTCTTGCGCATGTGCTTTGCCGTTCCGGCAGAAGATCATGAGGTAAACCCGATCCTCAGCCGCGCCATGGACCGCATCTTTACCCTCCACGCGGATCACGAGCAGAACGCCTCCACTTCCACGGTGCGTTTGGCGTCTTCTTCGGGCGCCAACCCCTTCGCTTGTATCGCTGCTGGCATCGCCTGCCTCTGGGGTCCGGCGCATGGTGGTGCAAACCAAGCCTGCCTCGAGATGCTGAAAGAAATCGGCACGCCCGATCGCATTCCTGAGTTCATCGCCCGTGCCAAAGACAAGAACGATCCGTTCCGTCTGATGGGCTTTGGCCACCGCGTTTACAAAAACCACGACCCGCGCGCGACCGTGATGAAGGAAAGCGCCGACGAAGTTCTGGAACTGATGGGGGTGGAGAACAACCCAATCCTTCAGGTCGCCAAAGAACTGGAAAAAGCGGCGTTGGAAGATCCGTATTTCGCGGAGAAGAAGCTTTTCCCGAACGTCGACTTCTACTCCGGCATCATTCTCGAAGCTATGGGCTTCCCCACATCGATGTTCACGCCCATCTTCGCCCTTGCACGGACGGTTGGTTGGATCTCGCAGTGGAAAGAACAGATCAGTGACCCGCAGCTTAAAATTGGACGCCCGCGCCAGCTGTATCTCGGCGAAGATAAACGCGATTACGTCGACATCGAAAACCGCTGAACTGCACATTTCAAGACTTACAGACGCCCCGGACCTCCGGGGCGTTTCGCATTTAGAACTGCTTTTCAATATATCGCAGGACCCGGCGTTGTTGACCTTGGGGCAACAATCGCAGGCCAGCCTTCTCCGCTGATAGGGCTTTTCCGAATCGACCCGTTCCGGGTGTTTTTGTGGCCTGTCGGCAATGGGTCTGAAAATCAGTTAATGTTTCCAAGTGCTTTGCCAGTTTCGAAACACCGGAGCGATAAATACGGCCAAATTGCGGCACTGTTTCTCGCCGCGTGACAATAGCCCCCAGGTGCTTGACGGGATTTCCACATCAAAGTTAGCTTGATACCAAGACGTCTTTTCGGGGTGGGAAAGGCGTGATGGCGGCGGTGCCTCGGACAGTCTGGGCTCCCGCATCTCGGCGTGATCCCACTCGGAATTATTGAAAGTTTATGGCTGCTTTACAGCACGCCGTGACGAAGGAACGCGCGATGACCGCATCAGATCGGACCAAAGGCCTTCGCTGGGACTGCGCCACCGGGCTGACGCAGACAAAGGCCAGTGATGTACCCGGCCCGCAAGGCGCGCTGGTGCCCGACACGCTGCATGACTGTGATCAGATCGCGGTGGTCTATGATAAGGGTCAGACCCCGCCACAGATCACCATAGCGCGGGTCTCGAACTCGGTTCATACGGTGCTTGCGGATGGGGTCGCCGTGGCGGTGGTGGCGCGGGCCAGTGGCCCGGCGCCCTCGGCTGATGATGTCCTTTTGGTCGAACGTTCGCGCTAGTGGTTACCGACCTTCAAACTTTGGGTTGCGTTTCTGGGTAAAGGCCGCGACACCTTCAGCGAAATCATGCGATTTACCACAACGCCCCTGCGCTTCGGCCTCTAACGACAGCTGATCTTCCAAGCCATTGTCCCAAGAAGCGCGGATTGCTTTTTTCGCTTCGGCATAGGCTGCTGTTGGCCCGGCGGCCAATTGAGCTGCCTTGCCCCGCCAATGGGCATCAAAGTCCGCATCCGGCACCGCCTGCCAAATCATACCCCAGTCATCAGCCTGCTGCGCGGTGATCTTATCGGCAAAAAGCGCGGCCCCCATGGCTTTGGCCATGCCCATCTGCCGTGGCAGCGCATAGGTGCCGCCCGCGTCAGGGATCAGGCCAATACGGATAAATGCCTGCATGAAATAAGCGCTCTCACTGGCGAATACGACGTCTGCCGCCAGCGCGATATTCGCGCCTGCCCCTGCGGCTGGGCCATTCACAGCGGCAATCGTTGGCACGGGGCAATCAATGATGGCCCGTAGCAGAGGCGCATATTCTTCGCGCAGAGTTTTTTCTAGGTCAGCCACGCCGCCTGCTCGATCTGCCAGATCCTGCCCCGAACAAAAGGCCCGCCCGGCTCCGGTAAGGACCACCACGCGCCCTTCACGCCCACCCTCGGTCACCGCATGGGTCAACTCAGCCCGCATCTGCGTAGTCAGCGCGTTCATCTTGTCAGCACGGTTCAGCGTGATCAGCGCAACACCATCGGTCAGCGCATAGGTGATCGTTTCATAGTCCATCTTGGTATCCTCAATTGCTTGACCGCAGCATATCAAAGGAAGGTGCCACTGCCAGTACAACCGGGCGTCAGCCGTCGAGAATGTCGCGCAGGCGGGCTTCTTCTTCGGGTGAAAGTGGCGCTTCGCTCGCGGTTTTGCCGCGCGCACGACCGCGCAGATAGACGGCTCCCAGCCCCCCGGCCAACAAGAGCATCAGCGGCCCTGCCCCCCAAAGCAGCCAATTTGCCCCTGTGGCGCGGGGGCTCAAAAGTACATATTCCCCATATCGCGACACGATGAAATCAACGGCCTCTTCGTTGCTGTCACCCGCTACCAGCCGTTCCCGCAGAAGAATGCGCAGGTCGCGGGCAAGGCTTGCGTTGCTTTCATCAATGCTCTCGTTTCGGCAGACTAGGCATCTCAGTCCTTGGCTTAACTCCCGCGCGCGGGCTTCCAAGGCGGGATCGTCCAGCACCTCGTCGGGCTGTACCGCCCAAAGCGGGCTTGCCAACAGGGTCAGGATCAACAGCAAACGCTTCATTCCGCAGGCACTCCCGCAGGTTGCTTGCGTGCGCCAGCCGCAACACGGAAACGTCGATCGCTTAGGCTCAAAGCCCCGCCAAGGGCCATCAGCGCACAGCCGATCCAAATCCAATTGGTCATCGGCTTGATATAGGTCCGCACGGCCCAACCGCCGCCGTCCTGCGCGTCGCCGATCACCACATAGACATCGCGCGCGAGGTTATAGTCAATCGCCGCTTCGGTCGTGGGCATTTGGGCGACGGGGTAAAAACGTTTCTCTGGCTGAAGCGTGGCAATTGCCTTGCCGTCCTGCGCGAGCGAGAGGGTGGCGATAGTGGTCAAATAGTTCGGTCCGCGCTCCTCACTCACATCGTGCAGGGTCAGCGTATAGCTGCCCACCTCGAAAGGTTCGTCGATTTGGGCCACGCGGATGTCATCCACGGCCCAAGCCATCAGCCCCGCGATTCCGGCCATAGTAATGCCCAGCCCCCCATGTGCGGCGGCCTTGCCCCAATCAGCACGCGGCAATCGACGCAGGCGTGCGAGTTTGCCCGGCCCGCGGCCAAGACGTTGCATCACATCAACCACCGTGCCCATGATCAACCAAGCGCCGAGGAACATGCCCACAGGCCCCAGCAGCCCCCGCCCAGATTGCATTGCAAAGGCCAGCCCCCCAAGCGCCAACGCCAGCACAAATACATAGCGCAGCGGATAGATTGCACGCATAATCTTGGCCCGTTTCCACGGCATAGCAGAGCCAATAGGAAGGATCAGCCCAAGCGCTACCATGAAAGGCGTAAACGCGGCGTTAAAGAACGGCGGCCCGACGCTGAGTTTGCGATCAAGGAACATCTCGGCCACCAGCGGCCACATTGTGCCAACAAAGACCACGAAACAAGCCACCGCGAGCAGCAGGTTGTTCACCACGAGGGCTGTCTCACGGCTCAGCAGGCCAAAAACGCCCTTGGCCTCAAGCGCGGAGGCGCGGAGCGAGTAGAGCACCAGTGCCCCGCCGGTGAAGAAGCCCAGAATGGCCAGAATAAAGACCCCGCGCTCGGGGTCATTGGCAAAGGCATGGACGGAAGTCAGCAGGCCGGAGCGCACGATAAACGTCCCAATCAGCGAGAACCCAAAGGCCAAGATCGCCAAAAGGATGGTCCAGCTCTTCAAACTCTCGCGCTTTTCCACAACGATAGCAGAATGCAACAGAGCCGCCGCCAAGAGCCACGGCATAAATGAAGCGTTCTCAACCGGATCCCAGAACCAGAAACCGCCCCAGCCAAGCTCATAATAGGCCCACCAAGACCCAAGCGCGATGCCGATGGTCAGAAAGACCCAAGCCGCCAGCGTCCAAGGCCGCACCCAGCGACCCCAAGCCGCATCAACGCGCCCTTCGATCAGCGCTGCCACGGCAAAGCTGAACGCCATGCTGAGGCCAACATAGCCGAGATAGAGGAATGGTGGATGAAAGGCTAAGCCCGGGTCTTGCAGCAGCGGGTTCAGGTCTTGGCCGTCAAAGGGCGGCGTGTCCATGCGCAGGAACGGGTTGGAGGTGAAGAGGATAAAAGCCAGAAAGGCCACGCCAATCGCCGCCTGCACCGACAGCACCCGCGCGCGCAACCGCGGCGGCAGATTGCCGCCAAACCACGCAGCCATCGCCCCGAAGAGCGCCACGATCAGCACCCAAAGCAACATAGAGCCTTCGTGGTTGCCCCATGTACCGCTGATTTTATAGAGCATCGGCTTGGCGGAATGGCTGTTGGCCACCACCAATTGCAGGCTGAAATCCGAGGTGATGAAGGCCCACATCAGTGCGCCAAAAGACAGTGCAATCAGGATAAACTGCGCCGCCGCCGCCGGTTCGGCCACTGCCATCCAGCCCGCGCGGCCCCGCCAAGCGCCCCACATCGGCACCACCATCTGTACCAGCGCCACGCCAAAGGCGAGCACCAGCGCGAAATGTCCAAGCTCTGTAATCATGGGCCGGACTATAGGGGGCGTGCGCTCCCTAAGCCATGGCAAATCAAACGTGAAATATGGTCAATCGGTCGCAGTCAGGCGCGGCTCCGGCGCCATGCGTCTAAGGCCGGATTGCCTGAAGGTTCTACCGCGGCGAGGGCCAGACGGCTGTCGGCACCGGTGTCGGCCGCCTGGGGGCTGTCAGCGCGCATCTCGCGCAAGGCTTCGATATTCTCGACCACCTGCGGCACCCGTGCGATGGTGCCGACGATCGCACGCTGAAACTCTTGCGATTTCACCTGCTGCCGCGCACCAAAATAGAAAGAGACGATTACCCCCAACAACCACCAAAGCGGTTCGGGCACCAAGGCAATCCCCTGCATCCGTTCGGCGAACCACAGCGGATTGACCATGGCGGTGACGAAAAGGCCGAGGGTGCCGAGCGCCAGCATCGGGCGCGGCAGCCGGTTGACCCCATCCATGAAGCGGTCAAAGCCAACCTGCCGCGCTTGGGCGAATTCCGCCCCATATTGCGCCATCGCTTGGCCCTGCACCGTATGGGCGCGCTGCGCCCCGGCCTCGGCATTTTCGCGAAACACTTCGACCGTGTCGCGGATGACGTTCCGCTCGCCGCCGAAGACGGTCGTGAAGATTCGTTCGATTAGCCCCATTGTGCCACCCTCCGTTCGAAATCGGCGTCGCTCATGTGATACCGCGGCGCGATGAATTCCTCCGCGCGGCGAATCCAGCCGCCCTTGCCGCCTGCCCGGCTGCGCGCGTATTTGCGGCTGGCGGGGCGACGGTCGGCGAGACGAAAGTAGTAGTTGCGCCGCGCGATGCCGTAGGCGTCGACCAGATGATCGGGTGCGGCCTGCCATGCGGCTTGGGCGGCGCGGATCGTTTGCGGCCCGATGGCCCCGTCAACCGCGATCTCCTGCCCCATCTCGCGCAGCAAGCTTTGCAGGATCTTCACCGCACTGCTGCCCGCATTGACATACATGTCAAAAACGCTCGGCTGCAACGGCCCGGGCAATTCCGCGATGCGCGGAGCGTTGAAGTAATGTCTGACAAAGATATCCACCGCCTGCGCGCGGCTAAGGCGGCGTACGTCGGCCACATTGACCGCCCCATCGCCGGTCAGGTCCAGCCCCAATCGGCGCATGGTATGGATCGTCACCCCGAATTTCGTCGCCCCGCCGGGGTCATCGGGGTCATTCACAAAGCCGCCCTCTCGGGCGACGATGGCGCTGGCGATCTCTCGAACAGTCTGCATCGCGGGCTCTCCTGTCTTGGGTGTAAACAGGCTCGGCCGGATGGGTTAACGCAGGTTCATGCCTCCGCGCGTTGCGCGTGTCAGCCTTCTGGCTCGCGGTAAACGCCCTGCTCTTTCAGCGCGTCCGTCACTTCCTTAGGCATGTAGGTTTCGTCATGTTTCGCAAGGATTTCAGAGGCCTCAAAAACCCCGTCGACATAACGCCCGGTGCCGACCATGCCTTGGTTCTCTTCAAAGAGATCCGGCAAAACGCCTGTGAAAACAACTGGCA
This sequence comes from Sulfitobacter dubius, assembly GCF_900113435.1. Lineage (GTDB taxonomy): Bacteria > Pseudomonadota > Alphaproteobacteria > Rhodobacterales > Rhodobacteraceae > Sulfitobacter > Sulfitobacter dubius. The sequence goes on along the minus strand of NZ_FOPG01000001.1, from coordinate 430,698 downwards.
CTGTCGCCCCACCATCGGTCACGGCAAAGCGAATCGCCTCGCCCTGCCCGCGTTTCAGCGACCCTTCTTCGACCAACCCGCCGATGCGAAACACCTCTGCCGGGCCGGGCGGTTCGGCAATCACTTGGCTCGGCGCGCGGAAATAGTTGATCCCGTCGCGCAGGGCATAGCCGATCAAGGCGGTGGACAGCACCAAGGCCACCGCCGCCACCGCGATAATCTGGATCCGGCGCTGTTTCTTGAGGCTCTTCATGGGAAGAGCGGGGCCATCATCAGCCCCTCGGTTTCCGGCAGACCCAGCATCAGATTCGCGTTCTGCAACGCCTGCCCACTGGAGCCTTTGGTCAGGTTATCGAGCGCCGCGACCACCGTCGCCCGCCCGGTCTGACGGTCAGCGACCACGCCGATATGGCAGAAGTTCGAGCCGCGAATGTGCCGGGTGCTGGGCGCTTCGCCGAAGGGCAGCACCTCGATAAAAGGCTCATCTGCATAGGCTTTCTGCATCGTCTCATGGATGATCTGTGCATCCCCTTTGACATAGCAGGTGGCCAAGATACCACGGTTCGCAGGCACGAGATGCGGGGTGAATTGCACCTGCACGGGCCGCCCGGCAATGGCCGAGAATTCCTGATCGAACTCCCCCAAATGGCGGTGCGTGCTGCCAAGCGCATAGGCGTGATAGCCCTCGCTCAATTCCGCATGCAGCAGGTTCTCTTTCAACGAGCGCCCTGCGCCCGAGACCGCGCATTTCAGGTCGAGGATGATATCGTCCAGATCAATCACCCCCGCGGCGATAAGTGGACGCAGGGCAAATTGCCCCGTGGCCGCGTTGCAGCCCGTCCCCGCCACCAGACGCGCGGCGGCGATTTCCGCGCGGTAGAATTCGGTGAGCCCATACACCGCCTCTTTCTGCACATCGACAGCCGCGTGTTTGTTGCCGTACCATTTGGCATAATCCTCGGGGTCGCGCAGGCGGAAATCGGCGGAAAGGTCGACGATCTTTAGATCTTTGGGCAGTGCCGCGATGACCTCTTGGCTGGTCTTATGCGGCAGCGCGCAGAAACACAGATCAATCTGGGAAAAGTCGATTTCTTCGATCGTGACCAATGTGGGCAGATCAAGATGGCGCAGATGCGGAAAGACCTCCGCCATGGTCTGTCCCGCCTTGGAGTTCGCCCCCAAAGCGGTGATCTTCATCGAAGAATGGCCAGCAATCAGCCGGATGAGTTCTGCCCCGGTATAGCCGGAGGCGCCAAGAATGGCGATGTTCTGGGTCATGGTCTGTCCCCTTGTTCGGAACGAAATGTAATTGGAATTCAGGCGGCGGTGAATGTGATCTGTCGTCGCAGGAACTGCGTCGCGCGGTCGCTTACGCGGGCGGGATCACCGGTGGTCAGAAGGGCCGCCTCGCCACTGCCCATCATATTGGGGTGCCGTACAAGATAGTCAGCAAGCGACTCCGCGACCAATTCGGCTTGGCTAAACACCTTTACCTTGGCCCCCAAAGCCGCCTGAAAGGCCTCTTGCATCAGCGGGTAATGGGTACAGCCCAAGATTGCCGCATCTGGATCGGGCATCTTGCGCTTCAGCGCGTCGACATGGCTGCGCACCAACGCCTCGGCAAGGATCATGTCACCTTCTTCGATGGCATCGACCACCCCGCCGCAGGCCTGCGCCTCGACATCCACACCGATCGCGCGGAAGGACAGTTCGCGTTGAAACGCGCGGCTTGCCACCGTCGCGGGCGTGGCGAAAAGCGCCACATGGTTCACGGCCACTTCGCGCGGCGGGGAATTGTCGCCCCATTGGCGTTCGGTCATCGCCTCGATCAGCGGCACAAAGACGCCCAGCACCCGTTTGTCACGCGGGATCCAGCCCTCTTGCATCCGGCGCAGCGCAGCGGCCGAGGCAGTGTTACAGGCAAGGATCACCAGATCGCAGCCCGCATCAAACAGCCGCTGTACGGCGGCACAGGTCAGATCATAGATATCATCCGCATTGCGCACGCCGTAGGGCGCATGAGTGCTGTCAGCGAGATAGACAAAATCTACCTCCGGAAGCCGTTCTTGCACCTTGTTCCAGACGGTCAGCCCGCCCAGCCCCGAATCGAAAATACCAACTGCCATGGTCTGTCGTCACCTGTCGGCTCTATGCCGTTCCTCAAACTCGTAACCGAGACCCTGATACTGGCCCGGCTTTGGTGACAACTCATAGGTGGCTTTGCGCAGGAAATCCATCATCGCTTTTGCGTCCCCCGCAAGCGGGTCAAGTGCAGCGCGCGGGATCGGGTCGCCGATGGCCACGCGCACGGGGGTATCGACACGGGCGCGGAACTCCTTAATCAGCAAGCCCATGCGCAGATTGGCGTGCAGATGGCTGGCGATTTGGAACAGTCGGCTAGTGTGGCCGTCAAAGTAGGTCGGCACGACCGTGGCGTTAGATTTGGCGATCATCCGTGCGGTGAAACTACGCCAACCCGGATCCATTGGCTGGGAAAAGGGTTTTGCCGCCGTGCTAACCGTGCCGCCAGGAAAGATGCCAATTGCCCCGCCCTGCGCCAGATAATCTAACGCGGTCCGGCGTGTGGCGAGGTTCAAAGCCAGTGCGGCGCGATCTTCGGCAAAACTGATTGGCAAGAGGTGATGGGCCAGATCCGGCGCTTGACTGAACACCGCATTGGCCATGATCCGAAAATCACCGCGCGTCCGGCTGAGGATATGCCCCAGCATCAGCCCGTCCAGAATGCCGTAGGGGTGATTGGCGATCAGTATGACCGGCCCCCGCGCCGGGATATCCGACAATGCGCCCCGCATCACGTCGAGGGTCAAACCACAACGCCGCACCATGGCATCAAAGAACCCCAGCCCCGCGGCGAGATCGTCTTCATAGCCCTCGGCTCGTTTCAGCAGAGAAACGCGTCCGGTCGTATTTTCCATCAATCGAATGAGCGCCCTCCCGCCCCGGGTTCGGGCGGAATGGGCATAGCTTATGTCACGGGCGTGGGTCACATTTCGGCCTCAGGATCGTATTGCAGCATTCCTTAAAACGGAAATGTAACAGCGGTATTACTCAGCCGCCTTGGCCGTGGCGGTGCCGCCCGCGCGGATCACCGCCAGCAGTTCCTCACGGCGCTTCGCGGCCTTTGCCTCATTCGCCTGCTTCACCGGACCGAAGCCGCGGATCTGCAACGGTAATTCGGCCAGCGCTACGATGGCATCGCGGGTCTGATCGGTCAGCTTTGGCAGCACCTCGGCCATATCGGCCTCATACTGCTTGATTAACGCACGCTCCATCTTGCGCTCGGCGGTATAGCCGAAAGGATCGAGCGGCGTGCCGCGCAGCCCCTTGAACTTGGCCATTACCCGCAACGGCCCTTCGAGCCACTGGCCGAACTCACGCTTCTGAGGACGACCGTTCGGCCCCATCTTCGAGATCAGCGGCGGCGCCATGTGGAAGGTCATTTTGAAATCACCGTCAAACTCGGCCCGCGCTTTGTCACGGCTGGTGATGAGCAGCCGGGCGACTTCGTATTCGTCCTTGTAGCTCAACAGCTTGTGATAACCCAAAGCGACAGCCGCTTTAACGTCTCGGTCCTCAATCCCGTCGAGCATCTTGGCATAGCGATTTGCAAGACCTTTGCCCTGATACTCAGTCAAATGGTTTTCGCGGAAAGCGATTTTGTCGTTCAGTGATTTGGGTAGCTCCACCACCTTATCGGGCTGGCTCACCGCTTTGGCATCTTCCGGGTAGAGAACGGCCCAACGGCCAATCTCAAAGGCGCGCCTATTACGCTCAACTGCCGCACCATTCATGCGGATTGCTTCGTGCAGGCTCTCCAATGTCAGCGGCAGCAGTCCACGCTGCCAAGCCGCACCAAAGATCATCATGTTGGAAAAGATCGAGTCGCCCAAAGCGGCCTTCGCCAGATCGGACGCATCAAACATTGCCACATCGTCCTTCAGCCGCGCTTCAAGCGCGAGGCTCAAGCGATCGTAAGGCATCTGAAACTCAGTATCGCGGGTGAAATCGCCAGTGATGATCTGGTGCGAGTTGACCACAGCCCCGGTGCGACCTGCACGGGTCAGGCCCAGGGTCTTATGCCCAGCCGAAACCACCAGATCACCACCAATCAATGCATGTGCTTCACCTGTCGCGACGCGGATCGCGCTGATGTCTTCGGGGCGCTCCGCCAGACGGCAATGGATATGAACCGCGCCGCCCTTCTGGGCGAGGCCCGCCATTTCCATCATACCCGCACCCTTTCCGTCCAATTGCGCAGCCTGTGCCAAGAGCGCACCGATGGTGACAACGCCGGTGCCGCCGACGCCGGTGATGACGACGTTATGCGTGCCGTTAATCTTGGGCAGTTCAGGCATCGGTAAGTCGGGAATGGCAAGTTCGGTTGTCGGGTCTTTGCGGACCTTGGCACCCTCCAGCGTGAGGAACGAAGGGCAGAACCCGTTCACGCAGGAGAAATCCTTATTGCAGGACGATTGGTCAATCGCGCGCTTGCGCCCCAGCTCTGTCTCATTCGGCACCACGGCCACGCAGTTCGACTGCACGCCACAATCGCCGCAGCCCTCGCAAACGTCTTCGTTGATAAAGACACGTTTGTCGGGATCGGGGAACAAGCCCCGCTTGCGGCGGCGGCGTTTTTCAGCGGCGCAGGTCTGGATATAGACAATCGCGCTGACGCCCTCATGCTCGCGGTAGGCCTTTTGCACATTTGGCATCTCATCGCGCTCATGCACTTCGACGCCTTTGAACCGCGCAAGATCCACGTCTTCTTTCTCGTCATAGACCACGGCGATATGCTTGACGCCCATCGCTTTCAGTTCTTCAACGATCCGGTAGGAATCCAGATCGCCCTCGTTATGCTGCCCGCCCGTCATGGCGACCGCATCATTGTAGAGGATCTTATAGGTGATGTTCGTCCCCGCCGCGATGGCCGCACGGATCGCCTGAACGCCAGAGTGGTTATAGGTGCCATCCCCAAGGTTCTGGAAGACGTGCTTGGTATTAGAGAACGGTGCCTCCCCGATCCAGTTCGCACCTTCACCGCCCATATGAGTAAAGCCGGTGGTCTCTCGGTCCATCCACTGCACCATGTAGTGACAGCCGATGCCGGCATAGGCGCGGCTGCCTTCGGGCACTTTCGTCGAAGAGTTGTGTGGGCAACCTGCGCAATAATACGGCAGACGCGCGGCGATATCCTCGGCATTGTCCGAACGGCGTGCCTCGTTCAGCGCCTCAAGTCCCGCCCGAATGCCGTCGGTCTCACGGCCCTCTTCCAACAAGATGCCACCAATTTTTTCGGCAATCAGGATCGGGTCAAGCGCACCACGGGTCGGGAACAGCTCTTCGCCATGCTCCATGCCCGCGCCGCTTTTATGCCAGCCATAGACCCGGCGGTGGGTGTCGTTAAACAGCGCTTCTTTGATCTGAATTTCGATCAGCTTGCGCTTTTCTTCGACCACCACGATCAGGTCCAGCCCATCAGCCCACTCATGGAACCCCTGCATGTCTAGCGGGAAGGACTGGCCGATTTTATAGGTCGTGATGCCAAGGCGCTCGGCCTCGTTCTCATCGATATTCAAAAGGCTCAGCGCATGCACCAGATCGAGCCAGTTCTTACCCGCAGCGGCAAAACCGATCTTGGCCCCGCGCTTGCCCCACATGCGCTTGTCCATCTTGTTGGCATGAGAGAATGCCTCGGCCGCGAAACGCTTATAGTCGATCATCCGCGCTTCTTGCAGGTGTGGTGTATCACCCAGACGGATGCTCAGACCGCCATCAGGCATGTCGAACTCCGGCGTAATCAGCTTCATCCGGTTCGGATCACCGTTCACGACGCTGGTCGCCTCAACCGTGTCCTTCATCGTCTTCAGGCCGACCCAAAGGCCCGAGAACCGGCTCAGCGCCCAACCATAGATACCGTAGTCCAAGATTTCCTGCACACCAGCGGGCGAAACCACCGGCATATAGGCATCCACCATGGCCCATTCCGACTGGTGCAGAACGGTGGAGGATTCGCCCGTATGGTCATCCCCCATTGCCATCAGCACACCACCATGAGGCGACGTGCCCGCCATATTCGCATGGCGCATCACATCACCGGTACGGTCGACACCCGGCCCCTTGCCATACCACAGGCCATAGACGCCGTCGTATTTCCCCTCACCGCGGAGTTCTGCCTGTTGGCTGCCCCAAAGCATCGTCGCTGCGAGATCTTCGTTCAGACCCGGCTCAAAACGCACGTTATGTTCGGCCAGTTTCTTCTCAGCCCGTTGCATTTGCAGGTCGACCGCGCCCAGCGGACTGCCCCGGTAGCCGGTCACATAGCCAGCGGTATTCAACCCCGCCGCACGGTCGCGGGCGGATTGCATCATCATCAACCGAACCAGCGCCTGCGTGCCGTTCAGCAGCACCGGGCTTTTCTCAAGGTCGAAGCGATCGTTCAGTGAAATCTTTTGCGTTGTCATGGCGGGCCCTCCCTAGCACGTCAGTCTTGCATGATTGTCACCACATATAGGTCACAAACACTGACCTGTATAGCAATTATTCCGTAACGACAGCCCGTCAGGGGACGGTTTGTGCTGTTTTCTCCCGCCTATTAAGATAGGAGAAAGGCTAGGCAAGGAAAGTACGCGCCATGGATTGGGACAAACTCAGAATTTTTCACGCCGTGGCCGATGCCGGGTCGCTGACTCACGCGGGCGACAAATTAAACCTGTCGCAATCCGCAGTCAGTCGGCAGATTCGCGGGCTGGAAGAGCAGCTGAATACCAACCTCTTCCACCGCCACGCGCGCGGGTTGATCCTGACCGAACAAGGTGAGTTGCTGTTTGACGCGACCTCAGCCATGGCCAAACGGCTTGATGCCGCTGCCGCACGCATCCGCGACAGCGAAGAAGAAGTGTTCGGTGAATTGCGTGTGACCACCACCACAGGCTTCGGCACGCTTTGGCTCGCCCCGCGCCTGCCCAAGCTTTATGAGCAATATCCCGACCTCAAAGTTGACCTGATGCTGGAAGAACGCGTGCTCGACCTGCCCATGCGCGAGGCCGATGTGGCAATCCGCATGAAAGAACCAAGCCAAGCCGATCTGATCCGCAAACGCCTGATGACCGTCCGGATGGGGATCTACGCCAGCCCCGAATACCTAGAGAAACATGGCACCCCCAAGCGGATGGAGGATATGGCCGACCATCGCCTGATTTGCCAAAACACCGACAGCGATCAAGTGGGTGCCGGGCTGCAACTCGTCAAAGAACTGATGATGTATGACCTCCGTTCGCTTTTGACGGTCAACAACTACTTTGGCGTGTTGCAGGGTGTCGTGCACCACCTTGGCCTTGGCGTGCTGCCCAATTACCTGATCCAAGATTTTCCGCATATCGTGCATGTCATGCCCGATATCGAATCCGCCGATGTGCCAGTCTACCTCGCCTACCCCGAAGAACTGCGCCAATCCAAACGGGTCGCCGCCTTCAAGGATTTCGTCCAAGAAGAGATCATAACTTATCGCAAACAATGGCGCGAACGGACCGAAGGCGAAGGCTGAACTCCACATACAACCGCAGCCATGCAATAGGCGCATATCGGCCATGATGACTTGCGATGTTAAATAGCCTTGATTTGAGCAGCGCTGCCTCCTATTTCACCATCATGAAGATTGACAGCCTGAGGGCGCGTCGCTTCATACCTCCCTGTTGGACTTGGCCGAGCTTTTAGCTCGGCCTTTTTTTTGGCTCGGCCCATTCTTTCAACCCGCAGGCGGCCAAACCCACTTCCCCCCCGGCATTTCCCCTTGTATGAGGGCGCAAACGCGCCAGCCGGGGAATTTCCATGCAAGATCCAGCCATCACGCCCGACCTCATCGCCAGCCACGGGTTCACCCCCGAGGAATACGCCGAGGTCGTCAATATCCTTGGGCGGGAGCCGAACTACACCGAGATGGGTATTTTCTCGGCCATGTGGAACGAGCATTGTTCCTATAAGTCGTCCAAGAAATGGCTCCGCACCCTGCCCACAGACGGCCCGCAGGTGATCTGCGGCCCCGGCGAAAACGCGGGCGTGGTCGACATCGGCGATGGCCAAGCGCTGGTCTTCAAGATGGAAAGCCACAACCACCCCTCCTACATCGAACCCTACCAAGGCGCCGCCACCGGCGTCGGCGGCATCCTGCGCGACGTCTTCACCATGGGCGCGCGCCCGATCGCGGCGATGAATGCGCTTAGCTTTGGCCGCCCCGACCACCCCAAGACGCGCCAGCTCGTGCATGGCGTCGTCGAAGGCGTCGGCGGCTACGGCAACTGCTTCGGCGTCCCGACCGTTGGCGGCGAAGTGCGCTTCGATAAAGCCTATGACGGCAACTGCCTCGTGAACGCCTTCGCAGCCGGCCTCGCCGATGCCGACAAGATCTTCTACTCCGCCGCTTCCGGCGTCGGCATGCCCGTGGTTTACCTCGGTGCGAAAACCGGCCGCGACGGCGTCGGCGGCGCCACCATGGCCAGCGCCGAATTCGACGACACCATCGAAGAGAAGCGTCCCACCGTGCAAGTCGGCGATCCCTTCACCGAAAAGCGCCTGATGGAAGCCACCCTGGAGCTGATGGCAACCGGCGCCGTGATCTCCATCCAAGACATGGGTGCCGCGGGCCTTACATGCTCTGCCGTGGAAATGGGCGACAAGGGCGGCCTCGGCGTGCGTCTCGACCTTGAAAAAGTGCCGACGCGCGAGCCGCATATGACGGCCTATGAAATGATGCTCAGCGAAAGCCAAGAGCGTATGCTCATGGTGCTGCGCCCCGAACTTGAGGCCGAAGCCAAGGCCGTCTTCGACAAATGGGACCTCGACTTCGCAATCGTCGGCGAAACCCTCCCCGAAGACCGTTTCCTCATCTGTCTCGATGGCGAGGTCAAAGCCGACCTGCCGCTGTCGAAACTCGCCTCCACCGCACCCGAATACGACCGCCCCTGGGTGGAAACACCCGCCGCCACCGCGCTGACCGACGCGCCCAGCATCGACCCCATCAAAGGCCTGCGCGCGCTAATCGGCTCGGTGAACCACAGCTCCAAAGCATGGGTCTATGAGCAATACGACACCATGGTCATGGGCGACACGGTCCGCCTGCCCGGCCTCGGCGCTGGCATCGTGCGGGTCCATGGCACCGACAAGGCGCTGGCCTTCACCTCCGACGTGACCCCGCGCTACGTCAAAGCCAATCCTACCGAAGGCGGCAAACAGGCCGTCGCCGAAGCCTATCGCAACCTCTGCGCTGTGGGCGCCAAACCATTGGCGACAACCGACAACCTCAACTTCGGCAACCCCGAAAAGCCCGAGATTATGGGCCAGTTCGTCGGCGCGATCAAAGGCATCGGCGAAGCGGTCGGCGCGCTCGACATGCCCATCGTCTCCGGCAACGTGTCACTTTATAACGAGACTGACGGCAAAGGCATCCTGCCCACGCCCACCATCGGCGCGGTTGGCCTGATCGACAATGTCGACAGCATCATCAGCAACCAGTTGCGCGACGGCCATGTGGCCCTCCTGATCGGTGCAACGGGCAGCCACCTCGGTCAATCTGCCCTACTCGCCGAGGCCTTCGACCGCGCCGAAGGCGACGCGCCCCATGTCGACCTCGCCACCGAACGCCGCCACGGCGAATTCATCCGCGCCCAAGCCAGCCAAATCTCCGCCTGCACCGACCTCGGCGACGGCGGCCTCGCCCTCGCAGCCTTCGAGCTGGCCGAAACCGCTGGCATCGGCGTCGAGATCGAAAGCGACGACACCGCAACCCTCTTCGGTGAAGACCAAGCCCGCTACCTCGTCGCCTGCACCGCCGAGGCCGCGGAAACCCTAATCGCCGCAGGCAAAGAAGCCGACGTGCCGGTCACCGCCGTCGGCGCCTTTGGCGGGGACAAGGTCAGCTTCGGCAGCGCCTCTGCCCCCCTGTCAGACCTGCGCGAGACCTACCGGACCACTTTCGCCAAGACCTTCGCCTGAACCTCTGGTTTCGGTGCCGCCCTTGCTTGAGACCAAACGGTCGCGCGCAGGGCGGCGGGGCAAGCTAAATCGCCGAGGGGCCCCTTCAGGGGATACGGCTATTTCGCTTGAGCCGACGACAGGCGGGTGACAGGCCGGGATCAATCAAGGGTGGTTCCGAAACCTTCTGGTTTTGGAGAGACCCGCAGCCGCCTCCCTCGGCCTCGCGCCTAGCCTTCCGCGTTCAACCCCGCCAACATCCGCGCCTTTTCGCCCAGATCATCGGGGCGCGAGATCGCCTCGGCCAAGGCCTCCAACGACGCAATCGAATGCCCTGCGCGAAAACTATCGACATAGGGCAGCATTGCGCGGATGCCCGCAGCCTTGGGCGCGAAACCGTCCCAGCGGAGCAGCGGGTTCAGCCAAATCATACGCCGCGCGGTCAATTGCAGCCGCTGCATCTGCCGTGCCAGTTCCGCCGGATCGTCCCGGTCCAGCCCGTCGGTGATCAGCAAGACTACCGCCCCCTGCCCCATAACCCGCCGTGACCAATCGCGGTTGAACGCTGCTAATGCTGCACCGATCCGCGTGCCGCTCTCCCAATCCTGTGCTTGCGCGCCCGCCGCTGCCAGTGCGGCGTCCACGTCGCGGGTGGCGAGATGCCGGGTGATATTGGTCAGCCGCGTACCAAAGGTGAACCCATGCACCTGCGCCCAGCCCGCGCCTTTGCGGTTGGCCACCGCGTGCAGGAAATGCAGGATCACCCGGCTGTATTGGCTCATCGAGCCTGAGATATCACAGAGCACCACAAGGTTCGGATAGCGCGCGCGCGGCTTCATCCGGTAGAGCCGCTCCATCTCCCCCCCGCGCCGCAGCGCCGCTTTCATCGTGCGTGCCACATCAACCCGCCCCTGCGCCGCCGCCGCATTCCGCCGGCTGGGCATCGGCGGCACCGGGAGTTCCAGCTTAGCCAACATACGTTTCGCCTGCGCCATCTCGGCAAGGGTCATCTGTTCGAAATCCAGCGTCCGGAGCCGCTCGCGCGCCGACATGGTGAGGCTCGCATCCACTTCAATGAGGGTCTCTTCCGGTTCGGGCTGCTCTTCTCGCTCCGGCGCTTCGGCCCCATCCAGTAAAGCCTCCGCCGCGCGTTTTTCGGCAGGGGTTGCGGGACGGTCCTCCTGCACACCGCGAATGGCGGGCAGCATCGCGGCCATCATATGTTCCAGATAGCGCGGATCGCGCCAATAAAGCCGGAATATCTGCGCAAAAACCCGCGCCTGTTCAGGGCGGTTCACGAAACAGGCGTGCAGCGTCCAATAGAAATCGCGGCGGCTGGTGAAGCCAACGGCAGCGACCGCCTCCACCGCCTCCACCACGCGCCCCGGTCCAATCGAGAGCCCCGCCCGCCGCAGGGCGCGGGCGAAATGGGTGATATTGCCCGCAAGCTTCGGATCGTCCGGCAAGATGAGGGGAAGCTGGTCAGCCATCCTGCTCAGGCAGGCACCAGCGAGGCGCGGGCCTGCTCAAGAATGCGCGCGGCCTCAGAGCCTTGGAGCTTAGCGATGTCGTCTTGGTATTTCAGCACGGCCCCCAGCGTATCGGCGATGACCTCGGGGCTCAGGGTCGTCACATCCAGGGCCAGCAGGCATTTCGCCCAATCAATCGTCTCTGCCACGCCGGGTTTCTTGAACAGATCCTCGGTCCGCAATTGCTGAACAAAGGCCACAACCTCGCGGCTGAGCGCCTCTGCCGCCTCGGGCGCGCGGGCGGCAAGGATCGCCATCTCGCGTTCCACATCCGGGTAATCGACCCAATGGTAAAGGCACCGCCGCTTCAACGCGTCATGCACCTCCCGCGTGCGGTTTGAGGTCAGGATCACAATTGGCGGCTCGGGCGCACGGATCGTGCCGAGCTCGGGGATCGTCACCTGAAAATCACTCAGCGCCTCCAACAAAAACGCCTCAAAGGGCGCATCGGTGCGGTCCAACTCGTCGATCAGCAGCACCGGTGCGCCATTCTCATCCGGGCGCAGCGCCTGCAGAAGGGGGCGTTCGATTAGGTAGTCGTCGCTGAAAAGCTCCTGTGTCAACGCACGCCGGTCCGCGCCGCCCCCGACTTCTGCCGTGCGGATCGTCACCATCTGCGCCGGAAAATTCCACTCATAAACCGCGCTCGACGCATCAAGACCTTCGTAGCATTGCAACCGGATCAACCGCCGCCCCAACCCGGCGGCCAGCGCCTTGGCGATCTCGGTCTTGCCGACACCCGCCTCGCCCTCCAAAAACAAAGGCCGCCCCAGCGTGAGGCTGAGGAAAACCACAACCCCAAGCGCGCGGTCGCAGACATAGCCCTCTGCGCTCAGCATCTTTTGGACCGCGTCGATGGTATCAATGTTTTTCATGGCCCCAGTGGTGCATTCCCGCCCCGCCCCGTCAAGGGGTCTGAGAGGGCGCGGGCAGATTGACGTGATTTACCCGCGCTGGCATAGTCTTAAGCAATAATTGACGGTCACCGGGAACAACGGGGCCACAGGGGCGGATATGGGACCGAGCATTTTCATCGCGATACGGCGCGTCGGGGTCTGACATGCGCATCACCGCTATCACCTGCGTCAAGAACGAGGGCCCGTTTCTGCTGGAATGGATTGCCTTTAATCGGGTGATCGGGGTTACGGATTTCCTATTCTACTCCAATGATTGCACCGATGGGACTGACCGGTTGCTCGACGCCCTTGGCGCGCAGGGCATCGTTACCCATCTGCCCAACCCGGCCACCAACCGAAACTACCAGATGCAGGCGCTCAAGGATGCCCGGCGCCAACCCGTCGTCACGCAGGCCGATTGGGTCTGGGTCGCGGATGTGGACGAGTTTCTAAACATCCATGTAGGCGACCACCGCCTGCCCGCGCTCATCGAGGCTTGCGGCGATCCGCAGGCGATCTCGCTGCATTTCCAGTTCTTCGCCAATGGCGGGATCGAGGAGTTCGTCGATGAACCGATCATCGCGCAATTCACCCGCAGCCATAACCCCGACATCTGGTGCGCCGATACGGCGATTGAGGTTAAATCATTGGTCCGACAAGATTTCCCCTTGGGCTATTACGGCGCGCACCGCCCCTTTCATGATGACAGCAAAGTTCAACCGCATTGGACCGATGGCGCAGGCAGGCAGGTGCCCGCGCCCTTCCGCAGCGCTTCCAACAAACGCCGCATCCGTGCCTTTCCTGCCCGCGGCGCGCGGCGTTTTGCGACGTTAAACCACTACGCCCTGCGCTCGCTCGACAGCTATCTGGTCAAGAATGATCGGGGTGACGTGAACCGCGAACACCGCGCCTTTGACGACACCTATTGGCGCGACCGCAATGATGCAGCTTGGGAGGATCGCTCGATCCAGCGTTACCTGCCCGCCCTGCGCGCCGAGATGGACCGCCTCAAAGCGCTGCCCGGCATCGCAGAACTTCACGCCAATGCCGTGGCCGCCCACCGTGCGCGCGGCGATGCGCTACTGGCCGATCCGGCCTACCGCGCAATGCAGGCGCAACTGCGCGAGGCCAGCCCCTACTCCGCCGCCGAAGCGCAGGTCCGCGCAGAGATTGGACTGAAATGACCGGCCCACGGATCATCAACCTTGGCCTGCCCAAGACCGGCACCACCACGCTCACCGATGCGCTGCGCCACGCGGGGCTTAAGGTCGCCGATTGGCGCATCCGCAAAGGGCAAAGCGCCCTGCCTGACATTACCGGAGAGCATGTCGGCCGGATTATCTATGCCGATTATTTTGCCAACGGCGACCCGCTGGCGCGGCTGCAAGAATTCGACGTGATCAACGAGATGAGCGCCGTGCGCCACGACCGCAGCCTCTGGCCGCAGACCGATTGGGGGCTGCTGACCGCCATTCAGCAACATCACCCCGACATCAAGTTCCTGCTGTCGCACCGCGATCCGGCAAAGACGGCGAACAGCATGATGCGCTGGAACAATCTGGGCCGCCGCCGCCTGCCACAGGCCGATGTGCCGGGCCTGCCCCGCGGCTTTGGCCGCAGCGAAGCCGAGCTTGCCAAATGGGTCGAGGGGCATTTCACCTTTTGCCGCCGTGTCTTTGCCGGATGCGCCAACTTCTTGGAATTCGACATCGAAGACCCCGGCGCGCACGACAAGATCGCCGCCTACCTCGATATCGATCTGCCATGGTGGGGCCAAAGCAACACTGGCAAGGTGGAGGTCGAGTGATGCGTCTCACCCTTTTCATCGGCCCGACCGAGAAAGCTGCCGCGCGGCTGCGCAATATCCTGCAGCAGCAAAAGGACGCGCTTCTGAAAGAAGGAATTTTGGCCCCCGATTGGAACCATGTCCGCCTCTATGCCGCCTGCGCCGCGCCCGATGCGGTGGGGCTGCTGCGCCATCGACGTGGGCTCGACAGTGCGTTGATCGGTGCCACGCTGCGCGATGAATTCCACGCGCTGATCCCCCGCGACTTGGCCGAGACCCGCGCCGATCATGTGGTGCTCAGCGCGGCGCAACTCGGTAATCTGCTGTCGCGGCCTGAAGAGCTTACCCGTCTGCGTGATCTGCTCAGCCCCTATTTCGACGATATCCGCATTATCGCCCATCTTGAGGAACAGGCTCGCCTTCTCACCGCGCATTATTCCTTTGCCGTGACCGAAGGCCGGCGCCATCCGCTGACGCAGGAACTGGCCTTGGCGGAGCGTGGCAAGTGGTGGCAAGGCGCGCTTGAACCGGCAGAGAATGCCCCTGATTTCGGCCTGTTCCCCGACGTGCATGACTCGCCCTTCTGGCTGGATTATCAAGCGCTTCACACCCATTGGGCCGAGGTCTTTGGCGCAGAGAGCGTGCAATTTCGCCCGCTTGATCTGCCGCATCTGCTGTCCAAAGACGGCGGGCGTGAGGTGTCGGTCAGTCTCGACCTCGTTCCCCTCGGTCCAGTTGACCCGGGCCGCACGCTTGCCCCTCTGCCCGCGCCTTGGCTGGCCCGAATGCGCGCGTTTAACGATGTGCTGATCCGCTATCTGCAGGCGCATGACCTGTCCTGCCCGCGCAGCACTTGGAGCCAGATGTTGCAAGCGCTGCAAATCGGCGGCGCACCGATCAAACCCGGCAGCCTCGCCCCGATCTCTGACCATTTCGCCGATGACAACGCCGCACTGATCGCCCAATTCCCCGCGCTGGCCGAGGCGCTTACCCCCGATGCGCCGGAACCTCTCTGGCGCGAAGCAGACCCCGAGCTCGGCTTTCGCACCACACAGTACCTTGCCGCCTTCGCCCATCGCATCTGCACCACGGCGACCCCTCTGGCGCAGAAACGCGCGGAGGCTAAGATGGCCGGCCAGTCGGCCCGCAAGTTCGAAGCGATGCTATCGGACCCCGCAGCGTCGGAAGCCGACCGCGAGGCCAATGCCCACCTCTTGAATCGGGTGAAGGTCAACCATGAGATGATCCTCAGCAGCCCCTTCCGCCCGCACAACCGCGCAGCACCCGAGGGCGAGGATCAGCCCGCGCCCGCCTATACCACTGTCGCACCGCGCGAATTGCCCCCCGGCAGCAGCGGCAATGTCATCGTCGGCTGTATGAAAAACGAGGCCCCCTATATCCTTGAGTGGGTCGCCTATCACCGAACTGTCGGCTTTGATAACTTCCTGATCTACACCAATGACTGCACCGACGGCACCGATGCTGTGTTGGGGCGGTTGCAAGAGATGGGCATCCTGCAACACCGCAACAACAACGACTGGAAGGGCAACTCCCCCCAGCAGCATGCGCTGAACCAAGCGCTGAAAGAGCCGCTTATCCGGGACGCGGACTGGATCGCGCATATCGACGTGGATGAATTCGTGAACATCCGCACCGGCAATGGTCGGCTTGAGAATTTCTTCGCCGCCGCGCCGGACGCCACCAATGTCGCGATGACATGGCGTCTCTTCGGTCATAACGGGGTGCCCGCGCTTTCAGAGGCCCCGGTGATCGGCCAATTCGACCACTGCGCGCCCAGCTTCTGCCCAAAGCCCCATACCGCATGGGGGTTCAAAACGATGTTCCGCAACATCGGCGCCTATGAAAAACTCTCCTGCCACCGGCCCAACAAGCTGGACGATGCGCGGGCGGAGCGTGTCAAATGGGTCAACGGCGCGGGCCGCGACATGACGCGCGACGCGCTGCGCAACGGTTGGCGCTCTTCCAAAAGCAACATCGGATACGACCTGCTGCAACTGAACCATTATGCGCTACGCTCAGCCGATTCCTTCCTTGTCAAACGCCAACGCGGGCGCGCGCTGCATGTCGACCGCTCCATCGGTATCAACTACTGGATCCGCATGGATTGGAACGACCACCGCGATCTCTCAATCCAGCGCAACCTACCACGTCTCCACGCCGAGATGGACCGGCTGCTGGCAGACGAACAACTGCGCACACATCACCAAGCGGGCCTTGCTTGGCATCGCGCCAAGGCAGAAGAACTGCACCAAATACCAGAGTTCCGCGATCTCTACCGCCAAGCGCTTAACACCAAGTTAAGCGCGACTGAGCGGGTTGCCTATGCCCTCGCCCTCGACATGGAAAGCTGACCCGTGACCGACACCCCGCCTGACCCAAATTATATCCTTTCCCGCGGCATGAAGTTCCCCGACGATCCCACGATCCTGCGCGGGCGGGTCCGCAAACTGCTGCGCCAAAACGCTTATGAGGCGAAAGAGAGCGAAGCCGCCCTGCGCGTATGCCGCGAGGGCGACCGAGTGGTCGAACTGGGCGGCGGAGTTGGCTATATGTCGACACTGGTGGCCAGCAAACGCAAAGTCGCCTCGGTTCATTCCTTTGAAGCGAACCCCAACCTCATCCCCTACATCCGCCGGGTCCACGCGGCCAATGGGTTGAGCAATGCCCATGTCACCAATGCCATCCTAGGCCCCGCGCCCGGCAAGGTCGACTTCCACGTGCGCGAACAGATCCTGTCGTCTTCGATGACCCGCTTCGACGGCGAAGTACCGCCCGAGACTCACCAGATCGATGTACTGGATGCCGCAAAGGTCTTCGCCGATCTCACCCCCACGGTGTTGATCTGCGACATAGAAGGTGCCGAGGTTGACCTGATCCCGGCGCTGCCCCTAAATAATCTCCGCGCCGCCATTATCGAACTACATCCGCAGTGGATTGGCCCCGCGGGGGTTAACAAGGTGTTCAGCGCCTTCATGCAGGCCGGCATGGCCTATTACCACCGTGGTTCGCATAACAAAGTCGTGGCCTTCCGCCGTGAATGGTAAGATCTCTCACCTCGCGATCCTTTGTGTCCGCAACGAGGGTGCATTCTTGCTGGAATGGCTGGCGCATCACCGTGCCATCGGCTTCGACCATGTGCTCGTCTTTTCCAACGATTGCGACGATGGCACGGATGTGATGCTCGATCGGTTGCAAGCGCTTGGTGGCGTTACCCACATCCGCAACGACGGCCCCTATGAGAAAGGTGGCATTCAGTTCACCGCGCTGAAAGCCGCTGCCAAATTGGAGGTGGTGCAACAGGCAGAATGGATCTTGCCTCTTGATGTTGATGAATTCGTCAACATCCATTGCGGGGATCACAGCCTTGCTGCACTGCATGCAGCCCTCCCTAACGCCACCGCGATCACGCTCACATGGCGGCTGTTTGGCAACAACGATCAGGTCCGCTATGCAGACCATCCAGTGACCGAAAGCTTCACCCGCTGTGCGCCCAACGTGATGCATTGGCCCTGGCGCGCCGCGATGTTCAAGACGCTTTACCGCAACGATGGCACCTATGCGCAGCCCGGCGTGCACCGCCCGCGCAACCCCGATCCGGCAAAGATCGACCAAGCCCGTTGGTTCGACAGCCATGGCCGCGCCTTGCCGGACCTGTTCAAGACCAAACGGATTTTTTCCAATTACGGGCGCCAGAACCACGGGCTGGCCCAGATCAACCACTATCCTTTAGGCGCGATGGAGACCTATATCCTCAAGGCCGATCGCGGTCGCGCAGTACACAGTGACCATCTGCTGGGGCTGGACTACTGGGTAGAGCGGAACTTCAACACTGACACAGACACGTCAATCAGGGCCACAGCCCCGGCACGCAACCGCGTGCTTACAGGGCTGAAGGCTGACCCCGAACTCGTCACGCTTCACGAAAGCGCGGTCGCATGGCGCCGTGCCCGCTTTGATACACTGATGGAACAAGAACCCTTCCGCGCTCTGTTTGGACGCCTGCTCATGACCCCACCAAGTCGCCCGGTCACTGCCAAGGCAGCACGGCTTATGGTAGAATACGCAAGACGCAACCGAATGCACGCAGGCCAATAACCGCGCGCCAATCGCCGCACTGCCCCCGGAAAACCGTCACATTCTCTTCAAATTCTCACTGTTTTTCCGCATTTTCGCCCTATTTTCTGGCTACCACTAGCTGAAATGGCAGTTCTGCTCTGCCGCGACTAGCCCGAGGATGCCCGATGCCGAGCGATACGCCCACGATCGACAGTTCACTGGCCGATATGCCCAAACGCAAGTGGTTGCGCGCGGTAGAGGCCGTGGCCGAGGAAGATGGATATTTCCAATCGCTCGGCAAAAGCCATTTCTCGGCCTTCATTGAACGTGACACCACGCTGCTTGTCACCTTTGAAACCTACCAAGGCATGCACGCGCTTTCCGATAAGGCGCAGCCCTTAGGCTGGGACATGGTGCGCAACCACGATTGGTCGCATCTGTGTCTTGCCAGCGATGGCGACACATGGTTCCGCGCTGAAGAGGTCTATGCCTATTTTGACCGACTGATTGATGACGGTTTCTTCGACGAATTCGAACAGGTGCTGTTTTATGGCGCTGGCCCCTGCGCCTATGCCGCCGCCGCCTACTCCGTCGCCTCCCCCGGTGCGGCGGTCGTAGCGATCCAACCACAGGCCACGCTCAACCCGCGCATCACCGAATGGGACGAACGTTTCGCCGATATGCGCATCCTCGATTTCACCTCCCGCTATGGCTATGCACCGGATATGCTCGACGCCGCGGAGCGGGTTTTTGTTCTCTACGACCCGAGAGAGAAACTCGATGCGATGCATGCGGCGCTCTTCACCCGTGCCAATGTCACCAAACTGCGCATGCCCTTCATGGGCGACGCGCTGCAAACCGACCTGCTGGAAATCGACCAACTTGACCCACTGCTGCAAGCCGCCGCCGAAGGCTCGTTGGACGCGGCACGGTTCGCCGCCCTCTACCGCGCGCGCCGTGACTACCTGCCCTATCTGCGCAACCTCAGCCAAGCGGTGAACGCCCAGGGGCGCGAACTGCTGCTTGAAGCGGTCTGCGCCAATGTCAGCGCGCGGATGAGCGCCCCGCGCTTTGCCCGCCGCCTTGAACGCATCCGCGCCCGCCGTCAGGCAGATGTGGCCGAGGTTGCAACCGCCAGCGGATAGGTTTTCAATCTGGCGCGTGCTCGCGCTCTGTGCTAGCCCCGCGCCCATGACACAAAGCCTCACGATCCGCCGTCCCGACGACTGGCACCTGCACCTGCGCGACGGCGACATGCTGCGCGCCGTGCTGCCCCATAGCGCCAGCGACTTTGCCCGCGCTATCATCATGCCAAACCTCGTCCCCCCCGTGGTGACAGGCGCCCAAGCCGCCGCCTACCGCGACCGGATCATGGCGGCCCTGCCCGAAGGCGCGGATTTCACCCCGCTGATGACCCTCTACCTGACCGAGGATACAGACCCCAACGACGTGGCCCGCGCCCATGCCGAGGGCCTGATCCACGCCGTCAAACTCTACCCTGCGGGCGCCACCACCAACTCCGCCAGCGGTGTCTCAAACTTCGACAAGGTCGCCCCAGTGCTCGACCGTATGGCCGAGATCGGCCTGCCCCTTTGCACCCACGGCGAAGTCACCGACAGCGAGATCGACATCTTCGACCGCGAGGCCGTCTTCATCGACCGCGTGCTCGACCCGATCCGCCGCGCGCATCCTTCGCTGCGCGTGATCATGGAGCATATCACCACCTCTGACGCCGCCGACTATGTACGCAGCAACGACAGCGGGCTTGCCGCCACGATCACCACGCATCACCTCGTGATCAACCGCAACCACATCCTCGCCGGTGGCATTCGCCCGCATTACTACTGCCTGCCCGTGGCCAAACGCGAGACCCACCGCCTCGCCCTCCGCCAAGCGGCCACTTCCGGCGATCCGCGCTTCTTCCTTGGCACCGACAGCGCGCCCCATACCGATGGCGCCAAGCTGCAGCCCTGCGGCTGCGCAGGTTGCTTCACCGCGCCCAACACAATGTCGATCCTCGCCCAAGTCTTTGAAGAAGACGGCGCGCTCGACAAGCTCGAAGCCTTCAGCTCCCTCAACGGCCCCGCCTTCTACGGCCTGCCGCCAAACGAGACACGGATCACCCTGCGCCGCGAAGCGCCAACCCACCCCGCCAGCATCGACACCCCCAACGGCCCGGTCACGGTCTTCGATCCCGGTTTCGATCTGAACTGGACCACCTGATCTTCATCCTTTCTTAAATACCGCTCCGACCTCTCCCCAGCCAAGGACGCCTGCCATGATCCCCACCAGCCACCCCAGCCCCGAAGAAATGGCCCGCCTCACCGCGCGCATGCTGCTGGAGATCGGCGCGGTGCATTTCAACGCGGATGAACCCTTCACGCTGGCCTCAGGCCTGCCAAGCCCGACCTATATCGACTGCCGCAAGTTGATCTCCCACCCGCGCATCCGTTCGACACTGATGGATTTCCTGACCGTCACCGTGATGCGCAACGCGGGCTTCGAGGCCTTTGACAACATCGCCGGAGGCGAGACTGCAGGCATCCCCTTCGCCGCCATGGTCGCCGAGCGGATGGCGCTGCCGATGACCTATGCGCGCAAAAAACCCAAAGGCTATGGCCGCAACGCGCGGATCGAAGGCGAGATGACCGAAGGCCAGCGCGTGCTGCTGGTTGAGGATCTGACCACCGATGGCGGCTCGAAACTCAGCTTCGTCGACGCGATTCGGGAAACCGGGGCGACTTGCGCCCACACGGCGGTGATCTTTCACTACGGCATTTTCCCGCAAACTGAAAAGACCCTTGGCGACCATGGCGTTACGCTCCACGCGCTTTGCACATGGTGGGATGTACTGGCCGAAGCCCGGGCCCAGAACGCCTTCGATACGGCCACGCTGACCGAAGTCGAAGCCTTCTTGAACGCCCCGCGTGAGTGGCAGGAATCCCGCAAAAGTTAAGCGTTTTTCCGCAAGATGTTGACCCTAGGCCCCACCACAAGGCAAAATGTGGTGGGGCCTTTTTGTCGATCAAGTTATCCACAAAAGATACAATTTGCGCCGGACGACCCCACTGGTTATGACGACCATCTGGGCAAATATGGGTGAGGTCATGAACGAGATTACATCGCTGAACGCGAACCAATTGGCTGTACAAGCACCGGAATCGATGCCGCATTCGATTGAGGCCGAACAGCAATTGCTGGGCGCCATTCTGACCAACAATGACGTCTATGACCGCGTCGCCTCCGTCATCGGGCCAAAGCATTTCTACGAACCCGTCCATGCGCGGATCTTCGATATCGCGGCCCAGCGGATCGCCAAGAACAACCTCGCCTCCCCGGTCACGCTCAAGGCCTTCATGGAAGACGATGAAGGGCTCAAAGAACTCGGCGGCCCGGCCTATCTCGCCCGTCTTGCGGGTGCCGCGATCAGCGCCTTTGCGGTGCGCGACTATGCGCAGATGATCTACGATCTCGCCGTGCGCCGCGATCTGATCCAACTGGGTCGCGACATTTCTGCAAAGGCCGCGCAGGTGGATGTTTCCTCCGAGCCGCGCGAGCAGATTGTCGAGGCGGAACAGGAACTCTACAAGCTGGCCGAACAGGGTCAGGTTGAAAGCGGCTTCCAGTCCTTTCTCAAGGCGGTGACCGATGCGGTGAACGTCGCCAATGCCGCCTATCAGCGCGACGGCGGGCTCTCGGGTGTCTCTACCGGTCTAATCGACATGGATAAAAAACTCGGCGGGTTGCACCGCTCTGACCTTTTGATCCTCGCCGGGCGTCCGTCTATGGGGAAAACCTCGCTCGCTACCAACATCGCCTTTAACGTCGCCAAAGCCTACAAGCGTGGGACAAAGCCTGACGGTACGACCGGCGCGGTCGACGGCGGGGTCGTGGGATTCTACAGCCTTGAGATGAGCGCCGAACAGCTTGCCGCGCGGATCCTGTCGGAAGCCGCCGAAATCCCCAGCCAGCAGATCCGTTCGGGGGATATGACAGAGACCGAGTTCCGCCGTTTCGTCGATGCCGCCAAGGCGCTGGAGGCCTGCCCGCTGTTCATCGACGACACGCCCGCCCTGCCGATCAGCCAGCTTGCCGCCCGCGCGCGGCGGCTCAAACGGACGCACGGGCTTGATGTGTTGATCATCGACTACCTGCAGCTGGTGCGGGGCACGGGTAAATCGGAAAACCGGGTGAACGAAATTTCGGAAATCACCATGGGTCTCAAGGCCATCGCCAAGGAACTCGACATTCCGGTGATCGCCCTGTCACAGCTCTCGCGTCAGGTGGAGAGCCGCGAAGATAAACGTCCGCAGCTGTCGGACCTGCGCGAATCCGGCTCGATCGAGCAGGATGCTGATGTGGTGATGTTCGTCTACCGTGAGGAATACTACAAAGAACGTGAGAAGCCCGGCGATCACGAGTTGGACAAGATGGCCGCGTGGCAGGAAGAGATGGAGCGCCTGCACGGCCGCGCCGAAGTGGTGATCGGCAAGCAGCGTCACGGCCCGATTGGGACGGTAGACCTTAGCTTCGAGGGCAAGTTCACCCGCTTCGGCAACCTTGTGCAGCCGTGGCAGCAAGGCGGCGGCAACGACGATCAGGAATTTTAATCTCTCGATTTATGGCCACTGCTCTTTTGGGGGCGGTGGCGCTCTCCTACCGGTCCCCTCCTCATCAAATTCACATACTTGAATAAATGATTTGGATTGCCCCCCATTGCCGTTAGGCTAGATGGGCGGTTCTGCGCATCGCGCCAGTACCGTCACTCACCTTGGGAGGACCAAAATGACCAATATCATCCGCGCCATCTGCCTGATGCTCGCCGCCACCTTCGCCTTCGCGCTCCACGCCGAAGAGTCCGAGCGTTACGGCAAGCAAAAAGTCGTCTACCACATCAACTATAACGGCGGCGAAGGCTCCAAGGCGCATCTGGGGGCCATGCGCAACATCCAGAACCACATCAACGCTGTCGGGGCCGAGAATATCGACGTGAAGGTCGTGTTGCATGGCAATGGGCTGAGCCTCTTGGCCGATGCCAAGGGCAACGACAAGATGCAGACAACCGTATCATCGCTCAAAGGGCAGAACGTCAGCTTTCATGTCTGCAACAACACCCTGCGCGGCCGCGAGATCAGCTATGAGGATGACCTCTATGACGTGTGGGAAGAAGACATCGTGCCCTCCGGCGTCGCGGAACTCTCGCGTCTGCAACAGATGGGCTATACCTACATCAAACCTTAAAACCCACCGCCCGGGGGGCAACTCCCCCGGGCGTTCGTTTTGTCACTCTCCCGCCGCGCGGGTCTCATACATTAGCCCCTTGGCGCTGCCTTCGGCGAAACCTTTCCAATAGCTGTGGTCGTCCTTCTCGGTCCCGTCTTCTGCGACCGACCAGACACCTGCGTTGGATTCCTCTACCAGATCAAGGTAGCTCCCCTTCTCGGCCTCATCCTTCAGATGGCTATCCAGCCATGCGGTCACGAAATGCTGGGCGATATTGTTCATCCGCACCGTGTCCCAAACCGCATCCGTGTAATGTTCTGAAATGTTGAACCCTTTGTCCTCGCTGAAGTAATAGGACTCCTCTGGCGCAGGCATTGGCGCGCCGGCGTTATGGCCCGCGTTCATATAGGTCAGCAGCGCACGGTCGACGTTTGAGGTGTTTTGCCAGATTGCGCGAATGCCATCTTCGTACAGCGATGTGTCATCCTGAGATCCGGCGATAAAGAGCATCGGGATCTGCACCCCCGATAGACCCTTGGCATCCCAGAAGCCACGGTTCATGCCCCACGGTCCAAAGGCCACGGCCGTCTTGATGCGCGGATCGGGCAGCGCGTTGTGGGTCTCGGACCCGGCCTGATGAATGCCCAATGTGCCATGCGGCCCACCCCATGTGTAGCCGACCGACGCCTCGGTCACGCCACCGCCTGCGGTGATGATCGCGCCGTAGCCGCCCATGGAGTAGCCGATCAGCCCGGTGTTCTCCGCATCATACAGGCCTGCGAAATCGCCACCCTCTGCGGCTTTCTGTGCCATCTGCTCCAGCACAAAGAGTTGGTCCAGAGAACGGTTCACCAGCGTCGAGCCAAAGGCCGCCTGCGTGCGGTAGGTGCTGTCGGTGTGATCGATCGACGCCACGACATAGCCTTTAGAGGCGAGGTTCTCGGCCAGATGCGACAGCAGATAGCGGTTGCCCGGATAGCCGTGGCTGATCAGGACCAGCGGAAAAGTCTCTCCCGAGGCCGGATCGACGTCGCGCATCGCCTGCCCCTGCAACGTGACCTCGGTGGTGCCGTCGCGCAGATAGGCTTTGAAGGCGGTTTCGCCCTGCGCGCCCTCGGCGGCAGGGTAGTACATCTCTACGGTAAGGGGCCGATCATAGCGCGGCATCTCGGCAGGTTTGTCGGCGGCGGGGTCAATCGCCAGAATGTCGATCTGGCCGGGGTTCACCATCTCAAGTGTGCGCACGCCCACCGCGTGATCGCCATAGGCCGCGAGTTCCGGCGCATTCGGCAGCTGTCGGTCGATCCGGTTCTCCGCCTGCGCCGCCCCGGCGGCAAGGCTGGCGGCAAACAGGGCTGTGGTGGTCATATGTCGATGCATGGTTCGTCCTCCCTTGGGTACGCCCGACCCTACTCGCGCCACCAATAGTCACAAGCGCCTTGCCCATGACGTTACGGAAGCTTCACATTCACCCCCGCGCGGCGCGGGCTATTTCAGCGTCAGTCAGCCCGTATTTCCCGGCGAATTTGGCGCGGGCTGCCAACAGCCTTGGGTCATCAGGTTTCATCCCTAATGTTCGGATAAAGGCGATGCGCTGCTGCTGTTTCAACGCCTCGGAGTCGATATCCGTGCCCATGGCGCGGTCGATGATCTCTCCACCCGGGCTGACGTGGAACCACTTGTTGAAGTCGCGAAAATGGTGCTGGTTGTGCAGCCGCGTGACATGGCGCTCAACCGCCGTTTTGGGGAGGGTCAGATGCGCGGTCATGTGGAACCACTCATAGCCCAGAAAGGCCAGCACCCCGCCAAGGGGCACAATTGCCATGGCGATCCAAATGCTTGCGTCAAACCCCAGCAGCACCGCAATGCCCCAAACCAAGAGAAAATTTCCCACAAGCATCGGCAAAGCGACCCAGAGCGGCACAAAGAACAGCCCGTAATTAGTAGGAAAATCATGGTGCCCGTAATGCGCGCGGTAAAGCAAATCAAAGGCCCACTGCCGTTTCGGCGGGTCAAGGTGGAAGATATGGCGGTGCAGATTGTATTCATTGAGCATCTGCGCCGCGATCCCCAGTGGCACCAGCGCCCAGCACCACAGCGGTGCCCCCCAGAGCATCGCCAGAAAGGCCACCGCGCAGGCCAGCGCCATGAGGGACACACCTGCATGGCCGAACATAATCCTGATCCGTGACATCCGCCTGACCTCCCCATCCTGCGCATCCGGTAGGCAAAACTGTATCAAATCGCCCTCGCCCCTGTCGCGCATGACGTTAGGTGCGCTTGGCTGCTTGACCTCGCCCCGCATTCTGGCCCACATCCGCCCATGAGCAAAGCAACACTGACCATCGACCTGCAAGCCATCGCCGACAACTGGCGTGCCCTTGACCGCATGACGGAAGCCGAGACCGGCGCGGTCGTCAAAGCCGACAGTTATGGGTTGGGCGCAGCCCGCGTGGCGACAGCCTTGGCCGAGGCAGGTGCACGGCAGTTCTTTGTAGCCTTGGCCGAAGAAGGTGTGGCGCTGCGACAGGCCTTGGGCGAAGGCCCGGTCATCAATGTCTTTTCCGGCCATATGGCAGGCGACGCCGAGGCGATTGCCGGTGCCGCCTTGACGCCAATGGTCAACTCGACCGAGCAGCTTTTGCGACAGCTTGAGACCCTGCCCGGCCATGGCTTTGGCATCCAACTCGACAGCGGCATGAACCGGCTGGGGATGGAGCCTGCGGAATGGGCCGCCCTGCGCGACATCGCGCTGAGCCAAGGCCCTTCTCTAATCATGTCGCATCTGGCCTGCTCGGATGCGCCGGATCACGAGATGAACGATGCGCAGCTGCGTAGCTTTCGGGAAATGACCGAAGGGGTCGACGCGCACCGGTCGCTGTCAGCCACCGGGGGCATCCTATTAGGGTCTGATTATCACTTCGATGTCACCCGCCCCGGCATCGGTCTCTATGGCGGCCGCCCCTTCACTGACGCGCAGCCTGTGGTCACCCTTGATGTGCCGGTCATCCAGACCCGCAGCATCACGCCGGGCGAGACTGTGGGCTATGGCAACACTTGGACGGCAGAGAGCACGGTAAAGCTCGCCACCGTGGCTGCGGGCTATGCCGACGGGTTGGCTCGCGCTATGGGAAATGCGGTGGGTCACGCCTGTTTCCAGCATGATGGGATACCACTGCCTATTGTTGGCCGCGTGTCGATGGACCTGATTACAGTCGATGTATCGGCTTTGTCCGAAGTACCTGCGACATTGCAACTGTTGGGGTCAACGCAGGGCGTGGATGATCTTGCCGACTGGGCGGGCACCATTGGCTATGAGATGCTCACATCGCTTGGCGCCAGATACGCAAAGCAATACGCCAGCTAGGTCGGCGATTTTCCACCGCTTTCCCGTTATCCTCTGTAATTTTCGCTCTGACTGTGCGGCCGTAACCTGCGCAAACGGCCGTTTCCGGCGCAGGGCGGTTGACAGATAGTTCGGGGATAATCGTGCAAAAAAGTTTCCGAAATACCGGAGGTTGTGCCATACTATGGGCAACACTTTGTTAAATCCTCAGCATAATTCCGCGCAGAACGGGAACAAAGAAGGATAAAGAGGCGTTGGTCGGCAGAAACTTGCTTAGTAGCTCTTCCAGGGGGGAGAAAGTATGTCCCAGCTTCGTTCCTTTGCCTACCTCGTTCAATTTGCATTTCAGCGACTAGCCTTGGTAGTTTTTGCACTCGCAGCACTTTCGCTGACAGGCGCCAGCATCATGGCGGCCTTCGGCCTTTGGAACTGGGTCAGTCTTGATTTGCAATATGCTGGTGCACCTGTTGAGGACGCTGGGATGTACGCCCAGATTGCGCTAACCGTTCTGGCCGTAGGTCTGTGTTTTTTCCTCCCCACCAACCGTCGCATCATGCAGCTTGAAACCTCGCACCGTCAGTTCAATGTCGGGATGCAGGACGTGGCCCGCGCCTATGGTGCCGTGCATGCCGCTGACCGGGCGGAAACCTTCCAGATGAGTTCGGAATTTGATTCGGTGCGTGAGCGTCTTGCCTATCTGCGCGATCACCCCGATCTCAGCACGCTTGAGCCCGCTGTTCTGGAAATGGCCGCGCAGATGAGCCATGTGGCCCGCGATCTGGCGGAGGTCTATTCTGATGAGAAACTGGCGCGTGCACGCAGCTTCCTGAAGCAGCGTCAGGAAGAGGTCGAACTGTTCAACAGCCGCCTCAACCAAGCTAAGGGCATCTCGACCGAGATGAAGCATTGGTTGCATGAGGTCGAACTCGAAGAGAGCGTCGCAGTGGCACAGCTAGAGCGTTTGCGCGATGAGATGCGTGAAATCATGCCAGAGCTGGGCCTTGAACGTGTGGTGCCAACCGAAGCGCCCGCCAACCGCAGGCCCGACCCCACTTCGATTGATAACATTGTGATCGACCTCCCCCCCAAGGCCGCCGAATAATCTGCGCGGCAGCATCCGGCCTATGGGCTCCCCCCCCGGGATCATCGCCTACAGGCCGGATGCTTTTCCTTTGACGCCATCCGACCCTTGGGTGAAAAGGGCGCATGGCAAAATCCTCTTCCAGTTTTTCATGTACCGAATGCGGTGCAAAACACTCCAAATGGTCCGGACGCTGCGACGCCTGTGGTGCTTGGAATTCAATCGTCGAAGACAAAGGCATTTCATCCGGCCCGCCCAGCAAATCCTTGGGTGCCCGCCGCGGCTCTTCCATTGAACTGACCGACCTCGCCACCCAAGAAACTCCCCCTTCCCGCGCACAATCCGGCATTGCCGAGTTGGACCGCGTTTTGGGCGGCGGGCTCGTGCCCGCCTCGGCGATCCTTGTGGGCGGTGATCCGGGGATCGGGAAATCGACTCTTCTGTTGCAGGCTGCCGCCCAGTTCGCGAAATCGGGGCTAAAGACTATCTATGTCAGCGGCGAAGAAGCCAGCGCTCAGGTCCGCATGCGCGCGCAGCGACTAGATTTGGCCGAAGCGCCGGTGAAACTGGCAGCAGAGACCAACCTGCGCGATATTCTGACCACGCTAGAAGCCGAACGCCCGCAACTGGCGATCATCGATTCCATCCAGACCATGTGGGCCGATAATGTCGAAAGCGCGCCCGGTTCTGTCAGTCAGGTCCGTGCGGCGGCGCATGAACTGACCAGCTTTGCCAAACGCCGCGGTGTGGCGGTGATTCTGGTGGGTCACGTGACCAAAGAAGGCCAGATCGCAGGCCCGCGCGTGGTAGAGCATATGGTCGATACCGTACTCTATTTCGAAGGCGAACGCGGCCACCAGTTCCGCATCCTGCGCGCCGTCAAAAACCGTTTCGGTCCAGCGGATGAGATCGGCGTTTTTGAGATGACCGGCGGCGGTTTGGCCGAAGTTACCAACCCCTCGGCCCTGTTCCTGTCAGAACGTGGACAACCCTCGCCCGGTTCGGTTGTCTTTGCAGGTATCGAAGGTACGCGGCCCGTTCTGGTCGAGCTTCAGGCGCTTGTTGCCCCCTCCCCCCATTCCCAAGCGCGGCGCACCGTGGTCGGATGGGATTCGGGCCGATTGGCGATGATCCTTGCTGTGCTTGAAGCGCGCTGCGGCATCCCCTTTGCCGGGCTGGATGTCTATCTTAACGTTGCAGGCGGGATGAAAATCTCTGAACCCGCAGCCGATTTGGCCGTCGCCGCCGCGATCCTTTCGGCCCGCGAAGACGTGGCGCTTCCCGCCGAAACCGTTGTTTTCGGGGAAATCAGCCTTTCCGGTGCGCTGCGACCTGCAAGCCAGACGGAAAACAGGTTGAAAGAGGCGCAAAAACTTGGTTTTACGAGCGCTATTGCACCGCGCGGCGGAAAAGCCGTGGGTGTGACCGGAATTGCGCTGAATACGATGAGCGATCTGACCGGATTTGTTGGCGAAATTTTCGGGGCGGGCTGATCCCCCCTTACACGAGGGCAAGAACGCGCATGGACGGTTTTACCATTATTGACGGTGTGGTTGCGGTGGTCATCATCCTATCGGCACTGCTGGCCTATGGCCGCGGGTTGGTACGCGAGTTGATGGCGATTGTCGGCTGGATTGCAGCAGCTGTATTGGCATTCCTATTTGCACCACAGGTAGAGCCACTGGTACGTGAGCTGCCTTATGTCGGTGAATTTCTCGCCGATAGCTGTGAGCTTTCGGTCATCGGTGCCTTCGCACTTGTTTTCGCTGCGGCGTTGATCATCGTCTCCCTCTTTACCCCGCTGTTCTCCTCGCTCGTGCACCGCTCGATATTAGGTGGCGTGGATCAGGGTCTTGGCTTTGTCTTTGGCGTGGTGCGTGGTGTGTTGCTCGTCGCGATTGCGTTCTTTGTCTATGATACGGTCATCACCGGCGAACGTGCGGCAAGCGTGGATAACAGCCGTTCGGCTGCTGTATTTTCTCGCTTCACCGGCCAGATCGAAGAGAAAGACCCGCAAGAGGCGCTCGGCTGGATCACCAACCGCTACGAAGCGCTGGTTGGGAAATGTAGCGCCTAAGCCTTCACAATCTCTTAACAAACTCCTTTTAATCAGGCGGCCAGAACATAGTGGCCGCCTGTTTTGCATTTGGCGAAACGTGTATCATAGTCATGTGTTAAGGGGCTATTGGCTCAATTAACGCTGCCTATCTTAAGGTCATATGCCGTGTGTATTTGAGTCCGATTCCCGCTGCGTGCGACATGCGGGGTGACAGTCGCCTGTGAAGCCCCTACATAGGCACCGACCTCACCCGGATTCGGAGTTGCCCCGTTGTCCAAGCTCATGCCACCTGCCCATCCTTTTGACACATCCTATCTGCGCGACAGCGGAGATGAAGACAAACTGAAGGAGGAATGCGGCGTTTTCGGCGTGGTTGGCGTTGCCGATGCCGCCACTTTCGTGGCCCTTGGCCTCCACGCCCTCCAGCACCGCGGACAAGAAGCAGGCGGCATCGTCAGCTATGATCCCGAAGCTGGTTTCCAATCTGCCCGCCGCTTTGGCTATGTCCGCGATAACTTCACCTCGCAGGACATCATGCAGACCCTGCCCGGCGAATTATCGATCGGCCATGTGCGCTATTCCACCTCTGGTAACAAAGGCCCAACCGCGATCCGCGACGTGCAACCGTTCTTTGGCGAATTTGCCATGGGTGGTGCCGCGATTGCGCATAACGGCAACATCACCAATGCCAACGCGCTGCGCCGTGAGTTGATCGAGCGCGGCTCGATCTTTCAGTCGTCCTCGGACAGTGAGTGCATCATTCACCTGATGGCGCGGTCCTTGCAGCAAAATATCCCCGAACGCATGGAAGACGCGCTGCGCCGTGTCGAAGGTGCCTTCTCTGTCGTGGCGATGACCCGCACCAAACTGATCGGCGTGCGTGACCCGCTGGGCGTGCGTCCGCTGGTTCTGGGCCGTGTCGGCGATGGCTGGGCGTTGAGTTCCGAGACCTGCGCGCTCGACATCATCGGTGCCGAATTTGTGCGCGAGATTGAGCCGGGCGAGATGGTCGTGATTACCGAGAAAGGGGTCGAAAGCCACTTCCCCTTCCGCCGTGTGCCATCACGTTTCTGCATATTTGAGCATGTTTATTTCAGCCGACCTGACAGTATCCTCGGCGGTCGGTCAGTCTATGAAACGCGCGAAAACATCGGCCGGGAACTGGCCAAGGAAAGCCCCGTTGACGCCGATCTCGTCTGCCCCGTCCCCGACAGCGGCACCCCTGCGGCGATTGGTTTCAGCCTCGAATCCGGCATTCCCTATGCGATGGGGATCATCCGCAACCAATATATGGGCCGGACCTTCATCGAGCCGACCGAGCAGATCCGCAACATGGGTGTGCGCCTGAAACTTAACGTCAACCGCGCACTGATCAAAGGTAAGCGGGTAATCTTGGTCGACGACTCGGTCGTGCGCGGCACCACCTCTCGCAAGATCAAAGAAATGATCCTTGATGCGGGCGCGGCCGAAGTTCACTTCCGCATTGCCTCGCCCCCAACCGCATGGCCCTGTTTCTACGGCGTCGATACCCCGCAGCGTGAAAAACTGCTGGCGGCGACCATGTCAGAGGAAGAGATGCGCGACCATTTACAGGTCGACAGTCTCAAGTTCATCTCGCTTGATGGTCTTTACCGCGCGGTCGGCGAAGCCGAGGGTCGCAAGGCGGACTGCCCGCAATACTGCGACGCCTGTTTCTCTGGCGATTATCCTGTGACACCTGCCGATCAGGTCAAAGAGGGTTTCCAGATGAAGCCTGCCGCAGAATAAGTTAGCGCAGGTTTTGAATTTAAACAAAAGCCGCGCCCGGAACCCCGGACGCGGCCTTTGTTTTTCGCTTTGCAGCCGTTGTTTAGTTCTGAACCGCAGGCTCTGCCGCGTCATTGGCGCTTTCAGTGGCGTCATCTACCGCCTCTGTGATCGCATCACCCGCAGCATCTACCGTGTCAGTGATCGCATCAGCGGCCTCTCCCGCAGCCTGTGTCACATCATCTGCCACGGCAGGCGCATTGATCGCATCCGATGCTTCGATTGCCACCTCTTGCGGCCCTTTGCCCGTGAAAAGCATATAGCCTGCCAGCGCAATCAACACCGCTACGACCAACCAAACCAGATTCTTCATTCCATTCCCCTTAATCAATGCCCCGCGAAGTCAAAGATTACCCCCGTGGCCGCATACCCGTCAATTGCGCCACAATGGCCCCGGATCAAGGGGAAATCGGCGCAAACCCCACTTATAGCGCGATTTTGCGGCTTGAAGATGACCCCTGTCGGGTTTACCTTGCATTCTCGGAATAGGTAACAATCAAAGGACCATCACCATCGCTCGCAGACCTCATAACGCGCCGCCCCAACGTGACACCGGCCCGCGCGTCAACGACAAGATCCGCTCCAATGAAATCCGCCTGATCGGTGCGGACGGCGAAAACGTCGGCGTTGTGACGCCTCAGCGTGCCATGGAAATGGCCGACGAGGCCGGGCTCGACCTTGTCGAGATTTCGCCAAACGCCAACCCGCCCGTGTGCAAGATCATGGACTTCGGCAAGTTCAAATATGAACAGCAAAAGCGCGAGAGCGAAGCCCGTAAGAAACAGAAGATCATCGAGATCAAAGAAGTCAAATTCCGTCCGAATACGGATACGAATGACTACGATGTGAAGATGCGCAATGTCTTCAAGTTTCTTGAAGGTGGCGACAAGGTTAAGGTGACTTTGCGGTTCCGTGGCCGTGAAATGGCGCACCAGAACCTTGGTCGTGAGCTTTTGGAACGCGTTGCTGCGGATACCAAAGAAATTGGCCGGGTTGAGAACTTCCCCAAGATGGAAGGCCGCCAGATGGTCATGGTTATCGGGCCCCTGCCTAACAAATAAGTTGACTGGTTTCGGGCCGGGACGGCTGGCCCGCTCTCCGGCTCACATCACGATCAGACAACGCAAAACGCCCCCAAATTGCTCTGGGGGCGTTTTCTATTTCTAGGGTAGCGTTGCTTAGCGCAGTAGACCCGAGATGTTGCGAACCACAGCGCGGCGATTGGCAGGCTCTGCCGCTGTCGTCGGCACGCGCAGTTGGCTTTCACCATAACCTTGCGTAATCAGGTTTGCGGGCGGAACATCAAAATACTCGGTCAGGGCCAAAGCAACGGTTTCTGCACGACGGTCAGACAGCGCAAGGTTATAGCTCGCGTCGCCCACCGCATCTGTATGTCCTTCAACAAGGATCACGGTCCGCGGATCCTTTTGGATCATGTCGCGCAGGGTGGTGCCGATATTGGCCAGCGACCGCGCTTGCTCGGGCTGGATCGCTGCAGAACCGGTCGGGAAGCGGACGGCGTCCAATTCCAACTGTGGTGCAAGCGAACGGACCTCACGAATTTCGCGCACCTGACGGAGCGAGAATGTCCGGCCTTGATCATTGCGCATCTCAGCTTGCAAAGCCTGCCGCAAAGCGGCTTCGTCCTGTGTGCTGCTACGCTGGGCCTGCTGGTTTTCTTGGACCTGCGGCAGGTCATTCACGACAACTTCGCGTTCTTCTACGAGGTCATCGACCAGCACATATTCCCGGCCTTCCGCGTCAAAGTTGGTACGGCGCAAAACGCTACCATCCCGCGAGCGGATGGTTTCGATCCGGCTGCCATCATTCTTCGTCACAATCGTACGGGTAGAGCCATCATCGAAGGTCTGGGTTTGCACCTCGTCACCAGGGCGACGGATCAGGGCGTTATCGTCTTTCAACACGCGCAATTCGCCCGTGTCATCCTGAACCACCACACGGTCACCCGAGCGACTGACGACCTTTTCGCCATTGTTCAAAACCGACCCGACAGCAACAGCGCCAAGGCCAACAAGCAGAGCTTTTTCGAAGTCAGACAAACCACCGTCGTCATCATCCGAGGCGGCAGCTTCATTGTCGGCTGCGGCTGTTACCTTGGTGTCAAAGTCTTCGTCCGAAGTGCGAACATCGTCTTCGCTTACCTCTTCGGTCACGACCTCGGCGTCCGACTCGTTTTCGGCAGCAGCTAATGCAGCAGCCGCTGCTGCCTCACGCTCGGCCTGACGCTCGGCGCGGCGTTCTTCACGACGCTCCGCCTGACGGGCCTCACGACGTTCTTCGCGCGCTTGGATTTGCTCTTCACTTAAACCGGCATCGGCTTCTGCACCGAGTGCTTCACCGCTTGTCTCGGATTCAGTTTCGGCGTTTTGCTCGTCCTGAGCGGGATCAGATTCGGGCGCAGTCTCAACGTCTTGGACGTCTTGAACCGGCTCGTTGGTTTCGGCTTCTGCCTCAACCGCTGTCTCAGCGTCGCTCATGCCCTCAGTCTCAGCCTCGACTTCGGTCTCAGCCTCAACCTCTTGCTCGACCTCCGCATCTGCATCGCCCTCTGCATCAGACGCGACTTCAGGATTTTGCGCGGGCTCAACAGGGTCTTGCGCGGGCTCAACTTCCGCCTCAACTTCGGCGTCAGCAGACATGTCTGCTTCGGCCTCCGCGTCTGTTCCGGTCTCCGGTTCGACAGTCTCTGCTTCCACGGTCTCGGCTTTGGCGCTGGCTTCAGCCTCTGCTGCTACGTTCGCAGCCTCGTCCGCCGCCGCTTGGGCTTCAGCATTCGCTGCTGCAGCGGCTTCTTCGGCCTGCTCTTCAGCGCCGGTAACTGCATCGGATACAGCATCCGCAGCTTGACCCAAAAGCGAACCAGCTTCTGCTTCTGCGTTACCTTCAGCTTCAGCCTGTGCATCTGCACTGTCGCCCGCTTCAGCATTCGCATCGGCACTCAGCCCAGCAACCAACCGAAGCTCTTCGGCGTTTTCCACCGTCTGGTCGTCAAACGCACAGGGGAATTCCGTCGCTTCGCCTACGGGGCCACATTCTGCCAGATTCTGATCCTGCGCAAAGGCACCATGGGGGAAAGCCAATGCAAGGCTCAGACCCAGCGAAGTCGTAGATCTCAGTAGGTTTTTCATGTTCACGTCCTCATTATTACGGGAACGCCGTTCGGGCAGCGCTTGTCACCTAACGCATGATGGGGGCTGAGGTTCCGCTATCCAATATCAATAGCCTATCTCATAAAAAGACCCCGCCCCGGTATGGGAGCGCGGTCAAGGTTTACGGCTTGTTATCGGCTATCAGGCTATGGCTTGGACTGCCCGGCGTGTCATCACACCGCAAAGATGTGCGCGGTAGGCGCCGCTGCCGTGCAGATCGCCGATCATATTGCCGCCATCAAGGGTCAGCCCATCCAGCGCGTCTGCATCGAACCGTTCGCTCAGTGCCGCCTCCGCCTCCGTCCAGCGGAAGACACCTTCGTTGGAAGCGCCAGTGATCGCCACGCGCACCCCATCACTGAACTGCGCAACATAGGCCGCGACCAGCGGAAAGCGCGAGGCGGGTTGGATGAACTTCTCGTAATGCGCGGCTTGCGGGATGGGGAAGCGTACGCCGGTGACGATTTCCCCCTCTTCTAGTGCGGTCGTGAACATGCCTTGGAAGTAGTCGTCAGCCGCGATCTCACGTCGGTCCGTCTCAATCGTCGCGCCGCTGGCCAAGGCCGCGGCCGGGTAGCAGGCGGAGGGATCGTTGTTCGCCAGTGATCCGCCGATCGTGCCACGGTTGCGCACCGCCGGATCACCGATCCGCGCGGCTAGCTTGGCCAAGGCCGGATAGCTCTCTGCCGCGTCGTGCATGACCGTGGCATGGGTGGTGCCGCCTCCAATCCAAAGTGCGCCATCGCGCATCTCGACGCCTTGGAGTTCTTTAATGCCCGTGAGTGACACCAGAACCGATGGCATCGCCAGCCGTGCTTTCAACGTCGGGATCAGCGTTTGCCCCCCACTAAGAGGTTGCGCGTCCTCTTGGCCTAAAGCCTTGACCGCGTCTGCTACGCTGCTGGGGCGCTCTATTTCGAATTCATACATCATTCATCCTTCCCAGAGGCCGCAAGGCGCGTCGCCCCTCTTCTTTATTAGAGATATCAAAGTGGATTAAAGACTTAACCATGCATCGCTTCCCAAACCCGTGCGGGACTGACCGGCATGTCGATATGGCCGATATCCTTGCCACCTGAACGCATGGCATCCAGCACTGCGTTCACCACCGCCGGAGGTGAGCCAATCGCCCCCGCCTCCCCACAGCCTTTCACGCCCAAGGGGTTATGGGTGCAGGGTGTTTGGCAGGAATGATCCACGTCATAGAACGGAAGATCGCTGGCGCGGGGCATGGCATAATCCATATAAGACGCGCTGAGGAGTTGGCCGTCTTCGTCGTAAACGCAGTTCTCCAAAAGCGCCTGTCCGATGCCCTGCGCCAAACCGCCATGCACTTGGCCGGTGACGATCATCGGGTTCACGACGTTGCCAAAATCATCGGCTGCGGTGAACCGCTCGACCGTGACATGCCCGGTTTCGGGATCAAGCTCGACCTCGCAGGCATAGGCCCCCGCCGGATAGGTAAAGTTTGACGGGTCGTAGAAGGCAGTCTCCTCCAGCCCCGGTTCGATCTCCTCCAGCGGATAGTTATGCGGCACATAGGCAGCCAGCGTGACATCGCCCCAAGCCACGGATTTATCGGTGCCTGCCACGCTGAAGGCCCCATCCTTCAACTCGATATCCCCTTCCGAAGCTTCGAGTAGATGGCTGGCGATTTTCTTGGCCTTGGCGATGATCTTTTCCGTCGCGCGCACCATGGCACTGCCGCCCACAGCCAGCGAGCGTGAGCCATAGGTGCCCATGCCCATCGGTGTTCTCGCCGTATCGCCATGGACGATCTCGACCATATTCTCGTCGATGCCGATCATATCGGCCACCACCTGCGCGAATGAGGTCTCATGCCCCTGCCCGTGGCTGTGGCTGCCGGTCATAACAACCAGCCCGCCGGTCGCGTTGACCCGCACCGTGGCGCTTTCATACAGGCCCGCACGTGCACCCAGCTGGCCAACAAGGTTCGACGGCGCGATGCCGCAAGCCTCGATATAGCAGTTCACGCCGAAGCCGCGCAACTTGCCTTTGGCTTCACTCTCGCGGCGCCGCGCTTCAAAGCCCGCGTGGTCGGCGATCTCTTCAAGCTTGTCCATCGTGGCGTTGTAGTCGCCCGTGTCATATTCCACCGCCACCGGCGTGGCATAGGGAAACTCCGTCACGAAGTTCTGGCGGCGCAGTTTGATCGGGTCGACCTTCAACTCATGCGCGGCCTTGTCGATCAAACGCTCCAATTGATAAGTCGCCTCGGGCCGCCCGGCCCCGCGATAGGCATCTACTGGCACGGTATTGGTAAAGACTGCCTTAACGTTCACATAGATCAGCGGCGTTTTATAGTTCCCCGCCATCAGCGTGCCATGCAACCACGTTGGCACCGAGGGCGCGAAGGTCGACAGATAGGCCCCCATATTGGCATAGGTATCGGTGCGCAGGGCGGTGAAGTTGTTCTTGGCATCCAGCGCCAGTTCGATCTTGGTCACGTGGTCGCGGCCATGGGCGTCGGACATGAAGGCTTCCGAGCGGCTCGACGTCCATTTCACCGGACGCCCCACCGCCTTGGCGGCGAAGGTGCAAAAGGCTTCTTCTTGATAGTGGAAAATCTTTGTCCCAAAGCCGCCGCCCACATCCGGGGCCACCACACGCAGCTTATGCTCGGGAATGCCCAGAACGAACGCCCCCATCAACAGACGGATCACATGCGGATTCTGGCTGGTGGTATAGAGCGTATAATCCCCAGCCGAGCGGTCGTACTCGCCGATGGCCACGCGCGGCTCCATCGGGTTGGCGACGAGGCGGTTGTTCACCAGTTCCAGCGTGGTGACATGGGCCGCGTCGTCGAAAGCCTTGTTCACCGCCTCCTTGTTTTCTTCCACGAAACCCCAATCGTAGCAGAGATTGCTGGTCAGATCGTCATGCACCTTGGGCGCATCGTCTTTGACCGCCTCCTTCATGTTCACCACAGCGGGCAACTCGTCGATGTCGACGACAATCGCCTCGGCGGCGTCTCGCGCCTGCGCCAGCGTCTCGGCCACCACGGCGGCGATGGGCTCGCCGACATGGCGGACCTTTTCATGGGCCAGAACCGGGTGTTTCGGCTCTTGCATGGGTTGTCCATGTTTATCAGTGATCTGCCAGCCACAGGGCATGCCGCCGATTTCGGCAAAATCCGCGCCGGTGAAAATCTTTAGCACGCCGGGCATGTCTGCGGCGGCGGAGGTATCGACCCCCGAAAGCCGCCCATGCGCCACGTCCGAGCGCAGGAAAAACACATGGGTCTGGCGGCGCAGATTGATGTCATCGGTATAGCGCCCCGACCCGGTGAGAAAGCGAATATCCTCCCGCCGCTTACTGCTGGCCCCAATTCCGCTGCTCGGTTCAAAATCCTTTGGCATAATGTCCTCCCGTTTGGTGGCGGTGCGGATGCACCTGATCCGTCACGCGGCGCCCGGCTCTGGCGGTCCTCCCTCCGCCATCACCGGTCTGCTCAGCGCGACACTGCTTCCAACGTTACTCTGCCGCCAGCGCGCTGACCTCCTGGCCGCTGGCCGCCATGATCGCTTTGACGATGTTGTGGTAGCCGGTGCAGCGGCAGATGTTGCCGTCAAGGTAATGGCGCACCTCGGCCTCGCTTGGCTTGGGGTTGTCCTTGAGCAGGGCCGCCGCCGACATCACCATGCCCGGCGTGCAAAATCCGCATTGCAGCCCGTGGTGATCCTGAAACGCCTGTTGGATGGTGTTGAGCTTGCCATCTGGGGCCGCCTGCCCTTCGATGGTGTCGACTTCGGCGCCATCCGCCTCGATCGCGAACATGGTGCAGGCCTTGACCGCATTGCCATTCACATGCACCACACAGGCCCCGCATTGGCTGGTGTCGCAGCCCACATGGGTGCCGGTGAGTTCCAGATCATCACGTAGGAAATGCACCAGCAACGTGCGGCCTTCGACCTCCCCTGACGCGGGTATGCCGTTCACGGTCATCTTGACCTGTGTCATGTTCTTCCTCCCAGTCTGACGCTTGTTAGAGGCAGTTAAGCACGACAAGCTCTAGTTGAGAACACATATTTTCTGAGGGCTTTTTCTCAGCTGCCACTCGCGCTTTTGCCGGGGTTTCGCGGCTGTGGGCGGGTCGGGATTTCTTTTAGCAACCCACCAACGCCCATCGCTGCAATATCCGCGCTGGTAACCGGAATGCCGCAGACCAACCTTGAGAGCACCCAATCCGCCCCGTTAAGCGCCGGCGAACGTGCGCAGCCCGGCAGGCCGATCACCGGGCGCTGCCCCAGATGACCGAGGAACAAAAGATTGCCGGGATCGACCGGCATCCCGAACCGCTCAACCTCACCGCCCGCCTGTCGCAAGGCGGAGGGGGCGATGTCGTCAATATCAGATGTGGCAGAAGCGGTGAGTACAAGGGTCAGATCGGTCTGTGCGGCGGCGAGTGCCTTTGCTAACGGCGCAGATCGATGTGGGACCATAACAACGTCATTCAACGTAACCCCAAGCGCATCCAACCGCCTCTCGACCGCCACGCGCCCCTTGTCGCCCGCCCCGCCCGGCACATCCGTGATGATCAGCGTCGCATCGCGAAGTTTTCTTTTTGCTAGACGCAGCGCTGCCTTTCCGGCTGCGGCACAGGCGGCGTCAACGGCTTCCTGCGGCACAGCGTAAGAAATAATCTTGATCGTCGCCACCATCCCATTCTCAGTCATCTGCTGAAAGGGCGGCACAGTGGCCAAGGTGACCATCGGATGTACTGCATTAACCGCCTCAAGTGCGGCGCGGTCCATCATCACAACGCCCGGCCCCTCTGCCAAAAGGTTCACCCGCCCGGTAAAAGGGTCGGAGATCCGCAGCCCAGGGCCGCAGAGCGCCTTGGCGAGACGCTCTGCGCCTGCATTTTCGTCTATATCACCGGGATCTAGGCAGGCGACGATGATCTCTTGAATGCCGGCCTGTTCAAGCGCTGCGATATCTTCTTGCGCCAACACACGGCCCTTGCGCAGCCGTCCGCTGCTGACGGCGACAGAATGGGCCAATGTTGCGCCAAGTGCGTCGCTTAATGGAACCGGACCGAACCTCATGGACGGCGCAGCGTTTGGATCACCTGTCCAAGGATCGACACGGCAATCTCGGCCGGGCTGGCAGCGCCAATGTCGAGACCCACCGGCCCGTGAATGCGCGCCGCTTGATCGGGGGGCACATCCGCCTCTTGCAACCGCGCAAGGCGACTGGCCTGCGTCCGGGTCGAGCCGAGCGCGCCGATGTAAAACGCCTCTGTCCCCAGGGCCACATGCAGCGCCGGGTCATCCAACTTCGGGTCGTGGGTCAACAACACCACGGCAGAACGGGCGTCCAAGCCGATTTCCTCAAGGGCAGCATCTGGCCAATCGTTCATCACGCGGCATTCAGGGAACCGCGCGGCGGAACCAAAGGCTTCGCGCGGGTCAACGACGATCGGATCGAAACCCGCCTCTCCCGCCATGCGCACCAGATGCTGCGCGATATGCACCGCGCCCACGATCACCAACCGCAGCGGCGGGTTGTGAATGGCGATGAAGCGCCCCGTGTCTTCGTCAATCCCAGAGCGGTCACGGCGGAAGCGGTCTTCATGCCCCGCGCGGGCCAGTTCTCGCGTGCTGCCATCAAGCGCCACCTCATAGCCCACGGGCTGCCGTGCAGCGCGTGACGCCACCAGATCGCGCAGCATCTCAAGCGTGAGCGCATCGGATCGTATCGGTTCCACCAGCACCTTGATTGTGCCACCGCAGGCCAACCCCACCGCAAAGGCATCGCCATTGCTCACGCCGTACTCCAGCAACCGGGTGCGCCCGTCCCCAATCGCCTCCAGCGCTTCGACCACCACCGCGCCTTCGACGCAGCCGCCCGAGACCGAGCCCATCATCGTGCCATCGCCCGACACCACCAGTTGCGCGCCTGCGCGGCGCGGGGCAGACCCCCATGTCTCTACCACCGTGGCCAATGCCACGGGCTGTCCGGCCTCAGCCCAATTCAACGCCTGTTCGGGGATGCAGTCCATCTGGTTTCCTCTACCTATTGGGGATGCAGAGTGTGTTGCTTCACGGGCAAAGGTCAATGCGAGATCGGCACAAGCCTTCGTCTTGCACGCAGCGCTATGCGGCACTACATCTAGGCCAAGCTAACACAGTAATCGGAGCCACCCCATGCCCATGCAAGCCAGCGAAATCGAAGACTTGATCCGCGCTTCCTTTCCTGACGCGAAAATCACCGTCGAAGGCAATGACGGCGTGCATATGGCGGCCATGGTCGTGGATGAGAGTTTCCGTGGCATGAACCGCGTACAACAACAGCGCGCCGTCTATGCGGCCCTGAAGGGCAAGATGGACGGATCAAACGGCGATCTGCATGCGCTGGCGCTGACCACGCGGACGCCAGACTAACGATGTGGGGCTGGACTGCAGCAATTGTTTTGGGCGGGATCGCCGCAATTGCTTTTGTTCAGCACCGCATGCAGCGCGGGCGACATGTGCCCTTGTCGCAGCGCCAACCTCCACGCCCTGAGACCGGCAAAGTGCCACTGGGGATGGAGGCGACCGATCTTGATGTCGTGGCAAGTGCGGCACGGCGCAACGAAAGCCTAGAACGCGGGCACACGAATTGGACCAAGAAACGAGGCGGTTTCTTTCTCGGCGGGGCCGAGTTGGACGTAAAGCCTTGGGCCGACGATGAAACCTATGCGCGGCGCTATCATGCTGCGTTCAAGAAATCAGATGTGAAGGACAAATGACATGAGCGATGCCTCAAGCCAGATCAAAGAACAAATCTCCAAAAGCGATGTTGTGCTGTTTATGAAAGGCACCAAGGAAATGCCGCAGTGCGGTTTCTCCAGCCGCGTGGCCGGGGTTCTCAACTATATGGGCGTCGAATATAGCGACGTGAACGTGCTGGCCGACGAAGGTCTGCGTCAAGGGATCAAAGATTTCTCTGACTGGCCAACCATTCCCCAGCTTTACGTCAAAGGCGAATTCGTCGGGGGCTGTGACATCATCACCGAAATGACGCTGTCGGGCGAGTTGGATACGCTTTTTGCCGAGAACGGCGTGACCTTTGACAAAGACGCCGCTGATAAGATCCGCGAAGCCAACGGCTGAAACGGCTTCGGACTGTCGATAATTTCAGGACCCCGGACGCCTATTGGCGCGCCGGGGTCTTTTTTTATCTCTGGTACTTTAGGTCTACCCTCTGGGTTCAGTCCTCAATCGCCGTGATCATATCGACGCGGCGGCCGTGACGCCCGCCTTCAAACTCGGTATCGAGAAAGGCATCCACGATCTCAAGCGCAAGCCCGGCACCGATCACACGCGCACCCATCGACAGCATATTCGCGTCATTGTGCGCCCGGATCATCTTGGCCGAGAATGTATCGGCGCAGACACCACAGCGGATGCCTTTGACCTTATTGGCCGCCATCATGATGCCCTGCCCCGTGCCACAGATCAGAATGCCAAGGTCGAACTCTCCGGCTGCAATGCGCCGTGCTGCGGCTTCTCCGTGCTTGGGGTAATCGGTGCTTTCCGCCGTGGCCGGACCAATGTCTTCAACTGTAAAACCACGGTCGGCGATATGCCGGGCGATGTCTTGGCGCAGGGCGATGTCAGCGTGGTCGCTAGAGATGATGATGCTTGGTTTGGCGGTCATGAGATGGCGTCCTGATTGCTATGGGCGAGAAAGACAGCGCGAATGGGGCGCTTTTCGCGCCCCCCAGAGCATATTGCTGCCTGCGCCGCAATCCCGTGGTTGGATCAATCCTGCGGCACGCAATCGTTATAGATTGGTGTCACCGCGTCGCTGGCGCCATCCCGCCAACCCAAGCGCGCGCGGCCCTGATGCTCCCACCATTGATAGGACGCCCCATCCGACGGCCAACCATACCGCGCACCAGAGGCGGAAGGCATGGTCTGTAGATTGATCAGCCGCCCTTCAACATAGAGCACCGCCACAGCGGAGTCTGCATCGGGAACATAGACCACCGGCACCGACGCGCCGCGCTCGCAGAGATAGGTGATCGCGATGGTCTCAGCGCCGGCGGGCAAGGCCCAGAGCGACGCGCAAAGGGCCACTCTGATTACCCTGCTCATTTGTCCGACTTTTCCTCAACCTCGGCGGCGAGCGCTTCGGCCCGTGCGGCGATCTCGGCCAGCGTGTCTTTGACGCTCTGCGGCACAACGGGCACTTCAATACGTTCAGGCTCGATTTTGGTATTACGCAGGCTCGTCAGCTCCGCTTCACGCTCGGCCAATTCGGCGCGCACTTCGGCAATGCGGTCTTCGACGCTGGCTGTTTTGTCGGCCAACAAGAGGCCCGCCATAAGCAGCATTCGCGCCTCGGGCATGCGGCCCACTTGATCGCTCAGCACATTGGCTTCGTCGTCCAACATCTTGGCCGCGGCGTGCAAATAGCTTTCTTCACCTTCCTGACAGGCGACCTCAAACTGGCGGCCGCCGATGGTGATCCGTATCTCGGGCATCAGTCGGCCCCTCCTGACTTGGGTTCTTCTTCGGCGCTCTCATCCTCGGTGCTATCTTCAGCACTACTTT
Organism: Sulfitobacter dubius; assembly: GCF_900113435.1. GTDB lineage: Bacteria > Pseudomonadota > Alphaproteobacteria > Rhodobacterales > Rhodobacteraceae > Sulfitobacter > Sulfitobacter dubius. Next base: position 387,174 of record NZ_FOPG01000001.1, on the reverse strand, counting down.
TAATAGCCGCCTCGGGGGTATCTTCAGCAGCAGGTGCCTCGGAATCACCCTCTTCGACCAGAGGCGCCAGCGCAGTCAACACGGCGTCAATCTCGGCCATCTCAATCGCGCGGGTTGCACGCAGGCTTTCCAACTCGGCAATCACGGCGGTGTCGATCAACTTGGGGTCGGCCAGCCCTTCGGCATTGGCCAGACGCAACTGCTCACAGGCCGCTGACAACTGCTCATTCGCCTGACGCAGACGCTGCACGTCCATATCAAGCTGGGTCATCCGGTCATCGTTGAAGTCCATTTGTTCGCGCAAAGCAGCAAGATCGTTTTGATGGCTTTCTTTCAGGCTCTTCACCCGCTCGGTCAGCTGGGCATTGGCTTGCCGCTCATCTTCCAGCGCCTGCACGATATCCTCATCCGGCTCGGCCGGAGCGGCGTTCAGCTGATCCAGCCCTTTCGCCATCCGGTCCATCGCGGCCGTGATGCGGCGTTGATATTCTTCAAGTTCACTCATCCGCATGAAGTCTCCTTGTTCGTCCTGCTCTAGGGGCCGCATTATTTGCCTGCCGTGCCCATTGTTGGCTGCCGTTCCGGGCAGATAGCGCGCGCCTTGCACAATGTCACGCGCGCGAATCGCGGTAATAAGCCGGTTTCCGCAATCCTAGCCAAAGCGCAGGCGAATTGCGCCCCCCTTTCGTTTCAGCAGCTTGGGCAGCGGAGTTCATCTCAGAGCTTGCTCTGCGCGGGCAATGCAACCCGGTTGTGCTTGAACTTTGCCCGATCACTGGTATGCACAGGCCCAATCTGCCACAGCCGCAAAGGAACGCCCCGTGGATCTGACAGCCCTCGCACGCGCAAACCCCGATCACTGGTCCAAGGCCACCGCCATTCGCGCGCTGACCCTCGATGCCGTCGCCGCCGCCAATTCCGGCCACTCCGGCATGCCGATGGGCATGGCCGATGTGGCCACCGTGCTTTTTGAAAAGCACCTGAAATTTGATGCATCCAACCCGCTCTGGCCTGATCGTGACCGGTTTATCCTGTCTGCGGGCCACGGCTCCATGCTGATCTACTCGCTGCTGCACCTGACGGGCTATGAGCAGTTCCCCATCGAAGAGCTGAAGAACTTCCGCCAGATGGGCGCGCGCACAGCCGGGCACCCGGAGAACTTCCTCGCCGACGCGATTGAGACCACCACCGGCCCGCTCGGCCAAGGCATCGCCAATTCGGTCGGTTTCGCCATGGCCGAAGAGATGCTGCGCGCGCAGTACGGGGCAAAGGTCGTGGATCACCACACCTATGTCATCGCGGGCGACGGCTGCCTGATGGAAGGCGTGAGCCAAGAGGCGATTACCCTCGCCGGCCGCCACAAACTGAGCAAGCTCATCGTGATGTGGGACAACAACAATATCACCATCGACGGCCCGGTGACCCTGTCGGACAACACCGATCAGGTCGCGCGTTTCAAAGCCGCGCAATGGCATGTCATCGAAATCGACGGCCACAACCCCGATGAGATCGACGCGGCCCTGACCGAGGCGAAGGCCTCTGATCTGCCTACGATGATCGCCTGCAAAACTCATATCGCTCTGGGCCACGCGGCACAGGACACCTCGAAAGGCCACGGCGCTTTGACGGATGCCGATCAAATGGCAGATGCGAAGAAAGCCTATGGCTGGACGACTGGCCCCTTCGAAGTGCCCTCGGATGTGAAATCCGCATGGGAAGAGATTGGCAAACGCGGGGCCGACGAACGCCGCGATTGGGAAGAGCGTTTCGACAAGATGCCCCGCGCCAAGCGCGAGACGTTTAACCGCGCACTGGCGCTGGAAGCGCCCAAAAAGATGAGCGCGACCGTCAAAGCCTTCAAAAAGCAAATCACCGAGAGCGCGCCCAAGATGGCAACACGAGCGGCCAGCGAAAAATCCCTCGAAGTGCTGAACCCGATCCTGCCCGAAACGGTTGGCGGCTCGGCGGACCTGACCGGCTCAAACAACACCAAGACCTCTGATCTGGGTGTCTTTGACGTGGACAACCGCGGCGGGCGCTATGTCTACTGGGGCATCCGCGAGCACGGCATGGCGGCGGCGATGAACGGTATGGCGCTGCACGGCGGCATCCGTCCCTATGGCGGCACCTTCATGTGTTTCACCGACTACGCGCGTCCTTCGATGCGTCTGGCGGCGCTGATGCAAATCCCCACGGCCTTTGTCATGACCCATGACAGCATCGGCCTTGGCGAAGACGGCCCGACCCACCAGCCGGTCGAGCATCTGGCGATCAGCCGTGCGACACCCAACACCTACGTCTTCCGCCCCGCCGATGCGGTGGAAACGGCGGAGGCTTGGGAGATTGCCTTCACCTCGAAAACCACGCCGTCGGTACTATCCCTGACCCGTCAGGGCCTGCCGACCGTGCGTCTGGAGCACAAGAACAACAACCTTACCGAAAAAGGCGCCTATGTGCTGGCCGATGCCGAGGGCAAACGTCAGGTGATCCTGATCGCCACCGGTTCGGAAGTGCATGTGGCACTGGCCGCGCGTGATCTGTTGCAGGCCGAGGGCATCGGCACCCGCGTCGTCTCCATGCCCTGTATGGAGCTATTCGCCGCTCAGGATGAAGCTTACCGCAAGCGCGTGCTCCCCGGTGGTGCCGTGCGTGTCGGTATCGAAGCAGGCATGCGTCAGGGCTGGGACCAGTGGCTCTTTGGTGAGCGCGGCAAATACGGCAAGGCGGACTTCGTCGGCATGGACCGTTTCGGTGCCTCTGCCCCGGCGGAAGAACTGTTCGAGCGTTTCGGCTTCACCGCCGAGAACGTCGCTGAGAAAGCCAAGGCGCTGCTCTGATCCACGGATCACACGGCACAGCAAAAAGGGGCGACGGTTCAACCGTCGCCCCTTTTCTATTGTCCTATCACTAGAACCGCGTTTTACACCGCCGCCTTATGAAAGACCTTGCGCCAGATTGGCGTGATGATCTTCTCACCCACCGGGATTAGCAGCAGGCCAAGAGCCAGACCAAAGACGCCATCGATTGCCGCTGTTGTAGTCCACTCCACGGCCCCTTCGAATTGTGCGGGGACCGCATGGCCCACGGTGACTGCCACGTCGTGAATCCAGTCGTAAGGCGCCGCAAAGCCCATCTGCTCTAGCCCGTGAATAATGATCGACCCGCCAACCCAAAGCATTGCAGCCGTTCCGACGATCGTCAGCAGCTTTAGAAAGCCTGGCATCGCGCGCACCAAACCGCGCCCAAATGTCCGTGTCAGGGCAAAACGCCCCCTATTTGCCATCACCAGCCCCAAATCGTCCATCTTCACGATCAAAGCGACCGCACCATAGACCGCAACCGTGATCATCACCGCCACCGCCGCCAGCGTGGCCGCTTCCATCCAGAAATTGCTTTCCGGGATCGCCGACAACGCAATGGTCATAATCTCCGCCGAAAGAATAAAGTCAGTCTTGATCGCGCCCGAGGCCTTCTGCTCTTCCAGATGCGCAGGGTCTTCGACCACCTTCTCCTTATCGGGATAATCCTCGTGCCCGTGCCCCCAGCCAAGTGCATGGGCAACCTTCTCCGCCCCCTCGAAACACAGGTAAGCCCCGCCCAGCATTAACAAAGGCGGGATCGCCCATGGCGCGAAATTCGCCAACAACAGCCCCACTGGCAGCAGATACACCAATTTGTTGCGCAACGAACCTTTGGTGATCCGCCAAATCACCGGCAGCTCACGCTCAGCCTTGAACCCATGCAGATACTTCGGCGTCACCGCTGCGTCGTCAATCACCGCCCCCGCCGCCTTAGAGCCCGCCTTGGCCGCTTGCCCGATCACGTCATCCACGCTCGCCGCCGCAACTTTGGCGATGGCCGCCACGTCATCCACAAGTGCCAGTAAACCGCTCATTCCGTGCCCCTTTTTGCGTGTTGCAACCGAAGTAGCATGTGCAGCCCATCTGGCAAGCCCGAAGCCGCTGTGACCTTTACCGCTAACATGCAGGTTTAACGCTAACATATGGAAATCATTTGGTTTTGCCCCTTTCCCCGGCCTGCCTTGCCCGGATATAGAACGCGCGACCCCGACATACGGCCCCCTTCGCGCGGCCCATGACAAGGAATGCACCATGACCATCAAAGTTGGCATCAACGGATTTGGCCGCATCGGCCGCTGCACCCTCAGCCATATCGCGGCCTCGGGGCGCGATGACATCGAAGTGATCAAGGTGAACGCCACCGGCCCGCTCAGCACTGCTGCGCATCTTATCAAATACGATTCCGTCCATGGCCGTTTTCCCGGCGAAGTCTCCGTCGATGGCGGCTACATGAACCTCGGCCAAAACGACATCGAGATGATGTCGAGCTACAACCTCGAAGAGCTGGACTGGTCCGGCTGCGACGTGGTTTTGGAATGCACCGGCAAGTTCAACGACGGCAACAAAGCCAACGTTCACCTTAAGAACGGTGCCAAGCGCGTCCTGCTCTCCGCGCCCGGCAAAAACGTCGATAAGACAATCGTCTACGGCGTGAATGACGACCAGCTGACCGCTTCCGACCGGATGATTTCAAACGGGTCTTGCACCACCAACTGCCTCGCGCCGCTGGCCAAAGTCATGCATGACGCCGTGGGCATCGAAAGCGGCCTGATGACGACGATCCACAGCTACACCGGCGACCAGCCGACGCTCGACCGACGCCACGATGACCTCTACCGCGCCCGCGCCGCCGCCATGGCCCTGATCCCCACCTCCACGGGCGCGGCCAAGGCTCTGGGCGAAGTGCTGCCCGCGCTCAAAGGCAAACTGGACGGCACCGCCATGCGCGTGCCCACGCCAAACGTCAGCGCCGTTGACCTGACCTTCCAAGCAAGCCGCGACGTGACGGTGGAAGAGATCAACGCCGCCGCCCGTGCCGCGGCCGAAGGTCCAATGAAACGCGTGCTGGCCTATGACCCCGAACAGAAAGTCAGCATCGACTTCAACCATACCGAAGAAAGCTGCATCTTTGCCCCCGACCAGACCATCGTCGTGGCGGGCCGCACCGTGCGCGTGCTGGGCTGGTATGACAACGAATGGGCCTTTTCGGTCCGCATGGCCGATGTCGCCGTCGCCATGGGCAAACTGGGCTAAGGCTTGCACGGCGGGGGTGCGCCTGTAATATCAGGCCAACCCCGCCCGGAGCCGCGCCATGACCAATCCTATCGCCATCGTGCTGGCCCTCGTGATCGCCGGGGCGATGCTGGTTGATATTTATTCCTATGGAGCAGAGCATATGATCTATCTCGGCAAGAAGCTCTTTGACTTGATTGAGTGGATCGCCTTCTGGCGGTAAACAACCGGCGCCCTCAGAAACATTGTATCGGTACTTTTTTCACCCCTGTTGATCCGTTGACACCACGGCGCAGAGGCGCATCTTCGGCGTCGATCGAATGAAAGTACCCCAATGGCTGTGAACCTCGCTATCAATGGCTTTGGCCGCATTGGCCGCAACATCCTGCGTGCCCTGATGGAACGGGCGCCTGGTGATCTGAAAATCGTTGCAATCAACGATCTCGCACCGCTGGACACACTCGCACATTTATTCGAGTTCGATTCCATCCATGGTCGCTACCCCCATGAAATCGCTGTCTCGGATGGCCTGCTAGACATCGGCCCCGGCCCGATCCGCTTCACCCATGAAGCAGCCCCCGAAAATCTCTCGTGGGCCGATGTCGATCTGGTCTTGGAATGCACAGGCCACTTCCGTGACGTCACTCAGGCCGCCCGCCACCACTCCAATGGATCGGGCCGCGTTCTGCTTTCCGCCCCTGCCCGCGGCCACGCGAAAACCATCTGCTATGGGATCAACCACAACGACATCGGCCCCAAAGACCGCATCGTCTCCAACGCCTCCTGCACCACCAATAGCCTCGTGCCTATCGCCCATGTGCTGGATCAGAATTTCGGCATTCGCCGCGGCCATATGACGACGGTCCACAGCTACACCGGCAACCAACCCCTCCACGACAGCCCCCATGACGACCTCTACCGCGCCCGCGCCGCGGCACTTTCGATGATCCCCACCAGCACCGGCGCCGCGGAAACCTTGGGGCTTGTCTTACCAAAACTCGCTGGCCGGATAACCGGCACCGCCGTGCGCGTACCCACCGCCAATGTATCCTGCATTGACCTCGTGGTGGAGCTAGAGCGCGAAACAACTGAAGCCGACGTGAACGCCGCTATGCACGCAGCCGCCAAGGGCGCGCTCAAAGGTGTCCTATCGGTCACCGATCGCAAGCTGGTCTCGACCGATTTCAATCACGACCCCCACAGCGCCATCTTCGCCACAGATCAAACGACGCTACAACAAGGCAACTTGCTGCGCGTGCTGGCATGGTACGACAATGAATGGGCGTTTTCGAACCGCATGCTCGACACCGCCGGGATCATAGCCAGCCAGCCCCACTAACGAAATAGGGCGCGGCCTCTACTCCAGCGCTGCGCCCTACCATTTCATCCTTTTAAAAATACCGTGCAGAACCGAGCCTCACCCGCCCCGCTCGCCGCTCCAGACGCTACATCTGTGCAAACCGTTCAATCAGCACTTCATTCACCGCCGGTGTCACAAACTTGCTGACATCCCCATCCAACCGCGCGATCTCTTTTACCAGCTTGCTGGCGATCGCCTGATGGGTGGCTTCGGCCATCAAAAAGACCGTCTCAATAGAATCGTCTAGCTGGCGGTTCATGCCGACCATCTGGAACTCATATTCAAAATCCGACACCGCGCGCAGGCCGCGCACGATGGTCTGGGCGCCGACATCACGGGCGCAATCGATCAGCAGGTTCTCAAAAGGATGCACGACGATCTCAACACCGGTCTCTTGGGCCAATTGCACACATTCTGCCTCGATCAGTGCGACACGTTCCTCAAGGCTGAATAGCGGGCCTTTGTCACGGTTGATCGCCACACCGATCACCAACCGGTCAACCATGCGGGCAGCACGGCGGATAATGTCGATATGCCCCAGCGTGATCGGGTCGAATGTACCGGGGTATAGGGCTATGCGCATGAAATTGTCCTGAGTGTCAGCTGTGTTGCGCCGCAGCCAACCATTTCACCGCCCCAAGCGCAAGTCAGTTAGCGGTAGCGGTGGCCGCGGCAGCCCGTCACAACCACATGACGTCAGTGGCCCATGATCATACCCTCAAGGGCTTGTTTCTCCATCGATAGCTCTTGCAACTGGGCCTTCACCACATCGCCCAGAGAGATCAGGCCCACCAGTTCGCCATCCTCCAGCACTGGCATATGGCGAAAGCGCCCATCGGTCATTTTCTGCAAAATCGCGTCAGAGCGGTCATCGCGGCTGCAGGTGACCAATTTGGTCGTCATGATGCTCTCGACCGTCTGTTGCAGGCAACCCGCACCCTGACGACCCAGTTCGCGCACAATGTCGCGCTCAGAGAGAATCCCGTCTGGCGTCTTGCCATCGGCAGAGATCACCAGCGTACCGATCCGCTTTTCTGCAAGCATCGCTGCCGCCTCGGAAATCGCCAGTCCGGGTTTGGTCGTGACCACTCTATCGTCCGGTTTGGTCTTGAGAATTTGCGATACGAGCACTTGGCGCCTCCTTCGTTGCACGGCAAAGAGAAGTCCAGCGTCACCGCGAAATCCTTTTCTGTCAAGCTTTTGGCGCAGCCTGCCCTGCGGTGGCGGCCTCCAGCCGCGCAGTTTCGGCCCGCAACCCCACCGCCAGCGCCTCGGCAAAGGCGGCCAGCCGGGCATTGCGGCGATCATCGGCGTGGCGGATCAGATAGAAGGCGCGTTTCAGGCTAACCGCATCGGTCAGAATACGCCGCACACCCGGCGTCGCAGCGAGTGAGAAGTCATGCGCCACGCCAATTCCCCCACCCTGTTGGATCATCCGCACCTGCACAGAGACCGAATTAGACGCGAGCGCCACCCGGCTGACCCCCAGATCGGCAAGGTAATCCAACTCGCGGTCGAAAATCATATCGGGGATATAGCCGACCATCCGGTGCCCTTGCAGATCTGTGACAGCGGTGACTTCGGGATGTTGCGCAAGGTAGCTTTCGGCGGCAGCGAGATGCAGGTGATAATCTGTCACCTTTTGCACCACCAGCCGCCCCGCCGTGGGCGCGCTGACCCCAATTGCCATGTCCGCTTCGCGCCGGGACAGGTTGAACACGCGCGGCAGCGCGACGATCTGCACATCCAGACCGGGGTTTTCCGCAGCAATCGCCGCACAGACCTGCGGCAGCAGATAGTTCGCCGCTCCATCCGGCGCGCCCACACGGATTTGGCCCGTCAATTGATCACTCTGTACCGGCACCCCGGCAGTCGCCGCGCGCATGGCTTGTTCCGCCCGCTCGGCCCGCTGCATCAGGTCGCTCCCCGCTTCAGTCAGCGCATAGCCCTGCGGGGATTTAACGAAGAGCACCGTTTGCACCGATTTTTCAAGCCGCGCCATACGGCGGCCCAATGTCGCCGGATCCAGCCGCAACAGTTTCCCCGCCCCTGAAAGGCTCTCCTCCCGCGCCACGGCGAGGAACAGCCGCAAATCGTCCCAGTTCTGTTCCATTGGTGCCCCCTTTCGCCATCTTGCAAAAATGCAAGACGGTTTTGCCATCCTTCCTCTGTTACATTGCTTTTTGCAAGGCTATCGTGCCGCCAACCATAGAGGAGACCGATCATGCAAGAGATGACCCATTACCTGAACGGCGAACACGTCAAAGGCACCTCCGGGCGCTTTGCCGACGTGATGAACCCCGCCACCGGCGAAGTGCAGGCGAAAGTGCCGCTCGCCAATGGCGAAGAGCTGAACAAAGCCGTCGAATACGCTGCCGCCGCCCAGCCCAAATGGGCCGCGACCAACCCGCAGCGCCGCGCCCGCGTGCTGATGAAGTTCGTTTCCCTGCTGAACCGCGACATGGACAAGCTGGCCGAAGCGCTGAGCCGCGAGCACGGCAAAACCCTGCCCGACGCCGCCGGTGACGTGCAGCGTGGCCTTGAAGTGGTGGAATACTGCATCGGCGCGCCGGAACTGCTGAAAGGTGACTTCACCGACAGCGCGGGTCCGGGCATCGACATGTACTCCATGCGTCAGGCGCTTGGTGTGACCGCGGGCATCACGCCCTTCAACTTTCCCGCCATGATCCCGATGTGGATGTTCGCCCCCGCAATCGCCTGCGGCAATGCCTTCATCCTGAAGCCGTCCGAGCGTGACCCCTCCGTGCCGCTGATGCTGGCCGAACTGCTGGAAGAAGCCGGTCTGCCCAAGGGCATCATTCAGGTCGTCAACGGCGACAAGGAGGCGGTCGACGCGATCCTGCACCATGACGTGATCCAGTCGGTGGGCTTCGTGGGCTCCACCCCGATTGCCGAATACATCTATGCAACCGGCTGTGCCAACGGCAAGCGCGTGCAGTGTTTCGGTGGCGCCAAGAACCACATGATCATCATGCCCGATGCAGACATGGACCAAGCTGCCGACGCGCTGATCGGCGCGGGCTACGGTGCTGCTGGCGAACGCTGCATGGCGATTTCCGTGGCCGTGCCGGTGGGCGACGAAACCGCCGACCGCCTGATCGAAAAGCTTGTGCCGCGCATCGAAAAGCTGAAAGTCGGCCCCTACACCTCCGGCAATGACGTAGACTACGGCCCGGTTGTGACCGCTGCCGCCAAGGCCAATATCGAACGTTTGGTGCAGTCCGGTATCGACCAAGGTGCAGAACTGGTTGTCGATGGCCGCGACTTCAAACTGCAAGGCTATGAGAACGGCTATTTCGTCGGCCCGCATCTGTTTGACCGCGCGACCAAGGACATGGACATCTACCAGCAGGAAATCTTTGGCCCCGTGCTGACATGTGTGCGTGCCAAGGACTACGAAGAGGCGATCGGCCTTGCGATGGACCACGAGTACGGCAACGGCACCGCGATCTTTACCCGTGACGGCGACGCGGCACGTGACTTTGCCAACCGGATCAATGTCGGCATGGTCGGCGTCAACGTGCCGATCCCGGTGCCGCTGGCCTATCACACCTTTGGTGGCTGGAAAAAATCCGTCTTTGGCGATTTGAACCAGCACGGCCCGGATGCGTTCAAGTTCTACACCCGCACAAAAACCGTCACGGCCCGCTGGCCGTCGGGCATCAAAGAGGGTGGCGAGTTCTCCATCCCCGTGATGGAGTGATCCACCTGCCGGCTGCCTTCGGGCGGTCGGCCCCCTGCCAAAGGACAGGCCATGCAATCCAAATTCATCATCGGGATCGAAGAAGAGTATCTGCTGGTTGATAAGGATTCTCTGGCATTGGCCGATGTGCCCGAAGCGCTGATGGACGCCTGCCGCGAAGCGCTACAGGATCAAGTTAGCCCCGAATTTCTTGCCTGCCAAATCGAGATTGGCACCAAACCCTGTGAAACTGCCGCAGAAGCCCGCGACGATCTGTGCCACCTGCGCAGCACGATCGCCCGCCTGTCGGCTGCGCATAACCTTGCCCCTATCGCCGCAGCCTGCCACCCGTTCTCGGATTGGAAGACACAGGAAACCACCGATAAGCAACGATATAGTCAGCTTGAGTCTGAGTTGGAGGACGTGGCCCGGCGTATGCTGATCTGTGGGATGCATGTGCATGTGGGTATCGACAGCGATGATCTGCGTCTCGACTTGATGCCGCAACTGTCCTATTTCCTGCCGCATCTGCTGGCGCTGTCAGCGTCTTCGCCGTTCTGGAAAGGCGAGGACACCGGGCTTGCCTCCTACCGCATGGCCGTGATGGACAACATGCCGCGCACCGGGCTGCCGCCACAGTTCGACAGCTGGGCCGAATACGAACGTACAACGGGCACTTTAGTCGACCTTGGCATCATCGCTGATGCTTCCAAAGTCTGGTGGGATCTGCGCCCTTCGGTGTATTATCCCACGCTTGAGGCGCGTATCTGTGACGTGCAACCGCGCCTTGACCATGCCATCGCCCTCGCCGCGCTGACCCAAGCGCTCTGCCGGATGCTGCTGCGCCTGCGTGACGGCAATCTTAGCTGGCGCAAATATGACCGGTTCCTAATCTCTGAAAACCGTTGGCGCGCCCAACGTTATGGCACCCGCAATACACTGATCGACTTTGGCGACCGGCAAATGAAGGGATTTGACACGCTGTTCGAAGAGATCTTGGGTCTTGTGGCTGAGGATGCCGAAGCACTTGGTTGCCTTGATGAAATTTGCACCCTGCGCGATGTCGCAAAAGGGGGCACATCGGCAGATCGCCAACGCAAGGTCTGGGACAGTGCGCCCGAGGGCAAAGGCGGCGAAGCCGTCGTTCGCCACTTGATGGAGGAATACCACGCCGACCTGTGAGCCTTGTTGCGACGCGGCCCGGCTGATAGAATTAAACAAGTGTTCAGTTACCAGAATACAAAGACACCAGGGAGAGAGCCGCGATGGATTTCGCATTGAACGAAGAACAGACCGCCATTTTCGACATGGCCCATGCCTTTGGGCAAGACAATATCGCCCCCCACGCCCATCAGTGGGAAAAAGACGGCACCATCCCCAAAGACCTCTGGCCTCAGATCGGTGAGTTGGGTTTCGGCGGCCTCTATGTCTCTGTGGAGTCCGGCGGCTCCGGTCTCAGTCGCCTTGACGCAACGCTTGTGTTTGAAGCGCTCAGCATGGCCTGCCCCTCCGTCGCGGCCTTTCTGTCAATCCACAACATGTGCGCCAAGATGCTGGACAATTTTGCCAGCGATGAAATGAAAGCGCGTGTGCTGCCCGGTGTGCTCAGCATGGATACCGTGCTCTCCTACTGCTTGACCGAACCCGGATCTGGCTCAGACGCGGCGGCCCTCAAGACGCGCTGCGAACGGACCAATGACGGGTATACGCTCAACGGCACCAAGGCATTCATTTCAGGCGGTGGCTATTCGGATGCCTATGTCACCATGGTCCGCACCTCAGACGACGGTGCCAAGGGCGTCTCGACCGTCTATGTCGAGGATGGGACTGAGGGACTGAGCTTTGGCGGGCTGGAAGACAAAATGGGCTGGCGCAGCCAACCCACGGCCTTGGTCCAGTTTGACGACTGCAAGATCGGGGCCGAGAACCTTGTCGGACAGGAAGGCAATGGTTTCAAATACGCGATGGCCGGGCTCGATGGCGGGCGGCTGAACATCTCGGCGTGCTCACTGGGGGCGGCACAGACGGCGCTTACAAAAACACTGGAATACATGGGCGACCGCAAGGCGTTTGGCCAGTCGATCGACCAATTTCAAGGGCTTCAGTTCCGTCTTGCTGACATGGAGATCGAATTGCAGGCCGCACGTACCTTCTTGCGGCAGGCGGCATGGAAGCTCGACACTGGCGCGCCGGATGCCACCAAGTTCTGCGCCATGGCCAAAAAGTTCGTGACCGAAACCGGCAGCAAGGTCGTCGACCAATGTCTGCAATTGCACGGCGGTTACGGTTATCTTGCAGACTATGGGATCGAGAAACTGGTCCGAGATTTGCGGGTGCATCAGATCCTTGAAGGCACGAATGAGATCATGCGCGTCATCGTCGCCCGTGACATGCTGAAAAACCGCTGAGGGCTGCGCCGTGAATGACATCAATATCCGCAAAACGGGCCGTGCCGGGCGCATCACCCTCACCCGGCCAAAGGCGCTTAACGCGCTAAGCTATGACATGTGCCTCGCCATCGAGGCCGCGGTGGACGATTGGCGCGAAGATCCCGGCGTAGCGGTGATCGTGCTGGATGCGGAAGGCGACAAGGCCTTCTGCGCGGGCGGTGATGTGGCGCAGCTTTATGAAACTGGGCAAAGTGGCGATTACGCTTTTGCACGGCGTTTCTGGGCCGATGAATACCGACTAAACAACAAACTGCACGGTTATCCCAAACCGGTGATCTCTTTTATGCAGGGCTTCACCATGGGCGGCGGTGTCGGGCTAGGCTGTCACGGCTCGCACCGCGTGGTGGGCGAAACCAGCAAGATTGCCATGCCTGAGTGCGGCATTGGCTTGGTGCCCGACGTGGGCGGCTCTCTCCTCTTGGCGCAGGCCCCCGGACGGGTGGGCGAATACCTTGGCACCACCGGCGCGCGTATGGGTCCGGCGGATGTGTTGCACGCGGGCTTTGCGGATTACTTCATCACTGAGACGGAATGGCCCGCCCTCATCGCGCAGCTTGAGGAGAATGGTGATCCCTTCATCCTCGACAAGGCCGCGACACCTCCGCCGGGGGGTGAATTGGCTGACCTACAAACAGAGATTGATCACGTCTTCGCGGGTGAGACATTGAACGCGGTTATCGCCGCGGTGACGACAGCCAAGAGTGACTTTGCTGCCGAAACCCTCAAGATCTTGCGCCGCGGATCGCCTCTTTCCATGGCCTGTACACTCGAGATGCTGCGCCGCCTACGCGGCCCCGGCATTGGCATGATCCCAGCCTTGCAACAGGAATACCGCTATACGTGGCGGGCGATGGAACATGGCGATTTCATCGAAGGCGTACGCGCGGCGATCATCGACAAAGACCGCAGCCCCAAGTGGCAGCACCATGGGGATGTGCCGCAGTCCGATGTCGACGCGATGCTTGCGCCGCTGGGCGATAACGATTTGAATTTGGAGGAAAATACATGAGCAATCTTACAATCGGTTTCATCGGCCTTGGCAATATGGGCGGTCCGATGGCGGCCAATCTTGCCGCGGCTGGCCATACCCTGCGCGGCAATGATGTGGCCGGCACCACAGCCGAAGGCGTGGCAGAGGCCGCAACCATCGCCGAGGCGGTCGCAGGGGCAGACGTCGTCATCACCATGCTGCCCAACGGCGCGATCCTGCGGCAGGTGGCGGAAGAGGCAATCGCGCATATGGCCCCCGGCGCGCTGTTGGTCGATTGTTCAACTGTGGACGTGGAAAGCGCCCGCTTTGTGGCGGAGGCTGCTGAGAAAGCGGGGTTGCTCTTTGTCGATGCACCCGTCTCTGGCGGGATCGGCGGCGCGCAGGGCGGTACATTGACCTTCATGGCGGGCGGCGCTGAAGCCGCCTTTGAAAAGGCCAAACCGCTCTTTGATATCATGGGTCAGAAGGCCGTGCATTGTGGTGATGCAGGCGCAGGCCAAGCGGCGAAAATCTGTAACAACATGATCCTTGGCGCCACGATGATCGCCACCTGCGAGGCCTTTGCACTGGCCGATAAACTGGGCCTTGATCGCGAACGGATGTTCGATGTGGTCAGCACCTCTTCCGGCTACTCATGGTCAATGAACGCCTATTGCCCGGCCCCCGGCGTCGGACCCCAGTCCCCCGCCGACAACGATTACAAGCCGGGCTTCGCGGCGGAACTGATGCTCAAAGACTTGGGGTTGTCGCAACAGGCCGCCGAAATGGCCAATGCCGACACGCCCATGGGCGCGCTGGCCAAGGAACTCTACACCCACTTCGTCGAAGAAGAAGGCGGCAACGGGAAAGACTTCTCCGCCATGCTGCCCCGTTTCGAAAAACGCGGCTGGCAGGGTTAAACTGATCGCGTCCCCCGCGGGAACGACCTGATCCGGGCAGGCGTTGGCATCAGAATGACCCTATCTGTGGAGATCACCTGATGCGACGCCTGCTCATTACCACGATCCTGACGACCGCCTGCGCGACCGGCCCATTGGCCGCCGCTGGCACCGGCTTTGCTCCGGCGCAGCCTGCGATCGCGTTTGATGCCAATGGCCCTGAGACGCTTTGGCTCGCCAAAGACGAGAAGGGCAAGGACAAGAAAGACAAAAAAGAGAAGAAGAAGGACAAGCGCGAGAAAAAGGCTGAGAAGAAAAAGGCCGAAAAGCACAAGGAAAAGAAGGCCAAGAAAGACGATAAGGTCGAGATCAAAGTCAACGGCGACAAGGTCAAGATCAAGGGCGATGAGATCAAGCTGCCAAAAGGTGTGGACCGTGCCGAATTTAATGAGCGCGTGACCCGCTTCACGCAAGACCGCGAGACCGTTGTAACCCGCCTTCTGAACACTCCTGCACCCGAGGGCCGTGACATGGCCGTTATCCTCGGCGCAGCCGCACTGGCTCTGGCCGCGCCTGAGCTGAACGCAGCCGCCCTGCCCGAAGACGAGTTGATTACCTATCGCAACTGCCCGCCCGGATTGGCCAAGAAAGATCCGCCTTGCGTTCCCCCGGGGCTGGCCAAACAGGGCGTGACCTATGAGCAATGGGCCAGCTATTCTGATGAAGAACTGGACAGACTACTGCGCGAGCGCCGCGAACTCTATCTTGAGGCCGACCCTCTTACAGAACGTGAACTGCTGTTGTTGGAGTCCAATCAGATCGCGCAACTCTACAATCTTGATGCCGCGCCAGATGGTCATCGCTACGCATTGATCGACGGTCAGCCTGTCCTGCTCAGCAACGAAGATCACACCGCCCTGCTGCGGATCAATGAACTGGCGCGTGTCCCTGACATTGGCTCAGGCATTAACGTCGCGCCAACTGCCGCGCTGACGCAGGCGGACCTTATCAACCTCTACCGTCTGGCCGAGCCGCAAGAAGGTTATAACTACGCAGTACTGAACGGTCAGGTGATCTCGCTACAGGACAGTGCCTATGAGACGCTGCAACTGATCCGCATCGCCCGCGCCGTGCTCTAAAAGCACGCCGCAGGGAAAGCCGACTGTGGCGGCGGTTATTCCGCCGCCACTTTTGCTTGTTTGTACAACATCGGCTTGAGGTATTTGCCGGTATGGCTTTCGGCCACTTCCGCGACCTTTTCCGGTGTGCCAGTCGCCACCACCCGTCCACCGCCATCGCCGCCCTCAGGGCCGATATCAATGATGTGATCCGCGGTTTTCACTACGTCAAGGTTATGCTCAATCACCACAACCGAGTTACCCTGATCCACCAGTTCATGAAGCACTTCCAACAGCTTGCGCACGTCTTCAAAGTGCAGACCGGTCGTCGGCTCATCAAGGATATAGAGCGTGCGGCCCGTTGAGCGTTTACTCAACTCCTTACTCAATTTCACGCGCTGCGCCTCACCGCCCGAAAGCGTGGTCGCTTGCTGTCCGACCTTAATGTAGCCTAGCCCCACCCGCATCAGTGCGTCCATCTTCTCCCGGATCGAGGGTACGGCAGCGAAGAACGTTTGCGCATCTTCCACTGTCATATCAAGGACATCGGCGATGCTCTTACCCTTAAAACGCACCTCCAAGGTCTCGCGATTATACCGCGCCCCCTTACAGGTCTCGCATTCGACATAGACATCCGGAAGGAAGTGCATCTCGATCTTGATAACTCCGTCCCCTTGGCACGCCTCACAGCGCCCGCCCTTGACGTTAAAGCTGAACCGCCCCGGCTTATACCCACGCGCCTTTGACTCCGGGAGCCCGGCAAACCAATCACGGATCGGGGTGAAAGCCCCAGTGTAAGTCGCTGGATTTGAACGCGGAGTCCGTCCAATAGGACGCTGGTCGATATCGATAACCTTATCTAGATGCTCCAACCCCTTGATGGTCTGACAGGGTGCAGGCGTCTGCCGCGCGCCGTTCAGATTCATCGACGCGGTTTTAAACAAAGTTTCGATGGTCAGCGTGGATTTACCCCCGCCCGAAACACCCGTTACACACACAAATTTGCCTAACGGGAAGTCGACTGTTACGTTTTGAAGGTTATTCCCAGTCGCCTTTACAACCTGAAGCTTCTTCTTGTTCCCTTTCCGACGCTTTGTCGGAACAGAGATTTCACGCACGCCTGTAAGGTATTGGCCTGTAACAGAATTCGGATCATTTGCCACCTGCTCTGGTGTCCCGTGGCTGACAACCTGCCCGCCATGCACACCCGCACCCGGCCCGATGTCAAAGACGTAATCCGCCTCACGGATCGCTTCTTCGTCATGCTCCACCACAATCACGGTATTGCCCTGATCACGCAGGTTTTTCAGCGTGCCAAGCAACCTGTCGTTGTCTCGCTGGTGCAGACCGATGGAGGGTTCATCAAGCACATAGAGAACGCCGGTCAAACCAGAGCCGATCTGACTGGCCAAACGGATACGCTGACTCTCCCCGCCACTTAATGTTCCACTTGAGCGTGACATCGTAAGATACTCTAAACCCACGTTATTTAAGAATCCCAGGCGTTCACGAATTTCCTTCAAAATGGCTCGGGCAATCTCATTCTTCTGTGAGGTTAGATGCTCTGGCACAGAGGTGCACCATGCGTACGCCTCGCGGATCGACATCTCCACAACCTTACCGATGTGAAGCAACTCATTCTCATCCCCCGTCGCGGGGCCGATGCGAACCGCAAGCGCCTCTGGTCGGAGACGGAAACCACCGCAGGCGCCACAGGGGCGGTTGTTTTGATAGCGCTCGAATTCCTCGCGTACCCAATTGCTGTCAGTTTCACGATACCGACGTTGCATGTTGGGGATCACCCCTTCAAACACACGCTTTACTTCATAGACACGTCCGCCTTCGTCGTACCGAAAAGCAATCTCTTCCTTGCCCGAACCGCGCAGGAATACCTGCTGGACATTCTCCGGCAGGTCTTTCCACCGCGTTTTCTGATCGAATTTATAATGCTTCGCAATGGCTTCGATGGTTTGTTTAAAGTAGGGAGACTTGCCCTTGCGCCAAGGTGCCAGCGCACCATCATAGATCATCAGGTTCTGATCAGGGACCACCAACCGTTCGTCAAAGAACAGCTCAACGCCCAAACCATCGCACGACGGGCAAGCGCCAAAAGGCGCGTTAAAAGAAAACAAACGCGGCTCAATCTCGGGGATGGTAAAACCACTGACGGGGCAAGCGAACTTCTCGGAGAAAGTGTGCCGCTCAGGGTCGCCTTCACTCGGCGCTGTCTCCAACACCGCAATGCCATCGGCAAGGTCTAAGGCCGTGCGCAACGAGTCTGCGAGACGCGTCTCCAACCCTTCACGCACGACAATTCGATCAACGACCACGTCGATGTCATGGCGAAACTTCTTATCTAATGTAGGTGGCTCATCAAGGTCGTGGAACTCTCCATTCACCTTCACCCTTTGAAAGCCTTGCTTTCTTAACTCAATGAATTCCTTACGATATTCACCCTTTCGATCGCGAATGATCGGCGCCAAGAGATAGGCGCGCGTGCCCTCTTCCATGGTCATGATCCTGTCGACCATGTCTTGGACCTGCTGCGCCTCGATAGGCTTACCAGTGGCGGGGCTATAGGGGGTTCCGACGCGCGCAAAAAGCAGACGCATATAATCGTAGATTTCGGTCACCGTGCCGACTGTCGACCGGGGGTTCTTTGATGTGGTCTTTTGCTCGATGGAAATCGCCGGGCTGAGGCCAGAGATATGGTCGACATCCGGTTTCTGCATCATATCGAGGAACTGCCGCGCATAGGCCGACAGCGATTCCACATAGCGGCGCTGCCCTTCGGCGTAGATCGTATCGAACGCGAGGCTCGACTTACCCGACCCAGAAAGCCCCGTGATTACAACCAGTTGGTCCCGTGGAATATCCACGTCGATGTTTTTCAGATTGTGCTCGCGCGCACCGCGCACTTCGATGTTCTTCAACTCAGCCATGACATGCCCCTCTTAACGATTTGTACATAGGTGCTGATGCAGTGTTTTCCAATGAAAATGTGAGAACTAAACAGGAACGCGCAAGCTGCGACGCCGCGCCGCACCAAGGAGGAGATGTGCCACAAGCCCCATACCAAACGCCCCCCCTGCCAGCAGCGGCAGTGCGGCGCCGCCAAAGGACGCCAGACCGAAGGCCATCACAGGCGTGCCCAGACTATTGCCAAGGTTCCCCATCTGCGCCACCGCGCCATTGGCCTGCGCCTGCGCGGCGGGTCCATGGTTCAACTGTGCCACAGCGGTAAAGCTCGCCCCTTGGATCAGGCCCATCGACCCCGCGAGGGCCAGACAGGCCAACGGGGAGCCGGGTGCGATCCAAAGCCACGCCATTGAAAGGGTCGACAATGTGAAACCCGTTTGTACGACGCGAACAGCAGGAAGACGCCGCAGCAATGCGACACCGATGGTCATTGAGACGGCAATGCTGGTCAGCGGCATCGCTGCCATGGTGATCGCGCGCCACCCGTCGGGAAGATAGGGCGGCAGAACGGTAAGAATGGAGACAAAGCTGAATGTATAGAACAACCAGCCCGCAGCCGGAGCAGATAAAAAAGGCGATCGGTAGATCGCCACATGGTCGCGCAGCATCTGTGACAGAGAGAACGGCGGCTGCGCGCCCTCGTCTGGCAGGCTCCGCAGGGTGGCGGAAAGCACCAGAGCGCAGCCCGCCATATAGAGTGCATGGGCGGCGAAAAGCGCTGGTACGCCCCATGCCAGCGCAAGTGGGCGACCAGCAAGGGTCAAGACCGCGAAGGCCACGCCAAAGAAGGTACCCCAGAGCGTCAGTGTAAAGCCGCGGTCCTTCACAGTGCTGAGCTGCGCAATCAGTGTCGGTGCGGCCACGACGATGGCCAGATGTGAAAGGCCTTCGACAACACGACTGGTAAGCATCCAACCGAACCCTGGCAGCAGCGTCTGAAAAGCCGAAACCGCCGCCCCCAGCCACAAGGCGCATAGGATCGCGCGTCGATAGCGAATGCGCGCCACCATCAGCCCGGCAACAACACCTAAGAGGATACCGACACCACCGACCAGCGAAACGAGGAACCCAAGAGCCGCCCCGGCCTGTGGGTAGAGATCGGGCAGCAGATCAAAGATGACGCTCATCTTGCCATATTGAGCCGCAGCGCCCAGCCCGGCGGCCCAAAGCGCGAAAACGCGCAAAAAGGATGTGTGCTCAATCATAGTGTTTCTGTTCTTTAGGTTTCTGCCCGAGTGTAAAGCGGCGTCTTGGTGGCGTTAATAGGATCACTGCCTTTCCGCCCACATGCGGCAGCAAGTCCGGTTTTGAGTCGCACTGTAACCGAGTGGTTGGGCGACAGTCGTGCTCGGCGTTGAACTGAATTAACCGGTCTATTTCAGGTTTTTCCGCAAAAAGGAGGCGCTTTGGGAAGGCGGGAGAAAAGAAACTATGGCTTGATGATAGAGGAAATCCGGTCGGGGCGGAGGGTTCGCGCCGCATAGTTGGTCGCGGTCTGTAAGTACTCACAGAGCTGGTTGACGATTTGATCGGGGGCAAGCAAGCGAAATTTGCCGATACGGCTGTGTGGGCACGTCCGCTGATCGCCCGACGGATACTGAGGTGCAGGACGGCATCTTGGGCCTGACCATCCTATGAGATAGCGCCCAGCGTGCCGGCATCGGAGCAGGTGCATTTCGCGCAGCCTGCTCCGCTGAATTTACATATGAATCACGCGGTCGAAAGCATCGAGCACGGATTCATGCATCATCTCGCTCAGTGTCGGATGCGGGAAGACAGTGTTCATCAGGTCTTCCTCCGTCGTCTCTAACTGACGGCCCACGACATAGCCTTGGATCAACTCTGTCACCTCAGCCCCAACCATATGCGCACCCAGAAGCTCGCCTGTTTTGGCGTCAAAAATGGTCTTTACCATCCCTTCAGGCTCACCCAACGCCACGGCCTTGCCGTTGCCGATAAAGGGGAATCGTCCGACTTTGATGTCATAGCCTTGCTCTTTGGCCTTGGCCTCGGTCAGGCCGACTGAGGCGACCTGCGGGTGGCAATAGGTGCAGCCCGCAATGCTTTCGGGTTTGACCGGGTGCGGCTTCTGGCCGGCGATCAGTTCAGCCACCATAACACCCTCGTGGCTTGCCTTATGCGCCAACCATGGGGCACCGGCGATGTCACCGATGGCAAAGAGCCCGTCGACGCCGGTACGGCAGTATTCGTCTGTCACCACATGGGTCCGGTCCACTTTGACGCCGAGCTCTTCAAGCCCCAGCCCTTCGGTATTGCCGACGATTCCGACCGCAGAGATCACGGTGTCGAACTCCAGCTTTTCGACTTTGCCGTCGCGTTCGATATGGGCGGTGACCTTCTCGGCGGAACGGTCGAGCTTTTTGACCGTGGCCTTTTGCATGATGGTCATGCCCTGCTTCTCAAAGGCCTTCTTGGCGAATTTAGAGATTTCTTCATCTTCTACAGGCAGAACGCGATCCATAACTTCGACCACAGTCGTATCGGCGCCGAGCGTGTTGTAGAAGCTAGCAAATTCAATGCCGATGGCGCCAGAGCCGATCACCAAAAGCTTTTTGGGGTCATGGGCAGGCTGTAGGGCGTGGCGGTAAGTCCAGACCCGCTTGCCGTCGGCCTCAAGCCCCGGCAGCTCCCGGGCACGTGCGCCGGTGGCCAGAACGATGTTCTCGGCCGTCAGATCTTCGCTGCCCTTTTCGGTTTTGACGGAAACCTTCCCCTTCGCGGGGATCGAGGCTTCGCCCATGAAGACCTCGACCTTGTTCTTCTTCAGCAGGTGTTTGACGCCGCTTTCCATCTGTTTGGCAACGCCGCGCGAACGTTTGACCACGGCAGCGAGATCATAGTCTATCTTATCCGCCGCCAGGCCAAAATCCTTGGCGCGGTGCATCAGATGGAACACTTCGGCAGAGCGCAGCAGCGCCTTGGTCGGGATGCAGCCCCAATTGAGACAGATACCGCCCAGATTTTCCCGCTCAACAACCGCGACCTTAAGGCCAAGCTGTGCGCCACGGATGGCGGCGACATAGCCGCCCGGCCCCGCACCGATCACGATCAGATCAAAGGATTTGGCAGCCATGGCACGGACCTCGCGTTAGGGTTTGCAAATATAGTTTACCGCTAAACCATATTTGCAATCGCCACAACCACGCGTGTTGCACCCTGCCCGAGCAATGGCTCAGGCCGCTTGGCGGCTTTCACGAAGTTGCTTGACGGTACGGCCGTAGCCACCCTCTTTGAGGTAAGAGGTTTCCTGCGCGGTGAAGCTGCGCGAGAGAGCTGCGTTGCGATAGGGAAAACGGCCAAACTGGCGGATCACTTCGCGATGCGCGCGGGCATGCAACAGGTTGCTGTCGCGGCTTTCCGGCATCCGCTCACACATCAAGCGCACACAGCGATCCTGATCACAAAGGTTTTCGGAGTGCATCAGCGGCAGATAGAAGAACTGCCGCTCGGGCGCTTCAATGCGCATATCCCAACCCTTTTCAATCGCGCTTTTCGCGGCGGCCAGCGCGACCCGGTCGCTTGAAAACGCCTTGCCCGTATCGCGGAACATGTTGCGCGGAAATTGGTCTGTAAGGATCAAAAAAGCGAGCGCATCGGTGGGATTGGTCAGCCAATGGCTCAGCCTTCCGGCCTGCGCGTCATTCCAAAGCTCTTCAAAGCGGGCAAGGATATCGGCATCCAAATCTTCAGAACTGTTGTACCATCCGGCCGGACCGATGTCTTCCAACCAGAATTTCAGTACGTCTTCGGGTCCTGTATTTGTGCCAGTCATCCCGCACACTCCTTTGCCGCAATTTGGGCGATTCATTAAAGTTAAGAACGTCTTACCGCAAAAGCCTAGTCACGTTTTATGTCATCCGCGACATCGTTATCGCTATCAGAGGCGTTTTTATCTGCTTCGGCGTTTTCTTGGGCCGCCTCTTCGGCGGCTTCCTGTTCTGTTTCAATGATATATTCCTGCGCGATCTCCACGGCCACGGCAGTGGCCGAGGGGTAGATCGGCACGTAGTTGCCCGTCTCGTCGACCGGAATCGCGGCACGCTGCGTCTTACGGTAGGAGGCATAGCCAGCCAGAGCCACGAAAAGCACTGCCGTAAACAAGTAGAACCCCCCCGGCCCAAGCGCGGTGCCCATCATCCAACCTGTTATAACCGGACCCAATACAGCCCCTAAGCCGTTGATAAACAACATCCCGCCCGAAGCTGCGGGCATGTCCTCGTGGTCTAGAAAGTCATTGGTATGGGCCATGATTAGGGAATACAGCGGATTCGACATGCCGCCGACGACAAAGGCTGTCGCAAGCAGGATCGGAAAGATATGCCCCAGCATCATCCCAACGATAGAGCCCCCGCCCCCGATCAGCGCCGTGATGACGATCAAGCTGCGTCGGTCCATTCGGTCCGAGATCCAGCCAATGGGATATTGCAAGATCACGGAACCGACAAAGAAGGCCGCGACAAAAAGTGAGATCTGCGCAACGCTCAGCCCCGCTTCGGCCCCATAAACAGCCGCCATGCCGAATTGGGCTGAGAAGACCCCGCCCAAGAGAAACATGCCGACGCAACCGAGCGGAGAAGTCTCCATCAGTGTGCGAAGGCTCATCGGTTTGGTGGTGCCAAAGGGCGGCGTGGGGCTGATCGACAATAGGATTGGCGTCACCGCTATGCTCACCAAGACGGATGGAATGACAAAAAGCACAAAGCCCGAGGGGTCAGCAGTCAGCAACAACGCTTGAGCGATGACGATGCCGAGTGTTTGCACGATCATATAGGCCGACAGCGCCTGCCCCCGGTTTTCATTGGTGGCGGCGTTATTCAGCCAGCTTTCCGCCGTGACATAGACAGCGGAAAAGCAGAACCCGATCAGCACGCGACCGACCGACCAGACGATGATATTGGGGAACGTGGGGTAAATGATCATCACGGCAGAAATCAGCGAGGCAAGCGCGGCAAAGACTCGAACGTGACCAACCCGCCGGATCATTCCCGGTGCCATTCGCGAACCGCCAAGGAAACCGACAAAATAGGCGGACATAACGATCGACATTTGAAAGGTCGAAAACCCTTCGATGCCGCCGCGAATGCCCAGCAAAGTGCCCTGCATGCCGTTGCCGACCATCAAAAGGCACATGCCCAGCAAGAGCGCCCATGCGCTTGAAACCACTTGAATCATCGGTCAATTCCTTGTTCGCCCAGACCCTCCCATGGACCGCAATCGCAGGCTAGTCACCCCCTAGTGCGACATTCAAGCGGGTTTTTGCGCCTTCGGCAGCAGAAGGGAGGAGTCGCCATACGAAAAGAAACGGTATTTCTCGGCAATGGCATGGGCATAGATGTCTTTGACCTGCTGCACGCCCATCAGGGCCGAGACCAGCATCATGAGGGTCGATTTGGGCAGGTGAAAATTGGTCATCAGCCCGTCGGTTACATTGAATTCGAACCCCGGTGTGATGAAAATATCGGTGTCGCCTTCCCAGGCGGTTATCTGCCCGCCACGCGCCGCAGTCTCGATCAGGCGCAAAGCAGTGGTGCCCACGGGGATCACCCGCCCGCCAGCCACGCGGGTCGCTGTGATCTCTTCGGCAGCCTTGGCGCTGACCCGCCCCCATTCGGCGTGCATCTTATGTTCGGAAATGTCGTCAACCTTGACCGGCAGGAAGGTGCCCGCGCCGACATGAAGCGTCACGTGGCTAAACTCCACGCCCTGTGCCGCCAGCGCCGCCAGCAGCGCCTCGTCGAAATGCAGCGAGGCCGTCGGGGCCGCAACCGCGCCTGCATGGCGGGCAAAGACGGTTTGATAATCAGTCATGTCTTGCGCATCAGCCGCACGTTTGGCGGCGATATAGGGCGGCAGCGGCATAGCACCTGCGGCGTTCAGCGCGGCATCAAAATCATCGCCCGTGCAATTGAAACGAAGATGCCCCTGTCCGTCTTCGACCGCCTCCAATTTTGCGCGTAGGGCGTCGGTGAAGATCACCTCTTCCCCGATCTTCAGTTTGCGCAGCGGCTTGATTAACGCTGACCAAGTGCCGTCACCACGCGGTTCAAGTAACGTAACTTCGATCTTCGCCTGCACGGCCCCCTGCGCCGAGGCACGGTGGCGAACGCCGCTCAGCCGCGCAGGGATCACGCGGGTATCGTTCAGCACCAAACGGTCACCGGGGCGCAGCCAGTCGGTCAAATCGGTCACGCGACGGTCATGCAGCACAGCGCCATCCGCAACCAATAGCCGCGCGGAAGAACGCGGATTGGCGGGGCGCGTGGCGATCAATTCCTCAGGCAGGTCAAAATCGAAATCAGAAAGTTTCATGCGGCATTCCTGCTGGTCTGGCGGGCGTGGGTCGCCCCGGCGCTTAGCGGTCCTCTGGCACTCGGGCAACCGGATTCGCTGGGCCCTGCACACGCGGCGCGGCAGGTGGCGGGCTACGGAACAGCTCCCGGAACATCCCGGGCGTCAGGGCCGACAGCGGATTGACCGAGACATTGGGCTCTTTCGCTGGGCCATTAAGGCTGTAATTGAAACCAATCAACCCCTCGCCCTTGCGGGTGAACAACGACCCGATTCCGTTCACCAGATAGACCGGGGACACCACGCCCTGCATGTCGATTAACCCACTGTCGAGCGCATAGACTCCTTCCATCGACAAGCCCAAGGACGCCCCTACGGCGCTGGCTTCGATCAATGTCAGGCGGTTCGGGGTCAGGCGAAAGTTCGCTTCGACGTCATCGAAATAGATCCCATCGCCATTAAGTTCGTTGATCAGCCCCACGACCGAAATCGCATTAACCAGTGCGGCAATCCCCGGCGCGTCTTGTATGCCCACCTCGCTTACACTGAGTTGCCCATCAAAGGCCCCGCCCGATCCCACCGGCAGCAGGGTCAGCGATAGGTTTCCGCCCACCACCTGTTTGACCAACCCAGCCGAACGCAAGATCCCGCCCGCATCGCCTGAGACCACGCGCACCGCGCTGCGCCCGCCTTGGGGCAGCACCCGGCCTTGCACAGGTGTGCCGCCATTCAGCTGCGCAGTGAACGACCCATCCATCCCCTCGGCAGTGTCGAATGTGCCCGATAGGTTGGTGAGAGAAATTGTATCGGTGATCTGCAACCGATCCAGCGCCACGCGCATCGGTGGTCCGGCCTGCCCCTGGGAAGGCCCGAACTCTGCGCGTCGCATATCAAGTGTGCCGCCGCCCAGCACCACCTGCACCGGATTGCCCTTGCCACGCCCGATAAGTTGCACGGGGATATCAAGCCAGTCGCCGCGCCGCAGGCGGTCGATCCGCACACGGTCAAGCGCACCGCCGGGTTTCAAGTCTATCGATCCGGCAAGCCTCAGCCCCGGTGCGGTGAGTTGAAAGGCGTCGATGTTGGGCGTCTCTCCCAGCCGTCCGGCCAGCCGCAATTCGCCCTTGGTGCCCGGCGCTTTACTCCATGAAAGTTGCGGGACAGAAATGCCCACCCCCGCGAGATTGCTTTGCAGCGAGAACCGCGGCGCTGTGCCCTTTTTCAGATCCACCGCGATTTGCCCCGTGCCGCTGCCACGAATGCTGCCGGGCGGTAGGACGATGCCAAAAGCCTCTAGCCCCGTGGGGGTCAGCGCCACCTGCGCGGTAAGCTTGCTTTCGTCCGATCCCGGCCCAATGGCCTGCGACCATTCCCCGTCAAAGCCTACCCCGTCGATCCGGCCCGCGCCCCCGATGGTGATACGGTCGTTGTTGGCGCTGATTGACAGCTTGCTGGCCTGAAGGCTGCGATCCTTGACCAAGGTATCGGTCGACAAAGACAGCAGTTCCCCCGCAAAGTGATAGCGCACATCCTCGGGCTTGCCGCCCTTTTTCAGCGGCAGCGCCAGCGTGCCATTCAGCACCGCCTCACCATCCGCAAGTGTCACTGGCAGCCCTGCTTTATCCATCACCTGCATCGGCGGTTGGTTCAGCAGCGACAGCGCAGCGGTCAGGGTCGACCGGGTATTGAGGCGGATCACCGATGGGCTGCCGTCCTTCACACGCACGTCCGGGATAATGAAAGACGATCCATCCAGCGTCACCGCCCCACCCTGCGGTGCGATCACCTCGCCCGCGTCCACCGTCACAACCAAACGGTTGTTGAGCAAGCTCATATGCCCGCTGCCGTCGGTGATATGCGGCAAGGTCTTGAGGAAACGCACCTCGGCCCCAGCATAGTCAAAGGCCACATAGGTCTGCGGCGGTGCATCTGGGTCCATGCGCAGGGCCAAATCAAGGTTGCGCATCCGCCCCCCATGCAGGTTCTCATCCAGCCATTTGCGGGTCTTGGGTTTCACCGTTTCAGGCCAAAGGGTCAGCAGCCGCTCTGGGTTCAGCCGGTCCATCCGACCATCAAGCGACAGTTTCCAACCCTCGGGCGCGGCCAGCAATTCGCCATCAAGGCGAAGGCTGCGGCCCTGATCGCTGACCTCCAACCGTCCCAGCTTCAGACGAAAAGGATCAAGGCTGAGTTGGAAGTCGATGTCCGCCTGATCCAGCGCCACAGGCTCGGGGTAGAGTTCGGCAGGATTGGCGCGCAGATCGCGCAGGGTAAACTGCCCCACCATACGCCCCGGAATACCGCCCGTGACATCACCCAACTGCGAACTGCCCGTGATGCTGCCAGAAACCCACGGGCTGTCGAGCGACATCTCGTCAAAACGCAAAAGCTGGCGTGCGGGATCATAGCTAAAGTAGCTGCGCGCGCCGTCAAAGGGGATTGGCGTGGTCTGGGGATTGGGCTGCAACGCGCCCTTGCCGATTTGCAGCGAAGCGTTGATCGGCGTAAAACTGCCCGCGCTGTCGATCCCGCTGCGCACCGCGCCGGAGATATTGGCGCGCAGCACCTCAAGCCACGAAAACGCCGGGCCTTGGGCTGCGATATCACGCGCGTCGATCCCATCAAAGGTCACACCAAAGGTCGCGGCGTTCTGGCCAATTTGGCTGCTGTAATTGGCGGTCAATGTGGCCACCCCGGCGCCCCCGCTTAGCACTGCAAGGTCGGCAGATAGATCAAGCTGATCACCACTACGCGACAGGCGCAGCCGCCCTCCATCACCGGTCCATGCTCGGCCAGCACGGACATCTTCAAAACGCAGCGTCAGGGCGCGCAACTCGACCGATCGCAGGGCGGAAAGCGCAGGCGCTGCCAGCACCTCGTCAATCTGGCCGATCAACTGGGGCAACGTCGCGGCCTCGCGTTCAGGCGGGGCGATCCCGGCCCCGGCGGAAAGGCTCACCCGTCCGTCCGCGCCCCGGCGCAGATTGGCCACAACGCCTGACAATGAGATTTCTCGCGGTTGCGCCACGCCGCGCAACAATGACCGCATCGACAGGCTGGCCTTGAACTCATTGAAGCTGACGATCTCGTCGCCTTCGGGGGTGGTGACAAAGATGTCTTGCAGGCGCACACGAGGCCGCCAGCCCTCGTCGACGACAAACTCCATCGCGCCAAAATCCACCCGCGCCTGTGGCAGGGCGCTCGCGATCCGCGCCTCGATCCGCTCTTGCACCCAAAGCGGCGCAGGGATCGGACGCCCGGTGAAATAGATCGCCGCCCCCGTCGCCAGCGCCGCGAGTAGCACCAGCACCGCGACCGACGCGATCCCCGCACGGCGGCGCGACCTGCGGCGGGTCGGCCCTTCGCCTGTCGGCGCAGGCGGGCTGGAAGGGGATGGGTCGCTCATCGGGCTCCGGTTCGGCTGGGGCGGCTTTGACGTTGTCAAATCAGATGCAGTATGACAGCCCTGAACGACCCTTCACAAGCCAAAGGAACCGCCCCATGTCGCAGATCGGACCGCAGCCCGGCCAACCGGCCCCGGATTTCACCCTTCCCGTGACCGGCGGTGGCGAGATCACGCTCTCTTCCTTACGCGGTGCGCCGGTGGTTCTGTTCTTCTACCCGCGCGATGACACGCCCGGCTGCACCAAGGAATCGATCGGCTTTTCCGAACGTTTGCCCGAGTTCGCCGAGGCAGGCGTGCAGGTCTTCGGCATCTCGCGCGACAGCATGGACAAACACGACAAATTCGCCACCAAACACGCGCTGACGGTGCCGCTTTTGTCCGACACCGATGGCGCGGTGACCGAGGCCTATGAGGTCTGGGTCGAGAAGAACATGTACGGCAAGAAATCCATGGGCATTGAACGCGCGACCTATCTGATCGACGCAAATGGCAAGATCGCGCAGGTCTGGCGCAAGGTGAAGGTGCCCGGCCATGTGGATGCCGTGCTCGACGCGGTGCGCGGCGCATGATGCCGCTCGCGGAAATGGCCGAGGCGGTGCTGCGCACGGCGGATGGGCGCGAGAAGACGGCACTGTCTCGGAAATTCGCGGCGCAGTGGCTCTCGGCCCGGGAGGCCGGTGAACGCCCCGAGGTGGGACGCGCCGACCCGCCGTTGCACCCTGCCCGGCCCGCCAAGCCCGAATTGCTGAGCCCCCGCGAGGTGCCCCGCCGCCGTCCCGGCACGCCCGAGGGCCGCGCGGCGCTATTGCATGCCGTGGCACATATCGAGTTAAACGCCGTCGATCTTCATTGGGACGTGATCGCCCGTTTCTCACATGTGCCGCTGCCTTTGGGCTTCTATGACGATTGGGTCAAAGCGGCGGATGACGAATCCAAACACTTTAACCTGATGTGCGACTGCCTTGAGGAAATGGGCAGCCATTACGGCGCGATGCCCGCCCATGCGGGCATGTGGCGCGCCGCCGAAGATACCGTGGATGATCTGATGGGCCGCCTTGCCGTTGTGCCGATGGTGCTAGAGGCGCGCGGCCTTGATGTGACACCGGGCATGATCAAGATTTTTCGCAATGCTAAAGCCGATAGCGCAGTGGCCGCGCTTGAGACGATCTATTCCGAAGAAGTTGCCCATGTGGCCTATGGCAGCAAGTGGTTTCACTTTCTCTGTGGGCGTCATGATGAAGACCCGAAAGACCGTTTTCACGCCCTCGTACGCAAGTATTTCCATGGCGATTTAAAGCCGCCCTTCAACGAGGAAAAGCGTGCCGAAGCGGGGATTCCTCCTGACTTCTATTGGCCGCTCACAGCTGATGGTGCATCAACAAAGACCTAAGCCCAGTTGAGCAAGTGGTTGGAATAGGCGGATTTTTGCCAATCGCTTGCCGTAATAAACAGGGGAATGGGGGATTGCCGCGCAGGCTTGGGGCAACAGGGTTGCCCCATTTGAAACCACTGGCTATTGACGTTGGGCGCGGTCCGGGAGAGCCCTCCGCGTCGACGGGACGGGACAAAGGACGACAACGTGCGCACACGGATTGCCATCAAGACGCATGCTCTGCTTGAGCATTACTTTCCCGAACGCCGCGTCTTTCTGAAATCCGACAGCGACACCCGTTTCATCCGCCTCCGCCCCGGCACCCAGATTATCGGGCTCGCAGGCTCTGCCTTTCTCGTGTCATGGGCCATCATCGCTACAGCGATCATCCTGATGGACAGCATCGGCTCGGGCAATTTTCGCGAGCAGGCCAAACGCGACCAGCGCACCTATCAGGCCCGGCTAAACGAGCTTTCCGCGCAGCGTGATCTGCGCGCCGAGGAGGCACTGGCCGCCCAGGATCGGTTCAATGCCGCCCTGACTCAGATTTCCGTTATGCAGTCCGAACTGTTGTCGTCCGAGACCCGCCGCCGTGAGTTGGAGACCGGGATCGACGTGATCCAGTCCACCCTGCGCGACACGATGAAAGACCGTCAGAAGGCCCGGTTAAAACTGGCCGAACTGGAAGGCAGTCTTGAGAATGGTGAGGCAGGAAGTGTTCGCGCCGACGCGGATCAAGCCCCGACCGATTTCCTTGCCCAAGCGCTGGCGCGCACTGCCGCTGAGCGGGACAAGGTTGTCGTTGATGCCCAAGACGCCCTGCTGCAAGCCGATGAGATGGCGCAGGAAATTGCGCTCATGCGCGATCAGAACGATGCCATTTTCCGCCAGCTTGAAGAAGCGATGAGCGTTTCGGTTGCTCCACTTGATAAGATGTTCCGCAGCGCGGGCATGCCCACGGACAGCATTCTTGCCACTGTGCGCCGTGGCTATTCCGGTCAAGGTGGCCCGATGACGCCTTTGTCTTTCACCACCCGTGGTGAGGAATTAAGCCCAGACACGCTGCGCGCCAACCGTCTGCTAAACCAGATGGACCGGCTGAACCTTTACCGGATCGCCGCCGAAAAAGCGCCTTTTGCGAACCCGGTCAAAAACGCTTTCCGTTTCACCAGCCAATTCGGCTATCGCCGCGACCCCAAGACGGGTGGACGCCGGATGCACAAGGGTGTCGACTTTGCCGCTGGCATGGGCACGCCGCTCTATTCCACCGCCGATGGTGTGGTGATTCACGCGGGCTGGTCATCGGGCTATGGTCGTCTGGTGAAGATCCAGCACGAGTTTGGCATCGAGACGCGCTATGCGCATATGTCCAAGCTTCGCGTGAAAGTTGGTCAAAGAGTCTCGCGCGGACAGCATATCGGTGATATGGGTGCCTCAGGACGGGTCACCGGTGTTCATCTCCATTATGAAGTCCGCGTAGGTGGCAAAGCTGTCAATCCCATGATCTATATCAAGGCTGCAAACGATGTTTTCTAAAAGCAAAATCAATGATCCCGCGCCCAGTGATGCCGATGCCAACAAGCCGGCCTCTTCCGGTCATGCCCCGGCCCCCACTGCGCCAAAGCAGAACGAGTTCAAGGCCAGCGCGCCCAAGGCAAAGCCGCCTGCCTCTGTTCTGTCCTCTGATCTGCATGTGACCGGCAACATGAAAACCACCGGCGATATTCAGGTCGAAGGTACTGTAGAAGGCGACATCCGCGCGCATCTGCTGACCATCGGAGAGACCGCGACGATCAAAGGCGAAGTGGTTGCCGACGATGTGGTGATTAATGGCCGTATCGTGGGCCGCGTCCGCGGCCTTAAGGTCCGCCTGACATCCACGGCCCGCGTTGAGGGTGACATCATCCACAAGACCATCGCAATCGAATCCGGCGCGCATTTCGAAGGTTCCGTGCAGCGGCAGGATGACCCGCTGAACCCCGGTGCGAAATCCGCACCCGCGCAGAAGCCGAACCCTGCGTCCTAAGATTTCGGCAGGCTAAACATTCGCAGGCGTCGCAGGGAATGCGGCGCCTGTTTGCTTTTGGGGGGACGGTCTAGGCTGCGCCCTGCCCGCTTCGCCAATATCAATAGCTTGGAATATGCACCCCGCTGCGCTGCTGGCAGACCACTGGCGATAACGCTCATTTCATCACGGCCTGAGCTGGCCGGTGCGCGGGGTGAGCAAGCCCACCCCACGCGATGCTAGTCGGGACGTTACTCAGTCACCGTGACCTTCTGCATCACGTCCGGCGTGCCCACGACGGCGCCGTTCGGGCCGGTGCCGCGTTTGATGGCGTCGACCACGTCCTGCCCTTCGGTGACCTTGCCGACGACGGTGTACTGACCGTCAAGGAAAGGTGCCTCATCGAACATGATGAAGAACTGGCTGTTGGCGCTGTCCGGGCTTTGGCTGCGGGCCATGCCGACGATGCCAGCCTCATAGGCTATGTCCGAAAACTCGGCCTTGAGGTCGGGCTTGTCAGAGCCGCCCATGCCAGCGCGCGCGGTGTCGCCGCCGGATTTGCCGAATTGCACATCGCCGGTCTGGGCCATGAAACCATCGATCACGCGGTGAAAGACCACCCCGTCATAAGCGCCTTCTTTGGCCAGCTCGGTGATCTGTGCGACATGGGCAGGTGCCACATCTTCCAGCAGGTCGATCTTGACGGTGCCATTGGACTCACCCGCGACTTCGATCTCAAGCCCGGTTGCCGCAGCCGCCGTGCCAAGGATCGCCAGTACAGCGCTGGTGCCTGCGATCTTACGCATCTGCGGCCACCTTGACCGAGATCATGCGGTCGGGGTTCGCAGGCGGCTCGCCACGGGTGATCGCATCGACATGCTCCATGCCCGAGATGACTTGCCCGTAGACGGTGTACTGACCGTTGAGGAAGTCGTTGTCTTTAAAGTTGATGAAGAACTGGCTGTTGGCGCTGTCGGGGTTGGCCGAACGAGCCGCACCAATAGTGCCACGGGCATGGGGCACCTTGGAGAATTCCGCAGGCAGGTTCGGCAGGTCCGAGCCGCCGGTGCCAGCCGCGCGGAGGTTGAAGTTGTCTTCCATGTTGCCGTTGGCTACGTCGCCGGTCTGGGCCATGAACCCTTCGATCACCCGGTGGAAGGCGACATTGTCGTATTTGCCAGCGCGGGCCAATTCCTTCATGCGCTCAACGTGCTTAGGTGCCAGATCGGGCATCAGCTCGATTGTCACTGTGCCGTCTTTCAGCTCCATCAGGATGGTGTTTTCGGGGTCTTTGATATCGGCCATAGGGCATTCCTTGTGTTTGTCTTTGCCAAATACCTAAGGAGCTTGGCGGCGATTGCCAAGCCGCGCATTGACGTGGGGCCCGATAACAGCAAAACACAGCGCAAGAGATTGGAATGGGAGAAGACCGATGGGCTGGAAATCACTGGACGACATGGACCTGAACGCCAAGCGCGTACTGCTGCGGGTCGACATCAACGTACCCGTAGAGGATGGCCGCGTGACCGATGCCACGCGGATTGAGCGGATCGTGCCCACAGTGAACGACATTCTCTCGCGCGGTGGCAAGGTGACACTGCTGGCGCATTTCGGGCGACCTAAGGGCAAGGTTGTCGAGGAGATGAGCCTAAAACAGGTCCTTCCCGCACTGGAAAACGCTTTGGGTCGTGACGTGGCCTTTGTCCCGTCGCTTGAGGCCGCAGCTGGGGCGCAGGATGATCTGCAACTCATGGAAAACATCCGGTTCTACCCAGGTGAAGAAGCGAATGATGCAGAGTTCGCCCAACGCCTAGCTGATCTGGGTGATGTCTATTGCAACGACGCCTTCTCGGCTGCGCACCGCGCCCATGCATCGACGGAAGCGCTGGCGCGGCTGCTGCCCGCCTGCGCCGGCCGTTTGATGCAAGCTGAACTTTCGGCGCTAGAGGCGGCTTTGGCCAAGCCAGAGCGCCCGGTGGGTGCCGTTGTTGGCGGGGCCAAGGTCTCGACCAAGATCGCGTTGTTGGAAAACCTCGTGAACCGATTGGATGTGCTGGTGATCGGCGGCGGTATGGCGAACACCTTCCTCGCCGCACTTGGCGCAGATTTGGGCAAATCCTTGGAAGAGCCTGACTATTACAGCACCGCCAAAGACATCATGGCGCAGGCGGACAAGGCGGGTTGCCGGGTGATCTTGCCCGTTGACGGTTTGGTCGCGCGCGACTTTGCCAAAGGTGCCGCGCATGAGGTGGCCCAATTGGGCCCCGACGCGAAATTGGCCGCCGATCAAATGGTGCTGGATGCGGGCCCCGATACTGTCGCCCTTGTCGAGGCCGCTTTTGCCGGGCTGCGCACGCTGATCTGGAACGGGCCAATGGGGGCCTTTGAGATCCCGCCGTTCGACACTGCCACTGTTGCTGCCGCCCGCGCGGCGGCCCAGCAAACCCGCGATGGCACGCTGACCTCGGTTGCGGGTGGTGGTGACACGGTTGCGGCACTTAACCAAGCGGGTGTGGCGGATGACTTTACCTATATCTCCACTGCGGGGGGCGCGTTCCTGGAATGGATGGAAGGCAAAACCCTGCCCGGCGTCGCGGCATTGGGCGGATAAGTCACGCCTGCCAAAAAACTGGTTAAATTCCTATGGCATAGGCGCGCGAGGGGTTCCCCTGAGCGAATCGCCTGTGTCATAAAGGTTTCACGCCCGTTAAGAGGCGACAGAGGCAGAGACATGACGCGCACCACCCGCCCCGCATTCGGCACCTTACTGTTCTTCGCGATTGCCTTCGCGTTGAGCCTGTATTTCACCTTTGCCGCCGTGCAGGGTGATTTTGGCCTGTTCCGCCGGACCGAGATCGTGGCCGAAAACCAAAAGCTGGGCGCGCGGCTGGAAGAAGTTCGGGCTGAGGTGGCTCGGATGGAAAACCTCACCAAGCGCCTGTCTGACGATTACCTTGACCTTGATCTGTTGGACGAGCGTGCCCGCAAGGTTCTGGGTATGGTCCGCACCGACGAGATCGTCATCCGCTAAACGCTCCCTACCCCCACGATGGGGTTGCAATTCATTCTCGCTTCTGGCCCACTTTGGCTTGCCAGAACTGGCCTGTGCGCCAGTTTACAAAGTCTCTCGCAATCCATTCAGGAATGCGTTAGGGAATAGTTTAACGCTAAACTACTTTTGGCATCTGACCAGAGCCGACGGAGGAGACGTCCATGGCCGTGAAGAAATCGAGCAAGAAACCCAATGTCTCTGCGGAGGAGTTAAGCAACTATTACCGCGACATGCTGCTGATCCGGCGGTTCGAAGAGAAAGCCGGGCAACTTTACGGCATGGGGCTGATCGGCGGGTTCTGCCACCTTTATATCGGCCAAGAAGCGGTTGTTGTCGGCCTTGAGGCCGCGGCTGAGGAAGGCGACAAACGCGTCACCTCCTACCGCGATCACGGCCATATGCTGGCCTGTGGCATGGACCCAAACGGCGTCATGGCCGAACTGACGGGCCGCGAGGGTGGCTACTCCAAGGGCAAGGGCGGCTCGATGCATATGTTCTCGAAAGAGAAACATTTCTACGGCGGCCACGGTATTGTTGCGGCGCAGGTACCTCTGGGCGCGGGTCTGGCCTTTGCTGACCAGTATAAAGGCAACGGTCGCGTCACCTTCACCTATTTCGGCGACGGTGCGGCGAACCAAGGCCAAGTCTATGAGACTTTTAACATGGCCGCGCTGTGGAAACTGCCGGTGATCTTCGTGATCGAAAACAACCAATACGCCATGGGCACCTCGCAGCAGCGGTCGACCTCCTCGGCCGAGATTTGGGAGCGCGGCAAAGCCTTTGGCATCCCCGGTGAGGCGGTCGATGGGATGGACGTGCTGGCGGTGAAAGAGGCCGGTCAGAAGGCCGTGGCCCACGCCCGCGAGAACGGGCCGTATATTCTGGAGATCAAGACCTACCGCTACCGCGGGCACTCCATGTCCGATCCCGCGAAATACCGCACCCGCGAGGAAGTGCAAAAGATGCGCGACGAGCGTGACCCGATTGAGTCGGTTCGCACCCTGCTGCTCGAAGGTAATCACGCCAGCGAAGACGACCTCAAGGCCATCGACAAAGAGATCAAGAAGATCGTGAACGAGAGCGCCGATTTCGCCAAGGAAAGCCCCGAGCCTGCGCTCGAAGAGCTTTGGACCGATATCTACGCAACCGAAGTTCCGCAGGAGGCCGAAGCCTGATGCCGCATTTCGAGATCCACGCAAGCGACGTCGCGGCCGCCAAAACTTTCTATGCCGGATTGTTTGGTTGGGAATTTTCTCCCATGGAGGGGGGCGAAGACGCTTCCTATCACCTGATCGAAGGCCGGGACATCGGCACGGGCAAAGGCCTGACCGGTGGCATGATGACACGCGGTGACGCGACCCCAACTGCTGGCGGCCCGATCCGTGGCGGCACCATGACTTTTGAGGTCGAAGACTGTGACGCCCGCTATCGCTGGGCGCTTGATAACGGCGGGGCCGAGGCCCTTCCCCCCACAGATTTTCCGGGCATCGGCCGCTGCGCCTATGTCGAGGACGGCCAAGGCAACGTCGTCGGAATGATTACTCCTGCGGAGAAAAACTGATATGGCAACCGAAATTCTTATGCCCGCCCTCAGCCCTACCATGGAAGAAGGCACGCTGGCCAAATGGCTGGTCAAGGAAGGCGATGAAGTCTCTTCTGGTGACATTCTGGCCGAGATCGAAACCGACAAGGCCACGATGGAATTCGAAGCCGTGGACGAAGGCACCATCGGCAAAATCCTGATCGAGGAAGGCACCGAAGGCGTGAAGGTGAACACCGCTATCGCCGTTCTGCTGGAAGAAGGCGAAAGCGCCGACGATATCGACAGCGCGACATCGGCCCCCGCCGAGGACAATGGCGAGGACGCCAAACCCGCACAGGCCAAATCCTCGGACGACGGCGATAATGAAGGCGGGCGCGCCACCCCCGCCGAGGGCAAGAAACAGCCCGAGCCCGACACCAGCCCCGACTGGCCCGAAGGCACGGCGATGAAGCAGCAGACCGTGCGCGAAGCGCTGCGCGATGCCATGGCCGAAGAAATGCGCCGCGACGAGGATGTGTTCCTCATGGGCGAGGAAGTGGCCGAGTACCAAGGCGCCTATAAGATCACCCAAGGGATGCTGGACGAATTCGGCCCCAAACGGGTGATCGACACGCCGATTACCGAACATGGCTTTGCCGGGATCGGTGTTGGTGCGGCCTTTGGCGGTCTCCGCCCGATTGTCGAGTTCATGACCTTCAACTTCGCCATGCAGGCGATGGACCAGATCATCAACTCTGCGGCCAAGACGCTTTATATGTCCGGCGGCCAGATGGGCGCGCCCATGGTCTTCCGTGGCCCCAACGGCGCGGCGGCCCGCGTCGGCGCGCAGCACTCTCAGGACTACGCCGCTTGGTTCATGCAGATCCCCGGCCTCAAGGTCGCGATGCCCTATTCGGCGAGCGATTACAAAGGCTTGATGAAAACCGCGATCCGTGACCCGAACCCGGTGATCTTCCTTGAAAACGAAATCCTCTATGGCCGCAGCTTTGACGTGCCGGATGTCGAGGATTACACCGTCCCCTTCGGCAAAGCCCGCATCTGGCGCGAAGGCTCAGACGTGACCATCGTCAGCTTCGGCATCGGCATGACCTACGCGCTGGAAGCCGCCGAGAAACTGGCCGAGGACGGGATCGAGGCCGAGGTCATCGACCTGCGCACCCTGCGCCCGATGGACACCGACACGATCCTGAAATCGGTGATGAAGACCAACCGCTGCGTCACCGTCGAAGAAGGCTGGCCGCAGGGCTCCGTCGGTGGCTACATCAGCGGCGTGATCATGCAAGAGGCGTTTGATTATCTCGACGCCCCGGTCATCACCTGCACCGGCAAGGACGTGCCCATGCCCTATGCTGCCAACCTTGAAAAACACGCGCTGGTCACCACCGACGAGGTGATCGAAGCCGTGCGCAAAGTCACTTACCGGTAAGGAGCGGATCATGCCCACAGAAATTCTCATGCCCGCCCTGTCCCCCACGATGGAGGAAGGCACGCTCGCCAAATGGCTGGTCAAGGAGGGCGACGAAGTCTCCTCTGGAGACATCTTGGCTGAAATCGAGACCGACAAGGCCACGATGGAGTTCGAAGCCGTCGACGAGGGCACCATCGGCAAGATCTTGATCGAGGAAGGCAGCGAGGGCGTGAAGGTGAACACACCAATCGCCGTGCTGCTCGAAGAAGGTGAAAGCGCCGACGATATCGATACATCCTCCGCCCCGGCCAAAGAAGAGAAGCCTCAGGCCGAAGCAGCGCCCAAAGCAGCCGAAGCCGAGACGCCCGAAGCGGGCTTTGGCCGTGGTGCGACGGATGCGAATGACGCACCGACCAAGAGCGACGCCAAAGCCCCCGCCGCCCCCAAGGACGACAAGGGCGAGCGCATTTTCGCCTCCCCCCTCGCCCGCCGGATCGCCGCCGACAAGGGGTTGGACCTGTCGCAAATCGACGGCAGCGGCCCGCGCGGTCGGATCGTCAAAGCGGATGTCGAAAACGCACAGCCGACTGCGGCAAAATCCGACAGCGCGGCACCTGCCAAAGATGCCGCCCCGGTCGCCCAAGCCGCTGCCACCGGCCCCTCTGCCGATGCGGTCGCCAAGATGTACGAAGGCCGCGAGTACGAGGAAGTCACCCTCAATGGCATGCGCAAGACCATCGCCGCGCGTCTTACCGAAGCCAAACAAACCGTGCCGCATTTCTACCTGCGCCGCGACATCCAGATCGACGCGCTGCTTTCCTTCCGCAGCGATCTGAACAAGCAGTTGGAAGCACGGGGTGTGAAGCTTTCAGTCAACGACTTCATCATCAAAGCCTGCGCGCTGGCCCTGCAATCGGTGCCCGATGCCAATGCTGTCTGGGCCGGGGATCGCATCCTCAAGCTGAAACCCTCAGATGTGGCCGTTGCCGTGGCGATCGAAGGCGGGCTTTTCACGCCGGTCCTACAGGATGCCGACACCAAGTCGCTCTCGAACCTCTCGGCGCAGATGAAAGACCTTGCCACCCGCGCCCGCGACCGCAAGCTGGCGCCGCATGAATATCAGGGCGGCAGCTTTGCGATTTCCAACTTGGGCATGTTCGGCATCGACAATTTCGATGCGGTCATCAACCCGCCGCATGGCGCGATCCTTGCCGTGGGGGCGGGTGTCAAAAAGCCGATCATCGGCAAGGACGGAGAGATCACCGCAGCGACGGTCATGTCCGTAACCCTATCGGTCGACCACCGTGTCATCGACGGTGCCCTCGGTGCGCAGCTGTTGAATGCGATCGTCGAGAACCTCGAAAATCCGATGATTATGCTGGCCTAAGGCCCGCACTCTACGAAATAAAAAAGCCGGGGCATGCCCCGGCTTTTTTATTGCAAAGCTGGCGTCTGGGCCTATTCGCTGTCCGGCCCAAAAAGATGGTTCATCGACATCGACGGCTGATCGCAGCCCGCCTCTCCCACGATCCGCGCCGGAATCCCGGCGACAGTTTTGCAGGCAGGCACAGGCTCCAGCACCACCGAGCCCGCCGCGATCCGGCTGCAATGGCCGATGGTGATGTTGCCCAACACCTTCGCGCCTGCGCCAATCAAAACGCCGTTCCCGATTTTGGGGTGACGGTCCTCTTCTTCCTTGCCGGTCCCGCCAAGGGTCACCGAATGCAGCATCGAGACGTTGTCGCCCACCACCGCCGTCTCACCGATGACGATGGAATGCGCGTGGTCAATCATAATGCCCTTGCCCATCTTGGCCGCCGGGTGGATATCAACGCCGAAAATCTCGCTCACCCGCATTTGGATGAAATAGGCCAAATCGCGTTTGCCCTTGGCATAGAGGTAATGACCAACCCGGTAGGCCTGCACCGCCTGATACCCTTTGAAATATAGGATCGGCTGCAACAGCCGATGGCAGGCGGGATCGCGGTCATAGATCGCCACCAAATCAGCGCGCGCTGCGGCGACGAGGTCGGGGTCTTCGGCATAGGCTTCTTCTACCATTTCGCGCACGACCATCATCGACATCTCGTTCGACGACAGCTTCGCAGCGATGCGATAAGAAAGCGCGTTCTCGATGGATTTATGATGCAGGATACAGGCGTGAACAAAGCCGCCGATCAACGGCTCATCACGCACCGCATCTTCGGCTTCTTGCTGAATTTGGTCCCACACCGGGTCCACTTTCGAGATATTTCTGCGTGTCTGTGCCATGTCACGGGCTCCTTCGCTCTGCCGCTAAGGTAGCTCATGCAATAGCGCAGGACCATTTGTAAATCCGCCCATGCTCAAAAACGTGATAACGCGGGGGCTTACCCCGGCACCGCAAGGCGCGTTGCCAACCCCGCGCCATAGGTTGCAGAAACCTGCGCGACCGTGACCTCTAATGTACCGCTGATACCATCGCTTGCTTGCTCGGCACGGCTGTAGGTCCAAGTGGGCGCAGTAAGCAGCACCTCTCGCAGTTGCTCCGTGCCATCAAAGACCCGTAGAAGGTATTGTTCGTTCTCCTCACCAAGCGGCACGTCCGGCCCCTCCCACGGATCGCCGTCAATGCGTGTCCGACGCACCCAACTGATCGCGATGTCGTCATTCGGCGCGACTTTTGCGCGCAGATGACAAGGGCTGAAGGGGCGCAGGCCTTTCCCGTCGAAGGCTTGAACCTGGTGCACATAGGACGGATCATCCACTGGTCGCCGTGCCGGGCCAATCCGGTAGTGCTGCGCCACCCGCCGCAAATGTGGGCTGAGTTCAACTTGTTGCGGCGTGCCGTTCATCAGGACAAAAGTCGACCCCGCAGGCCAAACCTCCGGCATCAACCCATCGCTGCCCGCCTGCCCGCGCAGACGACCCTTGAGCCAATAGGTCAGCGGAGCGACAAGCTGTGCCTCCTGAAACTGAAACAACTCCCAATTGCCGGTACTGCCATCACCAATGACGGCAAGGTTCGCGCCGTTCAACAGCGCCTCCTTACTAACCGATTCAAGCGTGCCATTGGTCAGTTCAACCTCCAGCACCGGCCCCGCATCCGGCAGCCCGGGCCGCGCCGTATAAAGCGGCGATCGTGTAACACCTATGATTGATCGGCTGGGCACAATGGCGTTAAGCGCGTAATTTGCATCCACCGTCGAGCGATAGACCGCGACGGATCCCGGCCAAGTCGCTGCGGTAACAGCGAGATGCGGCGCATGTGGCACTTCATCACCCCGCATTAGTGGCAAATCCATAAATTGGGGCCAAACGGGCAGCGGAGGTACAAAAGGCCGCAGGCTTGCCAGCTCTTCCTCAAGCGGTGCGGGATCATAGACTTCGGGTTCGATCCGGGTGGCCTCTATCAGCATGGCCCCGACCTGTTCAACGCGGTCAATCCGGTAGCGCCCCGGCCCCTCTGCGCCGTCGCCCGGCAGTTCGATCACATCCCCGACACCCACAGCCATCTGCGACGGCGGCAGACATAGCCGTAACGTTTCGCGTGCGATGCGCGCTTCGGTCAGCCAACGCTCGGCCACCTGCCGCCCCTCGCCGCGTGTCAGCGCCATGTTTAGCTCGGTGCCGCTTACCGCGTGGGTCGCCTCGTCCGCCAGAACCGCCTCTTCCGAGATCGCGTCGAAATCCGCATCTGCCTGAACAAAACGCAATCGCACACGCCCCGAAACCTCGGCCTCCGCCTCGCGCAACTGTTCGGTCAAACCGTCAAGGTCAGGGCTTACGGCTAACCGATCACGGTCAATTGGCGCTGGATTCGCCCCATCTCGCAGGCGGAAGTGCAGCACGCCATTGCGTTCAATCGCGTCGAACCCATAGCGCAGCATAAGCGGTTGCAACGCCGCGCGCGCTTCGCTGACCTCGGTCACCGCATAGCCGCGCACGTAGCCGAACAGCTGTGACGTATCGAAATGCTCCACCCCCGCCCTGCGGCAAATCTCACTCACAACCGAAGCGAGCGACCGAGCCGAGGCACGTCCATTCAGCCAATGGCCTCGGCTGTAATTCTCGCCATCACTCCAAAGATCGACGTTATTGGGGAAGAATGGAAAGGGCCGCGTATCCCAAACCCAAACAAACGCTCGGGACATATCAAGCATCGGCCCGCTATATTCCGTTGAGGTCGGATTATGCGCCGGATCGCGCCAGTATTCCGACATTGCACGCAGATATTGCATCTGCATCAGATCGTCCCGCGCGCCCGTAGAATAATGCGGCAATGCGCTTTCCGAACTCTTCAAATCAAGGAATTTGTTGGGTTGGTTCGCCCCTTTGTCGACCGCGGCACAACCATATTCTGTGAACCAAATCGGCTTCGACATCGGCTGCCAATCCGTTGGCGCGGCTTGGCGCTCTCCGCCTATGCGCTGATGGTGATGTTTCTCCCACCAATTTCGCAGGTCCTTATAGCGGTAAACCCAAGGTTCATCATGTGCCCCATCTGTAATCGGCGTGCGGATCTGTGCGGCGCGGGCCTCGGGCGAATGGTAGTACCAGTCATAGCCCTCGCCACCTTCGATGTTGGATTGCAGATAATCGACATCATAGATGGCGGGCCATTGCGCTCCATCCAGATGCCCCGCCTCATCCCGCCAATCGGCCAGTGGCATATAATTGTCGATACCAATGAAATCGATGTCCTCGTCGGCCCAAAGCGGATCAAGATGGAAGTAGAGATCGCCGCTGCCATCCTGTGGCTGATAGCCGAAATACTCAGACCAGTCAGCGGCATAGCTGATTTTGACCTCTGGCCCTAACAATGCACGCACCTCTCGCGCCAGCATCCGCAATGCCACCACAGCGGGAAAACTATTCGCCGTCCCACGTATCTGCGTCAGCCCGCGCATTTCCGAAGATATGCAAAAGGCCTCAACCCCGCCTGCCGCCGCGCAAAGCGCCGCATAATGCAGAATAAACCGCGAAAGGGTCCATTCCTCAGGGCCATTGTAGCTTACCGTGCCCTGCGTAACCGCAAAATCCGCCGCCGTGACACTGCCGAAGAAGGCGCTCACCTCTGCATCTGCCGTTACCGTGCCATCCGGGCCGCCGGGGCGCCCCGGCGCCGCCGAGAGGGTGATCCGCCCCCGCCATGGCAGGCGCGGCTGGTCTTGCGCATCACTGTAGGGGTCCGGCAAGCCGTTGCCTACGGTTTGATCCATCAAGATGAACGGGTAGAACATCACAGCCTTGCCTGCCGATTTGAGCGCTTGAATGGCCTCGATGACCGCCGCATCCGCAGGCGTTCCGCCATAGATCGGACGCTCATTTTGCTGGGCGATCACCTCCGCAGTTGCACGCGTCACGCCAGACACCTGCCAAGGCATGTTCTCCCCATCAATGGCCGGGTCTTCTACCTTGGGCCGCAGACGACATTCCCCACACCGCAGGTCACTGCCGAACCAAGACACAACGAGAGAGGCCGCCTCTAGATTTGGCAACTCTTCCGTCATATTTTCCAACGCCACGGAAAAATCTGTCTTTGCGGCGGGCGTGTTCACATTTGCGCTCCAGCGACTGCCGGGACCATCTGAATAATGCACCGGCGTTGTCGCGAGCGCATATTCTCCCGTGCCGGGGATCAAAGCGACACCTTGAACCCCAAAGGCAGGCACATGCTCCCATCCCGGCGCGGCGGGCTGCTCAGGTCGCATCACCTCGAAAGAAAACTGCGGCACGCGGTTACCGAATTGCGCCAGTGGCAAATTCTCCATCACTACATAGGCCGTGCCGCGATAGGCAGGCACCTGATCCGCCCCCTCAATTGCGGCCATGGTCGGGTCAGGCTGCTGGTCTGGCTGGCCCAAATAGACACGCATGTTCAGATCATCAGGGGCAATTTCCACCCCATCGGCCCAGATGCGACCTACGCTGGTGATTTCCCCCTCACAAAGCCCAATGGCAAGACTGACAGTGTAGCTATAGTCAGTCGTTTTCGGCGTCGATGGACCACCTTTACCACCGCCGCTAACATTGACGGTCTCTTGGAACTGCGAGGCCCAAATAACATGACCCGCCAACCGTAGCCGCCCGTAAAGCTGAGCGATCGCAGCACCTTCGCCTGAGCTGGTTAGCCGGAAACGATCGACCTTGCCTGTCGCAACGGCCTGCCCACCTTGACCCAGCAACCGCTGGTCTACCAAACGTCCCAAGGTTGCGCCAACCGCACGGCCCACCGCGACTGAAGACA
The DNA here is from genome assembly GCF_900113435.1 of Sulfitobacter dubius. GTDB lineage: Bacteria > Pseudomonadota > Alphaproteobacteria > Rhodobacterales > Rhodobacteraceae > Sulfitobacter > Sulfitobacter dubius. Next base: position 343,278 of record NZ_FOPG01000001.1, on the reverse strand, counting down.
GCCCCGCCAGCGTGCCCCCAATAGAGCCGCCAACCGCTGCACCCGCTGCCGAAAGAACAATCGTCGCCATCAGGAGACCTCCTCAGGAAATATGAAACGCGCCACGATGCGCCGCTGCCAAGGTGCGCTGAGCGGGCTTTCAACCACCCCATGCCCTGCATAGGCATGAATGAAACTTGGGCGATCACCGATGCTTGCCTGCACCCCAAGATGTTTTGCCACCGCACCTTGACGCATCCGAAAGAGCAACACATCACCTCGCGCGGCCCCATCATCGCCCTTTGCCGTCATATGCCGTAGTGCCGCCGCCCAAAGTTGCTCTTCGCCCTGCGGCTCGGACCAATCCATCGAATAGGGCGGCACTGCCTCAGGCTCGCAGCCTAGCAACTCGGACCATACCCCCCGCAGCAGCCCAAGGCAGTCGCAGCCCGCCCCCTTGGTCGCGGCCTGATGCACATAGGGCGTGCCGATCCACTGCCGCGCAGCCCAGACCAGCCTTTCGCCAGCCGCACTCATCTGCGAGAACCGCCGCCGTTGGCTCCGTCGGAACGGGGCACCGCCATCATCCAATCTTCGTTCGGGAGATCGGGAAAACCTTGGAAATTTATCAGATTGTTGAACTTTAACCGGCAGGTTTCCATCCGCTTGTCGCAGCCCGCTGTGAGCCGTACCGCCGCGCCTTCTGGCAGTGGCCCGCGGATCGGCTCCCATAGCTCAACGACACGCTCCGCCCCTTTGAAGTAATCCAGCTTGATCATACCCCAAAGCCCTGCCGCCGGACCGTCGAGTACATCCAGCCTTCCGCGGGCAAACCAACCCTCTTCAAACCCCAGAAATGCACCCCAGCGAAAGTACTGCGCCTCTTGCGCGGCCTCAATCACCCGCTCAGCGATGTAGCCCGATGTGGAAAGGTCAAAGCGGCATTTGCCATCGCCCAGAACCGCCGAACAAGGCTTTTGATAGACACGTCCTAAGGGCCGATTCAGCGGTTCGGTAAGCCCGCGCAACTCAGCCCGAAAACTGCCGCCTGCGCGGCGTAATTCGCCAATGGACCCGCGAAACTGTAACACCCGTTGTGATGGCTCCGCCCAGTTTACCAGCCACGCTTGTACCTCCGCCCGACCAAAGCGCCCCTGTTCAATCTCATCCTCACGGATCGCATCGTCACACAGCGCGCCAAGCGCTTCGGTATTATCAACAGACAAGCCACTGGTCTGCGCCAGTGCCTGCGCACTCAGCCCTGCATTCGCCCGGTACGTAACACCATCAAAATGCAGCGCCACGTCATGGTCGGTAGATGCAAACCCCACCCCATCGCGGCGCGTTACTTGCCAGCAATGACAAAGCGTCGTGACACCGCTGGCGATATGCCCAGCAAATCCGGCTTCTATCCCCGCCCTCACACCCGCACCTCAATCACTGGAACGTTCGGCACCTGCCCGGCGTGAAAACTTTCTACCGACGTAAGAATGCGGTCCGTATCAAAACGCACCGGCACATCGAACTCAAATCCCGCAAAAATTTCCATCCCGGGATCAGGCGGGTGGGCGAAGGTGATGATCCCCGTGCTGGCGTCGACCTCATATTCCACACCTTCTTGCAACTCATCCTGCTCCACCCCCACACGCACTGTACCGACGACTGGTTTGATGATCGGACGGCGGTAGCTCTGCGCGCCCGAACGGTAAGTCTTAACGATCTGGAAGCTGGCCGAGGCCCCGTCGCCGCGACCAATACTCTGATCATCAAAGGCCACCGGAAGCGCCGCCTTGCCCGACTTGAAGTCGGCCCAATCCTTCCAGCGGAACCCATACATCTGCCCCATACGCGCTTCAAAGAATGCAATCAGTGTTTGAATGTCATCAATGGATCGCATCCCCAGCCCTGCATCATAGACACGACGCGAGTGTGCCCACGGCGTGTTGCGCTCCTCATAGCCATTGGCCAGCGTCACCACCTCCGTTTGTCGCTGTGGCCCGCCGACCGAGCCGAAGCTCAGCGAGGGTGGAAATCTGACATCGTGAAATTGCATGGTCTGCTCCTCTCGTTCTTCAACGGATCAGCGGTTGCGGTTGCCCGCGCTGAGCGCTCGGCTCACCTGCGCGGCGATCTGGCTTTGGCTGCGTTGAAAGCCCTGCACATCCGGCGTGGTGATGTTCATCACGATAGTGGTAGACCCCCCGCCGGCACTACGCACACCCAGCTTGCCATCTGCTCCACGGGCCAGCGGCATGATCGCTTCTGGCCCGGCTTCACCCATGACGCCTGTGCCCCCCCGCATGGGAAAGGCCGTGGCCGACGTCACCACCCCGCCTTGTGCGAATGGCATGACCTTCCCTTGGGAAAACGGCGCACCGTTGGCGAAAGGAAATATCCCCTCTACGATCCCGCCCACGCCTTCGCTGATCAGCCCGCCGAAATGGTCCGTAACTGGCCGCATTGCGGCGTTATAGGTCGAGCGGATCATTGAGTTGGCCAGATCGGTCAGCACCTCTGACAGCTTTGCGCCGTCAAAAACCACCCCGTCGAACGCGCGCCGCAGACCACGGCTTAGCCCCTGCTCAAGGGCCGCCATGTCTTTACCCGTGGCCGAGAGCGCGCTCTGCATCCGCCGCAATTCCCCGCCGAAACCCGACACGAGACCGCTGGTTTGCGCCAATGTCTCGTTTAGCCCGTCAGCGCGGCCCTCAAGGTTTTCTAAATCTTCGAAATCAGCCATCCTCGGCCCCTCTCTTCTTATCCGGGTACGCGGCCATCAGTGCTGCCAATCCTTGGCTCAAAAGCGGTGGCGCCTCAGCCGGAGGCCCTAACATCAACTGCAGCTCCGCTGGTGTCAGCGCCCAGAATTCCGCCGGGCGCAGGCCCAGTCGAGACAGTCCAACCCGCAGCAACGCCGGCCAATCAAAACCACGCCCATCGCTCACGCTTGCACCGAAAATGCCCGCGCCAACAATTCCGCTGCCGCCCGCGCCGCCGCCATCGGCCCACCCTCAATCCGCGCATGTTCAAGGGTTGCCGCATCCATCACCGTCCCGCCGCCCCTTAGCCCGGCAAGCAGCAACGCCAGAACATTCCGGCTTGAAAAGCGGTTACTCTCGAACCGCTCAACCAATGCCACCAAACTGTCAGCCCCCAACGCGACCTCCAGCTCAGCCAATGCGCCAAGGGTCAGCCGCGCCTCATAGCCTTGCCCGTCGATCACCAAACCCACTTCACCGCGCCATGGATTGCTCACGCTCAGCCCGCCACATCGGGGGTAAAGGTCAACTCACCCGCCGATTGGAGGCTCAGTTCAAACGTCGCCTCACCATTTAGCGATCCGGCATATTCCAACGCCGAAACTTGGAAAGGCCCCTGCACTACCCCAAAGTCGGGGATTATGATCTGATAATCCGGTGTCAGACCATCAAAGAACAGCTGTCGCGCACGTTCGTCCGTGCCCGCATCGCGAAACACCCCAGAGCCACTGATTGCAGCCGAGCGCACGCCCGCCCGCACCAGCAACTCCCGCCAACCACCGCTGGAATCGAGCGAGGTCACATCGACCGTTTCCGCGTTAAAACTCACCCGCTTGGCCCGTAGCCCGGCGATCGTTTCAAACTGACCGTCGCTGGTCATGTCCACTTTGACCAAAAGGTCTTTGCCCGCTTGAACTGCCATCTCTCTCTCTCCTCGCAACTATCTTGAAACTGTGAAGCCTTATGCGTCCGCAAGCCGCGCGCGGAACTGAAGGTCGATCTCCCTGCCAGCCGCTCCATCGATCCGCCGCGCTGCGGCTTTTTGAAAAGTCATATCAACGATATGGCCGCGGCTAAGCACGGGCACTGCCCCATGCAGCAGGTCGCAAATCACCGAAGCAACATTCTTGGCGGTTACGAATCCCGGCGCGCTTGTGACCACCGACACGACAAACCGATACTCCGCACCCGCGGCGTCCGCATCAGAGGCGTCTTTTGCCGTCTCTTTGCCAAGCAGCACATAGGTCTCAGGCAAGTCTCCCCCCGGCATCGCGTCATAGACCGCGTCACCGATAAGGGCCGTGAGCCCCGGATCATCTTGCAAATGACCATAGATCGCCGCCTGCAAAGCCCCTGAAAGCGCATAGGTCATACCACAACCTCCTCATCCGCAAAGCAGGTCAGATACCGCCCGCCCACATCGTGATCGGCCACCGCGCGGATCACGAAAATCCGTGTGCCATCGCGAAACCGCTGCTCTGCCGTGGGCCGCTCGACCGATCCAATGGGGGCCGCGCGAACCGTGATTTTGAACCCAGTCCGGCTGATCGCCAGCCCGCCTTTCACGGTCTCACGCCCCGTACGCGCGCGCACCTCGGCCCATAGGGTTCCTAGCGGCTGCCAGACCTCAGTATAGCCCCCCGCGCCGTCGTTTGCCCGTTGCGGTACCTCTAGCACCAACATGCGGTTCAGATGCGGCCGGCTCATGCCGCGCCCCCAAAACCAACCCGCACCCGACGATACCGTTCAATCAGGCTGCTCACGCCGAAGGGCATACAGCCTTCACCAAGCGCCGTGTCATCACGGTATTCATAGTAATGCGCCGCAAGAAGCATCACCGCTTGAGCCAAATCATCAGGCAGGCTTTCCCAATCAGGCCCCATCCCGGCGTCAAAGTTGATCAGCGCTGCCCCGGCGCTCGGGATGCGCGGAAGGGACGCCGTGCTGCTGCGCAGGCGAGGTGCCTGAGCATCGCGTTCCAGCCAATAACGACCGGGGTCAACAAGCGTTTCCGTCCCATCCCGCGCCACCAAGGCGAGCTGCGCGATCTCCTGCACGGGTGCCACGGGCAAGACCTGTGCCGCTGCATCACGCCAGAATGTCAACGAAAGCGCGAACCGCCGCGTGATCAGCACCTTTCCCGTGCGCGCCTCGACCGCCGCCATCGCGGCACGTAGGAAGCTGCGCAACACCGGGTCTTGAAGACCGTCCTGCCCAAAACCGCTGCCCGCGCGCAAATGCATTCTGAAGGCTCCCACAGGCAGCACGGCGCCAGGAACATTTGTTTCTTCGATCAACATCATCGAACGTCTCCAAAAATTGGCCCCTCGCCCCTTGGGGCCACTCGCTCAGTCCCGGACGCACACCGGTTGCATTGCTCGGTTGGAGGGGAGCAGCTAGACAACACAACCACGCTGGCGCACGTCCGGACCGGGGCCAAGTTGCCCCGGCCCCGGCTTCAGCACCGGCTTACGCCAGGCCGAATTTCATCAGCTTGATCGCCGCAAAATCGCTCACATCGCCGCCGACACGTTTGGTCGCGTAAAACAGCACATGCGGCTTAGCGCTGAAGGGATCGCGCAAGATCCGCAGATCGGGGCGCTCAGCCACCGTGTACCCGGCCGAGAAGTCACCAAATGCGATGGCCATCGCATCTGTCGTCGGGTCGGGCATATCCTCGGCCACCAGCACCGGATAGCCCATCAACCGCGCAGGCTCTCCCGCGGCCAGTCCATCCGACCACAGAAAGCGCCCGTCGGTGTCTTTCAATTTGCGCACCTTGGCCGTGGTCTTGGAGTTCATCACGAAGACCGCGTTCTTGCGGTAAGCCGCGCCGAGGGCGTAGACCAATTCGATGATCGCATCCGCCTCGGGATTGGCGTTGGTGCCGCTGGGGACATAGCCCAGATTACCCCAGCTCCAGACGTCGTTATCGACCGACGGATGGCTCAAAAAGCCTGTCGGCTTGTCGATCCCGTCGCCGCTGACAAAGGTCGCCGCCTCAGCCCGCGCGAACTTGTCGGCAATGCGCCCTGCCAGCCAACCTTCAATGTCAAAGGCGCTGTCATCCAGCAGCCGCTGGCTCGCCTTCGGCAGCGCGCTCAACTCATGCAATGGCACGGTGATCCGGTCGATCTGCGGCGTGTCCGTCTCGGCCTGCGCGCCGCTCTCGGTGGCCCAACCGGCCCCCACATCAGCATGATCCACCAGCACGTCATAGGACGTCGCCTCAACCTGAACGACCGCCGCAATCGCCCGGATCGAGGCCCCGGAATTCAACACCGACTGGACCCGCTCCGAGGTCTGCGGATCAACCAGATAGCCGCCGTCCGAATTCACCGCCGTCGACATCGACTTGCCGTCCAGCTCCAGCCCGCGAAGCGCATCATCGTCGCCGTTGCGCAGATAGGCATCAAAGGCCTTCTTGTGCGGCGTATCGTGGTCAATCGCGCCCCCAAGTGGGCTACGGGCAGGCAGGGTCATCTTGCGATCCATCATGGCAATTCGCTCTTCTGATTGTTGAAGTTTACTGTTCATTTCGGCCCGAAATCCGTTGAAGTCGCTGACAAAACCATTCACGGCCTGCCGCACTTCCTCCGCCGGGGACAGGTCTGCGCCTGACTTCGTGCTGACGTTTGCATCGCTCTTGCTCATCACATTTCCTCTGTTTTTGTGCAGATCACTGATCGGCCCCGCGCTTCATCTCGGCCCGCGCCTCTTCAAAAGCCGCAGCCATCTCGCGCAAAACCTCACCGACGGCTCTGAACTCGCCCTTGGCCGCGACCCGCGCGTTCGGCAGCATCGGAAAGGTCACCAACGACACTTCCCAAAGCTCCAATTCCGACAGCAGCCGCTGGCCCCTGCTATTCTTGCCCGCCTTCACGGTGCGGTAACCGATGCTCAGCCCATCAATCGCACCCGCCTCAATCAGCGCCGCCGCCTCCCGGCCCCGCGCCACGCTGCTCAGGATTCGTCCCTTGACCCAGAGCCCGCGCCTGTCCTCGCGCACCTCGTCCCAAACACCGATGGGCTGGGCCGGGTCATGCTGCCAAAGCATCTTGATGCTGCGCCCGGCGGATTTGGCGCGCGTGAGGCAGGCCGCATAGGCCCCCGCTTCAACCACATCGCCACCTTGATCCGCCGCACCAAAGAGGCTCGCATAGCCGCTGATCTCAACCCCGCCATCGACGGGCGCCACGTGGCCAAACTTAGCGAATTTATGCTCCAGCCCCGCCGCCCCTGCAGACAAAGCTCCCCCGTTCCCCGTCAAAGCACCGGGGTCAATCACCTGATAACCCATTGTATTTCCTCTTGTTCAGCCCGCTACGGCGACACCACCAGAAAGGATTGGACCGCCTGTGCGAGGATCACCGCCACCACGCCGTAAACCGTCAGCCACAACCGCCGCTCCATCATCTGCTCGATCCGGTCAAACCGCATCTGCATGTTCTCGCGGTGCACCGCGCTGATGGTCTCATGCGCCTGCAACCGCAGCCCTGGCGCACATTCAAACCGCTCAATCTCCCGAGGTTCATGCATGATCCGCCACCACCGGCAGCCCCAGCAGGCTGCGCTTTTCCGCATCGCTCAGAAATTCCGCCGCCGCCACCCGCGCCCATTGCGCGTCCCGCTCGGCAGAAAGCGCTGGCACCTGATCAAGGTCAGGCTTCAAGGTCACCGCCTCGCCCAAATACCCGCTCAGCCAATCCGTCAGCGCCGCCGTCACCCGTGTCGCCAGCGGCAGCACCGTCAGCCGGTAAAATGCCCGATGCGCTTCTTGATAATTCGTGTAAGTCGCATCCCCCTGCACCCCGATCAGCATCGGCGGCACCCCAAAGGCGAGCGCAATTTCACGCGCCGCACTCTCCTTAGTCTTCTGAAACTCCATGTCCGAAGGCGAGAAGCCCATCGGCTTCCAATCCAGCCCACCTTCCAGCAGCATTGGACGCCCTGCGTTCCGTGCGCCCTGATGGTGGCTCTCCATCTCGCTCACCAGCCGGTCATATTGATCCTCGCTCAGCTTGCCCTGCCCCTCGGCCCCGCGATAGACAATCGCCCCCGACGGCCGTGCCGCATTGTCCAAAAGCGCCTTCGACCAGCGGCTCGCCGCGTTATGCACATCCATCGCCATCGCCGCCGCCTGCATGGGGCTGAACCCGTAGTGGTCGTCCTGCGGGTGAAAGTTGCGGATATGACAAACCGGCGTCACCGCCCCGCTGGCGTCAAAGCGATGCTTGCGCCCGCCCACCGCATATTCATAGGCCACCGGCCATCCATCCGCCCCCGGCACCACGCTCATCCGGTCCGAGCGCAGCACATGTAACTCAATCGGCAAACCACCCTCGCCGCCCACCGCCTCGACATAGCCATCACCGCTGAGAAGCATCTGCCCGTAGAGCGCCTCGAACAACTCGGCCCGGCCCTGCCCCGCATTCGGGCGGCGCATCAGCGACATCAGCGGATGATCGTCATAGCGCCGCGCCGCGTCCTGCACGACCAGCGGCAAGGCCGCCGCCGCCTCGGCAATCAGCTTGACCGAGCGAAACCCAACCGGATTGCCACAGAACCCCGAGCGCGTCAGGCTCACACTGTCCCGCGGGCTCCAGGCCACGCGACCCGAGGTCTGATAGGCCACAACCGGCCCGGTCGCCGAAGCTTTCTGCTCAACCGTCTCAGCCGCGCCGCGCCGTAGAAAATCGAATACCATCTGTCGCTCCACATTCTGCTCGGCCTTGGCAGCAGCGTGATCTTCTGCTGCCCGGCGTTGACAAACTTTCTCAATAAAATCTTAAAACCCGCGAAACCCACCGTGCGCTGCTGCCTGCAACACCCCGTCAAAGGCTCCGCACCCCCGGGCTGCGCCACTGGGATGCAGGCTCAATCATCAGCTCATGCAGCGCCCAAACCAGCGCATCGACACGGTCCGGGCTGCCCTTGCCCTCATAGCCCCGCGCCGTCATCAGACACATCTGATCCTCCAGCGCGTCCAACTCCGGCAAATGGCTCACCCGCCCCTGCTCATAAAGCGCGGCCACAGGCTCCGCCCGCGCCACCTTGCCCCGTGCCGCATGAACGGTCTTGAGCGACACCAACGGATCGACCTGCCGCAAGACCTCACTGACCAACTGCCCCCCTTGGTTCACCTCGGCCACCAAACGGTCCGCCCCATAGCGCGTCATCGCCGCTATCGCCGCCTGCGCCCAGCCGTTCGGCGTGGCGCCCTGCACCGTGCAATCGGCCAGCACCACCGCCCGCCAATCCTGCGGCGGCCCTTTGGTCTGCGCGCCCACTACAACGATCCCACATTCATCCGAGCCCGCCCCGCTGGTCGTCGCCGGGTCCAAGCCCACCACGATCCGATCCAACTCCGGCGCCGCGCGCAACCGGCCCGCTTCCAGCAAAGCCGAGGTCCAGAGCGCGCCCTCCGCATCCGCCAGCAACACTCCGTCCAACTCCTGCCGACCGAGCCGCGTGCCGCGGTACCGCGCCCGCACCTCTTCAAGGAAAGACCCCGCCAAGTTCGCCGCATTCGCCTCCGTCGGCGCATGGGTCGTCACCGTGGACGGCGCGGCCAAAAGCGCCTTCAACACATCCACATTGCGCGGCGTCGTGGTGACACAGACCTGAGGCCGCTCCCCCAAGCGCAGCGCAAATTGCAACTGATCCCAAGCCTCCTGCCCGCGTTTCCATTTCGCCAATTCATCCACCCAAGCCGCATCAAACTGCGGCCCGCGCAGCCCTTCGGGATCATGCGCCGTATGCACCGTCGCAATCGCGCCGTTGGGCCAGACCAACCGCTTGCGCGTCGCCTCCCAATCGGGCCGCCGATCCGGCGGGCTACAGGCCAGAATGCCGCTGTCGCCAAAAATCATCACCTCGCGCACCTGCTCAATGGTCTCTCCCACCAGCGCCACACGGCTGCACTCCCCAGGATCAAGCGGACGGCTCCCCTCAACCTTGCTGCGCACCCATTCCGCCCCGGCGCGGGTCTTGCCCGCACCGCGCCCGCCCATGATCACCCATGTCCGCCAATCCCCCTCAGGCGGCAGCTGATGGTCCAGCGCCCAGAACTCGAACAAAAAAGGGAGAGCCAGAAGCTCTCCCTCACCTAGGTCATTCAGAAACTGCGCCTGGGTCAGAGCATCGGCGCAGGCGATCCAGCTTGCACCCGATGTCAGCCCGCGCTTTGTCCATGTCGAGGGCATAGCCCCCGCGCGCGATTCCAGCTTGTCGGTTTCGACAGTCACTCAGCGTGTTCTCCGCTTTCAGGCAATGCGCCAGCAGTCCCGCCACTTTGGACGTTTTGCCAGACACCGCAGTTTCCTTGAGTTCCCCCCCGGACCGGGTCTGTTCCGTCAGACCTTCGATTTCCCGACGCAGCGCGCCGATTGCTTCTTGAAGACCGCGCAGGATTTCTGCGCTGTCTTGCGTCTCTTGCTCCGGGGTAATGATCGTCATCGCTTTACCTCTCGTTGGTTTTCCCCAACCGAGCAGGCACAAAAAAACGACCACCGGGTCACCCCGGGGCCGTTCGCCCATGTCTTCTAGCGTGCCACAACTCCTACGTCAGACCGTGCGCAAAGTCAAGAAAAACTGTGTTAACAAAGCCTTACACCACCGCGCGGAGAGCCCCGTCGGCAAGCAAAAACCCCGCTGTCTCCAGCGGGGTCTCTAGTCGTTTCAGTTACCACCTGTCGAGGCATTCCCGGCCGCTTCTGCGCCGCGCTCCGCCTCGATCTGACGCCAACGCGCCACGTTGCGGTTATGCTCATCCAAGGTCTCAGCAAAAGCGTGCCCCCCGGTGCCATCGGCAACGAAGAAGACGAAATCCGTCTCCGCCGGTTGCGCGGCGGCCATCAGGCTTGCCCGGCCCGGATTGGCAATCGGGGTCGGCGGCAGACCGTCGATCACATAGGTGTTCCACGCCGTCTCTGCCCGCAGCTCCGAGCGGCGCAGCCCGCGGCCCAGCACGCCCTTGCCTTCGGTCACGCCATAGATCACCGTCGGGTCCGTTTGCAGGCGCATGCCTTGGTTCAGACGGTTCACGAAAACGCTCGCCACCTGCTCCCGCTCTGCCGCCACACCGGTTTCCTTTTCGATGATCGACGCAAGGATCAGCAGTTCCTCCGGCGTCTCAATCGGCAGATCAGCGTCGCGCGCTTCAAAGGCTTCGGCCAAAAGCACCTCTTGCGCCGCCGCCATCCGCGCGACCACCTCAGCCCGATCATCGCCCGGGCGGACCTCATAGCTGTCAGGCGCAAGACTGCCCTCGGCGGGCAACTCTTCAACGTCCCCGGACAACTGATCCACCTGCTTGAGCGCCTCAACCACCTGCCAGCTTGTCACACCTTCGGCCAGCGCCACACGAAACCGCGTGTCGTTCTTGCTGGAGATTTCGGAGTATGCCTCAGGGGTCTCTTCCTCACCCGGCGTGAACTCCGCGCGCTCAACGAACCGGCTTGTGACTGGGTCCAACTCACGAACCTGCACACTTACGCGGTTCACGCCCACCCGGTACACAACCTCGGTGCCGCAGGTGCTGGCCCCGCCTTGGGTCACGATATCAACAATCCCCTGCATCGACGTGCCGGGCTGCACAAGAAAACTGCCGGCTTTCAGGCTGCCCGACTTCTCCTCGTAATCCGCGCCCATGCGAAAGAGCGCGGGCGAGGAAACCGCGCCCTGCTCCACAAGGCTCTGGCTCACCTGCCGCATGTTCGAGCCGCGCTCGACCTGCACACAGATCGCCTGCTCCAGCGGCCCTTCGGCGACATAGGTCGTCTTGCCCCAGAGGATGATCCCCCCAAGCAGAAACAGGCCGACCAACAGAAACGTCACGGCGTTAGAAGCGATATGACGCCACATTTAGCGGACTTTCCCGAACAGTACCGATGCGTTTGTCCCGCCAAAGCCGAACGAATTGCTCAGCGCCACGTCGATCTTGCGCTCGACCTTTTTGTTGGGCGCCAGATCAATCGGTGTCTCAACCGCTGGGTTATCAAGGTTGATCGTCGGCGGGGCCACCTGATCGCGGATCGCAAGCATGCAGAAGATCGCCTCGATCGCGCCAGCGGCCCCCAAGAGGTGCCCGGTCGCGGATTTGGTAGAGGACATGGTGACCTTGTCCGCCGCATCGCCCATCAGACGCTCGACCGCGCCCAATTCGATGGTATCGGCCATGGTCGAGGTGCCATGCGCGTTGATGTAATCAACATCCTTGGGCTCAAGTCCTGCGTTCTTCAACGCCGCGCGCATCGAACGCTCACCACCCTCGCCATCTTCGGACGGTGCGGTGATGTGATGCGCGTCGCCCGACAGACCATAGCCCAGCACTTCGGCATAGATCTTGGCACCGCGCGCCTTGGCGTGCTCATATTCTTCCAAGACCACGATGCCCGCGCCCTCACCCATGACAAAACCGTCACGGTCCACATCATAGGGGCGGCTGGCTTTCTTGGGATCGTCGCCGCGTTTGGTGGACAGCGCCTTGCAGGCGTTGAAGCCCGCCATGCCGATCTCACAGATCGCCGCCTCGGCACCACCTGCGATCATCACATCCGCATCGCCGTATTTAATCAGCCGCGCCGCGTCACCGATGGCATGGGCCCCGGTGGAACAAGCAGTCACGACCGAGTGGTTCGGCCCCTTGAACCCATAGCGGATCGACACCTGACCCGAGATCAGGTTGATCAGCGCGCCGGGTACAAAGAACGGGCTCACGCGGCGCGGACCCTTTTCGGCCATCATGACAGCGGTATTGGCGATAGAGTTCAATCCACCGATGCCCGAGCCGATCAACACGCCGGTGCGCTCCTGATCTTCTTTCTCGGTCGGCAACCAACCCGAATCCTCAACCGCCTGCTGGGCGGCGGCCATGCCGAACAGAATGAAAGTATCGACTTTCCGCTGTTCTTTCGGCTCCATGTATTTATTGGCGTCAAAGGTGCCATCACTGCCATCGCCCAAAGGCACTTCGCAGGCGTATTGGGTCACCAATTTGCTGGGATCAAAGCCGGTGATCGGTCCGGCTCCGGATTGCCCATCAAGGATCCGTTTCCAGCTTTCTTCCACGCCGTCCGCGAGGGGGGTAACCAAACCCAAACCCGTTACTACAACTCTGCGCATCTTAGTGCCCCTTGCCGATAATCTCTCGGCGAACCTCTTACCCTGCAAAAGCCTGTAGGCACAAGCATATCGGCAGTGGGCCGCAGGCATAGCACAAAAACGCCTATCTGCGGAATCGGGCGGCCATCACAGGCGGTAAGGGTCTGGTGGTGACGTTAGACTGGCGGCCCACGCCGGGTTAGCAGATGCACCGGGCCACCCGCTGTCTTTGCCTCCCGCAGCGGCTGATACCCAAGCGCGCCCGCGATCCGCAACGCCGCCTCATTGCCCCCCGAAACCATGCAAACCGTGCGTCCGGTGATCACCCTATCAAACCATTCATGCGCCGCGCGTGCGGCCTCAAACCCCAAACGCTGGTCCTGCGCCTGAGGCGCCAAGACCAGCCGCGCTTCGGGGTAAGTATCGAAATCCTCACCTAAATTCCGTGAGCCAAAGACGAAACCCGTCTGCCCCAGCATCTCTCTTTGTCGGTGAAGCTGCACGGCCCATTGCCCGAATCCCGTGATCTGCCAATGCCCAGCATTGCGCAGGAAAGCATCCCACGACTGCCCCTTCGCCCGGGGCCGATCAAGTATCCGATCCGCCACATCCGGCATCGCCCAAATCTCGGCGTAACGCTCAAAATCCTCAGCCCGCATGGCGCGCAGGGTCAGTCTGGCTGTGTTGATGGTCGGGATCGTTCGGGACATGGGGTGAATTGCCTTCACGCTTGAAACTACTTGGCGAAGACATGCGGCTTCGGCACCAAAGGGACAAGCCCACCCCGCTACGGCAAATAAAAACGGCGTCATTCCGCTAGGAACAACGCCGTTCTAAAATCTCAATTCCGCCGGTCGCCCGGCAAAGCCTTAGGAGGCTTCTTTGATGAACTTAACCGCATCGCCAACGGTCTGGATGTTCTCAGCGGCGTCATCGGGGATCTCGATGCCGAACTCTTCTTCGAACGCCATCACCAGCTCCACGGTGTCAAGGCTGTCAGCGCCAAGATCGTCGATGAACGACGCATTCTCAGTCACTTTATCCTCTTCCACGCTCAGGTGTTCCACAACGATCTTTTTCACGCGGTCTGCGACGTCGCTCATAATAAGTCCTCATGTCTTCGGGCCATTCAGGCCCCTTTTGGTTTCCGCCCGCCGATGATCAGCGTTTGGAGGATGCCCCAAAAGGGGCGGCTATTTTCCTTGTTCGCACAAGGCGGAGGGGGCAATCAAGCTCCCTTCGTTTCGATTCTGCGCCCCCTTTAGCACATGCCGAAGGCTTGGCAAACGCTATTGCAGCGCAGGGTCACAACATGGCCATACCGCCGTTCACATGCAAGGTGGTCCCTGTCACATAAGCAGCCTCGGCACTAGAAAGATAGACCACAGCGGCGGCAATCTCATCCGGATCACCCATGCGGCCTGCCGGAATTTGCCCCATGATTCCAGACTTTTGCTCATCCGTCAGCTTGTCGGTCATCGCCGTGGTGATAAAGCCCGGTGCCACAGCATTCACGGTGATCCCACGGCTCGCCACCTCATAGGCAAGCGATTTGGACATGCCCACGACACCCGCTTTGGAGGCCGCGTAATTCGCCTGACCGGGATTGCCGGTGGCCCCCACCACGCTTGAGATATTCACGATCCGGCCCCAACGCGCCTTCATCATCCCGCGCATCACGCCTTTGCACAGCTTAAACGTCGCGGTGAGGTTCACATTCAGCACCGAATTCCATTCATCATCCGACATGCGCATGAACAGGTTATCGCGCGTGATCCCGGCATTATTCACCAGAATATCGACCGAGCCCATCGCCTCAGCCGCCTGTTTCGGCAGAGCATCGACGGCTTCCATGTCGCTCAGGTTACAAGGCAGCACATGCGCCCGCTCGCCCAATTCGGCCTTCAGCGCTTCCAGCGGCTCGGTCCGCGTGCCCGAAAGCCCCACGGTCGCGCCTTGGGCATGCAATTTGCGGGCAATATCCGCGCCAATGCCGCCCGAAGCGCCGGTAATCAGGGCATTCTTTCCTGTAAGATCGAACATGTCTCTTCCTTTATTCTATCAGTCAGGGCCGCGTCAGCAGCCCGTAGCGGCGGATTTCATCCGCTGTCATCTTGTGTATCCCGTCAGATGGCGCGGCCTGCAAGGTAAACCAGTAAAAGCCGTCATTGCCCAGCATCTCGGCCATATAGCGCCGTGTCATCTGGTGTTTGGGCGATTGCCGCGGATAGCTGCTGCCCTCGCGGTAACCATTGCGCCAGCTATGCACTCGCAATGCCGCCCCCGGCGCCATGCGCCGTTTGGCTCCGGCGATGAACAGCTCAACACCCCCAGAATCAACCACACTGCCCGATCGCAGCTCGGTCGCCAGCCCCAATCTGCGAATCTGTCGCCCCATCCGGTGCGTCGCTGCCGCATCAATAGAGCCGTCGATCTGCCCCAGAACCACCGTATCAATCCGCGGATTCTCGGCCAGATGGCGCGCGAAAGTGGCGGGTGTTCGGCTGGTGATCGTGCCGGACATCAACAGATACGGGCCCTGAACCTGCATCCGCGTGCCATCGCTGGCATTCTCAAGCGTGCCGCAGGCCACCAAAGAAACGAGCAGCGCGAATACAGCAATCAGCCGTCTCACGCCTCGGCCCCCAGCGGCGTCCGCTCGCCCAAGATATAACGCAGGACATCCACCACATCGAAGGCCAGCGAGATCAGCAAGGTGGCCAAGATCACCCGGATGATCCACCGCGCGGCAATGGGCATGGCGTCCTTAGCCTGTTTGCGGAACAGGTAGACCGCCAGCGGCCCCCAGATCAGCAGATGCGGCAGACCGAGCAATTTGACGTATCCCATTTGCCGGAACATTCCGTAGACCGCAGCGCCGGTCAGAATGCTCGCCAAAACGGCAATCACCCCGACTCTGCGGCTCTGCGGCCAGATCAGCAGCGTCAAGGGCAAGACCGCCACGGCAAAGACCAGCCAATTGAACCACCAGATCAGCCATTCCGGCAGCAGGGTCAGGGTTTCTTGCATCGTCATCTCGGCCCTCCGGGGCGTTACACCTCTTTCGCGGCTTTGACCTCATCCGGCGTGCCGATGCTGCGGGTGGCAAGCGACTTTTCGATCCGGCGGATCATGCCCGAAAGCGCCTTGCCCGCGCCGATCTCCCATGCTTCGGTGACACCCTGCGCGGCCATCCACTCAACCGAAGACCGCCAGCGCACCCGGCCTGTCACCTGCTCTACCAACAAGTCGCGAATCTTCGCGGCATCGGTGACCGCCTCGGCGGTGACATTCGCCACCAGCGGCACGGCGGGATCATTGAACGTGACCTCCCCCAAAGCGCGCGCCATCTCCTCAGCGGCAGGCCCCATCAGCGGGCAATGGAAAGGCGCAGAGACCGGCAGCAGCAACGCGCGTTTGGCGCCAGCATCCTTGGCCATCGCCACGGCACGCTCCACTGCGGCTTTGTGGCCCGACAATACGTTCTGGCTGGGGTCGTTCTCATTGGCGACCTGACAGACTTCGCCCTCGGCCGCGGCTTCGGCCAGTTTCCCGGTTTCTTCGATGCCAAGGCCAAGGATCGCCGCCATCGCGCCCTCACCCACCGGCACGGCGGCCTGCATCGCCTTACCGCGAATGCGCAGCAGCCGTGCGGTGTCGGCAAGCGACAGCGACCCTGCGGCGCAGAGCGCGGAATATTCGCCAAGACTATGGCCCGCCACATAGGCCGCTTTGCCAACTTCGATCCCTTCGGACTTCAGCGCCGCCATCGCCGCCATCGATGTTGCCATCAACGCAGGCTGGGCGTTTTGCGTCAGGGTCAGCGTCTCAATATCCCCCTCCCAGATCAGGTCAGACAGTTTTTCACCAAGGGCGTCGTCGACTTCTTGGAAAACGGCGCGGGCTTCCAGATAGGCTTCAGCCAGATCGCGGCCCATGCCGATGGTTTGGGCACCCTGGCCCGGGAAAACGAATGCAATGCTCATAGTTGCGGCCTCTCTTATGCGTTTTGCCTGATGTATCCTCTGCGCCTCAGCCGAACAAGCCTTGCCGCAGGCGCTTGGGGCTTGCCGTGCGGCGCAAACCGTGTATACGGGCGCTTCCTTGCAAAGCATATGAACCGCGCAGACTCTCGTGGTGGGGCCGCAAGGTTGAATGCCCCGCCTATGAAATGCGCCTTGATATAAATAGGAGTGCACATGCCGCTTTATGAGCATGTTATGATTGCGCGTCAGGACCTGTCCAACACGCAAGCAGAAGGCCTCATCGAACACTTTGGCACCGTCCTCGCGGACAACGACGGCAAGCTCGTCGACAGCGAGTACTGGGGCGTCAAAACGATGGCCTACAAGATCAACAAAAACCGCAAGGGCCACTATGCCTTCCTGCGTTCGGACGCCCCCGCGACCGCCGTGCAGGAAATGGAGCGCCTGATGCGCCTGCATGATGACGTGATGCGCGTTCTGACCATCAAAGTTGATGAGCACAAAGAACTGCCGTCCGTACAGATGCAAAAGCGTGACGAGCGGCCCGACCGCCGCGAACGCCGTTGATCAACGCTTGAAAAAAAGGACTTAAATCATGGCTGCAAAACCATTTTTCCGTCGTCGTAAAGTGTGCCCCTTCTCGGGCGACAACGCACCTGCGATTGACTACAAGGACACACGTCTGCTGCAACGCTACATCTCTGAGCGTGGCAAGATCGTTCCTTCCCGTATCACCGCCGTATCGGCCAAGAAACAACGCGAACTGGCCCGTGCCATCAAACGCGCTCGTTTCCTCGCCCTGCTGCCCTACGCCGTTAAGTAAGGAGAGAGCACATGCAAGTTATCCTTCTGGAACGTGTGGCCAAACTGGGCCAGATGGGCGAAGTCGTGGACGTAAAGTCTGGCTACGCTCGCAACTATCTTCTGCCCCAAGGCAAAGCGCTGTCGGCCTCCAAAGCCAACGTCGAAGCCTTTGAAGGTCAGAAAGCTCAGCTTGAGGCGCAAAACCTCGAGACCAAAAAAGAAGCCGAAGCCATGGCCGAAAAGCTGAACGGTCAGCAATTCGTCGTGATTCGCTCTGCTTCCGACGCTGGCGCGCTTTATGGTTCCGTCACCACCCGTGACGCCGCCGAAGCCGCCACCGAAGAAGGTTTCTCGGTTGACCGCAAGCAGGTCGTTCTGGGCCAGCCCATCAAGTATCTGGGCGTCCACGAAGTGCAGGTCGTTCTGCACCCCGAAGTGACCGCCACAATCGAGCTGAACGTCGCACGTTCGCCCGAAGAGGCCGAGCTTCAGGCATCCGGCAAATCGATTCAGGAATTGGCCGCCGAAGAGGAAGCCGCTGCTGAATTCGAAATCTCCGAACTGTTTGACGACATCGGTTCCGCCGCTGACGAAGACGGCGACTCGGACGTTGTGCGCACCCCCGAGGGCGACGCACAGGACGACAGCAACAGCTGATCCGTTCGTCAGAGCTAAATTTGAACGCCGTGCGGTCCTCCGCGCGGCGTTTTTCGTATTGCTGCCCCTCTCCGCAGCCCGGCGACAGAAGCCCCTGCAAAAACGATCAAATGTGTGGTATAATGCCCCCATTCAGCATGGAGGACGACACATGCGATACATCACCATTACCACTTGGGAAATCGCCGACGGGGCAGACTATGATGTCGCTCTCAGCGCGATCAAAGAGAAACGCCTGCCCGCACTCAAAGACTTCGGTGCCAGCCGCATCACCGTGGTACGCACCACTGATCGGACCAGCGCCGTCATCACCGAATGGCCAGATAAAGCCACGCGCGACGCTGCCGAGCTTAAAATCGACGAAGTGCGCCGTTCCGTAAGGCGCGAAGATCAAAGCCGCATGACAGGCGAAATGAAAGGCGAAATCGTCGCTGATGTCTGAACATGGCGAAAAGCCGCGCTTTGCGCCTGAACCGCTTGGCAAGGGGTCGCGTATGCGGGACCATGACGCTTGCCCTTGAGGCCCCTTGGGGCGATCTTCGCGCCGATATAACAAGCCCCGGTGCACCATGCCACAGACCACACGCCGCATGTTCCTCTCTTTCATTGCCGCTACTGCTCTCACCGCCTGCAACGCAGCCCCTATGGTGTCACCAGAGCCCCCGCAGCGCCCCGCCCTGCCCCTGCACCCGAACGAGACGCCTGAACTGCGGCGCAAAATCAACCACTGGGCCGATTTCTACGACCTGCCGCGCCCATTGGTTCACCGTCTGGCAATCCGCGAAAGCACCCATAACCCCCGTGCCCGCAACGGCCCCTACTACGGCTTGATGCAAATCTTGCCTGCCACGGCCCGTTCAATGGGTTTCCAAGGCAGTTCGTCCGACCTTTTGGATGCAGACACCAATCTGAAATACGCACTGAAATACCTTCGCGGCGCTTGGCTTTTGTCTGACGGAGACCACGGCACCGCCATCAAATGGTACGCGCGGGGCTATTATTACGAAGCCAAGAAACGCGGTATGCTAGTGGAAACCGGCCTGCGCGATGGGTGATTAATTTTCGGGCTTGCAACGGCCTCTCCCTTCGCCGCAGGTATGAGGTAACGCTGACAAAGGAATGCCCGCATGACCCTTCGCCTTAACCGCCGTCACTTCTTAGCCGGTTCTGCCGGGCTGTTGGCCCTGCATCCGTTTTCGCTCCGCGCTGCGGCCAATCAGGCGCATTTGCGGCTGATGGAAACGACAGACCTGCATGTGCACGTCTTTCCCTACGACTATTACGCCGACAAGGAGGTCGACACCGTGGGCCTTGCCCGCACCGCGAGCATCGTCAAATCGATCCGCGCCGAAGCGACCAATACGCTGATGCTTGACAACGGGGATTTCCTGCAAGGCAACCCAATGGGCGATTACATCGCCTATGAGCGCGGCATGAAAGAGGGTGACATGCACCCGGTCATCCAAGCGATGAACACGCTCGGTTTTGATGCCTCCACCTTAGGTAACCATGAATTCAACTACGGGCTCGATTTCCTGATGAAATCGCTCGCCGGTGCCGATTTTCCCGTGGTCAGCGCCAATGTCGTCAAAAAGACAGGTGCCAAGCCCAGCGACGATGAAACGCTGGTGAAGCCCTATGTCCTGCTTGACCGAAAGCTGACCGATGGCGCGGGCGCGGAACATAGCATCAAGATCGGCATCATCGGCTTTGTCCCGCCGCAGATCATGGCATGGGACCGCCGCCACCTAGAAGGCAAGGTACAGGCGCGCGACATCCTTGAGGCCGCCCGCTCGTGGGTGCCGCAAATGAAAGAGGCCGGAGCCGACATCATCATCGCGCTGTCGCACTCCGGCATCGGCGCGGCGAAAGAAGAAGACCTGATGGAGAACGCCTCGGTCCCGCTGGCCGCTGTCGAAGGGATCGATGCGATCATGACCGGGCACAGTCACCTCGTCTTCCCCTCAGGCACCTATGCCGACTATCCGGGCGTGGATGTGAGCAAGGGCACGATCCACGGCAAACCCGCCACGATGGGCGGCTTCTGGGGCAGCCACCTTGGCCTGATCGACCTAATGCTCGAACGTGATGGCAACGGATGGCGCATTGCCAGCCACAGCGCCGAGGCCCGCGCGATTTCGCAGCGCAACGAAGACCGTTCAGTCTTGCCGCTGGTGGAAAGCGATCCTGAAATCCTCGCTTCAGTCCAGCAAGAACATGACGAAACACTCGCCTATGTCCGCCGCGCCGTGGGTAAGACTGACGCAAACCTGCACAGCTATTTCGCGCTGGTGGCCGATGACCCTTCGGTGCAGATCGTCTCAAACGCGCAGACGTGGTATATTGAACAAATGCTCAAGGGGACCGAGCATGAGGGTCTGCCGATCCTGTCAGCCGCCGCGCCCTTCAAGGCCGGAGGGCGGGGTGGACCGGAGTATTACACCGATGTGCCCAAGGGCGATGTGGCTATCAAAAATGTCGCCGACCTCTACCTCTACCCCAACACCGCCCGCGCCGTGCGGGTGACCGGTGCACAGGTCAAAGACTGGCTGGAGCGGTCTGCTGGTATGTTCAATCAGATTACCCCCGGCGAGCAGGACCAACCCCTGCTCAGCGACAGCTTCCCCAGCTACAACTTCGATGTCATCGACGGGGTGAGTTACCAGATTGACCTAAGCCAACCGTCCAAGTTCGGCCCCGAGGGTGAAGTTCAAAACTCCGATGCCAACCGCATCACCAATCTGGAGTTCGACGGTCAACCGATTGACCCCAAATCTGAATTTATCATTGCCACCAACAACTACCGCGCAGGCGGGGGCGGCGCGTTTCCCGGCGCGAAGGGCGATACAATCGTCTTTGAAGGGCCAGATACAAACCGCGATGTGATCGTCCGCTACATTGTTGAGAAAGGCACCATCAGCCCACGTGCCGACGCCAACTGGCGCTTTGCACCGTTGGAGAACACCAGCGTCTTGTTTGAAACGGGACCAAAGGCTGCCGACTATCTGGATGAGGTGACCGGCGTGGAGATGGAGCAGGTGCGCGATACCGATACTGGTTTCGCCCAGTTCCGCATCACTCTGTAAGGCAAGTACTCAAGGTATCGCCCTCCGCGCCGGGGCGATACCAATTTGCGCATCTCACATCCGTAAAGGGTGCCGTCAGCCCCCTTGCGTGATTGCGCCTCGTGGTTCCCCCGTCTGGAACAGCGATAAGTTTCCACACCACTCCAAAACGAAACAGGGGCGACGGTAAACCGTCGCCCCTGCCCCAAATTCGATCTACGAGAAGACTTATTCGTCCTCCAGTTCCTCAACAGCTTTTTGAAGCTCGTCTTTGGAGATCTCTTTCTCGGTCACTTTGGCTTGCTCAACAACGTGATCGACAACCTTGTCTTCAAAGATCGGCGCACGCATTTGCTGCTGCATCTGCTGGTTTTGCTGCACGAACTCAAAGAACTGGCGCTCTTGACCCGGGTACTGACGCGCCTGGTTCATGATCGCTTGGGTCATCTCGGCATCGGTCACCTGAACCTCGGCCTTTTGACCCAGTTCGGCCAGAAGCAGGCCCAGACGGACGCGGCGCTCGGCCAGTGTCTTGTGCTCGTCTGTCGGCTCAACCTCGGGGTGATCATGGCCCTCAACTTCGGGGTTTTCCTCGTGCCACAGCTGATGCGCGATCTGCTTGGCTTCGGCGTCAACCAGCGACGGCGGCAGGTCAAAGCTGACCTCTTTGTCCAGCGCGTCCAGCAGGTTACGCTTCATCACAGCGCGCGAAGCACCAGCATATTCCGCTTCCAGACGCTCAGCGATCTGACCTTTCAGCGCGTCGAGATCCTCGGCGCCGAATTTCTTGGCCATCTCGTCGTTTACTTCAGCAGCAACAGGCTCTTTCACTTCTTTAACGGTGCAAGCGAATGTCGCTTCCTTACCGGCCAGATGCTCAGCCTGATACTCTTCGGGGAAGTTCACGACGACGGACTTTTCTTCGCCCGCCTTCACGCCGACCAACTGCTCTTCGAAGCCGGGGATGAAGGAGTTGGAGCCCAGCACCAGCGGGTAATCTTCCGCCGCACCGCCTTCGAATTCTTCACCGTCGACGGAGCCTTTGAAGTCGATCACAACCTGATCGCCATCTTCCGCTTTGGCACCCTCTTTGCGGGCTTTGAAGTCTTGTGCAGTTTCGGCAAGGCTTGCCAGCGCTTCTTCGACGGCGGCGTCATCGGCCTTAACGACCATCTTTTCCAGCTCGATCTTGCTCAGATCGACTTCGGGGATTTCCGGCAGTTTTTCGTAAGCCATGGAAACTTCGACGTCATCGCCTTCTTTCCAGTCTTCGTTGGTCATTTTGACTTCGGGCTGCATCGCGGGGCGATCGCCGGACTTTTCAAAATGCTCTGCCATGGCGCCATCGATGCTTTCCTGCATCGCTTCGCCCATGATCCGCTGGCCAAACTGCTTTTTCAGCAGTGCCATCGGAACCTTGCCCTTGCGGAAGCCCTTCATTTCGACTTCGGGCTGCGCTTCGGCCAGCTTTTCGTTGACCTTGGCTTCCAGTTCGGCGGCGGTCACGGTGATGTTGTAACCGCGTTTCAGACCTTCGTTCAGCGTCTCGTTGACCTGCATGTGTGCTCCATAGGGTAAGGCCGCGCAGCCGGGGCGCGGGCGAAAATTTGTGTCCTTCTATGGGTGTTGATCCGCCTGCGCAAGGGGGTCCGCGGCCATCGCACCACATCCGCCGAAATCGGCCCCAGCCCCCGTTCAACGCCTGCCGACAGCCTTAGATCAAAAGCACACCGATGTAGCCCGCATAGGTCAAGGCAAAGACCGCGCCCTGCCCACGCGTCACACGCCCGCCAAACGCGGCGCAGCCGATCAAAGCCAGCGTGGCCGCGAGCATGACCCAGATGTCGAGCATGGCAATCTGCGCAGCCACACCGACCGGCTGAATCACCGCCGTGATCCCAAGCACACCAAGAATGTTAAAGATATTGGAGCCGACCACATTGCCCAGAGCCACATCGCTCTGCCCGCGACGTGCCGCGATGACCGAGGTTACAAGTTCCGGCATGGAGGTGCCCACGGCCACGATGGTCAAGCCAATGACCGCCTCAGAGAGGCCAACGGCCTGCGCCAGCGCCACCGCCCCGGTCACCAGAAACCGCGCCGAAAGGATCGTCAGCACCAGCCCCCCCAAAAGCCAAAGCAGCGACAGTCCCATCGGTGCCTGATCCGGCAGGGGCTCAACGGCCTGTAGGCTGCTGCGATCACTCCGAAAGGTGTAAATCAAATACCCCGCGAGCCCGACGATACAGATCAACCCGGCCACACGGTCAACGCGCCCGAACAGCACCGCTCCCAAACAAAGCACGCTCGCCGCCAACATGACGGATCCATCGCGGGCAAAACTGCCCCGATTAATCGCAAAGGGCGCGATCAGCGCGGCAATGCCTAGAATCAGCAGGATATTCGCGATGTTAGAGCCAACGACGTTGCCAAGCGCGATGTCCGGCGCACCCAGCATCGCAGCCTGAACCGAAGTCACCAGTTCAGGGGTTGAGGTGCCAAAGCCCACGATCGTCAGGCCAATTACCAAGGGCGACAGCCCAACCCTTTGTGCCAGTGCCACGGCACCGCGCACCAGATACTCCCCACCGAGCACGAGACCCAGCAAGCCGCCAAGTACAAACAAAATGTTCACGAGAAAATCTCACCGGTCTCACACCATCGGGCGTCGCGGAGACCGCGCAGACGCCCGATGCAAATGGGCATGGACCGGAGGCGTTCAAGGCCGCGCGGAAAATTCAGTTCCGCTGCGGCCCGGCGCTCACATGCCCAAAGCTTCTTTGTACATCTCCATCACCGCTTCTTCTTCGGCGATGTCGTCCTTGTCGCGCTTGCGCAGGGCGATCACCTTGCGCAGCACTTTGGTGTCGTAACCGCGCGATTTCGCTTCGGCCAGCACCTCTTTTTGCTGTTCAGCGAGGTCTTTCTTCTCGGCGTCCAAACGCTCGATCCGCTCCACGAACTGGCGCAGCTCATTGGCTGTCACGCGGTAAGTGGCGTCGCCTTGGGATTCGACGACGTCGGGGTTGGTGCTGGTATCGCTCATGGAAAGTCCTCACGGAATGGCTGGCTCTGGCGGGTTTGACTACAGGCTGCACGCCCAGCCCGCAAGCGGGACTTGCCCCCCTTGGCGGTTTGGCGTAGCTCTGCCGCCATGGAAAGCGCAAACACATCAATTTTCGATCTCATGGTCTGGGGCGGCGCAGGTCTGTCCCTTCTGGGATTGCTCGGTCTTGGCTTGTGTATCATCAAAGTGAGCCGCGCCAAACGCGCCCAGCTTGACGATGAGGCGATGCGCGTTGTGTTGCGCAAAGTGGTGCCGTTGAACATGGGCGCGCTGTTTCTATCCGTCATCGGCCTGATGATGGTAATTTTGGGCATCTCTCTGGGCTGATCGGCGGGCGGTCGCGGCGGGTCTTAGCCGTCTCTGGACAGGGCCGCTGCATCTGCTTAAATCGACGCATGGATATTCGCCAAATCACCCCCCGCTATTTCGTCGCCCCGCAGATCGAGCCCGGTGACATGGAAAGCCTGCGCGCCCAAGGCATCACCCGCATCCTGTGCAACCGCCCTGATGCGGAAGTGCCGCCCAGCCACCAAGCCGCCGCCATGCGCGAAGCGGCCGAGGCGGCGGGCATCGCCTTTGCCGAACAGCCGCTGACCCATCAGACCATGACCCCCGATGTCATCGCCAACAACCGCACCCTTGGCGTCGAGACAGATGACACCGTGCTGGCCTATTGCGCGTCTGGCACCCGTTCGACCATCGCTTGGGCCTTGGGCCAAGCTGGTGAGATGGACAGTGACGCGATCATCGAAGCGGCGCGTCAGGGGGGCTATGACCTTGAAAACATGCGCCCTATGCTGGGTCAGAGCTACAGCTAAGACCGCGTGTCGGCCCCGACCACGGGGCCGACCGCTGGGCCGGTGTCTCTTGCAGGCGGTGCCAGAACGCTCTGCGGCAATTGCACCCGGAACGCCGTGCCGGGCACATTGCCCAAGAAGCTGATCTCCCCGCCCAAGCGGCACATGATCTCGCGGCAGATGGCAAGACCAAGGCCCGCGCCATCGCCCTCTCCGGTGATGCGCGAAAATTTCTCGAAAATCAGCGCCTCTGATCCTGCATCGATCCCGTGGCCGTTGTCGACGAAATCGATCACCAGCCCCTGCGCCGTGACCTGTGGAGAGATCACCAGTTGCGGCTGATCGGCAGCGCAGTATTTGCGGGCGTTGGTGACAAGGTTGATAAAGACCTGCACCAGCCGGTCGAGGTCGCTCGTCAGTGTGATATCCTCAGCCTGCGGATCGCGCAGCACCTCAAGCGGGCGCGTGGCCCCGGCCTGCGCCGTGGTCACCGCCAGATCGAGCAGGTCGCGCAGGTTGCCCTCCCGCTGGTTCAGCGTCACCTGCCCGTTCTCCAGCACCGACAGATCCAGCAGATCGTCCAACAGCCGCGTCAGGCGGATCGTCTCGCTGTGGATGATCGTGGCGTAGCGATTCTTATCCGCGTCCGTGAGGTCCGGCGCGTCGCGTAGAATCTCGGAAAACGACCGGATCGAGGTCATCGGCGTGCGCAATTCATGGCTGATTTGACTGAGAAAACTGTCCTTTTGCAGCGACAATTGCGTGAGCTTCTCATTCGCCGCGCGCAGCTGCGCCGCCGTTTCTGTCAACTCCCGCGATTTGGTTTCAAGCTGGCTGGAATACTCCAACATCTGCGCGGATTCGTCGGCCACGGCGAGCAGGTCCTGCACCGAAACAGACGCCCCGCCGACGATCTGGGCCACCATCGCATGGGCCGTCGCCGCCCCGACCGAAGCCGCCAACTCCCGCTCCAACGCCTGTACGAATCGTGGCGTGGGTTCCGGCAGGCGTTGCCCATGCCCTTGCCGTTCCGCTTCTCGCGCAAAGAACGCCTGCGCCTCTGTAGCGCCCAAGATCCGCTGCGCCATGATCATCAGGTCTTCGCTGCCCGCGACTGAGGCCGTCCACCCCCGCGCCGGGCCGGAGTGGTCAAAGACATTAACGAATTGCGCGCCCTGAAGCCGCTCCAGAGGCGCGGGAAAGCTGAAAAGCGAGACGACCACGAAGACCAGCGTGTTAAGCGCAAGGCTCCAGACCACCGCATGCACCGTCGGGTCAATCCCAGCGATGCCAAAGAGCGCCTCGGGACGTAGCCACGCAAGCCCCCACAGCCCGCTCTCCAAAGTCGCGCTCGACAATGCCACATCCGCGCCGAAACTGGGCAGCAGCATGGTGAAGACCCACAGCACAAAGCCCGTGCCCAGCCCACAAAGTGCCCCTGCCCGCGTGGCCCCGCGCCACAGGACACCGCCCAACATGGCAGGCAAAAACTGCGCCACACCGCCGAAGGAGATCGTGCCAATCGCCGCCAGCGCCCCGCTGCCGCCCGAGGCGCGGTAGTAGAGGTAGCCTAGCCCGACCACGCAAAAGATCGACAGCCGCCGCGCGAGGATCACGATATTGCGCACGTCACCCGACTGCGTCGCCCCGTCGCGCCGAAACGCCAGCCAAATCGGCATGACGATGTGGTTGCTGACCATGGTCGAAAGTGCCAGCGTGGCGACGATCACCATCGAGGTGGCTGACGAAAACCCGCCCAAGAAAGACAACATCGCCAGCCCATTCTGGCCTTGGCTCAGCGGCAGGCTCAGCACAAACAGATCGGGGTTCGCGCCTTCGGGCATCAGGTCCAGCCCCACCACCGCGATTGGCACGACGAAAAGACTCATCAACATCATATAAAGCGGGAAGGCCCAGCTGGCGATCTGCAACTGGCGCTCGTCGTCATTCTCGACCACCATCACCTGAAACATGCGCGGCAGGCACAAAAGCGCGGCCCCCGAAAGCACCGTCAGCGCGGCCCAACGGCTGCCTTGGACTTCCCATTGGCCGATGTCCGAGGCATCGATCCGCGCCAAAGTCTCACTCAAGCCTCCGGCCAGCCCCCAGATCACGTAGATACCGACCGCCACCAGTGCCAGCAGCTTCACCACCGCCTCAACCGCGATGGCGATGACAACGCCGTGGTGCCGCTCGTTCACGTTCAGGTTCCGCGTGCCGAAAAGCACCGTAAACAGCGTCAGCCCCGCCGCCACCCAGAGGGCGGCCTGCCCACGGTTGATCACATCGCCTCCCGCTTCGGCCAGCGGCACATCCGCGGCGGCGAAAATCGACAGGGACAATATAACCGACTGTAATTGCAGCGCGATATAGGGTGTCACGCCGATCACGGCCATGACCGTCACCACAATTGCCAACGTGTTTGACTTGCCGTAGCGCGAAGAAATCAGGTCGGCGATAGAGGTCACCCGATGGCTCCGCCCGATCCGCACCAAACGCCGCAGCCCCCACCACCAACCGATCATCACCAGCGACGGGCCAAGGTAAATCGTCACATACTCCAACCCCGAACGCGCGGCATAGCCCACCGCGCCATAAAAGGTCCAAGCGGTGCAATAGATCGACAGGGACAGGGTATAGACCAGTGGCGAGCGCAGCAGCCAGCCGCCCTGCCCGCGCAAGGCCGCGCGTTCGGCGGCAAAGGCCACGATGAACAGCCCCGCGACATACATCAGACATACCGCGACCAACTGGTTGAGCGACACCATCAGCGCGGCCCGTCTTTGGTATCGGCACCCCCGTCCGACGCCACATCCCGCGTCCGCCGCCAGAGCGCCCATGTCGCCAAGATCAGCAACGCCCAAACCCCGAAGAGATAGCGCAGTGCCACGCTCATAGCGATTGTCGGCTCGGTGGGTTCGGGGGTGGCGTCAGGCAGGATCTCTGGCACGGGCCACAGCAACGGCACCATCCATAGCATCAGCCCCAGAAACGGCAGCAGCCGCACCGCATCCATCATGCGCCGCTGGCGGTAGCCGCGTTTTTCCAGAAAGATCGGAGAGCGGGGCATGGCGGGTTAACTGGCGATCAGGTCGCGCACCGCGTCGAGCATCTCTGAGTTCGAAAACGGCTTGGTCATAAAGCGGCTGACCCCGGCCTTCTCGGCCATAGCGCGGTCCCGGCTTTGGCCGCGCGCGGTCAGCATCAAGACCGGCAAGGTCTCCATTGCCGGGTCACCGCGCAGCTCATCGAGTATCTCAAATCCGCTCTTGCCCGGCAGCATGACATCCAGCATCACCAGATCAGGCGATGCCTTGCGGATCACCTCCACCGCGCCCGATCCATTGGCCAGCGTCTCCACCCGCCAGCCCTCTTGGCCCAACAAAAAGCGGATGGCCTCGGCGATATTCACCTCGTCCTCCACCAAAACTACGAGTTTGCTCATCGGCAAAAAGTCTCCCCCCTCGGTGTGCGACCGCCCCGTCTTGTTGCAGGGTCTCGCGCACCGGGGCGAGCATGCATCGGTTTGGCAGCCCTGTCAAAAACTGCCTGAGCGCCTGTTAGATTCCGTCGCGCAAGATCGAAGGTTCGCGCCGGGCGCGGCATCCTTCGACCGGACAAATCCGGCAGGTTGCGCCCACGGGCTGCGCAGGTGCCGCCCCCGACGGCACCGGCAAAAGCAACATGACCGATTGGCTCAAGGGCGGCGTGTTATAGGCGGCGGCGGCCTGAACTTCGCAGGTCGCGATCGCCTCAAACAGCGCCTGACCCCGGCCCATCTGCATGACGCGAGATTTCACCACCAGCCCCGGCTGGCCCTGCACCGCAAAAAGCGGCCAAAGCGGGCAGCAGGCCCCAAAGCGTGGCACGGTGAACCCTTCGATCGACTTGGCAAAGGTCACGCTGCCCGAGCGGTCACAGACCACCAGCCCCGCACCCAAATCGGGCAAAGACGCCAAGCGCCGCAGCACCCGGCCCATCGGCTGGTCCAATCTGCGTGCCAATTCGGCTGGGTCATGGCCCGTCTCCTCAACGGTCCGCTCCAGACGCGCCAAGGGCAGCGCCGCCGCGTCCCGCGCGATCTGTTGCAACACCCCCGTCGCGATATGCTGCGCGGCCTTGGTCTTGAGCGCATCGGCCTGCTCCACAAGCGCCGCGATTGCCTCCTGCGGGGCGCGGGCCTGCTCCAACGGGTCAAAGCGGTAGTCATGCGCGGCGAGAAAAGCTTCCACCTCCGCCTGCGGGGAGTGGGCCACCTCACGGGTCTCGGCGGCATTGTCAAAATAGGTCACCAGCGCCTGCGCGCTGTCAGACAGGCGGCGGCTATCCTCGTGAATGTTCGCATGGAACCGGTCGCGCCATTCGGGCTGCAGACTGTCCGTCTCCGCCAAAATCGAGGCGGTCGATCGGATGGCGGCAGCGGTGCTGAGCAGCTCATGCATCGACGTGGCAAGCTGCGGATCATGGGCCAACCGGTCTGACAACGCCTCTACCGTCTGCTCCAACGCATCAATGCGCCGCTGGCTGGTGGCGAGCACTTTGGCCCACCCCGGGAAACGCCCCGCGAATTCGTCGGCGCGGTCGCTTTCCGGCCCCATCAGCCCTGCATCCTCAGCCGCTTCGCGCAGCGCGGCGATCAGCGCGGCTTCGGCCCCTTCGGTCAGCGCCTGCGGCTCCACCCCAAGCGCATGGGCGATGTTGAGCAAGAGTTTCCCGCCGATTCTGCGTCGGTTATGTTCGATCAGATTGAGGTAACTGGCCGAGATACCGCTTTGCTGGGCCAACTCAGCTTGCTTCACCCCCGCCATCACCCGCCGCTCACGGATACGGCTGCCAGTCAGCCCCTCACGCATGAGGTCGCTCCGCGCGTGGTTTCGCCCGTTGTTTCAAGGTCTTTCTGCGGCGCAACATCATGTTATTTACAAACCTCGCGAAGTGATTGCGAATATATTTACAGAAATATCGTTTCCATCAAGCAGGTTATTGATCGGTTTTCAGTTTCCGCGCCATAGTTTCTTTGCATTCTTGCGCGCCGTGGCACCGGGGGAGGTTCCGCTGCCACGGCTCTTAAAAACATGGGAGGACTTCATGTCGTTTACAAAACTGACACGCCGCGGACTGATCCAGACCGGCGCGGTTGCCGGTGCAGGGTTGGCGCTGCCGACCTATCTGCGCGCGGAAAATCACGCGGGCTTTACCAATGCCCCTACGGGCAGCACGGTCACGCTTGGCTTCAACGTGCCCCAGACCGGCCCCTATGCCGAAGAGGGTCTGGATGAGCTGCGCGCGCAGGAGCTTGCGGTCGAGCACCTCAATGGCGGGGGCGACGGCGGCATGATGAACACCTTCAGTTCTAAAGCGCTGAAAGGGAACGGCATTCTGGGCAAGAAGGTCGAATATGTCACGGGCGACACCCAGACCAAATCCGACGCGGCCCGCGCCAGCGCCAAGTCGATGATCGAAAAAGACGGCGCGGTGATGATCAATGGCGGCTCGTCCTCGGGCGTGGCCGTGGCGGTGCAGGACCTTTGCCAATCG
Source organism: Sulfitobacter dubius (assembly GCF_900113435.1). GTDB lineage: Bacteria > Pseudomonadota > Alphaproteobacteria > Rhodobacterales > Rhodobacteraceae > Sulfitobacter > Sulfitobacter dubius. The sequence goes on along the minus strand of NZ_FOPG01000001.1, from coordinate 312,522 downwards.
GCGGGCGTGATCTTCATGGCGGGTCTGACCCATGCCAACGACACCACCGGCAAGGACCGCAAGGCCAATGGCTTCCGGCATTTCTTCAACGCCTATATGTCTGCCGCCGCCCTCGCCCCGGTGCTCAAGAACGCCTATGGGTCTGAGCGCCGCGCCTATCACCTGACGGCGGATTACAACTGGGGCTGGACCCAGCAGGAATCCATCGCTGCCGCGACCGAGGCGATGGGCTGGGAGACCGTGGAGAACGTGCTGACGCCGCTCGCCTCGACCGACTTCAGCTCCTATATCGCGCCGGTGCTAAACTCCGGCGCCGATGTGCTGGTGCTGAACCACTACGGCGGAAACATGGTGAACTCGCTCACCAATGCGGTGCAGTTCGGCCTGCTCGACAAAGAGGTCAACGGCAAGAAATTCGAGATCGTCGTGCCGCTCTACTCCGAACTGATGGCCGCCGGTGCCGGGGCCAACGTGCAGGGGGTCATCGGCTCGATGAACTGGAACTGGCAATTGCAAGACGAAGGGTCCAAAGCCTTCACCAAATCCTTTGGTGAGAAATATGGCCGTCCGCCGTCGAACTCCGCGCATACCTGCTACGTGCAGACCCTGCTCTACGCCGATGCGGTGGAACGCGCGGGCTCATTCAACCCCTGCGCCGTGGTCGAGGCGCTGGAGGGCTATGAGTTCGACGGTCTGGGCAACGGGCCGACGCTCTACCGCGCGGACGATCACCAATGCTTCAAGGACGTGCTCGTGATGAAGGGGGCGGAGAACCCGACTAACGAATACGACACGCTTGAGATCGTCGAACAGACGCCCCGTGCACAGGTCGAATATGCCCCCGATCACCCGATGTTCGCGGGCGGTGATCTGGGCAAATGCAACCCCGGCGCGTGATCCGCTGAAATCAGATGGCGCGCGGGCCTGATCCTGCGCGCCCTTTTTATCGCTGCATGCGGCCCTGCCGCTTGTAAACGCTTCCCTTACAGGTGGGGACCATGGACGCAATCCTTCTGCAAATACTCAACGGCCTCGACAAAGGCTCTGCCTATGCGCTCATTGCGCTTGGGCTGACGCTGATCTTCGGCACCCTTGGCGTGGTCAATTTCGCCCATGGGGCGCTTTTCATGATCGGGGCTTTCTGTTCGGTCACGCTGCAACGCATTCTGACCCTGAGCGTCGAGACCATCGACGAGACCAAGAAGGATTTCCTCGGCAATCCGCTGAAGGTCAAAACGCCCTATGTCGAACAGTGGTTCGGGCCGGAAACGGGGCAGGCGATTATCGATTGGTCGGTGCCGCTGGCGATCCTCTTTGCGATCCCGGTGATGCTGCTCATTGGCTTCATCATGGAACGCGGGCTGATCAAACATTTCTATAAGCGTCCCCATGCGGATCAGATCCTCGTGACCTTCGGCCTTGCCATCGTCCTGCAGGAAGTCGTCAAGTATTTCTACGGCGCCAACCCGATCCCCACCCCTGCGCCGCAGGCCTTTGTCGGCAGCTTCGACTTCGCGCCGCTCCTAGGCTTGGACACGTCTTTGGCCTACCCCTATTGGCGCTTGGTCTACTTTGGCTTTTCCACACTCATCATCGCCGCCGTCTTTGCTTTCTTGCAATTCACCACCTTCGGCATGGTCGTCCGCGCCGGCATGGCAGACCGCGAAACCGTGGGGCTTCTGGGCATCGACATCGACCGCCGCTTTACCATCATGTTCGGCATCGCCGCCGCCGTGGCGGGGCTTGCGGGGGTGATGTATGCGCCGATCAACTCGCCCAATTATCACATGGGCATGGACTTTCTGGTGCTGAGCTTTGTTGTCGTCGTGGTCGGCGGCATGGGCTCCCTGCCCGGCGCGGTGCTGGCGGGGTTCCTCTTGGGCATCCTCGAAAGCCTCGCGTCCATGAATGAAATCAAAAGCATCATCTACGGTATCGACCAGATCATCATCTACGTCGTTGCCATCGTGATCCTGCTGGTCCGCCCGCGCGGTCTGATGGGTCGCCGCGGCGTGATGGAGGAATAAGACATGTTCGGACTGGAAAAACGCGATACGCTTCTCTTGGGGGTCGTGGTCGTTCTCACGCTCTTTGCCCCCTTCATCCTCAACCCCTTTCCGGCGGATTCGGGCCTTGCGCAATTCAACGCGGGCTACCCCGACCTGATGCAACGCTTTGTGATCTTTGGCATCTTCGCCATCGGGTTCAACATCCTCTTCGGGCTGACCGGCTATCTCTCCTTCGGCCATGCGGCCTTTCTGGGTGTCGGTTCCTACTCTGCCGTGTGGATGTTCAAACTGCTCAGCTACAACGTCGTGCCCGCGCTGGTGCTGGCCGTCATCATGGCGGGGCTGTTCTCGGCGCTGATTGGCTTTATCAGCCTGCGACGCTCGGGCATCTACTTTTCGATCCTGACGCTGGCCTTCGCGCAGATGTCGTTCAACCTCGCCTATTCGGTGCTAACGCCGATCACCAATGGTGAGACGGGGTTGCAGATCTATACCTCCGATCCGCAGTACCTCCAGTCTGTCGACGCGCCGTCATTCCCTAATCTCTTCGGGGCTGCGATGAACTCCTCGACGACGCTGTTCTTTGGCGGTTGGACGTTTACTTTCTCCGTCGGCTACTACTTCTGCGCGATCTTCCTGATCCTCGCCTTCTATCTGGCGATCCGCATCTTCCGCTCGCCTTTCGGCATGATGCTGCGGGCGGTGAAGTCTAACCAGCAGCGGATGAACTACACGGGCCTAAACACGCGGCCCTACACGCTGGCGGCCTTTGTCATCTCGGGCATGTATGCCGGTCTGGCCGGTGGCCTGCTGGCCGCGATGGACCCGCTCGCCGGGGCTGAGCGGATGCAGTGGACGGCCTCTGGCGAAGTGGTGCTGATGACCATCCTTGGCGGCGCGGGCACCTTGATCGGGCCGGTGCTGGGCGCAGGGTTCATCAAGTACTTTGAAAACATCTTTGCCAAGATCAACGACAATGTGCTGCACGGCTGGTTCGCCTTCATGCCCGACGGGATCGAAGACGCGATGGTAGCGATCATCCACCCCTTCGTCGGCAAGGGCTGGCACCTGACGCTTGGCCTGCTGTTCATGCTTGTTGTGATCTTCCTGCCCGGTGGGCTGGTCGAGGGTGGGCAACGTCTGGGCCGTGTCTTCCGCCGAAAAGACAAAAACGCAGGCTCGGTCGAAGCCGACGCCGCCCAACGCCGTAGCGAAGCCGCAGAATAGGAGAGACATCATGTCCATTCTCGAAGTCAAAAATGTCGGCAAACGCTTTGGCGGGTTGCAGGCGCTGAGCGATGTGAACCTCAGTGTGGCGGAGAACTCCGTCCATGCGATCATCGGCCCCAATGGGGCGGGCAAGTCCACGCTACTGAACTGTCTGGTGGGCAAGCTTATCCCCGATACCGGCTCGGTCATGTTCGACGGCCAGTCGGTGCTGGGGCGCAAACCCTATGAGATCAACCAGATGGGCATCAGCCGCGTGTTCCAAACGCCTGAAATCTTTGGTGATCTCACGGTGATGGAGAACATGCTGATCCCCTGCCTTGCCAAACGCGACGGGGCGTTTCAGCTGAACGGCTGGTCGCGGGTCGTGGGCCAGCGTGACATGATCGACAAGGCCGAAGAAATGCTGCGCGACATGAACATGATCGACAAGCGGCACATGCCCGCGGCCTCCATGTCGCGGGGTGACAAACGGCGGCTAGAGATCGCCATGTGCCTCGCCCAAGACCCCCGTCTGCTGCTCTTGGACGAACCGACCGCCGGCATGGCGCGGGCCGACACCAACAACACCATCGACCTGCTCAAACAGATCAAGGACGAGCGCGACATCACCATCGCCATCATTGAACACGACATGCACGTGGTCTTTTCACTGGCCGAGCGGATCACCGTGCTGGCCCAAGGCACGCCACTGGTCGAAGACACGCCCGACCGGATCAAGGGCCACCCCAAGGTCCGCGAAGCCTATCTGGGCGAGAGCCAAGACGCTGCCTGATCTATCCTGTTGCCGAACCCCAAGGACACCCCAATGAGCACCGACACGCTAGACAAAAACGCCAACCACGCCCAAACCGCCCCGGCCTTCCTCTCGGTCTGGGACATTCACGCCTATTACGGCGAGAGCTATATCGTGCAGGGGGTGAGCTTTAACGTCCATGAGGGCGAAATCCTCGCCCTGCTGGGCCGCAACGGGGCGGGCAAAACCTCGACCCTGCGGGCCATCTCAAGGGTCAGCGACCCGGAACTCAAGCGCGGCGAGATTTGGCTCGACCATCAGCCGCTACACAATATGGCCAGCCACCAGGCCGCCGCAGCGGGGCTGGCGCTGGTGCCCGAAGATCGGCGCATCATCTCGGGGCTGACCGTCGAAGAGAACCTGAAACTCGCCCAGATCGCACCGCCTATCGGCTGGTCCCTCGACCGGCTCTATGACCTCTTCCCGCGCCTGCGTGAGCGGCGGAACCAAGAGGGGGTGACCCTTTCGGGCGGAGAGCAACAGATGCTGGCCATCGCCCGCGCCTTGGCCCGCGACATCAAGGTCCTGCTGCTTGATGAGCCCTACGAAGGGCTGGCCCCGGTGATCGTGGACGAGATTGAAAAGACACTGGGCCTTATCAAGGCACAGGGCATCACCACCATCCTTGTTGAGCAAAACGCTGTGCGCGCCCTGAAACTGGCAGATCGCGCGGTGATCCTCGACACCGGCGGCGTGGTCTTTGACGGCACGGCGGCGGAGGTGCTGGACAACGCAGAGCTGCGTGCGGAGTACCTCGCGATCTGATCCCCTTGTCCCCACGGCCCGGCGCCTGAGCATATTGCGTCATCATGTACCGGGCCGCATCTGCGCGTCAAAAAACCGATCCTACCCCCTAGACAACAGTTGGCTTTTCATGGCTTTGCCCATGCCCTATAAGCGAGCACAATCAATCGCGCAGCGATAGGCTGCCTGCCTGTCGAAATCTTCGAGGATCCAATGACAAAAAACACCCATGATAGTGACGTGGCCTTCATCAAGGCCCTCGCCGAACTGCTGAACGAGAACGACCTGACCGAGCTTCAGGTAAAACGCGATTACGCCGAGGACGACAGTCTGAACGTGCGGGTAAGCCGTAAACCCCCACAGCAGGTCATGGCCGCCCCGCAGCAGCAATACCAACCTGCCCCCGCCGCTGCCGCAGCTGCGCCCGCGGCAGGGAACGCCCCTGCCCCCGTTCAGGTCGAAACCGATCCTGCAGACCACCCCGGCGCGGTGACTTCGCCCATGGTCGGCACGGTTTATCTGCAGGGTGAGCCCGGCGCGCCATCGTTTATCAGCGTAGGTGCCAGCGTCTCCGAAGGGGATACGCTGCTCATCGTCGAAGCCATGAAGACGATGAACCACATTCCCGCCCCCCGCGCTGGCACCGTCAAGCGCATCCTCGTCGGTGACGGCGATGCGGTTGAGTTCGGCGCCCCGCTGGTGATCTTGGAATAAGGGCAGATCATGTTCAGCAAAATCCTAGTCGCCAACCGCGGAGAGATCGCCCTGCGCGTCATCCGCGCGGCCCGCGAGATGGGCATCCAGACGGTCGCGGTGCATTCCACCGCCGACAGTGACGCGATGCATGTGCGCATGGCCGACGAATCCGTCTGCATCGGCCCACCGTCCTCAACCCAATCCTATCTGTCGATCCCGGCAATCATCGCTGCCTGTGAAATCACCGGGGCCGAAGCGATTCACCCCGGCTATGGTTTCCTGTCGGAGAACGCCAACTTCGTGCAGATCATCGAAGACCACGGCCTGACCTTCATCGGCCCCACTGCGGAACACATCCGTGTCATGGGCGACAAGATTACCGCCAAGGACACGATGAAGAAGCTCGGCGTGCCTTGCGTGCCCGGCTCCGAAGGCGGCGTAGCTTCGCTCGAAGAAGCCAAGCGCTTGGGCGAAGAGATCGGCTATCCGGTCATCATCAAGGCCACGGCAGGCGGCGGCGGCAAGGGCATGAAAGTCGCCCAGACCGCCAAGGATATGGAAAAAGCCTTCCAGACTGCCCGCGCAGAAGGCAAGTCGAATTTCGGCAATGACGAAGTCTATATCGAGAAATACCTGACCACCCCGCGCCACATCGAGATTCAGGTCTTTGGCGATGGCAAGGGCAATGCCGTGCATCTGGGCGAGCGTGACTGTTCGCTGCAGCGCCGCCACCAGAAAGTCTTCGAAGAGGCCCCCGGCCCCTCGATCACCGAAGAAGAGCGCGCGCGGATCGGTAAGGTCTGTGCGGATGCCGTGGCCAACATCAACTATATCGGTGCCGGCACGATCGAGTTCCTCTATGAGAACGGTGAGTTCTATTTCATCGAAATGAACACCCGCCTTCAGGTGGAACACCCGGTGACCGAGGCGATCTTTGGCGTCGATCTGGTGCGCGAGCAAATCCGCGTCGCCGAAGGGCTGCCAATGTCCTTCACCCAAGAGGATCTGGTCATCAATGGTCACGCCATTGAGGTTCGCATCAACGCCGAGAAACTGCCGAACTTCGCGCCCTGCCCGGGCCGGATCACGCAGTATCACGCGCCGGGCGGCCTTGGCGTGCGGATGGATTCAGCCCTCTATGACGGCTATTCGATCCCGCCTTATTACGACAGCCTGATCGGCAAGCTGATCGTACATGGCCGCGACCGCCCCGAAGCGCTGGCGCGTCTTGGTCGGGCCTTGGGTGAGCTGATCGTGGATGGTGTCGATACCACTGTGCCCTTGTTCCACGCGCTTTTGGCCGAGGAAGACGTGCAGTCGGGCGGATACAACATCCACTGGCTTGAGCATTGGCTGGAAACCAACCTCGGCAACGCCTGACGACTGATGTCGGAGCTTACGCCCGAGATACTGCTCCACGGCTATTCCATCGGGATATTCCCTATGGCCGAACACCGCGACGACCCGGAGATTTTCTGGGTCGACCCGCGGCGCCGTGGCATTATGCCGTTAAACGGTTTTCATATCTCACGGTCGTTGACGCGCGCCATAAGGCGCACGTCGTTTCACCACACGATCGACCGTGATTTTGACGGTGTCGTCGCCGCCTGCGCAGACCGTGAAGACACGTGGATCAACGAAGAAATCGCCGCTCTCTACGGCGCGCTGCACCGCGCGGGCCTCGCCCATTCACTTGAGGTCTGGGACGGAGAGGCACTGGTTGGCGGTGTCTACGGCGTCACGCTGGGCCGCGCGTTCTTTGGTGAGAGCATGTTTTCACGCCGGGACAACGCCTCAAAAATGGCGTTAGCGGCTTTGGTGGACCGCCTTCGTCGCGCCGGGTTTATCCTGTTTGATACGCAGTTCCTGACCGATCATCTGGCTTCTCTCGGGGCCAAAGAGATCAGCCGCGCCGATTATCACGCGCAGCTTGACGTGGCCAAACGCGGCAGCGCCGCGTTTAGTACGCCTGCATTAGACAGTCTTCAGGATGTACTGCAACGGATGACCCAGATGTCATAGCGAAAGTGCTCCAGCGCGTGCAACGCCGGGGCCGAGGCGATCATCCACCCTGAATAAAGCGGGTCTGCGCTGTCATTCTCGGTTATTTCAAGCGCCGCATAGGCATTGGCCGCCGGATCACCCACCGGATAGCGGCAATCAACCATGGTGATTTGCAAATTCCCAAGCGACTGGCTGTCGCCCCTAGTGATCTCAAGGTCGATCGTATTGCCGGAAATCTTATCCAACGCCCGCAACACGCCACCCGTGGCGCTGGCGACCTGACCGCCCTCTTGTGCATGAAGCGGCGCGGCCAGCAAAAGCGCAGCCATCAAAAGCTTTTTCATTCATCCACCCGGATTGCGTGAAACTTGGGGCCGCGCCTCAGGCGCAGCCGTCCGATCATTCAGGCTGCCAGGCCTCATAGTCTTTGCGCTCAACCGGTTCAGCCCGGCGCAGCGACCCTGCTGGCGCATAGGCCATGGGGGTGCCGGTGCGATTCTCGACATGTGCCTTTTCCCACGGCTTGTGGATCAGAGGCTTTTCTGTCGGCGGCTCGTCCCAAGTGCGGTGCAGCCAGCCATGCCAATCTGGGCTCACGCGGCTGGCCTCGGCTTCGCCGTTGAAAATGACCCAGCGTTTGCTGTCATCGGCGTTGCGGTAATAGATATTGCCCTGCGCGTCTTCGCCCACCTTGCTGCCCTTGCGCCAAGTGAAAAGCTGGGTGTTCAGCGTCTGGCCGTTCCACCAAGTGACGCCGCGCAGAAGTGAATTGAGAATGCCCATCGAGGTCTCCGTTCCTGTTGTCCGTTATATGCACCATGGAGGCTTTGGCGTCCAGCCTCACCGCGAAGGAGCTTGGCCTGTGCGCGGCCTCTGGCTAGGATCACAAAAACAGAAAGGGCAGTGATGGTTACGGCGAAAGAGACCCCTCCGGTGGCGGCAGAATGCTATGGCGTTCGGGTGCCGCAGTCGCCCTTTTTGAACGAGACACGCATTCAGCGGATCAACGCAGCGCGCTATGAAGGGCAAGAGATCGCTGGTGCGCTGGCAGTGATCCAGCCCGGCGATCGGGTGCTGGAAATGGGCGCGGGGCTGGGACTGGTGGGTGCCATTGCCGCCCATAAGGGCGCACCCGAAGCGGTTTTGTCGTTTGAGGCGAACGCCGCGCTGATTCCCCATATTCGTGCGCTCTATGACCTGAATGGATTGCAGAATAAGATCACGGTGCGAAATCAGCTGGTGATCAGTGGTGACAACCGGCCAGCTACCCTGCCCTTTCATGTGCGCAACTCCTTCCTTGGATCGTCCCTTATCGACAGTGACAACCGCGAGACGACACAGGTGGAAGTGCCCACAATCAGCTATGCGGAGGTCTGCCAAACCTTCAAACCCGATGTGCTGCTGATGGATATTGAAGGCGCAGAGTTGGAGTTTTTGCGCCATGCGTCCCTTGACGGGCTGCGTGCCGTGGTGATTGAGTTTCACCCCGACGCCTATGGCCGCGAAGGGATGCGCGAATGCAAGAGCATCCTAGAACGCGCCGGGTTTCGCAAGCAGCCCGATGTCAGCACCCGGCTTGTCTGGACCTGTACATGCAATCCGGCCGAGCGTCCGCCCGCGCCCGATGGTGGCTGGTCGACAAAGATTACGACTTTGGACAACGCGCTTGTTCAGCTTCCTGAACGTGACGGCCTTGTCCAGCCCGCGGGCGTACTGCACAGCGATGGCCGCCCCTGCCCGCCGGCAGCGCTGTGGCGAAACGGGCGCGCATTAACAACGCCGCCGCAGATGCCACAAGGCCCGGTTACTGAGCGTGCGGGCACTTGGCTTTGGGGTGGCGTCCTCTGGCTGCACTTCGGGCATTTTTTGGTGGAGAGCACGTCCCGCCTTTGGGCGTTGGATCACCTTGAGGAGGAGATAGACGGCGTCCTTTTCATCCCCAAACGTTCCCGCAATGGCGGAGAGGTGTCGGGGTATCAGCGTGACTTCCTCACACTTCTGGGCTGCGACAAGCCGCTGGTGAGTTTAGACGCACCGACCCGGGTCGAGCGTTTGATCGTGCCGGGGCAAGGCTTTGGTCTGGGAAGTTTGATCACCGGAACAGCGCCTTACCGCAACACCGTCGCCAACCGGTTTGCGCGCGAGATCGCGCCGGAAGGGCCCGAAAAGCTCTATATCAGCCGCAGCCAATTGCCCGCCGGGCGCGGCAACCTGATCGGGGAAGAGGCGTTGGAAACCTATCTGGCGGCACAGGGCTACAAGATCTTTCACCCCGAGAAACACGGGCTGCGCGAACAGATCGCGGTCTATAAGGCGGCCAAGCAGATCATCGCCGCAGAAGGGTCGGCCCTGCATCTCTTGGGGATGGTCGCCCGGCCCGCGCAGCAAGTGGCCATCGTCGTGCGCCGCCCGTCCTCAGCCACGCGCGGGTTGGAACAGCATTTGCAAAGTTTTGCAGGGATCACCACCGCGACGCTCTTCCATCTTACCCGGTCATGGAAGCCGCTCGGCAAAGCCAAGGCGCGGCTTTGGAAGGGGGAGCTTGATATGCCAGCGTTGCAAGACAGCCTACGGGAGACGGGTTTTATCGACCACAGCGGGCCGCGTTGGGCAAACCTAGATCCCGGAGAGGTGCGCGCCCGGCTGGGGGATCAATTTGAATTGGTGCCGGAGAAAACTTAACCCTCCGCCGCCTCTCGCAGCATCGCGGTGACTTCGATCTCAATGCGGTATTTGGGGTCAATCAGCCCGCATTCGATCATCATCGCCGCAGGCGGATGCGCGCCAAAGGCCTCGCGCAGCAGCGACCAGCAGGGCTCAAACTCTGCGGCATCGGGCAGCATATAGGTGACGCGGACCACATGGGCGAAATCACTGCCCGCCTCTGCCAGTGCTCGCTCAATCGTCGCCAATGCGGCTGCGCATTGGGCTTTGACATCCGCCCCTTCGCCCACGCAGCCCGAGACATAGACCATGCCACCTGCCACCACGGCGCGGCTGTAGCCAACCTTTTCCTCATAGGCGCCGCCCGATGAAATCCGCTTCATGACCGTTCCCTTCAATGTAAAAGGGCGGACCCATTGGCCCGCCCTCTATCTCTCTGCCTCGCGTCGGGTCTTAGCCCGCGCTGGCTGGTTCTTTGCTTTCGCTGTCGGCGTGGATCATCAGCGGTTTGGCCTCGGATGTAACGGCCTCTTCGTTGACGACCACCTCGGTCACCGTCTCCAGCCCCGGCAGTTCGAACATCGTGTCGAGCAGGATGTCTTCGAGGATGGAGCGCAGGCCCCGCGCGCCGGTCTTGCGTTCGATGGCACGTTTGGCAATCGCGGTCAGCGCGTCATCGGTGAAGGTCAGCTGCGTGTCTTCCAACTCAAACAGGCGCTGGTATTGCTTGACCAAAGCGTTCTTCGGCTCGGTCAAGATGGTGACCAGCGCGTCTTCGTCCAAGTCTTCGAGCGTTGCCAGAACTGGCAGGCGGCCGACGAATTCCGGGATCAGACCGAACTTCAGCAGGTCTTCCGGCTCAAGGTCAGTGAAAATCTCACCGATGCCACGCGCGTCGTTGTCACGCACATCCGCGCCAAAGCCCATGGCCGAACCTTTGCCCCGCGCCGCGATGATCTTGTCGAGGCCCGCAAAGGCACCGCCGCAGATGAAGAGGATGTTGGTCGTGTCCACCTGCAGGAATTCCTGCTGCGGATGCTTGCGCCCACCCTGAGGCGGCACGGAGGCGACGGTGCCTTCCATCAGTTTCAAGAGCGCCTGCTGCACGCCCTCCCCCGACACGTCGCGGGTGATGCTGGGGTTTTCGGACTTGCGCGTGATCTTATCGACCTCGTCGATATAGACGATGCCGCGCTGTGCACGCTCAACGTTGTACTCGGACGATTGCAGCAGCTTGAGGATGATGTTCTCCACATCCTCGCCCACATAACCGGCTTCGGTCAGCGTGGTCGCATCGGCCATGGTGAAAGGCACATCCAGAATGCGTGCCAACGTCTGCGCCAGCAGCGTCTTGCCGCAGCCGGTGGGGCCGATCAGCAGGATGTTGGATTTCGCCAGTTCGATATCGCCGCCCTTTTGGGCGTGGTTCAACCGTTTGTAGTGGTTGTGGACCGCAACCGAGAGCACGCGTTTGGCCATCGCCTGACCGATCACGTAATCGTCCAACACGCCACAGATGTCGCGGGGTGTTGGCACGCCGTCGGTCGCTTTGAGCCCCGAGGCTTTGGTCTCTTCTCGGATGATATCCATGCACAGCTCGACGCATTCGTCACAGATGAACACGGTCGGCCCCGCAATCAGCTTGCGCACCTCGTGCTGGCTCTTGCCGCAAAAGCTACAGTAGAGCGTATTTTTGCTGTCGTTGCCGGAATTATTCGCCATCTCAAACCTTTCAGGTCTGTCGTGTATGTTCGCCCCGATCTTGGGGCTGCGAGATTTGGCCTCAAGCTTAAGCCAGTGATCCCGGCGCTACAATCGCAAAATATGCAGCGCCGGACCCCTCTATTATTTGTCTTTCTTGCCCTTACCGCTGGCAGCGGCATCATCCGCCTTGCCACGGCTTTCGACGATCTCGTCCAAGTGACCCCATTCTTTGGCTTCTTCGGGGGTCATCCAAAGATCACGGTCGAGGGCTTTTTGAACGGTCTCCAGCGGCTGGCCAGAGTGTTTGACGTAAAGCTGGTACATCCGCTCGCGGGTCCGCTCGATATGGCGAGCCGAGATCAGGATATCTTCGGCCATGCCCTGCGAGCCGCCCGACGGCTGGTGGATCATCACTTCGGCATTGGGCAGCGCGAAACGCATGCCCTTTTCGCCACCGATCGCGATGACCGACCCCATTGAGGCCGCCATGCCGCAGATCAGCGTCGAGACCTTGGGTTTGATGTATTGCATCGTGTCATAGATCGACAGGCCCGCCGTCACCTCGCCACCGGGCGAGTTGATGTACATGCTGATTTCCTTGGTCGGGTTCTCCGCCTCAAGGTGCAGCAGTTGGGCGACGACAAGATGGCTCATCCCGCTGTGGATCGGGCCATTGACGAAAATAATCCGCTCTTTCAGCAAGCGCGAGAAGATGTCGTAGGACCGCTCGCCCCGGCTGGTTTGCTCAACCACCATCGGGACAAGCGTATTCATATAGGTGTTGATCGGATCGTTCATGCGTGCCTGCCTCAGTTCCTGTTCGCGGGACCATACCCGCAAAACTGTTACCCAGAGATTAGTCCCCCCGGTATGGGGGTTCAAGGGGGGCAGGCACGTCAGTTTTCTCTAATCGCCTCAATCACTCCGACGCGTCACGCAGGTAGGCGATCAGAGCGGCGATGTCTTCTTCTTTGCGCACACCGGGGAAGGACATTTTCGTGCCCTTCATATAGCCCTTGGGGTTTCCCAAAAATGCGCTGAGCTCGCGCTCGGTCCAGACCAGACCTGCCTCGGCTGCGGCTGCCATCGGTTTGGAGTACCGGAAGTCATCGACCGCACCCGCTGGGCCATCCACGATGCCGTTCAGCACCGGGCCGACGCGGTTCTTGGCCTTGGCGCCGATCTGGTGGCAGGATTTGCATTTGCGGAACACCTTTTCGCCCGCTTTGATCAGCGCCGGGTCGGCGGCAGGAGCCTCGGCGACCTCAACCGCCGGTGCCTCGGCGGGCGGCGCTTCGGGGGTGGGCTCTGCGGCTTGCGCCTCTTCGGCCTTAGCGGCGGCTTTCGCGGCGGTTTCTTCGGGCGTCACATCCAGCACGGCGGCGCGCATGGTGATTTCGACCGATGGTTTGCATTCGGTCATGCAGGGCTCTTCTTTAAATGCCGCAAACTCGACCTCTGCCCGGTCATCGGGTTTGAAGGCCTGCTCATTCGGCAGACGCGCTTCGGCAAAGTTGTCCGAAGAGAGCACAAAATCCTCATCTACCTCATCATTGAGATAAAGCAGATAGGCCGTGATCGCATAGACCTCATCATGGGTCAGCGACTGCGCGTTGCCAAAGGGCATGGCGCGGTTCACATAGTCGTAAACCGTTGAGAGATAAGGCCAATAGCTGCCGATCGTCTTGACGGGACGTGCATCGGACAGGCTGCCCTGCCCGCCTGCCAGCACCGGCCAGCGGCCTGTGCCTTCGCCAAAGACCCCGTGACAGGCTGAGCATTTCTCGGTGTAGATTTTATCGCCGGTCATCACGTCGCCGCTGCCCGCAGGCAGGCCCAGACCGTCGGGGCGCACGTCGATGTCCCAAAGGGCGATTTCCTCGGGCGTGGCGGCGCGGCCAAGTCCCAAAGGCTCTGCGGCAAGGGGGCTGGCCATGGCGCTGGCCAGCAGCGCAAGTTTAAGAAATCTCGACATTTTCGGCCTTTCCGTCAGCGTCAACAGCCCAAGTCTGGATGCCATTGTTGTGGTAGATCGAATTCTCACCCCGGATCTCGCGCAGGGCATTTTTGGTGGGCTGGACATAGCCGGTGCTGTCATGCGCGCGGCTTTGCAGCAGCAACGGTTTTCCGTCCCATTCGAAATCATAGTAAAAGCGGTGCAGCGCCTTGGGCGTGCTCGGCCCGTCCATCCGTGCCTCGTGCCATGTCATGCCGCCATCAAGGGTCACATCCACGCGCGGGATCGTCCCCCGGCCCGACCACGCCAGCCCCGTCAGAACGGTCGGCCCCGGCCCATGGGTGATCGGCGCTTGCGGGCTGGGGCTGGTGATGACCGATTTCGCGTCCATCTCCCAAGTGAAACGCCGCGCCACACCGTCGGCCATGAGGTCGGTATATTTGCTGGTTTCCTCGCGGTGGTGCCAGGGCTGGTCACCGACTTCGAGACGGCGCAGCCATTTCACCCACATGTTGCCCTCCCAGCCGGGCACAACCAGACGCACCGGGTAGCCCTGTTCGGGGCGCAGTGCCTCGCCGTTCATCTTGAAGGCGACAAGGCAATCGTCGAGCGCCTTTTCCATCGGGATTGAGCGCGTCATAGCGGCGGCATCGGCCCCTTCGGCTAGCAGCCACTTGCCTTCGGGCTTGATCCCCGCCTCTTCCAGCACCAGCCGCAGCGGCACGCCGGTGTACATGACGTTATGGATCATACCATGGGTGAACTGACAGCCGTTAAGCTGAGAACCGCGCCACTCCATCCCAGAATTCGCTGCACATTCAAGGAAGTAGACGTGGTTCTGCCGGGGAAACCGCTTGAGGTCTTCCATGGTCAGCACCAAGGGTTTGTCGACCAACCCGTGGATCATCAGCCGATGCTGGGCCGGATCAACGCGGGCAACGCCAGAGTGGTGACGTTCAAAACACAGACCATTGGGGGTGATCGTCCCGTCGAGGTCATGCAGCGGCGTGAAATTGATCGAACTCACCGGATCGGCAGTGAGCCACTCCACGGTGCGGCGCTTTACATCTGCCTCATGCGGCGATGGCATCCCATAAGGCGCGGCGTCAACGCCGTCGCCCAGCTCCTGCATCCACGGGTGAATGGCAATCGCCGGGTCCGTCTGGGCGCTGGCGCCGCCCGCCAGCGTCCCCGCAGCCGCCGCACCTGCCCCCGTTAGAAAGGCACGGCGCGATGGTCCAGTTTGATTTTCGTCAGTCATGTCGTGGCCCTCACATATTCAAATTCATTTTATTGAATTTGTTGCCGCATGAGAACCCCTATTCTGCTTTTTCTCAGTCTGGCAGAACGATTTCCACCGGCGTGCGGGCCCCATCAGAAACGGTTCCCAACTTAGCGATATGGCTTTCGACCACATCCCAGATCGGCGGACCTTCGGTGCCTTCGTTGACCGAGGCCCAACCGGCGACGACATAGCTGCGCGACGGATCAATCGGCTCACCGGAACTGAGCAGGGTCATATCGCTGATCCGCTCGCCCTGCGGCTTGGCAATGTCCATCTTGAAGCCCATGCCGCCAACGCGGACCATGTCGCCGCCCTGCTGGTAGTAGGGGTCGGGGTTGAACAGGTTGTCGCCTACGTCCTCCAGCACGACCTTCAGGAATTCCCCGGTCATTTCCGTGCGATAGGCATTGGGATAGGACATCGAAGTGACATTGAAAATGTCTTCGCGGGTGATGTCTTGGCCCGGCAGGATCGACGGCCCCCAACGCACCCCGGGGCTCAGCGCGATTTCGGCGTCGCGCTCACTCAGCAGCGCATCGCAAATGAGGTCATCCCATGTCCCGTTGAAGTTGCCGCGGCGGTAGAGCAGCGCATCGGACTGCCCGACCACATGGGTCAACTCATCCAGATAAGGCGCGCGCTGCGCGTCGATCAACTTAGCCACCTCTTGATCGGGTGTGATGAGGTCCGAGAAGATCGGGATCAGCTTGTGCCGGATGCCCATCATTTTGCCATCGCGCACGTCCAGATCCACGCGGGAAACGAATTTCCCGTTCGAGCCGGAGGCGATGATATGCGTCTGCCCTACCAGCACCGGTTCGGGCAGCGCGTCATGGGTATGGCCCGACAGGATCACGTCGATCCCCTTGACGATGCCGGCCATTTTCTTGTCGACGTCGAAACCATTGTGGCTCAGGCAAACGACCAGCTCAGCGCCCTGCGCGCGGACCTCGTCGACCATCTGCTGCATATGCTCGTCGCGGATGCCAAAGGAGTATTCAGGGAACATCCAGCCGGGGTTGGCGATGGGCATATAGGGAAAGGCCTGCCCGATCACGGCGATCTTCACGCCGCCGCGCTCAAAGAATTCGTAGGGTTTGAACAGTTCGGCAGGCTCATCCCATTCCGCGTCAAAGATGTTTTGGCCAAGGGCCGCGAAGGGCAACCCCTGCACGATCTCTTGCACCCGCTCAGACCCCAGCGTAAACTCCCAGTGGAAGGTCATCGCATCAGGCTTCAGCGCGTTCATCACGTTGACCATGTCCTGCCCTTCGGTCTTGAGACAGGTCATCGAGCCGTGCCACGTATCCCCGCCGTCCAACAGCAGCGCATCGGGGCGGTCGGCGCGGATGGCGTTCAGCACGGTGGCCACACGGTCGAGGCCGCCGACCTTACCGTAGGCCTGCGCATGGGCGACGAAATCGTCATAGGTCAGCGCGTAATCAAGCGGCGTGCCGCCGCCGATGCCGTAGCGGATGCGGAAATCCTCGCCGGTGATATGGGGCACCTTGCCGCGGTTCTCGCCCACGCCGATGTTGACCGACGGCTCGCGGAAATAGATCGGCTTCAGTTGCGCGTGGATGTCGGTCACATGCATCAGGGTGACATTGCCGAACTTCTCGAATTCCAGAAGCGCGTCCTGATCGAAGCGGTCCTGCGCCGCCAGCCGCGCCCAGTTGCCGAAGCCCGAGCCGCCGTAGATGGAGGCCGCGGCCATGGACATTTGAAGAAAATCACGGCGAGACAGCATGTTACGCTCCAGCACTTAAAAACAGGGAAAGGCCCCGCCCCCGGTTGAGGGGGCGGGAACATGTCAGGCAAAAAGCCCGGATGTTAAATCAGTTACGCACCGAAGGGGCTTCGACCGACAGGCCATTGCCGCGGCTGGCGACGTAAAGCTCTAGCGCCACGAACTCAGGGCTGCCGGGGCTAAAGGTCTCGGCCCGAGTGTCGCGGATACAGCCTTTGAAACGAGCGTGGCTGCTGTTGAGCTTGGTGTTCTTCAGACGGTAGACCGGAAAGCCGTTGATCTGGCCTTGGCTCAGATGGTCGGCGCGGATCATGTTGCCGTAGTTGTCCTCATGGCAATTGGCGCAGCTCAGCTCCAATTGGCCGTAGCGGGTGTAATACATCTCCTTGCCCTGCTCCCAAACGCTCTGGGCCGGGCCGTCGATGGCCACGTTGACCGGCATGCCGCGCGACTGGACCGAGATCAGCGCCTCCATCGCGGTCATGTCGCTGCCGTCGTATTTCCACGGCTCGGCACCCATCTGGGTCTCGCGGCAGTCGTTGATCTGCATCGCCAACGTGCGGACCTCGCCCGCCTCTTCGTTCCATTTGGGATAGACGGCGCGGACGCCTTCCATCGCTTCCACGTCATTGTGACACGACGCGCAGGACTTGCCCTCGCTGCCCTCTGCCGTGTCCCAAACCGCTTGGGCTTGGTCGACAAAGATCATGCCGGGGTTGTCGAAATCGTCCATCTGCGTTTGCTGCGTCTCATCCGAGCGGAAGCGCCAGCCAGACATGATTTCCGGCAAAGCCCCCTCAAGATGCGCAGGTGCATCGGTCTTGGTCACCATCTCGATCTCGCCGTTGACGACAAGCTCGGCCTCCTCATCGGCCATCCCCAGCATGGGGGCGGCCACCAAAAGCGCCGCGACCGCGGTCATTGCCTTGAATTTCATGTCTTTCCTCCCTGTTCCACGCACGGTTGGCTGACGCGAGGTCAGCCAACCGTGATGGATTTGACTTCTTCGTAGACCGAACCGTCGTCATCGTACCAAGTGAATTTGAAGTCGCCGGCCTCAGGCACAGTGGCGTCAAATTCGAAATAGGGGTTGGTCGACATCGCCGGTTCCATCTTCACGTCGATCACGCTCTCGCCGTTAAACTCAGCTGTGAAGCGGTTGATGATCGAACGCGGGATGACATTGCCGTCGCCGTCTTTGCGCTGGCCCGATTCCATCGGGTGGCTGATCAGGGTCTTGATCGTGATGACCTCACCTGCTTCGGCTTTTTTCGGCACTTTGACGCGAGGGGTTACACCTTCTGCCATTTTGAAAACTCCTAAAAATTGGGGCGCGTGGGCTTAGCCGCCGCAGCCGCCGATTGTGACTTTGATCTCTGCGCTGGTGCGGGCAAAGGTGCCGTCTTCCAGCTTGGCGATGGCGACAACGTCTTGGGTCGTGGCCAAACGAATGCGGGTGGAGGCACTGCGCGAACCGGCCAAGGGGCCAAAATTGAAGGTGCCCACGGGCGGGGTCGGGTTGCCAGTGGCCAGAACCATAATCGCGGACGCGCCGGGCGCTTCGACCGAGATTGGCACGGTGTTGCCGTTTTCCGCGATCTCAGGCGCAGTCAGGGTGACGCCAGTGTCGGCCATATCGGCCCCGCCGGTGAATTCCGCAATCAGCTCGTCAACCGTGGCGGCAGAAGCCCCCACGGGCAGCATGGTCAGCGCCACGGCTCCAAGGCCGAGGCCGAAAGTTTCACGTCTTGAGAAGTTCATCTCTCATCTCCTTATCCGTCAGCGGCGCTCTGCGCCGTTATTCCATTGCCGCGGTGCGCTGACCGCGATGATCTGTCGAGCCATCCGCCGCCCCTCGGCTGCGCAGGCCCCGCGTTACTCTTTTAACGTGACCAAGAAAGCCACGATATCTTCGATCTGCTGGGCGTCCAACAGAGGCGGCAGCGGTTCAGACCCGGCCTTGCCGGTGAAACCGTCGCCGGGGCGGATATATCCGCTTGTCTTGTAGTAGGAGGGCATCATCGAGCCTTCGAAGGTCATTTTGCTGTTGGCGACAATGCCGCGCAGCTCTGCCTCTGACCAGCGGTCGCCCGCCCCGTCAAGCATCGGGCCGATCTCCCCTTGAAAGGGCACATCGCTCAGCGCATCCAACTGGTGACAGGCCACGCAGTTGCCAGCCTTCTTGTTGCCAACGATGGCGGCACCATTGGCAGCATCCCCCGGCGTGCCGGTCAGCGATTGTTCAACCGAACCGTAATCATCATAGGTCACGTCGGCAGGTGCCACGGTTTCAGCGGCGGCCAGAACGGGCGCGCCCGACACAATTGCGGCGGCGATCCATCTCATCATCGAAAACTTCCTCCCAGTGCCGATCACGGTGATGTGTGATCCGGTTTACCTGACCCTAAGACAGGGATGCGGCGCGGCGCAACAACAAATTCAAACTTTTGAATAGCTTTACATCCGCGGCGCTGTTTTTCATGGGTTAATCCGTGCTGCCATTGCTGCGTTCTTGGATCATCCGCGCATGGTATCGCTGGAAATCCTCGTCGCCTTCAAGGGCGTAGCGTTCTTCGTTGACCCAAGTCAGCATATCCAGCGTCGTGCCCTTGCCAAAGGCACCCGGCATCACCGCCACCGCGGCCTGCGGCGCGGCTGCGCCTTCGGCCACCTCTTGGGGCAGGAACATCAGAGTCGGAGTAAAGAGAATCCCCCATTTCCGCGCCATCTGCTTTTCCGAGAGGGTCTCACCATCGAAATCGGTCACTTCGATGTCCCCGTGCAAGTTGAGCTGCACGACGAAGTAATTCTCTTCGATATAATTGGTGATTTCGGGGGCGGGATAGACCTCCTCGTGCATCTTGGTGCAGTAAATGCAGCCCCGTTGTTCAAACATCAGCATCAGGCGCTTATCTTCGGCGTTGGCCTCCTCCAAATCCTCGCGCAGGTCTTTGAAGGTGTCGCGCATCCACGGCGTCTTGTGCAGACCGTCGTCGCCCAGTTCCGCGGCGGCCAATGGCCATGCCAGCAGCATCGCGGCGGCTGCGGCCCCTATCCTTGCGATCATCATATCGGCGTCCTCCTTGTTGCTTTTACCCTAACGTCGTGAAGCTGGGGAACCAACGGATCATTGCATCCGCGATCAATTGCACCCCGCCTGTCACGATCAGCACGGCAAAGAGGATCAGCATGACCCCCATCGCCTTTTCGACCTTTTGCACCAGCGCCATATGCCGCGCCGCCCAGTTAAGGAACGGCTTGGCGAAAAGCGCGGCCACCACGAAGGGTGCGGTCATCCCCGCGCCGTAAGCGGCCAGCAACAGCCCCCCATGCGTGATGTCCCCCATGCCCGACGCTATCATCAAGATCGCTGCCAGCGCCGGGCCAACGCAGGGCGTCCAGCCAAAGCCAAAGGCCAGCCCCATCACATAGGCGCCCCAGATCGAAGTGGGCTTGCCGCCGCCCTCCAGCCGCGCCTCGCGGTAGAGGAGTGGCACCTCGACGACGCCCAGAAAATGCAGGCCAAAGACCAGCAGGATCGCAGCCGCCACCCAGCTCAGCGGCTCAAGGTATTGGGTAAACACCTGCCCCAAGGCCGTGGCCCCCATGCCCAGCAGCACAAAGATCGTCGTCACCCCAAGCGCAAAGAGCACCGATGACAACACCAGCCGCCGCTGCGCCCCTGGCGCAATCGCGCCGTCGCCGCGCAACTCGGTCACGCTGAGCCCCGCCATATAGCTCAGATAGAACGGCACCATCGGCAGAATACAGGGGGTAAAGAAGCTGAGCAGCCCCGCCAGAAGCGCGCCTGCATAGGTGATGTCGAACATGTTACCTCCTGCCCGCGCCGACACATGCCGCCGCGCTTGAACAATTCACATATTCAAATTACGTTGAGTGTTGTCCAAACGTCAATCAGGCAAGCCAATGATCCGCACAGTGACCGCCCTGAGCCTCGCGGCCCTAACCGCCCTGCCCGCCTTGGCGGTGGAACTGGTCATGGTCGAACAGCCCGGTTGCATCTATTGCGAACGCTGGGACAAAGAGATCGCCCCCGTTTACCCCAAAACCGCCGAAGGGAAGTTTGCCCCGCTGCGCCGCGTCGACATCTCGGCGGTCGAGGATAGCGTCACCCCCCAGCGCGCGGTGGTATTTACGCCAACCTTCCTGCTGGTTGAAGATGACACCGAACTGGGCCGTCTCGAAGGCTACCCCGGCGCGGAGTTTTTCTGGCCGATGCTGAATATGCTATTACGCGACAAGACCGATTTCGAGGAACCGACCGAATGACAGCCCTGCCCGTGATTACCCCCGACATGTCCGAAGAAGACATGGACCGGATGCTGACCAATGCCGTGACCGCGTCGAATTTTCTCAAGGCGATCAGCCATGAGGGGAGGTTGATGATCCTGTGTCATCTTGTTTCGGGTGAAAAGTCGGTGAGCGAGTTGGAAGCCCTGCTCTCGACCCGGCAAGCCGCCGTATCGCAGCAACTGTCGCGCCTCAGGCTCGAAGGGCTGGTGACCCCCCGGCGTGATGGGAAAACGATCTACTACCGGCTTGCCGATGACCGGCCCCGCAAATTGCTGGAACTGGTCTACGAATTGTTCTGCAAGGATGATTGAGCTTCTGGGCCAGCCGCTGACCGCCGCCCTCTTGGGTGGATTGGGCGGCGTATTGCTGGGCCTTGCCGCACGATTGGGGCGGTTCTGCACTTTAGGGGCGATCGAAGACCTGCTCTACGGCGGCTCCAGCCACCGGATGCGGATGTGGGGTTTGGCGATCGGTGTGGCGATGCTGGGCAGTTTTACCCTTGGCGGGTTTGGCTTCATCAACATCGACCGCGCCTTTCATCTGACCATCGCCTTCTCTTGGGCGCCTGCGATCTTTGGCGGACTGATCTTCGGCTATGGCATGGCGCTGGCGGGGACCTGCGGCTTTGGCGCATTGGCGCGGCTTGGCGGGGGTGATCTGCGCGCTTTTGTCATCGTGGTGGTCATGGGGCTGGCAGCCTTTGCCGTGCTCTCTGGCCCTCTCGCCCCGGCGCGTGTGCTCCTCTTCCCCCAGCAATTGAACGCAGGTCCGCCCGATGGCATCGCCCATGCGCTTTCCGCACTCACAGGCGGATCGGTGGCAATGATCGGTGTGGCTTTGGGGATGATGATCTGTGCCCTTATGCTGAGCGCCCGCAGCTTTCGCCGTGATTTCCGTATGGTTTTCTGGAGCGTGGTCGCCGGTCTCGCCATCGTTTCGGGCTGGGCGGGCACGGCGTGGCTTGCACAGACCGGCTTTGGTACCCAGACGCTCATGTCTCACAGCTATGCCGCCCCGGTGGGAGAGACACTGCTCTATGCGATGCAGGGGTCGGTCCGTCCGCTCAGCTTTGGCATCGGCTCTGTCTCGGGCGTCTGGATCGGCGCGTTCCTCGGCTCGCTCTGGCAGGGGCATTTCCGTTGGGAAGCTTGCGAAGACCCGCGCGAGCTGCGCCGCCAGATACTCGGCGCAGGGCTTATGGGCGCTGGTGCGGTAATCGCTATGGGCTGCACCATCGGGCAAGGCATCTCTGCCATATCGGTCTTGGCTTTCAGCGGCCCTGTGACCTTAGCGTCGATTTTTGCCGGGGCCGCGATTGGACTGCGCCAACTAATTGTCGGATTTCGCCGCAGCCCGGTCTAGCGCGTCATAAAACCGTGACAGTTATGGTGCAAAGAAACGCCAGTAGAGTTTCCAAAGGGCGCACGGAGCAGGGCGAAGACGGTGCACCCTACGGTAGCTTTGAATACCAACAGGGCAGCGGAAAGACCGCAGACTGATCGAAATTCTATAAAATTGATTTTAGCATGTAAGATGTGGTGCAGCTTCCCCAGCTGCACCACTTTTCTTTAAAAACGCCCGGTTCCTCAACCAAGCGCCCCTTTGGTCAATCCGAAAGGCAAGCAGCCATATCTTCAGCCATACCGCGGAGCAGATCCGCATAGAGGGAGGCCCCCGGTTCAAGATCGGCACCCAGCGGGTCAAGCGTACCGGCCCCGGTGTCCTGTCCTTCTGCCACGGCTGCAATTAGGCCGGGATTGAACTGCGGCTCAGCAAAGACGCATTTGACGCCATTGTCAGCCACCAAGGCCCGTAACTCCGAGACGCGCGCCGCGCCCGGTGCACGGGCGTCATTCTCGCTGATGGCCCCAAGCGCTTCGATGTCAAAACGTGCTTCGAAATAATGGTAGGCATCATGGAAGACGATGAAGGGGCGGTCCCTGACCGGCGCGAGGGTTTCAGAGATTTCCTTTTCTAGTGTGGCGAGCTCTGCCTGTGCTGCCTCGGCGTTCTCGCGGTACTGGGCGGCGTTGTCAGGATTTAGCTCGGCCAAGCTCTCCGCGATCTGACCCAACCACAACTGGCCGTTGCGCGGATCAAGCCAGACATGGGGATCATCGCCACTATGGGCGTGACCGGGTCCGTGGTTATCATGGGGTTCGTGGTCATCATGATCTTTTTCGCCGTGGTCATGCCCCTCATGGTCATCATGCCCCTCATCGCCGTGGTCGTGCCCCTCGTGGTCACCATGCCCCTCATCGCCATGGTCGTGCCCCTCGTGGTCATCATGACCCTCATCGCCGTGATCATACCCCTCGTGGTCCTCATGACCCTCATCGCCGTGGTCATGCCCCTCGTGGTCCTCGTGACCCTCATCGCCGTGGTCGTGCCCCTTGTGGTCATCATGCCCCTCGTCGTCGTGCGCACTATGGTCATGCGCCTCGAATGTTGCGCCCTCACGGAAAGGCAACACGCGGGTGCCGGGTTGCTCCATCAATGCAAGATGGCTCGCACTTCCTGCCAGCGAATTCAGTGGATCGGCCAACCAAGGGGTCAGCAAGGGGCCAACCCAAACGACCAGATCAGCCCCGCTCAGCGCGCGGGCCTCCGAAGGGCGCATCGCGTAGCCATGGGGCGAGCTACGCTGCGGGACGATGAGGTCTGGCGTCCCAACACCCTTCATCACCTGAGACACCAGCGCATGAACTGGTGCGATATCCGTGGCGACGGCAGGCACATCGGCCCAAAGCGGCGTCGAGACCGACGCAAGAACGGCAGCGGGGAGCGAGAAACGATACATGGCAGACCTTCAAAATGTTATAGTATCACCTTGCTAGCATCCTTGTTATAACATATCAATGCACAAACGAATTGAGGTCCCCCATGAGCGCCATCGAATTCCGCGATCACGACCATGCCGCATGTATGCGCAGCACCATGCAGGCCGCCGAGGCACAATGCGCCGCGCGCGGGCTGCGGCTGACGCCCGTTCGCCGTCGTGCATTGGAAATTTTGCTGTCAGAGCACCGCGCTTTGGGCGCCTATGACCTCTTGGCGCATCTCTCGGCCGAAGGCTTGGGCGCGCAGCCCCCTGTGGCTTACCGCGCGCTGGATTTTCTGGTCAAAGCCGGGTTGGCCCATAAGATCGAAGCGCTTAATGCCTATGTCGGCTGCGTGCATCCGGGCGAAGACCATGCGCCCGCCTTCCTGATCTGCCGCGGCTGCCGCTCGGTGGCAGAGGCCGAGACTTCGCCAACCAAAAGCCGCCTTGGCGATGCCGCCCGCGCCGCAGGGTTTCGTATCGAGCGTAGCGTTGTCGAGGCCGAAGGCCTTTGCCCCGCCTGTCAGGAGACCGGTGCATGAGCCTGATTGAGACACGTGGCCTGACCCTGCGCCACGACAGACAAGTCGCCCTGCGCGATGTGAACTTCAACATCGAACCGGGGGAGATTGTCACCATCGTCGGCCCCAACGGCTCAGGCAAGTCCAGCCTGCTGCGTGCGCTGATCGGCGCGTTGAAACCGGCGGCGGGCAAGATCACCCGCAAACCGGGGCTGCGCATCGGATATGTGCCGCAAAAATTGCAGATCGACGCGACCCTACCACTCACCGTGCGCCGTTTCGTCAACCTGCCGCGCCGCCAAACGCCCGAAGCGATCCGCGATGCCCTTGCCACCGCCGGCGTGCCGGAATTGGCCGAGCGGCAGATGGTCGACCTCTCTGGCGGGCAGTTCCAGCGCGTGTTGCTGGCCCGTGCGCTGCTGGAAAAACCTGACCTGCTGATCCTTGATGAGGCGACCCAAGGGTTGGATCAACCCGGATCTGCCGCCTTTTACCGCCAAATCGAAGCGGTGCGCCAAGATTTGGGCTGTGCCGTGCTGATGGTCAGCCATGATCTACACGTCGTGATGGCCGCCAGTGACCGGGTGCTCTGCCTCAATGGCCATGTCTGCTGCGAAGGCACGCCAGAAACCGTGGCGGACGCGCCTGAATACCGCGCGCTATTCGGCAGTGGCACCCAAGGGGCGCTGGCGCTCTACCGTCACGATCACGACCATCATCACCACCATCACAATCACCACCACGGCGACGCTTGTGATGGACAGCACGAAGAGACCGAGAATGCTTGACGATTTTATTGTGCGCGCAGCACTTGCCGGGCTTGGCGTCGCACTGGCCGCCGCGCCGTTGGGCTGTTTCGTGATCTGGCGGCGCATGGCTTATTTCGGCGATGCCACAAGCCACGCGGCCCTTCTGGGCGTCGCTTTGGCGCTGGCAACCGATCTGCCGATCACCGCAGGGGTGCTTTTGGTGGCGCTGGTGATGGCGCTGGTGATCAGCACGCTGTCGGGCCGGAATGTCAGTGCCGATGCCCTACTAGGCGTGATGGCCCATTCCGCGCTGGCGCTTGGATTGGTGGCCGTGTCGCTGCTGCCGGGGCAACGCGTTGATCTTTCGTCTTATCTCTTTGGTGAGATTCTTGCCGTCACGCGCTTTGACCTTGCCGTGATCTGGGGCGGTGCCGTGGCCGTGGCGCTGCTGTTGGCATGGCGTTGGTCTGCACTGCTGGCGGCAACGTTGAACCCCGACCTTGCGCAAGCGGCAGGTGGCAACCCCAAGCGCGAGCAGTTAATCCTAACGCTTGCGTTGGCGATCATGGTGGCTGTGGCGATCAAGGTCGTGGGTGCGCTGCTGATCGCCGCCATGCTGATCATCCCCGCCGCCACCGCACGCCCCTTCGCCCGCACGCCCGAAACTATGGCGATCTGGGCGATGGGACTGGGCGCTTTGGCAGCCTTCGGCGGGCTGATGGCATCACTGGAATTCGACACGCCAACCGGCCCCAGCATCGTCAGCATCGCGGCGGCACTTTTTGCGCTGTCTTCGGCTCTGGCCCCACTGCTGCGGCGAGCCTAAGTCCCTGCCCGCCCGGCCCTGCAAGGGCCGCGCGGTTTGTCTTAGCGGTGCGGTGCGCTTAGCGCTTGATTACCGCATCGGCTTCGATCTCAAGCTTGGCCTCGTCTTCGACCAATCCTGCAACCACCACCATTGCCATGGCGGGGAAATGTTTCCCCATCACTTCACGGTAGGCGCGGCCCACGTCCTTTTGCGCGGCAAGATATTCTTTCTTATCTATCACATACCATGTCAGGCGCATGATATCTTCGGGCGTGCCACCCGCCGCTTCGACCACATCACGGATGTTTTGCAGCGCTTGTTTCATCTGACCGATAAAGTCATGGCATTCGAATTTCTGCTCTGCGGTCCAACCGATCTGACCACCGACAAAAAGATGGCCATCGGCGCTGAGCATACCGTTTGCATAGCCCTTGGCGGGCGCCCAACCTTCGGGGTGGATAACTTGATGCGACATGTCGTGTTCCTTTTTATTAACAGTCACACGCCGAGAAACTGATCGGCGATTTGAGAATTGATCGCAGGCATTGGGCCAGTGCAGGCCGAGTCGCCACGTTCGAGAAAAACGGCGTGATCCGCCACGCGGCGCAGATCGGCGAAGGAGTTAACTACCGCCAACTGCGCCCGCCCAAAGGGCGCGCGGGCGAGACGGCCAGCAAAGAACAGTCCCTGTCAGGTCACCCGCGCGCGGGTCTTGTATTTTTCGTTGTCCCAGAGGCGGTTCTCCATCACATCGCGGATGATCGCGACCGCTTTGGAGACGTCCTCGGCATCGATATAGAGCGGCGTGAAGCCGAAACGCATGATGTCGGGCGCGCGGAAATCACCGATCACGCCGCGGTCGATCACCGCCTGCATCGCGGCATAGCCTTCCTCAAATCGGAACGACACCTGACTGCCCCGCTCAGCGCTGTTGCGCGGGCTGGCAAGGGTCAGTTGCGGCACGTCACGCTCGATCTCGTCGATGAACTGCTCCTGCAACGCGACGGAGGCCGCGCGAAGTTCTTGCATGTCCACGTCTTCCCACAGCCCCATCGCCACTTCCAGCGCGGTCAGTTGGATCACCGGCGGCGTGCCGACGCGCATCCGCTCAATGCCCTGCCCCGGTTTGTACTCCAGATCAAAGGCAAAGGGCTGGCGGTGCCCCAGCCAGCCGGCAAGCGCAGGCTGCACTTCGTCCGCCAGATCGGGGCGCACATAGATGAACCCCGGCGCGCCCGGTCCGCCGTTCAGGTATTTATAGGTGCAGCCTACGGCAAATTCACAATTGCTGCCCGCCAGATCAACCGGCAGCGCACCTGCCGAATGTGCCAGATCCCAGATCATCACCGCGCCACTGGCATGGGCCAGTTCGGTCATCGCCTTCATGTCATGCTTGCGGCCCGTGCGGTAATCGACCTCCGTCAGCATCACGGCAGCGATGTCTTCGTTAATGGCGTCTTTCACCTCTTCGGGGGCGACGCTGCGCAGCTCATAGCCTTGTTCCAACAGCCCGACCAAGCCTTCAGCCATATAGAGGTCCGAGGGGAAGTTGCCGGTATCCGACAAGATCACCTTGCGACCGGGGCGCAGTTTGACCGCCGAAGCCAACGCCTGAAACACCTTGATCGACAGCGTGTCGCCCATCACCACCGACCCTTCCGGCGCGCCGACGATACCCGCGACCATATTGCCAACCCGCGTAGGCTGTTCCATCCATCCGGCTTGATTCCAGCCGCGGATCAGCATGTCACCCCATTCGTCGGCAATCATTTCCTGCACCCGCGCGGCGGCGGCCTTGGGCAGCGGCCCCAGAGAGTTCCCGTCGAGGTAGATCACGCCCTCGGGCAGGATAAACTGATCTTTTTTCAAAACAGACACTTACAGTGCTCCTCTCACATGCCAAAGCTCGGGGAAAAGCTCCACTTCGAGCATTTTACGCAGATAGGTCACGCCCGACGTGCCCCCGGTGCCGCGTTTGAAACCAATGATGCGTTCCACGGTGGTCACGTGGTTGAACCGCCAGCGGCGGAAGTAGTCCTCAAGATCGACGAGCTTTTCCGCCAATTCATAAAGTTCCCAATGGGTTGTCGGGTCTTCATAAACCTGTTTCCAAAGCGCCTGAACCTCAGCTTTGGCCTCCCAAGCCTTTGGTTCCGGTCCGCCTGCCAATGACGGCTCTCCCAGCCGCTCACACAGCAAGTCAATCGCCACCTGATAAAGGCTCGGCTGCTGCATCTCTGCCACCAGTGCCGCATGGGGTTCGGGCGTGTGTTCATGCAGTTTGGTCAGTGCCGCGATGCGGTTGCCCAGAAGATACTCAATCAAACGGTACTGGTACGACTGAAACCCCGACGACGCCCCCAGATACGGGCGGAACTGAGTATATTCGCTGGGCGTCATGGTGCGCAGCACGTCCCACGCGGAGTTAAGCTGTTCAAAGATCCGCGCCACGCGGGTCAACATCTTGAAACTTTGGCGCAACTCCCCCGCTTGAAGCGATTTGCGGCAGGCGGTCAACTCATGGATCGCCAGTTTCATCCACAGTTCCGAGGTTTGGTGCTGAATGATAAACAACAGCCCATCGTGCGCCATATCCAGCGGGTTTTCAGTCGTCAGGATTTGGTCCAGCCCAAGGTAATCCCCATAGGATTTATCCTTGGCAAAACTCATCTTCGCGCCCTTGGAGGCTTCGTCAAACGTGCTCATTTACCCTCTCTCAGCGCGAAACGCTGGATCTTTCCGGTTGCGGTTTTCGGCAACTCTTTGATGAAACGAATGTCGCGCGGGTACTTATAAGGCGCAATGGTCGCTTTAACATGGTCCTGCAGTATCTTGATTGTATTGATATCTTCCGGCGTTCCATCAACCACAACCACATGCGCTTGCACGATAGAACCGCGCGCTTCGTCAGGGGCCGCGACCACGCCGCATTCGCTCACCAATGGGTGACTAAGCAATGCTGCCTCAACCTCTGGCCCGGCAATGTTGTAACCCGAACTGATGATCATATCGTCGTTACGGGCGGCAAAGTGCAGATAACCGTCCTCATCCATGGTGAAACTGTCGCCAGTGATGTTCCAGCCATCCTTGACGTAATCGGCCTGACGCGCATCGCCTAAATAGCGGCAGCCGATAGGGCCGCGCACGGCCAGCCGCCCCACCTCGCCGCGCGGCACCTCAGCACCGTCCGCGTCGATCACCCGTGCCTCATAGCCCGTGACAGGCTTGCCCGTGCAGGCCGCGCGATGGTCGTCGAAACGGTTGGAAATGAAGATATGCAACATCTCTGTCGCGCCGATCCCGTCGAGCATGGGTTTGCCGGTTTTCTCTTTCCACTCATGATAAACAGGCGCAGGGAGTGTTTCCCCGGCAGACACGGCGGCACGCAGGCTGCTGAGGTCCGCGCCCTCTTCCATCGCTTGCAACATCGCGCGGTAAGCCGTGGGGGCGGTAAAACACACGGTCGCTTTATATTTCTCAATGATCTCAATCATATTGGGCGGGCTGGCGGTTTCTAGCAACGTTGCCGCGGCCCCGAAGCGCAGCGGAAAAACCGCAAGCCCGCCAAGCCCGAAGGTAAAGGCCAAGGGGGGCGAACCGACGAAAACATCCTCAGGCGTGACTCCCAGAACCTCGCGCGCATAGCCGTCCGCGATAATTAAAAGGTCTCGGTGAAAATGCATTGTTGCTTTGGGGTTACCAGTCGTTCCTGATGTAAATCCCAGAAGCGCCACATCGTCTTGTGCGGTGTCGGCGGCCTCAAACTGAACCGGCTTTTCGAGCGCCAAACGGTCAAGTTCTGCATCATGGTTGCTGGTGCCGTCAAAGCCCACCACCGTCTTGAGGAATTTCGACGACTTGGCGCATGTCGTCATCTCATCCATCAGCCGTGTATCGCAAAGCGCGTGGCTGATTTCAGCCTTGTCGACAATCGCCGCAAGCTCTCCTGCGCGCAGCATCGGCATGGTATTCACCACCACCGCGCCCGCCTTGGTCGCGGCAAGCCAGCAGGCCACCATCGCCGGGTTGTTGGCCGAGCGGATCAACACCCGATTGCCGGGTTTAACGCCAAGATCATCCACCATGGCGCGGGCCAGACGGTTGGTCCAATCGGCGAGTTCTTTGTACGTGCGCCGCCGCCCATTGCCGATCAGCGCCGTATGATCCCCAAAACCTTTTTCCACCATAGTATCAGTAAGTTCTACGCCTATGTTCAGGCGCTCGGGATAGGTGAACTGATCTAGATTGAGGTCGGGCCATTGATCGTACGGCGGTAGGTTCTCACGGGCGAATGTGTCTTCATGTCCACTCGGGTGCAGCTTCATGTCATGGCTCCCAACGTTTGGCGTGCAATGACGACACGTTGCACGTCAGATGCGCCTTCGTAAATCCGCAAGGCCCTGATTTCGCGGTAAAGTCGCTCGACCGCCTGACCATTACGCACACCATCCCCGCCATGCAGTTGCACCGCTGTGTCGATGACCTTTTGGGCCTGATCGGTAGCAAACAGTTTGGCCATCGCCGCCTCGCGGGTCACGCGGGGCGCGCCGCTGTCTTTGGTCCACGCGGCGCGGTAAACCAGCAAGGCCGCTGCATCCACATCCAACGCCATATCGGCGATATGGCCTTGAACCAACTGCAACTCACTCAATGCTGCGCCCTGCACTTGGCGGGAGGTCACCCGCAAAAGCGCTTCGTCCAAGGCGCGGCGGGCAAAGCCCAAAGCGGCAGCAGCCACGGTTGATCGGAAGACATCAAGCACAGACATCGCAATGGCAAATCCACGCCCCCCCTCGCCCAGAAGCGCCGACCCGGGCAGTTTCACCCCATCGAAATGCAGTGTGGCCAGCGGATGCGGTGCCATAACCTCAAGCCGTTCCTCGACCTTTAGGCCGGGCGTGTCGGCGGGTACGATAAAGGCAGAAAGCCCCTTTGCGCCCGGCGCCTCGCCGGTCCGGGCAAAGACGGTATAGACGTCAGCGATACCACCATTGGAAATCCACGTCTTGCGCCCGTCGAGCACATAGCCATTGCCATCTGCCTTGGCGGTCATGGTGGAATTGGCCACGTCCGACCCGGATTGCGGCTCGGTCAGCGCAAAGGCCGAGATCGCCTGACCCGAACGCGTCTTAGGTAGCCACTCGGCCTTTTGTTCATCAGTGCCAAACAGTGAGATCGCCCCGGTGCCAAGCCCCTGCATTGCAAAGGCAAAATCCGCCAACCCGTCATGGCGCGCCAGTGTTTCGCGGATCAGGCAGAGGGTGCGAACATCAAGCACCTCATCGCCTTCGGCCCCGCTGTGGCGCAGCCAGCCATCTCGGCCCATCATTCCGACCAAATCACGGCAGGCCCCGTCGGTATCGGCGTGATCCACGTTCTTCAATTCTTGTCCGGCCCATTCATCAAGCGCCAGCGCCAACTCTTTGTGGCGCGGCTCAAAAAAGGGCCAGTCGAGAAAAGTTCTATCAGCCATCTTTAGGCCTCCCCGCGTGTTTATCTTTTGGCTTTTGTTGCTCAGTCCCCTTCGAAGACCGGGCGTTCCTTGGCGACGAAAGCGTTATAGGCGCGTTCAAAGTCGCCGGTCTGCATGCAGATCGCCTGCGCTTGTGCTTCGGCCTCAATCGCCTGTTCGATAGACATGGCCCATTCCTGCGCCAGCATCGTTTTCGTCATCATATGTGCAAAATTTGGCCCTGCTTGGATTTTCTGCGCCAGCTTCAGCGCCTCATCTTCCAGCGTCTCGCCTGCGACCAGACGGTTGTAGAAGCCCCAGCGTTCGCCTTCCTCGGCCGATATGGCGCGACCCGTATAAAGCAGTTCTGCCGCGCGGGTCTGTCCAATGATACGCGGCAAGATCGCACAAGCGCCCATATCGCACCCGGCAAGGCCGACGCGGGTGAACAGAAATGCCGTCTTGGCTTCTGCCGTGGCCAAACGCAGGTCAGACGCCATGGCAATGATTGCCCCTGCGCCCACACAGACACCATCGACCGCCGCGATGACCGGCTTGCCGCAATTTACAATCGCTTTGACCAGATCGCCGGTCATGCGAGTGAATCGCAGCAGTTCCTTCATGTTCATCTGCGTCAAAGGTCCAATGATATCATGAACATCGCCGCCAGAGCTAAAGTTGCCGCCGTTGGAGCCAAAGATCACCACGTCGACATCATCGGCATAGACGAGGTCGCGGAACCAGTCGCGCAACTCGGCATAGCTGTCGAAGGTCAACGGGTTCTTACGGTCGGGCCGGTCCAGCCGCACGGTGGCGATCCGGTCTTTGATCTCACATTGAAAGTGCTTCACGTCACTGCGCATTGGCGTTTTCCTCTTCTTCCGTTTGGGCGGCGAAGGCCTGCAAGCGGGCCGCCATCGCGCGGGCTTCCTCGGGGGAGACGCCGCGTAGTTTTTCGTTGATCCAATCTTCATGGGCCTGCGCTTGAAGCGCAAATTCAGCGGCCCCTTGGGGCGTTAGACGCAACATCATCGCACGGCGGTCGCCGGGTACGGGGATACGTTGCACCAGCCCCTCTTCGCTAAGCCGGTCGGCGATGCCAGTGACATTACCGTTGGACACCCGCAGCACGCCCGAAAGTTGGCTCATCTTCAGCCCTTCCGGATGCCGCGACAGGGCCGACATCACATCGAAACGCGGCAGCGTGGTGTTATGCTCGCGGCGCAGCGTGTCGCGCAACTCCTGCTCAAGGCCACGCACGACCTTTAACAGCCGCAGCCAAAGCCGCACGCGATCCTTGGCCGCATTGCTCACACTTCGCCCCCCGACAAAGACAGCGCGTGCCCGTTGACCGAAGCAGCACCGTCCGACAGCAGATAGAGCGCAGCCGCCGTGACCTCATCGGTGGTGACAAAACGGTTCTGCGGGCTCGCGCGTTTAAGGATGGCGCGGGCCTCGTCTGCCGTCTTTCCTGTGGTTTTGGTGATATTCTCGACCGAGCGTTCCAACAGCGGCGTGTCGATGAAACCGGGGCAAATGGCGTTCACCGTGATGCCCGTGCGCGCGACCTCTAACGCCAACGCGCGGGTCAAGCCCACGACACCATGTTTCGCCGCTACATAGCCTGCCACGTAAGGATAGCCCTTGAGCCCGGCGGTAGAAGCCACAGCGATAAGCCTACCCCGCTTGGCCTCTTTCATCTCGGCCAGTGCTGCCTGCCAGACGTTGAAGACGCCCGTTACATTAACGGCCAGCATATCGGCCATGTCCTGCGCGGTGATCTTGTCGAAAGGGGCGGAATGGGCTGCGCCTGCATTGGCTACGACTCCGGTGATGGGGCCATTTTCACTACGGGCGGCGGCAAAGGCGTGGGCCACGGCTTGTGGGTCTGTCACATCACAGACCTGAAACGGCAGCCCTTGTTCGCGCAAAGGTGCTTCTCGGCGGCCCATGATGGTAACTTTTGCGCCGCTGTCGGCGACAGCGCGGGCGATCTTTGCCCCAACGCCTGACCCACCGCCGGTGATAATCACATGGCTCATACTTTCTCCATCTCTGCGGCGCGGTCTGCCAGACGCCATGCTTGATCTCGGCCGGGGCCATAGGGCAGCGGCCAATCAGCGTGGCGGTCGCCAATCGCGGCGGCGGCATGGAGCGTCCAATAGGGATCGGCCAGATGCGGGCGGGCAAGGCAGACCAGATCGGCGCGGCCCGCCATCAGGATCGAGTTGACGTGATCGGCCTCATAGATATTGCCCACGGCCATGGTCTTGATGCCGCCGTCGTTGCGGATGCGGTCGCTGAAGGGGGTCTGGAACATGCGGCCATAGACCGGCTTGGCCTGTTTCGAGGTCTGGCCCGCCGAGACGTCGATGATATCGGCCCCTGCGTCACTGAACATACGGGCGATTTCAACGGCTTCTTCGGGGCTTACCCCGTCTTCTTCGACCCAATCGGTGGCCGAAATGCGCACTGCCATCGGCTTCTCTTTCGGCCATGCATCGCGCATCGCTTTGAATACTTCCAGCGGATAACGCATACGGTTTTCCAAGCTGCCGCCGTATTCATCGTCGCGCTGGTTCGACAGCGGCGAGATGAAGGACGAGATCAGATAGCCATGCGCCGCATGCAGCTCGATCATGTCGAAGTTGGCGCGATGGGCCATGCGCGTGGCATCGACAAACTCATCGCGGATCGTATCCATATCGGCGCGGCTGGCGGCTTTGGGCATGGCATTGCCCTCGGACCACGGGATTGCCGAAGCCGAGATGATATCCCAGTTGCCGGCTTTCAGCGGCGCGTCCATCTCTTCCCACCCAACTTGCGTCGAGCCTTTGCGCCCCGAATGGCCAATCTGGCAACAGATCTTGGCATCCGTTTCGGCATGTACGAAATCGGTCAAACGCTGCCACGCGGCTTCATGTTCGGGCGCGTAAAGCCCCGGACAGCCCGGCGTGATGCGCCCTTCGGGCGAGACGCAAGTCATCTCGGTATAGACCAGCCCGGCACCGCCCTTGGCGCGTTCGGCGTAGTGGATCAGGTGCCAATCTGTCGGGCAGCCATCGACGGCCTTGTACTGCGCCATCGGCGAGACGACGATGCGGTTTTCCAGCTTCATATCACGCAGTTGGAACGGCGCGAACATCGGCGCACGCACCGGGCCGTTGCTATCCGCCCCCGCCTGTTCGAGGAACCATTTCTCGGCCCCCTCAAGCCACTTGGGGTCACGCTCGCGCAGGTTCTCGTGGCTGATGCGCTGGCTGCGGGTCAACATGGAGTAGTTCAATTGCACTGGGTCGAGGTCGAGGTAGCGCTCAACATCCTCAAACCATTCAACCGAGTTGCGCGCCGCCGATTGCAGACGCAGCACTTCGAGACGCCGCGCCTCTTCATACTTTTCAAATGCCGTGCTTAGGTTTTTGTCATCGCTCACATGTTTCGCCAGTGAGATCGCCGATTCCAGCGCCAGCTTGGTGCCCGACCCGATCGAGAAATGCGCCGTGGCCGAAGCATCGCCCAGAAGCACAACATTTTCGTGGCTCCACTTTTCGCAAAGCACGCGAGGGAACTTGATCCAAGCCGAGCCGCGGATGTGGCTGGCGTTGGTCATCAGCTTGTGACCGTCTAAGTGGTCTTTAAAGATCTCCTCACAGATCGCGATGGTCTCTTCTTGGGTCTTTTCGCCGAAACCGTAGGCGTCAAAGGTTTCTTGGCTGCATTCAACGATGAAAGTCGCGGTGTCTTTGTCGAATTGATAGGCGTGGACCCAGATCCAGCCTTTGTCGGTCTTCTCGAAGATAAAGGTGAAGGCGTTGTCAAACTTCTGGTGCGTGCCAAGCCAGACAAAGGGGCAGCGCCGCACATCGATGTCGGGCTGGAACGTCTCTTCGAACTCCATCCGCGTTTTGGAATTCAGACCATCGCTGGCGACCACCAGATCATAGTCGTCCATATATTCCGATGCTGCTTTGACTTCGCTTTCAAATTGAAGGTTAACACCCAATTCCCGTGCCCGTGCTTGCAGGATTAGCAGCAGACGCTTGCGGCCAATGCCGCAGAACCCGTGGCCGGTGCTGTGGATCACATGGCCTTTGTGATGCAGGGCGATGTCGTCCCAATAGGCGAAATGGCTGCGGATTTCGCGTGCCGAAACGGGATCGTTGACCTCAAGATTATCAAGCGTTTCATCTGACAGCACGACGCCCCAACCGAACGTATCATCGGCGCGGTTACGTTCCATCACTGTCACATCTGCGTCGGGCTGGCGCAGCTTTAGCGAAATCGCAAAGTAAAGCCCCGCAGGACCGCCGCCAAGACAGATTGCACGCATCGAAATTCCCCTTTGGTTCGGTTTGGAAGGAGCCTAGGCCGAGTCGCTTTTTCGTTCAAGGATAAATATTTTATGCTTAAAGTAAAATCACTGGATTACGGTTTGCGGTCCGGCCTGCACATTGCACCCGCCTCCGGCAGGCCCTATGCGGTATGGGCAATTCACTCAGAGGGGCAGCGCGATGACAAACGTAGCAGCAGCAGAATGGTTGGCGGCAGATTGCCAAGACGGCAGCCTTACGGTTTGGGTGATGCAGGGCAGTTCGGTGCTAGAGAGTGCTACTGCAAACATCGACGCACCCCGCGTGACGGACAGCATTGAAGCGTTCGACGCCGCGCTCAAATGCCTCATCGCACCATGGCAGCTTCCCCGCCTGCCCGTCTTCATCGCCGGATTGCGCGCCGGAGGGTGGTCCAATGCTGCGCCGCGTCCGGTGCCCTGCGATGCAACCGCCCCTACCACCACGCCCTGCACGACCGAGAACTTCGCGCTTCAGGTCATCCCGCCCCTGCGCCAGCACGCGCCAAGCGGTTTGCTTCAAGGGGCCGAAACGCGGATCGCGGGGTTTCTCAGCCTTAACAAAGATTGGGATGGGGTCATCTGCCTGCCGGGCATGACATCGGTTTGGGCGCAAGTCAGTGCGGGCGAGATCGTCAGCTTTCAGACCTTCCTCACCGGTGAGTTGGCCGGCCGTCTGGGAGAGGCAGCCCCCGCCAATGACACGGCGCTGGACGATACGGCCTTTGACGAAGCCCTGAGCGACGGGTTATCGCGCCCTGAACGGTTGGCCGCGCGGCTTTCGTCTATTCGCGCTGACCTTACGTTGGGAGAGATCCCCCCTCCCACGGCACAGGCGCGTTTGGCTGGCACCTTGATTGGTGCGGAACTGGCAGCGGCACGGCCCTATTGGCTGGGGCAAACTTTGGCGGTGATCGGCGCAGGCACCGAGGCGCGGTTGTATCTACGGGCCTTGTCACAACAGGGTGCACCCGCGACTGAGGCGGATGGCAACCGGATGGCGTTGGCAGGGATCTGCGCGGTACGGCGTGCGGCAAACGGGAGCTAAGCGCCCTTCCCCGTTAGTCTTTCTTTTGCCCGTCGGTCTTTTTCTGCATATCCAGATTAACGAGGTCTTCGAGCATATCCAGCAGGTCTTCCATCCGCTGCTTGCCAAAACGGGCCTCGAAATCGGAAAATAGCGCCGCGGCATCGCCCGCGTGGTCTTGCAAAATCTGTTGGCCCTGATCGGTGATCGTGACGATGGATTTGCGCCCATCATCTGGATCACTGGCACGGCTCAGCAGCCCCTCTTCCTCCATCGCGCGCAACATGCGTGTCAGGCTCGGCAGCAGCAGACAGGCCTGCTGCGCGAGCGCTGTTTGCTCCATTGGGCCGGATTCCTCAACGACACGCAGCACCCGGAATTTCTGTTCCGAGATGCCGCTTTCGTTCAGAATTTCCCGGATCGGGCCCATCACCCTTTCGCGCGCGCGCAACAGCGCTATCGGCAGGGAGCGGGCCGTGCGGCGCAGGGGGGGCATTGTGGCCATTCTTGACGGTTTCCTGATCGCTACTTACCAAGTCAAACACCGCCCCTAAGGGCGTGACGATCACCATAACCGCTGCGGCGCCATTCTTGAAGGGGTGATGCGGAGCGGAACAATAGTGAGACAATACAACAACAAGGGGCGAAAAATGCGCATTAGGACCAAGATCAAAAGCCACGGGAGCCGCGGATGAACTGGGAAGATTTCCGTCACTGGGGCCGCCGCGCGGCTGATTGGGCCGCAGATTATCACGCGGGCCTGCGCAGCCAGCCGGTGCGCGCGCAGGTCGCCCCCGGCGCGGTGCTCTCTGCTCTGCCCGACACGCCGCCCGAGGGGGCCGAGGCGATGCAGGCGATCTTTGACGATTTCGAGCAAACCATCATGCCCGGCATGACCCATTGGCAACATCCTCGATTCTTTGCCTATTTTCCCGCCAACGCCGCCCCCGTCTCGGTTTTGGCAGAGTATTTCGTCTCTGCCATCGCAGCGCAATGCATGCTGTGGCAGACCTCTCCGGCGGCGACAGAGCTAGAGACCCGCGTTTGCGACTGGATGCGCCAGGCGATCGGTCTGCCGGATGGTTTTACGGGTGTGATCCAAGACAGCGCCAGTTCCGCCACGCTTTGTGCCGTACTGACCATGCGCGAACGGGCACTGGACTGGCAGGGCAACAAAGCGGGGCTTTCTGGGCAGCCGCGCTTGCGGGTCTATTGCTCGGCAGAGGTGCACACGTCGGTCGACCGGGCCATTTGGATTGCGGGCTTGGGCGAAGAGAACCTTGTGCGCATCCCCACCCACGGCCCGACACGCGCGATGGACACGAATGCGCTGCGCAACGCCATCGTAGCTGACCGCGCTGCGGGG
This sequence comes from Sulfitobacter dubius, assembly GCF_900113435.1. Lineage (GTDB taxonomy): Bacteria > Pseudomonadota > Alphaproteobacteria > Rhodobacterales > Rhodobacteraceae > Sulfitobacter > Sulfitobacter dubius. The sequence goes on along the minus strand of NZ_FOPG01000001.1, from coordinate 274,280 downwards.
CATTTGCCTGCGGGGATTATCGCCTGCACCGGCGGCACCAGCGCGGGTGCCAGCGATGACATCGCTGCTGTGATGGATGTGGCCGAAGCCGAGGGGCTTTCCACCCATGTTGATGCCGCCTGGGCCGGGTCTGCGATGATCTGCCCTGAGTTTCGCGCCCTGTGGGCCGGGGTGGAACGTGCCGATTCCGTTGTGATGAACCCGCATAAATGGCTGGGCGCGCAGTTTGATTGCACGACCCACTTCCTGCGCAATCCCGACGATCTTGTCCGTACGCTGGCGATCCAACCTGAATATCTTAAAACCCACGGCGCAGATGGGATCGTGAATTATTCCGAATGGTCAGTCCCACTGGGCCGTCGCTTCCGGGCGCTAAAACTGTGGTTTCTGATCCGGGCCCATGGGTTGGAAGGCCTGCGTGAACTGATCCGCAACCATGTGACATGGGCGCAAGATCTGGCGAAACGGCTGGAACAAACAGACGGGTTTGAGATCGTGACCCAGCCAATGCTGTCGCTATTCACCTTCCGTCATCTTGCGACCGCAGACCTTGATGCGCATAACCAAGACCTGCTCAATCGCATCAACGATGACGGCCGCATCTACCTGACCCAAACCCGTATCGACGGGGCATTGGTGATCCGCTTTCAGGCAGGCGCCTTCACCGCCACGGCCGAGGATGTGGCGATGGCCTATGAGGTGATCACCGAATTGGCAGGCGCGGGCTGAACCTTAGGGCGCGATCAGGGTAACCCCCGGCATGGCGCGGATAATCTCGACATCCGCGTCATAGAGTGCCGTCATCTGCTCGACCAGCTCCTCGGTCCAACCGGGCATGTCGAGCTCCTCTTCAATTTCTTCCTCTAGCGCGTATTTGTCGAGGAAAGCGATGATAACCCGCCGCTTCTGCGCCTCGGACATCTCGGGGTGGGTATCAACATAGCCGCGGAAACGCCGCATCCCCTCTTCGGACATGATGGATTGCAGCAGATCAAAGCCGCCTTTGATTTTGGTCTCTGGTGCCAATTCAGCCATCTCGCGGATTATCTGCGCCCAGATCAGCGGCGTATCTTCGTTGCACCAAATGGTGATCGGAATCTCTGGCGCCATTTCGCGCAACTGTTGGATCGTTTCCGACCACCGCAGGTCTGTCGGCCCCCGCTCTCCCCAGAATGCTGCCGATGTCTTATCCGCCGCTTTTTCATAAAGCATCGGCACCAGCGACGCGGGGTTTCGGATCGCCATGAAGATGCTGATCTCATCATCTGGGAAGAGCCGGGTCATGCGCCGCATCCGCACAGCCGCGGCGGGGTAAAGCACCCCTTCTTTCAACGCCGTCGCAGGCGAGCGGAAGAAATTGGCGTCCGACAGAATTACCCGATCGGCCTTGCCATCATCCAGAATCGCATCCAGCAACACATCGCGCGCCACATCCGAAGGCTCGGTTTTGTGCATCGCATTGAGTGTGTCGCGAAACAGGTTGCGATAGGTGCTGGGCCCCGGCACCCTGATCCCCGCCTTGGCAAAGTCATCTTGGTTGCGCAGCAGGCATTTCAGCAGCCGCTCGTCCTCTGTAAAATGGACGCCTGTGTGTAAAACGAGCTGCATAATACTCCGCTCAACCGCTAAAACCTTGGCGTTGAATAGCCCGTCGCGTGCCCCGTGTAAAATCCGAAAGAATCCGGCAATTCCCCTCTTGCACCCCCCGCGCCATTTCTCTAAATGAGCCCTCAGTGCCCCTATAGCTCAGCTGGTAGAGCAACTGATTTGTAATCAGTAGGTCCGCGGTTCGAGTCCGTGTGGGGGCACCACTTCTCCAAATAGATTAACGATAATTATCTATCGCTCGCAGCAGATAACTTCGCATGCGTCGCCGCCCAATCGCGGTCAACTGCCTTGTCACCATTAATCTGCGCTGCCAAAGCAGCATGCCCCGCGATCAAACGCGGGGCCGCCTGCCCTTACCCCATACGTTTGGAGCTGTAGCTGCCCGGCGAAGCTGGGAAGACCACGGTTTTATTGCCATTCATGAATACACGGTGGTGAGCGTGGGCATGAATCGCCCGCGCCAAGACGCCCGCTTCGACATCACGGCCCAGCGACACATAGTCAGACGCGCTTTGCGATTGGGTGATCCGAACGATGTCTTGCTCAATGATCGGGCCCTCGTCCAGATCAGCAGTTACGTAATGCGAGGTCGCGCCGATCAGCTTCACGCCGCGCTCATAGGCCTGTTTGTAGGGGTTCGCCCCCTTGAATGACGGAAGAAAGGAATGGTGGATATTGATGATCCGGCCCGACATTTTCTGACACATTGCATCCGACAAGATCTGCATGTAGCGGGCCAGCACGATCAACTCCGCGCCGGTTTCTTCCACAATCTCCATGATCCGCGCCTCAGCCTGCGGCTTGTTGTCCTTGGTCACTTTGATGCAGTGGAATGGAATATCGTGGTTCACCACCACCTTTTGGTAATCCATGTGGTTTGAAATCACCGCGACGATCTCGATCGGCAAGGCGCCGATGCGGACCCGATAAAGCAGATCGTTCAAACAGTGACCAAAGCGCGAGACCATGATGACGACCTTCATCGTGGTATCTTGGTCATGGAACTCATAATTCATGGCAAAGGGCTGGGCGACCGCAGCGAAGCCTTCGCGCAATGCCTCAAGCGTCGCACCGGTTTCGGCCTCGGCACTAATGCGCATGAAAAACTGGCCGTTATCCGCATCGTCGAACTGCGCGCTGTCGGTGATATTGCAGCCGGTTTCAGCGATATAATTGGCAATCGCGGCAACAATCCCCCGCTTTGAGGGGCAGGTAACGGTCAGGCAGAACTTGGTCATGGGGCGATCCTTGGGGGCTTTTGTACGGGGCGTGGTCAGGCGCGGAACCTCTGCGCGTTTACGCAAGAACCGAGTGCCGGGTCAGCGCGGGAAAGGCAAGCCATGCTGCGCTCTGCCGGGGCCGAAACGGCGCTATACCGAATGGTGAGCCAGTGTGATCGCTTGAAATCTACGCGTCGGCCTTAAGTTTGCCCATAGTGGAACCTGCCCGCGGACCACCAAAGGAGCGCCTAAGATGAACGCCACCCCCCTGCCGATGTCCCCCAATGAGGCTTTGAACCTCTTTACCGCCACCCGCAGCCGGACGCAGGCCTTGGCAGCGCCGCTATGTCCTGAAGATATGATGCTGCAAAGCATGGAGGACGCCTCGCCGGTCAAATGGCATCTGGCCCATACGACGTGGTTCTTTGAGGAATTCATCCTCAAACCTCGGCTGCCTGAGTACATGTCGCCCGATGACCGTTTCGCCTTGCTTTTCAATTCCTACTACGTGCAAGCCGGGCCCCGCCATGCCCGCGACAAACGGGGGCTGGTGTCGCGCCCCGACGGAGATGCTGTGCGGGCTTATCGCGACCATGTGGAAAACAGCTTGAACGACCTGATGAATGCCAACCGCGCCGACACGGATGAGATCGCGCAACTGGTGGAACTGGGCTGCCACCACGAAATGCAGCACCAAGAGCTTTTGATCACCGACCTGTTGCATGGGCTGAGCTTCAACCCTCTTTTGCCCACCTATAAAGACCCCGAGCCGCTGGCGGTGACCGATGAAACCCCGTTGAATTTTACCCGACACGCAGGCGGGCTGATTAAGATTGGCCATGAGGGGCGCGGCTTTGCCTATGATTGCGAAGGGCCGCGGCACAAGGTGTGGCTGGACCCGTTTGAAATCGCTGACCGCCCAGTGACCAACCGTGAATGGATCGCCTTCATGGAGGATGGCGGCTATAGTGATGCGCGGCTGTGGCTGATGGAAGGCCATGCGGTGGCGCAGCGCGAAAGCTGGGAGCATCCGCTCTATTGGTGGCCGCAGGACGGCACATGGTGGACCTTTAGCCTGCGTGGGGCGCAACCCGTTGCCCTTGATGCGCCGGTTGTGCACGTCAGCTATTATGAGGCAGAGGCCTTTGCGCGGTGGGCCGGAGGCCGTTTACCCACCGAGGCAGAACATGAGGTCGCGTTTTGCGATGTGCCGATCAGCGGTAATTTGATGGGCGATGCGAATGACCTCGGCGCGCTGCGGCCCCTGCCGGGCAAAGGCATTTGGGGCGACGTTTGGGAATGGACCGCCTCTGACTTTGGCCCCTACCCCGGTTTCCGGCCACCTGAGGGCGCATTGGGCGAATACAACGGTAAGTTCATGGTCAATCAGCGGGTGCTACGCGGCGGTTCTTGTGCCACGCCAAAGGATCAACTGCGCCCCAGCTACCGAACGTTTTTCTACCCCCATCAGCGCTGGCAAATGATGGGTCTGCGCTTGGCCCGCGATGTGGGCTAAGCGCGGATGCGCCGGGGCATAAAGCGCCCCGGCTAACGTCCAGTCGATCTACTGTATCCCAACCCGGAACCGCACCGCGCCGGTTTCACCTGGTAACATCTCACCTATGCAATTCCATTCAATCGCGCCTGCATAGTTTGCTACATTGCTCGCAGGGCGCACCAGATTGCAGTTAAGGTTGGGCGAAACCTGCTGCGGGTCGACAATGGGTTCAGACAGGCTCGTATAGGGCGGGGTCATGTCATAGATCTTTACGTTCGACGCCCGCGTGATCGCATTGTTGCGCAGATAAATCCGGTAGAGCAGGATATCATTTACTCCGCCAAGATTAGTGGTGCCTTCAACCGTCCCTTGGGTCTCATTCTCAACCGTTTTGCGCAGCTCGATCTGTGTGGACTGCCCCCCGACAGAGATTTCATCGGTATTGCCGGCAGAACTTGTCACCGTGGTGCGGGCGAACGCCGTCGCCGCCAGAACCTGATAGACATAGGTGCTGCCCTGCCCAGCGCCCGAGCCTGCAGAAACACGCGATACGATGCAGATGGTTTGCCCGGTGGTGACTGCGATGGGGCCGGTGATTGGCCCATCCAGACTGTCGTCACAACCGACGTCTTGATAGAGCGCCGCGCTAAAGGCACCGGTCGGTGTCGAAGTGGCACCTGCGTAGGAGAATGTCACCTGCCCTTCAGACGTGGCGGTATAGATATGCGGTAAGGTTGCCACTTGGCCCTGTGCGACGGTCGTTGTCCGGTCATTCGTCAAGCTGGGCAGTTTCAGAAGTCCAATGTCCAACCCCATGCGATTGCCAAAGGCTTCGGGCGTAAAAGTGAATTCACCATCATGCGGGTTGGTATTAACAAGATCGGGCAGATCGGTCGTTGCCTCAGATATCGCGCGGTAGTCATTGGCCGGAATTGCGCGGATCGTGATTTCCCCATTGTAGGCGCCTGAGAGACCATAGCTCCATGTACCGTCCGTCGCCACGCCAGGTGTCGCCAGCACCGCGCCACCGCTGTCTAGAATTTCCAAAACCGCCGATGACACCCCGCCTTCGCTGCCGTTCAGCAAAGCATCATGCGCGGTGCCGCCGCCTGCCCCATTGTCAATAAAGACACGGCCCGACATGATCCGCTCTCCGGTGACGAGGTTCACGGAATAAGATGCTTCGTCATCATCGGGCAGTTGGTCGAAAAGGTCGTCGGTCAACGGCCCGGTGGTTGGATCACTGTCCGGGTCCGGCAGAGAACTATAGATGATTTCGGCCTGATTGGTGAAGTCACCGCTGCCAAGCACGGTGGTCGTGATAGTGAGGGTTTCGCTGGTCCCACTGAGCAATTCATCCACAAACCACAATCCGGTGTCGGGATCATACGTATCCCCAGTCGACGGCGCATCGTCAGAGACATAGGCAAATCCGCTGGGAATCTGGTCAATTACTTTCACACCAGAAGGTGAGCCACCGCTGACATTGGTGATTGTGATGATCCAGTCAATCGTGTCGCCTTCTGATACGTTGGTGATCGGCGTCGTGGTGCCGGTTGCAGCGGCGATCTTGCTGAGCTCAAGGTCACTGCCCGCCGGGTCAAATCCGAAGTCTTGGTCAGTGGTGAAGCTATTGCCTGAAACCCCAACCCCGATCAGTGGATTTGACGTGCCGATTGTCGCCCCAGAAGGCAGATCAGGGTCAGCCTCATCAAGCGCAACGCGGTAGGTGGTGCTGACCAGAAGGTCGCCCACCGCATATGTCCCATCGGCCGCCGTGTCGGTCGTGACAAGAAACACATCATCTGCGATATTGGCCGGCGTGCCGTTATCGTCATAGATCGAAATGCCCACGCCCGCCCCGAGATTGGTCTCACCATTGTCCCTTACATCAGAGGCATCTGCGTCCTCATAGATATTGCCCGAAATCCCGCCCAAGGGGATTGGTGCTGGCCCCCGGCAAGAGATGCCATCGCTGCGCCCACCTTCGTCAAAGGCGACGGTTGAGATTAACTGCGCCGCACCCGTGGTAGTGGAAATGACGAAAAGGTTGTTGGTGGTGTTCGAGTAGCCATAAAGCCTACCGTCGCCGTCAAACCAGAGCGCATCGAATACGCCAGCATAGATAGCCGGTCCAATTGCTTGGGGTGTCACATTACTCGGGGCGCCGTTATTGACCGCGGCGCGGAACAGAAAGCCTGAGTTTTGATCAATCCCATACATGATGCCGTCAACTGGATTGTAGGCGATATCGTCCGGGTTAACGCTGATGTTGAGACTTATCTGCCCTACGGCAACAGGCGCGGCAGGATTGGTCAAATCCACGATCTGCCATGTGGTCGCGCCCGCTTCATAGATCATTCGACCATTGGGCAGAATATCGCCCGCATTGCGCGCAGCACTCGCGCCGAAAATATCGCCGAAGTTGGTGATGTTACCCGCACCGTCGATCCGGTAGAGCCTACGGGTGCCCTGATCCACGCCATAGATATAGCCATCCAGCGCGTTATACCCCCATGCCCCATCCCGGTTAGCCCCGATAGAGCCTGAGGAATCCACGGTTGTTGAATAGCTGCCGCCACTATCTCGAAAAGTCATTCGCACGAGGGCCGAAGGGCTATCGACCACCGCGTAAAGTGATGCATCGCAGGTCAAAGGCGGCGGATCGTTGGAAATGATAAGTTGATAGTCTTCCACCTCTCCCTCAAAGGCGGTGACAAGCCCTGTAGTGTCTGTTGACCAGCGGAAACGGGCATAGGTTGGCAAGGTCGTGGCATTGGCCGGCACCGCCACCTCGAAAAGGATCGACCCATTGGTTGAGCCATCCTTATCAAGCAAATCGCCATCTTGCAGATTCAGGGCCACCTGTTCCCCGGCTTGCGCAAAGGTGCCATCCCCGTTGAAATCGATGAACGCTTGCAGATAAGACGATCTCGCTGCGCCGCTTAGATCGCTGACAGTAACTGTAATCTCCGCCAGCCCGCCACGATAGAACTGCGGCAAAACTACCCCGTCTTCGTCATCCGATCCATTAACATCATCGCCCGTGGCCCCAACCGAGTTTTGCGGCAGCAGATCAATATCCGGCGGATTGTTCCCCAGATAGATTTCTGGTGCGCCGGGGCCTTCAATGATGTGCTGCGGATCGCCATAGCTCGCCGGGGCATCGCCACGGTCGGCGTCAGGCGGTGTCTTGATGGTAATGCCATAGTCTTCGACTTCCCCATCCGGGGCAGCAATGATGGCATCCAGCCCAATCGCCGAGGACCAGCGCAAGCGGACGAATGTCGGCGTCAGCACGGCTGTCACCGGAACGCTTACTGGGAAGGAAATCTGACCATTTACCGCTCCGTCAAGGTCCTGCGGGCCGCCATCTTGGATATTGGTCGCAACCTGATCGCCAACGAAGATGCCATCTCCGCCGAAATCAACGAATGCCTGAAGATATCCGTTGCCGGGCGTAGGCTCATTCACGGCCACGGTCACCGTGCGGGTCAGATCCCCGTAAAGCTGGGGAAATGCCTCTTCGCTTTCGTCGTCTGTGCCGTCTAGATCATCGCCGGACCCATCAATGGAATGCTGCGGCGAACCGTCCCCATCACCGTTGAGCGCACCAATCCAATATTGGGCGGTGTCGGCATGCTGGGGGTCGCCATAGGTGATCGGCGCATCGCCCCGATCAGGACCAGAGCCAGCGTAGATCGTCGTCGGATCATCGCGCCCTTCACCTGGGCCGTTTGAGGGGGTGCCATCCCCATCGCCGGGATTTTCCGAGTCTGACAGATCAGACACATTTGTTCCACCCGGCGTCTGGGCTGTCACCTCTGCTTGGTTTGTAATCGTGGTGTCCAGATCTTCGGGCACCAGCGTATAGGTCGCGGTATAGACGGCCCTTTCACCGACCAAAAGCGTGCCTTCGGGGGACAAGGATGTCGCAGCCTGAAAGGTGATGACGGGCTGTACCCCTTTGCCGCTGAACTGCGTCTCTTGCAGTTGCACATTGGTCAGATCGACATTGCCAAAGTTCTCAGCCGTAAAGACATAAGCAATCGTTTCGCCTGCATCGGCATAGCCGTTCAAGTTTAAATCCACCAATTGCGCCAACTTTAGCAGACCGACAGATCCCACATCGATCGAGACCTCCGCAGGGGCGGAATAGGCCTGCGGTTCACTGGGTAGGATGATGGGTGATTGGTAACGATAATTAATCGGCGTCGGCGCTGCAAAGAAGGCCGCGAAGGGCGTAAAGGTCAGCTCTCCGGTTAGGTCGTCATAGCTCCATGTCCCTTCGCCCAGCACCTCAAATCCAACGCGGTGCCCTTGGGAATCGGTTACGACATTCAGCGCGCCGGTCGGAGGAATCAGGTCAATGGCCTGTTTGGCGTATTCGCTCGGCTCACCGGAATTATTGGCAGGGGCATTGTTGTTTTCGGTCGCGACACTGTCGTTGAACAAGATGTTCACCACGACCGGCTCCCCCAAGACCTGCTCTTTTAGATCGTCCTGCAACAGCGGCGCTTTGAAGTCGCCGCATTGAAGGTCATAGGTCTGCGCTTCATCATAGGTCGGATTGGAAAGCAGCACGAGGAAGCCATTGTTCGCGGTACGGCCAAAGTTGAAAGTGGAGACCTGCGGGTAGAAAATCTCAAGCCCGGACACCGGTTGGTTGCTATAAGGACGATCTCCAGCGAGGTAGAAAACCTCCGTCCCAAGGTTCGCATCCGGCCCTTCGATATAGCCGCGATAGGTTGTTGCACCTCGGTCAATCCGGACGAATTCGACCGAGCCTTCGCAGATATTCACATAAACCTGCTCGTTCAGTGGCCCGTCAATGTCATTGATCTGAAAGAAAACATCGGCCACCACTGGCACGCCGCCGGAGTTGGTCGTGAGGTTATGGGTACCCGCCTCATAGAGGTAAAAATCCACAAAATGTGGATCTTGCCCCCTCGACGTAATCTGGATCTGTCCATTACCGGTGGTGAATACATGGTCCCGGCCCGCGAAGGCCATCTCGGCCACGATATCGACAGCGACACCGCCGACAGTGCCCGCGTTGGACCACAATGCCCGCTCCCCAACCCCGGCGCCAACCACGGCGGGCAAACCAACAGGGTTAAGGATCAATTGCTGCGCAAGCGCGGCCCGTGTCGCCAGCGAAAGCGGCAAGAGCGACAAAAGCGTGGCAAAGATCAACCGCAGCAGGGGCGCTTTTAAAACGCACCAGCGGAGACTGACGGCCACCCCCTGCAGAATGCGCGTCAAGAACAGACCAATCAGATGAAACTTAAAATGCATTTCTATGCCCACTACTTTTGAAACAGCCTACCGACAAAGCGAGTTGGGATCAGTTGCGCAGGAAGGTATTAAGATATGCTTCAAGCCATAGTGGCGGCGCGATGGGCAGAGCGCTTACTCAAAAGAATAGATAGCATTTTCCAAAGTACTGCATGGCCTGGCGCAGATCTTGTGGGGTTCAGCAGATCATTCACAATGATTCGCAATCCTTTCTGCCCCCGCAATCTTTTTCAGGTTTAGGCCTTGACCTTCCAGCAACTGGAAACCCCATTTTTGGGAAAACAACGAAAAGAGAGCCCGAAATGGACAAGACAGATACACTCACTTTTGGCGTGCAAAACATGAGCTGCGCGTCCTGTGTTGGACGGGTGGAAAAGGCGCTGAACACGGTTAACGGGGTGCACGATGTGCGGGTGAACCTCGCGGCAGAAAATGTGCGGATCGCGACGGCACCGGGGTTCGATGCGGCAAAAGTCGCGGCTGCATTGAGACAGGCAGGTTACCCTGCCCGCACGGCTACGCATCGTTTGAGGCTGTCCAATATGACCTGCGCGTCCTGCGTGGGCCGTGTGGAACGGGCCCTTCTTGCGGTGCCGGGCGTGATCTCGGCCTCCGTCAACCTTGCCAGCGAAGAGGCCCAAGTCGAGGTTTTGGAGGACGCAAATCTGCTGTCCACCCTGCATGATGCAGCGGCGCAGGCAGGCTATCTCGCAGCCGTCGACACGCAAGATGCAGGCAGCCCCGATGCGGCAACCCGAAAGGAAGCAGAGGCGACGCACCTCCGACAAATGACCGTACTGGCAGCCTTATTAACCCTACCCGTCTTTTTGCTTGAAATGGGCGGCCACCTGATCCCGGCGTTCCACACTTGGATCGCTGAAAACATCGGGATGGCGACAAGTTGGTTCGTTCAGTTTGCCCTAACCACCCTCGTTTTGGCTTGGCCCGGACGACATTTCTATAGCAAGGGTCTGCCTGCCTTGTTGAAAGGCGCGCCGGATATGAACTCGCTGGTGGCACTCGGCTCAGGGGCGGCGTGGCTCTTTTCGGTGACCGCCCTTTTTGCGCCGGGACTACTGCCGGAAGGCAGCCGCGTGGTCTATTTCGAAGCCGCGGCAATGATTGTGACGCTGATCTTGCTGGGCCGCTATCTTGAGGCCCGCGCCAAGGGGCGCACCGGGGCGGCGATTGCCAAACTGATGGGCCTGCGCGCCAGCAGCGCAAGGGTCGAACGGGACGGCGCGGTCATTGAACTGCCCATTGATGAAATCATTGCGGGCGACATCATCCACCTGCGTCCCGGCGAAAAGATCGCCACCGACGGCGTAGTTGTCGAGGGCCAATCCTACGTCGATGAAAGCATGATCACGGGCGAGCCTGTCCCGGTTGAGAAAGCCATGGGCACAGAGGTTGTCGGCGGCACGGTCAATGGCACCGGCAGCCTTACGTTTCGCGCGACCAAAGTCGGCGGCGACACGATGCTGGCGCAGATCATCCGCATGGTCGAAGAGGCGCAAGGTGCAAAGCTGCCCATTCAAGACTTGGTCAATCGCATCACCCTGTGGTTCGTTCCCGCCGTGATTGCCGTGGCGCTGGTGACCTTTGGGGTCTGGCTCGCCTTCGGCCCCTCGCTCAGCCACGCCTTGGTGGCGGCGGTGGCGGTGCTGATCATCGCCTGCCCCTGTGCGATGGGTCTGGCCACACCGACCTCCATCATGGTGGGCACCGGACGCGCGGCGCAATTGGGCGTGCTCTTCCGTCAGGGCGATGCGCTGCAAAGCCTGCAAGGCGTCAAGACCGTGGCGCTGGACAAGACCGGCACGCTGACCAAGGGCAAGCCCGAACTCACCGATCTGGTGCTGATGGACGACCTGACCGAAGATGAGGTGCTGCCCCTGATCGGCGCGGTCGAGGCGCGCTCGGAACACCCCATCGCCCAAGCGATCCTGCGGCGGGCAGAAGCTGCGGGCCCTGTGCCCGGCGAGGTCAGCGACTTCCAATCCCACACTGGTTTTGGCGTCAGCGCGACGGTCATGGGCCGTAAGGTTACCTTGGGTGCGGACCGCCTGATGATTCGCGACGGGATTGGTTTGTGCGACACCGGGCGGATCGCGTCAGAGATGGCGAAGGCCGGGAAAACCCCGCTCTATGCCGCTTTGGACGGGAAACTCGCCGCTGTGATCGCCGTGGCCGATCCGATCAAACCCGGCACGCCAGAAGCCATCGCGGGGCTGCACGACCTTGGTCTTGATGTAGCGATGATCACTGGTGACAACCGGGGCACCGCAGACGCTATCGCGGCGCAACTGGGCATTGATAGGGTCGTCGCCGAAGTGCTGCCGGATGGCAAAGTGGCCGCCATCGACAAGTTGAGAGAGGGCGGCAACCGCATCGCCTTCGTTGGCGACGGCATTAACGATGCACCTGCCTTGGCGCAGGCCGATGTGGGGCTTGCCATCGGCACCGGCACCGATGTGGCGATTGAGGCCGCAGATGTGGTGCTGATGTCGGGCGACCTGCGCGGCGTGGTCAATGCCATCGATGTGAGCCAGCGCAGCATGGCCAATATCCGTCAGAACCTCTTTTGGGCCTTTGGCTATAACGTGCTGCTGATCCCGGTGGCGGCGGGTGCCTTCTATCCGCTGACCGGCTGGCTCTTGTCGCCCGCGCTGGCCGCCGGGGCGATGGCATTGTCGAGCGTTTTCGTCCTCAGCAACGCGCTGCGCCTGCGCTGGATCGCAGCCCCCTTGGCCGAAAACGCCACCCCAGAAAAAGAACCACGGGCCGCCGCCCCCGTGGCCGCAGAATAGGAGCGCATTATGAACATTGGAGAAGTCTCACAACACACGGGCCTGCCGCCGAAAACCATCCGCTATTACGAGGATATCGGGCTGGTCAAACCGCTGCGCGACGCGAACGGCTACCGTGCCTTCCGGGAAAGCGAGATGCACAAGCTCTCCTTTCTGGGCCGCGCCAGAACCTTGGGGTTCAGCATTGAGGATTGCCGCAACCTGCTGGCGCTTTGGGAGGATAAGAACCGCGCCAGTGCCGACGTGCGCACGATTGCCGAAGAGCATCTGGCGCAGATCGAAGCCAAGATCAGCGGCCTGCAAGAGATGCGCGACACGCTGAGCACGCTGGTCCATAATTGCGCAGGGGACGATCGTCCCGATTGTCCGATACTAAAGACGCTTGGCACGGCCACGGCGTCCTAACCATCGCTCTAGATACAAAAAGGCGCCGCCCAGCCAATCTGGGCGGCGCCTTTTTGCGTTCAAGTCAGACCAAAGCCTAGGCTTTGAGACGGTCCACGATACTATGCGCGGTGACCGTCCCGATCTGAGCGCCGTCTTCCATGACGGCAATCGCGGCATCGGCACCACGCAGACGGTCCATCAATTCGCGCACCGGGGTCTCGGCTGTGGTCTCGCCTTGGGTGGCAGCACCATCATCCGCGCCCATCACGTCGCGCGCGGTCAGAACCTCCAGCGGGTTCATATTGGCCACGAACTCCGCCACATAGTCCGAAGCGGGGTTCGAGAAGATTTCACGCGGGGTGCCGATCTGCACAATCCGCCCGCCTTCCATAATGGCAATGCGCCCGCCCAGCTTGAAGGCTTCATCAAGGTCGTGGCTCACGAAGATGATCGTACGATTCAACTCGCGCTGCAGGTCCAACAGCTCATCCTGCAGCCGCGTGCGGATCAGCGGGTCGAGCGCCGAGAATGGCTCATCCATCAGCAAGATCGGCGCTTCGGTGGCAAAGGCGCGGGCAAGGCCCACACGCTGCTGCATCCCCCCCGAAAGCTCGCCCACCTTGCGGTCGGCCCAATCGCTGAGGCTCACCAGTTTCAACTGCCGCTCTGCCCGCTCCAACCGCTCGGCCTTGGGGACATTCGACAGTTCCAACCCAAGCGCCACATTGTCGCGCACCGTGCGCCATGGCAGCAGGCCGAACTGCTGAAACACCATCGACACGCATTCCCGGCGCACGCGGCGCAGCTCGGCGGCATTGCTAGCATGAATGTCGCAAGACCAGTTTTCCTCATGCACATGCACCGTGCCGCGCACCATTGGGTTGAGCCCATTCACCGCGCGCAAAAGCGTCGACTTGCCCGAGCCCGAAAGCCCCATCAGCACGAGGATTTCGCCATTCTCAACGGTGAGCGAGCAGTCATGCACGCCCAGCACCTGCCCCGTCGCCGATTCAATCTCGGCGCGGCTTTGGCCTTCGTCCATCAGCGGCAGAGCCTTTTCAGGCTTGTCGCCAAAGACGATGGATACGTTGTCGAATTCTACTGCTTTATTCATTTCCGTCCCACCCGCAGGATACGGTCGAGCATGATCGCCACGACGACGATCACCAACCCGGATTCAAATCCCAAGCCTGTGTTCACTTGGTTCAAGGCACGCACCACCGGCACGCCCAAGCCATCTGCCCCGACAAGTGCGGCGATCACCACCATCGACAGCGACAGCATGATGGTCTGGTTCAGACCCGTCATGATCTGCGGCAGCGCATAGGGCAGCTCGATCTTCCACAGTGTCTGGCGCGGTTTGGCACCAAAGGCCTGCGCGGCCTCCAAAAGCGCCTTGGGGGTCGAAGAGATGCCCAATTGCGTCAACCGGATCGGCGCGGGCAGCACGAAGATCACCGTGGCGATCAGCCCCGGCACCATGCCGATACCGAAGAACACAATCGCAGGGATCAGATAGACGAAAGTCGGCAGCGTCTGCATCAGGTCCAAGACCGGGGCCACCCATGCATAAAGCCGGGGCCGATGCGCCACGGCGATACCAATCGGCACGCCCACGCCCATACAGACCACACAGGCCGAGAGCACGAGCGTCAGGCTCTCCATCGTCTCTTCCCAGTAGTCTTGGTTGAGGATGAACAGGAAACCCAGCACCACAAAGGCCACGGTTTTCCAGTTGCGCTGGATGCCCCAAGTGATCGCGGCGAAGACGGCGATCAGGATCAGCGGATGCGGGGTTTGCAGCACCCAGAGGATCGCCTCGATCAGCCGTTCCATCAGGTCCGACAGCCCGTCAAAGAACCACGCCCCGTTCGTTTGCAACCAATCCAGCGCGTCTTCGGCCACATCGGCCACGGGGATCTTGTTTTCTGTCAGCCAGTCCATGTCAGTCCTTCAGGATTGGAGAATTGCGCATGAGAATGACCCGCCCCATCGCGTTGGGGCGGGTCTTTTCCATCATATCGCGATGATCACTTCAGCGAAGCGACAGCTTCCATCGCATCGCCACCGTCGACGGTGGTCACACCGTCCAGCCAAGTGCCCAGCACGTCGGAGTTCGCTTTGATCCAAGCGGCGGCCGCCTCTTCCGGCTTTTCGCCGTCATCAAGGATCGCACCCATGATCTCATTCTCCATGGCCAGCGTGAACTCGAGGTTGTTCAGGAATTTGCCAAGGTTCGGGCATTCCTCAACAAAACCGGCGCGGGTGTTGGTATAGACTGTTGCACCACCCAGATCGGGGCCGAAGTAGTCATCGCCGCCTTCCAGATAGGTCAGATCGAAGTTGGCGTTCATCGGGTGCGGTTCCCAACCGAGGAAGACAACGGGCTCTTCTTTGCGGGTGGCACGCTGCACTTGGGCCAGCATGCCTTGCTCGGAGGATTCAACGACCTCAAACTCGCCCAGATCAAATGCATTCTCGTCGATCATCGACTGGATCAGACGGTTGCCGTCATTGCCGGGCTCGATGCCATAGATTTCACCTTCCAACGCATCCGCGTTGGCGGCGATGTCGGCGAAGGTTTTGATGCCCATGTCGGCGGCGGCTTTGTTCACAGCCAGCGTGTACTTCGCGCCTTCAAGGTTGGCGCGCACGGTGTCGACGCTGCCCTCTTCGCGGTACTTCGCGATGTCGCCTTCCATGGTGGGCATCCAGTTGCCCAGAAACACGTCGATGTCGCCCGACGCCATGGAGGTGTAGGTCACTGGCACGGCAAGGATCTTGGTCTCGGTATCATAGCCAAGCGCGTCCAGCACAACAGAGGCGGCGGCGGTTGTCGCTGTGATGTCGGTCCAGCCCACGTCAGAGAAGGTGACTTCGTTGCATTCAGCAGCGGCCAGCGAGGTCGCGGCGACCGTCGCCAGAGCGGATGTCATAAGCAGTTTTTTCATTGGTGTTCTCCCCAGAGAAGTTTTTATTGACTGATGCGCCAATCAAAAGCCATCGGCCGCAATATTGCAACCGGATTAATTTTGCCAACTTAGTGGAGGGCAAAAAGCAATACTACTTGTTTCAAAACTCACCCCCGCGCGGCCTGTTTGGGGCGTAGAACCGGGGTGACATTTTCATCCGCGCCGGGCTCAGGCTCGGCGTCTATTTCAGGGGGTTCTTCGGCTGAAGTGGCGCGCTCTTGGGGAGCCGTCCCCTCAGAAGGGGCAGGGTCTGACACAAGCGCTTCTGCCGGCTTATCCTCTTGTGTTTCCCCAATGGTTTCAGGGACTTCTTCCTGTGGTCCCTCTGGAGCCACGCCGAAGGCCGCACGGATTGCGGCCTGGGTTCCGGCACCATATAGCCCGTCGATCGCACCTTCATAGAACCCGAAATCCGAAAGCTTGCGTTGCAGGGCTTTGCGGGTCTCGCTGTTGAACAGTTTGGGCTCATCATGCATCAGCCCCAGCAGGGTGCCGTCCCCCGCCCGCAGCGAGCGATAAAGATAAAGCGCCGCATCCGCCGGCCCACGTCCAGACACTTTGCCATCGTCGATCATCGCGGCAAAGTTGAACATGGCCGCCGGGTGTCGCCTATCGGCTGCGCGATGAAAATAATCCAGCGCCAGTTCGGAGTTGGCCTGCTGCCCCAATGCGCCCTGTAGATAAATGAAGCCCAAATCGTTCAGAGCAGCAGCATGCCCCCGTTCGGCCGCTGCTTGGTAAAGCTGAAGGGCACGCCCCTGATCCTGTGCAACGCCCAGACCCTGTTCGTAAAGCTGCGCCAGTTGAAATCGCGCCTCGGGCGATCCGGTTGCCACGGCCCGTTTAAGGAGTTCCGCAGCGGTTTGCGGGTCATACCGCGGGTCGTCCTTATCGCTCAGGATCGCAGCCAGTCCAAGCTGAGATCGGGTATCCCCCCGCTGTGCAAAACCCGCCAAATCTGCGGCTTGGTCATCACTCAGGCTCGACCATGCGGGGCGCGGCCCGTTTGATCCGTCTGCCTGCTCGCCCCCGCCGATAAAGGTCGGGATGGGGTTCAGCCGTCCAAAGCGGCGCACAGAAAGCCTGCCACCACTACGGCTGCGCAGATCGGCGCGGAATCGGTCCAACATGGTGCCTATCTCTACCTCTGGTTCTGCCAATGCGTCGGCCAATGTGGCCGCGAAAATGCTCGGGCTTTGACCGCTGTCATCGCAAAATCCGACCTCGCCGGATGTGATGACCAACGTGCCTTGGCGCGGCTCTGGCGGGGGCAGCGACGATGTCGACCGAAGCGGGGCTGCATGGCAGTTGTCGAGCACCACGAGCCGTATCTGGCGCGCCTTACCCACCGCGCGCAGCAGCGCTGGCAAAGCCACCCCCTCGCCCCGAAGCGCAGAGGCCGGGGCCATAGGCGCACCAACTGGAATCAGATAACTTTCCCCGCCCGAGGCGATCCGGCGACCTGCATAATAGATCACGGCGATATCCGCCGTTTCCGCCTGAAAAGCGAAATCAGAAAGCTCTTTTTTAAGCGCCCCGCTTTCAGCATCAATCAGCGTGGTAACATCAAATCCCTGCCCCTCAAGCGCGGCAGTCAGGGCGGCGGCATCCTCGCGTGGTCCGTCGGGTACCGCAGCGCCTTCATAGGCGGCCATGCCGATCACCATCGCCACACGGTCTTGGGCCGCTGCCGCAAGAGGTAGGATCAGCATTAGCAGGATGGCAGTTAGACGCATTTGGCGGGCTCCTTTCGGTCAGCTTCGGTTGGGCGACGCCGCCCATTAACCTATGCTGGCAGGAAAAGGTTTCCACCATCGTAACAGTTTGAAATGAATCTGCCCCTTGCCGCTGGGGCTCAAGCGTTGGGCGGTGCTTCTTCGATTTCGCGGTCTTCTTCCGGCACGTTAAGCGTGGCCCAAGTATCCCCATCCGGCAATTCAGGCGGATTGGGCAGGCAGTCCCGGCGGTGGATATTCGCCTTGGCCATAAAATTGGCCGAAACGGGCGCGGTGACAAAGATAAAGGCCATGATCAGCAACTCATGCAGCGATCCCGATCCCGACAGGAAGGAACTGACCATTGCTGCCAATAGATAGGCGCCGATGCCTAATGTGGCAGCCTTGGTCGGCGCGTGCAGCCGGGTCATCGGGTCGTTCAGCTTGAGCAGGCCGATCCCGGCGACGACGACAAAGAAACTGCCGATAATCAGCAACACAGCGACGGCATAGGTGGCGATGATGTCGAGGCTCATTCGATTATATCTCCGCGCAAGACGAACCGGGCATAGGCCACGGTCGAGACGAAACCCAGCATGGCGATGATCAGCGCCGCCTCGAAATAGATCTGCGTGCCCTGCAGGATGCCCAGAAGCACGATGATGCCGATGGCGTTGATGAACATCGTGTCCAGCGCCAGAATGCGGTCCCCGGTGCCGGGGCCGATCCACAGCCGGATCATCGCCATGAACTGGGCGATGGCGACCAGCGTCAGCGCACCGTAAAGCGTGAGGGTCAGAAAATCACTTGCTTGGGTCATACGAAGATCTCCTTCAAGCGGCGTTCATAGCGGTCTTTGATGTCATCGCGCACCGCATCGGGGTCGGTGGCGTCAAGCGCGTGTACCAGCAGGTAGCGGCCGTTGGCTGACAGATCCGCCGACACGGTGCCGGGGGTCAGTGTGATGGTCCCTGCTAGGATGCTGATGGCTTCCGGCTCTTTGAGGTCAAGCGGCACAACAACCCAAGCGGGCGACATGCTGGCGTTGGATTTGGTCAAGATGATCCATGCCACTTGGATATTGGCGATGATGATGTCCCACAGAACCAGCGCCACATAGGCGATCATGCGCATCGGGCGGATGCGGTGAGGCCGGTCGGTCCACCAACGCGCGGTCAGAACCGGAATCACGATCCCAAGGATCAGGCCAAAGACCGCCATGCCAGCGCTGAATTCATTTTGCAGCAGAATCCAGACGACAGTCAGCAGCAGGGTCAGAAACGGATGCGGCAAAAGCCAACGGATAGGTCGCATCATGTCAATGGGCCTCCTCTTTGCCGTCCGACAACTTGCCGGGGGTCTCCAACACGGTGGTCAGGTAACGCTCTGGGCCGAACAATTGATTTGAAATCGCCATGGCATATTGCGTGGCCGGGCCCGCCATCAGCGTATGCGCCACCAGAAGGGCCAACAGCCCGCCGACCGCGACATAGCTCAGCGCAGATGGCGCCTCGGCTGGGGTGGCCCCCTCTTCGGGCGCGACGCTACGGGACTTCCAAAAGACGACGCTGCCCGCGCGGCCAAAACCGACGAGGCTCAAAAGGCTCGCGCCCAAGATCACGGCCCAGATCCAGACCCAAAGCCCGCTCTGCGTGGCGGCGTCCATGATCAGCAGCTTACCGACAAAGCCCGAAAGCGGCGGCACGCCGACCATGGCGATGGCCGCGACAAAGAACAGGGCCGAGGTCAGCTTGGCCCCCGCCACCTGCGGTTGTGCCGTCAGATCAAGGTTGTCCCGCCCTGCCCGCGCCAGATCGGCGATCAGGAACAGCGCGCCCGCGGCCAATGTCGAATGCACGATATAGTAAAGGGCTGCCGCGATCCCCTCGGGCGTGAACAGCGCGATTGAGATCATCACCATGCCCATCGACCCGATGACGGAAAACGCCACCATACGGTCCAACTGCTTGGCCGCGAGCACCCCGATCATGCCAAGCGCCAGCGACAGCAGCGCGGCAGGCAGCAGCCATATGGTGTGCAGGTCCGCCGTGGCGGCCAGTTCGGGCGGGAAGATCAGCGTATAGACGCGGATGATCGCATAGGCGCCGACTTTGGTCATGATGGCGAAAAGCGCCGCCACCGGGCCGGGCGCTTCGGCATAGCTCGACGGCAGCCAGAAGTGCAGCGGCACCACGGCGGCTTTGACCGCGAATACCATCAAGAGCAGCACCGCTGCGATGCGGATACCCACGGTCGCTCCTGCATCGATCAAGGCCACCCGCTGCGCCAGATCGGCCATGTTGAGCGTCCCCGTCTCGGCATAGATCGCCCCGAGCGCAAAGAGAAACAGCGTCGAGCCCAAGAGGTTATAGAGCACATATTGCACCCCCGCCCGCAGACGCGGCGTACCGCCGGCGTGGATCATCAACCCGTAGGAAGCGATCAGCAGCACTTCGAAAAACACGAAAAGGTTGAAAAGGTCGCCCGTCAGGAAAGCGCCCATGATGCCCATCAACTGGAACTGAAACAGCGCATGGAAATGCCGCCCGCGTTCGTCCCATTTCGACCCGATAACGTAAAGCAGCACGAACAGCGCCAGCACTGCGGTCAGGGTAACCATCAGCGTCGACAGGCGGTCGCCCACCAGCACGATGCCAAAGGGTGCTGCCCAATCGCTGAGTTGATAAAGCATCACCGTGCCGTCAGATGCCTCGACCGAGA
The DNA here is from genome assembly GCF_900113435.1 of Sulfitobacter dubius. Classification (GTDB taxonomy): domain Bacteria; phylum Pseudomonadota; class Alphaproteobacteria; order Rhodobacterales; family Rhodobacteraceae; genus Sulfitobacter; species Sulfitobacter dubius. Next base: position 254,051 of record NZ_FOPG01000001.1, on the reverse strand, counting down.
GGCCAAGCCCGACGACGACCAGCGCCAGCGCCCCAAACAGCGACAGTACCCGCTGGATGGTGATGTGATACCGCGCCGCCAACACGATGAACGGTGCCAGAAAGGCGGGCAGCACGATAGGAAGGATCAGCCAATGGGTCATGTGCGCTCCTCCGCCTCGGTGCTGGGATCGTCGACGTGATCGTCATTGCCCCCCAAATACGCACCAAGTGCGATCATGACGACCACAGCGGTCATGCCGAATGAAATAACGATGGCCGTCAGCACCAAGGCCTGCGGCAACGGATCGGTGTAGCGCGCAGCATCGGTCAGGATCGGCGGCGCGCCTACGGTCAGACGGCCCGATGCAAAGAGAAACACGTTCACCGCATAGGTCAGCAGCGAGGTGCCCATGATCACGGGGAAAGTCCGCAAACGCAGCACCAAATACAGGCCAGAGGCCGTCAGGATGCCGATGGCAGAAGCGACGAGAAATTCCATTTTATGCCTCCGCCTTGGTGTTGTCTTCGCGCGATGGGTCGATGTCCATCGGGTGATCCGCCTCGGGCACATGGGCGCGGCGCGCAAGCCGCGAGAAGCTTTCCAGCGTCAACATCACCGCACCAACGACCGCAAGGAACACCCCAAGGTCAAAGAGCGCCGCCGTGGCCAATTCAAATTTGTAGAAAGGCGGGATGCGCACATAGGTAAAATCCGAGGTCAGGAAGGGTTTGTTAAAGAACCACGAGCCAATGCCCGTCAGCCCCGCGATCAACACACCGGTGCCGATGATCCCGTGATAGGGATAGCGCAGCCGCGCCGATGCCCATGCAAAGCCGCTGGCCATGTATTGCATCACCACCGCGATCGACACGATCAGCCCGGCGATGAAGCCGCCGCCCGGCTCGTTATGGCCACGCAGGAAGATGTAGAAGCCCACCATCAGCACCACCGGCATGATGACGCGGGTCATGACCACCATCATCATCGGGTGCCGGTCCCCTGCCCGCGGCTGGTCCGGCTTGCGGTTGAGCAGGCGTGCGCGGACTGGGCCGGACAGCAGCGTTTCGGTCAGCGCGTAGATCAGCAGCGCCGCGATGCCCAGCACGATGATCTCGCCATAGGTGTCAAAGCCCCGGAAATCGACGAGGATCACGTTCACCACATTGGTGCCGCCGCCGCCCTTGTAGGCGTTGGCGAGGTGGAATTCAGAAATGCTCGGCGCGACAGTGTCGCGCAGCAGATAGTGGTAAGACAGCGCCATGGTCGCCAGACCAGCACCGACGGACACCACCACATCGCGGCTGCGGCGCAAAACGCTGCTTTCGATCGGTGTGCGGTTGGGCAGGAAGTTCAGCGCCAGCAGCAGCAGGATGATTGTCACCACCTCAACCGTCAACTGGGTCATCGCCAAGTCGGGCGCGCTGAAAAAGACGAAACCGGCCGAGACGATCAGCCCCACGATGCCGATCAGGATCAGCGACAACAGGCGGTTGCGGTGCAAGAACACCAAGCCGCAGGCCGCCGCCACCAGCATCAACCAGCCCGCGATCTGCACCGCGTTGGTCGGCTGCAACGCACGGGTCGCGGCCCCGACGGTGCCGGTGGCCCAAGCGTAATAGCCCACCACAACCACAGTTACCGCCATAATCGCGGCATAGCGCGAGAACGCCCCGTTGTGCAGACGCAGCGAAATCGCCTGCGACAGGCCGACAAAGGCCGCGATGATGCGGTCAAAGATCGACTTGGCCTCGGGCCGGGGCGTGGCCTCCCAAACACGCAGCAGCGGGGTGAAAAGCGCAAACAGGATCAGGCCACCGACAACGGCGATGATCGACATATAAAGCGCCGGACCCAGCCCGTGCCAGATTTTGAAATGCGCCGAGGGCATCTCGGCCGCGCCGCCAAGGACCGAAGTCGTCACCAGCTTCACAAAAGGCTCAGCGAGGAAAGGTGCAAGGCCGATCACCACAACGGGAATGATCAACAGCGCAGGCGGCAGCCACAGGCCGGGTTGGGGATCATGCGGATGATCGGGATAGTCGTCACGTTCTTTGCCAAGGAAGGTATGGCCGATCAGACGGAAACTATAGGCCGCCGAGAAGAGCGCGCCAAAGGTCGCAAGCCCCGGCACCAGCCACGGCATGTCAAAGAGCGTCGTGTGCAGGGTTTCCTCCAGCATCATCTCTTTCGACAGGAAGCCGTTGAGCAGCGGGATCCCCGCCATCGACAGCGCCGCGAGCGTGGCGATGACAAAGGTCACCGGCATCAGATGCCGCAACCCACCTAAGCGCCGAATGTCACGGGTATGCACCGCGTGATCCACAATCCCCGCCGACATAAAGAGCGCGGCCTTAAAGGTCGCGTGGTTCAGGATGTGAAACACTGCCGCCATCGCGCCAAAGGCCGTGCCAGTGCCCAAAAGCATGGTGATCAGACCAAGGTGGCTAACGGTCGAAAAGGCCAGCAGCGCCTTCAGGTCATGTTTGAACAGCGCGATCACCGCGCCCAGCACCATGGTGATCAGACCCGCTGTGGTGACGATGACGAACCATTCGGGCGTGCCAGACAGCACCGGCCACATCCGCGCCATCAGGAAAATCCCCGCCTTTACCATCGTGGCGGAGTGCAGATAGGCCGAGACCGGCGTTGGCGCTGCCATGGCGTGGGGCAACCAGAAGTGGAACGGGAACTGCGCGGATTTGGTAAAACAGCCCAAGAGAATCAAGATCAGCGCAGGCAGATAGAGCGGCGAGGCTTGGATCAGTTCGCGGTTTTCCAAGATCACGCTCAGGTCATAGCTGCCGACGATTTGACCCAGCAGGAGCATGCCACCAATCATCGCCAGCCCGCCCATGCCGGTCACGGTCAGCGCCATGCGCGCGCCTTGGCGGCCTTCGGGCAGATGTTTCCAATAGCCGATCAGCAGGAAGGACGACAGCGAGGTCAGCTCCCAGAAGATCAGCAAGATCAGTACGTTATCGCTGAGGACGATACCGACCATCGCGCCTTGGAACAGCAGCAGATAGGTGAAAAACTCACCCATATGATCGTCGCGTGACAGGTAAGACCGCGCATAGGCGATAATCAACAGACCGATGCCAAGGATCAGACAGGCAAAGAAAAAGCCCAAACTGTCGAGCATCAAGGTCAGGTTCAGGCCAAGCTGCGGGATCCAGTCAACCCGCGCGGTGACCAATTCACCCGCCAGCACGGCAGGCAGATGCGTGAGCAAGCCCACCAGCGCCACGAGGGTCACCATAAAGGTCACCCCGGCGCAGGCTTGACGCCCTGCGGAATTCATCAGTCCGGGTAACAATGCGCCCAAGAAGGGCAAGGCAACGATAAGGAAGAGGGACACGCGAACTCCTGATCTGGCGGACTAAAAGGTCACCACGTTCTGTAGAAATTTTCCCGATACCTCAAGCGAAACCGGGCATTAAACGCCAGTTTGTCGCAGGTTACGCGGCCAAGGCAGACCCGTGGCGGTCATGCGGGTGAAGATTTCGCGCAGGACAAATCGCGGTGTGGGGGACAGCCCCCTGCCCGCCCAAGCCCCTTAACTTGTGTGAAACAAGTCCCGGTAGGTGTCGCGCAGCACGTTCTTTTGCACCTTGCCCATGGTGTTGCGTGGCAGTTCCGGCAGCACGATCAGCTTGCGCGGCTGCTTGAATTTGGCCAGCGATGCGGCCATATCTGCGGTAATCTGATCAAGGTCCAACTCTGCATTCTTGCGCGCCACCAGCAGCGCCACCACAGTCTCCCCAAAATCGGGATGCGGCACGCCGATCACCGCGCTTTCCAGCACGCCGGGTTGGTCATCGAGCAGCAGTTCGACTTCCTTTGGGTAAATGTTGTAGCCGCCCGAGATGATCAGGTCTTTGTCGCGGCCCACGATGGTGACGTAGCCATCCGCATCGCGCCGCCCCAGATCGCCGGTGATAAAGAACCCGTCTTCACGCAATTCTTGCGCGGTCTTTTCGGGCATCTGCCAATAGCCTTTAAAGACATTCGGGCCGCGTACCTCAATGCTGCCGATCTCTCCGTCCGGGAGTATCGCGCCGGTCTTGGGGTCGGTGATCTTCAACTCCACATCGGGCAGCGGCAGGCCCACCGTCCCTGCGCGGCGCTCGCCTTCATAGGGGTTTGAGGTGTTCATATTGGTCTCGGTCATGCCGTAACGCTCTAGGATACGGTGGCCGGTCCGGGTTTCGAAATCGACATGGGTTTCGGCCAAAAGCGGCGCCGACCCCGAGATGAACAGCCGCATGTTCGCTGCAGTTTCACTGGTAAAGCGTGCGTCATCCAAAAGCCGGGTATAGAAGGTCGGCACGCCCATCATCGCGGTTGCGTGGGGCATCCGGTCGATCAGCCGGTCGATGTCGAGCTTGGGCATAAAGATCATCGCGCCCCCCGCCACCAGCGTCACATTCGTCGCTACAAACAGACCATGGGTGTGAAAGATCGGCAGCGCATGAAGCAACACGTCCCGCGCGGTGAAGCGCCACAGATCAGCCAGCGTCTGCGCGTTCGACAAAAGGTTCGCCTGCGTCAGCATCGCGCCCTTAGAGCGCCCCGTGGTGCCGGAAGTATAGAGGAAGGCCGCAAGGTCATCTGCCCCCCGCGCGACGGTCTCGAATTTATCGGAAGCCGAGGTGGCGCGATCCGCAAAGCTGCCATCGTTCTCCGTGCCCAAGGTCTCAAGCTGACAGCCTGCGGCCTTGGCCACCGGGGCCATCTCATTTCGGCGCGCGGGCTGGCAGACAAAGGCCGCCGCCCCGCTGTCGGTCACGAAATAGCGCACTTCGTCTGCGGTATAGGCGGTGTTGAGCGGCAAAAAGATCACCCCGGCCTGCACGCAAGCGGCATAGAGCGCCAGCGCATCGGCGGATTTATCGATCTGCACCGCCAGCCGGTCACCGGGCTTCAGCCCCAGCCCGGTCAATACATGGGCGAAACGCGCGGCACGGCCCAGAAACCCCGCATGGGTCAATGTCACCCCGCCTTCGAGATGCAGAAAGGCTGTCGTCTTGCCAGCGTGACGGCCAAACAGGGTGTCATAAAGGGGGTTTGCCATCACGGTGCTCCTCGCGTGTTAGGGGTGGGAAAGCAGACTGCCCCCGCGCGGGATTACAAACGCATTACGCAAGGTAATGCAAGCGGACCCAAGCCCCTGCAGAGGGCATGGTGCAGGCAAATGTCGAATTATGGCAATAACTTGTAGGGCGGCGCTGATCCGCGCCGCCCTTTTAGTCTTTACCGGCCCATTAGGCTGGGCAGCCATGTCGCGATCTGGGGCAGCCAAACGATCAGCGCCAAGACAAATAGCTTGATCAGCAAGAACGGCATCACCGAGGCATAGATCTGCGGCATGCGAATTTCCGGCGGGGCGACCCCGCGCATGACAAACAGCAGCAGACCGAAGGGCGGGGTCAGCAAACCGATCTCCATGGTCAGCAGATAAACGACGCCAAGGGTCAGTTCGTTAATCTCCATCGCACCCGCCAGAGGCACGAAAACCGGCACGGTGACCATCAGCATCGACACCTGATCAATGAAACACCCCAGAAACAGCAGGATCGCGATCATCCCCAAGAGCACCATCAGCGGCGTCGGATCGACCGCGTTGATCGCGTTGATCAGCCCATTGGTCGCCCCCGAAAAGGACAGCACCTGCGCAAAGGTCTGGCTGGCCGCAATGATGAACAGGATCATCACCGACAGCTTCAGCGTCTCCATCAGCGCGCGGCCCATCTTCTCCCAACTCAGCGCGCGATAGGCCGCTCCGATGATCACGGCGGTGATGCTGCCAAGGGCGGCGCTTTCCGTAGGCGTGGCGATCCCCGCCAGAAGCGAGCCGATGACCACAGCAAAAAGTACCGACAGCGGCAGCACATAGATCACGAAGGGGGTCCAACGCTCACGCAGCGACATTTCCTCATAGACATCAGGCGGCGCGACCTTCGGGTCCAAAAGGCTCCGCCCCACCACATAGGCCACAAAAAGCACCGCCAGCAGCAGCGCGGGCAAAACCCCCGCGATCAGCAGCCCGGCGATGGAAATACCCGCGAGCGAGCCCACCAGAACCGCCAGTGCCGAGGGCGGGATCAGCATCGCAATCGCGCCCGAGGCCATGATCGGCCCCATCGCCATCGAGGGGTGATAGCCCCGTTTCAACATTCCCGGCAGCAGCGTGCCACCCAGCATCGCGGTATTGGCGATGGTCGAGCCGGAAAGGGCTGCAAAAATCGTGCCGCCAAAGATCGTTACCACCGACATGCGGCCCGGAATGCGCGTCACCACCCGCTCGATCGCGTCAATGGCGCGATGCGCGACCCCGGTTTGAAAGAGTATTTCCCCCATCAGGATAAACAGCGGTATCGGCGCGAGCTGAAAATTCGCCACCGATTGCGCAGAATTGCGCGCCAGTTGCAGGATGCCGCGATCTCCGCCCAGCACGAAATACGCGCCCACGGTTGTCACGGCGATGAAGGCAAAGGCGACCGGCAGACCAATCAACAGCAAAACCGCCAATCCGCCCAGCATCAAGGTCAGTGTCAGGCCCCAATCCATGTCAAAGACCACTCAAACTACGCTCGGCCGTTTCCGGATAGAGCAGACGACGAATAAAAATGATCGTGCAAAGCGCCAGCGACAGCGGCACAAAGGCCAGCATCCACCACTCCGGGATCACGAAAGACGTGCGGATCATCGACCCACGTGCGGCAGAGGCCAGCACCGCTTGCAGCCCGTACCAGCCCAGCACCCCCGCCGTCACCGCGCCGATGGCGCTGGTCAGGCGGGTCAAAGCATAGGCAGTGCCTTGCGACAGGTTGCTGGTGATCAGATCAACCTTCACATGCCCGCCGATCGACAGCACCCAAGGCGCGCCGAGGAAGGTGGCAATCATCAACGCATATTGGATGGCATCCAGCGCGCCATAGACCACCGGCAAGCCGAGATTGCGCAGTACCACGTTGATCGCGATAAACACCGCGATCACCCCGAGGATACCGGCCGAGAAAACGGCCAGCCCCCGGAGTGTCCGGTCAAACAATGTTGAGATCATCGGGCGATCACTTGGTCATGCAGGCGCGCATCTGCTGCGCAAGATCGGCATCCACCTCTGCGACAGCGGCCCAGCCAGCATCACGCGCGGCATTGGTCCAAGCTTCGGCATCGGCATCGCTGAAGGTGATCGTCTCGATCCCCGCCTCTGCCTGCGCCGCGTATTCCGTCGCGTTGCGGTCGGCGTTGTCGTTGTTGAGCTCTTCCATCCAAGCCGCGCCCTCTTCGAGCTTGGCGCGCTGTTCGTCGGTCAGCCCGTTCCATGTGTCGAGGTTCACCAGCAGGTTCACGTCGACGTTATAGAAGCTCGGGTCGACCCGGTATTTCGTCTGCTCGTCCCAACCGAGATCCAGCACCCCTTGGCTCGGCCAGCCGTAGCCGTCGATCGCGCCGCGTTCCAGCGCGCTATAGACTTCGCCCGGCGCGGTGCGCACCAGATTGGCGCCCAGTTGCGTGAACATCGCCTGATAAACCGGCGTGGTGCGGATGGTCAGACCGCTGAGGTCCGGCCCTTCGACCGGCTTGGTCAGATAAAGGTGATAGCCAATGCCGTCGCCGCCATGGCCGAGGTATTTTACGTTCATCTGCTCTTGGTGGATGCGGTCGACCAGTTCATAGCAGCCATTCTCGCGCTGCTCTTGAATGGTGTTTTCCGCCAGATGCAGCGCATCGCCCGTGGGCAGCAGGTTCGGGTAATAGGCGGTGGTGTTGTTGGCGATATCGACCACACCGGATTGCACGGCGTTGCCCAATTCAAAGGGCGGCACGGCTTCGGGGCCGCCGACAAGATTGATTTGCACAACACCTTTGCCATTCTCATTGATCCACTCAACAAAGGATTCAAATTCGCGGCTGAAAGCGGTGCCAAGGGTAAAGGCCGACACGGCGCGTAGGGTGATTTCCTCTGCCTGGGCGGTGCTGGTGGTGGCAAGGGTGCTCACGGCAAAGAGCGCCGCGCTGAGCGTGGTCGTTGTTTTCATGGTCGTCTCCCAGTTGTTATCAAAAGCTCGCGATCTCTGCCCCGACGCCTTCGCATGCATATGCATAATATGTATCTGCATGTAATTGGTAGCGACAAGATTTCCCTACGTCAATTTAAACTCTCGCCCCCTGCCCGCGCCTTTGCACAGGCGGGACCATGCGCAGATTGTCGCGGCATTAAGATAGTTTAATGACACCCCCGCCATGAGAACATATATAGAACACATGGCAAAACAGACACTCGATCAAAAACTAGCGATTCTCAGCGACGCGGCGAAATACGACGCCTCCTGCGCCTCCTCCGGCTCCATCAAACGCGACTCGCGTGATGGCAAGGGGCTGGGGTCAAACGAAGGCAGCGGCATCTGCCACGCATACGCCCCCGACGGGCGGTGCATCAGCCTGCTCAAGATCCTGATGACCAATTTCTGCATCTACGATTGCAGCTATTGCATCAACCGCGTGTCGTCCAACGTGGACCGTGCGCGGTTCAGCGTAGATGAAGTGGTGAAGCTCACTATCGAATTCTACCGCCGCAATTATATCGAAGGGTTGTTCCTGTCCTCGGGGGTGATCCGCTCACCGGATGCGACGATGTCGGACATGGTGCAGATCGCCCGCAAGCTGCGGCACGAGGAAAACTTCCGCGGCTACATCCACCTCAAGACGATCCCCGACGCTTCGCCCGAGTTGATTGAGGAAGCAGGCTGTCTCGCCGACCGCCTGTCGATCAACGTTGAACTGCCCACCGACAGCGCGGTGCAGCAATATGCGCCCGAGAAGAAGCCCGAGCAGATCCGCCGCGCGATGGCGAATGTGCGGATGACCAAGGAGGCGAGCAAAGAGAAATCCTTCTCTGGCAAGCGCCCGCCGCGTTTTGCGCCCGCAGGGCAGTCGACGCAAATGATTATCGGCGCGGATGGCTCCAACGATGCCACCGTGCTGGGCCAATCGACGCGGCTCTACTCTAGCTACAAGCTGAAGCGCGTTTACTATTCCGCCTTCTCGCCCATCCCCGACAGTTCCGCCAAACTGCCGCTGATCCGCCCGCCCCTGCAACGCGAGCACCGGCTTTATCAGGCCGACTGGCTGCTGCGCTTCTATGATTTCCAACTGGACGAGATCACCTCCGTCACCCGCGACGGCAATCTCGACCTTGAGGTCGACCCCAAGCTCGCTTGGGCGCTGGTGCACCGCGAACACTTCCCGCTCGACGTCAACCGCGCCAGCCGCGAAATGCTGTTGCGGGTGCCGGGGTTTGGCGTGAAAACGGTGACCCGCATCCTCGCCGCCCGCCGTCATCGGTCCTTGCGCTACGAAGACCTGACCCGCATGGGCGCTTCGATGAAAAAGGCCCGCGCCTTCGTCACCGCGGGCGGCTGGACGCCCGGTGGGCTGACCGACAGCGCCGACCTGCGCGCACGTTTCGCGCCGCCGCCCGAACAGTTGACCCTGTTCTGATGCAGCGGGTCTCCCTACCCCCGATCGGCACCGCGAAAGCATGGCGCGAGGCGGCGCGTGGTTTTCTCGCCGCAGGTATCCCGCCCGAGGATATTCTCTGGGGCGACCATGCTGCCGCGCCTGATCTGTTCGGCGGTGAGAGTGTGTCGCCAAAAGGCGGACAGGTCTCGGTCCCGCGCAGTTTTGTCTCCATGGCCGAAACCGCCGTCTGGCACAGCGACCCCGAACGCTTCGCGCGGCTCTATGCCTTCCTCTGGCGCGTGAAAGACGCACCGTATCTGATGTCGGACCGGGGCGATGCCGACCTCGCTGTTTTGCGGGGGATGGAGAAAAACGTCCGCCGCTGCCAGCACAAGATGAAGGCCTTTGTCCGCTTCCGCGAGATCGGCGACCCGGCGGCCCCGCGCCGCAGCTTCGCCGCCTGGTTCGAGCCCACGCATCACACGGTGGAGCCCACGGCGGATTTCTTCGTGCGGCGATTTTCCGACATGGATTGGCGTATCCTGACGCCCGATGTCTCGGCCATTTTCGAGAACGGCAAACTCACGTTCCAAGAAGGGCACGCCAAGCCCGACCTGCCCGAAGACGCGGGTGAGCAGCTTTGGATCACCTACTTCCAGAACATCTTTAACCCCGCCCGCCTGATGGTGAAGGCGATGCAATCCGAGATGCCCAAGAAATACTGGAAAAACATGCCCGAGGCCGCCTTCATCCCCCAGATGATCGCCGAAGCCCCCGCCCGCGCCCGCGCCATGGCCGAAGCGGCGCCGACCCTGCCGCCGGTGCGCATGGACCGGGTGCAGGCGCAGGTTTCGGCCTTCTCATCCGCTTGGGACGGCCCGATGGAAGAGCTTCCGTCCGCCATCCGCGCCTGCACCCGCTGTCCGCTGCATTGCCATGCGACCCAAGCCGTGCCGGGCGAAGGGCCAAGCCGTGCCGATCTGATGGTGGTCGGTGAACAACCCGGCGATCAGGAGGATCTCGCGGGCCGTCCCTTTGTGGGCCCTGCCGGGCAGATGTTCGACCGCGTGGCGGCAGAGGCCGGGCTCGACCGCGAGGCGGCTTTCGTCACCAATGCCGTCAAACACTTCAAATTCACCGCCCGCGGCAAGCGCCGCATTCACCAGCGCCCCGAGACGCCCGAGATCGACCAGTGCCGCTGGTGGATGAACGCTGAGGTGGCGCAGGTACAGCCGAAGATGATCCTCGCCATGGGCGCCACGGCGGCGCAGAGCCTCACCGGCAAGGGCACGGGCATCCTGAAACGCCGTGGCACGATCGAGACGGGGCCCGAAGGCATCCCGGTGCTGATCACCCTGCACCCCTCCTACCTCTTGCGCGTGCCGGATCCGGCGCTGCGCGAAGAGGCCACGGCGCAGTTCCGCTCTGATCTGGCGATGGCGGCACGGATGATGGCCGAGGCGGCTTAATCCTCGGGGTCGATGACCTGCAAGGCACCATCGGGTAGCGGGCGTTGCAGCTTTGGCAGGTCGGCGGTTTCGGCGCTGAGCCACGCCTGCACCTCGTCGGGCGTGGTCAGGATCACCGGCATCGCCTTGGGGTGCACCGCACCGACCTCGGCATTGGGCTCGGTCGTCAGGAAGCCGAAGCGGTTATCCGTGGTCTCCCCGTCCTTGAGTTTTCGCACGCTCGTCCATTGCGTCCAGACCCCGGCAAAGAAGACCAGCGGGCGGTCCTCGCCAAGCGCGAACCAGATCGGGCGCGAGCGTTCGCCGGGGCGGTTCAGCGGCTCGGAAAAGGCGGTGAAAGGCACGACGCAGCGATGCTCCGGCACCAGCCAGCGCCGCCAATGCGGCGAAGCGATGTTGCGGATGTTGGTGACGCCGCGGTCGGTCTTCTTGCCCTTGAGCGCGAAGGCCGGAGAGGGCATCCCCCACCGCATCATCTGCAGCACCGGTCCACCGTCGCCGTGGCACACCACCGGGGCGGCATAGTCGGGGTAGATGCCGGGCATCGGCGGCAGGTTGCCTGTTTGGTCGTCGACCCCATCGAACCAGCCGCGGATCGCGTCCTGCCCCTTGGTCAGGGAATAGAGATTGCACATCGGTTGGCCCCCTTGCCGTCGTCTCGGCCCATTAGATGCGGTTTTGCCCGCGCCCGGCAAGGGTCACAGGATCTTTGACAGCACCGAAATTGATGATTTATAACCAGAACAAAGTGTGAACATATGGAGTCGTGCATGACAACCGATTCTACATATGGGCAGGTCCTTACCCTGCCGCGGCGCCGGCCGTCGACACCCCCCGAACCGGGGGTTCTGGCGGCACATGCGCCGCTGACGGATGTCTTTCCGGGGGCCTTCGCCACGGCCCCGGCCAGTGCCTTCGTGCTGTCGCTGCTGCCGCGCGGCAAGGGGCCGGTGCTTTGGGTGCAGGACTTTCTGTCGCGGCGCGAGAATGGGGCACCCTATACGCCCAGCTTGCGCGGTTTCGGGCTGGAACAACCGGTGCTGCTGGTCACCGTCAGCCACCCGCGCGACGTGCTTTGGACGATGGAGGAAGGGGCCGCCTGTGCGGGGCTTTCTGCCGTGATCGGCGAGGTGCACGGCGGACCGGAGGTGCTGGATTTCACCGCCACCAAACGGCTCTCGCTTCGGGCCGAGGCCTCAAACGTGCCGCTCTACCTCATCCGCAGCGGCGATCCCGGTGGCCTGAGTGCAGCGCGGATGCGGTGGCGCATTTCCTCGCTGCCCTCACAGGCCCATCCCTACGATGCGCAGGCCCCCGGCGCGGCCCGCTGGGATTTGGAACTGTTTCGCGCGCGTGGCCATGCGCCGGGACGTTGGGTGGCTGCCCATGACCCCGACAAAGGCCAAAGCCCCCGCGCCGCGGATCGTCTCCGTCTGGTTCCCTATGCTGACTATGGAGCGGTGGCGCCGGGTGATCGCCCAATACCGCAGCGTTCCGGGGGATGAGGTGCCGGTCATCTTGTCGCGCGACGGAACCCATGGGCCGGTGGTCCATGGGCTGAGCGCTGCCGCCACGATGCGCGGGATCAAGGCGGGCGCGCGGGTGGTCGATGTGCAGGCCATCCACCCCGATCTGCATGTTGAGCCTGCGGATCTGGAGGGCGATGAGGCGCTGATCCAACGGCTAGTGCATTGGGCGCGGCGCTGGTGCCCTTGGACGGCGCGGGATCAGGACCACGGCCTGCTGCTGGACGTGACCGGCTGCACCCATCTGTTCGGCGGAGAGGCCGCGATGCTGCGCGACATCCGCAGCCGTTTTGCGCTACAGGGGCTGACCGCGCGGGTCGCCATGGCCCCCACTCCCGGTGCCGCGCAGGCGCTGGCACGCTTCGGCTCCGGCGCGCAGATCTGCGGAACCGAGGATGTGAGCGCCGCCCTCGCCCCCCTGCCCGTCGCCGCCCTGCGGCTCGATACCCAGACCACACGGCTCTTGGACCGGCTTGGCCTCAAGACCATCGGCGCGCTCAGCGATCTGTCCCGCGCCGCGCTGATGCGGCGTTTTGCCAGCCTCAAGCCCGATCGCAACCCGTTGATCCTGCTCGACAAGGCCCTCGGCAAGGCCCCCGACCCGCTGAACGCCCCGCCGGACCACCGCCATTTCATAACCCGCAGCCGCCTACCTGAGCCGGTGATCGACCCCGCCCCACATCTGCCCGCGCTGGTCGAGGATCTCTGCACCCTTCTGGCCCGCGCCGAGCTTGGCGCGCGGCGGTTGCGGCTGACCATCTACCGCATCGACGGCGATTGGCGCGCGCTTGGGGTCGCCACGGCGCGGGCCAGCCGTGACCCCGCGCATCTGCGCAGACTGTTCGACGGCAAGCTGGAGAACATCGACAGCGGCTTTGGTTTCGATCTGCTGACGCTGGAGGCCACAGACAGCGAACCGCTGCCCCTGATGCAAGACCACCTCGACGGCAAACGCGACCCTTCGGCGGATGTGGCCGGGCTGCTCGACCGGCTCGCCGCGAAGCTGGGCGCGGACAAGGTCAACTGGCCGCAGTGGCGCGAGACCCACAAGCCCGAACGGGTGGAGCAACGTGTCGACGCCCTGCACGGCACCCCCACCGCCGCACCCGCCTTGCTGCGCGACCGCCCGCTGCGTCTGCTAACTCCGCCCGAGGAGGTGCGCGTGATCTATGCCGTGCCCGAAGGCCCGCCCTCGCAGTTCAACTGGCGGCGCGTCACCTATAAAACCACGCGCCACACCGGCCCCGAACGCATCGCGCCGGAATGGTGGCGCGACCGCCCCGGCACCCGGCTGCGCGATTACTACAAGGTGGAGGTCGAAGGCGGCCAGCGCTTCTGGCTCTACCGCGAGGGGGTGATCTATGACGGTCGCGGGGCCGAGCCGCGCTGGTTTTTGCATGGGCTCTTTGCCTGATGCCCGAGCAGGACGGACATAAACGCCGAACGCTGGGCGAAGACGGTTTTGCCGCCCCGCCGCGGGCGGAATACGTCGAATTCGGGCTGGCCAGTTGCTTTTCCTTCCTGCGCGCCGCCTCGGACGCCGTCAATCTGGTCGAGACGGCGCATCACCACGGCTACGACAGCCTCGGCATCGCCGATCACAACACGCTGGCGGGCGTGGTGCGGCTGCATGTGGAGGCGGAAAAGGCCCATATCCGCCCCCTGATCGGCGCGCGTCTGGTGCTGCTCTGCGGGACCGAGATCCTCGCCTACCCGCATGACCGCGCCGCCTATGCGCGGCTCTCGACGCTGCTGTCGGCGGGCAAGATGCAATCGGTGGACGGCGAATGGCAGCAAAAGGGTGAGACCCATCTGACGCTGGAGATGCTGAGCCAACACGCCGAGGGGCTGCATCTGATCGTGATGCCGCCCGAAAACCTCGATGTCTTTGCCGCTGGCCTGCCGCGTCTGGTGAAAGCACTGCCGGACATGCGGCATGTGGGCGCAAGCTTCCTTTATCGTGGAGATGACCGGGCGCGGATCAACCGCTTAGATGCACTGGCCCGCGCCCATGGGCTGAGGATTTTGGCCACCAACGACGTGCTTTACCACGCCCGCCACCGCCGCCCCCTGCAGGACGTGATGGTGGCGATCCGCGAAGGCGTGATCGTGCCGACAGCGGGCTACCTGCTGGCCGCCAATGCCGAGCGGCACCTGAAATCGCCCGAGGCGATGCTGCGCCTCTTCGCCGACTGGCCCCATGCCATCGCCGAAACGCGCCGTCTGGCGGACCGCATCGCCTTTCGCCTCACCGATCTGGCCTATGAATACCCGCATGAGATCGTCCCCGAAGGCCGCAGCCCGATGGAGGAATTGGCCCGCCTCACATGGGAGGGCGCGGCGCGGCGCTACCCGCAAGGCGTGCCCGAGGCGGTGAAAAAGACAATCGAGAAGGAATTCGCCCTCATCTCCGCCAAAAAGATCGCCCGCTATTTCCTGACCATCTACGACATCGTCCGCTTCGCCCGCGAGGAAGCTGAGCCGCCAATCCTCTGCCAAGGGCGCGGCTCGGCGGCCAACTCCGCCGTCTGCTTCTGCCTCGGCATCACCTCGGTCGACCCGGCGGTGCACAACCTTCTGTTCGAGCGGTTCCTGTCGGAGGAACGCGACGAGCCGCCCGACATTGACGTCGATTTCGAGCATGAGCGCCGCGAGGAAGTCATCCAGTATATGTACGGCAAATACGGCCGCCACCGCGCCGGGCTCTGCGCCACGGTGATCCACTACCGCCCGCGCTCGGCCATTCGCGAGGTCGGCAAGGCGATGGGGCTGTCGGAAGACGTGACCTCGAAACTCGCGGGGACGATCTGGGGCAGTTTCGAGGGCCAGATGGACGATGACCGCGCCCGCGAGGCGGGGCTGGACCTCTCCGACCCCTATCTGCGCATGGTGCTGAAACTGGCCTCCCAGATGATCGGCATGCCGCGCCACCTGAGCCAGCACGTCGGCGGTTTCATCCTGACCGAACGCCCCCTGACCGAGATCGTGCCCATCGGCAACGGCGCCATGCCCGAGCGCAGCTTCATCGAATGGGACAAGGACGACATCGACGCCTTGCAGATCTTCAAGGTCGATATCCTCGCCCTCGGCATGCTGACCTGTATCGCCAAATGTTTCGATCTGATCGAGGCGCATTACGACCGCCCGCTGGAACTGGCCACGGTCCCGGTGGAGGATCACGAGGACGACGCCACCGGGCGGCCGACCTACGACATGCTCTGCCGGGGCGACAGTCTGGGGGTCTTTCAGGTGGAAAGCCGTGCGCAGATGGCGATGCTGCCCAAACTGCGCCCCCGCGTCTTCTATGATCTGGTGATTGAGGTCGCCATCGTTCGCCCCGGCCCCATTCAGGGCGACATGGTCCACCCCTACCTGCGCCGCCGTCAGGGGATGGAGAGCGTCGTCTACCCCGCCCCCGGCCCAGCCTATCCGCAGGACGAACTCTTCAGCATCCTCAGCCGGACGCTGGGCGTGCCGATCTTTCAAGAACAGGCGATGAAGATCTCTATCGACGCGGCACAGTTTTCCCCGACCGAGGCGAACGAACTGCGCAAGGCCATGGCCACCTTCCGCTCGCGCGGGACGATTGAAAAGCTGCAGGACAAGATGGTGGGCCGCATGACTAAACGCGGCTACGATCCGGTCTTCGCGCAACGTTGTTTTGATCAGATCAAGGGGTTCGGCGAATACGGCTTTCCCGAAAGCCATGCCGCGAGTTTTGCCAAGCTGGTCTATGTCTCGTCTTGGATGAAGTGCCACTACCCGGCGGCCTTTGCCTGCGCGCTCTTGAACTCCCAGCCCATGGGGTTTTATGCGCCCGCCCAGATTGTGCGCGATGCGCGTGAGCATCAGGTTGAGGTGCGCGCGGTTGATGTGAATTACTCCGACTGGAACTGCACGCTGGAGCCCTGCGGCGACGGTTTTGCCCTGCGGCTGGGGCTGCGCATGGTGGACGGGCTGCAAGAGAAGGCCGGTGCGCGGATCATGGACCGGCGTGATGCGCCGTTCGCAGATGTCGAGGACCTCAAGTCTCGCGCCGGGCTCGATGCCAAGGCGATCCGCCAGCTTGCCGCCGCCGACACGATGCGCAGCATGGGGATCGACCGGCGTCAGGCGCTCTGGCAAGCCCAAGGGCTGCGCGACGTGCCCGCCCTGCCGATTTTTGACCATGCCGAGGCCGCGTCTCAGGGGCCGGAGCCCGAGGTCACCCTACCGGTGATGCCAAAGGCCGAACAGGTGGTGGCCGATTACCAAACCCTGCGGCTCTCGCTCAAGGCGCATCCAATGTCCTTCTACCGCAGCAGCCTTGCCGCGCAGGGGTTTGCTTCGGCCCGCGATTTGGGGCGAATGGGCCACGGGCGGCGGGTGAAACTCGCCGGGTTGGTACTGGTGCGCCAGAAACCCGGTAGCGCCAAGGGGGTGTGTTTCATCACGCTGGAGGATGAATGCGGCGTGGCGAACCTCGTGATCTGGCCCAATATGTTCAAGCTCTACCGCCCCACGATCATGTCGGCGCGGCTTCTGGTCGTCGAAGGGCGCGTGCAGACTGACGGACGAGTGATCCACGTGGTGGCCGATAGGTTGGAGGATCGCTCTGACCGGCTGGCGGACCTGTCGAACGCACCGATGCCCGGCATCACCACGCGGGGCGATCACCCTACCAATCCGCTGCCCGGTCAGGTGGCCATGCACGGCCATCCGCGCGACGCCAAGGTGATCCCCAGATCGCGGGATTTTCATTAACGAATCCTCATGTGATGCATGAGATATGCAGTACAACCACATGATACAAAACGCAGAATAATAAATAAAAGATCCCCTGTTGACCCTATGAACGCCCCTCGCTAGCCTGCCCGAAATCCGTTGGGGTGCCGCAAGGCTGAGAGGTGAAAACCGACCCATCGAACCTGATCCGGGTCGTACCGGCGTAGGGAACGGAACCAAGCATCGGCCCCATGCGGCCCGTCGTTTATCCCGTATCCACACGCCCTTGGCCCATCTGAAGAATGGGGGCCAAATGGCGTTTCAAGCACTGACGATTGCGGGTTCCGACAGCGGCGGCGGGGCGGGGATTCAAGCCGACCTCAAGACCTTCAGCGCACTTGGCGTTTATGGTGCCAGCGTGCTCACCGCCGTGACGGCGCAGAACACCCGCGCGGTCACTGGGGTCGAGATGATCTCCCCCGAAATGATCCGCGCACAGATGGCGGCAGTCTTTGATGATCTGGCGATTGGCGCGGTCAAGATCGGCATGTTGGGCGATCCTGAGACAATCAATGCCGTGGCTGACGGGCTCGCCAATTCCCGCGCCCCGGTGGTACTCGACCCGGTGATGGTGGCGAAATCCGGCGATGCGCTGCTCTCCCCCGAGGCGGTGGCCACCCTGCGCGACCGGATGCTGCCCCTCGCCCATGTGCTGACGCCGAACCTGCCCGAAGCCGCGCGGTTGCTGGGCACGCAGGAGGCCACCGATGAGGCCACGATGTTGGCGCAGGGCCGCGCTTTGCTCTCTGCCGGTCCCGGCGCGGTGCTGATGAAGGGCGGGCATGGCAAGCGGGAAACCTGTGTGGACCTGCTGATTTCAGAGGCCGACACCCTGCGCCTTTCCGCGCCCCGCCAGCAGACGGCGAACACCCATGGCACCGGCTGCACGCTCTCCGCCGCCATTGCTGCCGGACTGGCGCGGGGCCTACCTCTGCCGCAGGCGGTGGAGGCCGCCCATAGCTATCTGCAAAGCGCCATCGCCGCAGCAGACGCCCTCAACATCGGCCACGGCCACGGGCCAGTGCATCATTTTCACGGCGTCTGGCCCCATGAGTGACGTCACTATCATCGGCGCAGGCGTTGCGGGGCTTTGGGCCGCGCGGGCCTGTCTGGCGCAGGGGCTGCGGACCCGGTTGGTCGACCGCAAAGGCACGCCCGGGCCGCATGGCTGTTCATGGTGGGCGGGCGGGATGCTCGCGCCCTTCTGCGAAGGGGCGCTGAGCGAGCCTGCGGTGGTGACCCACGGGCGACGTGCCGCGGCGCTGTGGGGAGAGGTCACTGAGGTCACCCACAGGGGCACGCTGGTCCTCGCCCCCGAGCGGGACCGCGCGGAATTGCAGCGCTTCGCCGCCCGCACCGAGGGCCACAGCGACTGCGACGCCGAAGCCATTGCAGAATGCGAGCCGGACCTCGCCGGGCGTCATCGGCGCGGGCTGTTCTTTGCCGAAGAAGCGCATCTGAACCCGCGCCAAGCGCTACAAGACCTCACCCAAGCGCTTGTCGCCGCGGGCGTCACGGTCGAGACCACGGCCCTCGCCCCGTCGGAAGCCGCAGGCCCGGTGATCGACTGCCGGGGCATGGCCGCCAGCGACGCTCTGCCCGGACTGCGGGCGGTGCGCGGCGAGATGATCTTGCTGCGCGCGCCTGAGATCACCCTCACCCGCCCGATCCGCCTGCTGCACCCGCGCCACCCGCTCTACGTGGTGCCGCGCGGGAACGGAATTTACATGCTGGGCGCGACCCAGATCGAAAGCGCCAGCCGTGCCCAAATGACCGCGCGCTCGGCGCTGGAACTGCTCTCGGCGGCATATGCGCTCGACCCGCGCTTTGCCGAAGCCGAGATCATTGAGATGGGCGCCGACCTGCGCCCCGCCTTTGCCGACAACCTGCCCGGAATCGTCCAGCGCGGCGCGACGCTGCACCTTAATGGATTGTTTCGGCATGGATTTTTGATGGCTCCGGCCTTGGCCGAACAAGCGGCGGCCTTTCTTGCAACAGCGACAACGGGGGATTTATTCCGTGAAGATTGAAGTGAACGGCGAGACGCGTGAGGTCGCGGCCGCGCAGCTTGATGCGGCATTGGTGGAGCTTGGCTGGGGCGAGGCGAAAGTCGCCACCGCGCTCAACGGCAGTTTCGTCCCCGCAGGCGCGCGGGGTGCGACGACGCTCAGCGACGGCGACCGGCTTGAAGTGCTCAGCGCCATGCAGGGGGGCTGAGCGATGCGCGACTTCTACGGCACCACCCTGCCCCTGCCCCTGATGCTAGGCACCGCACGCTACCCCTCGCCCGCGGTGATGGAGGCCGCCTTTCGCCAAAGCGCCGCGCCGGTCGCAACCGTTTCGCTGCGCCGCGAACAGGGCGCGGGTCAGGCGTTTTGGGACATGGTGCGCGGGCTTGGCGTACATCTGCTGCCCAACACCGCCGGCTGCCATTCCGCGCGCGAGGCCATCACCACGGCGCAGATGGCGCGGGAGTATTTCGGCACCAATTGGATCAAGCTGGAGGTCATCGGTCATGCCGACACCCTGCAACCCGATCCCTTCGGGCTGGTCGAGGCCGCCGAAGCGCTCTGCGCCGATGGATTCGAGGTCTTCCCCTACACAACCGAGGATCAGGTGCTGGCCGCGCGGCTGGTCGATGCGGGCTGCCGGGTGCTGATGCCTTGGGGCGCGCCGATCGGCTCGGGGCTGGGGCTGAACAATCTGCACGGGCTGCGCAGCCTGCGGGCGGCATTTCCCGATGTGGCGATGGTGATTGATGCGGGCCTTGGCCTGCCCAGCCATGCGGCGCAAGCGTTGGAGATGGGGTTCGATGCGGTACTCTTAAACACCGCCGTGGCCGAGGCTCGTGACCCCGCTGCCATGGCCGAAGCCTTTGCGCTGGCCTGCCGCGCGGGCGCGCTTGCCGCTGCCTCCGGCCCCATGGGCCAGCGTGACATGGCCGTGCCCTCCACCCCCGTCATCGGAAAGGCTTGGCTATGAGCTTGCCGCGTTTTTATCCCGTTTTTGACAGTGCTGCATGGGTCGCGCGGGCGGTGCCCTTGGGCGTGAAGCTGGTGCAACTGCGCATCAAGGACGCGCCGGAGGAGGTGCGGCGGACCGAGATCACCACCGCGCTCGACCTCTGCCGCCAACACGGCGCGCTGCTGGTGGTGAATGACCATTGGGAATTGGCGATCGAACTGGGGGCCGACTGGCTGCATCTGGGCCAAGAGGATCTGGACACAGCCGACATCCCCGCGATCCGCGCCGCCGGGCTGAAACTGGGCCTGTCGACCCATGACCACGCCGAACTTGACCGCGCGCTGGCCCTCGCCCCCGACTACATCGCCCTCGGCCCCGTCTATCCGACGATCCTGAAAAAGATGAAATGGACCGAACAGGGCCTCGACCGGCTGACCGAATGGAAGGCGCGGATCGGTGATATCCCGCTGTGTGCCATCGGCGGGATGAGCGTCGCCCGCGCGCCGGGGGCCTTTGCCGCCGGGGCTGATACGGTGGCGGCGGTCACGGATATCACGCTGAACGCCGACCCCGAGGCGCGGATGCGCGAATGGCTTGAGGTGACGGCATGAGCCGCTATGCCCGTCAGACCGTTCTGCCGCAGGTCGGTGCGGAAGGCCAAGCACAGTTGGCTGCGGCGCGGGTTCTGGTCGTCGGCGCCGGAGCGCTGGCGGTGCCGGTGCTGCAATACCTCGTCGGTGCCGGTGTTGGGCAGATCACGCTGGTCGATGGCGACGTAGTGGCGATGAGTAATCTGCACCGCCAACCGCTCTACCGCATGGATGATATCGACAGGCCCAAGGTCAGTGCCGCCGCAAAGGCCATGGCAGCACTGAACCCCGAGGTAACGGTTATGCCCCGCGCTGAATGGCTCACCCCCGCCAATGCGCCCGCATTGCTTGCGGAATGCGATATCGCCCTCGACTGCGCGGATACGTTCGCCGCCAGCCTGACGCTGTCGGATGGGGCCTTGGCACAGGGCAAACCGCTGATCTCGGCGTCGGCGCTTGGACTGTCGGGCTATGTCGGCGGTTTTTGCGGGGATGCCCCCTCGCTCCGTTCCATCTTCCCTGACCTGCCGCAAACGGCAGCCACCTGTGCCACGGCGGGCGTCTTGGGCCCCGTGGTGGGGATGATCGGCGCGGCGCAGGCGCAGATGGCGCTGTCGGTGCTGCTGGGGCTCGCGCCCTCCCCGCTTGGGCAGCTGATGATCTGGGACGCCGCAAATTGGCGCATGTCGGGCTTTCGATTTGACGGCGCACCCGAGCCTGAAACGCTGACACCTTTCATTGCCGAAAGCCAGATCACCCCCCGCGATCGGGTCATCGACCTGCGTGCCGAAGCGCCCGCGCCATTCTCACCCCAAGCGTGCTATGTCCCGCCCGATGCGCTGCCCGACATGCCGCTACCGCCCGACACATCCCGCATCGTGCTCGCCTGCCGCACCGGCCTGCGCGCGCATCACGCAGCCAACACCCTTCGCACCCGCTGGCCGGGTGAGATCGCCCTGCTGGCCCTGCCCGGTGCCTGATCCTTTTCTGAACAAACATTATATTGGAGCCTACCCGTGAAAAACATCCTCGCCCCCCTTGCCCTGACCCTGATTGCTGCGCCTGCGCTGGCTCAGGATAAAATGACCGTCATGCTGGACTGGTTCATCAACCCCGATCATGGGCCGATCATTCTAGCGCAAGAAAACGGCTATTTCACCGATGCGGGGCTGGAGGTCGAACTGATCTCCCCCGCCGACCCGAATGAGCCGCCGCGCATGGTCGCGGCGGGCCGGGTCGATCTTGCGGTCTCCTACCAACCAGATCTGCATCTCGCCCAGCGCGAAGGGCTGGACCTGCGCCGTGTCGGCACGTTGATTGAGACCCCGCTCACCTGCCTTGTCGTCCGCGCCGATGGCCCGGTGCAGGAGATGGCCGATCTTAAAGGGCGCAAAGTAGGCTTTGCCGTGGCGGGCGTGCAGGAGATGCTGCTGGACGCGATGCTGAGCAACAATGGTGTGGACCCCTCAGAGGTTGAGCAAGTCAACATCGGCTGGTCGATTTCCCCCGCCCTGATGTCAGGCCAAGTTGATGGTGTAATTGGCGCGTTCCGCAATTTCGAGTTGAACCAGATGCAGATCGAAGGCCATGAGGGCCGCTGCTTCTATCCCGAAGCCGAAGGCGTGCCAGCCTATGACGAGTTGATCTACGTCGCCCATGCCGAAGAGATGGACCGCGACATGATCGCCCGTTTCCTGCGTGCCACCGAACGGGCCGCCGCCGATATCGTGAATGATCCGACCGCCAGCGGAGAGGTCTTCTTTGCCTCCGACGCCGAACTGCGTAACGAGTTGAACACCCGCGCGTGGGAAGACACTTGGCCGCGTTTCGCCACCCGCCCCGCTGCCGTGGACCATGGGCGCTACGATCGCTTTGAGACCTTCATGCAGGAAAGCGGCGTGGTTGAGACGACAATCCCTGCCACCGATCTGGTGGTGGATGTGACCGCGAAGGCCAAGCCATGACGGCCCCCGACTATGGCCGTGCCTTTGCCTCATGGCGCGCTGGGGCCGGACAGGTCTGGCGGGATTACACCTGCCATGCCTTCGTCGAAGGGCTGCGCGACGGCACCCTGCCACAGGCGAGCTACCTGCATTACCTGCAGCAAGATTACGTCTTTCTGATCCACTTCGCCCGCGCTTGGGCGCTGGCTGCAGCCAAGGCGGAAACGCTGGATGAGATGGCCGCCGCCAGCGCCACAGTTCATGCGCTGGTTCATGTCGAGATGCCGCTGCATGTAGAAACCTGTGCAGCCCACGGCATCGACCGCGTGACGCTTGAGGCCACGGCAGAAGCCCCCGGCAACCTCGCCTATACCCGCTATGTGTTAGAGGCCGGCTATTCCGGTGATTTCCTTGATCTCACGGCCGCCCTCGCGCCCTGTGTTTTAGGCTACGGCGAGATCGGTTTTCGGCTCAAAGGCAGCACCGGCCCCTATGCCGATTGGTGCGCCGTCTATGGAGGGGAGGAATACCAAGCCCTGTGCCGTGATGTGGGAGCGCTGATCGATGGTGCGCTAGAACGGCGTCTGGGGCCGGAATGGCAATCATTGCCGCGCACGACGATGCTACAATCGCGGTTTGATACCGCGACACGGCTTGAGGTGGGGTTTTGGAACATGGCGCTTTCGCCGATTGGCGCATGACCGCTCCTGCGATCCATCTTGCGGGGGTTTTACAAGGTGCCAAAGCCACTTTGATTGACCTCTTTGACATCACCTTGCCCGGCGGCGAATGGAGCGTGCTTCTTGGCCCCTCGGGCGTCGGAAAGACCTCGCTTCTGCGTCTGCTGGCCGGGTTGCCCTGTGCGGCGCGGCTGCACGGGCAGATCACAGCAGAGGACGGTGCGCATCTTGCGCCGCGCGTGACGATGATGGCGCAGGACGATCAGCTGCTGCCTTGGGCTGGCGCCTTAGAGAATGTCACAATCGCCGCCCGCCTGCGCGGAGAACGCCCCGACCCTAAGCGCGCTGAGGCGCTTTTGGCCGAGGTCGGATTGGGTTCAGAGGCGGATCGCAGACCTGCCGAACTCTCCGCCGGTCAACGCCAGCGCGTCGCCTTAGCCCGCACGCTCTATGAGGGGCGCGACATTGTCCTGCTGGATGAGCCCTTTTCTGCGCTCGATGTGGTGACCCGCCATCAGATGCAGGGTTTGGCCGCCCGGCTGCTGGCGGGACGGACCGTTGTATTGATCACCCATGACCCTGCCGAAGCCCTGCGGTTGGCCAATCACGCATGGATCGTGGCGCGCCGCGGGATTTCACCCTGCGCCCTACCTTCCCCGCCGCCCCCGCGCCGTATTGATGCGCCCGATACCCTCGCAGCCCAAGCGGATTTGCTGCGCCGGATGGGCCTCACCTTTCCCGACAAAGCCGCCTGATGCCATTTACCGGACATAGAGTATGGCGCGGCGCGGTAAGCTTTGGGCTTGCGGTCGCAGTTTGGCAGTTGGTTGTCACCCTCAGCGGTGTGCCGCGTTTTATCTTGCCGGGGCCGTGGCTTGTGCTGCAAGCGCTTGGTGCGAATGCCACGCTGCTGTGGCAGAACGCCCTTTGGTCAGCGGGCAACCTCGCGCTCGGCCTTGGAGTGGGGGTTTTTCTAGGGATCGAAACCGCGCTGTTGCTGACCCTATCCCGCCACGCGCGCTGGCTGCTGCGCCCGATGCTGGTTGTGGCTCAAGCCGTGCCCGTCTTTGCCCTTGCGCCGGTCATTACGCTCTGGCTCGGCTATGGCATGCCGTCCAAAATCGTAACCATCGCCCTTGTTACCTATTTCCCCATCGCCTCGTCTTTGTTCGACCGCCTGATGGCGCTTCCCCCCGGCCTTGGCGATCTATCGCGCCTTGCCGGGGCCAGCCGCTGGCGCGAAACGCTGCTGCTGCGCCTGCCTCACGCCGTGCCCGGTTTGATCTCTGGCCTGCGCCTTGCTGTGGTCTATGGACCGTTGGCGGTGTTGATCGGCGAATGGGTTGGGTCATCCCGCGGGCTGGGGCATCTGATGCTGATGGCAAATGGCCGCGGCCAGACGGCAATGATGTTTGCAGCACTGATGGTGCTGGCTGCGCTGTCATTAATGTTGTGGGTGATCGTCGAAGCGCTGGCCCGCTGGGCGGCGCGGCGGTTCTATACATAGCGGGCTGCGATTAAGGGGATGGTGGCGGAGGAGGTGGGATTCGAACCCACGGTACGCTCTCACGCACGCCGGTTTTCAAGACCGGTGCATTCGACCACTCTGCCACTCCTCCGCAGCACGCTCCTCCTAGAGCGCTCTGATTGATTCGGCAAATACACATTTTCGCCCCCTAACCCCCAGCACAACCTTGGGGAAATTCGCCGATCTTCTGTCGGCGGCCTTTTCACAGGCGCTTGGTCAGGTTATCGTGCGCCAAAGTCCCTTTCAGAGGGGCGTAGGGCGTGCCGATCCAACGGCGCGACATTCTCGCGGGACATGGGTCGCGATGCGCGACGACAGCAGGCAAGGACATCAAAGGCATGAGCAGGGACAATCAACCGTTGCGCACCAAGAAACGCCGCGCAGCGGGCTTAGGTGTGAGCATTCTCGCAATCGGATTGCTGGCAGGTTGTGAAGGCGGCGATTTCAGCCTGCCCTTCGGCACAAAGGACGGCGCCAGCGCGCCGCGCAGCACCTCGACCAAACTGGTTGAGCGCGATGTCGAAGCACCCGAAGTATTCTCGGCCACAGATGAGGGCCTTTGGGACGGTCGCCCCTCGCTCGGCGGGGTCTGGGTGGCGCACCCTGACGTGACCGAACCTGAGCGCGTGATCGTCCGCAATGAGGCCAATGGCAAATTCGTGATCGGCGCGCTGTTCCGGCGCGAGCGGGAACTGCCCGGCCCGAAATTGCAAATCTCTTCGGACGCTGCCGCGGCACTTGGCATTCTGGCGGGCGCCCCGGCGCCGCTCAACGTAACCGCGTTGCGCCGCGAAGAAAGCGCGGCACCTGAGGAAAGCTTTGAGGCGGAAAATACCGGCGATGCGACAAGCGCCATTGCCGCCCCGGCCCCCGTGACAGCCACAGCGTTGGAGCCTGCCGCGACGGCACCTGCTAAGGCAGCAGCCAGCACCACGCCGACGGCAGCAGCGCCCGCACCTGCGGCCCAAAAACCGGCCGGCCCGGCGGCTGGAGCCAAGCTTTCCAAACCCTTCGTGCAACTTGGTATCTTTAGTGTGGAGGCCAATGCCACCCGCACGGCCAAACAGATGCGCGGCGCGGGCATGGTGCCCACCGTCAAAGAAAGCTCTATAAACAACAAACCCTTCTGGCGCGTGGTGATCGGCCCCGCCACAAGCCAATCCGAACTCGACAGCCTTCTCAAGAAGGTCAAAGCTGAGGGCTTTACCGACGCCTACGCCGTGTCGAACTGACAAAACCGGAGGAAATGCTTCCTATGATCCGCCTTTTTGCCGCCGCCGTGGCACTGGTGCTCACGCTCCAGCCTGCCGCCGCTTTCGACACCCGCGCCACCGCCGCCTATGTGCTGGATCAAACCACCGGCACCGTGCTGCTGGCCAAGAACGCGGATGAACCGCTGCCGCCCGCATCAATGTCCAAGCTGATGACGCTTTATATGGCTTTTGAGGCCGTCGAGCGTGGCAAGCAGAATGGCGGGCTTGATCTGGTTGAGGAATTGCCGGTGTCCGAACACGCCATGTCCTATGGCGGCTCGACGATGTTCCTCGACACCACCGACCGCGTGTCGGTCGAAGACCTGATCCGTGGTGTCATCGTTCTGTCAGGCAATGACGCAAGCGCCGTGATCGCCGAGGCTCTCAGCCCCGATGGCACAGAATACGGCTTTGCCCGGCTGATGACACAGCGCGCACAACAGATGGGAATGACCAATTCTACCTTTGCCAATTCCAACGGCTGGCCGCAGGCAGGGCATCTGATGTCGGTGCGTGACCTCGGTCTGCTGGCGAACCGGATCATCTCGGATTACCCGCAGTTCTACCCGCTTTTTGCCGAACGCGAATTTGCCTTTGATGGCCGCGCACCGCAGAACAAGACCAACCGCAACCCTTTGCTGGGCCTTGGCATCGGCGCGGATGGCCTGAAGACCGGTCACACCAATGAGGCAGGCTATGGGCTTGTCGGCTCGGCCAAGCAGGGCAATCGCCGGGTGATCTTTGTGCTTTCCGGCCTCGACAGTGCAGCCGCCCGCGCACAAGAAGCTGAATCGGTGGTCAATTGGGCTTTCCGCCAATTCACCCAGCGTAATCTGGGCGAAGCAGGCACACAGATCGCCGAAGCACCTGTGGCACTTGGCACCACCCAATCTGTGGGACTTGAACTGAAAGACGATCTGTCGATGCTGGTGCCCGTCACCGGCGGCGATGAGATCGAAGCCGAAGTGATCTATACCGGCCCATTCCAAGCGCCGATCAGCAAAGGCGACGAATTGGGCGAGTTGGTAATCGATCGGGGAGAATTGCCAGCCATGCGCGTGCCGCTGGTGGCTTCCGCCTCCATCTCTCCGGGCGGCTTCATGGTCAAGATGACCGCCGCCGCAATGCATCTGATGAACCGCCTCAACGCCGGGCCGCAGGCCGCCCCCGAAGTGGAAGCGGAAGCTTCGTGACGACTATAGAAAAGACCCGCACGCCGGGTCTGTTTGTCACCTTTGAAGGCATTGACGGGTCCGGCAAATCCACCCAAGCACGGCTTTTGGCAGACCATCTGACAGCGCAGGGCCATGATGTGGTGCTGACCCGCGAACCGGGCGGCAGCCCGGGGGCTGAGGAAATCCGCGCGCTGGTGTTGCAAGGCGATCCCGACCGCTGGTCGGCGCAGACGGAAATCCTGCTTTTCACCGCCGCGCGACGTGACCATCTGGAGCGCACCATACGCCCCGCGCTGGAGGCAGGAAAGATCGTCATCTGCGACCGTTTTGCTGACAGCACGCGGATGTATCAGGGCCTGTCGCGCGGTGATCTGCGGCAGATGGTAGATGATCTGCATGCGCTGATGATCGGTGTGGAGCCTGACCTGACCATCCTGATCGACATGGACCCGGCAAACGGTCTCGAACGCGCCTTGTCGCGCCAGACGGCAGAAGAACGTTTCGAGGATTTCGGCGTCGAGCTTCAGGCCAAGATGCGGGCGGGCTTTCTCAGCCTTGCCGAGGAATTCAGCCACCGTTTCCAAGTAATCGACGGGGGCCGCGATATTGACAGCGTTGCGCGTGATGTGACCACGACCGTGACCGCCCATCTGGGGTGATCGCCCTGCCCGCTTCCCTCTGCGGCGAAACATGCTAGACCGAGGCCATGACAGACGAAGCCCCCCAGCCAGATCGTGTGGAAGGTGCCCGCCACCCGCGCGACACGCCGAAACTGATCGGCCAAAGCGCAGCCGAGGCTGCCTTTCTCGACGCCTTTAACAGCGGAAAGTTGCACCACGCATGGATGCTGACCGGCCCGCGCGGCGTCGGCAAGGCGACGCTGGCATGGCGCATCGCGCGGTTTCTTTTGGCCACGCCCGACCCCGATGGCGGCATGTTTGATCTGCCCCCGGCTGACACGCTTGAGATCGACCCCGAGCATCCTGTCGCCCGCCGTGTGGCCGCCGGGGCCGAAGCGGGGCTGAAATCCGTTACCCGCACGATGAACCCCGATACCAAGAAAATGCGCAAGCAGATCGTCGTCGATGACATCCGCGCTTTGAACGGCTTCTTCCAGATGTCCGCCGCCGACGGGGGCCGACGCGTGGTCATCATCGACGACGCGGATGAGATGAACCCCAACGCCGCCAATGCCTTGCTCAAGATGCTGGAAGAACCGCCAGAGCGGGCGATCCTGCTGCTGCTGAGCCACCAACCCTCCAGCCTGCTGCCCACCATCCGCTCGCGCTGCCGGACGCTGCGGCTCGGCACACTTGACGCGGACCAGATGGCCGAGGCGCTGGCCGGCTCGGGGGTGGAGGTCCAAGACGATCCCGCCGCACTGTCCGAGCTTTCCGGCGGGTCGGTCGGCGGGGCGCTGCGCCTGTCGCTGATGGGCGGGGTCAAAACCTATGCCGATCTCGTCGGCCTGATCTCTTCGCTGCCGCAACTCGACCGGGGCCGCGCCATCAAACTGGCCGAAGCCGCAGCACAGCGCGGAGCCGAGGCCAAGCTCGACCTGCTCTTTACCCTGCTGGACCTGCTGCTGGTCCGTCTGGCGCGCACCGGGGCCACCGGTGCGCCGCCCGCGCGCGCCGCCTGCCCCGATGAGATCGCCGTGCTGCAGCGCCTTTCGCCCAGCCCCGCGCAGGGCCGCGCTTGGGCCGATGCCGCACAACAGATATCCGACCGCGCCCGCCACGGGCTGGCGGTGAACCTTGACCCTGCCGCGCTGGTCCTAGATACCCTGCGGCAAATAGGCCAGACGGCGCCGCGATAGCCGAAAGGACAGCATGACCGACACGCCCCAGATCACCGACAGCCACTGCCACCTCGACTTCGAGAGCCTGCAAGAAGACCTGCCCGGCGTCATCGCCCGCGCCGCTGACGCAGGCGTCACGCGCATGGTCACCATTTGCACCCGGCTAAAGAATGAGCCCGCCGTGCGCGCCATCGCCGAAGCGCATGATCCGGTTTTCTACGCCGCAGGCACCCATCCGATGTCCGCTGCCGAAGAGCCCCTGACTTCCGTCGACGAACTGCTCTCCCTGACCCAGCATCCCAAGATGGTCGGCATCGGTGAGACTGGCCTTGATTACCACTACACCGCCGAGAGTGCCGAGGTGCAAAAGACCTCTCTCCGCATCCATATCGCCGCGGCGCGGGAAAGTGGGCTGCCGCTCATCATTCACGCCCGCGACGCGGATGACGACATGGCCCGCATCCTACGCGAGGAACATGCGAATGGCGCCTATAGCTGCGTCATGCATTGCTTCTCCTCCTCCGCTGAACTGGCGCGTGCTGCGCTTGATCTGGGGTTCTACCTGTCGATGTCCGGCATCACCGCCTTCCCCAAGTCGCAGGAGCTGCGCGATATTTTCGCCGCCGCCCCGCTCGACCGTATTCTGGTGGAAACCGACGCGCCCTATCTCGCCCCGCCGCCGCATCGCGGCAAGCCGAATGAGCCTGCCTTCACCGCCCATACCGCCCGCCGTGCGGCAGAGACCTTTGGCCTCGACTACGCCGATTTCGCGGCCCGCACGCAGGCGAATTTTGAGCGTCTCTTCGCGAAAGCCGCCGCTTGGGAGCCCGCGCACTGATGGCTGAGCTGCGGGTGACCATATTGGGCAGCGGCTCTTCTGGGGGTGTCCCGCGTATCGGCGGCCACTGGGGCGCTTGCGACCCGAATGAGCCCAAGAACGCCCGCCGCCGCTGTTCGATCCTTGTCGAGCGGGTGACGGAGGCAGGCACCACCACCGTATTGATCGACACCTCCCCCGACATGCGCAGTCAACTCCTCGACGCGGGCATCGGGCGGCTTGATGCGGTGATCTACACCCACGCCCATGCGGACCACGTGCACGGGCTGGATGACCTGCGCATGGTCGTGATGAACATGCGCGCGCGGCTGCCGGTCTGGGCCGATGCGCCCACACGGGACGCGCTGATTGAGCGGTTTGGCTATGCCTTTGTGCAGCCCGAATGGTCCAGTTATCCGCCGATCCTCGATATGCATGACATCACCGGAGAGGTCAGCATCGACGGCCCCGGCGGCACGCTGAAATTCACACCCTTCACCGTCACCCACGGCAATATCGACGCGCTTGGTTTTCGCTTTGACGATATCGTCTATCTGCCCGATGTCTCGGCCATCCCCGAGGACTGCTGGCCGATGATGGACAACCTGCGCTGCTGGATCGTTGACGCGCTGCGCCGTGATCCACATCCGACCCATAGCCATTTGGCGCAGACGCTGGAGTGGATCGACCGGGTGCAGCCAAAAACGGCTGTGCTGACCAATCTGCATAACGATCTTGATTACCAGACCCTTGCCGCTGAGACAGCCGCGCACATTCAACCGGCCTATGATGGGCTGACCCTGCATTTCCCCCTCTGACGAGGCATTCCGCGCTTTTTAAAGGCCATATTCGTGCAAACTCTTTTAGACGTCATCCTGCCGGTCTTTCTGGTCATCGGATTTGGGTATGTCGCCGTCTGGCGCGGGCTTTTCCCCGTCTCCGGCATCGATGGGGTGATGAAGTTCACCCAGAATTTCGCCATCCCCTGCCTGCTGTTCCAAGCCATTGCCCGCATTGACCTGTCCAGCAGCTATGACCCACGCCTTTTGGGCAGTTTCTACGGCGGTGCGGCGCTTTGCTTTGCGCTTGGCATTCTTGGCGCGCGGCTGCTGTTCCGCCGCGATTGGGAGGACAGCGGGGCGATCGGGTTTTGCTGTCTGTTCTCAAACTCGATCCTTTTGGGCCTGCCGATCACCGAACGGGCCTACGGGCCGGAGGCGCTGGCAGGGAACTATGCGATTCTCTCGTTCCATGCGCCTTTCTGCTATGGCTTGGGGATCACGGTGATGGAGTTCGTGCGCAACCGGGGGCAGTCGGGTTTGTCGCTTTTGCGCAATGTTAGCCGGGCGATGTTCCGCAATGCGCTGGTCATATCGATTCTGGGGGGCTTTGCCGTTAACCTCAGCGGTCTGCCGATTCCCGGCGTGGTAGATGACGCCTTGTCGCTGATTGTACGCGCCGCCCTGCCAGCGGCCCTCTTCGCCCTTGGTGGGATCTTGCTTCAGTACAAGCCCGAAGGCGACATGAAAGCGATCCTTATGGTCTGTGCGATTGCGCTATTGGTGCACCCTGCTCTGGTTTGGACCTTTGGCACCGCGCTTGATCTGCCGCAGGCGGGATTTCGGTCCGGCGTGCTGACGGCGGCGATGGCACCGGGGTTCAACGCCTATATTTTTGCCAATATGTACGGCCGCGCACGGCGTGTGGCAGCCAGTTCGGTGCTGATCGCAACGGGCAGTTCGATCCTGACGGTTTGGCTCTGGCTGAGTGTGCTGGGCTAAGCCTCAGCGGGAATTCACGCGACGAACGCCCTGCAGCATTTGCAATCATAAGGGGGGAAGTGGTGCGGGTGAAGGGACTCGAACCCCCACGCCATAGGCGCCAGAACCTAAATCTGGTGCGTCTACCAATTCCGCCACACCCGCACTGCACCAACCGGTGCCCGCGCTGATTAGCAAACCCGCGCGGCAGATGCGAGAGCAAAAAACACAAGACATTAACTAGATGTTTGCATATGGTTGATCATACCTGAGCAGGTACAACAGAAAGAAACGCCCATGAAACCGAATACGGTCGGGTGCGTAGGCGGCAATGATCGCCATGCGGGCCAGTTTTCCCCCTATGCTGCGCTGGACACTGGTCTTGTGCAGGGCGCCCTTATTCTAACGCTGGATGGCGAAATTCCGGTTGAGTATCTCTCCGTCGGGGATCGGATCATCACGCGCGATAGCGGTTTCGCAAAGATTTTGCATATCCAACGCTCCACTCGAAAGGCGCGGCGTATTTCTTTGGCGGCTGGATCATTAGGCCATACACGGCCTGAACGTGATGCGCAGCTTGCCGGGGATCAAATGGTGCTGGTCCGTGATTGGCGCGCACGGGCACTGTTCAACTCTGAGCGGGCCTTGGTCGCCGCGCGGGCGCTGGTGGATGACGAATTCATTACCGATCTGGGCGAAGAAGAAACGACGCTGATCCAGATTTTCTGCGACGGTCCGCATATTATCTACGCCGATGGGTTAGAACTTGGCACCGCCGATGCTGCCCGCGCGCGGGGCGCGGTGCTTCACGCCGCTTGAACATTCAAGGCACGAAGCACCTGCGGCAACAGGTCTGGTAAATCCTCAGCAATCAAACCGGGGCCATGGGTCAGCGCTGCTTCGGCGTGCAGCCATGTGGCCAGGGATGCCGCCTCAAGCGGTTCGATCCCCCGCGCCAGTAGCCCTGTGATGAACCCTGCCAACACATCCCCGGCCCCTGCCGTGGCCAACCATGGGGTTGCCCGGTCGTGAGTGGCGCAGTGACGCCGCACATGCCCCTCCGGCGTGGCGATGACCGTCTCTGGCCCTTTGAGCAAAACCACACAACCAAAGCGCGCTGCCGCTTCGCGGGCCGCCCAGGCCTTTGCGCTGGGCCGTTCGGCCTTGGCAGCCTCGGCGAGATCGGGGGCCAGCCGCGCGAACTCACCCATATGCGGTGTCAGGATGCACCGGGGATGAAGACCCGCGCATATCTCAGCATCTTGCGACATCAAGGTCAGCGCATCGGCATCCAACACCACAGATGGCGCGGCAAGCGCCGCCTTCACCAATCCGGCAGCCCGCGCGCCCAACCCCAAAGCCGGGCCGAGGCAGAGCGCGCTGATACGGTTATCTTTTAGCACGTCAGCAAGTGCCGCGCCGTCGGGAATGCGTTCAAGCATGATCGCCGTGACCTGCACCGCCACTTCAAGCTGAGCGGCAGGCGGCACGCCCAGTGTTACCGCCCCTGCGCCGATCCGCAATGCCCCCCGTGCCGCCATGCGCGCGGCCCCGGTTTTCCCCGGCCCGCCTGACAGGACCAGCGCATGGCCGTGGTCATACTTATGCCCCGGCTTTTTGCCCAGCAATGTGACATCAAGGGTGTCGCGGGTGATCTGTGAAATCTGCATAGTGAGAGAAGTAGCAACCACCCCGCAAAGGTACAGCCCAACATCCGATTCATTACTGCCCGATCTTTAGGCAACCTGCGCAAATTCTAATCGACCCTTGGCAAATGCTTCCGTCGCGCCATGTAACCCCCTGCCCGGCGCTGGACGTTACGCGGGCGGGATGCTCTGTCAAAAACCAGAGCATAAATGCGCGGGAATTGTCAGGGGAATACCATGAAAAAGATCGAAGCCATCATCAAGCCGTTCAAACTCGACGAAGTCAAAGAAGCCCTTCAAGATGTGGGTGTTCAAGGCCTCAGCGTCATTGAAGTCAAAGGCTTTGGCCGTCAAAAAGGCCACACCGAACTCTACCGGGGTGCGGAATATGTTGTAGATTTCCTTCCCAAAGTGAAGGTCGAAGTGGTATTGGATGACGATCAGGTCGATGCTGCTATTGAAGCCATCGTCGACGCCGCCAAGACGGAGAAAATCGGTGACGGCAAAATCTTCGTTTCCCCTGTAGAACAAACAATTCGCATCCGTACCGGTGAATCCGGTTCAGACGCACTTTGACAACGGCCCTCGGGCCCAGACTACGAATAGACCATAAAGGACCTACACGATGGATACCCAGGAATTCCTGAGCAAAATCAAGGATGAAGGCATTGAATATGTCGACATCCGATTCACTGACACCCGCGGCGCTTTGCAGCACGTTACCATCGTGAGCGATCTGGTCGACGAAGACTTCCTCGAAGAAGGCTTTATGTTCGACGGCTCGTCCATCGCTGGTTGGAAAAGCATCGAAGCCTCCGACATGAAGCTGATGCCCGATGTGAGCACCGCCTATGTCGACCCTTTCTATGCCGAAACCACCATCTGTGTGCATTGCTCGATCGCTGAGCCCGACACCGGCGAAAGCTATGAGCGCGACCCGCGCGGCACCGCCGAAAAGGCCGAAGCTTACCTCAAGTCTTCCGGCATTGGCGACAACGCTTATTTTGGCCCCGAGGCTGAGTTCTTCCTCTTTGACGATGTGAAGTTCTCCAACAAGGTCAACAAAGTATCCTACGAAGTTGATGCATCCGACGGCTCGTGGAACTCCGACACCGAGTATGAAATGGGCAACATGGGCCACCGCCCGGGCCTCAAGGGCGGCTACTTCCCGGTGAACCCGGTGGACGAAGCGCAAGACCTGCGCGCTGAGATGCTTTCGACCATGAAGCGCCTAGGCATGAAGGTCGACAAGCACCACCATGAGGTTGCGTCCTGCCAGCATGAACTGGGTCTGATCTTTGGTGAGCTGACCAAGCAAGCTGACGAAATCCAGAAGTACAAATACGTTGTTCACAATGTGGCCCATGCCTATGGCAAATCGGCGACCTTCATGCCCAAGCCGATCTTTGGCGATAACGGGTCGGGTATGCACGTCAACATGTCGATCTGGAAAGACGGCAAGCCGCTGTTTGCAGGCGACAAATATGCTGACCTTAGCCAAGAAGCCCTGTGGTTCATCGGCGGCATCCTGAGCCATGCCAAATCGCTCAACGCCTTCACCAACCCAACGACCAACAGCTACAAGCGTTTGATCCCCGGTTTCGAAGCCCCCGTTCTGCGCGCCTATTCCGCGCGTAACCGTTCGGGCTGCGTGCGTATCCCATGGACCGAAAGCCCCAAAGCCAAGCGCGTCGAAGCCCGTTTCCCCGATCCGGCGGCGAACCCCTATCTGGCGTTCTCGGCCCTGTTGATGGCCGGCCTTGACGGCATCAAGAACAAAATCGATCCGGGCGAGGCGATGGACAAGAACCTCTATGACCTGCCCGCAGAAGAGCTGGCGGACATCCCGACAGTGGCAGGTTCGCTGCGCGAAGCGCTCGACGAGCTGTCCAAGGACATGGATTACTTGCTGGCCGGTGACGTGTTCACCCGCGACCAGATCGAAGGCTATATCGCGCTGAAAACCGAAGAGGTTCTGAAATTCGAACAGACCCCGCACCCGGTTGAATTCGGCATGTACTACAGCTGCTAATCTTTCTGGCCCTCAGGGCAGTTGGATAAGTTTTGAAAGGGCGCGGATCACACCGCGCCCTTTTGCTATTGAGGCGTGGAACAGAGGCTTCCGCCCCGCGTTGGCTTGCTAGAGAAGCGCAGGAAGTAAGGTGCGTACTATGGCAGATCAATCGTCAGCGCTTATGGATGTGATTGGAGAGATCAAAGACGCCTCCGAAGGCAAAGACACCGTAGAAGTGGGCCAGTTGATCGACGCACTTGATGAGCGCGGATATGGCCCTGCCCTCGCCGTCCTTCCGTTAATCGAATTGACACCACTGGGTGGCATTCCCGGTTTTCCGACCTTGCTCGCGCTGCTGGTGGCGATCCTCGCCCTGCGCATGTTGATGGGCTATGCGCATTTCTGGGCCCCGAATTGGCTGCGTCGGCGGGATCTGGGGGCGTCGAAGGTATTGAAATCCGTCGAATGGCTGCGCCCCATCTCGGAATGGATTGACGAAAAGCTTCACGCCCGTCTTTCGCGCGTCGCTGGCCCCACCGGTCAAAAGCTCGCCTGCGCTGTGATCCTATGCCTCTGCCTGTCGGTGCCCCCGTTGGAGGTAGTGCCATTTGCAACCTCGGCCCCGATGATCGTCATCTCGATCTTTGGATTGGCGTTATTGTACCGGGATGGATTGTTGATGCTCTTGGGCTTTATCGGCGCGGGCATTGCAACCTTTGCCGGGGCAAACCTGTTTTTTGCGGGCTAACCACCTACGCGCCCCTTCACCGCCACAAAACAGCCACACCGCTTGACCAAGTTGTCACGAAACCCTGCAAAGGAAGCAGATTCGATGGCGATTTCAACGACCACATTTGACGATCGGGTGATGCGCATCCAAGAACGCGCCAAGCGCGTGGAGAGCAAACGTCGCGGTGCAAAGCGAAGCCGCAAGGGGCTGATCTTTTTAGTGACCATCGGCATGCTCTTTGGCGGGGCGAGTTTAGCGCAAGGCAGCGTGCCACAGGTGGACGCATGGGCGGATGTCGTCTTTGGCTATGTGCGCGCACTTCTGCCCCGGTGACGGCAAAAAGATTTTCCGCTTCATATACCAACTTAGTTGAACCGTTGCCCGTTTGGGCTAACCTTTGCCCGGTAATACACACGCAGAGGGTCAAACTCATGTTCAAAACACTTTTCACCACCACCGCGGCCATCTGCACGTTCGTGGCCGCGCCTACTTTGGCCGCGCAATGCGGCAATACGGCCAATGGATTTGAAGCTTGGAAAGGTGCCTTTGCCCAAGAGGCCCGCGCCGCTGGTGTCGGCCAGCCCGGCCTGAACGCTTTGGCAAGTGCGCGCTATGCCAACGGCACGATCGCCGCAGACCGCAATCAGAAATCGTTCAAATATTCTCTGTCCAAGTTCATGCAGGTGCGCGGCGCAGATACGATTGTGGCCCAAGGCCGCAAACGTAAAGCGCGCAATGCCGGTTTCTATAGCTCGCTAGAACAGCGCTACGGCGTGCCCGCGGGCGTTCTGTTGGCGATCCACGGGATGGAGACGGGCTTTGGCGGTTTCATGGGCGATAGTGCTGTCGTCTCGGCCATCACGACGCTGGCCTATGACTGCCGCCGCTCTGATTTTTTCGTGCCCCATGCGATTGGCGCGCTGAAACTGGTGGATCGGGGCGCTATCACGCCAAACACCAAAGGCGCGAAACATGGTGAGTTGGGCCACACGCAGTTTCTGCCCGGCAACGCATTGAACTACGGCGTGGACGGCAGCGGCGACGGCCGCGTGGATTTCTATAGCGAAGCGGATGCCATCGCCTCCACCGCCAACTTCCTGCGCCAAAAAGGCTGGCAGCCCGGCGCCGGATATCAAGAAGGCCAACCGAATTTCCGCGTCATTCAGGCGTGGAACGCAGCGGGCGTCTATCAAAAGGCCATCGCCATCATGGCCAGCCGCATCGACGGCTGAACTTCTTAAAATTTGTTAAGCAGCGGCGCGTCCTTATGGGGCGCGCCGCTTGCGTTTATGGCCTCCGCCCTGGTTCTGTCCTCGTTTAATCGCCGCATGCCAAAGGGTTCCCAGCTTTCTTTTGAAGCCCTCGCGGAACTGCCCGCAGCGTCAGTCGTTGGTCTGTAGATTAGATAATCGACGCAGACGAATGGAGAGACCCATGCACGGAATTTTCTACCTTATCGGCCTGATCGTGGTCGTTCTCGCGATCTTGAATCTCGTATTTTAATGGAGGTCACCATGCCCGAAGACAAGAATACACAGACCCAAACTGCTGCCGTTAAAGAGCAGGCCGCCGCTGCAAAAGACAAAGCTGCCGCCGCCGCGAACAGCGCCGCGGAATCCGCCAAGGCACAGGCCCGCGACGTGGCCGACACCGTTTCTGCCGAAGCGACCAACTATGCCTACCAAGCCCGCGACACGGCTGCCGACGAAGTCAAAAGCGTTTCTTCTGCCCTGCGCACGGCTGCCGATGAACTGCGCAGCGGCTCCCCGCAAGAGCGCAGCTTTAGCCAGCTTGCTGATGGTTTAGCCGACGTGTCGGAAACGATGCGTGACAAAGACCTGGGTGAAGTCGTCGACGACCTAAATGGCTTTGCCAAGCGTAATCCGCTGACCTTCCTTGGTGGTGCTGCGCTGCTTGGCTTTGTTGCTACCCGCTTTGCCAAAGCGTCCGGTTCGCGCCCCAGCGGTGGCTATGGTGGTTCAGGCGTCGAATATGACGATGACGACCGTATTGATCCGCCCATGCCCGGCACGCCGCCGACCGGTGCAGCCAGCACCGTTCCCGGCCGCACTGCCAAGCAACCTGCCGCGCCCAACGTCGTAACAGGAGAGAAAGCATGACCACTGAAAGCAATAAATCCGCCGGGAGCCTGCTGACCGAAGCGCTTTCCCATGTCAGTTCACTGATGCGCAAGGAAGTCGATCTGGCCCGCGCGGAAGTGAATGAAAACCTGAAGCATGCGGGCGTGGCCATTGGTCTGATCGTTGGTGCTGTGGTTGTGGCGCTGACCGCGCTTAACGTTCTCAGCGCCGCACTGGTGGCCGCACTGACCGAAGCAGGCATCGCCGCTGGCTGGTCGGCTGTGATTGTCGGCGTTCTGCTTGCCATCGTCGCTTACGTGATGATCCAGAAAGGCACCAATGATCTGAAGTTGAACAGCCTTGCACCAACCCGCACCGCCAAAAACGTCAAGCGTGACGCACAGACCATGAAGGAGGTTTACGATGACAAATGACTCCAGAAACCCCGAAGAAATTGAACGCGAAATCGAACACGAGCGTGCCGGTTTGGCCAGTACGCTAGACGACCTTCAGGACCGTTTCTCGGTGGAAGGCATTGCTCGCCAGTTCTCAGACCAGTTCCGCGAACATGGCAGCGATTGGGGTCGGTCCGTCTCAGATGCGGCCAAGCGTAACCCGGTGGCTTTGGCCCTAACGGGTGCAGGTCTCGCATGGATGATGTTCGGCAGCGGGAACAAACGTGACAGCCGTAGCTATGAGGGGCTCGACCGGGATCGTGCGCATCCTGTGCCCGTCCCTGTCACCAACACGCAAAACCGTCCCGCTGTGCGCGACGCACACCGCTCGACAGCCCCGGCAAGCGCATATGCGTCCAACTACGGCGCCGACCGTGGCGCTGGCGATAACGTCCCTGCGTGGGCGCGCGATGTGCACCACGATGACGAAGATGGCCGTGGCCTAGGCGACCGTGCCCGCTCTGCCGCTGGCAGCGTAAAAGGGGCCGCAGGCTCCGCGGTGAGCGGCGTTTCGGGGGCCGCAGGTTCCGCTGCAAGTGGCGTATCCGGCGCCGCAAGCTCTGCTGCGGGTGGCGTAAAAGGCGTCGCTAGTTCAGCCGCCGGTCGGGCCCGCTCTGCTGGATCGTCTGTTGCCAGCGGTGCACGCTATGCACGCGACCGCGCGGCATACGGCGCAAGTTCGGCAGTCGACAGCGTGCACAACACCGCCAGCGGTGCCGTACACAGTGTTCGTGACAGTGCAAACGCCGCGAATGAACGTGCCCATGCCCTGCGTGACCGTCTGTCCGAAGGAACCGAGCATATGAGCGCCGAAGCACGTGAACGGATCGTCATGGCCCGTGCCGCCGCGGTTGACGCTTGGAACGCCAGTGGCCGCTATGCCCGACAGGGCAGCGAACGTGCCTCGGACCTCTTCGAAGAGCATCCCTTTGTCGCCGGTGCACTTGCATTGGCCGTAGGAGCCGCGATCGGCGCCGCCCTGCCCCGTAGCCGCACCGAAGACGCCTATATGGGCGAACACAGTGACGCGCTCTTTAACGAAGCCGAGCGTATCTATTCGGAAGAGCGTGAGAAACTGGGCAAAGTGGCCAAGGCTGCGACTGACGAAGCTGGAAAGGTTTTGAGAGAGACCAAAGATAGTGCCGATGCTGCAGCCGATGAAGACACCGCAGCCGATGCGGCAGTCAAAAAAGCCAAGCAGAGCGGCCAGCGCGTCGCTGACGCTGCCAAAAGCGAAGCCGACAAGCAAAAGCTCGGCGACGTCAACAACTGACCTACCCAACGGCCCGTCCCTACAAATGGGGGCGGGCATTTTTTAGATAATATCAACAGACAGAGGTTTACCTATGGCGCGCGGACGTGGAGCGGAAACGCCGATGGAGATACCGGCCCCCGGGTGGAAAGACATCCTGCTGCG
Organism: Sulfitobacter dubius; assembly: GCF_900113435.1. Taxonomy (GTDB): domain Bacteria; phylum Pseudomonadota; class Alphaproteobacteria; order Rhodobacterales; family Rhodobacteraceae; genus Sulfitobacter; species Sulfitobacter dubius. The sequence continues at coordinate 213,988 of NZ_FOPG01000001.1, read as the reverse complement.
GGTCAAGGACGAAATCGCGACGGACCACGTGTCGCTGGTTGCTGCTGGCGTGGCATTCTACGCGTTATTGGCGATTTTTCCTGCTGTCACCGCCCTCATGGCGCTCGCCGGTCTGGTGATGGAACCTGCCGAGGTGACTGCGCAACTTGAAGCGCTCATCAACCTCATCCCCGAGGAAGCGGCCAACATCATTCTAGATCAGGCCGTCGCCGTCACCGGTTCTGAAGAGACCGGCCTTGGCTGGGCTTTCCTGATCGGCTTGGGCCTTGCCCTATACTCTGCTTCCAAAGGTGTAGGCAGCCTGATGGAAGGGCTGAATGTCGCCTATGACGAAAATGAAACCCGCGGGTTCGTCGCGAAATTGATCTGGACACTGGGTCTTACCCTTATGTTGATCGGCGTGCTGCTTCTGGGCCTCGGCGCGACATTAGCAGTGCCGGCTATCGTGGCCTTCCTCGCTCTGCCGGATTGGTTCGAGACACTGCTTACTTACGGCAGTTGGGTGTTGCTCGCCGCACTTACGACGCTCGCCTTGGCCGTGCTTTACCGCTATGGCCCCGCCCGCGACAATGCCGAATGGAAATGGCTCACCCCCGGCTCTGTCATCGCCTGCATCCTGTGGATCGTCGCATCGGTCGGTTTTTCGATCTACGTCAGCAACTTTGGCAGCTACAACGAAAGCTTTGGCAGCATGGCCGGTGCGATCATCCTGCTGATGTGGCTCTGGATTTCGGCATTCATCGTGCTCTTGGGCGCTGAGTTCAATTCTGAAATGGAAGCCCAGACCCGCAAAGACAGCACCACCGGACCGGATGAACCGATGGGCCAGCGCGATGCGGTCAAGGCAGACCGGCTGGGCCGCGCCAAGGGTAAGTAGGAGAAAAGATCATGGCACCGCGCGCACTTTGGAAGGGTCAGCTTCGCCTCTCGCTGGTGTCGATCCCGGTCGAGATATTCTCGGCCACCAAGACCAGTTCCAAAGTGACCTTTCGGCAAATTCACAAACCCTCCGGCAAACGCGTGCGCTATGAGAAATCCGTGCCCGGCATCGGCCCGGTAAAGGCCGAGGATATCGTCAAGGGCTATGAAGTCAGCAATGACGAATACATCCTGCTTGACCCTGATGACGTGGATCAGATCAAGCTGGAGACGAAAAAGACCTTTGAACTGGTGCAATTCGTCGACGCCTGCGAAATCTCGCCGCTCTATTTCGATAAACCCTATTACATCACCGCCTCTGACGATCTGGCCCAAGATGCCTACCGCGTGGTGCGTGACGCGCTGCGGCAGGCGGGCAAAGTGGGGCTGGGTCAGGTCACCATGCGTGGCAAAGAATACCTCGCCTGCGTCAAACCCTGCGGCGACGGGCTGCTGATGGAGACGCTGCACTATGCCGATGAGCTGCGCGAGGCGGATCAGATTTTCACCGATATCGAGGACGACAAGACCGACAAGGAGTTGCTTGAGGTCGCAACCTCCCTCATCGACAAGAAAACCGCGCCCTTCGACGCCTCCGCCTATACCGACAAATATGCCCAAGCGATGCAAAAGCTGTTGGATGCCAAGGTGAAAAACAAAAAGACCCCGCGCGTGCAGACCGGCGATGATGATCCTGCTGAGGGCGAGAACGTCATCGACCTCATGGGCGCGCTGAAAGAGAGCCTGGAAGAAGCGGGCGGCGGAAAATCCAGCGCCAAGAAAAAGGCGCCGCGCAAGAAGGCTTCGTAATGGCCAAATCACCCGACAGGCTCGCCAGCTACAATGCCAAACGTGACTTTGAGGCGACAGCCGAGCCGCGCGGCCAGATCGGCAGCGGTGCGGGGCAGAGTTTCGTCGTTCAGAAACACGATGCCACCCGCCTGCACTATGACTTTCGCCTTGAATGGGAAGGCGTGCTGCTGAGTTGGGCCGTCACCAAAGGCCCCTCCCCCGCCCCCTCAGAAAAGCGTCTTGCCGTGCGGACAGAGGACCACCCGCTCGACTACGGCGGGTTCGAAGGGACGATCCCAAAGGGCCAATACGGCGGCGGCACGGTGATGCTTTGGGACCGTGGCACTTGGATGCCACAGGGCGATGTCGCCAAGGGGCTGAAAGACGGCAAGCTCAAGTTCACGCTGCAAGGCCAGCAGATGCAGGGCGGTTGGACGCTGGTGCGGATGCGGGGCCGGGAAAAGCGTGAAAACTGGCTGCTGATTAAGGAGCGCGATGACTATGCCCGAGATCAGCCCGACGGCCTGACCGAGGGCACCGCCCGGTCGACCACCACGGGTCGCACCATGGCCGAGATCGCCAAGGACGCCCCCGCGAAAAAACTGGCTGACCCAAGCCCCAAACGCAAAGGCAAACGCCCGGCCTTCGTCAGACCACAACTCGCCACCCTCGTCAGCGATGCGCCAGAGGGTGAGAACTGGATGCATGAAACCAAGTTCGACGGCTACCGCTGTCTTGTCTCCCTCGGCAAGGGCGGTGCGCGGCTCTACACCCGCTCAGGCAAGGATTGGACCGAGAAGTTCAACGGGCTGGCTCATGCTTTTGACGCTCTGCCCTGCGACCGGGCCCTGCTGGATGGAGAGGTCATGGCGGCCAAGATCAAAGGTTCGGCATTCTCATCGTTGCAGCGGGCGCTGAAAGAGGAGCATCCGCTGGTTTTCTACGCCTTCGATCTGTTGTCGCTTGATGGCGAGGATTTCCGCGACACAGCACAAGACGACCGCCGCGCACGGCTGGCCAAACTGCTTTCTGGCCTCCCCGCAGGCGGACCGCTGCGGCTGAGCGAGCATGTGGTCGGCCACGGCCCCGAAGTGTTCAAACGTGCCTGTGAAGCCGGAGCGGAAGGGATCATCAGCAAGCGCATCGACGCGCCCTACTCTGGCAGACGCAGCAAGAACTGGCTCAAGATCAAATGCACCCGGCGGCAGGAGTTTGTCATCATCGGCTATTCCCCTTCTGACAAAAAAGGCCGCGCCTTTGCTTCACTGCTGCTCGGCAGCCATGAGGGGGGAGAGTTGCGCTACAAGGGGCGCGTCGGCACGGGGTTCTCCGAAGAGATGATGAATGACCTTGCCCGCGCCATGACCGCCCGCAAGACCCCGCCCGCGCGGGACGTGCCGCCCGAGGTTGCCCGCGATGCCAAATGGGTCCGCGCTGATCTGGTGGCAGAGGTGGATTTCACCGAGTTCACCGCCGATGGCGTGATCCGGCACGGCAGTTTTCTGGGCCTGCGCCACGATAAGGACGCGACCCAAGTGACCGTGGAAGAACCGCAAGAGGAGCTGCAGATGGCCGATGACAGCAGGGTTGGTGGCGTTCAGATCAGCAATGCCAACCGCAAAGTTTTCCCCGATGCGGGCTGCACCAAGGGCGATGTGGCACGGCATTACGCGCGCGTCGGCCCGCGCATGATCGACCTGATGGGCCACCGTCCGCTGTCGCTGTTCCGCTGCCCTTCGGGGATCGACGGACAGTGTTTCTTTCAAAAACACGACAGCGGCGGGATGCCCGACGCGCTGTCGCGGGTCTCAATCGAGGAAAGTGGCGGCGACGCAGCAGATTACCTCTATGCCACACGGCCCGACAGCCTGATTGCGGCGGCGCAGATGGGCAGCATTGAGTATCATATCTGGGCCGCGCGGGTGGATCGGTTGGACCGCCCCGACCGGCTGGTCTTTGACCTTGATCCAGATGAGGGGCTGGACTGGCCCGATGTACGCGCTGCGGCTTTCGAGGTACGCGATGCGCTGACGGCTCTGGGCCTGCAATCGGGGGCCATCGTCACTGGCGGCAAGGGCGTGCATGTCTGGCTGGCCTTGCGCCGAACACGCGGCTGGGACACGGTCAAGCTTTTCTCAAAAACCTTCGCCCATGTCATGGCCGCCCAAAACCCTGACCGCTATGTCGCGACCATGTCCAAGGCCAAGCGCAAGGGCCGCATTTTCATCGACTGGTTGCGCAACGAACGCGGCGCCACGGCCATCGCGCCTTATTCCCTGCGCGCCCGCCCCGGTGCGCCGGTGGCCGTGCCAGTGACTTGGGATGAGTTGGAGAAACTCGACAGCGCTAATGGCTTCCGCATGGGCGATATGGCTGCGCGGCTGGATCGGCCCTGCCCGGCGCTTAAGGTGCAAGAAGAACTGCAATCGCTGACCGATGGGGTGATCGAAAAGTTACAGACGTGGTCTGAGGGCTAAGGGCTACTCAGCAGGAAGCCCCGCGAAATAGTCCGCCAAGGCCGACATATCCGCATCACTTAAATCCTGCGCAGCCTTGCGCATTAAACGCGCCCGTTCTCCACCGCCCCGATTGCCGTTACGCCACAGTCTGAGTTGCCCCGTCAAATAGTCGCGGCTTTGCCCGGTCAGCAGCGGCGCGATGGGCGCGTCGGCCTGCCGCCCCGGACCATGACAGACGGTGCAGGCAGGCACATCGCCAGTGCCACGCTGCGCCAGCAACGCACCGGGGGTTGTGGCTTCGGGCGCAGGTTCGGACTGCCGCCGTGGACCTTTGGATGAACCGAACGTCTGCGCCAACGTGGCGATCTCATTGTCGCTGAGCGCCATCGCTGCCTCTTGCATAATGCCGCTCTGTCGCTGGCCACTGCGATACTGGCGCAGCGCCTCGGCGATCTGGCCGGGGGTAAGCAGATCAAGGCGCGGGATATGGCTGTTGCCACTTTCTCCACCTTCGCCATGGCATTGTGCACAGCTCGCCCGCCCGCGCCCTTCGCCTGCCAGCGCCACCTGCCCCGCCCCATCGGGCAGCGCGTTCAGGTAGGCCACGACCGACCAAACCTCATCGTCGCGATCTTTGGCAGGCCAATGCGGCATGCCGGTCATTTTTACGCCCTCATTGACGATCCAAAACATCTCTCCCGGTGTCCAACCGGTAATGCTGCTGACATGCGGCGGGGTCGGCTCCATCGCCTGTGCCGCGGCGCCTTGCGGCTGCCCCGGCAGCGCATGGCAAAAGGCGCAGGCGTTTTTGAAATGCAACGCGCCGAGCTTCACCCGATCTGGCGAGCCTAGATCATCTGGCACCTCGTCTGGCCCCGGCGCCCGCAGTTTGACCGACTGTTTAAAAGTCGTGTGCATCAACCATGTCACCCCCCACATATGCCCCTCGCGTGCCGAAACATTGTAAAGCCCGATCGCGACGACAGAAACTGCCACCACGGCACCAGTTGCCGCTACTGCGGCGAGGGTCTGGATCACCCGTTTCATGCCATTTCCCTTTTGTCTTCCAGCGCCTTAGCGATCAGCGCCAATCCTGCGACCAGATAAATCGGCGTGCCGATCCCCAGCATCAATAGCCCACCCAACTGCTGTGCATCCAAATCCGGCGCACGGCCACAGATCGCAGCATAAAGATCGCGTGGGGCAAGGATAATCAACGCCCCCAGCAGCGTCATATGCATGGAGGTCAGCAGCAGCCCGCCTGCTCCGGCCAACGGCTCCCCACGCAGACATCCGGCCCAGACCAGCAGTCCGGCCAGAGCAAAACTTAGCTGTTCAAGCACCAGCCCCGGCCAGCCGCCATCGGCCCAGCCGTGCAATGCGGGCAAATGCCAGCCCCAGACGACGACGAACTCAACCACCGCGCCCAAAAGCGGCGACGGGGCGAAAATCGCTGTGACCTTTGGAAAACCTAGCACCAGCAGCGGCGCCACCACAGCCACCAGCCCCATATGCCGCAGCATGTGATGCGGAAAGTCGGCGCCGAGCCATTGCCCCAGAGGCAAAATCCAGAGCACAGCCAGCAGCGCCAGCCCGGCATATCCCAGCCCTACCCTCATCCGCAGCTGCCGATCAGCAGCACAGGCAGCGATACATAGACCACTCCGATGAAAGAGATTACCGCCAGCAAAAACGCCGCGTGACCAAGGAATTGATGCCGGTCTTCGCTTGTTCCCGCGTCATTCTCCCACTCGCGGTCGCGGGGCATATCCCATTGCCGCCATGCGCCCCATGCCAGCCAAAGGATCAGCGCCAGCGCAATCAACGTGCCGATCCCAATGCCCAGCCGCAGCAGCGCCACCGCCCCGGCCCCGCCCTTGGCACAGACGACGGCTGCCGTCCCATAAGACACCGTGAAATACACCGCCCAGATCAATGGGCTGAAGGTGATCCGCCACAGGCTCAGCGCCTCGGCGCGAAACTCATGGGCGTCTTGTTCGTCGCGAATGTCGCTCATGACAGCCACCCCGGTGCAAGCCCCAGGATCGCGGCGGTCACCACCACTTTTACGGCCATGAAATGCCAATAAAGTGTGACATTGCGCAGATCGGCATCATAGCGCGGAGTCAGCTTGCCAAAAACGCTCGCGGCCAGGCAATAGCCCTGCATCAACACACCCACGCTTAGATGCGCCACCAACCACACCATCAGCGCCCAGAGAATTGCCGGGTAAACATGAGAGGTCGGGTCCAGATCACGAACGGCGGTCCAAGCGGCCACACCCGCCACAGCCGCGGCCAATGGTGCCAAGACCAGCGCGGCGCGGGCCAATCCCAGCTTTCCGCGCATATTCGCTTCGCGTGCCGCGAGCGTCAGCGCCCATGCTGCCACACCCGCCAGCGCTGCCACCCCGACCCAAAGGCCCAGAGGGTGCAGTGCCCCCTCGGGCGGGAAATCAGACCGTGCGGTCCAGTAGAAGAAGAACCCGAAAACCACACTGGCAAAGGCCGTGGCATCACCCAACATGGTGATCCACATGGCCCACCAACCGACAGAATCCGGGCCAGACGCATAGGTCGGCAGGCGCAGGCCCAGCCCCGCATCGCGCATCTCTTCCTTCGGAGGGCGGGCGGTGGTGGTCCAGAGCCAATACATGATGCAGACAATGGCGAAGGCCCCGCAGATGATGGCAGGCGTGTAGATGTGAAAGGTGGGAAAGATGAACGCCCCGCCGGTGAAAATCGCGGCGAGGATGGTGATCCACGCAGGCCCGGTGACACGCTGCACATGCACGGGCTTGGCGTCTATGACGCTGGTCACAATGGTCTCGCGCTGATGATCTGGCGCATCGGGCAGATAGTAGCGGCCCGCGTCCATTCGCTCGACCAATTGCGGCTGGTCCCACAGAGGATAGCGCGAGGTGACATGTGGGACAGAGCGCACGCCCCACGCCTCCTCTGGCACCTCATGGGAAAACTCAAGCGTGCCCGCACCCCAAGGGTTTCGCGGGATCTCACCTTGGGCCTTTTTCGGGCGCAGCAGATCATAGAGGAACACGGCAAAGCTCGCCGCAATGATGAAAGCCCCCAATGTCGAAATCAGGTTCAGCCAGCCCCAGCCGGAACTTTCGGGGTAGGTAAACACCCGGCGCGGCATGCCCATCAGCCCGGTCAGGTGCATCGGCAGAAAGGTGATGTTGAAGCCCGAGAAGATCAGCCAGAAGGCCCAGAGACCCAAGCGTTCGCTTAGCAGCTTTTTGGCCATGAAGGGATAGAAGTAATAGACCCCCGAGATCACCGGGAAAACCATGCCGCCAAAAAGCGTGTAATGCAGATGCGCCACGATGAAATAGGTGTCATGCACCTGCCAGTTGAACGGCACGATCGCCAGCATAACCCCCGTTAGACCGCCCGCGACGAAGATCGCCAAGGCCCCCGCGATCCAGAGCATCGGCAGTGTCAGCTTCACCCGCCCCACCATCAGCGTGGCGACAAAGGCGAAGATTTGGATGCCCGTGGGGATCACGACCGCCTCAGACGCCGCTGAAAAGAACCCTAGTGAAATCTGCGGCAGCCCGGTGGTGAACATGTGGTGCACCCAGAGCCCGAAGCTGAGGAACCCGGTGCCAACCGCGCTCAACACGATCCACGAATAGCCCACGATGGGCCGCTGCGCGACGGTGGGCACGATCATCGCGGCGATGGCGATGGAGGGCAGAAAGACGATATAGACCTCCGGATGCCCGAAAATCCAAAACAGATGTTGCCACAGGATCGGATCGCCCCCGCGCGTGGGGTCAAAGAACGGCCAGTCAAAGGACCGCTCCAGCTCAAAAAGGAAATCCCCGGCGATAAGCGGCGGGAAGGCGAACAGGATCATACCCCCCACAACCAGCACATACCACGCATAGAGCGGCATGATGTTAACCCGCATCCCCGGCGGACGGCATTTCAGCGCGCCGACGATCAACTCAACCGCTGCTGCGATAGAGGCGACTTCGATGAAGCTCAGCCCCAAAAGCCAAACATCGGGGCCGATCCCCTCTTCTTTGGTGGCAAGCGGCGGGTACATGAACCAGCCCGCCTTGGGTCCGGAATCGAACAGAAGCGAGCCCAGCACAAAGCAGCCACCGATCAGAAAACACCAATATCCGTAAGCAGATAACCGGGGAAACGGCATGTCCCGAGCACCGAGGAAGGCGGGCAGCAGCAGGATCGATATCGCCTCGAACATCGGCACGGCAAAGAGAAACATCATCGCCGAGCCGTGCATGGTGAAGAACTGGTTAAACCGGTCCGCGTCCAAAAAGGTCATGTCCGGAAAGGCCAATTGCACTCGCATCAAGAGCGCCAGCACCCCTGCAATCAGCATAAAGGCCAGCGCCGTCAGCGCATACCACTTGCCCACTTCAGAGTTATTGACGGCGGTGACATAGCGCCAGCCTTGCGGCGTCTTCCACGCCGCGCGCAACTCCTCGGCGCCGCGCTGCTGCTCGGCCTGCGGTACCGGTTCGGCCAAGGCCGCCTCGCTTGGCGGATATGGCCCTTCGGCCACGGGAAGCGATGCGGGTTTTGTCATGTCAGCCCCTTGAGATAAGCAACCAGCGCGCGCAGGTCTTCGGGCGCGATATGGTTATAGCTTGGCATGGCGACCTCGGGTTTCAGGCTTTCGGTATGGGCGATGAACTGGGCGAAATCTTCTTCGCTGCCGTTCAGAATGCCAGCACCGATGCTCTTGCGGCTGCCGACATGGGTCAAATCCGGCCCCACCTGCCCCACCGCCGGTGTGCCGCGCACGCTATGGCAAGCGCCGCAGCCCTCGCGGGTAAAGACCTGCGCCCCACGAACGGCCTCTCCACTGGCGGGCGCGGTGGCTGCTTCGGCCTCAGCCGTCAGCCACTCGGCAAAGTCTTCGGGCGTCATTACCACCGTTTCAAACGCCATCAGCGCATGGGACGCGCCGCAGAATTCAGCGCATTGACCCCGGTAAACGCCCGGCTCCTCGGGGAAGAACGACAGATAGGTTTCGCGCCCCGGGATCATATCGACCTTGCCGCCAAGGGCGGGCACCCAGAAGGCGTGGATCACCTTATGCGCGTTCAGCACCAACCCGGTGCGCCGCCCCGTAGGCAGCCGCAACTCATTGGCCGAGGTCACGCGGCTGCCATCGGGCAATTCATAATCCACCCGCCACCACCATTGTTCTGCGGTGATGTGGACCTTAAGACCCGGATCGGCCTCGCGTTGGGGTTTCATCATCGGCAGGCTGTAGGTCAAAAGCGCCCCCAGCAGGATGACCGGAAAGATCACCCCGCCGCCGACGATCAGCATCTCCCCCCAACGGCGCGGCATTTCGCGCGGCTCCACGCGGGTCACATAGACAAAAATTGCTGCCAGCAGCAGCCAAAGCAGAACCGCGCCGCCGAACATCACCCAGATGAGCGACAAGACATCCTGCGCATCGCGCCCGGCGGGGCTCAACACCGATTGCCGGCCTTCGCAGGCCGATAGAGCCAGAAAGCTTAGGCAGATCAGCATCAGGCGCATGGTTTTGGCTCCGTCATCCTGCTTGCACATCGGTCAAGGTTTCACGTCAGAGTGGCACAGGCCGCCTCGTGGGAACAGGGCCGCCCTGTGCGAATTTGACCCTCAAAGGACGGCCGCCAGCCCACCTGCCTATTGACCGAGCGCTTGGCCCAGATCGGCACCAAGGTCGTCGACATCCTCGATCCCGACCGACAGTCGCAGCAGCCCTTCGGGGATCCCAGTGTGGGGCTCAATGGTGTGGCGATGCTCAACAAGACTTTCCACCCCGCCAAGCGAAGTCGCCCGGTGGAAAAGCTGCAACCGCCCCGCCGCTTTAAGCGCCGCCTCGGCCCCGCCCTTGACGACAAAGGACAACAAGCCGCCGAACCCGCCGCTCATCTGCTGCGCAGCAAGGGCGTGGCCGGGATGGTCCGGCAGACCGGGGTACATCACCTGTTCGACCTGCGGATGATCCGCCAGAAATTCGGCCAATGTCATGGCATTGCGAGACATCTCGCGCATCCTGAGCGGTAGGGTCCGCATGCCGCGCGCCAGCAACCATGCCTCCATCGGGCCGATTACCGCGCCTGCCTCATTCCGGTCATCGCGGATCATCTGCCAGCGTGCCGCGCCTGCGTCATTGGTGGCCAAGGAACCAGACAATACGTCAGAATGGCCGTTGATCCCCTTGGTCGCCGAATGCATCACGATATCCGCACCATGCTCCAGCGGATGGCTCAGCACGGGCGAGGCCGCCGTGCTGTCGACCATCAGTGTCGCGCCCACCTCATGCGCGGCGGCGGCGGCCCCGGCGATATCGGTGATGCGTAGCCAAGGGTTTGAGGGGGTTTCGATCAGGCATAGGTCGGGCTTTTCGGCACGGCAGAGCGTGGCAAATGCATCCAGATCAGAGGCGTCGACCTCATGCAGCGAAATCTGACGCCGGGCGCAGAAATCACGGATCCATTTCGTCGTGCCCCAGTAGATCTGGCTCTGCACCACCACACGCGCGCCATTGGGCACGGTGCGGAAGACCGCTGCGATTGCTGCCATGCCCGAGGGGAAGATCAACGTCTCTTCGGCCCCTTCGAGCGCATTCAGGATACGCTCCGCCACGCGGGTATTTTCGTTATGCGAACGCAGATAGACGTTATCGGGATTCACCAGCGCGTAATTCTCATCGCGCAGATAGGTGGTGGCGAATTGCACTGGCGGCACAACCCCGCCGGACGCAGGATCAATGGCCCCGGCGGCTTGGGCCGCGATGGTGGCAGGGTGCAGATTTGGTTTGGGGGGCTGGGCCAAGGTTGTTCTCCGACAGGTGTTTTAAAAGAGTGGTATACAAAGCAACAACCCGGAGCAAATGCGATCACGCGCAATGCTTTCGCGTCACGCTTGGGTGAGCAGACGGCCGCAGCCCTTGATCAAACGGTAGAAAATGTCACCTTTGACGCAACCCATTCAGGAGCGCCACATGGGCACCGAACGCATAACCTTCCCCGGCCCCGATGGCACGGAACTCGCCGCACGGCTGGACCTGCCCGACGGGCCGCATCTGGCAACCGCGCTTTTTGCGCATTGTTTTACTTGCGGCAAAGATATCCCCGCCGCGCGGCGCATCGCCGGGCGTCTGGCGGCGATGGGCATTGCCGTGCTGCGCTTTGATTTCACCGGATTGGGCCATTCGGGGGGCGAGTTTGAGAACACATCGTTTTCCTCAAATGTCGATGACCTGATCGCCGCTTGTAGCTATCTTTCCAGCCGTGACATGGCCCCGGCGCTGCTGATCGGTCACTCGCTGGGCGGGGCGGCTGTGTTGAAAGCCGCAGCGCAGCTGGCCCATGTCAAAGCGGTCGCCACGCTCGGCGCGCCCTTCGATCCGGCCCATGTCACCCATAATTTCGCCGAGAGCCTGCCCGAGATTTCGGCCAACGGCAGCGCTGAGGTCAACCTTGGCGGGCGGCCTTTCACCATCAGTCAGGGCTTTATCGACGATGTGCAGGGCGCCTCCCTCGCCCCTGATATCGCCAAGCTGAAAGCCGCGCTGCTGGTGCTCCACGCCCCGCGCGATGAGATTGTGAGCATCGACAACGCAGGCCAGATTTTTCTGGCCGCGAAACATCCCAAAAGCTTTGTTACGCTGGACGATGCCGATCACCTGATCACACGCGCGGGCGATGCCGAATATGCGGCAGAGATCATCGCCACATGGGCGGATCGCTATATGACGCTGAAATCCCCCGCCCCGCCCCCCGGCGCGCCGGAGGGGATCGTGCGTGTGACCGAGGCCGACGCCGATGGGTTCTTGCAAGACGTGAACGCAGGCCCCCACCACCACGCGCTGGCGGATGAACCACTGGCCTATGGCGGCACCAATCGCGGCATGTCGCCCTATGGGTTTTTGTCTGCGGGGCTTGGCGCTTGCACGTCGATGACGATCCGCATGTATGCGCGGCGCAAGGGATGGCCGCTGACGGGGGTGAGCGTCGATGTTTGCCACGACAAGGTGCATGCGCAGGATGCGGGCACCGGGGCTGCGGAGAAGATTGACACGTGGCGGCGGCGTATCCGGTTGGAGGGGGATTTGAGCGAGGAGCAGCGCCAGCGGTTGTTGGAGATCGCGGATAAATGTCCGGTGCATCGGACGTTGGAGCGGAGTTCGACGGTGCTGACGGAACTCCTCTAGGTACGGTGACTTGACCACCCCAGCCCGGAATCAAGCCGCAGGCGCCGGGCCATCGCCTGCCCGCCCGGACGGGTAGGCGATTTGGTGAGGCTGGGCGTAACCTCGCGAGCGCACATCATGGTTGAGCCATAAAGTGGCACCGACCTACGTATGATCGCCGACCCGCGGGCAGGCGATGGCCCTCGTCACCCTCACCACCCCAGACTTGTCCTTAACCGCAAGTCAGTTTATGCCGCCCCTGACCCATCCCCTGTCCTAAAAAGGTGCGCGCATGATCCCCCGCTACTCCCGTCCCGATATGGTTGCCGTTTGGTCGCCGGAAACGAAATTCCGCATCTGGTTCGAGATCGAGGCCCATGCCTGCGACGCGATGGCCGATCTGGGCACCATCCCGCGCGAGAATGCCGACGCCGTGTGGAAAGCCAAAGACGTTGAATTCGACGTGGCCCGTATTGACGAAATCGAAGCCGTCACCAAACATGACGTCATCGCCTTCCTTACACACCTCGCCGAACATGTCGGCAGCGATGAGGCGCGTTTCGTGCATCAGGGCATGACCTCGTCGGATGTGCTCGATACCTGTTTCAACGTACAACTGACCCGCGCCGCTGATCTGCTGCTGGTCGGCATGGAGAAGCTGCTCGCCGCGCTGAAGAAACGCGCGCTTGAGCATAAAGACACCGTGCGCGTGGGCCGCAGCCACGGCATCCACGCCGAGCCGACAACCATGGGCCTGACCTTCGCCCGCTTCTATGCCGAGATGGACCGCAACCGCGCCCGCCTCGTCGCCGCGCGCGAAGAGATCGCCACCGGCGCGATCTCGGGCGCTGTCGGCACTTTCGCCAATATCGACCCGCGCGTCGAAGAGCATGTCTGCGAGAAACTGGGCCTCAACCCCGAGCCGATCTCGACCCAAGTCATCCCGCGCGACCGTCACGCGATGTTCTTTGCCACGCTCGGCGTCATTGCCAGCAGCATTGAAAACGTTGCGATCGAGATTCGCCATATGCAGCGCACCGAAGTGTTGGAAGGCGCGGAATTCTTCTCGATGGGGCAAAAAGGCTCATCGGCCATGCCGCATAAAAAGAACCCGGTGCTGACCGAGAACCTCACCGGGCTTGCCCGTCTGGTGCGCATGGCCGTGGTTCCGGCGATGGAGAACGTAGCACTTTGGCACGAACGCGACATCTCGCACTCCTCCGTTGAGCGTGGCATCGGGCCTGACGCGACTGTCACGCTGGACTTTGCCCTGCACCGTCTGGCTGGCGTGATCGACAAAATGCTGATTTTTCCCGAGAACATGCTGGACAACATGAACAAATTCCCCGGCTTGGTCATGAGCCAGCGGGTGCTTCTGGCCCTGACCCAAGCGGGCGTGAGCCGCGAGGATGCCTATTCCATGGTGCAGCGCAATGCCCTGAAAGTCTGGGAAGAACGCCTCGATTTCCGCGAATTGCTGCTGGCCGACAAAGAGGTCGTCGCGGCCCTTGGCGAAGACGGCATCAACGAGAAATTCGACATGGGCTACCACACCAAACATGTCGACACGATTTTCAAGCGCGTCTTTGGCGACTGATCTGGGAATCGTAACGCTTTGAGATTGGCGCAGATGGGTGTATCCTGTCTGCGCCTGTCAAAGGAGCAAACGACATGAAACTCGCACTGACACTCGGCGCCCTCATGGCGCTCACGGCCCCCTCCCTCGCCCTCGCATCGGGCTGCGTTCATGACAAACAGGTCATGACCTGCGCCGAGGGGATGAAACTCGACATCAGCAGCGGCACCTGCGTGCCAGACGCCACCGCCTGAGGTTTTCACGGGCGGCAGGGTTTCTCGTTGCTGGATCAGAGGGCCGCGCCTTGGCGGCCCTCGCGGTTGCGACTGCGCGGCCCTTCGACGGCTGACCCCGGCCTATGACGCGCAGGATGGCTTGTTGCGCAGGGCGGCGCAGGCTATGTCAGGAAAACTTTAACAGCCTGTCAGAGCCCATGTCGGACCAAGCCCCCCAAGTCAAAAAGCCCTATCCCTTCGGTCGCCGGGCGCGCCATTACCTCAGCAATCTGCTGATCGTCGGGATCATTCGCACGGCTTTGGCCCTGCCCTATAAGGCGCGGCTCAGCTTTGTCGGCAGCTTGGTACAGCATGTCTTGGCCCCGCTGGCGGGCTACCGCCGCCGCGCGCTCGACAATCTTGAACATGTCTGGCCCGAGATGCCGCTCGCCCGTCGCGAGGAAATCGCCACGCGCTGTCTCAACAATCTGGGGCGGTCTTTCATCGAGAATTACTCGGCCGATGATTTCCCCAAACGCATGGCCGATGCCGAGCCACGCGGCCCCGGCATGGCGGCGCTGGAGGAGGCCAACCGCACCGGCCACCCGGTGATCTTGGTGACCGGACATTACGGCAATTACGAAGCGGCGCGGGCGTCCCTCGTGGCGCGGGGCTATGACATCGGCGGGCTTTATCGAGAGATGAAGAACCCTTATTTCAACGCCCATTACGTCAAGACACTCGAAGCTTTCGGCGGGCCGGTGTTTCCGCAGGGGCGGCGCGGCACGGCAGGTTTTGTGCGGCATCTGAAACAGGGTGGTCGGCTGGTGCTGCTGTTTGACCAGCATGTCATCCACGCGCCGATCCTAGATTTCATCGGCAAACCCGCCCGCACCGCGGTTTCTGCCGCGGAGCTGGCGTTGCGCTATGACGCGCTGTTGATCCCCTTTTACGGCATTCGCCAAGACGACGGGGTAAGCTTTAACGTAGTGCTAGAGGCGCCCGTGCCACATAGCGATCCGATGACCATGACGCAGGCGCTGAACGACAGTCTGACCGCGCAGATCACCAAAACGCCCGAACAGTGGTTTTGGGTTCACCGCCGCTGGCGACCTCACGAAGAGTGACGCAAAAAGTGAGCCGCGCTTCGGCCCTATCTGCTGCGTGCTGCCGCTAGAATCGCCCCCGGACCGCCCGGTTCTTGCTGCTGGATGATCACCACAACGGGTAAATCGCCCTCGGCTTTTGCCGTGAGTGATAGCGGTGTCGAGCCGTCCCATTTGGCCAACACCTGCCAACCTTGAACAACGTTGCTGTGTTCCATGACATGGCCTGCATTCTCGCCTCGGGTGACCTTGGTCCGTTCCATTGGCGAATAGCGCAGCATGTGAACTTGCATCTGCCCAGAGGGCTGGGCCAAGGGCTCCGCCTTGATCTGTACAGCATCGCCGGAATGCTCAATGTTCAACGCAATGCTGGGCGCAACCTCTGCATGTTTTTCGACCGCATCCATCAATTTCATCGGCTTGGCACCGACGATATCGGTCTGCCCCTGCACGATCAGTTCAGGCGTGAAAATGCTGCGCCGCCGCCCCACGGCGGCATACCCGCGCTGTCGCTCGGCATGCAATGCGTCGCCAAACGGGTCTTTCCAGCCAATGTAATCCCAATAATCCACATGCAGCGCCAGCGCGATAATATCGTCGCGCCCCGCAATTTCGGCCAGCATTGCATCGGCAGCAGGACAGGATGAACAGCCCTGAGAGGTAAAGAGTTCAACGACCACAGGCTGATCCTGCTGAGCCTGCAAAGGAGCGGCCAGCAGCGACAGCGCGGCGAGAACGGGATAAATCAGCGGCTTCATAAAATTCCAGACGGATAAAAAATTCGAGGTGATGGCCAAGGTTTATCCTTCGCCATCGTAAAACGCTAATCAACCTTTGTTGAAACGCCCGTTAGCGCCCTCATCACATTACCAATAGGCCTCCCCCTTCAAATTCGGTACACAATGGTATACAAAATCGTCCGAACCCGCTTGATAACAGTTGAACCGCCGCGCCTCTAGTGGCATTGAGACATCAATCTAGCCACCCATCAGACCCCGAAGGGAGCCCGCCATGACAATCCAAGTCGGTCACGACAGTGCCAAGACACGCAAGACCCTCTCCGTTGGCAGCCAGAACATCGCCTACTATTCCATTCCTGCTGCCGAGGCTGCGGGCTTGGGCGATTTCTCCAAATTGCCAGCGGCGCTGAAAGTCGTTCTGGAAAACATGCTGCGTTTCGAGGACGGCAAGACCGTCACTCAGGACGACATCAAGGCATTTGCCGAATGGGCGACCAAGGGCGGCAAGAACCCCCGCGAAATCGCCTATCGCCCTGCACGCGTCTTGATGCAGGATTTCACCGGCGTTCCGGCTGTTGTGGACCTCGCCGCGATGCGCGACGGTCTGGTGGCGCTTGGCGGCGACGCGGATAAGATCAACCCGCTGAACCCCGTTGATCTGGTCATCGACCACTCCGTCATGATCGACGAATTCGGCAACCCGCGCGCGTTCCAGATGAACGTCGACCGCGAGTATGAGCGCAACATCGAGCGTTACACATTCCTCAAGTGGGGCCAAAAGGCGTTTAACAACTTCCGCGTTGTGCCCCCCGGTACCGGCATCTGCCACCAGGTGAACCTTGAGTATCTCAGCCAGACCGTTTGGACCGACAAGGACCAAAACGGCGAGGAAGTCGCCTACCCCGATACGCTCGTCGGCACCGACAGCCACACCACCATGGTCAACGGCGCTGCCGTTCTGGGCTGGGGCGTTGGCGGGATCGAAGCCGAAGCCGCGATGCTGGGTCAGCCGATCTCCATGCTGATCCCCGAAGTCATCGGCTTTGAGCTGACCGGCCGCATGATGGAAGGCACCACCGGCACCGACCTCGTGCTGAAAGTCGTGGAAATGCTGCGCGAAAAAGGCGTGGTGAGCAAATTCGTCGAATTCTACGGCGAAGGTTTGGATCACCTGCCGTTGGCAGACCGGGCAACCATCGCCAACATGGCGCCTGAATACGGTGCCACCTGTGGGTTCTTCCCGATCGACGACGAGACCCTGCGTTACCTGACCAACACAGGCCGCGACAAGGATCGTGTGGCGCTGGTCAAAGCCTATGCCCAAGAAAACGGCATGTGGCGCGATGCGAACTATGCGCCGGTCTACACCGACACGCTGTCGCTCGACATGGGCACCATCGTGCCTGCGATCTCGGGCCCCAAACGCCCGCAGGATTACATCGCTCTCGACAGTGCGCACACCGCATTTGGCGAATACGTCAAAGGCATCCGCGAAGGCAAAGACACCTCGGCCAATTCGGAAATCCGTTGGGAAGGCGAAGGCGGCCAGCCCGAGCCGCGCGACATCCCCGGTGACGAAGGCCACCACAACCGCGGCTATGTCGCCACTGAAGATGGCAATTACCAGCTGCATGACGGCTCCATCGTGATCGCCTCGATCACGTCCTGCACCAACACCTCGAACCCCTATGTGATGATCGGCGCGGGCCTCGTGGCACGCAAAGCGCGTGAACTGGGCCTGACCCGCAAGCCTTGGGTCAAGACATCGCTCGCCCCAGGCTCGCAGGTCGTGTCGCATTATCTTGAGGCCGCTGGCCTGCAAGAAGACCTAGATGCGATCGGCTTCAACCTCGTGGGCTATGGCTGCACCACCTGCATCGGTAACTCCGGCCCGCTGGAAGCGCCGATCAGCAAGGCGATCAACGACTACGATCTGATCGGCACCTCGGTCCTCTCGGGCAACCGTAACTTCGAAGGCCGCATCAGCCCCGACGTGCGCGCCAACTACCTCGCCTCCCCGCCCCTCGTCGTGGCCTATGCGCTGGTGGGTGACATGAACCACGATCTGGCCAACAGCCCGCTGGGTCAGGACAAAAACGGCAACGACGTTTACCTGAAAGACATCTGGCCCTCGACGCAGGAAGTCGCTGAATTGGTCGAACAGACCGTGACGCGCGAAGCCTTCCAAGAGAAATACGCCGATGTCTTCAAAGGCGACGAAAAGTGGCAGTCGGTCGAAACCACGGACAGCAAGACCTACGACTGGCCGCCAACCTCGACCTACGTGCAAAACCCGCCCTACTTCCAAGGCATGTCGCCAGAGCCGGGCGTGATCTCCAACATCGACGGCGCGAAAGTGCTGGCGGTGCTGGGTGACATGATCACCACCGACCACATCTCGCCTGCCGGGTCCTTCAAGGAAACCACCCCTGCGGGTCAGTACCTGACAGAGCGTCAGGTGCCGGTGCGGGAGTTCAACTCCTACGGCTCCCGTCGTGGTAACCACGAAGTCATGATGCGCGGCACCTTCGCCAACATCCGCATCAAAAACGAGATGCTGGACGGCGTTGAGGGCGGTTACACCAAAGGCCCCGATGGTAAGCAGACCTCGATCTTCGATGCCGCCATGGCGCATCAGGAGAACGGCACACCGCTCGTGATCTTCGGTGGCGAACAGTACGGCGCGGGTTCTTCGCGTGACTGGGCTGCCAAAGGCACTGCCCTGCTGGGCGTCAAGGCCGTGATCGCCGAGAGCTTTGAGCGTATCCACCGGTCCAACCTCGTCGGCATGGGCGTCATCCCGTTTGAGTTCACCGGCGGCGACACCCGTAAATCGCTGGGCCTGACTGGCGAAGAAACCGTGTCGATCAGCGGGTTGGACACCATCAAGCCGCTACAGGAAGTGCCTTGCACGATCACAATGGCCGATGGCAGCACCAAAGAGATCACGCTGAAGTGCCGCATCGATACCGCGATTGAGATCGAATACATCGAACACGGCGGCGTGCTGCACTACGTGCTGCGCAACTTGGCGAAATCGGCCTAAGCGCCGGACACCGCATCACCGACAAGATTGGGGGAGCGGCCTGTAATGGGCCGCTCCCTTTTCTATGCAGAGCACGCCTGAACCTAAGCTGAGGAACACAAAACGATCGAGTTCGTTGATCCTGAACCACTCCAAGCGGAAGGACGCATAATGAGCCCGAAAATCACCGTTCTCTTTTATTCCACCTACGGCACCAACCACGCCATCGCCCAAGAGGCCGCCCGCGCCGCCGAAGAGGCTGGCGCAGAGGTGCGTCTACGCCGCTGCGCGGAAACCGCCCCACAGGCCGTTGTCGATGGACAGGATGCGTGGCGTGAACAATTGGAGAAGATGAAGGACATCCCCGAGGCCAAGCCCGAAGACATGGAATGGGCCGATGGCTATTTCATCTCTGCGCCGACGCGTTTTGGCGTCGCAGCCAGCCAGTTCCGCGCTTTCATCGACACGCTGGGGCCGCAGTGGCAATCAGGTGCGCTGGCCAATAAGGCAGTCACCGCGACCACCTCTGCGCAGAACCCGCACGGGGGCCAAGAAACCACGATCCAGTCGATCTATGTCACCGCCATGCACTGGGGCGCGATCATCGTGCCGCCGGGCTATGCTGATGACGTGAAGTTCGAGGATGGCGGGAACCCTTACGGCTATTCCTGCGAACCCGGCCCGCTGGATGAAACCGGCAAAAAATCCGTCGCCTTCCAAGCCAAACGTCTGGTCGAATTCGCAGGCAAGATCAGCGGCTAAGCGCGTCTTGTAGTGCCGGGAGAAACCGCTGTTCGTAATCGCTGCCGACCAGTGGCCCGGCAAAGCGGAACAGCACCGTGCCGTCCCCGCCAACGATGAACGTCTCTGGCGGGGCGGTCACGCCCCAATCAATCGCCACCCGCCCTTGAGGGTCGAACCCAACCCCTGCAAAGGGGCTTTTTTCGTCTTCCAGATAGGCGGTGGCGTTCTTCTCGGTATCTTTGAAGTTCACGCCAATGATGTTCATCCCCTCGGCCTGCATCTCCAGCAGTTTGGGGTGTTCAGCGCGGCAAGGCGGGCACCAGCTTGCCCAAAAGTTCACAAGGCTCACCTCCCCCCCGCGCAGCATGTCGTCCGTCGCCTGCGGATAGCCCGGCAGCGCGGCCTCGGGCATCGCGGGTGCTTGTTGCCCGACCAACGTAGAGGGCAGCCCCTCGGGGTCATCGCGGTACATGCCGACCGCCGCCAGTGCAACGAAGGCCGCGAAAATTAGCGGCGGGGCGATCATCATGGGAGAGAACCTAGCCACGGCGTCCGGCCTCCGCTTCGACCTCTTCCAAAGCGCGGCGTGCCGCCCGGCCCCGCAGCAGGGTCAGCCCCACCAATGCGGCCAACAGCAGCAGCGACACCCCATAGGCCGAGAGCACCTCGGCCGCATATTTTCCAAGTTCCGGCATCACGCCCCCCTGTTCATCCGCGCCCGCAGCGCCGCCGTGCGGCGCAAGCGAATTTCGGTGCCCGTGCGGTAAACAACCAGTGCCAAAAACAGCAGGCCAAAGCCGATCATCGCCAGCACCAAAGGATAGAAAAACACATCCGCCACGCTGCGGTTACCGGTGGCCACGGGGATCGACGTGCCCTGATGTAGCCCTTGGTTCCAGAACTGCACCGCATAGCGCGACAGCACCGCAAAGACCGAGCCCACAAGGCAGAGGACCGATGTCAGGTCAGCGGCGGTGTCCGGGTCTTCGACCGCCTGCCACAGCGCGATATAGCCAAGATAAAACAAAAACAGGATCAGAAACGATGTCAGCCGCGGATCCCACGCCCACCATGTGCCCCACATCGGCTGACCCCAGATCGCCCCCGTCACCAGCGCGATTAACGTCATGACCAGCCCCACGGGGGCCGCGGCCTTGGCCGCCAAGGCGCTGACGTGGTGACGGCGGATCAGCCAGATCAGCGAGGCAACAAGCATCATAAACCACGCGTTGATCGCCATGAGGGCGGCAGGCACATGCAAATAGATGATCTTGACAGTGCTGCCTTGGCGCGCGTCATCGGGCGTGCCGAAAAAACCCCAAAGCAGGCCGACACTTACAAAGACTGCCGCCAGCGCCCAAAGCACAGGTTGCACACGCTCTGAAAGCGCAAGGAATTTGACCGGGTTTGCGTATTGCCAAAGGGACATGCGGTTTACCTATCGCGCGGGTGGGTGGTGCTCAATGCACAAATATTTGGGGCACGATTTCTTGGGTCATCGCAACCCCATCCGAAGCACCGCCGCTGCGGCAAATGGCATCAAGGCAACAACGGCCAGCGTCAGTCCCGCCAGCATCAAAAGCGGCGTGCTGGCATCCAGCCCCGCGCTGCCACGCCGCGCAACTTCGGCCCCGAAGATCAGCGTCGGGATATAAAGCGGCAGTACCAGCAGGGACAGCAGCAAGCCGCCGCGTTTGATCCCCACCGTCAGCGCCGCGCCGAACATGCCGATGACCGACAGCGCCGGGGTGCCGAGTGCGAGCGAGGCCAGCAGCCACAGATGACCGGGCGCCGCGAGTTGCAGCATCACCCCAAGGAAAGGCGCCGCCAGCACCAGCGGCAGACCCGTGGTCAGCCAATGCGCCAAAGCCTTGATCGCCAGCGCCCCTTCGAGGGGCAAAGGTGCGGTGAGCAGCAGTTCGAGAGAGCCGTCTTCGAGGTCGAGCGCCAGCAGACGGTCGAGCGACAATAGGCAGGCCAACAGTGCCCCGAGCCAGAGCACACCGGGGGCAATCGCTTTGAGCAGCGTGGCCTCTGGCCCGACGCTAAAGGGCACCAGCATCGTCACGGTCAGGAAAAACGCCAGCCCAAGGCCAAAGCCTCCGCCCGCGCGCAGCGCCAGCCGCAAGTCTCGCAGCAACAGCGCCTTCATAGAAACGCCGCGTCGCTGGCGCCGAGATCGGCATCGGGGGCCGCGCGGTAGGTGCTGATGTCGAGCACACGGGCATCGACCCCCAGATCAATATGCGTGGCCATGAGGGCCGATCCCCCCGCCGTCAGATGCCCAAGCAGGGCGCTGCCGAAGAGCGCGACAGCATCCGCATCGAGCGAAACCGTCGGCTCATCCAGCACCCAGATCGGCCGCCCGGTCACCAACAGCCGCGCCAGCCCCAGTCGCCGCTTTTGCCCGGCAGAGAGCGTCCCCGCCAAACGATCTGCAAGCGGCCGCAGCGCATAACCATCAAGCGCCTGCGCAATATTAACATTTCCAAAGACCTGCGCCCAAAAGCTCAGGTTCTCGCGCACGGTCAGCATGGATTTCAGCCCATCCGCATGGGCGGCATAGGCGACACGGTCCTCCGCCCCCTCGATCTGCCCCGTGAGCGGCGCTTGCAGCCCGGCGATACAGCGCAGCAGCGTCGTCTTTCCGGCCCCGTTCGGGCCGCGCAGCACCAAGGCCTCCCCCGCCTCCAGAGCAAAGGATACGCCCGAAAGCACCGGCACCCCGCCGCGTGCCACGCTGAGATCGCTCACTTTCACTGGCGACGCCGCTCCGCCCTTAGACCGGCAAAAGGGCCAGCGCGATGCGCCGTCCCTCGCTCAGCAAGATGTTATAGGTCCGGCAAGCGGCGGGAGAAGACATCACCTCGACCCCCAGCCCGGCCTCTTCCAAGGTCTCACGCAGCTCGTCGGGGATATGCGCCACCTCCGCCCCGGTGCCAAGGAAGACCACATCGACCTTGCCCGCCAGCACCAACACCGGCGCGGGATCGGCCAGACCGCCCCAGCCGGTGATGCCTTCGGGGCCGATCACCTGCGGGCCTTGCACGACCTCTCCGCCAATGCGGAAGAAGCCGGGGCCGTAGCCGTCGATCGGTTTGGCGTCGGTATAGGTGATCTCGTTCAATCGCATGTTATGTCCCTCTCAGGCTCAGATATTCCACAGCGGCAGGCCAAGGATAGCCGATGCGGCGATGACGATATAGGCCACCGCGCGAAAAAGCCGCTCTCGACCCGGATCAAATAGCCGCGCCCCGATGATATTGGCGATGACATTCGGCACCCCGGCCAAGAGGCCCAGCATCAGCACCGGCCAGACCACCTGCCCCGTCGCTGCCAGCATCACAAAGAGCATCAAGTCCAGCCCCAGAAGATAGAGCAGGAAATTGGCGCGGATCACCGCAGCGGGCCGACGGCTGGCCATATAGAGCAGGATCACCGGCGGCCCGGCGATGCCCGCGAAACCGGTCATAAAGCCCCCCAGAGCGCCGGTGGCGGTCACCAGCTTCGCGCCAAGCGCCCCGTGATAGCGCCAGCCCGCAAGCAGCAGCACAAGAAGCCCCAGAACCACGCCGGAAACGATCCAGCCAAAGCCCTCGGGCGAGATCGTCGACAGCCCCCAGAGCCCCAGCGGCATCCCGATCAGCACCCCCAGCAATAGCCGACCCACTTCACGGGGGGCACCTTCGCGCAGGGCATCGGGGAGGTTTGGCAGGGGGCCGATCAACTCGGCAGCGGTCATGAACAGGATCGCTTCGACCGGAGAGAGCACAGAGGCCGCCACCGGCATGATAATCATGGCAGAGCCGAAACCCGCAAAGCCGCGAACCAGCCCTGCCACGATCACGGCCAGCGCAAGCCAAGCCACCCCGGGGGTGGCCATGGCCTGCGCCAGCAGGTCAGGCATCAATATTGGCGAATTGCGTACCCGCGCCCGCGTCGGGCTTGGACCAGTCGCGTTTCACGCCAAGATAAAGCACCACATTCTTGGCCACATAGACCGAGGAATAGGTGCCGACGATCACGCCCCATGTAATCGCAAAGACAAAGGCCCGGATCACATCGCCGCCCAAGATCAGCAGCGCGATCAGCGCAAGCAGCGTGGTGCCCGAGGTCATCAGCGTTCGGCTCAGCGTTTCATTGACGGATAGGTTCATCACCTCACGCAGAGGGCGCTTTTTGTATTTGCGCAGGTTCTCCCGCAGGCGGTCAAAGATCACCACGGTGTCGTTGATCGAATAGCCGATGATGGTCAGGATCGCCGCCACCACCGGCAGGTCGAAACGGATCTGAAGGAGTGAGAACAGCCCGATGGTCAGCACCACATCGTGGAACAGTGCCACGACCGCACCGACCGAGAACTGCCATTCGAACCGCAACCAGATGTAGATCAGGATCGCCGCCAGCGCCCCGCCCACGGCGAGGAATGCCGTCTGGATCAACTCGCCCGAGACCTTGGGCCCAACGGATTCCACCGAGGTGAACTTGATGTCGGGGGACACGCTTTGCAGCGCCGCTTCGATGGTTTCGATGGTGTCGGTGGTCGCCGCTTCTTGGCCCTCTTGGGCCTGAACGCGGATCATCGCCACATGGCGGTCTTCCCCAAAACCGGGGTCAAAGACCTCGGAAATGGTTACATCGCCCAGCTCCAATGGAGCCAGCGCATCGCGGTAGGCGCCCACGTCGATGGCCTCAGAGCTTTCGGTCCGCAGGGTCGTGCCGCCGCGGAAGTCGATGCCAAAGTTCAGCCCCATCACGCCCCAAGCGATCAGCGACAGGATCATCGCCACCACAGACGCGCCAAAGGTGATCTTGGCATAGCCAAAGAAATCGAAATTCGTGTTGTCGGGTACCAGCTTCAGTCGCATGTCAAACCTCGATTGTCTTGGGACGGCGGCGTTCAAACCAGATCACCACCAGCAAACGGGTGACGAAATAGGCGGTGAAGACCGATGTGACGATGCCAAGACCAAGCGTCACGGCAAAGCCGCGCACCGGACCAGAGCCGAGAGCGAAGAGGATGACCGCCACAATGAAAGTGGTGATATTGGCATCCAGAATGGCGCTGAGCGCACGTTCATACCCCAGTGAGATCGCCCGCGCGGCCCCCTTGGCGTTGCGCTGCTCTTCGCGGATACGCTCGAAAATCAGCACGTTGGCGTCGACCGCCATGCCGACGGTCAGCACGATCCCGGCGATGCCCGGCAACGTCAGGGTGGCTCCGATCAGGCTCAATAGGCCAAAGATCAGCCCGACGTTGATGATCAGCGCGATATTGGCGAAGAACCCGAAGAGGCCATAGGACGCCCACATGAAGAAAAGCACGGCGGTAAAGGCCACCATCGTGGCGATCTTGCCCGCGTCGATGCTGTCTTGGCCCAGTTCCGGCCCGATGGTGCGCTCTTCGACAAAGCTCAGCCCCGCAGGCAAGGCACCTGCCCGCAGCAGCACCGCAAGGTTGGTGCTTTCCTCAACCGAGAAGCGCCCGGTGATGATGCCTGAGCCGCCGGGAATATGGCTTTGGATGGTGGGCGCGCTGATGACTTCGTTGTCGAGCACGATGGCAAAGGGCGAGCCGATGTTCTCGGCCGTGTAATCACCGAACTTGCGCGCGCCGGAAGTGTCAAAGCGGAAGGACACGGCAGGTGCCCCGTTCTGGTCAAAGCTCGGCTGCGCATCGACCAATTGCTCCCCAGTGACGACGGGGGCGGTCTCAATGGTGTAAAAGACCCCCTCTTCATCCGCTGCGGGCAGGATCGCGTTGCCGATGCCGGGGTTGTCGTTCTCATTCGAGCCGCGGTTGACCACCGGGTTGAAGGTCAGCTGCGCCGTGGTGCCGATGATGGCTTTCAACTCAGCGGCCGAGCCAATGCCCGGCACCTGAATCAGAATGCGGTCCGCCCCCTGACGCTGAATCGTCGGCTCACGGGTGCCGACTTCGTCAATGCGGCGGCGCACGATTTCGAGGCTCTGCTGCATGGTGCGTTCGTCGGTCGCCTGTTTTTCGGCATCCGACAGGGTGATGGTGATGGTGCCATTGGCCCCGCTCACGTCGATGTCGCTGCCGCCTGCGCCGGTCACGGTGGTGACGGGGCGGGCCAGATCACGGGTGATCTGCAGCGCCTCGGCCATTTTCGACGGATCGTTCAGACGGACCCGCAACTCCCCCGCTGGCGCTTCTTGGCGGCGCACCGGTGTCAGGCTGCGCAAAGCGTCGCGGACCTCGGGCCATTGTGCTTCCATGCGCGAGGCATAGACATCGGCCAGTTGCACTTCGGCCAGCAGATGCGCACCGCCGCGCAGGTCAAGGCCAAGGTTCACCAGCCCCGAGGGCATCCACTCAGGCCAAAGCGCGCGCTGCGCTTCCAACTCAGGCGTGCTGCCCTGCACGTCGATGGCCGCAACCGCGTCATTGTGCTTTTCAACAGGAGCGTAAAAGGCATTGGGAAGCGCGAGCCAAAGCCCTGCCAAACAGGTCAGGACAATGACAATCCGCTTCCACAGATCAATCTGTAGCATAGTTCCGCCTTTGGGTTGCGGCCTCGGGGTAGGGTTTATTTCGCCGGTTCGGTTTTGGAAACGACGGTCGCGATGGTGGCCTGCACCACCCGGATTTTCACGCCTTCAGCGATTTCGACTTCGACTTCGCCGTCTTCTTTGACCTTAACCACCTTACCGATGATCCCGCCTTGGGTGACGACCTGATCGCCCCGGCGCAGACCGGCGACCATTGCCTGATGTTCCTTCGCCTTCTTCTGCTGTGGGCGGATGAGCAGAAAATACATGATCGCGAAGATCAGGATCAGCGGCACAAATTGCTGGATGCCTTCCATGGGGGTCGTCCTTTTCGATGGGTATTGGGCCGCAAATGGGCCTTGAGAATTTGGCCAGAACCTAAGCGCGGTGACAGCCGGGTGCAAGGTGCAAAGCCCCGTGGTTTATATGGGCCAAGGCTGGCGCATATCGCCGCATGGTTGCGGCCCCTACCGCCCTGCCAAGCTTTGAGGCATAACGCAGCTAAACCGACTCACCCGATCCCGAGGACAGACATATGCACGATATCCGCGCCATCCGCGACAATCCCGAGGCTTTTGATGCCGCTCTTGCCCGCCGGGGCGAAGCTGCAATGTCTGAGGCTGTGCTGTCCCTTGATGCCGCGCGCCGCGCCAAGATCGCTGCGGCTGAAACGGCAAAAGCCGAGCAAAACAAGGCCAGCAAGGAAGTCGGCGCCGCCAAGGCCAAAGGCGACGAGGCAGAGTTTGACCGTCTGCGGGCCTTGGTCAGCGACAAAAAGGCCGAAGTTGCCGCGATGAATACCGAGGCGCAGGAGTTGGATGCAAAGCTGACGGACATGCTGGCGCGCATCCCGAACAGCCCCGCCGATGATGTGCCGCAGGGCGCGAACGAAGAAGACAACGTTGAGGTGAAGGTCTGGGGCGATAAACCCAGTTTTGATTTCACCCCGGTTGAGCATTACGAGATCGCAAGCGTCAAACCCGGCATGGATTTCGAGACGGCCTCGAAAACATCGGGGGCGCGTTTTGTCATGCTGAAAGGCGGCGTGGCCCGTATTCACCGGGCATTGGCGCAATTCATGATCGACACCCATGTAGACGAGAACGGGCTGACGGAATACAACACCCCTGTTCTTGTCAACAATGCAGCAATGTACGGTACAGATAAACTGCCGAAGTTTGGCGGCGATTCATTCGTAGCCGCTTCAATGGCTAGCCGAGCTCGACTGAGCAAAATGGCCTTGGAAGACTATAGTCACTCTGAACGCGAAATTTTGGATATGCTTTCTGACGCCTCTCTTGCCGACATTGTCGCAGAGGCTTACGAAAAAGCTGATACGCAAGAAGACTATTGGCTAATCCCAACCTCGGAAGTCACGCTTACTTATAGCATTGCCGGGGAAACGCTCGAAGAACGATCACTACCCATGCGCATGACTGCCCATACGCTTTGCTTCCGCTCTGAGGCCGGGAGTGCTGGTCGTGACACGGCAGGCATGTTGCGCCAGCACCAGTTTGAGAAGGTCGAGATGGTGTCGATCACCCATCCCGATGAAAGCGACGCCGAGCAGCAGCGCATGGTCGGCTGTGCCGAAGGTATCCTTGAGAAACTCGGCGTGCCCTATCGTACCGTGATCCTCTGCACAGGTGACATGGGCTTTGGCGCGCGCCGCACCTATGACATCGAGGCTTGGGTGCCGGGGCAGAATTGTTACCGCGAGATTTCGTCGGTCTCGACCACTGGCGATTTTCAAGCGCGGCGGATGAATGCGCGGTTCAAGCCTGGGGGCGGCGGCAAGCCGCAGTTCGTGCATACGCTGAACGGTTCCGGCTTGGCTGTTGGGCGCTGCCTGATTGCGGTGCTTGAGAATGGCCAGCAGGCCGACGGGTCAGTGATACTGCCCGAGGTGCTTGCGCCATATCTAGGCGGCAAGACGACACTGACGGCGGAGGGTGTGCTCGCCTAAGGCTATCGCAAGGCCCGATCCGCGCCGCAGGCGCCGGGCCATCGCCTGCCCGCCCGTCACGCCATAGGCGTGCCAATACATATTGGCGCACGTTTAGCGCGGCGGGTAGGCGATTTGGTGAGGCTGGGGGCGACATAGAACACGCACACCACGGCTGAACCATAAAATGGCATAAATCATGGTCAGGATCGCCGACCCGCGGTCAGGCGCTGGCCCCTGGTTGCCGTAGCGGGCGGGCGCTCTAAGATTAGATGTACCGCTACATCTTATCCCGCGAGGCCCCGCTTGCCCAAATCATCCCGCACCCTGATCGCAGCGCTTGCTCTGCTGCTCAGCATCGCCTTCGCAATTTCCCCTTTCTTTGTCCCAAGCTTTGCCGGTTTCGATCCGAACCAATTCCCGATCCCGCAAGACAATCCGCCTGCGCAGCCTGCAGGCTATGCGTTCTCGGTTTGGGGTTTGATCTATCTGTGGTTGATCGTCGGCTTGGGCTACGGTCTGCTGCGCGCACCGCGCGACGCGCAGTGGCATGACATGCGGGTGCCGCTGTGCCTGTCACTGGCGGTTGGCACCACATGGCTTGCCGTCGCTGTTATGAGCCCGGTCTGGGCGGCGGTGCTGATCTGGATCATGTTGGTCACGGCGCTGCTGGCGCTTTTTCTCTCTCCGGTCGAAGACCCGCTATGGGCCGCCGCACCGGTGGGGCTCTATGCAGGATGGCTTTCTGCTGCGTCTTGCGTATCGCTGGCGCTGTTGGCGGCAGGCTATGGGTATCTAGATGGGCAGACGGCGGCGCTGGTCTTTGTCGGGCTCGCAGCCGCGCTTGGGCTTATCATCCAAACGGCTTTGGGCCGCACGCCCACCTATGGGATCGCCGTGATTTGGGGGCTGATGGGGGTTGTGGTGACCAATTGGGGTGAGACACCCGTGGTCCCTTATCTGGCGCTTGCGGGCAGCGTTATCGTAGCGCTGCCCACCCTGCGTGCCTTTCGGCGGGGTTGACCCCGCCGCTTAGTCTTTACGCCGCCCGGCCGTGTGCTTGCGCAGCTTCGATGGGGCCGCCTTCTTGCGGTTTTTATAGGGATTCGCATCGGATTGGCCACGCATCCACAGGCGTATCGGCGTGCCGGGCATGTCAAAGTCCACCCGCAACCCATTGACCAGATAGCGAGAATAGCTGTCAGGCACCTTGTCGGGATGGCTGCACATCACCACGAAACCCGGCGGGCGCGTTTTGGCTTGGGTCATATAACGCAACTTGATCCGTTTGCCCTGCGGTGCGGGGGGCGGATGCGCCTCCAACATGCCCGAGAGCCAGCGGTTCAGTTGCGCAGTGGTCACACGGCGGTTCCATGTCTCATAGGCACGCATGATCGCGGCCTGAAGGCGGTCAAGCCCCCTGCCCGTTTTCGCACTGACGGTAATCAGTGGCGCTCCGCGTAACTGCGGCAGCAGACGCTCAAAACTCTCTTTGAGATCGCGGAGTTTTTCTTGACGGTTTTCTTCGATGTCCCATTTGTTCACGGCAACAACGACCGCACGACCCTCACGCTCGGCCAAATCGGCAATGCGCAGGTCTTGCTGCTCAAACGGGATTTCGGCGTCAAGCAGGACCACCACAACTTCGGCAAACTTCACCGCGCGCAGGCCATCGCTGACACTCAGCTTTTCAAGTTTTTCTTGAACCTTGGCCTTTTTGCGCATCCCGGCAGTGTCGAAAATGCGCATCGGCACCGGATCACCGTCCGGCCCTGCCCAATCGGTCATAAGCGAAATCGCATCACGGGTGATCCCGGCCTCTGGCCCTGTCAGCAGACGGTCTTCGCCCAAAATCTGGTTAATCAACGTCGATTTACCCGCATTGGGGCGGCCCACCACGGCGACCTGCAAAGGTTTGGCTCGCGTCGGCATCGGGACGGTTTCGGCCTCAAGATCGTCGTCATCCTCGGGCAGGTCCACATCCGTTTCAGGTGCGTCCTTGACCGCGCGGTCTTCGTATTCGTCAGCCAGCGGCATCAGCATCGTGTAAAGGTCGTTCAACCCCTCACCATGTTCGGCTGACATGCGGATCGGCTCTCCCAGACCCAGCGAATAGGCTTCGATCATTCCGGCATCGGCGGCTTTGCCCTCGGCTTTGTTGCCGGCAAGGATCACATGCGCGGATTTTTTGCGCAGAATCTCAGCAAAAACCATATCGGATGGGGTCACCCCAACACGGGCGTCGATCATGAACAGGCAGATGTCGGCCATATCAACCGCGCGCTCTGTCAGGCGACGCATACGGCCTTGAAGGCTGTCGTCGGTGACCTCTTCAAGCCCCGCGGTGTCGACCACGGTGAAACGCAGGTCCGCAAGTTTGGCGGCACCTTCGCGCAGGTCGCGGGTCACGCCCGGCTGGTCGTCGACCAGCGCAAGACGCTTGCCGACAAGTCGGTTGAACAGCGTGGATTTGCCGACGTTCGGGCGGCCCACGATGGCAAGGGTAAAGGACATAATTCAGGCTCCGGGCCCCGGTTGGGCCAGTTCAGACACGCGCCTTAGCCTATTTGCGGCCTAACGGAAAGCGTGCAATTGCCCCTTGGACGAGACGACATACAGTGTACCGCCCGCCACGACAGGCGCAGTGGTCGCGCCGCCGGGGATTTCGGTGGTGCCGGTCAACCCGCCATTGGTGGGGTTAAAGCTGCGCAGAACGCCATCATTGGACGCCACGATCACCCGGCCCCCAGCAATAATCGGGCCGTAATGCGCGACGACTTCGGATTGCCGTTTCGGCTTATCCTTGACGAAATTCGGCAGCGGCGTACCCCAGATGCGACGGCCGGTACTGGCATCAAGCCGCACAAGTTCGTTCAGATCGGTCACCGCAAAGACAGAATCGCCCGCAGGCCAGACCGGGCCAATGGCGCCATGGCGTGCGACCCACTTACGATCGCCGCTGTTGACGTCCAGCGCCGCCAAACGGCCCGAGTGGTTGCCCACATAAACGGTCCCGCCCGAGATCACCGGCGCGCTTGTCACATCGCCTACAAAGCTCAGCGCGCGGCCCGGGCGTTTGCCCAGAACAGAGGTCGACCAACGCTCAAGCCCGCCTTGGCGGAACAGCCCCTGCACCTCACCCGACCCAAAAGCGAAGACCGCCAGATCGCTGGTGACAGCAGGCGCAGGCGCACCCAGCACGTTGCTAAGGCTGGTGACCGCACCGGTTTGCCATTGGATGCGGCCAGTCGCCTTGTCCAACGCCCAGCCGGTATCGTCGCCCGCCGTAAGATAGACCAGATCGCCCGACACGGTCGGTGTGCCCGAACCGGTGGCGTCAAGGTCTTGGGTCCAACGCACACCGCCCGTTGTTACGTCGAGCGCGGCCAAAACACCAAAGCCCACGGAGACATAGAGCGTTTGTCCATCCACGGCGAGCCCGCCACCGGTGGCTTGGCCTTCGCGGTCGGACGCGGGGGTGAGGTCGCGGGTCCAGAGCGTTTGGCCCGAGGTCGAGGTCGCCGTGACCTGCGCCCCTGCATCAAGCGTAAAGACACGCCCGCCTGCGACCACGGGATCAGCGGTGATGCGCTGTTTGCGGCTGTCGCCCGCGCCGATCTTGGCGCTCCAGACCGGCTGCAACGCGCTGCGCAGCGCCGGGTGGCTGATGCGCGTCGCGGCGGTGCCGATGCTATGGGTCCAGTTGGCGTTGTTCACGGTGCCGCCCAAAGCAATGGCGCGGCTGGTGTTTTCGGGCACGGGGCCATCAATGGCGTCAAAGGCCGGATCTTGCAGACCTGGGTTTTGCAGGACCGCACGCACATCTTCGCGCTTGCCCGGCAGATAGGTCTGCTGGTCTTCGCAGGCACTTAGCAGCAGCGCGGTGCCAATGGCCCCCGCCACGCCCAGACCACGCAGACCCGGACGTCCAGGCTTGGTTTCGCGATGCTTTGTCATGGACCTGCTCACTTTCTGTCTTTCCTCAACCTTCACGCCCCCGCCGTTTTCGGCGGGTGGATATGTGTCAGTTACCCGTTGCTTCGGGGATCTCTAGCTCAGCCTCTGCGGCGGCGCTATCTAGCCCCGGTTCTTCACCCAAGGCCACAATCACCTGAAGGGCGCGTTGTTGCAAGTCTGGGGTGGTTTCCGCATCGGAAAGAATGGATTGGTAGCGGGCGACGGCCTTGTCGGTCTCGCCTTCTTGGATGTCGATCAGGGCCAATTGCTCTTCCGCCAGCAGACGCAGCGCCGCACCGGGCTGGGCCAACGCCTCCAACGCCTGACGGCGCTCTGCCACGGGCACCGACTGACCCTGTAGCGTGACAGCCTTGAACTGCGCCAGCTGGCGGTAGATCGGTGCAAGATCACCATCAACCGCGATCGCGTCGAGCTGTTCTACGGCGGCATCAGTCTCTCCCGCTTCGGCGAGGGCATCGGCACGCATGAAATGCAGCACAGCACGGGCACCGGGGCCTTCGGCCTCAATCGGGGCAAGCGCTTCGGCGCGGGCATTGCTGGCGTCTGCTTCCAATGCGCCAAGCATCGCATCGCCCAAGGCTTCGGCCTCTGCCCGCTCTTGGGATTTGGTGTATTCGTTCCACGCAGCACCGCCGACGATGGCGATCACAGCAACCACGGCAATCCAGCCAAAGCGGCGCATCAACCCATAAAGCCGGTCGCGGCGGACCTCTTCGTTCACTTCGTCAATAAAACTGTCGGTATCGCTCATCGCGCCCTGCCCCCGGCCTGATTTTGCCCCTCTTACCGCGCGTGAGCAGCCAAGCCAAGACCCAGCGTACGGGACCGGCTCCGCGATGCCTGCTTGGCAGCGCGCTACGTCATGCTAGGTCAGGGGTAGGATAAAGCGAAAAAGGAGACGATGATGAGAGCGATAGCAATGGCCGCAGGTGCAATCATGGCAGCGATGCCCGCCATGGCGCAGGATTTGGTAGCCAAAGTCTCACCCCATGACGTGGTGACGACGATGGACCGGCTGGAAAGCGCTGTTGAGGCGGCAGGGGCCGAGGTTTTCGCCCGCGTCGATCACGCAGCAGGGGCCGAGAAGGTCGAGATGGAACTGCGTCCGACGCAGCTTTTGATCTTTGGCAACCCCAAGCTCGGCACGCCCGCGATGCAGGATGCGCAGACCGCCGGACTTGATCTGCCAATGCGGGTGCTGGTCTATGCCGATGGCGAAGGGGCCGTGCATGTGACCTATGCCGACCCTGAAACACTGGTTACGGCCCATGGCCTGCCCGAAGACGCAGAATATATCACCAAGATGACCGAGGCGCTGGATAACCTCACCGCCAAGGCGATTGGCGAAGAGTAACGCTTCTCCCCGCCCGGACTTTAGCTTTTGGGCGGGGTGTTCTGCGCTTTGATCAGGTTTTCAAGATCGGTTAGCCGCGACATGACCTCATCACGGTAGGTGTTGGTCTGCTCGTTGCTTTCCTCATGATGCGCGTCTTGCATCGAATTCACGATCAGACCGACCAGCAGGTTCACCACCGCGAAGGTCGTGACCATGATGAAGGGCACGAAGAACATCCACGCAAAGGGATAAACCTCCATCACCGGGCGGACGATGCCCATGGACCACGACTCAAGCGTCATGATCTGGAACAGCGAATATCCCGACCGGCCCAGCGTGCCGAACCACTGCGGGAAATCAGCGCCAAAGAGCTTGGTGGCCATGACAGAGGCGATGTAAAAGATCACCCCCATCAGCAAGAAAACCGAGCCCATACCGGGCAGCGCGTTGACCAACCCCTCAACCACGCGGCGCAGCGAGGGGGCAACGGAGACGACGCGCAGCAGACGCAAGATGCGCAGCGCCCGCAGAACGCTGAGCCCTTGGGTGGCGGGGATCAACGAGATGGCGACGATCACAAAGTCAAAAATGCTCCAGCCGCGTTTGAAGAAATCCATCCCCCGACCGTAGAGCTTAATCGCGATCTCAATGACAAAGATGCCGAGACAGATCTTGTCGAGCAGCAGGATCAACGGCCCTACCTGCGCCATCACCTCATCCGAGGTCTCAAGGCCCAGAATGACAGCATTGAAAAGAATCACGGCCAGAATAAAGTTCTGGAACGAGGCGCGGTCAGCCAGTCGGGCCGCGCGGGCGCGCAGCGACTGGTGCGAGGGAGGGGAGAGATCGGTCATGGCGGTAGATATCGTGTGCCGCTTGGCACAACGCAAGAGCAGATCAGCGTCAAAAACGCCATAGGCGGCAATGCCCCGCCCCCCTGCCGCAACAGGGGGCGGGGTTTGCATTAGATCTGTTCTTCTTCCGCCTGCTGGCGCTGCCAGAGTTGGGCATAGCGCCCGCCTTGAGCGAGCAGCACCTCGTGGCTGCCCTGCTCGATGATCTCGCCCTTCTCCAGCACGACAATGCGATCCGCCTCTGCGATGGTGGAAAGACGGTGGGCGATGGTCAGCACTGTGCGGCCTTGGCTCGCGCGGCGCAGCGCGTCTTGGATTTCGTGCTCCGTCTCACTGTCGAGCGCGCTTGTCGCCTCGTCCAGCAGCAGGATGGGCGGGTCTTTCAGCAGCGTCCGAGCAATGCCCACGCGCTGTTTCTCGCCGCCCGACAGTTTCAGCCCCCGCTCGCCCACCGTGGTCGCATAGCCCTGTGGCAACGCCATGATGAAATCGTGGATCTGCGCCGCACGGGCTGCATTCTCGACCTCTTCCTGCGTCGCCCCATCGCGGCCATAGGCGATGTTATAGCCGATGGTGTCGTTGAACAGCACCGTATCCTGCGGCACCACGCCAATCGCCATATGCAGCGAATGCTGGGTCACATCGCGCACATCCTGCCCGTCGATCTTCAGCGCGCCACCAGCGACATCGTAGAAGCGGAACAGCAGCCGCCCGATGGTGGATTTGCCCGAGCCGGTCGAGCCGACAATCGCCACCGTCTCTCCCGGCCGCGCCTCAAGCGAGACGCCTCTGAGAATTTCGCGGTCGGTATCATAGGCAAAGCGCACATTCTCCAGCGTCACATGCCCGCCTGATACCTTAAGGTCTGGCGCATTGGGCTTGTCGTCAATCTCTGCCGGTTGTTCGAGCAGGCCGAACATCTGGCCCATATCCACCAGCGCCTGACGAATCTCACGGTACACGGTGCCAAGGAAGTTCAGCGGCACAGTCAGTTGGATCATGTAGGAATTCACCATGACGAAGTCGCCGACGCTTAGCTCGCCACTTTGCACGCCCATCGCGGCCATCACCATGACCCCCACCAGCCCCGCCGTGATGATCAGCGCTTGGCCAAAGTTCAGGAAGGCCAGCGAATAGTTCGTCTTGATCGCCGCGTTCTCATAGTCGGCCATCGCCAAGTCATAACGCGCGGCCTCGCGGCCCTCGGCGCCGAAGTATTTCACCGTCTCATAGTTCAGCAGGCTGTCGATCGCGCGTTGGTTGGCCTCGGTGTCGCTGTCGTTCATCTGCCGCCGCAGACGCACGCGCCATTCGGTCACGGCAAAGGTGAACCAGACATAAACCGCGATGGTCACGGTCACGACCGCCAGATACCAAATGTCGAACAAAACGGCGAGGATAACGCCGACAAGGATCAGTTCAAGGATCAGCGGCCCGATGGAGAACAGCAAAAAGCGCAGCAGAAAATCGACGCCTTTGACACCACGCTCGATGATCCGGCTCAAGCCCCCGGTCTTGCGGGTGATGTGATAGCGCATCGACAGTTTGTGGATGTGTTGAAAGGTCTCAAGCGCCAACATCCGCAGGGCGCGCTGCCCGACGCGAGCAAAGACCGCATCGCGCACCTGCTGAAAGCCCACGCCCATCAGCCGCGCCATGCCGTAGGCGATGGTCAGACCAATCGCCCCAAGCGCCAGCATCGGCGCGCCCTCGCCCGCCAGTGCATCCACCGCGTCGCGGTAGAAGAACGGCGTGGCGACAATAATTAGTTTCGACACCAAAAGCGCCAGCATGGCCAAGATCACCCGGCGCTTCACCCATGGCATATCCTTGGGCCAAAGGTAGGGCGCCACCTTGCGCAGCACCAAAAAGCCCGACTGACGCTCGGCGGCGTCGATCATTTCGGCCTCTGTGGGGATGCGCTCAGGCTTTGGGGTTTTGCGGTCGCGCAGACGCGCGGCGGGAGATTGGTCTGTATCGGCTGGCATGGGAATTCCTGAAGTGATTACAGGCTACATAGGCCCCATGCGCCGAGGTTGCCAGTGCGGGGCGGCGCACAGCCGCTCTGCGCGCTGCGAATGCCACCCCGGTTTGGGCCTCTGAGGTCGGGCGTCAGATCACTCCGATGCGGGCTCTTCGGGAAGATCGAAAACCTGTCCGGGGTAGATCAGATCGGGGTCGCGGATGTTGCCGCTATTGGCCTCGAACACCTTCACGTAAAGCAAGGGGTCGCCGTAGCGGTCACGTGAGATTGCCCAGAGCGTGTCGCCCTTCTGGACCGTCACAGCGCTCAGCGGCCCGGTCAGCCCTTCGGTGGCCGCGGCCAGCACCTCGGGAGATTCGCGTTTGAAGGGTGTCTCCACCCGGCTGGTCACATCGCCCGCACGGGAAAGCTCATCCACGCGCAGGGTATAGACGCCCTCATCGACATTGGGCAAATCGCCCCGCCAGCGGCCCTCTTGATCGACCGGCAGGTTGATCACCGCGTTATTGTTCAGATAGACGCGCACCTCGCGGGTGTCCGGCTGGGCGCGGCCCGCAAGTTGCACATCGCCTTCGTCGGAATAGCCGATGGTATCAAGCGCAACATTGGTCATGACCTGCGGCGGCGCGGTGTCGAGCCGCTCCACCCCCTCGGCCGTGGATTTCAGCACCGGCGCTGGTGTAGGGGTCGGCTCTGCGGGTTGAGGGATGGTGTTTTCCGCGACGCTGGAGGGTTCGGGGGTCGCATTCGGCGCCGCCTCTGCCGCGTCGTTTTCTTCTGCGGTTCCTGTCTCAGCCGATGGTGTAACCTCAGCCGAGGCGACAGCAGGCTGATCCACCATTTCAGCAGCGCTGTCTGGCTCCGAAGGCGCGGTGCTCTCGCCCTCGGCAGCGCCGATACCTGCAAGCGGTGTGGCCTGTGCCTGAGCGGGCGTGCGGCCGGCTTCGCCTGCCTCCCCCTCTTCTCGGCCTTGCTTCAATGGCGCAGTCTCGTCAGCCTCAGCGGTTCCGGTCCCTGCCAGCGGTGTCGCTTGAGCCGTTGCAGTGGCGCGATCTGTTTGGCCTGACACCCCAGTCGCACTGCCTTGCGCTTTCGGAAGCTCTGCTTCAGCCCCAGCGGTGCCTGTCCCGGCCAGCGGCGTGGCAGTGGTGGCAGGTGTCTGGGTTTGCGCATCGGTGTCTTCAGGTCCAGCGGTCGCAGTGCCCGCTAAAGGAGTCGCTTGGTCAAATATTGAACCCACTGGTGCTGCATTGCCATCAGTCGCAGCCATCGCCTCAGCGTCACTGTTTTGCGGGACCGCCGCTTCGGCCATATCCACTTCAGTTCCAGCGCGCGGCATAGCGTCGGAGGTTTCAGATTTAACCTGTGCCTCAGCCGTATCCTCCGTGGCAACCTCAGCAGCGACACTCTGGCGGTCTATCTCTCCGGCAACCTGCTCTGCATCGTTCTCTATCAGATCAACCGGGTTTTCCTCAGGCGCGGGGTTCGCCTCTGCCATCTCAATTGGTGCATTCTTTGGGGCGGAGGGGGTAAGGATGATCTCTTCTTCCGATGCAATCTTGGTATCACCATCCTGCTCCAGAAGAGTCAGCACATGACCTGTCTCACTGGGCGGGATGATCGCAAGGGTTGCAAATTTCCCGGCTCCATCAGCGGTCGCGCTCGCGACTTCCTTGCCATCTTTCAGCACAGACACGGTGCTGCCCGGCGTCGCGCGGCCTGCGATCACGGTCATGCCATCGCTTTCGCGGCGCACTTCGTCAAAGGCAGGCGCTGCGGGCTGCTCAGCGGTTTCAACGGGCGCATCTGGCTGGGGTTCTGTCGCGGCCTCCCCCTTAGGGCCAAGAGACACGCCCTGAACGGCATTCGGGGCAAGCGTGGCATTTTCTGGCGTGGCATCGCGTTCGGGCACCACGGCAACAGCGGTTTGCGGCGCGTCTTCCGGCCCGGCGCGTTTGCTGCCGATCCACGCCCCAAGTGCGAGCACCGCCGCCGCAAAGGCGCCCGCTGTCATCGCCCCCATGCCGCCAAACCGGCCAAGTCCCTTGAACATCTTCTACTTCCCCTGTGGTTGAGCCTTTTTAGCAAGCAGGCTAACAGGGGTCAAAAGCGCAGACGATCCGCGCCGATTTTTCCTAATCATCAGGACGCTTTACCATGCAACATTCTGTCTGTGTCTATTGCGGCTCTCGCCTCGGCGACGACGAGGCCTTTACCCGCGATGCCGAAACACTGGGCCGTGGTTTGGCCGAAGCCGGGCTGCGGCTGGTCTATGGTGCGGGTGATGTCGGCCTGATGGGCAGTGTCGCACGGGCGGCGCAGCAGGCAGGTGGCGATACCTTTGGCGTGATCCCCGCACATCTAGTGGCATGGGAAGTCGGTAAGACCGATCTGACCCGCTACATCGTGACCGAAACGATGCATGAACGTAAGAAGGTGATGTTCATGAACAGCGATGCCGTGGCGGTTTTGCCGGGCGGCGCAGGATCACTGGATGAGCTTTTCGAGGTCCTGACATGGCGGCAATTAGGCCTCCATGAAAAACCTATCTTCCTTGTGAATACACACGGTTACTGGGATCCCTTCATGTCATTGATGAACCATGTCGTTGACCATGGTTTCGCGGATAGAACCCTGCTGGATTACGTGACTGTAGTTGCGGATGCGGATGCCGCCCTCAGCGCCCTGCGCCGCGCTTTGTCTTGACGGAACGTCGTCAAGGAATAAAGCGCTAGCGCGCACCAGATCAGCACGAAGGCTTGCACATGCCAGCCGGTAAATGGCTCGCGGAACAAGACCACGGCGCAGAAAAACTGCAGGGTCGGATTGATGTAGCTTAACAATCCTGCGGTCGCCATCGACAGCCGTCGGGCAGCATAGCTGAACAGGATCAGCGGTGTTGCTGTGATCGGGCCGGCCAACATCAGCAGCGCGGTATCGCGAAATGACGCGCCAAAAGCCCCGGCACCATTGTCACCCGTTTGCCACAGGACCAAGACTGCAAGCGGTGACAGCAGAAGCACTTCGGCGGTAACAGATACCACCGGTCCCACGGCCAGCCGTTTTTTCGCAAGGCCATAAAGCCCGAATGACGCCGCGATCATCACCGCCAGCCAAGGCGCGCTTCCCAACCCAAAGGTCAGCAGCGCCACTGCGACGAACACCAGCCCCACCGCAGAAAGCTGCACGCGGTTTAGCTGCTCAGCAAAGACCAACCGCCCCAGCAGCACAGACACCAGTGGAAAGATGTAATAGCCTAAAGCGGCCTCTGTCGCCCGCCCGTTCTGCACAGACCAGATAAAAATGTACCAATTCGTCGCGATCATTATCGCAGCGATGGCCAGAAGGCCGAAGGCACGCGGCCCGGCCATGGCAGAGAAGATGGACCGTAACCGCCCCTGCACTGTCAGAACCACCACAAAGAAGGCCAATGACCACAGGGTACGATGGGCCAAGACCTCGGCGGCGGGCACATGCGCGAGTAACTTGTAGAAAATTGACGACAACCCCCAAACGCAGCAGGCCGCGATCATGGCGGCGAACCCTTTGGTTGTGTCTGTCATGGAATATCCTTGGCGCGGTTGAGTGCCTTCCTTGTGGCCGCAATCAATACCCGCGCCAAGGGAAAAGTCAGGCCTCGGCCAACTCCCCCGCGACGATCTTTTCGATCTCATCAATGGGATGGTTCGTCAGGGTCTTGGGAATCTCTCCCACGACCTTGCTTTGCACCTCTTTGTGCAGATTGTCGCGCAGATCCCCAAGCACCGCAGGCGGAGCCACTAGAACGATCCGGTCATAGCGGCCTTTATGCGCGAGTTTGTAAAGAATATCGGACAAATCCTTGGCAAAACGCTCTTTTTCTAACTCATGCCAGTCCGTATCATCAAAGGCAGACCGATGGCCGCTTGGCCCATCGCTCATCCGTCCGGGGCGGTTGGCGGCTTGTTCGCGCGCGGGTGGATTTTCCTGCTCTTCCTTGCGCACAACCTGAAGATAGGGGTCGTCACCATCAGTATGGTTTTGCAGGAACAATGCCTTTTCGCCATCCGCGATCAGCACCCATGTGTCTTGACTAAGTTTGGTCATGAAGCCTCTCCGTGATTGCGTTTGTCTTCGCCCGTGACACGGGTAACCCCGTCATCGCCTTTCTCGGCCCGGCGCTCTGCGTCTTGAGTGCCTACGTCCTTTTGCAGGTCCCCTCCGGCGCGTCCGCCTTGGGATGGCGTCTCGGCATCAGAAACGAATTCTTCCGTCTCCTGCGTACCGTCGTTTGATCTCTTACGCTCGGCCATGTTGTCCTCCTTATGACGTGAAGTGTCAGGGGAAAAACCATTCCGAAGGGTCTTAGGTTCCAACGAAAAACCCCGCAGCGAACTGCGGGGTTTGGGTCTTAATCACAATCAGCTCAAAGGCTGCGATGGTCAGATTACAGACGCGAGGCGAAGTTG
This sequence comes from Sulfitobacter dubius, assembly GCF_900113435.1. GTDB lineage: Bacteria > Pseudomonadota > Alphaproteobacteria > Rhodobacterales > Rhodobacteraceae > Sulfitobacter > Sulfitobacter dubius. Next base: position 173,162 of record NZ_FOPG01000001.1, on the reverse strand, counting down.
CCCAGTTCACCCAGCCTGCGGCGTGCCGTGGGCGTCGGTGACTGAGAGAGCAACGTCCGCTTCAAACGCGGATGTTGATCACAGTCGCATCGTCAGATTACAGACGCGAGGCGACGTTATCCCAGTTCACAAGGTTGTCGAGGAAGTTCGTCAGGTAGTCGGGACGCGCGTTGCGGAAATCGATGTAATAGGAGTGCTCCCACACGTCACAACCCAGCAGCGCAGTCTGGCCGAAGCAAACGGGGTTCACGCCGTTTTCGGTCTTGGTGACCTTCAGGCCGCCGTCTTTGTCTTTGACGAGCCATGCCCAACCTGAGCCGAACTGGCCCGCGCCTGCGGCTTTAAACTCGTCCTTGAACTTGTCGACGGAACCAAAGCTCTCGGTGATCGCTTTTTCCAGCTCGCCGGGCATTTTGCTGTCGTTCGGGGTCATCATTTCCCAGAACTGGTTGTGGTTCCACAACTGGCTGATGTTGTTGAAGATGCCATTCTGGGCGACAGCATTCGCGTCATAGGTGCCTTTGATGATCTCTTCGAGGGTCTTGCCCTCCCACTCGGTGCCTTCGATCGCCTTGTTGCCATTGGTCACATAGGCGTTGTGGTGCTTGTCGTGGTGGTATTCCAGCGTTTCCTTGGACATGCCTTTGGATGCAAGCGCGTCATGGGCATAGGGAAGATCGGGAAGTTGAAAAGCCATTTAGGGGGCCTCCTCATTTTGGAATTTCGCTGCGGCCACTTGATGTGCATCAAGCGGTAACGTCAAGATCAACGTCCGCAAATCATATCTGTTCCGAGCGAATTAGTCAGACTTCATCCCGGTTTACGGCGCTGAAAAATGCCCCACTGCGCTGCCCGGCTGCGCTGCGACTTTAAGCTGGTCGAACATATATTGCGCGACAGAGCGGAAGCAGACCACCTGAAAGGCCCCGTCTTCAAGCAGCCAAAAAGCGGCTGGCACCTGCCCCACGCGGGTGCGGCGAAACATGCCGGGCGTGAATTTCGCGGGGGCCAGATCAACCGGCGCAAGCTTGGCCAAGACCTCTCGGGCATGGGTGCCCTCGATACGAAATGCAGCCCGCGCGCCGGAGACATCGACGGCCAGCGTATGGGTATCCTCAAAGGCTGCAAGCAGCCGCGAAAGCACCTCAGCCACCTGTGCATGGGGGCAAATCAGCAGCAATTCATCCGGCGACATCCATGCAACCGCCGACGTGCCATCGCTGTTGCACATGCCGCTTTCAGGGCGCTCCAGCCCGACGGTTTTATTGATGACCTTGCGCAGAAAGGCCGCTTCCAAATCGCCACGAATGGTGATCATCCCCAGAGGGCCAATCTCAGAAATCGTTGCAATTCCCGCGTCATAACGCGCGTTCTTCAGGGCGGTAACGGCTTCAGACATTTTGCTTCTCCCCCTTGGGATCGTAAAATACGGGATCGACGATTCTGGCCTCATAGGTCTTGCCATCGGTGCCGGGGAAGCTCAGCAATTCGCCCATCCGGTCCGGCCCATGCAGCACCAGCCCCATGGCAATACCCCGATCAAGCGTCGGCGAATGATAGGTCGAGGTCACACGCCCCTGCATCACCTTCTGGCCGTTCTCGTTCTCGCCCTCGCCGAGCGCATACGCGCCATCCGGCAGGGTGCTGCCATCGGTGGTTTCCAGTCCCACCAGCTTCCACCGGGACGGATCCTGCATATGGCTGCGCTGCTGGGCGCGTTTGCCAAGATAGTCGTCTTTCTTTTTCGAGATCGCCCAGTTGAGGCCGAGGTCTTGCGGGATCACCGTGCCATCGGTCTCATCCCCGATCATGATGAAGCCTTTTTCGGCGCGCAGGATGTGCAGACATTCCGTGCCATAGGGCATCACGCCCAAGTCATGCCCGGCGATCAGCAGCGCGTCCCAAAAGGCCTGCCCCTGCCCGGCCTCCACCGCGATCTCATAGCTCAGCTCGCCCGAGAAAGAGATACGGAAGACCCGCACCTTAAAGCCGCCCAATTCGCCCTCGGTCCATTCCATGAAGCCAAGCGCCTCGCGGCTCAGGTCCATGCCGCCGAGTTTCTCTAAACACTTCCGTGCATTCGGCCCGACCACGGCCACCTGCGCATAATGCTCGGTGGCGTTCACCACATGAACCTTCCAGTCCCACCATTCGGTCTGGAGCCATTCCTCCATATGCGCGTGGATGCTGTCGGCCCCGCCTGTAGTGGTGTGGCAGAGGAAGGTCTGTTCATCCAAACGCGCGACCACGCCGTCGTCGATCAGGAAGCCGTTTTCATTGCACATCAACCCATAGCGGCATTTGCCGGGTTTCAGCGTCGACATCATATTCGTGTACATCATGTCGAGGAACCGCGCCGCATCCGGGCCACGCACGATCAGCTTGCCCAGGGTCGAGGCATCCAGCAGGCCGAGGTTTTGCCGCGTGTTCGTCACCTCGCGCATCACCGCGTCATGGGTGCTTTCGCCGCTTTGCACATAGGCATAGGGCCGCCGCCACTGGCCGACCGGCTCCCAAACCGCGCCATTGGCCGCGTGCCAGTCATGCAGCGGGGTGCGGCGGATCGGCTGGAAGGTATCGCCCCGCGCCGCCCCCGCAATCGCGCCCATTGAGATCGGGTGATAGGGCGGGCGGAAGGTGGTGGTGCCGACGCTGGGTATCTCCGCATCCAGCGCCCCCGCCAGCGTGGCCAGCCCGTTGATATTGCTCAGCTTCCCCTGATCCGTCGCCATGCCGAGCGTGGTATATCGTTTGGCGTGTTCGACAGAAACAAAGCCCTCTTGCGCCGCCAGCCGCACGTCCGAGACTTTGACGTCGTTCTGGTAGTCCAGAAAGGTCTTTTCGCGCAGTTTGACGCTGGCGCCCTGCGGCATCTGCCAGACCGGCATCATCGGCGCTTCTTCGCGCCGGGCCGCCGTGGGCGCGGTCAGATCGCGCGGCAGTTTGAAGCCGAGCGATGTCGCCACCCCATCTGCGGCGGCATGGGCGTCATGCAGCACATCGTCAAGCGCGAAGACCCCAGCCGCGGCCCCGGCGGGCGTGACGAAACCGTGCCCGTCCGCGCCGGTGGGCGGGTGGTCCTGATCGGGGCGGAAACAGGCTTTTGCCCCGTCCCACGTCAGCTTGCCGCCGCAATGGGACCATAGATGCACCACGGGCGACCAGCCCCCCGACATGGCGATGGCGTCGCAGGCGATCACTTCTAGCACCGCGCCTTCGCCCCCCTGCGAACAGACCGCCACGCCTGTCACGCGCTTGCCCCCCTGAACCGAGGAAACCGCATGGCCCATGACCACCCGAATGCCGAGCGCCTTGGCCTTTGCGACCAATTCGCTGTCTTGCGGCAATACCCGGGCATCTAGCACAGCAGGCACATCCAGCCCCGCCTGTTTCAGCGCAATGGCGGTGAGATAGGCGTTATCGTTATTGGTGACCAGAACAGTGCGGTCCCCCGGCGAGACCCCATAATTCGCCACATAGTCGCGCATGGCCGAGGCCAGCATCACGCCCGGCACGTCATTGCCCGCAAAGCTCAAAGGCCGCTCAATCGCGCCGGTGGCGGTGATCACGTGGCCAGCGCGGACACGCCAGAGCCGGTGGCGTGGTCCGGCATCCTCCGGCGTATGATCGCGTAGCCGCTCATAGCCCAGCACATAGCCGTGATCGTAAACCCCTGCCCCCATGGTCCGGTCGCGCAGGTCGACATTCTCCATACCGCGCAGACGGTCAAGCGTTTGGGCAACCCAATCCTCAACCGGTGCGTCATCCACCGTGCCCCCATCGACCGGCGCACGCCCGCCCCAATGGGCCGACTGCTCCATCACGATGACACGCGCGCCGCTCAAACCTGCGGCCAAAGCAGCCTGAAGCCCCGCGACACCACCGCCGATGACCAGCACGTCGCAGAAGGCGTGGAAGTGTTCATAAATATCCGCATCCGCCGCCTTGGGCGCTTTGCCCAGACCGGCGGAATGGCGGATGATCGGCTCATAGAGGTGCTTCCACAGCGGGCGCGGATGCATAAACATCTTGTAATAAAAGCCCGCAGGCAGAAAGCGGCTGAGGTGTTTGTTAAGCGCCCCGACATCGAACTCAAGGCTCGGCCAATGGTTCTGGCTTTCCGCCTCCAACCCCTCGTAAAGCTCGGTCGTGGTGACGCGGGCGTTGGGCTCAAACCGCCCCTCTTGGCCAAGGCCGACCAGACCGTTGGGCTCTTCGGGGCCGGAGGTCACGATGCCGCGCGGACGGTGGTATTTGAACGAACGCCCGACCAGCACCTGATCATTGGCCAGCAAGGCCGAGGCCAGCGTGTCGCCCTCATAGCCGCGCATTTGCTTGCCGTTGAAGGTGAAATTCAGCGGTTTGCTTTTGTTCAGCAGGCGGCCGCCTGTGGCCAGTCTTGTGCTCATCTTGGGAAACCTTGCGGGCTGGTGGAGGGCGGATGCCTCCCGGTTGGGTTGGGGCCGAGACGGGCTTAGCTGGCTGCGGGCCATTGCCAATCGGGATGGCGTTTGCGGATCGCGTCAACGATATGATCCGGTGGCGCGAGGGTCTGGGCCGCATAGCTGCCAAAGACCTCAAGCGTGGCGGTATCACGCGCCATGTGGAACCACTTGCCGCAGCCATAGACATGACGCCAACGCTCTAGATGCACACCCTTCGGATTTTGGCGCATGAACAGGTAGCTTTCAAAGTCACCTTCAGCTCCGTCCGGCCCCACACGCTTTAAATGTGCCTCACCGCCGCCGTGAAACTCTGTTTCTTCGGCTGTGACATGGCAACAAGGACAGGTAAGGATCAGCATGGGCAGGCTCCTAAGCGAGGGGCAAACAGCAAAACGCCGCCCCTGCGCAATAGCGCGGAGCGGCGTTCGCCGTGTCGAGGCAGCGCCACACGGGGCATTGCCAGAGTGAATTTACTCAGTCGGGGTTGCTGTCTCTTCGACTGCATCTGCAGTGCCTTCGGCAGCGCCTTCAACCGCTTCGCCTGTGCTTTCTGCGGCACCTTCGATGTTGACGTTGACGTCATTTGCGCCATCCAAGTCGCCACCGGCAAAGAGGAAATAGGCCAGCAGAGCCACAACAACGACAACCGCACCAACGATAAACGCGAGGCCATTGCCGCCGCGGTCTGTCGTGGTTGTGGTCGTGTTCGTATGGTCGGTGTGATTGTTTTCCGGGGTTGCCATTGTTCAGCTCCGTTTAATTCAATGTCTGAACAGGCAACGCGGCTGAACGCAAACTCGTTCCCCCCGACGATCTCACAGAGCGGATTGTGGCTGACCGGCAACATCAATGAGCCACCCCGGCAGCCACGGATTCGTCGATAAAGCGCCCTTCGGCGAAACGCTCCAACCCAAAGGCATCGGTCAGCGGCGAATGCCCCTTGGCCATCAACTCGGCAAAACCCCAGCCCGACCCGGGGATCGCCTTGAACCCGCCCGTGCCCCAGCCACCGTTGATAAACACCCCCTCGACCGGTGTCTTGGAAAGGATCGGAGAGCGGTCGCCGGTGACATCCACGATGCCGCCCCATTGCCGCAGCATCTTGAGCCGTGAGATCATCGGGAAAGTCTCAACCAGCGCGCGCACCGTCTCTTCGATATGATGGAAGCTGCCGCGTTGGGTGTAGTTGTTATGCCCGTCCGTGCCGCCGCCGATGACCATCTCACCCTTGTCGGACTGGCTCATGTAGCCATGCACCGTATTGGCCATGACGACGACATCCATACACGGTTTGATCGGCTCGCTGACCAGCGCCTGCAGGGCAACGCTTTCGATCGGCAGACGAAAGCCCGCCATATTTGCCAACTGCCCCGAATGCCCGGCCACGACGAACCCCAGTTTGTCGCAATCAATATCGCCGCGGGTGGTGCTGACGCCGGTCACCTTGCCGCCCGTCTGACGCACGCCGGTGACTTCGCACTTCTGGATGATGTCCATGCCCATATCCGAGCAGGCCCGCGCATAGCCCCAAGCCACCGCATCATGGCGCGCCGTGCCGCCGCGGGCTTGCCACAACCCGCCCAGCACCGGATAGCGCGGCCCATCTAAGTTGATGATCGGCACCAGTTGTTTGACGCGGTCCGGGCCGATGAATTCGGTGCTGACGCCCTGAAGCGCGTTGGCATGCGCGGTGCGCTTATAGCCGCGCACCTCATGTTCGGTCTGTGCCAGCATGATGACACCACGGGGGCTGAACATGACGTTATAGTTCAAATCCTGGCTCATCGTCTCATAAAGGCTGCGCGCCTTTTCGTAGATCGCGGCCGAAGGGTCTTGCAGGTAATTCGAGCGGATGATCGTCGTGTTGCGCCCGGTGTTACCGCCGCCAAGCCAGCCCTTCTCAAGCACCGCGACATTGGTGATGCCGAAATTTTTGCCCAGATAATAGGCCGTGGCCAACCCATGCCCCCCGGCACCGACGATGATCACATCATAGCGTTTCTTGGGCTGCGCATCGCGCCACGCGCGGGTCCAGCCCGTATGATGGCGCATGGCCTCTCGGGCCACTGCGAAAACGGAGTATTTCTTCATCACGTCAATTCCCGGCAAGGATTCGGGCCGCGCGGGCGGCTGTGGTCTTTTCTGAGCCTAGGAGCAGATATTCGAAATGACCACCACGGCATTTGGACGCGGTTTTGCGACATGTGGTGCAATTGGTGAAAAATGCCGCAGGGGGCACGGCAATTGCGGTCTTTTGTCGGCGTCGGGCAAAGGTTAGGTAAAGGACATGATATTTTGGTTTCTCTCTGGCGCGATGGCGCTTGTCGTGGGCGGTTTTCTGGCGCGGGCCGCATGGCGCGGCTCGGATACGCCCCTGCCCGTACAGGCGGATTATGATCTCAAGGTCTACCGCGACCAATTGGATGAGGTGGAGCGTGACGTAGCGCGCGGTGTGGTGCCTGAGGCCGATGCCGCCCGAATCCGGACCGAGATCTCGCGCCGGATCCTCGCCGCCGATGCTGGGCGCGACACGCGTGTACAAAGCACGTCGCGGCCCGCGCCGGTCGTGCTGATCGCGGGGATTATCGCTTTGGGTGCCGGGTCACTGGCGCTGTACTGGCATTTGGGCCAACCCGGCTATGGTGATCTGGCGCTTGCTGACCGCATCGCCTTCGCCGAAGATATGCGCCGCAACCGACCCAGCCAGCAAAGCGCGGTGGAAAGCCTGCCCGCCAGCCCCAGCACCGAAGGGCTAAGCGCCGACTACCTCGCGCTGATCCAACAGCTCCGCGCCACGGTCAAAGAGCGCCCCGAAGATCTGCAAGGTCAGACCCTGCTTGCCCAGAACGAAGCCCGTATCGGCAATTTCGTCTCCGCTGCCGAGGCGCAGGGCAATGTGCTGCGTCTTAAGGGCGCGGATCGTACCGCCAAGGACATTGCAGACTACGCCGAACTTCTGGTGTTGGCCGCGGGGGGCTATGTCTCTCCCGAGGCGGAAACGGCCCTGCGCGAAGTGCTGAACCGCGATGAGCAGGATGGACGCGCGCGCTATTACCTTGGGCTGATGATGGTGCAGACCGGGCGGCCAGATGTCGGTTTCCGTATTTGGGACGCGCTGTTGCGGCGCGGGCCTGAGGATGCAGCATGGATTGAGCCGATCCGCGTGCAGATCCCACAGGTCGCAACCCTTGCCGGGGTGGATTACGAAATACCTCAGACAGGCAACGGCGCGCCTGCCCGAGGGCCGTCCGCCGAAGACATCGAAGCGGCCTCTGAAATGGACGCGGGCGACCGGATGGAAATGATCGGCGGCATGGTCGCGGGCCTCTCTGACCGTCTGGCCAGCGAAGGCGGCCCGCCGCAGGACTGGGCGCGGCTGATAACCTCGCTCGGTGTCTTGGGCGATACCGATCAGGCTCGCGCGGTCTATGACAATGCACTTGAGGTCTTCTCGGGCGATAGCGCAGCGTTGGATATGATCCGCAATGCCGGAGAACGCGCAGGGGTGGCAGGATGATTTTTGACGACACCGCAGATTTCATCGCCGCCCTGCCCCCGATGCAGGCGCTGATCGGGTTGGATCTGGGAGAGAAAACCATCGGCGTCGCGGTAAGCGACAGCTTCCAATCCGTTGCCACCCCGCTTGAAACCGTGCGGCGCAAGAAATTTGGGCTGGATGCCGCGCGTCTGGCCGAGATCATCGCCGAGCGTCGCATTGGCGGTCTGGTCTTGGGCCTGCCGCGCAATATGGACGGCTCTGAGGGGCCGCGCTGCCAATCGACCCGCGCCTTTGCCCGCAACTTTGACCGGCTCACCCCACTGCCCATCACCTATTGGGACGAACGTCTGTCGACCGTCGCAGCCGAACGCGCGCTTTTGGAGGCCGACACCACCCGCAAACGCCGCGCCGAGGTAATTGACCATGTGGCGGCGGGCTATATTTTACAGGGGCTTTTGGACCGCCTGCAGGTGATGCGCCGTGAGTAAGAAGGTCTGGCAGCGCGATGAGATTGAAAGCCCCTGCATCAACATCTGCGTGGTGCATCCCGAAAGTCGGCTCTGCACCGGCTGCCTACGCTCGATTGATGAGATTGGCCGTTGGTCAACGATGACCAGCGACGAACGCCGCGCCATCATGGAAGAATTGCCTGAACGGGCCAGCGCCCACACAAAACGGCGCGGGGGACGCGCGGCGAAACTGGCCCGACGCCGCGATTAGCGCGGCCTCACGCGCCGCGGCGTTGGGTGATCTGATTAAGAAAGATCAGCGCGGCGTCGCTATCTGTGCCGTCGCGGTAACCAATGGGGCTAGCGTTATAGTTCGCCGCCGGGAAAGACGCCCGTGCGAAAGACAAGCTGGTTTCGCGGGTGAACATCCCATCAAAACGGAACGCCCGACGACCATTACGCGCAGGCCGCCAATAAGCGAGGTTCTCGCCCTGCCCTTTTAGAATGATTGCTTTGGTCCGGTACTGGCCCATTAGATCGATTCCTCTGATTCTGCCGCCGTTAGGGCATTCAACCTCTAGTTTGTGTCGAGAATGCGGCGAATTGATGAAAATGGGCTTAAATTGGGCGTAAATTGTCGAATTTCGGCAGGTTTAAGGTGTAAAACCGGACGACCCTACCCCCAGAGTGCCTTTCTCAACATATTTAGTGCCACCAGTATCAGAAACACGGCAAAGACCCGTCTTAACGGCTTGGGGTCCATCGCGTGGGCCAATCGCACGCCCCAAGGTGCCGTGATCAATGTCATCGCAACAACGATCCCAAAGGCTGCGACATTGACCGCGCCTATCGTCAGCGGTGGTCGGTTTTGGGCTATGTCCACAAACAGAAATGCAATGACCGACGGCACGGCGATCAATAGGCCAAAGCCCGCCGCAGTGGCCACAGCCTTGTGGATCGGCCGCCCGTGCAATGTCATGAGCGGCACGCCAAAGCTGCCGCCGCCGATCCCCATGAGAACCGACAGAAACCCGACCATTGGCGATAGAACCGCACGTTTAATGCCGCGCGGCATGTTCTCTCCCAAGCGCCAATCGCTGCGCCCGAACCCAAGATAAAGCCCGACAAGCAATGCCAAGCCGCCGAAAATCATCTGGAGCGTCACAGTTCGCAATTGTGACACCAAAATCACGCCCAGAACCGCGCCCAGCATGATACCCGGTGCCCAAGTCCGCAGAATTTCCCAATCGACCGCGCCCTTCTTGTTATGTGCATGCACCGACCGCGCCGAGGTGACGATGATGGTCGCCAGCGAGGTCGCAAGGCAGATCTGCATCAATTGCGGCCCGCCATAGCCCAACGAATGCAGCACATAAAAGAAGGCAGGCACCAAGACGATGCCGCCGCCCACGCCAAGCAACCCCGCCAAGACACCCGCAATCCCCCCGATCAGGACAATAAGCGCCAGCATCGGCAGCAATACGTTCAACTCTGGCATGGAAGCCCTCCCCGAGGTTTCTGCGCTCTTTCAAGCCGTTTCCTACCGGGGGTTCAAGGCCATAAAGGCGGGGTTGCACTTCCCCTACGGAAGGTTAGGTTGCGCGCGAAGTTCAAGGCGGGCATATCGGTCTGCGCTTGCCGCCTCCTCCTATGGCTGCGGCCATCCCATCCGAAAGGACATCACGTGCTACGTTCAGCGCTCATTCTCGGGTTGCTGGGGCTGGTCGGCCCCTTCGCCATCGACATGTATCTGCCCGCCATGCCCGCCATCGCCGCCAGCTATGGCGCGTCTGAGACGGCGGTTCAGGCAACCATCACCGCCTATTTCATCGCCTTCGGACTGGGTCAGCTTTTCTATGGCCCGTGGGCCGATCAGGCGGGGCGCAAGCTGCCGATCATGGTGGGGCTGGTGCTGTTCTTGATCGCCTCCTTCGGGGCCGCCTTTGCGCCGACGATGACGGCGCTGATCGGCTGGCGGGCGCTGCAAGGGCTCGGCGGTGCGGTGCTGATGGTGGTGCCGCGTGCGATCATCCGCGACCAATATACTGGCACGCAGGCCACGCGGTTGATGGCGATGTTGATGCTGGTGATCTCGATCTCGCCAATGCTGGCCCCTCTGGCTGGCAGCGCAGTGATGGCGCTGGCCGATTGGCGCGCGATTTTCATGACCTTGGCTGTCTTGGCCATTGCCGCTCTGGCCCTCACCGCCTTCGCTCAGCCCGAAACGCTGCCTGTAAAACGCCGCGTGCGGATCAACCCGCGCAACCTTGCACGCGGGGCAAAGGTACTGCTGAGCGATCCGATCTTCATGGGGCTGACCTTTATCGGCGGCTTTGCCATGGGGTCTTTCTTTGTCTTCATCGCCTTCGCGCCCTTCGTCTACACCGGGCAATACGGGCTGGGGCCGACCGGGTTCTCGCTGGCCTTTGCGGTGAACGCTGTCGGCTTCTTTTCGGCCTCGCAACTGGCCGGTTTTCTAGGCGAACGTTGGGGCATGCGCAGCCTCGTGCGGCGCGGGGTGGCGGGCTTCGTCTTCTTTTCCGCCGCGATCTTTATCACCGCGCTGGCGACCGACCCGGGCCTCTATCTGGTGATGGCGGGGCTGTTTTGCGCCAACGCCTGCCTTGGCGTCGTGGTGCCGACGGTCATGGTCGTGGCGCTGGACGATCACGGCGATATCGCGGGGTTGGCCTCGTCATTGGGCGGCACCTTGCAGATGGTAGCGGGTGGCCTTTCCATCGCGCTGGCCGGGCCGTTCTTTGACGGTTCTGTCACACCGATGTTGGGGGCGATCGCAGCCTGCGGCCTGGTAGCGGCGGTGCTTACCTTAGCGCTGCTGCGCCCACGCCCTGTGATTGAACCGACTGCCTGATCCTACCCCGCCGCGGCGATTTCCTGCGCCGCGGCGACCTCGGCCAAAGCGGCCTCTACCAGCTCCGGACCCGCGCCGGGCTTATGCGCCCCCTCCGATAGGATACGCCGCCACTGCCGCGCGCCGGGACGGCCGGCAAAAAGCCCCAGCATATGCCGCGTGACCTGCCCCAAACGCCCGCCGCTGGCCAGATGCGCCTCGATATAGGGCAACATCCCCTGCACCGCCGCCTCTGCACTGCTGTCCGTCTCTTTACCATAGATACGCCGATCGGCACTGGCGAGGATATCGGTCGGCGAATGATAGGCACTGCGCCCGACCATAACGCCGTCTAGCCCAGCGTCGAGAAAGGCCTCGGCCTGTTCCAACGACGTGATGCCGCCATTGACCGAGATATGCAGATTGGGGAACAGCCCCTTCATCTGATGCACCAAATCATAGTCTAGCGGCGGGATATCGCGGTTTTCCTTGGGGCTCAGCCCCTGCAACCACGCCTTACGCGCATGGATCGTGACACGGGTGCAGCCTGCCGCCACAATGCGCGACAGGAATTCTGGCAAGATTTCCGCAGGGTTCTGATCATCCACACCGATGCGGCATTTCACGGTCACCTCGACATCGCAGGCCGCGCGCATGGCATCCACGCAGTCCGCCACCAGCCCCGGCTGCTGCATCAAGACCGCGCCGAACGCACCCGATTGCACCCGGTCTGAAGGGCAGCCGCAATTGAGGTTGATCTCGTCATAACCCACATCCGCCCCCAACCGCGCTGCCTGCGCGAGCTCTGTGGGGTCCGAGCCCCCAAGTTGCAGGGCCACGGGGTGTTCAGATGGATCGTGATCCAACAGATGCAGCGCACCACCGCGCACAAGCGCAGGCGCGGTGACCATCTCAGTATAAAGCAGGGTCTCGCGGCTAAGCAGTCGGTGCAGATAGCGGCAATGGCGGTCGGTCCAATCCATCATGGGAGCCACGCTCAAGCGGGCCGCTCTTTCAACTTTATACGTCAATATCTCAACCTCAACACCGACCAAATCTCATATGGCGCGCTTTGCGTGGTTACCGGAGTGTTCCGGTGCTTCGTCTCTGGATTGCCACCCTGTAGCATATTCACGTTGACAGGCCAGCACCTGTCGGTGATCCTGAACCGACCTACACAGATTTGGCATTCCTCTCGGCGCAAACCGAAATCACGCTCTGTCGATCACAAGGCACGCAGCTAGGCCATCAGACGTGTCTTCAAAGGACAGCGACCCGCCATGCAATTTCGCAATCGCCGCAACAATCGTAAGGCCAAGGCCATAGCCGTCGATCGTGGCCGTATTGGTCCCGCGCTGAAACGGAGCCATGAGAGCCGCCATATCTGCAGCAGAGCTTTCAGAGCCTTCGTCTTCGATGATGATCCTCGCCGTATGGGCGTCAGCTTCGAGCGCGACAATCGCACGACGACCGTATTTCAGCGCGTTCTCAATCAGGTTCGTCACCGCGCGCTCAAGTGAGACGGGCCGCCCGATCACAGTGACATCCCGGTCGGCAGCAAACACGCTTTGCCCCTGTCGCGCGCTAAAGACCGAACGGGCGCTCTGCACGACAATGTCCGACCCTGTGCGGAAGGTCACATCCCTGCCCGTGTCCTGATAATCAGCGACGATGGAATCGATCAGTGAGCCCAGTGAAAGCTTGCGTGGCTTTTCGACGTTCATCTCGACCCGCGTATAGGTCAGCACGCTTTCGATGATCCCCGTCATACTGTCGATATCGGCCTCAAGTTTCTGGCGCAGTTCCGCATCGGGAATAAGCGCGCTGCGCAGGCGCAGGCGTGTTGCGGGGGTGCCAAGGTCATGGCTCACGCCAGAAAGAACGGCGGCGCGGCTCGACAATTGTTGGCGTTCATCTTCAAGAAAGCTGTTTACGGCCGAAACGATGTCCTGCAACTCCTGTGGGCCGGGCAGATCATAGCTCGCCGGGCCGCCGATGCGGCGGCGGCTGCGCAATTGCTCTGCAAACTGCGAAAATTCAGCCGAGAGGTTCAGCACCACGGTGAGGGTCACCCCCATCGCCAGCACGGCCAATAGGACAGCCCACATGCGATTATCAGCCGGGGCTGCGGCGCAGCTAAGCACGGACGCGGCGTCGATCTCAAACCACGGCGCACTGCCCATCTGGGTCAGCACAACCGGATCAGAGCAATAGGACGCCACCAGACGAAAGACCTCTCCGGTCTTCTCCGCCGCGGTTTGATCGGCGCGATTGGGCATCTCGGCCAGCTTGTAGGTAAGATCGGGCGACAGGATCGCCATGGTCAGGGGCGCCCCGGTCTGGCTGTTCGCGCTATCGGCAGAGATCAGGACAATAGTGACACGCGCTGCGAGAGGGGCGTGAGAAATCTGGCGGAAGGCCCCGTGCGCGGCGCGGGCCTGATCCTCAGCGCTGAGGGGGCGGATTTGCACCTCCTCCGCCGGTACGGTGCCGTTTTGTACGGCGTAGTAAAGGTTGATCCCCGCGACATAGGCACGTTCCTGATGTGCCCGCCAGCTTGCGTTAGAATGGCTCCATAGCCACACGGCAATCCCACCGGAAAGAAAGGCCGTGATGACAAGCAAGCTGCCAATCACCCGTAGGCTGCGGCGCTGGATCACCTGTCGTGTTCCATTACATCGACGGCAAAGACATAGCCAACCCCGCGTTCCGTTCTCAGGAATAAGGGGTGTTTCGGGTCGACTTCGATTTTAGCGCGCAGCCGCCCGACCAAAACGTCAATGGCGCGGCCCAGCCCATCGCCCTGCGGTCCTGCCTCGCCTGTTACATCAAGTGCTGCGGCGATCTCTTCACGGGTCAGGGGGATATGCGGATTTGCAAGCAGCACCCGCAAAAGCGCCGTCTCGCGCCGAGACAGCGAAACCTGCACCCCACTGGGCGCGCGCGCCTCATTGTGTTTTGCATCATAGGTCCAGCCTGCGAATGTAAAAGTCTTGGTATTGCGGCGGTGCACCAGCGAAGAGGACCGCCGCGTGCGGTGCAGCACGGCCTTCACCCGTGCGAGCAGCAGTTCAGGGTTGAATGGCTTGGCGATATAGTCATCGGCCCCTACCGCATAGCCTTCCATCCGCTGATGGTCCGCCGACAGGGCCGAGACCATGATGATTGGCACGTCTTGATCCTGCCGCAAGCGCCCACAGATATCGAGCCCGCTTTCATCCCCCAGCATCACGTCGAGCAGGATCAGATCGACCCGCCCACCCTCAAGATGAGCCGCGACCTCTTCCTCCGTTGCGGCGGGCAATGCGATCGTCCCATGCTTGTGCAGAAATTGCGTCATCATTTGCCGCATCTCTATATCATCATCGACCACCAAAATCCGCGGAATTGTCACCCGCTCTCCTCCTCTACCCTCAGCGGGATACCACTGCCTTGTCCCCGTCTGAGCGCCATGATGCAACAAAATCCACGGCTAAGTAACAAGCTGTAACGTGCGCACAGAATAATTGCATGTTGCGCCCGGTTTGCTGTGCCCTGCGCATTGCAAGCTGTGTTTTTCCGCGACAATCTCCTGCCATCCGGTCTGGGAGGGCCGTCATTTCCACGGGAGGAAACATCATGAATACCTATGTAACCGGGGCGGTCTCTGCCCTGTCGATGATTGTCGCGACTTCGGCCCTCGCCGAGCCGACAGCCGAGGTGCTGCACTATTGGACATCTGGCGGCGAAGCGAAATCCGTCGCCGTTTTGCAAAAAGAATTCGCCGACAAAGGCGGCAGCTGGACCGATATGCCGGTGGCTGGCGGCGGCGGTGACGCGGCAATGACCGCTCTGCGCGCCCGAGTGCTGTCAGGCAACGCACCAACGGCCGTCCAACTTAAGGGCCCCGCCATTCAGGAATGGTACGAAGAAGGCGTTCTGGCCGATATTTCTTCGGTCGCCGAGGCGAACGATTGGGAAACTGTGCTGCCCGCCTCCATCGCTGGGCATATGAAATGCGAGGGCACATGGTGTGCTGCGCCGGTCAACGTGCACCGGGTCGACTGGATTTGGGCGAATGCCGAGGTGCTGAACGCCAATGGCATCGAGATGCCCACCACATGGGATGAATTCAACGCCGCCGCCGACAAGCTGCAGGAGGCCGGGATCATCCCCCTCGCGCACGGTGGGCAGGCTT
Organism: Sulfitobacter dubius; assembly: GCF_900113435.1. Lineage (GTDB taxonomy): Bacteria > Pseudomonadota > Alphaproteobacteria > Rhodobacterales > Rhodobacteraceae > Sulfitobacter > Sulfitobacter dubius. The sequence goes on along the minus strand of NZ_FOPG01000001.1, from coordinate 157,741 downwards.
GGCAAGACGCTACGATTTTCGAGGCAGTCGCCCTAGGCATCCTTGGGCCAGACGGCTACCGCAAAGCCTTTGTTGAACTCGACAACGAAACCCTCACGTCGGACGCGATGATCGCGGTGTTCGACCAAATGCGCACCCTGCGCGGCTATGTCGACAGCAACTTCTCTGGCCGCGACTGGAACCTTGCCACGTCCATGGTCATGAACGGAGAGGCCGCTTTCCAGATCATGGGCGACTGGGCCAAGGGTGAATTCATGGCTGCGGGCAAGGTGCCCGGCGAAGACTTCCTCTGCGCTTCTGCACCGGGCGAAGGTTTCCTTTATAACGTCGACAGCTTTGCAATGTTCGACGTGGACGGCGATGATAAAAAGGCTGGCCAAGAACTTCTGGCTGAATTGGTTGTCGGGCAGAACTTTCAAAAGGTGTTCAACCTCAACAAAGGGTCGATCCCTGCCCGCACCGATGTAGCGCTGGATGAATTTGACGATTGCGCCCGTCTGTCCGCCGATGACATGCAAGCCAGTTCTGACAGTGATGCGCTGCTGCCAAGCTATGCCCATGGCATGGCGCTGCGCGGCGCGCAGGCTGGTGCGATCACAGATGTCGTGACTGCACATTTCAACTCGGACATGTCATCTGCCGATGCGGTTCAGATGCTTGCCGACGGTATCGCCAACAGCATGTAACGCCTGCTCCTGCCCCCGCGCATTTGTGGGGGCAGGCCAATTCGGGACATTCACATGATCAAGTGGCTTGAAGAAAACACCCCCAAACTGGTTCTGGCGCCCTCGTTCATCGCCGTTCTGATCTTCGTCTACGGCTTTATCGCTTGGACGGCTTGGGTATCGCTGACGCGCTCGCGGCTGTTGCCGAAATACGAGATCGAAGGTTTCATCCAATACGAACGGCTCTTTGCCTCTCCGCGGTGGGAAACGGCCTTTGGCAATCTCTTTGTATTCGGGACGCTGTTCATCGTGATCGCGATGGTGCTGGGTCTCGCGCTGGCGATCCTGCTGGATCAGAACATCCGCACCGAAGGTGCGATCCGTACGATTTACCTCTACCCCATGGCGCTGTCGATGATCGTGACCGGCACCGCGTGGAAATGGATCCTGAACCCCGGTTTGGGGTTGGAGGCCATGGTGCGCGGCTGGGGGTTTGAGAACTTTACCTTCGACTGGTTGGTTGACCCCGACAAGGCAATTTACACCATCGTACTTGCGGCGATCTGGCAAAGCTCTGGCTTCGTCATGGCGTTATTTCTCGCCGGGCTGCGTTCGGTAGATGGGGAAATCATCAAGGCCGCTCAGGTCGATGGCATCCCGACATGGCGCGTTTATACCGCGATCATCATCCCGGCGATGGCACCGATTTTCCTGTCGGCCTTTATCGTGCTGTCGCACCTTGCAGTCAAAAGCTTTGATCTGGTCATCGCTCTGACCGGCGGAGGCCCGGGCTATGCCACTGATCTGCCCGCCACCTACATGTACGCCATGGCGTTTTCGCGCGGGGATATCGGGCAAGCGGCAAGCTCGGCCATGATTATGATGCTCGTCGTATTCTCTATCGTCGTGCCTTATCTTTATTCTGAATTGAGGTCCAAAGATGGTTGATCTTTCCCTCGCGCAGACCCCGCATCAGGCTGAAGGCCGGACAGGCAGGCTGATCCTGCGGTGGATGCTGTATATCTTGCTGCTGCTTTTTGCGCTGTTCTATTTGCTACCGCTTTTCGTAATGTTGACTACCTCACTGAAAAGCCTTGAGGAAATCCGCACAGGCGATCTGATCGCCCTGCCCCGCGACGTGACCTTCGCCGCATGGCGCACGGCATGGTCAGAGGCCTGCACCGGTATCCAATGCGAAGGGGTGCGGCCGTTTTTCTGGAACTCTGTCCTCATCGCCATTCCGGCAGTGGTGATTTCCACCCTGCTGGGCGCGATGAACGGCTATGTCGTGGCACAATGGAATTTTCGCGGCGCGAACCTGTTCTTCTCACTGATGCTCTTTGGCTGCTTCATCCCTTTTCAGGTGGTGCTTCTGCCGATGGCGCGGGTGCTGGGGCTGATCGGTATGGCAGGCACAATTCCGGGGCTGATCTTTGTCCATGTGATCTATGGGTTGGGTTTCACCACGCTGTTTTTCCGCAACTACTATGTTTCGATCCCGTCAGAACTGACAAAGGCGGCCAAGGTGGATGGCGCAGGGTTTTTCCGCATCTTCTGGTCGATCTTCCTGCCGCTGTCCTTGCCGATCATCGTGGTGACCGTGATCTGGCAATTCACCCAAATTTGGAACGACTTCCTCTTTGGCGTCTCATTCAGTCAGGCCGGTACGCAGCCGGTGACCGTGGCGCTAAACAATATCGTCAATTCGACCACCGGCATCAAAGCCTACAACGTCGACATGGCCGCCGCGATCATCGCCGGACTGCCGACACTTCTCGTCTATGTGATTGCCGGGAAATACTTTGTCCGCGGCCTGACCGCCGGTTCCGTGAAAGGATAAATCAATGGCCCCGATCCTCGAAATCAACAATCTGTTCAAAAGCTATGGCACGGTTGAGATCCTCAAGGACATCAATGTGGCGATTGAACAGGGGGATTTTCTTGTGCTGGTCGGCCCTTCGGGCTGTGGCAAGTCGACCCTGCTCAACTGTATTGCTGGGCTGGAGCCGATCAGCGGCGGCGAGGTCCGCATCGGTGGGCGCGACATGACCAGCGTCAGTCCCAAAGACCGCGACATCGCGATGGTGTTCCAATCCTACGCGCTTTACCCGACGATGACCGTCGCAAAAAACATCACTTTCGGCATGAAGGTGCGCGGCGTTGATCAGGTCACGCAGGCCGAAAAGCTCGCCCATGTGGCGCAGCAATTGCAGATCGAACCACTGCTTAACCGTAAACCCGGCCATCTCTCGGGTGGCCAGCGCCAGCGCGTCGCCATGGGCCGTGCCTTGGTGCGCGACCCCAAGCTGTTCCTCTTTGATGAGCCGCTTTCCAACCTCGATGCCAAGTTACGGGTCGAGATGCGGACCGAGATCAAATCCCTACACCAGCGGCTTGGTGCGTCGATGGTCTATGTGACGCACGACCAGATCGAAGCGATGACGCTGGCCACCAAAATCGTCGTCATGAAGGGCGGTGTCATTCAGCAGATCGGCACGCCTGCAGAGATCTACAACCATCCGGCGAACCTATTCGTCGCAGATTTCATGGGCAGCCCGGCGATGAACCTGATCCCGGCAAAGGCACGGTCCGGTAGCGCCGGAACAACAATCGAAATCGCGCGCAAATCGGGCGGGTCAATGGTTTTGACCGACCGCAAAAACCTCAGCCTGCCAGAGGATGTGATTATCGGTGTCCGCCCCGAAAACATCGCCGATGCAAACGCGCATTCCGGCCCGGATTCGCAAGAGGCCGATTGCGTCATCGACATCGTAGAGCCTGCGGGCGCAGACACCTATGCGGTCATGGAGTTGGGCGGCAAACATGTCACCGCGCGGCTGCACGCGGAAACCACCGCTGCGCCGGGCATAAAGCAGCGATTGGCCTTTGATCTGGGTAAAGTCTCGTATTTTGCGCCCGATACGGGGCTGCGTCTGAACTAAGGCTTTTCGGTTTAGCGGCCCTGCCCCGTTCTGCTTTCAGCCGGACGGGGCGAAACCGCCCAATAACCCGGTCATACGCGAATGACTTCGCAGCCATGCCGCGCACAACTTTCCATAACAGGCGGCGAAAACCTTGCGCCTGTCACCACGATATCAACGTCCCAGAGGTGGCCCATCTGAAATGCCAAATCTAATCGGTTCTTGGTGCTGTCCATCACCAGAATGCTCTTTTTGCCGCAGCTCGCGATGGCCTTGCGTGCGCTCATTTCGTCAGCGTTATAGTCCATCACCATGCCCTCTTCGGACAGACCCCCGCAGCTAAAAACCGCGTAATCGACGCGGTACTTTGCAAAGAATTCAAGCGCAGGCGTGCCGATCATATCCAGATCGCGCATTCTTACGGTTCCGCCTGCCAGTTCAACGGCAACGCCGGGGGCTTGTTGCAGGGCGCAGACGGCGTGGATGCTATTGGATGCGACGAAAAGGTCATTGTGCGAAGCCAGAAACCGGGCGCAGGTTTCCACTGTTGTGCCGGTCCCCAACGCCACCCGTGCGCCATCTGGAATCAGACTTTTGACCACCAAAGCGATGCGCTGCTTTTCCTGTCGCGCGATGCTTTCGCGAGGCAGATAGCCGATGTTCTCACTCTGCTGCCGCAGCCGCGCATTGCCGTTGCGGCGCTGGACAAGCCCCGCTTCATCAAGATCGCGCAGGTCCGCTCGTATGGTTTGCACCGAAACGGCAAGCTCGGACGAAAGCTCGATCGCCGACAGAGTCTCGCTCTTAGACAGGAGCGCGATAATCTCATCTCTTCGCTGGGTTACTTCCCGTCGCACGGTCATTTCCTTTGAAAAATTCTCAAACTTTCCGGCAGGTTAGGAAAAGTTTTTGAATCTCGCAATATAAATAAAAGTTTCAACTAACTGTTACAAAACCGTCAAACTTCTCAGGGATAAGGCTCATGTGAACTGCTTTCGTTCGAAAGTTAAAACCCTAGGAGCATCCCATGAAGTCCTTCGTCACATCCACCGCTTTCGCGCTTTTGGCCAGCACGGCCATGGCCGATACGATCACTCTTTATACCTCGCAACCCAATGCCGATGCGCAGCGGACCGTTGATGCCTTTATGGCTGCCAACCCCGGCACCGAAGTTGATTGGGTCCGCGATGGTACAACCAAATTGATGGCCCGCCTGCGTGCCGAGATTGAGGCAGGCAACCCGCAGCCCGATGTCCTGCTGATCGCCGATACTGTGACGCTGGAAGGCATGGCACAGGAAGGTCTTTTGACCGCCTACCAATCGCCCGAAGCCGGTGACTATGACGCGGCGTTGCATTCTGCCGAAGGCTATTACCATTCGACCAAATTGATCACCACCGGGGTCGTCTACAACACAGGAGTCGAGACCGCGCCGACCTCTTGGAAAGACCTGTCAGACGCTTCCATCAAAGGGCAAATCGCAATGCCCTCGCCACTTTATTCCGGTGCCGCGCTGATCCACCTTGCCACGCTGACCGGCGATGAGACTTTGGGCTGGGAGTATTACGAAAACCTCGCCGCGAATGAGGCCCGCGCTCAGGGCGGCAACGGCGGCACTTTCAAGGCCGTGGCTTCGGGTGAAAAGCCATATGGCATGGTCGTCGACTTCCTCGCGATCCGCAACAAAGCCGATGGCTCCCCGGTTGATTTCGTCTTCCCTGAAGAAGGTGTTTCCTATGTGACCGAACCTGTGGCGATCATGTCTTCCGCCAAGAACGTCGAAGGCGCAGAGAAATTCGTCGACTTTCTGCTCAGCATTGAAGGCCAAGAACTGGTTCTGGACATGGGTTATATCCCTGCCCGTGACGGTATGGGCGTCCCCGAAGGGTTCCCCGCCCGCGAAGACATCAAGCTTATGGCCTTTGACCCTGCCGAGGCCCTTGCAAATGCCGAAGCCAACAAAGCCAAATTCGCAGAGCTTTTCGGCGCTGAATGATGAGTGTCGCACAACAAAATGGAGGCAGCCGGTCCGAGGCCCGGCTGCTCTCTGCCATTTTGATCGTCGCGATTTGCCTGACGCTCGCCCCGGTTCTGCGCCTGTTTGTCGAAGGCGTCACCGATCAGGGCAGGCCCAGCCTGACCCTTATGCGCGATGTGCTGGCACAACCCTCTACTTTGAGCGCGTTGAAACATTCACTGGTCACGGCGGGCTTTGGCACCTTGGTATCGCTGGTGCTTGGCGCGGCCTTTGCCTTTCTGGTGGCACTGACAGACCTACGGGCCAAGGCGGCTTTGGTCTTTTGTTTGATGATCCCGATGATGATCCCGCCGCAGATCACCGCGCTGTCCTGGACCCAGATTATGGGGCCGTCGTCGGTCTTACTAAAAACGCTAGGCATTGCCCCCCCGCTTGGCGCGCCGCAGCCACTTTATTCGCCGCAAGGGATCATCTTCCTTTTGGGAATCCAACATATGTCGATCATCTTCCTGACCCTGCGCGCGGGTCTGCGGTCTATCCCCCAAGACGTGGTTGAGGCCGCCCGCATCAGCGGTGCCAAAGGGCTGCGTACATGGTGGCAGGTCGTGATGCCCCTGACCTTGCCCAGTTTGGCGGCGGGCACGGCGATTACCTTTGTGACTGCACTTGGCAACTTTGGCATTCCCGCGATGCTGGGCATTCCCGCAGACTATGCGACGCTGCCGACGCTGGTCTATCAAAAGCTGGCTGGCATGGGGACAACCGTCTTGGCCGAGGTTTCGGTTCTGGCGATGCTGATCGGGGCGGTCGCCGTGGCGGGCATCTTGTTGCAGCGCCTATGCCAGTCTCGTCAGAGATTGCATCTTGTGGGCAGCACCTCCCGCCCGCTGGCCCTGCCCTTGGGCGCGGCCCGCCTACCGGTTGAGATACTTCTATGGGCCGTGGTCTTTGCCATCCTCGTCCTGCCGATGTTCGGCCTATTGGCGACATCATTGGTGCCTGCCTATGGGGTGACCCTGCGCTTTGACACCGTGACGCTTGCATCTTGGTATGAGGTTCTCTTTCGCCAACCCGTTACTTCGCGGGCCTTTGCTAATTCCTTTGGTCTGGCGGCGGGGGCCTCTGCCGTTTTGGTGATGATCTGCCTGCCCCTAGCGTGGCTGATGGAGCGGCGCAAAACGCGACTTGCGCGGCTTTTCGACAGCCTGCTTGATCTGCCCTACGCGCTGCCGGGTGTTGTCCTGTCGATTGCGATGATCTTGCTGCTGATCAAGCTGCCTTTCACCGAGGCCACGCTCTACGGCACCATCTGGATCATTTTTCTGGCCTATCTCGCGCGGTTCTTCGCGGTGATGTTCCGCCCAGTTCAGGCAAGCCTGAAGCAGTTCGATCCTGCTATGGATGAGGCCGCGCAATCGGTTGGTGCCTCACTCTACCGGCGGCTGCGCGATGTGATCTTTCCGCTTTCGGCCCCGGCGGCGGCGGCGGGGGCGATCCTCGTGTTTCTTACCGCGTTTAACGAACTCACGGTTTCCGCGCTCTTGTGGTCTTCGGGTACCGAGACATTGGGCGTGGTGATTTTCAACCTCGATGACAGTGGCGAAACCGGCATGGCCAGCGCCTTGGCGATGACCATCGTCTTTGTGGTCATCGTCCTCATGGCGCTGATCCAACTGTTTTCCCGTCGCTTTCCCAAAGGAGTTGTCCCATGGCAGACATAGACCTGTCCTCGGTCGGCAAGACATTCGCAGGCACCCCTGCGCTACAAGACATCACAACCCGGTTCGACGATGGCGAATTTATCGCGCTTTTGGGGCCGTCGGGCTGTGGCAAGACCACCCTTCTGCGCATTTTGGCGGGGTTCGAGACCCCCACCAGCGGCCAAATCCGCATCGGCGCCCGCGAAATGGCCAATGCTCAAACAGGGGTGAGCCTGCCCCCCGAAGAGCGCAACATCGGCTTTGTGTTTCAATCCTACGCACTCTGGCCGCATATGTCGGTGTGGCGCAACGTGTCCTACCCGCTTGAGATCCGCAGGTTCTCCAAATCCGAGATTGCCAGACAAACCGATGCGGCGCTCGCCTCCACGGGGCTTGAGGCCTACGCCGATCGCATGCCCTCTGACCTTTCGGGCGGACAGCGGCAGCGGGTGGCCTTGGCACGCTGTCTGGTCTCTGATCCCTGCGCGGTGCTGCTGGATGAACCCTTGGCCAACCTTGATGTGGCGCTGCGGGCCACGATGCAGGGCGTCTTTACCGATTTCCACAAGCGCACCGGGGCCACGATGGTCTATGTCACCCATGACCAAGCCGAAGCCATGGCGATGGCCGACCGGATCGCGGTGATGGATCAGGGCCGTATTCAGCAGTTCGACACGCCGCAAACCCTCTATGAACGGCCCAAAAACCGCTTTGTTGCCGAATTTGTCGGGCGCGGGACCGTGGTGCCCGTGCAAGAGGTCACGCAGGCCGGAGGGGCGAGGCAGGCGCGGATACTGGGGGCCGAAGTTGCGGTGCAATCGGCACGCGCCGAGAAGCAAGTCAGCCATGTCTGCTTGCGCCCCGAAAACCTGACCATTTCTGAGAGTGGCGATCTGCGCAGCAAGGTCGCGCGGGTCACCTATATGGGCGGCAAATACCTGTTGGAAACAGTCACCGACTGCGGCGCGCGCCTGTTTGCAGAAACCCGCGCCCGCTTTGACGTTGGCGCACAATTGGGCCTGACAATCACCACCCCTTGGGCCTTTTCAGAGGATTAAATGCAAAGCATACGACTACTTTCCGGCATCGGGGACAAAGGCCCTGCGTGCATGCAATTGACCGTGGATGATCGGATCTGGCTGCTTGATTGCGGTTTTGGCCCCGAAGCCAATGCGCATTTCGATCCTGCATGGCTCGAAGGGGCCGAGGCGGTGTTCATCACCCACGATCACATCGATCACATCGGCGGCGCGTCTCATGCGGTTGAGGCGGGCTTGCCGATCTATGCCACGGCACAAACGGCCAAAGCCTTGCCCCCTGCGGCCAATGTGCATCTGCTGCCCGAACAGGGGCAGACGGCGATCAATGGCGTCACCCTGACCACCGGGCGCAACGGCCATGCAATGGGCGGCGTCTGGTTCCACTTTGATCTGGGCGAAGGGCTGTTTTATTCTGGCGACTGGTCAGAGGAATCCGATTGGTTCACCTTTGATGTGCCACCCCCTGCGGCGACCGCGATTTTGGACTGTTCTTATCACCTTGATGACGTACCACAATCGGATCGGTTCGAGGCGTTGAATGCCCTGTTGGATAGAGTCGAGGGTCAGGTACTTTTGCCCGTCCCCCCCTCTGGCCGCGCGGGCGAAATGGCGCTGCATCTGGTGCGGCGCTACGGCTGTGAAAGCGTGATGCTGGACCCTGAATGCCAAGACACGCTGCGCGGAGCACTCAGCAGCGGTGCCGTGAGCGCCGACGCCCATCTGATCGCCCCGCTGCTGGACCGCGGCCCGATGGAGCAGGCACGGTTTCTGATCTGCGACACCCCTAATGCCGACGGCGGTGCTGCTTGGGGCTATGTACGGGCATGGCACGAAAGCGGGCGTCTGGGGCGCGACGCGCATGTCGTGTTCACCGGCCACATGACAGCCCATGCGCGGGGTATTTGCAGCGTGCCGGGCGGATATTTCCAGCGTTGGAACGTCCACCCGCCGCTGCGCGATCAAATCAAAATGCTTAACCGTCTAGGTGCCAAACGCTTTGCCCCCGCGTTCTGCACCCAGCCCGAAGATTACCTGATTGAAGGGCTCGATGCTGAGGTGTTCTTTCACGACCGGGTGCGCCTATGACCGCCACGACTTTACCATCCCGCAGCTTTTGCCTGATCCGCCACGGCGAGACGACGGCAAACGCAGACGAGATCATCGCCGGGGTAACGGATGTGCCGCTCACCCAGTTGGGCCGCGATCAGGCGCACACCCTGTCACACAGGACATGGCCGGAATCGATAGCGATCTTCGCCAGCCCGATGTCACGCGCCCAGCACAGCGCAGAACTCGCCTTTCCGGGCCGAGCGGTTAAGCTAAACGACGGTTTGCGCGAGCGTGACTGGGGGGTGTTCGAAGGGCAGCCCTTGAGCGAGCAACCCGTCAGAGAAGACACGCCAGACCAAGGCGAAAGCTGGCCCGACATGCTGATGCGCGTGCACACAACGATCCTAGAGATTTGCGCGGCGTCTCCGGCGGCATTGCCTGTTTTGGTCTGCCACTCCGGCATCATCCGCGCCGCGCGCGTGCTCTGGACAACAGGCGATGTGGGCCAACGCCCCCCCAACGCAATACCGCTTTTGTTTGAAAAAACAGGCGAACAAATGATGGAGAAGACCCTATGACCCAAGCAGCAGAAGCGACCCCATGTGTGGTTTTCGATGTCGATGGCACCCTTGCCGAGTTCGACGCAGAGCGGCTGGGCCATCTTGTTCATGGCGTCGAAAAGCACTGGGATGACTTTCACCTTGCAATGGCAGATGCTGCACTGATTGGCCCGGTCGCAAAATTGATGCGCCGGTTGAAAGAAAGCGGTGAGACCATTCTGATTTGCTCTGGCCGACCAAAGGGTTGGGCTGACCATACAATCGCATGGCTGCGCAAACATGACCTGCCCTTCGACGGCATATACCTCCGCGCCGAAGATCAAGACGAAGCCACCGACCCCGAAGTAAAGCGCCGCGCATTAAAAGAGATGAACGCGGACGGTTTCAAGCCTTGGCTGGTAATCGACGACCGGAGCTCTGTGGTCGACGCATGGCGCGGCGAAGGGCTGGTGTGCCTACAATGTGCGCCGGGGGACTTTTGAAAGGGTGAGAAGATGGGACCTTTTGCACAATGTTTAGGTCCCCCCTTCTGTCTCCTCCCACGCATGGTTCGTTCTATCGGTTCGTCTAAGAGGGTTCCGCGATCGAAAAATCGATGTGAGCCAGATGTGCTGCACCCCCTTAACAGCGTAGCACTACATCGCGTCGGCCGCTTCCGTTTGAGGCAAAATCCCCAAACTCGCAAAAGCGCGGGCAAGGTCGCGGTCTCCGAAAGGCTTTTGCACAACGGCGCAGCGGCCCAAAGTCTCAGCGACGGGTACTTCGGCTTGGCCCGTGGCAAAGACGATCGGCATATCGGGGTGCTGCTTGCGCACGCGGGTGGCGACCTCTTCGCCAGAGATATCAGGCAGGCCCACGTCGATTAGCAACACGTCAAACTGTTCCTTTTCCAGCTTGTCCAATGTTTCCTGACCAAAGGCGGTTTCGGTCACCTCCGTGCCCATGCCTTGCAGTATATCCGCCAGATCAAGCCGGATCAGCGCGTCATCTTCGCAAAGCAGCACATGGCAGGCATTGTTAGGCCGCTCTTCACCACGCGCGGTTGCAGCCGCTGGCACAGAAGTGAGCGCATCGCGCACCTTGATGGCCAAAGCATCCTTGGTGAAAGGCTTGGCAAGGAACTGCACCCCGGCATCGACTTTGCCATCGCGCACAATCGAATCGCGCGAATAGCCTGAGATGAATAGGATGGGCAGATCGGGCCGTTCGGCTTGAAGGGTTTCGGCCATATCGCGGCTGCTTAGCTCACCGGGCATCACCACATCAGAGACCAGAAGGTCGAACTTTGGCTCTTGCCGCACGGTTTTCAGCGCGGCGGACGGGTCTTCGGCGGTGCGGACTTGATACCCCAGATCAGACAGCAAGGCAGCTGTGGCATCGCGCACCTCGGCGTCATCTTCGACCAACAGCACCGTCTCGGTCCCGCCGACGATATCTGACGGATCATGCCATTGCACAGGCTCTGCCGCGGATTTTGCGCGTGGCAGCAACAGCACCACAGAGGTGCCGATATCGGGTCGACTGTTAATTGTGACCCGCCCCCCCGATTGCCGTGCAAATCCATAGACTGTGGAAAGCCCCAGCCCGGTGCCTTTCCCCACGGGCTTGGTGGTAAAGAATGGATCAAAGACCTTGGGCAATGTTTCAGCAGGAATGCCGGGCCCTTGGTCGATGACTTTAACCTCGACGTAATCGCCGGCCATCATGTCAGGCTCTCCCAACAGGTCTTTTGGACCGAAATGACGGTTCGCGATTGCGATCTTCAACTTGCCGCGCCCCTCCATCGCGTCGCGCGCGTTTATCAAAAGGTTCAGCACGGCGTTCTGAGTGCTGGCGGCGTCGACATAGGCGGGCCAAAGCGCGTCGGCTGCGTCTATTTCGACCGCCATCCCTTCGCCCAAGGCGCTGCGGATGATATCATCGATATCGGTCAACAGGTCGCGCAAATCAATCGATCGGGGTTGCAGCGGCTGACGGCGGCTGAAAGCCAGCAGTTGCGATGACAGCGACGCCCCGCGTTCGACCGCCCGCATGGCAGCATCTATCCGCCCGCGTGCGGGGATCTCGGCCGGGAGTTCACGGGTGGCCATCGTTAAGCTGCCGGTCATAACTTGCAGCAAATTATTGAAATCATGAGCAATGCCCCCGGCAAGATTACCGACTGCCTCGACCCGCTGGCTTTGCGCCAAACGGTCATGAAGCTCTTCCAACTCGCGGTTGCGCTTCTCCACCCGTTCTTCCAGCGTGCTGTTCAGATTGGCGAGTTCGCGTGCCATCTCTTTCTGCTCGTGGATATCTGAGTTTGTCCCGACCCAGCGCAATAGATTGCCCTGCGCATCCATAATCGGTGCTGCCCGTACCAGATGCCAGCAATAGGCCCCATCCGCGCGGCGCAGACGGAACTCTGTCTCATAGATGGTTTCGGATCTGATCGCATCGGCCCATGCGGCGATTGAGGCCGCGCGGTCTTCGGGGTGTATGATAGTCGGCCAAGCGTCCCCCGCCAAGCTGCCTTTTTCCGCCCCGGAGTAGGCATAAAGCTGTTCGCTGATCCAATCCAAATGCCCGTCGGCCGTAGCAGTCCAGACATGCACAGGCATGGTATGCGCCATGGTCCGAAAGCGTTCTTCCGCTTCGCGTAGATGCATTTCGGCCATCTTTTGAGCTGTGACATCATGGCCTTGCACCATAATGCCGATGGTTTCGCCGCGCACATTGTCGAGCGGCTGGAACACAAAATCCACAAAGGCGCGTTCTGGCGGCCCCTCGGCGCTACGCTGCAACCACGCTTCGGCCCCGCGTTGGGTTACGGCCTTGCCGCTGCGGTAAACCTCATCAAGCATTTCGGGAAAGCCTTGCCCCCTGAGTTCCGGCAAGGCCTCGTTCAGTGGTTTGCCAATCAAATCACGCTGACCGACCAGTTTCATATAGGCCGCATTGGCTGTGCGGAACACATGGTTCGGCCCCATCAGGGTGACCATGAAGTTCGGCGCTTGTTCAAAGATCATCTTGAAAAGACTAATGCCTGAATCAAGCTCAAGGTTCTGGCGTGTGACCAGATGGGCGCGGCGCAGCACATCTGTTTGAGCCAAATTTGAATTTCCGTCCGACAGCGCTTCGGCGTTGTAGATGTCGGTGATGTCTTGTGTGTGCTGCAAGATGAACTCAACCTCGCCGCCAGCGCCCAAAATCGGAGTATGCGTCGCGCTCCAATAGCGGTCTTCGCTTTTGCCATCAGCGTCGGAAATCGGATAGGGGATGACAGGAAGATGGTCAGCGATACCATCGCGGAACACGCGTTCAAAAGACCCGCGCAGCATACGCCCTGACTCGCTGTCTGGGTCAGAGGGGAATTCTTCGGTCAGGATCTTGCCAAATAGCTTGTCTGCCTGACGGTCTGTGACCTGTAGATAAGCATCGTTCGCCCAAACCACCCGCAGTTCATGATCCAGCAGCACAAAGGGCGAAGGCGCGGCTTGGAGAATCTTTTCAAAATCGTGGTTCATTGCGTGTAAATCTACATTTCTAAATAGGAAATATGGGTTGGAGACCGTTGCTGCGCATTCAATCCTGCTTTTTGGTGGCAGGCAAGAACCCGTGTCAGCCCTCGCGCCGAGGGTGGCACAGACCAATGACAATGCCGCGTCGGCGACTCTCGGGTGGCGTTATGCATGTTATCAAAGCTCAGATACATTTGGATCATGGCAGAGTAAATCCACTGCCTCTTGAACGCGGGCCAATTTCATATAGCTCGAATGCAGGACCGCACCAGCCTTCGATACGCATTTTACAACGTCTTGAACTCCGCGCTCAGTTTGCGATGAATGGACCGGGGAGATCCTCTGCCCGATGCTGCCCCGCATCTGAAAAACCTTTGCCATTCGCCGCATATTGACAGAGTGCTGCCCTAAGCAATTCAGGACAACCGTATGACATTCCGCTTCATCCACGCGTCTGATCTGCACATTGGGCGCAAATTCGCGAATATCCCGCAGCCACCCGATGGCAATATTCGCGGGCGTTTGATGGAGGCACGGCATGGGGCGATCACAAAGCTTGCCCAAGCCGCCCGTGATCGCGGTGCCGCGCATGTCTTGCTGGCAGGGGATACATTCGATACCGCCACCCCCTCGCCCGCCGTGGTGCGGCAGGCCCTGACCGCAATGGGCGAAGCGCCAGAGGTGACATGGTGGATCCTGCCCGGCAACCACGACAATCTGCGCGATGCCGAACCCCTGTGGGATGTGATCAGCCGTGACGCACCCACCAACCTGCGCGCCCTGACCGATGCTGCCGCTATTGAGATGGCCGAGGGCATCACGCTGCTGCCCTGCCCCGTGGCTTATCGCGCCGGGGCGAGTGATCCAAGCGCGCCCCTAGATCAGATGCAGAGCCCCGAAGGCCACCTACGGATCGGCTTGGCCCATGGTGGGGTCACAGATTTCACCGAAAGCGGCGACGCAATTGCGCCTGACCGGGATCGCCGCGCGGGTTTGGACTATCTTGCGCTTGGCGACTGGCACGGGCGCATGGCGGTGTCTGAACGGGTGCACTATTGCGGCACGCCCGAACAGGATCGGTTCAAACATGGGCAACGTGGTGTCTGTCTTGCCGTCGATATCGCAGGCCCGGGGGCCGCACCAAAGGTCGAAGAGATAGAGACCGGGAGTTTTCTTTGGTCAGAGGCCGAGCTTGCGCTCCACCCGAGGCAAGACGCCGCTGCGGCCCTGAACGCCCTGTTGCCCACGACGGGCCGCCGGGATCACCTGCTGCGCGTCACGGCGCGTGGCTGGGCGGGCCTGCCGGATCGCGCCGACCTTGCCCGCGCAGCCGAAACCTGCGCCCCGGATTTCGCGCATTTCGATCTGGTGACAGATGCGCTGGCCACACAATATGAGGCGGGCGACCTTGATGAGATCGACCGCGGTGGCGCGTTGCGTCTGGCGGCAGAAGCACTGGTGTCCGAAGCGGAATCAGAGACCCTCTCGCAAGCAGAGCGTGACGTGGCCGCCGATGCGCTTGCCCGGTTGCATGCCTATGTGCAGGGGGCAAAAACATGAAAATCCGCGCCATCACCCTCAATAACGTGCGCCGTTTCACCGACCCTGCGCAGGTGGTGGGCATTGGCGACGGTATCAATGTGCTGAGCGAGCCGAATGAACACGGCAAATCCACGCTCTTTGACGCGATACAGGCACTATTTTTCAAACCCTTCGGCTCGCGCGACAAAGATGTCGCTGCGTTGCGCCCCCATGCGGGCGGCGCACCAGAGGTAACCGTTGAGGTCGAAACCGACGAGGGTCGTTTTTCGATTTTTAAGCGCTGGTTTCAAAAACCTCTCGCCACTGTCCACCGCAGCGGCACCCTGATTGCGCAGGCAGACGAAGCCGAGGCATGGATTGCGCAGCTTTTGGGCGGCGATGCGGGCGGACCATCAGGGTTGATCTGGGTGCGGCAAGGGATGACCGCGCTTACTGGCGGCTCCGGCAAAGAAGAAAAACTGGCGCTGGAGGCGCGCCGTGACCTCATGACCTCGGTCGGAGCCGAGGTAGAGGCGATGACCGGCGGGCGGCGCATGGACAAAGCCTTGGCCCAATGCCGGGACGAGCTTGCGCATTATGCCACCGCTACGGGGCGTCCCCGCACAGGCGGGCCATGGAAAGAGGCGCGAGATCAGGTTGAGGAACTCAGCGCCGAACACGATCACCTCGCCAGCACTGCGCGAGAGTTGCATGACGCCTTGGCCGAACGGCAACGTGCCCGCCGTGCCTTGGCAGAGTTGGAAGCCCCCGATGTCGTAGAAGAGCGCCGCCAAAAACTTGAAATGACACGTGCCGCCCATGCCGCAGCCACACGCCACGCCGAAGAGGTCGAAACCCTCGCTCGCGCCATGGACCTTGCCCGGCTTAACGCCGAAAGCGCCACCACGCGGCTGGACAGCTACCGCGCCGCAGAGGCAGAACAAAAAGCCGCCCTCGCGGAAGAAACCCGTGCCCGACAAGCGACTGACGCCGCGCGTTCTGCGTTGGCGGAGCGACGCACCGCACTTGAGGCCGCTGAAGTATCCGCACAAGAGGCCCGCACCGCCCTACAGACGGCCGAAGACCAGCGCAGGCGCGCCCAACGTGCAGTCGCCGCACGGGAAGGGGCAGACCGCCGCCGCGCGTTAGAGGCACGGATCAAAGAGGCCGAAGAGGCGCGCCGCCGGATGGAGACCGCAGCAGCCGCAGCCCGCTCCGGCCCCGATACTGCCGCCCTGCAACGGCTTGAAGCCCTTTCTGCCGAACTTTCCGCCAGCCGCGCCGCCCGCGATGCCACCGCCACCCAAGTGATCGTGCATTATGCGTCCGGCAGCTCGGGCGTGATCCACGGCGATGACGGCCCTCTAGCCGATGGGACGGCCCTGCCCCTGCCGCGCAGCACGACGCTGCGGATCGACGGGATCGGCAGTTTGGAAATCCACCCTGCGGCATCCGGGCAAGAGGACGGCTCGGTTGAGGCTGCAACGGCGAAATTGCAAACCGCCCTCGATCAAATCGGCGCGGCTAATCTTACCGAGGCCCGCGCCGCCACCGCCGCCCGCGCCGAAGCCGCCGCGCGACAAGGGGAAGCAAAGGCCGTGTTGGCCAGCCTCGCGCCCAACGGCATTGATGCGCTGCACCAAGAGCTTGCCGCCATTCCGACCCCAACGACCGAGACCGACGCACCCGATATTGAAACAGCCGAAAATGCCCTGCAAGCCGCGCAGACCCACCACGAGGCCTGCCGCATAATCCGAGAAACTGCAGCCGAAGCGCTGGCCGATGCCAAGGCCGATGCCGCGCGCAGTGACGCGCTGCTAACCTCGCTTACCGACCGTCTGCAGCGCGCAGAGGCGCAGCAGGCGAAACTGGGTGACGTCGCCGAAGAAGACCTTGCCACCCAAACCGTCACCACTGCGGCAGCGCTAGAGGCTGCTCGGCTTGCCCATGCCGAAAAGGCAAAAGACGCACCCGATGCGGCCAGCCTTCAGGCCGCCCTTACCCGTGCGGAATCGGTAGAAACCCAAGCCCGCGATGAGATTGCCCGCCTGCGCCCCCTGCTCGCCCGGCTCAGCGAACGGATCACCCGCGCATCCGGCGACGCGGTAGAAGAGCGACTGGCGGAGACCCAAGAGCAATTGCAGGCCGCAGAAGATAAACTTGCACGGATCACGCATGAGGTCGCCGTGCTCACCCGGCTAGAGGCCGCCTTGCAGGATGCGCGCAACGAGGCACGCGAGCGATATTTCACCCCGATTGTCAAAGAACTCAAACCCTTGCTGCAACTGCTTTGGCCGGACGCCGAACTGACGTGGGGCGAAGAATCTCTGCTACCTCATGCCCTAATCCGTGGTGGGCGGGAGGAGCCGATTGATGTTCTTTCCGGCGGCACGCAGGAACAGGTGGCGCTGCTGGTGCGGCTTGCCTTTGCCCGAATGCTGGCCCGCGCGGGGCGCATCGTGCCGGTGATCTTGGATGATGCGCTGGTCTTTACCGATGACGACCGGATTGAGCGGATGTTCGACGCGCTTCACCGACAAGCGGGCGATATGCAGATCATCGTACTGACCTGCCGACAGCGGGCGTTTCGTGCGCTCGGGGGGCAGGCTTTGCGCCTGCAAATGGTCAAAGAATAGTCACCCAGCCTACTGCCCGCGCAACCGGAGCGTTTATTATTAGGGTCGAATGAACCTTTCCCTTTGTCACGCGTTGCCTTGATAGCACCTGCGCAGGGCATTTGGGGGGAAGACTTTGAGCGATATCGCCGCGATCAGACGGCTGTTGGAAGTGTTGGTACTAATAGCCCTCTTCGTAACTGCCTATTTCGCCAAGGATCTACTGCTGCCGATCTTGCTTGGCTTCCTCCTCGCTCTCACACTTAGCCCGTTGATCCGCTCGCTGGAAAGACTTGGCATCGCGGCCCCGCTGGGTGCAGTGCTGTTGATTGGCTTTGTCGGATTGATCATCTTCCTGTTGGCAGGGCTCTCGGCGGGTACTGTCGCCACTTGGGCTGATGAAATTCCATCCTTGGGAAATGAAATCCGACGCAAGCTACAGGGCTGGGTTCAAACGGTGGAGAACGTCCGCTCGGCGACCGAACAGGTGGAACAGATCACCACAGAAGATGGCGGCGGCAGCCCCGACGAGGTGGTAATGAAGCAGCCGGGTCTGCTGAACAACGCCATGAACACAGGTGCGCGGATCGGTGGTACAGTGGCCGTGGCCTTAGTATTGGCTCTGTTCCTGCTGGCCTCTGGCGATTTGTTCTACCTCAAATTGGTGCAATCTTTCCAGACATTCACGGGCAAGAAACGCGCACTGAAAGCGGTCTATGACGTTGAGCGCCGCGTCTCGCGCTACTTGCTGACCATCACTGTCATTAATGCAGGTTTGGGCATCTCTGTCGGGCTTTACCTTTTCGCGCTTGGCCTGCCGGTGCCTTATGTCTGGGGCATGGCCGCATTCTTGCTGAACTTCCTGCCCTATATCGGCGGCGTAATCGGTGCCGTACTAGTTGGCGCCTATGCCATTGCTACATTTGACAGCGTTGGCTACGCGATCCTTGCCCCAATCGGGTATCAAATCCTAACCGGGATCGAAGGCCAGTTCGTCACCCCCTACCTCGTCGGTAGACGGCTAGAGATTAACACGGTTGCCGTGTTCCTTACCGTGGTCTTTTGGGGCTGGCTGTGGGGGATTGCGGGCGCACTGGTGGCGGTGCCCTTCCTCGTGGTGTTCAAGGTGATCTGTGAGAATGTCACAGCCCTTAATATGGTCGGGAATTTTCTAGATAAATCCAACCCCGAACTTGGCGCATCCGCGGCAGATGAAACCGCCGCGGACAAGCCTGTTGCTTAAGCCTGCTTAGCCCGCGAGGGACGGCAGCCAAAGCACGATCTGCGGGAAGGCCACCAGCAAGCCGATGGTCACCGCGTCAGCAACGAAGAAGGGCATTACGCCGCGGAACACGTCCTGCACGCTGAGGTCGGGGCGCACGCCGGCGACGACAAAGCAGTTGAGGCCAATGGGCGGGGTGATCAAACAGAACTCCGCCATCTTCACCACAAGAATGCCGAACCAGATCGCGCACATCGGACCGGACATGCCAAAGGCACTGTCAGCGGCCGAGACGAACTCGCCCCCATTGAGCGCCATCACCGCCGGGTAAACCACCGGCAGGGTCAGCAGCAGCATGCCAATGGCGTCCATGAACATGCCCAGCACCGCATAGGCCAGCAGGATGCAGATCAGGATCAGCATAGGCGAGGTTTCGAGCGATGAGATCCAATCGGCGAATGCGCCCGGCAGATCGGCGAAACCGAGGAAGCGTACATAGATCAAGACGCCCCAGATGATGGTGAAGATCATCACTGTCAGTTTGGCGGTCTCCAACAGCGCGTCCTTCAACTCCGCCAAACGCATCCCACGGAAGACGGCCATACAGAAGACGATAAACGCACCCACGGCGCCACCTTCAGTCGGGGTGCCCCATGCATCGCCAAAGGGGTTGTAGACGAAGAAGATGATGATCACGACCACCGCGACAATCGGCAGAGCGGCAGGCAACGCGGCAAAGCGTTCGCGCCATGTAAAGCCGGTCACCGGCGGGCCGACGTTCTTCCAGATCATGGCGATGCCGATGATCAACACCGCATAGACCACCGCCGAGAAAGCACCGGGGATGAAGCCCGCCAGCAGCAGTTTGCCCACGTCCTGTTCAACGATGATCGCATAGATCACCAAGATCGCCGAAGGCGGGATCAGCGAGGCCAGCGTGCCCCCCGCCGCCACGACACCCGCGGCGAATTGCTTGTTATAGCCGATTTTGAGCATTTCGGGGATAGCGATGCGGGCAAAGACTGCTGCCGTCGCAACCGAAGCACCCGACACGGCCGCAAAGCCTGCTGTGGCGAAGACGGTCGAAACCGCCAAACCGCCCGGCACCCAAGCGAACCAACGTTTCGCGGCTTCAAAGATCGCCTTGGTGAGACCTGCGTAATAGGCCAGAAAACCGATCAGGATGAAGGTCGGGATGAGCGAGAGTGTCTGGCTCGAGACTTTCGAGTGCGGCACCTGCCCGGCGGTCTTGATTGCCACGGTCAATGCCCAGCCAAGCTGGTCCCACTCCATGCCCTTCTTGGCCCAGAAAATCCAGATAAGGCCCACAAGCCCGGCCATTGCAGCGGCAAAGGCCACCCGCATGCCAAGCACCACCATGAGCAGCATGCCGCCCGAGACCCAAAGGCCGATTTCAATAGGATCCATCAGTCACGTCCATCCAGTTGTTCGGCCTCGGCCATTGCTTGTTCTGCCGCCGATTGCACCAGCGGCACGGCCACGGGGCGGTCCAGCCCCAGCACCAAGGCCCGGCCATAGCCCCAGATTTGCAGGCAAAGCCGCAAAGAGATCACGGCAAAGGCCACGGGCACCACCAGTTTGCTGGGCCAGATCGGCAGGCCGATGTCGATCGAGCTGTCGCGGCTCCACATCGGGGCGGCCATATCAAAGCTGCGGTCAAAATGCGCCCAAGCGCCCCACGTGAGTGCCAGCATCAACAAAAGGATCAGCACCACCGACAACAGTTCCGCCGCCCAAAGCGCACGGCCCTTCAGCTGGCCAATTAGGATATCCATGCGCACATGCCCGCCCATACGTTGGGTATAGGCAATGCCCATGATGGCGATGAAGGGCATGGCCGCTTCGATCCAGTCGACATACCCCGCCAGCGGCGTGGCAAAGAACTTGCGCCCCCCCACGGACCAAACGGCCAGCACCATCAACATGAAAACGGCAATCCCCGAGATCAGGGCAAAGATGGTCTCTAGCTTCAGCAGGCCCCGGTCGAGGCGGCTGAGGAGGCTGCTGTCCTCCAGCACGGCGGATGATCCGGCCATCGGCTCTCCTTTTCAGAAAGTCTGATTGTTTCGTTTCAGAAGTCGAAAGGGCCGCGCGGTTTGCCGCACGGCCCTCACAGTCATGCGTGGCAGGGTTTAGTTCGACGCCTGCTCTTTTTCCAGCGTTTCGATCACGAGATCGTAAAGTTCCTGACCCGGAATGCCTTGGGCTTCCATGTCTTTGATCCATGCTTCACGCGCAGGGTCAGCCGCTTTGGCTTTGAACTCGGCGATTACCTCTGGGGTGAATTCGACCTTCTCAACGCCCTTTTCCTCAAGAACGGTATCCCAACGCTCCAGCAGTTCCGCGTAGTTGGCGAGGTAGTGATCCAGCGCCTCATCGACCGAGCTGTCGAGCGCTTCACGCTCTTCGTCGCTCAGCATTTCATAGGCGTCGATGTTCACCACGACGGGGCAGTTCACCGTGCCGGGGTTGAGGTTCGCGGTCCACCAGTCGGCTTTGTTGATCGTGCCGAAGGACAGATGCGCGTGCTGGGCGAAGGCCACGGTGTCGACGACACCCGATTCCATTGCATTATAGGCTTCGGTCGCGGTCACGGATGTGGGCACGGCGCCGACAGCTTCAAAGGCTTTGCCCAGACCGCCGGTGGCGCGGACGCGCATGCCGTCGAAATCTTCCAACGTGGTGCGCGGATCGCCGGTGCCGACAAGGTTGTACTGTGGCATGGGCGAAGTCATGAGCATTTTCGCATTCCACTGTGCCATTTCTTTGGCGACGGCGGGGTGGTCATAGACCGCTTTGGAAACCGCGACTTCTTCTTCGAGGTTGCTTACACCCAGAAACGGCAGTTCCAGTACGGTGATCGCGCGGTTCTTGTCGGCGTGGTAGCCGGCGCAGAACTGGGCCATCTCGAAAGCACCGATGGAGATACCATCGAGGTTCTCACGGTTCTTGGACAGGCCGCCGTAGCTGACGTTGATGGTGAATTCACCGTCGGTCTTCTCCGAAACCAGCGCGGCGATCTTTTCCACATGTTCGGTGAAGGCGCGGCGCTTGCCCCAGACCGAGGCATTCCATTCGGTCGCGGCAGCTTCGCTTACAAAAGCTACGCTCAGCGCACAGGCGGCGGCACCGCTCAGCAGTTTTTTCATGATGGCTCTCTCCCATAGTTGCCGCCCTTGGATGGGCGGATTGGCGCACAGGCTACCCCGCGGGGGCTGGCCTGCCAACCCCGTCATGCCGCGCAAATACGACAGCCGCAAGACAGTAGCGCCAAGTTTGACTGGCAAGGCTTTGAAAAATCTTACTAATCGCTTCTTCGCCAAAGAAAATTTACAGACATCCCGGCAGACGGGAAAAACGTTTACAGGCAAGCCCTTGTAATCCAGTTGCTTATTCACTTCTTTTCACGGGCCGTTATGATCCAGCTCAGGAGGAGGCCACGGAAAGCAGGGGAGACCCGCGCCCCGTGGCAAGACGCGTAAATCTAGGGAGGAACCACCATGTCCGACGCCACTGCAAAGACCTATCCGCCATCCGCCGACATGGCCGCCCGCGCCCATGTGGATGCGCAGACCTACGACAAGATGTACCAAGCATCCGTCACCGACACCGACGGTTTCTGGCGCGAACAGGCGCAGCGGATCGACTGGATCAAACCCTTCACCCAAGTGCGCGATGTCAACTTTGACCTTGGATCAGTCAGCATCAACTGGTTCGCGGATGGTGAGTTGAACGTCAGCGCAAATTGCATCGACCGCCATCTAGAAAAGCGCGGCGATCAGACCGCGATTATCTGGGAGCCGGATAGCCCCGAGGATGACGCCAAACACATCAGCTACCGCGAGCTTCACAGTGCCACCTGCCGTATGGCCAATGTGCTGCGCGATCTGGGCGTCGATAAAGGCGACCGCGTCATCATCTACATGCCAATGATCCCCGAGGCCGCCTATGCCATGCTGGCCTGCGCGCGGATCGGCGCGATCCATTCCATCGTCTTTGCCGGGTTCTCCCCGGATGCGCTGGCCGCCCGCGTCAACGGCTGCGAAGCCAAGGTCGTTATCACCGCCGACGAAGCGCCGCGCGGCGGCAAAGCCACCCCTCTCAAAGCCAATGCCGACAAGGCGTTGGCGCAATGTGATGCCAGCGTTCAATGCCTTGTCGTACGCCGCACGGGTGGAGACGTCTCGTGGGACGACGCCCGCGACCGGGATTACAACGCGCTGATCAAGGATGCCGCCGACACCTGCAAACCCACCGCAGTCGGTGCCGAAGACCCGCTGTTTATTCTCTACACCTCCGGCTCCACCGGCCAGCCCAAGGGCGTCGTCCACACCACCGGCGGCTATATCACCTATGCGGCGCTGACCCACGAAGTCACCTTCGACTACCACGACGGCGACATCTATTGGTGCACGGCGGATGTGGGCTGGGTCACCGGGCACAGCTATATCGTCTATGGCCCGCTGGCCAATGGCGCGACCACGTTGATGTTCGAAGGCGTGCCCACCTACCCCGACGCCAGCCGCTTCTGGCAGGTCTGCGAAAAGCATAAAGTCACGCAGTTCTACACTGCCCCCACAGCAATCCGCGCCCTAATGGGGCAAGGCAAAGAATTCGTCACCAAAAGCGATCTGTCGTCGCTGCGCATCCTTGGCACCGTGGGTGAGCCGATCAATCCCGAGGCGTGGAACTGGTATCACGAGGTCGTCGGCCACGGCCGCTGCCCGATCGTCGATACATGGTGGCAGACCGAGACCGGCGGCCATCTGATGACACCCCTACCCGGCGCCCATGACATGAAGCCCGGCGCGGCGATGAAGCCCTTCTTTGGCATCAAGCCGGTGGTGCTGGACCCGACCTCGGGCAAAGAGATTGAGGGCAACCCTGCCGAGGGCGTGCTTTGCATCGCCGACAGTTGGCCGGGTCAGATGCGCACGGTTTGGGGGGATCATGAACGGTTCGAGAAAACCTATTTCGCGGATTACCCCGGTTATTACTTCACCGGTGACGGCTGCAAGCGCGATGCCGACGGCGACTATTGGATCACGGGCCGCGTGGATGATGTGATCAACGTCTCAGGCCACCGCATGGGCACCGCCGAGGTCGAAAGCGCGCTGGTCGCCCATGACAAAGTCGCCGAAGCCGCCGTGGTCGGCTACCCGCATGACGTCAAAGGTCAGGGCATCTATTGCTATGTCACCTTGATGAGCGGTGAAGAGCCTTCCGATGATCTGCGCAGCGAACTGCGCAACTGGGTGCGGCAGGAAATCGGTCCCATCGCCTCGCCCGATCTGATCCAATGGGCGCCCGGCCTGCCGAAAACCCGCTCGGGCAAGATCATGCGCCGCATCCTGCGCAAAATCGCCGAAAACGACTATGGCGCCTTGGGGGATACATCGACGCTGGCGGATCCCACCGTGGTGGACGATCTGATCGACAACCGCATGAATCGCTGACACGCTGCGCGGCGCGGGCGGCTACCTGCCCCCGCGCCGCGTTGCATGAGAAAGAGAGACATGGACCAAACCGCCCCCCAAGTGCCGCCGCCCGCCTCCGCTGCGGAATGTGACGCCGCCCTGCCGGATATCCTCGCCGCGCCCAAGGATGGCGCCGTGATCGAAGAGCTTTGCTTTCGCCCCGACTATGGGGAGCGAGATTTCCGTGATGAACTGGAGCTGACCGTGGCCCAAGGCATCCTTGGCGAACGTTGGACCGAGAAACCTTGGCTGACCCTGCCCGACGGCAGCCCAGACCCGCGCATACAAGTGTCGATCCTGTCTAAAAGAGTGATAGATCTCTGCTGGCGTGATCGCGACCATACGGTCCACCCGGGCGATACGATGATCGTGGACATGGACCTCGGCCACGAGAACCTGCCCGTCGGCACACGGCTACAGGCTGGATCGGCGGTGCTGGAGGTGAGCGACAAGTTCAACAACGGCTGCATCAAATGGCGCGACCGCTATGGCCAAGACAGCCTGCGGTGGATCAACCGAAAGGAAAACCGCCCGCATCGGTTGCGCGGTGTCCTGTGCAAAATCGTACAGGACGGCACCGTTCGGCGTGGGGACCGGCTGACCAAGCTCTGACGTCTCGCACTTACAAATGGGCCGCCCCCAAGGGACGGCCCAGGTCTTTTAAAACTATCGCTCAGGCTCAACCTTCGACGCGCTGCAGATTGATCTCACCCACGCCCACGGCAAAGTTAACGCCAGTCTGGGTGTTCACGCTCAGCGGCTGAAGCGCCAGCGTGTTCTCGGACCCACCCGTCATCAGGTTTGCACCGGCGCCCACACCCACGGTTGCTTCTGCAGAGACACCTTTATAGCTGCCGTTCAAGCCGCCTTCGGAATACTCCTGCTCGGTCGGGGCCAGCACCAGCCAAGACATTTGGCCGTTCTGGGTTTTGCCGATGTCGACGCCCCACCGGCTGATCTCACCGACATAGGTCTCATCTTCGAGCCCTTCTTCGATGGGGTTAAAGGTACATGTCAGTTCACGGGTAGAACCAAAGACAAAGCCGGTACCATCGCCCACATCGCAAGACAGCGACCCGATTTCGGCGTGATCGACTGTCTCATTGTCATCGGCCATCGCGGTGGAGCCAAAGGCGGTGGCGCTCAACAGGGCGGCGCCGAGGGTCAGTTTGGTTGCATTCATCATTGTCTGTCACTTTCCGGTGCAAGCTTGCGCACCTATCTTTTGTGAACGGCATTCGGGTGCCCGGTAGAACGGTACACATCACGCGCCCCGCTCCCTTCCGACAGCCAGCATCAACGCCACTTGGACCCTGATGTTGCCTCTCATCGCAGACATAACGCCCGCCCCCAGAAAGGGTTCCTTTGGGTTTCGCAAACAACGGATATCCGCGCAGTAAGATGGCGATACAACGCGCCGGCACCGCTGGACAAATCGGCGCCCACATGGCACCGCTTGTCGCTATGAACGATGATCTGATCCCCTTCTCCCCCGACAGCGGCGATGCCACGGCTCTGCGCCGCGCCTTTGGGCGTTTTGGCACCGGTGTGACTGTGGTCACCGTTAAAACTACGCAGGGCCCGATGGGGATGACGGCGAATTCTTTCGCCTCTGTCTCGCTTGATCCGCCTTTGGTGCTGTGGTCGCCTGCGATTTCATCCAAGCGGCACGATAGTTTCACCGCAGCGGCGTCATTTTGCATTCATGTACTTGGCGCGGATCAAGAGGAATTGGCCCAGCGTTTCGCCACACAGGGCCATGACTTTGCCGGGTTCGACTGGACCGAGGATGCAGCAGGCGTGCCCACTTTTGCAGGCTGCCTTGCGCGGTTTCACTGCAATACCTACGCGGTGCACGCAGCGGGCGATCATTCGCTGATCCTGGGCCATGTCCGACAGGCCGCGCTGCGCGAGGACGGCGCCTCGGGGTTGATGTTTGACCAAGGCCGTTATGGCCGCTTTACCCCACGCGACGAAGCTTAAGCGCCGCTGAAACCAAGGGTGCCCCGCTAGGCGCCCTCGTTCTTAATAGTCCCGCTCAAAGAAAATCCCGATGCTGCTGTCGCCATCGGAGCCGAGCGTGCCCTTGGCCGTCAGGCTTTCGCTGATGTCGAGGTTGAGGGAGACCTCGCCGGTCCCGTCAGAGGCCGCCGTGACATCGGTATAGACATTGTCCGTCAGATATTTCCCCAACCGCAGCGCCGTGGCGCCATCGTCGGTGGTGGTCACATCAAGATCATCCAATCCAAAGCCTTCGCGCAGGTTGCCGATTATCCCGTCGCCCTCACGGCCTGCAAGGGTCGCCACGGCGCTGGCAAGTTGCAGCGCCTGAAAGGCCGAGATTTCCGAGATGTTACGCCCGAAAAGCAATTGCGACAGCACTTCATCCTGTGGCGCGGCGGGGGTTGATTCAAAGGTAACCTCCGGCTCATTCGCGGGGCCACTGACAATCACACGCACCTCTCCCGCCTCGGTATCGGTTGAAGTAACGAACCGGATATAAGGAATGAAATCACCCTGAAACTGAACCGACCCCTCATCCAGCAAGAAACGTTTGCCCAAGATATCCAGCCGCCCCCGGATCAACTCAAACCGCCCGGCAGAGATAATGCGGTTGGTGGTGCCGCTGAGGTTCAACGCGCCGCCTAGTTCCGCATCCAGCCCGCGGCCGCGCACAAAGATGCGGTTCGGCGCATTGATCTGCAGATTGAGCCCAAAACCAGCGCCAGAGGATGTCTCGGTCGGATCGTCACCCGCATCGGCGCCATCGAGCCCCGCCTTGCGGCGCGTCGCCAGAACATCGGCTGGCGCGTTGACCTGGGTGATCTGCGGGATGTCCCCGATCGAGGTCAACCCCGTCGCGGGCACCTGAATATTCGTCTCGCCCGCGTTGATCACACCGGTAATCTGCGCCCCGCCGCTCAGCGGGCCAGCGAGACGCAAATCCCCGTTCAACGTGGTGCTATAAAGGCTTGGATCCGCATAGACGAGGTTGCGCACAGCGATATTAATATCCGCGGGCAAGGCAGGCGTCAGGGTGACCGCTCCGGCCACGTTAAGCTGCCCGCCATCCACCGCTTGGCCTGTCACATTTAACTGTGCGCGGTTGTTACCAAGCTGAATGTCAGCGTCGATCCCCTGCAAGGCGACCCGCAGGTTTGGCGCAGTGAATGTCGCATTATTCGTAGAGATACGCCCGCTGACCGAAGACAACGCCGCTGGTCCATTGATCTGCAAATCAAATTGCGCCTGCCCTTGCAGGTTGCGCGGCGCGAGGAAGGGCCGCGACAGCCCAAGCGGAGCATTGCCTGCAATATCAATGTTTAGCGAGCCATCGGCATTCACCAATCCAGCAACGCTGGCCTGCGTACCAGCAGGGCCGTTGGCATTGGTGTCAATCCGCCATGCCTCCCCCTCACGCCGGGCCGAGCCTGCGACACTGAGTGGGCCGTTCACTTGGTCGACCAGCGCGCCGATGTCGGGCACGTTCAACTGGAAATCGACATCGGCGTTGGGGCCAGTCACCAGCCCTTCGACAGTTGCCTGCGCGCCGTAAGGGCCGCTTGCGCTGGCATCAAGCACAACACCTGCATCCGTCTGACGCGCCGTGCCATTGGCCGCGAAAGACCCTGAGACACTTGGCACCAATGGATTAACGTTCGGCACAGAGACGTCGAACTTCAGCGACACTTCTCCCGTCACCAGCCCCTCGACCATGGCACTACTGCCATATGGGCCGTTTGCATCTACATCCACGGCAATCCCGTCAGTTGTTTGACGGACATTGCCCTTGGCCGATAGCGGGCCGTTCACGCCGGGGGCAAGCGGGCTGACATCAGGCACGGAAAGATCGAAACTCAGCGCCATATCGGGGCCTGTTGCCAAACCTTCCACCGACACGCGACTGCCGTAAGGGCCACTCGCGATTGTGTCGACGACAAACCCCTGATCGGTTTGCTCCACCGTGCCGCTGGCCTCTACCCCGCCGTTAACCTGCGGGACGAGGGGCTGAATATCTGGAAGCGCCAGATCAAAGGCCACATCAACACGGGGCGAAACCAGCCCTCTGACAGACGCCTGCGCATTCAGCGGGCCACTGGCGTCTGTATTGATCTGCCAGCCTTGCGGCGTTTGGCGCAGATCGCCCTTGGCCATGACCGGCCCGGTAATGTCGGCATCCGGCACAAAATCTTCGATTCGGGGGATATCAGCGGTAAAATCAATCTGCGCGTTATCGCCCGTGGCCAAGCCCGAGACGGTTAGTGCGGCGTCATAGGGGCCATCGGTAACAGCATCTACAACCCAACCGCGCGCCTCTTGCACCGCAGTTGCCTTAACTGAAACTGGACCTTCGTATTGTGGCAGCACCAGACCGATATCGGCCAATGCGAAATCGAGCGCGGCGCGGCTGTCTTCACTGCGCAGTTCGACATCGCCGGTCAACTCAAGCGCGTCATTCTTCAGATCAAGCTCGCGCAGGAAGGTCCCGGTTTCATTACGTTTTGCCACCATGCTTAGGCTGGTACGCCCCGCCAAAACCGCATCAGCCTGTTCAATACCGATTTGCAGGTCATCCGTACCACCTGCAATTGCCAGATCAAACATACCGCCCAAGGGAGTCACGGACCCATTCAGCGCAAGCGCCGTGGCCCCTGAAATATCGCGGCCCGCAAGCGCCGAAAAGCGGCTGATATCCTTGGCTTCGAGCGTCATCTTCAACTGGGTCAACAGCCCGGCATCCACACCATCAATCGCCGCTTCACCGGTAAGACCGTAATCTTCGCCCGCAAGCGTCAGACCGTTGATCTCAATCGGCTCTCCCTCGACAAAACGGATCTCGGCGCTGCCGGTGATCGCGTCACCAATGGCCGCTGAACTGGCCGGATCAGTCAGCGTCAGCCCCTCGGTGGCAAAGGTCACATCGCCAAGGAACTGCCCCAAGCTGCCCAGATCGCCCTCAAGGATCCCATCAAGGGCAAGTTTGGTTTCGGCAATTTGCACCGCGCCAGTGTCCAGCCCGGTAATGTCAAATGCACTCTCAAACCGGTCCCCATCCGCGGCATCATAGTCCACCCGCAACGTCACAGCCTCAACTCGCGTGCCATCACCCGACACGGGCAACAACGTCGAGGTGCCATCGGGGTTGGCAATACGGCCGGAAATGTCGATCAGTGTCGGCCATTTCTCTTGGTTCAGCGTGACCTTACCCTCAAGATCGACGGAATTCGCCGCAAGGGTGAAGCTGCTGACATCAACAGCACCATTGCTTTGCAACAGCGCATCCAGCGCCAGACGGACATCTTCGCCAAAAAATTCACGATAGCGCGGGGCCAGCAGTGCGGTGATGTCACCGCCGATGTCGGCCTGAATTCGACGGTCCGGTCCGTCGCCCGTACGCTCAGAGCTTTGCGCGCCTAGCGTCACCTGCCCTGCTAGACGTTCTTCGCCATCGGTGGCGATTGTCACATCGGTGGCGAAATCATCCAATGGCCCTGCGCCTTTAACCGACATCTGCACAGACGGTTGACCCGGCAGATTCAGCAGCTTGGAGGCGATGCCTTCGGGGTCTTCGGTAAGTTCCAACAGCAGATCAAGGACACTTTCCGTGCGGTCGAAATCAGCCTGAATGTTAAACTCACCCCGTGTGCCGTCCGTGCGGCGGGCCTGAAAATCGACGATACCGACCTGATCGGTCAGGCGTGCATTGGCCTTGACCGACAACTGCGCCGCCTCCCCCAAGATCGGCTCACCCAGGTTAATCTCATCCACGGAAAAGTCTGCAATTTCAATGGATACTGGCAGATCGGGCAGTGCGAAGGGTTTGGCTTCGGCGTCCGGCAGATCGACCTCATCACTGACAGGCAGGCGATCAACATCCAACCGCCCGGCGGTCAATTGTTCGACCTCTAACCGACCGCGCAGCAGGGCCGATCGGTTCCAATCCAGCACCACGTCCTCCAGCGTCAGCCAGATGCCATCATCATCGGAAATGGTCATCCGATCAAAAGAAGCAGCCGAGCTGAGCGCCCCGGCAAAACCATCAATGCTGACCGTACGCCCAGCCCCGCTAAGCGCGTCCTGAATGGTGCGCGTCAAAAAGCCCTTGTCATCATCCTGCGCGAAAGCCGGAGAGAGACAGGCAAGGTAGACAAAGCTGGCGGTGAGAAATTGGAGAAACTGTCGCATTAAAACGCCTGCCCGATCCCGATATAGACTTGGAAATCTTCATCCACTTCCGGCCCAGACGTTGGCACCGCCACATCCAGCCGAATGGGGCCAATCCCCGTTGCATAGCGCAGGCCAAGCCCCGCACCGGAATGCCAAGTGCCCGATCCGTCATAGAACTCTTCTGAACCGATATAGCCCGCGTCGGCAAAGCCCACGACGCCGATCTTCTCGGTCAGTTTAACACGTGCCTCGGCCGAAACGCCCGCGAAGCTGCGCCCACCAACGGTGTCGCCACTGGCCAGATCAACACCCAGCGATTGATAGGGTTGCCCGCGCACGCTGCCGCCCCCACCAGAATAAAAGAGGTAATCCGCAGGCGCCTCTGACAGGTCTGGCCCGGCTACAGAACCCAGTTGACCCCGGAAGGCCAAGGTGACCGGACGCTCAGTCCCAAAGGTCCGATAATAGCGCGCGTCGAAATAGGTTCGCAGCCCGCTTGCAGAGCCGGAGACAGCAACAAAGGGCATGATGCTGGCATCAATGTAATACCCTTCGGTCGCGTCTAACTCTTTGTCACGATAGTCAAATTCGGCGCCCAGCGGTAGGGTTAACAAGGTATAGTTATTGGTGCCAAACGCGTCTTCCGTTTCCGCCACGCGCAGACCAAGGCCCGCGGAATAGGTACGGTTTTCATTCGCGATCCGCTCGATCCCCGCTTCAAGGTCCAATTGGCGAGAGAAGTAATTCACCTCGTCCAACTGCTCCAACGTCGCCAGCGCATAGAAATTTGTATCTTCGTTGAAGGTCGCGGGCCGTTCAAAACGCGCCGAAAGCGTATAGTCTTCGCCCCCCGAGTTCCCGCCAATGCCTTCAATCTCTGCCGAAAGCCGCAGCCGTTCGGCCCCGCCCAACAGATTGCGATGCAGCCAAAAGGTGCTAAGTGTCAGCCCCTCAAGCGAAGACAGTTCCGCACCAAAGCCCAAGCGGCGTTTGGGCGCTTCTGTGATCTGAGCAGTGATCGGCAGCGTGTTATTGGGGCCGATCCGATCGGCTTCGATCAATGCTACAGCGTCAAAAGCGCCAGTGCGGCGCAGACGTTCGGTCGCCAGGTCCAACTCTTCGGGAGAGAACACCTCCCCCTCCGGCAGGCCTGCAATTTCGAGCAAACGTTGGGTGCGGACATCTTCGTTTCCGGTCACGGTAAGCGCGCCAAAGCGCAGCTTTGGGCCGGGAGCGAGGCGCAGATCAGCGTCGATCAGACGCTCCCGATGTTTGGCGGTCAAATCCTGCTCGGCCAATTCGGCCTTGGCATGGCCCACGGCGCGCCACCCGCTGATCCCGGTGGAAACGGTCTCTTTCAGCACGCCGAGGCTTGCGGTTTCCCCGGTGGCAAAGCCGTCTGGCAATTCGGTCTCTGGCGCGACGGGGGCGATGCGGGTCAAGCCAAAGCGGAATTTCGGCCCCGGATCGACGGTGATCACCGCCCGACCAATTCGGCGCGGCGGCTGAACTGCCGGAATTGCCGACGCATCAACGCCATCAAGCGTGATTTTCAGGGTCGGCCCAAAGTATCCATTGTCATAAAGAAGGGCCAAAAGCCTGCCGTAGTCGGCCTGTGCCGCTGCGACCAGTTCCTGCGGCGTGGCCGGTTCGGCATCTTCATCCTGATCCGTCTGCTCGGCCAATAGGGACCCACCGCGCAGCGTGGCATAAAGCTCTGAATCCTCAGCCACCCCTGTGAGTGCCAGCTCTGCGGCTTGCGCAGCAGCGCCCCCGCCAAGAAGTAGTCCAAGAACGAGATAAATCGCTGCCCCTTGAGTCTGCCCTTGATGCGCCACGCGCTACCCTCCTGCATCCCGTCGCCCCGGTTTCCGTGCCGGTTCTGCTCTGCCCGCCGCACACGGGCGTTATTCTCTCACCTTTAAACGGCATCACCGCCTAGGCTGCAAACACTCTGGGGGTGCCTTGCCCGGATGTGAACAGCGTTACCCATGCCCATTTGCCGTATTTACAGCAAAACAGGCAAAATACCGCGCAGCACAAGGATAGGCTGCGCGCCGATATAGGCGAGCCCAAGGAGCAAATTTTATCAGGATTTTTCCAACATCATTTTGCAAACGCAAAATAAGGTGGTGCGGTCGGAGAGACTCGAACTCTCACGGGTGTTACCCCACAGCGACCTCAACGCTGCGCGTCTACCATTCCGCCACGACCGCACGCCATGGTTGGTGGGCGGGGTTTAGCCAAAGACCAGAGGCTTGTGAAGAGGCAATCGGCAAAATTCTTCAGTCTTTTTCCGAACCGCTTATTTGACCGTTTGGCACCCCCTACCCCCGCGCCGTTGGCGATAAGTTTCCCAGCACCTTCGGCCATCTCCCAGAAAACGCATCCCCATTCACAAATCCTTTAGGACGCCGCAATCTCGCACCTCAACCGTTGAAACACCGCGCCCGGCAGGCCATTTGATAGGGCAAGCAAAAAGGATTTCATCATGCCCGCAGACGCCGCCGCCCCCGATCACGCCAACGCCCAAGCCAATCCAGCCGATGCTCCCACCGTGCAGATCGATATCGTGTCGGATGTCATGTGCCCATGGTGTATCGTTGGCTACAAGCAGCTAGAACAAGCGCTTGGTGCCGTGGGTGTCGGCGCTTACATCCGTTGGCATCCTTTCGAGCTGAACCCGCAGATGCCCGCCGAGGGTCAGAACATGGCCGAACATCTGGCCGAGAAATATGGGTCCACCCCCGCGCAATCCGTCGAGAATCGCAAGCGCCTCTCGGATATGGGCCGTGATTTGGGCTTCACTTTCAACTTTTCTGATGAAACCCGGATGCAAAACACATTTGCCGCGCATCAATTGCTGACATGGGCGCAGTCCAAGGGCTTGCAGCACCCGCTCAAAATGGCCCTTTTTGATGCGCACTTCACCCAAGGCCGCAATGTAAATGATACCGACGTGCTGGTGGATGTCGCCGCGCTCGTCGGCTTGGACCGCAACGAGGCCTTGGAGGTCCTGAATAGCGGCAGCTTGGCCCAACAAACCCGCGAAGCGCAGGAATTCTGGACCTCGCGCGGCATTTCCGGTGTCCCCTCCATGGTATTTGACAGCAAATACCTCGTCACCGGTGCGCAGGGCGCCGATAATTACGCGCAGATGCTGCGCAAGGTTCTCCAAGAGCGCGACGCGGCGGCCTAAGCGCCGCCTCTGGCGGTGCGGCACAGGTCTTGCTAAGGCATCCCCATGGTTGAATGGATTATCACCGACGGCTTGACTGATTACCGCACCGCCGAGGCGTGGATGGAGGCGCGCGCGAGCGCCATCGCGGCAGGCGAGGCCGAAGAATGTATCTGGCTGGTGGAGCATCCGCCGCTCTACACCGCTGGCACCTCAGCGCGGGCCGCAGACCTGACAGAGCCTGATCGCTTCCCCGTCTACCCCACCCGGCGCGGCGGGCAGTATACCTATCACGGGCCGGGGCAGCGCGTGGCCTATGTGATGCTGAACGTAGCCGCGCGAGGGCGAGATGTGCGCTGCTTTGTGCGCCAGCTTGAGAATTGGGTGATCGCCACCCTCGATCAATTCAACCTACGCGGAGAGATTCGCCCCGGTCGCGTCGGTGTTTGGGTGCAACGGCCTGAAAAGCCCGCACAGGTGGATGGCAGCCCCGCCGAAGACAAGATCGCAGCAATTGGTATTAGGCTGCGCAAATGGGTTAGCTTCCATGGCATCAGTATCAACGTCGAGCCGGACCTCAGCCATTTTGGTGGGATCGTTCCCTGTGGTATTGCCGATCACGGGGTGACCTCACTGGTCGATCTTGGCCTGCCTGTTACAATGGATGATGTAGATCTCGCACTGCGTGCCACGTTCGATGATGTCTTTGCCCACGACCCGGCAGGCAGCTGCGATACCGCCCCCTGACCACGCGAACCTGCGCCTCAAACGGCCCCACAGCCCATTTTGGCCGCGCCAACAACAGCACAAAAAATACCCTCCCTGCGACCATCGCGCCCATTGCCCCCGCGAAGCGAGCGCTCTAAAACGGGCGCGACTACGCATGCGCCGCCTATGGCGCCATGTGTCCAATTCATTTGCAGGAGGCACCGCATGGCAGACGCAGCCATTCACGGCCAAGATCACCACGACGACCGGGGGTTCTTTACCCGGTGGTTCATGTCCACCAACCACAAAGACATCGGTATTTTGTACCTGATTGTCTCGGCCTTCGTGGGTCTTATCTCGGTGGCATTCACCGTTTACATGCGCCTCGAGCTCATGGATCCCGGCGTTCAATACATGTGTATGGAAGGCGCGCGTTTCATCGCGGATAGCGCTGCGGCCTGTACGCCAAACGGCCACCTGTGGAACGTGTTGATCACCGGCCACGGCATCCTGATGATGTTCTTTGTTGTGATTCCTGCCCTGTTTGGGGGTTTCGGCAACTACTTCATGCCGCTGCAAATCGGCGCGCCGGACATGGCGTTCCCACGGATGAACAACCTCAGCTTTTGGCTCTATATCGCTGGTACGACACTGGCGGTCTGCTCGCTGCTGACACCGGGCGGCAACGGCCAACTGGGCTCTGGCGTGGGCTGGGTTCTCTACCCGCCGCTCTCGGTGCGCGAAGCAGGCATGTCGATGGACTTCGCGATCTTCGCGGTCCACGTTTCCGGTGCCTCTTCGATCCTCGGTGCGATCAACATGATCACCACTTTCCTGAACATGCGTGCCCCCGGCATGACCCTGTTCAAAGTGCCGCTGTTCGCATGGTCGATCTTCGTCACAAGCTGGCTGATCCTTCTGTCCCTGCCGGTTCTGGCGGGCGCGATCACCATGCTGCTGATGGACCGGAACTTCGGCTTCGCCTTCTTCGACCCCGCAGGCGGTGGTGACCCGATCCTTTACCAGCACATCCTGTGGTTCTTCGGTCACCCCGAAGTTTACATCATCATCCTACCGGGCTTTGGCATTATCTCCCACGTGATCGCGACCTTCTCGCGCAAACCGGTCTTCGGCTACCTGCCGATGGTCTGGGCGATCATCGCGATCGGCGCTCTGGGCTTCGTCGTTTGGGCGCACCACATGTACACCGTGGGCATGACCCTGAACCAGCAGGCCTACTTCATGCTGGCCACCATGGTCATCGCGGTGCCGACAGGGGTGAAGGTGTTTAGCTGGATCGCCACCATGTGGGGCGGCTCGATCGAGTTCAAAACACCGATGCTTTGGGCCTTCGGCTTCCTGTTCCTCTTCACCGTCGGTGGCGTCACCGGCATCGTGCTGAGCCAAGCTGCCGTGGACCGCGCCTATCACGACACCTACTACGTCGTGGCACACTTCCACTACGTGATGTCGCTCGGTGCCGTCTTTGCCATCTTCGCGGGTATCTACTTCTACCTGCCCAAAATGACAGGCCGCATGTACCCCGAATGGGCAGGCAAACTGCACTTCTGGGCGATGTTCATCGGCGCCAACCTGACCTTCTTCCCCCAGCACTTCTTGGGCCGTCAGGGCATGCCACGCCGCTACATCGACTATCCTGAGGCCTTCGCCTACTGGAACCAGTGGTCTTCGATCGGTGCCTTCCTCAGCTTCGCCTCCTTCCTGTTCTTCTTCGGGATCATGGCCTACACGCTGACACGCGGCGCCCGCTCCACCGCGAACAACCCGTGGAACGAGTTCGCCGACACGCTGGAATGGACCCTGCCCAGCCCGCCGCCCGAACACACGTTCGAGCAGCTTCCAAAACAGGAAGACTGGGACAAACAGCACAGCCACTAAGCGCTGCGCCACAATTTCAAAGGCCCCGCCACACGCGGGGCCTTTTCTTTTGCACCGCTGCACTGTCACACTCAGCGAAAGCCCCAGACAAAGGTCACCCCATGCCTCTCACCCTCACTCCGATTTACGCCGCCCTTTGTGCGCTGGTTTTTCTCGGCCTCAGCTGGCATGTGATTGCCTACCGGCGGGTCAATCGCATCTCTCTCGGCGATACCGGAGACAAGGCGCTGCTCAAACGCATGCGCGCACAGGCGAATGCGGCAGAATACATGCCCATCGCGCTGATCTTGCTGGCGCTGACCGAAGCCAATGGCGCCCCCGCACTGGCTGTCCACGCCCTTGGCCTCGCGCTGCTGACGGGCCGCATCCTGCATCCTCTGGGCTTTGCCGCCACCCCGCAAAAATTCATCCTGCGTCAGGTCGGTATGGTTCTGACCCTCGCCATGATCTCCGTCTCGGCCCTCGGTTTACTGGGTCACGCCCTCTTCTAATTCATCCTTTTTCAGATACCCGCGGGGGTCCGGGGGCAGCGCCCCCGCCCTGCGCAACTTTTTCCGCCAAAAACCACATTTCCCTCTTGAAGCCCCCTGCCCCAATGGGTATTTCGCCCTCACCAGACGGTAAGCGGGCGTAGCTCAGGGGTAGAGCATAACCTTGCCAAGGTTAGGGTCGGGCGTTCGAATCGCCTCGCCCGCTCCATCTGGTCTTCACAGGGTCGCATCTTCGGATGCGGCCCTTTGTGTTTCTCAGGCCCGTGACGAATGCCCAAAAAATCGCATGCACCCGGCCAAGCCGCCGCATTTTACCTCTTGCAGCCCCCCGCACGAATGGGTATTCCCCCCTCACCAACCGGATGCGGGCGTAGCTCAGGGGTAGAGCATAACCTTGCCAAGGTTAGGGTCGGGCGTTCGAATCGCCTCGCCCGCTCCAGGTTGATCCTACCACCCCGTAGGAAACGCAAAGCCGCCCCTCGGGGCGGCTTTTGTGTATCTTGCCACCACATAAAAAAACGCCCCATGACGAACACGGGGCGTAAGGTACGGAACGAGGGACAGTAGGTGGCCAGCAGGCGTTCCGGGCCTGCGGTCACCTTTAAATTTAGGAAGCCTTGGCCGGTTTCAAAGGGGCCGGGTCCTGTCGCCCCGCCCCCTGCCCGGTTTTAAGCCAATTTCTGCCGATTCTCAGCCCCCCACCCGGCTGGCATATAGCGCAATCGCGGCGGCGTTAGAGACATTGAGCGACCCAAATCCGCCCGCCGCATCGATCCGCACCAGCGCATCCACGGTCTCGCGGGTCTTTTCACGCAGCCCCGGCCCCTCGGCCCCCAAGACAAGCGCCACAGGGCGGTCCCGGCGGCCTTCTACCGCGCCTTCGATGGTCTGCGTAGCCTCCCCATCCAGCCCCAACACCAGATACCCCATATCCTGCAGGGCGCGGATCGCATCGGCGAGGTTGCGCACCCGCACATAGGGTTGGCGCTCCAACGCGCCGCTGGCGGTCTTTGCCAGTGCGCCCGTCTCGGGCGCCGAATGATGTTTCGTGCCTATCACCGCCGACGCCCCCAAAACTTCAGCCGAGCGGAGAATCGCGCCGACGTTGTGCGGATCGGTCACTCGGTCGAGCAGCAATAAGCGCGGTGCGGTATCGCCTATGGCGACATCCTCTAGCCGCCCCCAGTTCAGCGGCTTCACTTCCAGCACCGCACCCTGGTGAACGGAATTCGGATCAAGCGGCGGACGGAACTTGCGCGGATCGACGACCTGCGGCGTGATTCCCGCTTCCGCAATGGCATCTTCCAACTTCGCTTGGGCATTCGGCGTGACCATCAACTGCAGTTTTTCGCGGTTGGGGTTCATCAACGCATCGCGCACCGCATGCAGGCCAAAAAGCCAAACTGTCTGCGCCGCTTCCGCCTTTTTGTCCTGCTCTTTTTGCACGACCCATTTGGGTTTCTTCATCTCTTTATCCTTTCGCGCGATTTACCCAAGATTTCTCGGGAATTCGCCTTGACGGTCCTTTGGGTCGCTTGTAATCACGCCCCCACGTCAGGTGCAATGCACAGGGCAAAGTGGGCGACAGGCCGCAAGGTGTGGCAGGGGACTGTAACTCCCTCGCGGAGACGCACGCCTGGTTCGATTCCAGGGTCGCCCACCACTTTACCCCCATCGTCGATAGCGTTGCCTCGCATTTCTGCTCCCTCACGGGATCAGCACGTCCCCCCGCGCAAAACCTGCAGCATCCATACCTAAATCGTCATAGATCAGTTGCACGCGAACCGATTGAACCGCCCCCGCTTCAAAGGTCAGATACGGTTGCGGATCATCATGAAGAATCGCGTTGGGGGTTGAGAGCGCCTCGTGGCAGGGCGGCATGGGCCAATCTCGAAACGGTGTGTCATTCACGGCGATGGCAATCGCCGCCAACCCGCAACGCCAACTCCAAAGATGGGTAACGTAGACGTAATCTTTCCCGTTATACTCGCACGGCAATCCAATTGCCCCTTGTAGCGTTCAGGATCGGCCTGACCTCTGTTGCAGTTGTAAAGCGCCCCGTGGGCGTTTGATCTTCGGCCACCAATCCCGCGGGCACGACATCCATATACGACCCCTGCGCCGGAGCGGCGGGTGAGGATGGGGCTGCAGGTCGCGCCGGGGCTGCAGGGCTTGCTGGTGCTTCCGCCCTTAGAGGCACGCCGGGCCGACCTACCCCGTCCAATGGCGCGGCAGGCACCCCAATGCTGATCGCGACCACCGCGAAGAAGAAATCTAACATGCCACCCCCCAAAACACCGCGTAAATTGCCACCTTTTGCCGATAGAGGCTTGCCCCTATACTGTTCAAAACCATGAGGCTGCGCCCAAGTATGACACGCAATTCGCGTATCCCGCAAATTTTCAACGTCGTCATCGTGGCTCAGCAGGGGCGTCTGGCCTATGAGGCGCTGCTTTTCGCGGCCTCCCTGAGGCACTCCTGCCCCGACTTCAAAGGGCGTTTGTTGATAGCGGAGCCGCAGCCCGGCCCGCTTTGGGACGGCGACCCGCGCTTCGCCAATGACACTCTGCGCGATGCACTTATAGACCTCGGGGCAGAGTTCATCCCTTTCCAGAGCCAGCATTTCGGCAGCGCCTACCCCTATGGCAACAAAATCGAGATGCTCAGCGCCCTTCCTGCGGGCGAACCCTTTGTTTTCTTTGACACGGACACTTTGATCACCGGTGATCTTAACGACGTGCCTTTCGACTTTGACCGCCCCTCCGCCTCTTTGCGGCGCGAGGGGACATGGCCAGAGCCGCAGTTGTACGGGCCGGGCTATACCGGACTGTGGAAATCACTTTACGACAAGTTCGACCTCGACTTTGCAAGCAGCCTCGACCTGAGCCAGCCGGACGAATATTGGCGCCGTTATCTCTATTTTAACGCGGGCTTCTTCTACTACCGCTGCCCCCGCGAATTTGGGGAGCTTTTCTTGCGCTACGCGCTTGCGGTGCGTGACGACCCTCCGGTTGAGCTTTGCGCGCAGAGCTTTGACCCATGGCTCGACCAGATCGTGCTGCCGCTGGTGATCCACGCCCTCGGCGGCGGGCGTGACGCCCTGCCCTCTGGCCTGCTGGATGGGACGGTGTCCTGCCACTACCGTTTTCTGCCGCTACTCTACGCCCGTGAAAGCGACCGTGCCATTAAGGTGCTAGAGGCCGTAACCGCCCCCAACCGGATGAAAAAGCTGCTGAAAGAACGCGATGCGATCAAGCGGATGGTCTATCAAGGGCGCGGGGCCAAGGTGCGCGTGCTTTTTGATCAAGACAACCTGCCCCGGCGCGAGCAGGCGATCCGCAACCGGATCAAATCCAACGGCTTTTGGATGCGCTGAGGGCTGCGTCCCCCGTTGTCTGGATGGTTCTTTGCGCCTAGGCTGCGCGAAATCCATTTTTCTGAGAGGACAGACCAATGGCCGACAGCCCCAAACATCAATTTGATACGTTGCAGATTCACGCAGGCGCCACGCCCGACCCGGCCACCGGTGCGCGGCAGACGCCGATCTACCAGACCACGGCCTATGTCTTTCGCGATGCGGACCACGCGGCGGCGCTCTTTAACCTCCAAGAGGTGGGTTACATCTATTCGCGCCTGACCAACCCCACCAATGCCGTTCTGCAAGAGCGGATTGCCACGCTCGAAGGCGGTGTCGGCGCGGTTTGCTGCTCATCGGGCCATGCCGCGCAGATCATGGCGCTGTTCCCGCTGATGGGGCCGGGCAAGAATATCGTCGCCTCCACCCGTCTTTATGGCGGCACGGTCACGCAGTTCAGCCATACGATCAAGCGCTTTGGCTGGTCCTGCAAGTTTGTCGACTTCGACGATCCGCAGGCCGTGGCCGATGCCATCGACGATGACACCCGCGCGGTCTTTGGCGAAGCCATCGCCAACCCCGGCGGCTATATCATGGATGTGCGCGCCATCGCGGATGTGGCCGATGCGGCGGGCATTCCGCTGATCATCGACAATACCAGCGCCACGCCCTACCTCTGCCGCCCTATTGAACACGGCGCGACGCTGGTGGTGCATTCCACCACCAAATACCTCACCGGCAACGGCACCGTGATGGGCGGTTGCGTGGTGGATTCGGGCAAATTCGACTGGTCCGCGAATGACAAATTCCCTTCGCTCAGCCAGCCTGAGGAAGCCTATCACGGGATGAAGTTCCACGAGACTTTCGGCGCGATGGCCTTCACCTTCCACGGCATCGCCATCGGGCTGCGTGATCTGGGTATGACGATGAACCCACAGGCGGCGCATTACACGCTTATGGGGATCGAGACCCTGTCACTGCGGATGGACCGGCATGTGCAAAACGCGGTAAAGGTCGCCGAATGGCTCGAACAGGACGACCGCGTTGATTACGTCACCTACGCCGGGTTGAAATCCTCGCCCTATCACGAGCGGATGCAAAAGGTCTGCCCCAAAGGCGCGGGCGGACTTTTCACCTTTGCAGTGAAAGGCGGTTATGATGCCTGCGTGAAGCTGGTGAACAGCCTTGATATCTTTAGCCATGTGGCGAACCTGGGCGACACGCGCTCGCTGATCATCCACTCAGCCTCCACCACCCACCGCCAGCTCACAGAAGAGCAGCAGGAAGCGGCAG
Source organism: Sulfitobacter dubius (assembly GCF_900113435.1). Lineage (GTDB taxonomy): Bacteria > Pseudomonadota > Alphaproteobacteria > Rhodobacterales > Rhodobacteraceae > Sulfitobacter > Sulfitobacter dubius. Next base: position 116,379 of record NZ_FOPG01000001.1, on the reverse strand, counting down.
GCGCCGGGCCGGGCGTGGTGCGTATCTCAATCGGGACCGAAGATGCCGACGATCTGATCGCCGATCTGGATCAAGCGCTGACAAAAGCAACCAGCTAAATCTTCTCCCCCCGCCGATCACCTCGGCGGGGGAACTTTCATCCAAGGCGGCCTACTGCCCCGGTGCAATCGCGAAGGTCATTGAGACCTCGGCCTGCACCTCGACCTCACCTTCGGCAATGGCACTATCCATCGCCATGCCCAGGCGGGCTGCCTCGAACATTTTGGGCTGGGAGTGTGAATTTTCGGTCATGCGGATCAGCGTACCAAGCTTCACCCCCGCAGCCTCCGCCAATTGCCGGGCGCGTTCAGAGGCATCCGCAACAGCGGCTTTGCGCGCTTCGGCCAGCGCATCCTTGGGATCTTGAAGACCGAAGTCCAAGCCGTTGAAATCGTTCGCGCCCTCGTCGATCACCGCATCCATCATTGCGCCAAGACGGTCCAGATCGCGCACCTTGACCGTGACCGAGTTCCCCGCTTGATAGCCAGTGATACGGGGCGGTTGGCCGTCTTCAACGGGGCGGCGGTCATGCACCGGGCGCAAATAGAACCGACTGGTCTGACGGTCCCTCGCGGCCACACCCTGCGCATCAAGATGGGTGAGAATCGCAGCGACGGCTTCGGTCACCTTGTCCATCGCAGCCTTGGCGGTGGTGGCCTCTTCGGTAACGCCCAATGTGATCGTGGCCATATCGGGTGCGGCGGCGATACTGCCTTGTCCGGTAACGATAATGCCCTCTTCTGGCCCCTGCTGGGCCGAGACCATACCCGCCCCCGCCATCCACGCAAGCGCCACCCAGTTCATCAGTCGCATGTTCATCCCTTTCCGTGCTTTTATGCGCCGCCATTTGCCCACCCCATACCGCCACTGACAAGCACCCAAGCAGCGCACACCCTTCCCTTGGGCGAACTCCTGCTCTATCCTTTGCATTGACTGCGGTGCGCCTGTAAGTGCGCCCGACCCCATGCTAAAGTCATCTACGATGAAGCCGAATTTTACCCTTTCCCTGTCGTTCGACGGCATTCGTTTGCTCCACCGCACGGCGGGCGGCTGGCGGCTTGTTGGTGAAGTGGCGCTCGACAGTACGGATTTGCCCTCTGAACTCGCCGTTTTGCGCAAAACCGCCACGGCGCTTGATTCCGGTGGGCTGCGCAGTCTGCTGCTGATCCCCGACGCGCAGATCAAATATCTGACCATCGACACGCCCGGCGCGGACAGCGCCGCGCGCCGGGCCGCAGCAGCGGCTGCGCTCGAAGGGGCCACGCCCTATGCTGTGGCCGATCTGGTCTTTGATGTCAGCGCCGATGGCACGCAAACCCATGTGGCCGCCGTGGCGCGCGAAACCTTGGAGGAGGCCGAAGCCTTCGCGGTGGAGCATCGTTTCCATCCCGTCAGCTTTGCCGCCGCCCCTGCCGCCCACCCCTTTGACGGTGCGCCGCATTTCGGTGCGACCAAAGCTGCATCAGAGCTTTTGGAGCCCGGCGAATCCGTAGAACCTGAAGCCGCCGCTATCGTGATCACCGGCGTGATGAGCGCGCCAGAGGGACCGATTGCCGACACGAATGCAACGATCGCCGTCGCAGACGTGCCCGCAGCACAGCAGCCGGAGCCGGAGCTTGCCCCCACGCCCGAAGACACCCCTCCGCCGGTTGAAGAAGACCTGCCTGAATTGGCCGCGCCCGAACAAGCGCCAGACCCCTCGCATCCAGCCGAGCTAGAGGCGACCCCAGATGACGTGCCCCCGCCCCTTGTTGAAGACCTGCCCGATCTGGATGCGCCGGTAGAAACAGCTGAGGCGTCGGCCGGTTCGAAAGAGCCTGAATTGGCTCCAACGCCAGCGGAAACACCACCACCGCTGGAAGAGGATTTGCCAGAGCTTGACGCCCCTAAGACGGGGGCCGCGGCTGATACGCCCGAAGAGCCCGAGGAAACGTCTCCGCCCGCGATCGGAAGCGTTGCGGCATCCGCAGCGCCCCTCGCTGCGGCTGCTAAGGGCGAAAGTGAAACCCCCGCACCGCCGACCGCTCGGCCGGAGCCTTCGCGCAAGGTGGATTTCTCGGCCCCGCCGTCGCGCAGCGCCCCGGCTGCGGGTTTTGCAAGCCGTCGCGGCGGAACGGACAATGCACCGAACCTTGGCGGCGCGAGCCGGGCCACACCGCTGCCCCCGCCTGCTGCCAAACCAGACACCAAACCGAATGCGGGGCCGAACACGGCCTCTAATTCAACTCCTGCGCCCAGCACAGCCTCACTGCCAGTCGGTGCGCCATCCCCCGCTGCCGCCCCACTGGCGCCGCAGATGCCGGTTGAGCCTGCCACCGTCGAGGCCGCCACAGAGGCCGCACCGCCCGAACCTGACAGCAGTTCGCTGACCCCCAATGCCCAGTCTTCGGTCGGCGGGTTCCTAAGCCGTCGCAAGCCCAAACCATCGAAAGACAGACGGTCAGCAGCCACCGCCCCCAACGCGGCCTCGCCCTCCTCTGAAGCCGAGCGGATGACCGTCTTTGGCGCGCGCCGACGTAACGAGGTGGGTGGCAAACCGCGTTTCCTTGGGCTGATCCTGACAGCGGCGCTTTTGGTATTTCTTGCTGGCGTGGCGGCGTGGGCGTCGATTTTCCTTGATGAAGGCAACGCGCTTTCGCGGCTTTTCGGTGATCGCAGCCCGCGCAGTACCGCCGAAGCTTTGGCCCCGGCTGATACACCGACAAGCGAAGACGCGATCACAGCGCTTCCTCCTGAGCCTACAGAACCCGATGCAATCGAAACCGCCGCATTGGACGCAGGCCTGACCGATGAAGACGGGGCCGTGCTCGACGCGCTGCGCGACCCCCAACCGCGCCGCATCACCGAGATGACAGAGGCCGAGATTGACGCCAAATATGCCACAACCGGCATTTGGGCGCGTGCCCCAGATGTGCCCCCGGCCCCTGCCGCAGCCATCGACATTGATGATCTTTACCTCACCAGCATTGACCCGATCAGCACCACGACCGACGCTGTGGCCCTGCCACCCGCCAGCGGTTTTGGCACGGACACGGCACCCGGCACGGTAAGCTCTCCTGCCGCTGCCGGAACAGTTTTTGCGCTGGATGCCCAAGGTCTGGTTAAGCCCACGGCCCAAGGCGCGATGAGCCCCGATGGGCATCTTGTCTACCTCGGGCGCCCCGCCGTAGAGCCCCCCGCGACATTAACCCGGCCAGAGGTTGCGCCGACCACACCAGAGGTCGACAACACCTTGGCAGAGACGCGCCCCCGCACGCGCCCCGACGATCTGGAAGAAACCAACGAACGCGCGCAGCTTGATGGGCTGACGCGCACTGAACTTGCAGGTCTGCGGCCGCAGTTGCGGCCCAAATCGGTTCAGGAAGAGGCCGAAGAAGCGCTTGCCGCCGCCGCGCCCGAAGTGGCGATTGACCCGATCGACACCAGCGATGCGGTTGCCGCCGCCCTTGCCCCGCCGCCAGCGATCCAGAATGCCACGAAACAGGCCACCACCCAGTCGCGCCGTCCTGATACGCGGCCCCGCAACTTTGACCGTATCGTGAAACGCGCTGCACGCAGTCCCGAACCTGCGCAGGTTGCCAGCGTGGCCCCCAAAGCGGTGCAGCCCCGCTTCCCGTCGAAAACGTCGGTCGCGAAACAGGCCACGGTGAAAAACGCGATCAACCTGCGGGATGTCAATCTGATCGGGGTCTATGGCAAACCGTCGAACCGCCGGGCGCTGATCCGGCTTAGCAACGGACGCTACCAAAAAGTCGAAGTGGGCGACCGCATTGATGGGGGCCGCGTTTCGGCAATCGGCGACAGTGAATTGCGCTATGTCCGCCGGGGCCGCAATGTCGTGCTGAGGATGCCGAACTAAGGTTACGTCTCAACGGCGCGCAACCAGCAAAAAGGGGCGCCAAAGCGCCCCTTGATCTCACAAACCAATCTGAATGTTCTATGAGGCCTCAAGCTCGCCATTGTCGATCTGCTCTTGCTCGATCGATTCAAACAGCGCCTTGAAGTTCCCCTCCCCGAAACCGTCATCGCCCTTGCGTTCGATGAATTCGAAAAAGATCGGGCCAATCACGGTTTTCGAGAAAATCTGCAACAGGATGCGCGTCTCGCCCCCGTCGACGACACCTTCGCCGTCAATCAAGATGCCGTGTTTCTGCATCCGGTCCAGCGGCTCTTCATGGCCGGTCACCCGGTCCTTGCTCATCTTGTAGTAAGTCTCTGGCGGGCCGGGCATGAACTTTAGCCCGTTGTCGGCAATCGCATCGGTCGCGTTATAGATATCCCGCGCGCCCACGGCGATGTGCTGGATGCCCTCGCCGTTGTACTTCTTCAGATAGGCAACGATTTGCCCGGTCTCGCCCCGGTCTTCGTTGATCGGAATGCGAATGCGCCCACAGGGAGAGGTCAGCGCACGGCTGGTCAGCCCGGTAAACTTGCCTTCGATGTCAAAGAAGCGAATCTCACGGAAATTGAACAAATCGCCGTAGAACTTGAACCAGACGTCCATATTGCCCTTGTGGACGTTATGCGTGAGGTGATCGAGGTAGTAGAACCCAACACCCTCGGGCTTGGAAGTGGCGATCCAGTCGTATTCCCAGTTATAGGGCGAAGTGTCGTAATACTGGTCGACGAAGTAAATCAGCGACCCGCCAATACCCATGATCGCGGGGACGTCCAGCACCTTGCCGTCGCCTTTATATTCCTCGGCGCCCTTAGCCACCGCATGGTCCAGCGCCTTTTGCGCGTCCACAACACGCCAGCCCATCGAAGGTGCGCAGGGGCCGTGTTCATCCACAAAACGTGCGGCAAAGCTATCCGAGTCGTAATTCAGCACATAGGTAATGTCGCCCTGCTGCCAAAGCTCGATCTTCTTGTTTTTGTGATTGGCGACATGGGCATAGCCCATCTTGGTAAAGACATCGCGCAGCGCCTGCGGATCGGGGCTGGCAAATTCGACAAACTCAAAACCGTCGGTGCCTGCTGGGTTCTCGGGCGTGATGGTTGATTTAGGGGCGTCATGTGGGAAAGGACCCATGTCTGATCTCCTCTGCTTTGGGATTTCCTACATCCTACGCCCTCATCTTTGCGCAAGTTGCGCGTATTGCGGCGTCACTATGGTCAAATATGCTGAAGTGCCGCATACTGAAGTGAAACCACGCGGAAACCACGCATCATGTTGGATGATATTGATCGGCGGCTGCTTACGGCGCTACAGAAAAATGCCCATCTCACTGCACAGGAACTTGGTGAGCAGCTTAACCTTTCCCCCAGCCAAGCGGGGCGGCGGCGGCAACGGCTTGAGGCCGAAGGCTATATTCGCGGCTATCATGCGCGGCTTGATCCGGTGCAGATGGGGCTGAACGTTCAGGGGTTTATTCAAGTCCATCTGGGCACTCATGGGCCGGAACATTCGGCCAGCTTTGCCCGCCTCATGGCCACCCGTCCCGAGATTGTGAGCGCGTGGACGATGACAGGGGATGCGGACTATCTTTTGAGAGTATATTGTGACGATCTGCCGAGCCTTAACAGGCTTATTCACGATGTCCTTCTGCCACATCAGGCCGTCAGCCGGGTGCATAGCCAGATCGTCATGGATCAACTGAAACAGGACGGGCCGCTGCCCACCTGACCCTAAGAGAGGACCGCAATGGAAGGTTTCCTGTTCCAAGCTTCCGTTTATCTGGCCGCCGCCGTGATCGCCGTGCCGATCGCCGCTCGATTGGGGCTGGGGTCGGTTTTGGGCTATCTCGCCGCTGGCATCTTGATTGGCCCGGTGCTGGGCTTGGTCGGGTCCGAGACGAAAGACGTGCAGCATTTCGCGGAATTCGGCGTGGTGATGATGTTGTTCCTTATCGGCTTAGAACTGGAACCCCGCGCCTTGTGGGACATGCGGCATCGGCTATTGGGCTTAGGCGGTTTACAGGTGTTATTGTCGACAGCAGCGCTGATGGCAATCGCGATGGCATATGATCAGCCGTGGCGCGTGGCGCTGGCGATCGGCCTTACGCTGGCGCTCTCGTCGACTGCGATCGTGCTGCAAACCCTTTCGGAAAAGGGGTTAATGCGGACCCAAGGCGGCAGGTCGGTCTTTTCCGTGCTGCTCACCCAAGATATCGCGGTGATCCCCATACTCGCTTTCCTCCCGCTTTTGGCGGCGGGTGTCTCTGGCGGGCTTCTGCCCGATGGCTCCATCTCTCTCAACGCGCAAGAGGTCGAGAACGCGCATCTCAGCACCGAGGCGCATGACGCGGCACATGCGGCGCAAACTTTCGTTCAAAGCCTGCCGGGTTGGGGCGTGACACTGGTCACCATCGGGGCCGTGGCCGCGATTATTCTCGTCGGCATCTACCTAACCCGCCCGGTGTTTCGCTATATCCACCTTGCTAAACTGCGCGAGATGTATACGGCGCTGGCCCTGCTGATCGTCGTGGGGATTTCATCGCTCATGACGGTGGTCGGGCTGTCGCCTGCGCTTGGCGCCTTCCTTGCGGGTGTGGTGCTGGCCAGCAGCGAGTTTCGCCATGAACTGGAAACCGACCTTGAGCCGTTCAAAGGTCTGCTGCTGGGGCTGTTCTTTATCACCGTGGGCGCGGGGATTAACTTTGTCCTGCTGTTCGAAAAGCCGCTGATCCTGATCTGTATGGCGCTTTTGGTGATCATCGTCAAAGCGCTGATCCTGCTGGTGCTGGGCCGCCTCTTTCGCCTCAAGGGACGCGATGGGTGGCTGTTCACGCTGGCACTGGCGCAGGCAGGTGAATTCGGCTTTGTGCTGGTCAGCTTCTCCATCGCCACCGGCGTCATGCCCGACCCAATTGCCGAAACGCTGCTTTTGGTCGTGGCGTTGACGATGTTGATCACGCCGCTGCTGTTCATCCTATACGACCTGATCAGCAAACGCATGGATGACAGCAGCCCTGTGATAGCGGATGAGATCGACAGCAGCGGCCCGGTAATCATCGCGGGCGTGGGGCGATTTGGCCAAATGGTGAACCGCATGGTGCAGGCCAGCGGGTTCGAAACCGTCGTGCTTGATCACAACCCCGAAACCATCGCCGTCATGCGGCGCTTTGGTTTTAAAGGGTTTCTTGGCGATCCGACCCGTCCTGACATCCTGCGCAAGGCTGGACTGCCAGACGCCAGCGTGCTGGTGGTGGCCCTTGATGACCCCAAAGCGGCGGTTTCGCTAATTTCCTACGCACGCAAGGAGAACCCTTCCTTGCATATCGTCAGCCGCGCGCGGGACCGCGAAGAGGTCTACCGCCACTATCAAGCAGGATCCAATGACATCGTTCGGGAAATGTTCGACAGTTCCCTGCGCGCCGGGCGCTATGTCTTGGAAAACATGGGGCTTTCCAACTTTGAGGCCAATGAGGCGCAAAAGCTTTTTTACGCCCATGACCGTTCGTCTGTGCGCGAATTGGCAGCGCTTTGGCGACCGGATGTGCCGCCCTCGCAAAACGCCGCCTACGTCGCCCGCGCCAAGGAATTGCAAAAAGACCTTGAGACGGCCTTTCTGAACCTCGGCGGAGAAAAAGCAGACAAAAGCACCTAAGCAAACGGCCCCTTCCTTCGGGGCCGTTCTGCGCCGTCTTATGCGTCGCTTACGCCTGCTTCGGCAAAGGTCGCCATGCCCGCGTGGCAGGCAAGCGCGGCCTTTAGGATGCCAATCGCCAGCCCTGCGCCCGACCCTTCGCCAAGCCGCAGATTCAACTCCAGCAGCGGTTCTTTGTCCATCGCGCCCAACAGTCGGCGGTGGCCGCTTTCGGCGCTGAGGTGGCCCGCCACGCAGTGATCAAGCGCGCCGGGTGCTGTGCGCACAAGGCAAAGCGCGGCAGCACAACAGATGAACCCGTCAAGGATCACAGGAATGCGCAACTGACGCGCACGGGCCATGGCCCCGGCCATCGCCACCAGCTCACGCCCCCCCAACCGGCGCAGTGTTTCCAGCCCATCACCGTGGTCGGCATGAAGCGCGACACCTTCGTCCACAACCTTGGTTTTCAACAAGAGGCCCGCGTCATCAACGCCAGTGCCACGCCCTGTCCAGAACCCGCTTCCCCCGCCCAACAGCGCGCTGGCCAAAGCGGCGGCGGACGTGGTGTTAGCGATGCCCATTTCACCGACCACAAGCAGATCGGCATCGTTGTTCACCGCATCCCAACCGGCACACAGGGCATCCAAAAGCTCTGCGTCCGTCATCGCAGGTGCAACGGTAAAATCTTGCGTCGGTTTGTCCAGTGCCAGCGGCACCACATCAAGGGTCGCTCCGTTCACCCGTGCGATCTGATTTATCGCAGCGCCCCCGTGCTGAAAGTTCGCCACCATCTGTGCCGTAACCTCTGCTGGAAAAGCCGAAACACCCCGTGCTGCCACCCCGTGATTGCCAGCAAAAACAATGATCTGGGGTGATGAAATCTCGGCCCTCGGACCACCGCGCCAGCCGCGATACCAAACCGCCAGATCCTCAAGACGGCCAAGCGCGCCGGGGGGTTTGGTCAGAATACCATTATGGGCACGTGCTTCCTCCATCGCCTCAGCGTCACATTCGGGCATAGACCGCAAAAGATTGCGAAATTCGGCGAGACTGGCGAGAGACGTGGTCATATGCTGCCCTTTGCGGATTGATATTTCTTCGTTTCTAGCCTTAGCCTGTCCCCGCTTAAAGTGCCGAAGGGGCGAATAAATGGCCATTTCCGACATCTCAGTCCTGAAGGGGGCCTTTCGCGGCCGCGACATTGCTGTGGCCTTTGCCCTACTGACCCGCCTGCCCTTGCCACATTTTCATTTCCCGACCGAAGCACACCGTCCCCCCGCGCGCAGTGCTTGGGCCTATCCGCTGGTGGGTATCGTGCTGGCCTTAATCGCGGGCGCTGTGGGGCTGGCCCTGACGCGGATGGGGGCCACCCCGCCGCTCGCCGCCGCATTCGTGCTGATTATCACCGTCATGCTTAGCGGGGCGATGCACGAAGACGGTCTGGCGGATTGTGCGGATGGGTTTTGGGGCGCTTGGACGGCAGACAAGCGGCTGCACATTATGAAAGACAGCGTAATTGGCACCTACGGCGTCGTGGCGCTGGTGCTGTCGTTGCTGTTGCGTTGGTATCTCATAAGCGAATTGATCACCGACGATGCGCTTGTCTGGGCGCTGGTCGTTGCCGCCTGCGGTTCACGCGCTGCGATGGTTTGGGTGATGGACAGCCTGCCCACGGTACGCCGCGACGGGCTGTCAAATCGCACCGGCCGCCCCGGCGCATTGGCGACGGCAGTTGCGGTGCTGATCGGGGTGCTGCTCATCGTGGCGGCACCGGTCTATTCGGCATGGCGCTTGGCGCTTTTGGGGCTGGTCGCTGCGCTGTTGGTCCGGCAGATCGCCAAGCGCAAGATCGGCGGACAAACGGGCGACGTATTAGGTGCAACGCAGCAAGTAACAGAGATCGCCCTGCTGATCGGTTGCCAGATGATGGCCTATGGCTGGCAGGCCATTCCCTAACGAAAAACCGCGCCCCCGAAGGGACGCGGCTTGTTCCTAGCTCAGCGATGCCCTTAAGCGGCGACGCGGCTTTCCAGCACATCACCGACCTGTTTCGCAGCAGCCAGTTCATCCCCACCAGACACGGCGGCCACTTCGCGGGTCAGACGCTCAAGCGCGGCTTCGTAAAGCTGACGCTCAGAGTAGCTTTGCTCGCGCTGGTCGTCGGTGCGGTGCAAGTCGCGCACGACCTCGGCAATGGCAATCAGATCGCCGGAGTTGATCTTTTGCTCATACTCCTGCGCGCGGCGGGACCACATGGCGCGTTTGACCTTGGCCTTACCCTTGAGGGTCTTCATCGCGTGGTTGATCACGTCCGGCGTGGACAGCGCCCGCATGCCGATCTCGGTCGCTTTATGGGTCGGCACCCGCAGCGTCATCTTGTCTTTCTCAAAAGAGATCACGAACAGCTCCAGCTTGATGCCGGCCACTTCCTGCTCCTCGATCGAGACGATCTGACCCACGCCATGCGCTGGGTAGACGACAAACTCATTCGGGCGGAAATCAAGCTTCTTCGATTTGGTCATATAGATCGCTCCTTGGCGCGCGGGGGATACCCCGCCATTAACTCAGACACCTGAACAGCACGTAAAACGCAGGCGAAGCGCAGCCTAAGCGGCGTGCGTTCGGGTGCGTCTGATCTAGAAATGTGAGGTCAACCTTGGCAGCAGGGTCGAAACATTATCAGGCTCGTGTGTTACAGCTTGAAGACAGCATAGCACAGAATCACGCCTTCCGAAAGCTACCCCAAGATCAACTTGGTGAATTTCCGGTCGTTTCAGCAGTTTAGCGCGCGTTCTATCGGTATTGAGACGCCCGGCAGAACCGAATCAGCGAAAGATCAGCCGCCCTCGCCCGGTTTTTCCGAGAAGAGCTCCATTTTGCCGTCTTTCCCATCCATTTCCTCTGCCTCGGGCAGCGGATCTTTCTTGGTGATGATGACGGGCCAAAGCTCGGAATATTTCCGGTTAAACTCCACCCACTTCTCCATATCCGGCTCAGTGTCCGGACGGATGGCATCCGCGGGGCATTCCGGTTCGCATACACCGCAGTCGATGCATTCATCGGGGTGGATCACCAACATGTTCTCGCCTTCGTAGAAGCAATCCACCGGACATACTTCGACGCAGTCGGTGTATTTGCAGGCGATGCAGGCGTCATTCACGATATAGGTCATGCGGGAAACTCTGGCTGGGTGTATGGAGGACTAGCTAAACCGGGGCGCGGGATCATTCAAGGTGGCGCGCCTTAGAAAGATCAAGCTGCCTACGGTCACGCTTTGTCGGGCGGCCCTTTCCCTCAAAACCGGGATTTTCGGGCTGTACGTCCTTCTGTTTCGGCTCTGGTGGGGACAGATCTGTATAAAGCGCTTGCGCTTCGGGCGCTGGACCGCGACGTAGGCCGATTGCATCGATCTGTATCACCCGAACGTGATCCCCTTGGGCAAAGGTTAACACATCGCCGGGGCCGACGTTGCTCGCGCGTTTCTGGGTGGGGGTGCCGTTGATCCGTACCGCGCCGCTCGCCACCTGAGCGGCAGCGAGCGAGCGGGTCTTAAAGAAGCGGGCGTGCCACAGCCATTTGTCGAGCCGTAGTTTCTCGCCCGCTGCCACTTACTTGTCGTCCTTCAGCCCCATAAGCGCGGCGGCGAATGGATTGTCGGGATCGATCTGCTTTTCCTTGCGTGGTGGACGGGCCGAGAAATTCTGCACCTTGCCACCCTTGTCGCCACCGGGCTTGCGCCCTTTGCCTTTGGCGGGTTTGCCGCGCGGCTTGCCCTGCCCCTGAGGACGGTCACCGCCACGGCGGTTGCCGGCATTTCCACGGGGGCTGCGCGACCATGTGAAGGTATAGAAGGTCTCCATCTCCGGCCCTGCCAGATCGGCATCCGGCGCCGTGCCTTGGGGAACTTCCTCGGCCGGAACCTCGGGAATTGTGATGTCGACCTCTGGGTCTTCGGCGGCCACATCGGCAATGGGGGCAATACCATCATCGGGAATGGCGGCCACATTACCGGGGCGGTCGTCGGGGTTGGTCTCACTCGAAGGTGTCTCAATGATCCCGCCTGCAGGCTCTTCCGCCGCCACATCCATGATGGGCTTGTCCGCCGAGTCATCAGCAGCAAGATCACTGTCGAGTTTTTCAGGGACGTTGGTATCAGCAGAGGCGCCCATCGCATCATGGCTGCCGTCTTTGGGCATCACCACATCAACCGGTTTCACCTTGGTCCGCTCGTCCTTTTCGGCCTTGTACCCCAAGCCTCCCATCAGGTCAGCGAACTGTTCAAGCGTCATCCCTGTGATCGACAGCATGTCAGGCTTGGCTTCAAACCCACCACGGGAATCCTCGGCACGTAGCATATCGGCCAGACGCTCCAGCATGTCGATGCGGATCGCGCGTTTGCCAGCGTTGCGGTAACCCGACATCGTGTCGGCACCCGCAGGCGCGTCTGCCTCGACCGGGATTGTTACCAACCCGGGAGGAGGCGATTCAGGAAATTCGTTCAGCCCTTTAGTCAGCGACCAAAGCACCAGACGCAAGCGCGTCGGCGCGGGCTTGAGCATCAGCGGCATAAAGATAGTGAACTGGCCAAAGCGGATGCCATGCTTGCGCAGCGCGCCACGGGCGTCTTGATCCAGCGCTTTTACATCCTCGGCCACTTGGGCGCGGGGCAAAATGCCGAAATTTTCAACCAGTTGGAATGCAAAGCCACGGGCCAAGCCGGTCAGCGTCTCATCCTTGCTCAGCCCCAGCAACGGCTCGAACAATGCGGCAACCTTGCGGTCAATGAAATGCTGAAGACGGCGCTTCACCTTCTCCGCCACTTCGGGACCGGCGATATCATCGACGAAAACCTCGACCTGCGGCTTCAGCGCGTCGCTGCCAGCGGTCAGTTTACCAACCGCAGCGCTTCCCCACATCAGGCCGCCCTGTTCGGTGAAATCAATTTCGGTATCGGGTGCGTTGTAGAACCGGTCGGCACGCAGATGGAACTGCGGAGCCAAGGCCTGCAATGCGGCGGTTTTCACCGTCTTGTCCTCGGCCGCGCCCGCGCCCTTGTCCACCCGAAAGCGGAACCCGTCCAGCTTGCCTACAAATTCACCTTCAACGGTGACTTCACCGGTCTCGTTTACATCGGCCACCATGGCTTCCTTCTGTCCAAGCCGGCGCAGCAATACGGATGTGCGCCGATCTACAAATCTTTGAGTCAAACGCTCGTGAAGAGCATCCGACAAGCGGTCTTCTACGACACGCGTCGTGTCGCGCCAATGGCTTTCGTCCTTTGTCCAGCCCTTGCGCTGCGCAACGTAGGTCCATGTGCGAATAAACGCGAGTCGTTTGGACAACGCATCAATGTCGCCATCGGTTCGATCAATTCTCTTGATTTGTTGTGCGAGCCAATCGTCGGGGATATATCCGCGCTGGTGTAGGTCGTTGAAAATGGTCTCCAGAAGCCCCGCATGTTCGGCATGGCTGATGCCGCGGAAATCGGGAATGCGGCAGACATCCCAGAGCAGGCGCACGGACGCGCCGTCGGTCGCGCGGGCAAAAACTTCGTCGACCTGCGCAAGGGCTTTGAGCGCCTTCAGATCGTCGGACTCGCGGGCCCGGACCAGCCGCTCATCCTCGGGCGGCATCTCCAAGGTTTGGATCAGTCGGTCGATACTGCCAAATTGAAGCGCGTGGTTGCGCCAGTTCACCTTGTTCTGAGGCGTAAAATTATGGTCCATGATTGCCCGCGCCACCCCGTCATCAAGCGCAGGCGCATCACCGGTGGTGCCAAAGGTGCCTGACTTGAACCCACGCCCTGCCCGGCCCGCGATCTGCGCCAACTCATTAGGCGCTAGTGGACGCATCCGGCGCCCATCAAATTTGCTAAGCGCCGAGAAGGCAACGTGATCGACATCAAGGTTAAGCCCCATTCCGATGGCATCGGTGGCGACCAGATAATCGACCTCTCCGTTCTGGTACATTTCAACCTGCGCATTGCGCGTACGCGGGGAAAGCGCGCCCATCACCACAGCTGCACCGCCCTTTTGGCGGCGGATCAGCTCAGCGATGGCATATACATTCTCAACCGAAAAGCCGACGATTGCGCTGCGCGGCTTCATCCGGCTTATCTTTTTCTGACCAGAATAGACCAATTCGCTCATCCGGTCGCGGCGCATGAAATCAACGCCCGGAACCAGCGCCGCAATAGTGCCGCGCATGGTGTCGGACCCCATGAACAGCGTCTCATGCAGGCCACGCGCCCGCAGCAAGCGGTCGGTGAACACATGGCCGCGCTCGGGGTCGGCGCAGAGCTGGATCTCATCAATGGCTACGAAATCCGCGCCCATCTCTTGGGGCATCGCCTCAACCGTGCAGACCCAATACTGCGTGCGCGGCGGCACGATCCGCTCTTCGCCGGTGACCAAGGCCACGACCGAGGGCCCGCGCGCCTTGACGATCCGGTCATAGACCTCGCGCGCCAACAGCCGCAGCGGCAGGCCGATCACCCCGGTCCGATGCGCCAGCATCCGCTCAATTGCATAGGTCGTTTTGCCGGTATTTGTCGGGCCGAGAACGGCCACGACGCGCTTGTTGCCTGCCACCTGTTTATCCTTGAATTAAAGCTCGCGCCCGATGCCGTCCCGGCGCAGCCTCTCAAGGGCCGCGCGGGCGTCATCGTGATGCGGGTTGAGGGCGAGCGCCCTGCGGTACAGCTCCGCCGCGCGGCCCAGATCTCCGAACTCCTGTATCATCACGGCAAGGCCAAAGATCGCGTTGTAATTGTCGGGGTTCAGCGCCAGCGTCCGTTCCAGATCATCCAGTGCGGGACCATAGAGGTTGGCCGCATAATAGGCTTGCGCCCGCGTGTGGAACCCTTCGGCAAAACCGGGCGCGTGATCGGTCAGCGCGGTCAAATGCTCAATCGCCTGCCTTGTATCGCCATTGGCCATCGCCTCCCGCCCCCGTGACAGCAGAAAATCCATCGCAGCCGAACCGGAGCGCTGCCAATGCGCTTCGACTTCATGGGCGATTCTAGGGGCTTCGGCCGCCGGGGCCTCGCGCAGCTTTTGCATAAGCTCGGGCGGGGCCATTTCGGCCACGGCCATGCCCGCAAGCAACACAAAGCTACCAACTGCCGCAACGGTATGTTTGAGGTTGACGGGTATGATGCGCATAACAAAACTGAATGTAACAGGCTGCCGCCGCAATTCCAGACGTAGCGGGGCCAAATGCCAAAAAAGGGCGAGCGATGAGCGATATTGTGAACGAAGCGGTAGTGGTGCTGAACGAAAAGCTGGCCGGCAGCGATTTTAACGGCACGGCCAAATTCGACATCGAAGGTGAAGGCACCGTGATGATGGACGAGAACGGCGCGCGCGCCGCTGACGAAGAGGCCGACGTGACGCTGAGCGCGGATGCCGAGACCTTCCAGTCCATCCTCGAAGGCGACACCAACCCCACATCCGCTTTCATGACCGGCAAACTCAAGATCGACGGCGACATGGGCATGGCGATGAAGCTCGCCGCTGTTCTCGGCTGATGCAGCTGGACCCGGCCCCGCTATACACCGATATCGCCCCCGGCCCCGAAGGGGGCCAAGCCCATTGGGCCGAGACATCGGATGGCAAGCGGATCAGGCTGGGTCATTGGCCCTGCGCGGGCGCGCGGGGCACGGTGCTGCTCTTTCCCGGGCGTACCGAATACATCGAGAAGTACGGGCTTTGCGCCGCCGATTTCGCGCGGCGCGGCCTTGCCACTATGGCAATTGACTGGCGCGGTCAGGGTCTGTCGGACCGGCTGCTGCCAGATACGCGCGTCGGCCATGTGGATGTTTTCAGCGACTATCAGAAAGACGTTGCCGCCATGCTGCGCGCCGCGCGCAGCATGAACCTGCCGCGCCCCTATTTCCTGCTGGCCCACTCCATGGGCGGCTGCATCGGCCTGCGTGCCGTGATGGAGGGGTTGCCGGTGCAGGCCGTCGCCTTCACCGGTCCAATGTGGGGCATCTATGTCGTCCCGCACTTGCGCGCGCTGGCGTGGTCCTTGGCGCAGTTCATGCCCCGCGTCGGACAGGGCCACCGCTTGCCGCCGGGCACCAAGATCGAAGCCTACCCCGCCATCGCCCCTTTCGACGACAACCTGCTGACCACCGATCCGCAGATGTACGACATGATGCGCGATCAATTGGTCGCGCATCCGGAGCTGAGCCTTGGAGGCCCCAGCTTCGTCTGGCTGCGCGAGGCGTTGGCCGAGACGAAGCACCTCGCCGGGCGGTCTGCGCCCAACATCCCTTGCGTCACCTATCTTGGCAGCAACGAGCGGATCGTCGCCACAGACCGCGTCCACAAGCGCATGGCACAGTGGAAAGGCGGGCGGCTAGAGATTGTGCCGGGCGGCGAGCATGAGGTGCTGCTGGAGAGGCCTGATCTGCGCAAGCCGATCTTCGATGGGCTGGAAAAGCTCTATCTGGGCAATATCACCGGTTAGCCCCGCTCAGGCGTCATTTTCCTGTGCAATCGGCCCGCGCCGCCTAGATTGCTTGGGATGACACGTGAACCCGTCCTTACCTTCACCGAAAACGGCATCTATTGCCCTGCAGGTGACTTTTACATCGACCCTTGGCGCCCCGTTGACCGGGCGTTGATCACCCATGGCCATGCCGACCATGCCCGCGACGGGATGGGCAGTTACCTTGCCACCCACGCGGCCCTGCCCGTGATGCGCCACCGCTTGGGCGAGATTGCCATCGAGGGCATCGCCTATGGCGAGAGGCGGCAGATCGGCGGGGCCACGGTCTCCTTCCACCCGGCGGGCCATGTGCCCGGCAGCGCGCAGATCAGGGTTGAGGTCGGCGGAGAGGTCTGGGTCGCGTCGGGCGATTACAAGGTGATCGACGACGGCATGTCAGAACCCTTCGAGCCGGTCCGCTGCCACCATTTCATTACTGAGAGTACCTTTGGCCTGCCGGTCTTTCGCTGGGCGCCGCAGGCCGAGGTGGCGGGCCAGATCAACGACTGGTGGGCGGGCTGCAAGGCCGCTGGAAAGACGGCTTTCCTCGGGGCCTATTCGCTGGGCAAAGCGCAGCGGCTCCTGTCGATGCTCGATCCCGCGATCGGACCGATCCTGACCCATACGGCGGTGGAAAATACCAATGCGGTGCTGCGCGTACAGGGCATCACCCTGCCCGAGACAACGCTTGTGACGCCCGACCTCGCCCTCAAAGACCACCCCGGCGCGTTGGTGCTGGCACCGCCCTCGGCCTTAGGCAGCCAATGGGCGCGGCGCTTTGGACCGCAGGAGAGCGCCTTTGCCTCGGGCTGGATGGCGCTGCGCGGGGTGCGCAGACGGCGCGCAGGGGATCGGGGGTTTGTCATCTCGGACCATGCGGATTGGCATGGGCTGCTTTGGGCGATCCGTGAGACTGGGGCGGAAAACATATATGTAACGCATGGTTACACCGATATCTTCACGCGTTACCTGAACGATCAGGGCTGGAACGCGCAGGTTGTTCCGACCCAGTTCGACAGCGACGGAGGCGACAGCGAATGAAGGACTTTGCCGCTCTTTTCAATGCCGTCGACCAGACCACCAAAACCACGGTGAAGGTCGCCGCCCTGGCCGAATATTTCACCACCGCGGCCGAAGAGGACCGTCTTTGGACCGTGGCGCTTTTCTCGGGCCGCCGCCCGAAACGCGCCGTCACCACGACCAAGCTCCGCGAATGGGCCTCAGAGGCGTCCGGTGTGCCGCTGTGGCTATTCGAAGACAGCTACGCCATCGTCGGCGATCTGGCCGAGACCATCTCGCTGGTCCTCCCCCCGGTAGAGAGCGAGGACACCGGCACGCTGACCGCATGGATCAACGCCCTGCGCGGGCTGAAAGACGAAGACGACGCGGCGCGCAAGGCATTCGTCCTTTCGGCTTGGCAACAGCTTGGCGGCACCGAGCGGTTCCTGTTCAACAAGCTCATCACCGGCGGTTTTCGCATCGGGATTAGCCAAACGCTGATGACCCGCGCCCTGTCCCGCGCCAGTGGCCGCCCCGAGCCGGAAATGGCGCACCGCCTGATGGGCAACTGGGACCCCGATGACGTGACGTGGCACAGCCTGATCGAGGCCGAGGACGCCAGCGCCGACGCCTCGCGCCCCTACCCTTTCTACCTCGCCTATGCATTGGAAGACGGACCGGAAGCCCTAGGCACCCCCGAAGACTGGCGCGCGGAATGGAAATGGGACGGCATCCGCGGGCAGCTTATCCTACGCGATGGCGACTACTTCGTCTGGTCGCGCGGCGAAGAACTGATGACCGACCGCTTCCCCGAACTCGCTCGCGCTGCCGATCATTTGCCGCCGGGCACGGTGCTCGACGGCGAGTTGCTGGTCTGGCAGCCGGGGGCCGAATTCCCTTCATCCTTCAACGCATTGCAGGCCCGCATTGGCCGCAAGACCGTGCCCAAAAAGCTGCTAAAGGAAGCGCCCGTGGTGCTACACGCCTACGACCTCTTGGAATGGCAGGGCGCGGATATCCGCGACCGCCCCTTCGCCGAACGCCGCGCCCTGCTGGAGAAGGCCGCCGCCGACCTGCCCGAGGACGCGCCCGTCCGCCTCTCGCCGCAGCACCAGTTCACCGACTGGTCCCAACTCGCCACCCTGCGCGACACCGCGCGAGAAGCGCAGGCCGAGGGGTTGATGCTGAAACGCGCCGACAGTCCCTACCTGTCGGGCCGCAAAAAAGGCGACTGGTGGAAATGGAAGCTCGACCCGCTGACCATCGACGCGGTGATGA
Organism: Sulfitobacter dubius; assembly: GCF_900113435.1. GTDB lineage: Bacteria > Pseudomonadota > Alphaproteobacteria > Rhodobacterales > Rhodobacteraceae > Sulfitobacter > Sulfitobacter dubius. Next base: position 98,036 of record NZ_FOPG01000001.1, on the reverse strand, counting down.
TCTATGCGCAATCGGGCTCGGGCCGCCGGGCGAACCTTTTTACCGACTTCACCTTTGCAGTCTGGAACGGCAATGATCTGGTCCCCTTCACCAAGGCCTATTCCGGCCTGACAGATGCCGAGTTCCGCCAGATCACCGCGTGGGTGCGCAAGAACACGCAGCAACGCTTTGGCCCCGTGCGGCAGGTCACGCCACACCATGTATTCGAGATCGCCTTCGAGGGCATCCAACCCAGCCCGCGCCACAAGTCCGGCGTCGCCCTGCGCTTTCCGCGCATGTTGCGCTGGCGCAAGGACAAGCCATTGCAAGAGGCCAACACACTCGACGATCTGAAAGAAATGCTGCGGATCTACGGATAGGTTGTTCCGGCCCGCCCGGAGGCATAGATGTGACAAAACGCAAATGAGGTACACCGATGTTTCAGCTTCCCTTCCCGCTTCACGATGCCAACGCCAGCGCCGGGGGCAAGGACCTCGGCGATCTGCCGGAATGGGATCTGAGCGACCTTTACACCGCCGAAGATGCGCCCGAACTTAAACGCGATCTCGATTGGCTGGAAGAAGCTTGTGCAAGCTTTGCCACCGACTACGAAGGCAATTTGGCCGGGCTAGACGCCAAAGGGCTGCTGGACTGTGTGCTGCGCAACGAAAAGATTAATCAGATCGCCGGGCGCATCATGTCCTATGCGGGGCTGCGCTATTACCAGCAGACCACGGACTCGGGCCGCGCCAAGTTCATGTCCGACATGCAGGAAAAGATCACCGATTACACCACTCCGCTGGTGTTCTTTACGTTGGAGTTAAACAAACTGCCGGATTCGCATCTCGCCGATCTGCTCAACCAAGACCCCGATCTCGCGCGCTATAAGCCCGTTTTTGATCGCATTCGCGCGATGAAACCTTACCAACTGTCCGATGAGATGGAAAAATTCCTGCACGACCTCGGCGTCGTCGGCGACGCATGGGAGCGGATGTTCGACGAGACCATCGCAGGGCTAGAGTTCGAGGTCGACGGCGAGACGCTCACCATCGAAGGCACGCTGAACCTGCTGACCGATCCCGACCGCGCCAAGCGCGAAGCCGGTGCGCGCGAACTGGCCGAGGTGTTGGGCAACAACATCCGCACCTTCGCCCGTGTGCACAACACGCAGGTGAAAGAGAAAGAAGTGCTGGATCGCTGGCGCGGGATGGAGACACCGCAAACGGGTCGCCACCTGAGCAACCATGTTGAGCCAGAAGTTGTAGAAGCACTGCGCAATGCGGTTGTTGAGGCCTACCCAAAGCTGAGCCACCGTTACTATGAGTTGAAGCGTAAATGGCTGGGGCTGGACGTCATGCAGGTCTGGGACCGAAACGCGCCACTGCCAATGGAAGACCCCAAGATCGTCGATTGGGCGCAGGCCGAGGGCATCGTGATGGAGGCCTATTCCGCCTTTGATCCGCGTATGGGCGATATTGCGAAGCCATTCTTCACCAAAGGCTGGATTGACGCAGGCGTCAAACCGGGCAAGGCACCCGGCGCTTTCGCGCATCCGACAGTGACCAACGTCCACCCCTATGTGATGCTGAACTACTTAGGCAAACCGCGCGACGTGATGACGCTTGCGCATGAGTTGGGCCACGGCGTGCACCAAGTTCTGGCCGCTGATCAGGGCGAGATGCTGTCATCCACCCCATTGACCTTGGCCGAAACGGCCTCTGTCTTTGGTGAGATGCTGACCTTCCGCAAGATGCTAGACAAAGCCGAAACCCAAGCGGAACGCAAAGTGTTGCTGGCGGGCAAGGTTGAGGACATGATCAACACGGTCGTACGCCAGATCGCCTTTTACGACTTTGAATGCAAACTGCACGAGGCGCGCCGCAGCGGAGAGCTCACCCCCGACGACATCAATGCCCTGTGGATGTCTGTGCAGGCCGAGAGCCTCGGGCCAGCATTCGAATATATGGAGGGGTATGAGACCTTCTGGGCCTATATCCCGCACTTCGTCCACTCGCCTTTCTACGTCTATGCCTATGCCTTTGGCGACGGGCTGGTGAATGCGCTATATGCGGTTTACGCAGAGGGTGAAGAAGGCTTTGAGGACAAATACTTCGACCTGCTCAAAGCAGGCGGATCAAAGCACCACAAAGAGCTTCTGGCCCCCTTCGGGCTTGATGCATCTGACCCGGCATTTTGGGACAAGGGGCTTTCGATGATTTCTGACATGATTGATGAGCTTGAGTCGATGGAGTAACGCCAAGCCGCTGTTATCGATGCAAGAGGGCCGTCTAAGCGGCCCTCTTCACCCCCCAGGCGCCCTATCTGCTGCGCTCAAGGCTAACCTCACTTCAGCTGACTATCTTTCGATCCGCGCCGGTTAATTCCGCCGCGCATCTGATGCTGGCCGTCGCGCTCGCGTACGCAGTCGATACACAGCTTCACCCCGGGCAACGCGATGCGACGCGCTTCTGGGATCGGTTCTTCGCATTCGGCACAATGGGTCAGGCTTTCGCCCACCTGCGCGCGCCGCGCCTTCATCCGCGCCAACTCGTCTGAGATCGACGCCTCAATCTGTTCACTTACCGCGCCATCGCGCGCCCATCCACCAGCCATGTCACACCCTCCTATCGGGGAAATTTGTCGGTTGATTGTCTTTGATATGGGTCCAGCGCCCGTCACGTCACGCATTTATTCACGCCAAACGCAAAGCTCGCCCGCTGCTATTTCAAGAGATGGGGCGGCCCCTCCGCATTATCAAGATCATCCTCGCCGGGCTGCGCGCGGTGGTTTGTCGGAGATCAATGGACATTCTTAACTTTGCGCCAGTCGACATCGTCTCTCAGATGACCCTACCCCCATAAAAAAAGCACCCCCAAATGGGGGTGCAGTCGCTAGGCATGGGGCGTTGCGCTAAGCAGCACGCAGGGTGATATCTCCTCTGTTGAGACGGTCGAAAAGGACGGATAGGTTAACGGCGCTTTGGATCAGCCTTTGGCGCAAGTCTTTGCGCTGGCCGCTACCACCCAATGACACGCTTGCCCGAAGGCAGACGGTGCGGGGCGGCTCAGACGGATGGCGCATGTAGGTCACTTCGACCATCGCCTCGACTCTGCCGAAATCGCGAGCGTAATGAACCTTGCGAAAACGCGCCTCAGAAACGGTATAAGGCACAGGGGCTTCACAGGAAGTATGGAAAACGTCAACGGGATCAAAGGTGCGTCTGCGCCGGATGATGTCACCTGCGGTAAGAGGCATGATGGGGACAGATGAATCTTGTACGGTGGGGCGGTTGTGCATGTCTGATCCTTCTCTCAAGCGTCGTTTGTTATATCTTCCCTTCTTATGAGCAGTCGCTTTGCCTCAATGGAACCAAGGCCGCCCAAGATGTATACATGTTGTCGAGCCCAATTAAGGCAAGAATAAGGCGATAATTGGCCGGGAATGGGGCGATACCATAGTTTCACGATATTCTGCGCTGAAACCTATGCAAATAAACGTTTTATTAACCTTTTTCCTGCTCTAACAGCCAGTCTTCCTGAAGCTGGTTCTCGATTGCCTCAGAGAAGTGATTTCGAACCAAGCGATAGCTTTAGCAGCGGGAAGGCCAGCCCCCATCAGCAACCATGCCGCAACAAGCCCGCTGCGCCCTGCCCCATATTGACAAGACAGTGCAACGGTCTCTCCCGCATCCAGCGCACGCTCAAATCGGGTTCTGTGGGCGGGCCATTCACTTAGGAATGCATCCCCCGGCACGTGGAAATCGATAATTTCGGAAAAATATACATCCAGTCCAACCCGCTGAGAAATAACTTTAATTAACGGGAAAGCACCCTCTGGCAGCTCTGCTTCTTCCGTTAAGACAAGCAATTGTCTGGCGCCCACATTGCGCAGTCCTTCGAGGGTTTCCGTCATCTGTTGCGGGTCGAGATAGGGCGTGCCATCCACCTCTGTTAGGAGCCCGGGAAAACCGGTCATCGCTAAATACCCGCCCCGCGGGGTTGGGATGACAGCGCGGATTGAGGTGCCTTCAGCATCAAAACAAGGCGTATCTATTGGCATAGTGAAATCCGAATAAGTTGAATATTCGCATCAATACCTGTATACATGTTAATTAAGCAAGAACGCGATTGAACCCGAGACGTGAGGCGAAGTTGAACCAGGCCAAATCAAGCCAAGCAATTGCCGAAACGCTGCGCGCAGACATCTGCCTGAACCGCGGTATCGAAGACGGGATGCTGCACGAAGTCGCCTTGGCACAGCGCTTTGGCGTTTCGCGCACGCCCATCCGGCAAGCGCTTCAACGGCTCGCCTATGAGCGTATGATCGCGGTGAAATCCGGTGTCGGTTCGGTTATCACCCCATTAGAAGACGCCACGCGCGCCGACGACATCCGCGCCGCCGTGGCGATTATTGAGGCTGCGGCCAAATGCGCACCCCCTCACCCCGTGCCGCCTGTGCATTTCATGTCAATTGTCGGGATACTGGGGATGATGGATATTTGCGAACTGAACCGCGCCGAAGACTTCTTTGACATACGCGCCCGGCTTCTGGCAGCCTTAGCGGACATGATCGAAAACCCGATCCTCAGCGATGCTTTCCGCGCCGCGTACTGGCGTTTGATCAGGTGGAGCATACTTGATCTGGCCACCGCGCCTGAGCACCAAGCAGCTCACCTGCGCGAGCTTCTTCAATCCGCTGCACGTACAATGAAGACCGCTACATTGGCCGAAGGTTTTGCGCAGATCGCCGTGATCGAAGGCAGGCTTTCTCAGCCGAGCTAGGTCGCCACGCAAAAGCCCCGCTCAATAGAACGGGGCTTAATGCATCATAGGCGAAGGCGGCTTAAGAGGCGGCCATCATGCCCTTTTCTTTTGCCAAGTCGCGCATCCGCTTTTGCAGCTTTTCAAAAGCGCGGACTTCGATCTGGCGAATACGTTCGCGGCTGACATCATATTGAGAAGAAAGATCTTCCAATGTGACCGTCTCATCAGACAGGCGGCGTTGGGTCAGAATGTCTTTCTCACGGTCGTTCAGCACATCCAGTGCTTCGGCCAACATCTCACGACGGGTTTCCAGTTCATCCCGCTCAGCGTAGTCGCCCGCTTGGTCGGCATCTTCATCTTCCAACCAATCCTGCCACTGCATCGTTCCTTCGCCTTCGGAACCGACAGTGGCATTCAAAGATGCATCGCCGCCCGACATCCGACGGTTCATGGAAACGACTTCGGCTTCGGTCACACCCAATTGGGTAGCGATCTCTGCCACATTTTCAGGACGCAGATCACCTTCTTCCAGCGCGCCGATCTTGTTCTTGGCTTTGCGCAGGTTGAAAAACAGTTTCTTCTGACCCGATGTCGTGCCTAGTTTCACCAGCGACCACGACCGCAGGATATATTCCTGGATCGACGCGCGGATCCACCACATCGCATAGGTGGCAAGGCGGAAGCCCTTCTCCGGATCGAAACGCTTAACAGCTTGCATCAGGCCAACGTTCGCTTCCGAGATCACCTCGGCCTGCGGCAGACCATAGCCCCGATATCCCATCGCGATTTTTGCAGCGAGACGGAGGTGAGATGTCACCATCCTGTGGGCCGCTTCGGTGTCTTGTTCTTCGACCCAACGTTTGGCCAACATGTACTCTTCCTCAGGCTCCAGCAGGGGGAACTTGCGGATCTCTTGCATATAGCGGTTCAGCCCGCCTTCTGGTGTTGGTGCGGGCAGATTTGCATAATTTGCCATGTCTTGTCCCTTTCCTCAGTTTGACCGAGGCCTATGTTATTTCGCTTAACATGCAATATGGGCGGCCCCCTTCGTGCTTTCAAGACAGAAGCGTTCACGCTTTTGTTCAAGATTGCACAGCTTCTGTGAATAAAACGTAACCCGTGCCTGGGTGGTTCCTTGGGGTGGCGGGGTCACGCCGAAGGGTCGACAGGCCCCTCACGCAGCAGTTGAAGCAGCGCTGCCATATCCGGCGGTAGCGGGGCTTCAAAACGCAGGTTTTCGCCCGTCACAGGATGCTCAAACCCCAAAACAGCCGCGTGAAGTGCCTGACGCGGAAAGGCGCGAATGGCCTCGGCGGTGTCCTCGGGCAAGGCCGCTTTGGCCAGCTTGCGCCGCCCGCCATAGGTCGCATCCCCCACCAGCCCGTGGCCCGCGTGGGACATATGCACGCGAATCTGATGCGTGCGGCCTGTCTCCAGCCAGCATTCCAGCAACGCCAGAACGGCGGGCGTGCCGAAACGCTCTATCGTGCGAGCACGGGTCACGGCGTGGCGACCGCCTTGGAACAGCACCGCCTGTCGCTGTCGATCGGTCTTATGCCGCGCCAGTTGGGTGGTCATACGCAGGATGTTTCCCGCCTCAAAGGATGCGCCCTTAACACCGCGCAGACGCGGGTCATTGGCATCCGGCACACCGTAGACAAGCGTTTGGTAGTACCGCTCAACCGTATGTTTTTCGAACTGCGCGGCCAGCCCGTGATGCGCTGCGTCGGATTTGGCGACAACCAGCAGCCCGGTGGTGTCCTTATCAATTCGGTGCACGATGCCGGGCCGCTTCATCCCGCCCACGCCCGAGAGATCATCGCCGCAGTGTGCCAATAAGGCGTTAACCAGCGTGCCGGAAGGCGAGCCCGGGGCGGGATGCACCACCATGCCGGCAGGTTTGTCGATCACTATGAGGTCAGCATCCTCAAACACCACCGACAGGGGAATATCCTCGGGCAAGATATGGCTTTCCGCCGCTTCCTCAACGGAGATATGCACCACCTGACCTTCGGCCACCTTGGCTCGGGGGTCTTGCACCACTGCACCGTCCACGGTCACAGCCCCCTCTTCGATCAACCGGCCCAATCGCGTGCGCGACAGGTTCGCTTCCTCTGGCACATCGCGGGCCAGCGCCTTATCAAGACGGGCGGGCGGGCTATCGCCCAAAATGAAATCAATGCGGCGGTGAGACATGGACACGGACAACCCTGATGAACCGGCGAACCTGCGGTTTCTGCGGCGGATGGTGACGGTCTTGACCGTCGTGATGATTGGCGGGGTTCTAGTGCTGATCTTCGCGCTTGTCACCCGTCTGAGCGATCAAGGCCCGACCATGCCGCGCAGCATCACCCTGCCCGATGGCAGCAGCGCCCAGGCATTCACGCAAGGGCGCGGCTGGTATGCGGTGGTGACGGACGCGGACGAAATCCTGATCTTTGACCAGTTGACCGGCGAATTGCGTCAGACGATCCCGATCGAATAATCAGCCGCGGATCGTTTTGGCGAAGGTCGAATAGATCGGCTCGTTCGAGCAGATAATCTCGCCGTGCTGCAGGATGTTACGCTCAGGACGGATCGCCTCTACAAGGCCACCGGCCTCTTTGACGATCAACATGCCTGCGGCCACATCCCACGGTTTCAAACGACGCTCCCAAAACCCATCGTAGCGGCCCGAAGCAACGTAAGCGAGATCGAGCGAAGCAGCGCCCCAGCGGCGCACACCAGCGCAGACGGGCAAGAGACGGCCCAGATCCTTCAGCGTTTCGGGAAGATCGGCACGGCCACCGAAAGGCAAGCCCGTGGCAAAGATCGATTCAATCATGCGGTGACGGCCCGACACCCGCAGGCGGCTTTCGTTCATCCAAGCGCCAGTGCCTTTTTCGGCAAAGAACATCTCATCCTTGGCAGGGTCGAAAACCACACCAGCGACGATCTCACCCTTATGCTCCAGCGCGATGGAGACGGCCCAATGCGGCAGGCCGTGCAAGAAGTTGGTCGTGCCATCCAGCGGGTCGACGATCCAACGGCGCGTTGGGTCTTGGCCCTCTTCCTCGCCGCCCTCTTCGGCCAGCCAGCCGTAGGTCGGGCGCGCGCCCATCAGGTCGTCTTTGATGATCTTCTCGGCGCCAATGTCGGCTTTGGTCACGAAATCACCCGCACCTTTGACCGAGACCTGAAGGTTCTCGACCTCGCGGAAATCCTTGACCAATGCACGCCCCGCTTTGCGTGCCGCTTTGATCATGATGTTAAGATTCGCACTGCCGATCATTGTTCGCGCCCTTTGATGGATAAGGCGGGACGTATAGGGCGCAAGAGCGCAATTGCCAAGGGGGCAGAAATCCGCGCCGCCGATAGGCCTTGTGCGACGTGCGGGTTGTTTTCGACAAAGGAAATAACACCTTGGACCCGTAGCAATAAGCACGAAGGAAACCCCATGCCTGACCAAATGCAAAAAATCGTCCTCGCCAGCCGCCCAGATGGTGCCCCCACGCCCGAGAATTTCCGTCTGGAAAGCGCAAATTTGCCCCAACCTGGCGATGGCGAAATCCTGGTCGAAGTGCATTACATGTCGCTTGATCCTTATATGCGCGGTCGGATGGACGATGCGAAATCCTATGCCGCGCCGGTGCCCATCGGGGGGCTGATGGAAGGTGGCAGCGTCGGCAAGGTGATCGCCTCGAATGACCCGAGCTTTGCTGTCGGCGATTTTGCCTTTGGCGGATTTGGTTGGGCCACCCACGGCGTTGCCCCGGCCAAGCAATGTCAAAAGGTGGATGCTGATGGCGTGCCAATCACCGCGTCGCTTGGCGTTTTGGGGATGCCGGGGCTGACAGGCTGGTATGGTTTGAATGACATCGGTCAGCCCAAAGAGGGTGAGACCCTCGTCGTGGCGGCAGCCACCGGGCCGGTCGGGTCCATTGTTGGGCAGCTGGCCAAGGCCAAAGGGCTGCGCACCGTCGGCATCGCCGGAGGACCCGAGAAATGTGAGATCGCAACCCGCGATTTCGGTTTCGATGTCTGTCTGGACCATCGCGCCTATGACGATGCCAAATCCCTACGTGCAGCGCTGAAAGAAGCGGCCCCAGATGGGATCGACATCTATTACGAGAATGTCGGCGGCAAGGTGCTCGACTCGGTATTTCCACTGATGAACGCGCATGGCCGTATCCCCCTTTGTGGCATGATCGCATGGTATAATGCGGGCGGGCTTGGTGCCGATGCCGAAGGTGCCGGACTTACCGCGCCGCGTTTGTGGCGCACGATCTTGGTGAATTTCCTCACCGTCCGCGGCTTTATCATCGCAAACCACTGGGACAAGATGCCCGAATTTCACCGAGAAGTGGCCCCTATGGTCGCCGATGGCCGTGTGAAGGTCAAAGAAGACATCACCGAAGGGCTGGAGAATGCACCTCAGGCATTTATCGACATGCTGAACGGTGGAAACACTGGGAAGGCTATCGTTAAGGTGAATTAACCACAGACGATGCTGCATGCGTCGTTCCGCACTGCGGGAGGGCGCATCGGCCCTTGGCCCTCCTCAGTTGCCTTAGGCCTGCTGCAATTTGCGTGCCTCCTGCCCGGCCAGTTTCAGCAACTCATTCATAAACGGCTTGCCCAAATCATCCTTGCGCACCGCCGCGTAAAGCCTGCGCGTGATGCCCTGCGCCGTCAAAGGCCGCGTCACATAATCAGACGAATATTTCACCTCGCGCACCACCCAATCGGGCAAGACAGACACCCCCCTATTCGACGCCACCAGCAGCAAAATCACCGCCGTCAGCTCCACCTGCCGGATCGCAGCAGGCTCGACCTTGGCCGGGATTAACAACTGGCTGAACACATCTAATCGCGTGCGCTCTACCGGATAGGTAATCAGCGTTTCACCGCGAAAATCCGCTGCCTCGACAAAGGGTTTTTCGGCCAATGGGTGGCTCTGGGACGCCACAAAAACCGGATTGTAATCGAAGAGTTCGACAAACTCGACGCCGGGCAGTTCTTCGGGATCGGACGACACCACCAAATCCACCTCTTCGCGCAGCAGCGCGGGCAGCGCGTCAAAGGCCAGTCCGGGGCGAATATCTACATCTACATCCGGCCAATGGCGGCGAAACTGCTCCAGCACCGGGAAGAGCCATTCGAAACAAGCGTGACATTCAATGGCGATATGCATCCGCCCCGTGCTGCCCGCCCGCAGGCCCGAGAACTCATCTTGCAACGCCTCGACCTGCGGCAACACCTGCTGGGCGAGCTTCAACAGCCGCTGCCCCGCCGGGGACAGTTTCAACGGTTTCGAGCGCCGTACAAACAATTCGACCCCCGCCTGATCCTCCAACCCCTTCACCTGGTGACTTAAAGCCGACTGCGTGATATTCATCTGATCCGCCGCACGGGCCAGCCCGCCCGCCTCGTGGATGGCCTTAATCGTGCGCAGGTGACGGAACTCAATGTGCATGTGAGGCATTACTCATGTTCAAGATGAATGTTATGAGTTTGTCTCACAGCGATGAATGTGAGACAAGACGTGAAACCGCCAAAAGGATCTCTCGATGACCACGCCTGCTGTTTCCTTCGAAGTATTCCCGCCCCGCACCGTCGGCGCGGCGTTCAAACTGTGGGATGCGGCTCAGGCGCTGGCCCCACTTGCGCCGCGCTTCTTCTCGGTCACCTATGGCGCAGGCGGCACCACCCGCGATCTGACCCATGATTCGGCCCATGTATTGCACCGCACCTCCGGCTTGCCGGTCGCCGGACATTTGACCTGCGTGGGGGCCACCCGCGCGGAAACCATGGAAGTCGCGGATAAATTCGCCGAAGCGGGCATCAAAGACATCGTCGCCCTGCGCGGCGATCCGCAGGCAGGCACCGACAAATTTACGCCCCACCCCGAAGGCTTCGCCGATAGCTGCGAGTTGATCGAAGCACTGGCCAAAACTGGGAAATTCACCATCCGCGTCGGGGCCTATCCCGATCCGCACCCCGAAGCGGCGGACCAGCAGGCAAATATCGACTGGCTGAAACGCAAGTTCGACGCCGGTGCCGATGAGGCGCTCACCCAGTTCTTCTTTGAAGCCGAGACTTTCCTACGGTTCCGCGATGCCTGCGTGAAGGCAGGGATCGACAAGCCGATCACACCGGGCATCCTGCCAGTGGTCAACTGGACCTCGGCCCGCAAATTCGCCGTCAAATGCGGCACGCCAATCCCGGAATGGGTCGACCAAGCCTATGAAGCGGCGATCCGCGATGACCGGCACGATCTGCTGGCCCAAGCGATGTGCACCGAACTGTGCAGCGATCTGATCGACGAAGGCGTGGATGCGCTGCATTTCTACACGCTCAACCGCGCCGAGCTGACCCGCGATGTCTGTCGTGCCATTGGCGTGACGCCGCAGGTCGATCTTTCGGACGTCGCGTAAGCAAAACTACAGGTGCGCAGGGGCTTGCCCCTGCCCCCCTCGGGCGTATCCTCCGCAGCAACCATTTGCCGGAGAAGACCATGCCCCGTATCGCCCAAAGCCCTGCCGACCTTTTATCTCAATCTGAGGCCCTGAAACTTTCGGGGCTGGAATTCATGCAGGCGATCTTGGACGGCACCAACCCCGGTCCGCCCATCGGGCAAACCATGGGCTATACACTGCATTCGGTCGAAGAGGGCCGCATCGTCTTTCGGGGCGCGCCCAGCTTTAGCATGACCAATCCAATGGGTACGGTGCACGGCGGCTGGTACGGCACGCTGCTTGATTCAGCGATGGCCTGCGCCGTGATGACGAAAGTCCCGCGCGGATCGGTCTACACCACATTGGAATACAAAATTAACATCCTGCGCGGTCTGCCATTGGGAATGGAGATCGACTGCATCGGTGTCACCGACCACGTTGGCCGCTCCACCGGCATCGCGCATGGGGAAATCCGCGGGGTTCAGGATGGCAAGCTCTACGCCACAGGCTCAACCACCTGCATCGTGATGAAGCTGGGCTAAGCCGTTCGGCAACGCGGGGTAAGCGCCCCGCTTTTCCACCCTAACAATTGAATTGCCAGCATCGCTTGGAAACGATCTCAACCGCACACGTCGCCAGAACTAAATGGGGGGGGATGGTACCACCTCCTGGTCTCGAACCAGGGACCTCTTGATCCACAATCAAGCGCTCTAACCAACTGAGCTAAGGCGGCACTGGGGCGGATTTAGCGCCCGTAGCAGAGGAATGCAAGACCTCAGGCGCAGAAGAATTGCAGCTTTAGAGCAGAATTTCCCAAGTCTGCTCAACGTTGGCTTTCCCGAATGAAACCGCCGGACGGCTATCGGTCAATTCCCAACCGCTTCGAGCATAGAGCGCACCCGCAGCAAGGTGGGATTCGTGGGTCCAAAGTTGCATGCCTACATACCCTTGGTCACGGGCGAACCTCATGCAGGTTTGCAGCATTCGCTGCCCCAACCCATGCCCTCGGGCTTCTGGAACCAACAGAAAGAGCCGCAGCTTTGCCCGCTGCGCGTTTAACTTCACACAAAAGATCGACCCCAGCCGCTGGTTCCCCTTTTGGGCGATCCAGCCCCTTTCACAGCCGGGGTCATGATCGCGCAGGAATTCATCAATGATCTGAGTGACGAGTACGCCAAAGCTGTCATCGAACCCCTCTTCAAGCGCGTAATGCTCTTGATGCTGACGAATAAGCCAATCCCGGTCGCCTTGGTCGAATGTGCGAATCTTGTTGTTTTTCATAGGCCAGCATGGCCGCAAGATCGCTTGCCTTTCAACCCGCAGCGCGCTAGCGATAAGCCCCACCAAACCGGAGGCTCCCATGGGCATCGACACCGAACGCGACATCGAAGCAAACCTGCAAATCGGCCCGACCGACAAAGGGATGGTCCGTCTCTTTGTTGAAGGTGACGGTGTGGAAATCCCGATGGATTTCACCCCGGATGAAGCCCGCGAGATCGCGGAAGAAATCATGGCCGCTGCAAGCCGCGCGGGCAAAAAGGGCCGCTAGGCCCCCTGTCCTTCAAGACCAGTTCGGCGCCATGTCGGGATCGCGCAGCCTGTGCAGGCGCCGGGCGGCATGGGTCGCGAACTTTTGCACCATTACCTTGCGCCGCGCGGGCGCAAGCTTGGTCTGGTCGCTCATTCGCACAATCTCAGCGCCATAAGCGTCACCGATGATGAGGCCGCTTTCTTCTGGCAGCAGATCGACCGGGAAATCGCTGTCGACGGCCCAGAAAAACCGGTCAGCCCATTCCAAATAGCCCTCCCATTTTGCGTCGCCCATGAAATCGGCGCGGCAGGATTTACATTCGACGATCCAAATCTCTCCCTTAGGGCCAAGCGCCATCACATCGACGCGCAAGCCACGTGCCGGAACCAATTCCTCAACGCAGGCGAAACCGAGATCGGCCAAATGCCGCATCACCCCCCGCGCCAAAAGCTGGCCGGGCTGAAACCTTTGTATGTCTGCCTCCATCATAGGGATAAATATGAACATTTAGTGAACACCCGCAAGAGGAAGTACTGGAAAGTTTGGTAATTTCCCTGCCGCCCCCTATCTTGGAACAAGCAAAGCGAGGGGATTCCATGGCAGACCGCGAACCGATTAGTGAGACGCAGGCGCGCGGTGTGCGTTACGCCCGTGAGTTGGAGGGCCATCTGACATGGCTCGACACCTTCTCGGGCACAGCGCTTGGCGTTCTGGCCGTGGCCTCGGGGATCTACACTTACCTTGGCGTCTCAACGCTGCTGGACGACAATGGTGCAATGTCCGCCTTTGCCGCGATCGCCTATTCCGTGGCGGTTTCGGTGGGTATCTTCGTCTTTTGGTCATACCTTTTGCGGCTCTTCCCTGCTGTGCGCACCGCGCGGGCTCGGATGGGGCTTTTGGGGGCCATGGGCCTCGGCTCCGTCGCGATCATCGCGATGTCAAGCTGGCTCAACGCCGCCGCACTGGCCGGGTCGGCAGCGGTGGAGCAGCACCTCGCTGAAACCGTGCAAGACTACCAAGGCGCGCTGGAGCGCACCCATGAAATCGCCCTTTCCGCCCAAGGGCTTGAGCGTGACGTGGCGCGCGTTAGGCAAAGTTTCGAAGACCTCAGCGAACAGGAAGCCGCAGGCAGTCTTTCGGGCCTCGCCGGTCGCGGTGCGGTGTTTCGGGTTCTACGGCAGAAATCGGCGGAACTGGCGGGCCTAGAGGCCCAAATCGCCACCCAGACGCCGTTGGTGAATGATGCCTTTGCCGAAGGAAACCAAATCCTCAGCCGGATGCGCGCCCTTACCGTAGAACCCGGCCCTGTCGAGGCCCGCTCGGTCGAGTTTTCGGAACAGGCCGTGCGGCTGGCAGGGCTGATCACCCGGCTACGCCAGCTATCCGTCGCCCCGCTGGTTGAACGCGCGGCGCAGGATCTGGCGGCCTCTGTCGTGCTGCCCGAGTTAGATGGCAGCAACGAAGAACAGCGCGGTGCCCAAGGCGCCACGATCACCTCGGTTCTGGAAGTGCTGGCCCAACGCGCCGCCACGCTGGAGCGCGCGGCACAGGATGTGCAGGCCATGCCGCCCGCCGCTGACACGACCTATACGCCGATCTCCAGCGCCGATGCGGTGATCCTCTATGCGCGCAACTTCGTGCCCTCTTGGGCAGGGGCGATTGCGATTGACCTGCTGCCCGCCGTGCTGGTGTTGATCCTCGCCATAACCCAAGGCGCGATCCGTTCGGGCCGCGAAGGGGCGGCCGTCGAAGACACCCTGACCCTTGCGGAACTGCGCGCCGCCCTTGCCGCCGTGCGCGATGTCGATGTGGCGATGCAGGAAAGCCCGGCTCATAGACGCTCCACCGCCGAAGCCCCACCTCCGCCCGATGACGCTGTGCGAGAAGACGCCCCCGGCCATGTCACGCCGATCAAAAGCACATGACGGAGGAAACTCCAGCTGAACTGGAAGCCCCCCGCCGCCCGCCCATCGTCGGGCGGGTGCTGATTGGCGTTTTGATCTTTCAGTTGGGCCTTGCCGTACTGCTGTTCTGGGGGGACTTGGGCACGGGGCTGCGCCTGCCGGGCTTTGGCCCGCGCGCCCCGGAATTGACCGAGCCGATCCGCCCCGGCGACCAGACCCGCCGCTTCCGCCCTGAACGCGCGCCAAACCCCGGCCAGCCGATGCCCGAGACCGCCCTGCCCGACCGGCTGGTGCTCACCCCCGTCTCGGGCGGGCGGGCGGCGCTGTTGGAAGGGGCCATCGAGGCGGGCGATGCGGAGCGGATCGTCAAGCAGTTGAGCGAACTGTCCCCCGCGCCCCAGGAAATCTACCTCAACTCCCCCGGCGGATCGGTCCGCGACGCACTGGAACTGGGCCGCTACCTGCGCCGCGAAGGGTTCAACACCGCGCTGCGAGACGGCGACATCTGCTATTCCGCCTGCCCCTATCTGCTGGCCGCAGGTGAGGCGCGCGCGGTGCCCGACAGCGCCTCGGTCGGGGTGCATCAGCATTACTTTGGCGAAAGCACGATCCTACCCGCCTTTGTCGCCGTGGAGGATATCCAGCGCGGCCAAGGCGAGGTAATGCGCTATCTTGATGAGATGGGGATCGACCCGCTGGTCATGCAGCATGCGCTGGTGACTCCGCCCGACGAAATCTATGTTCTGCTGCCCGACGAGTTGCGTCGCTACGGCTTTATTCCGTCCGAAGACTGAGTGGCCCAGAGAAGTTTGCGAAATCCACCTTCGCCCCCTTGCCGCAGCCCCCTGCGCCGCCTACATCGGGGTAGACGGGTTCTGCCCTGTTCGTGAACGTTACATTCCAGTGGCCTTAAGCAAATCCGAGGGAGCTGGCTCTGTCCGAGCCCTGGTTCGGTTACCTGGCGCCCACCTGTACATACAGGTCCTCGGGAATATAAAACAGCAGCGGCAGGTGCGGTTCCCGTCACTCCCCCTTCGCTGCAATTTGATTTGATTGGTCTGACCCTTGGGCCGGTCGCTTCCCGGTTTTAGAACGCTTCGGGACGGGCTTCGCGGGCCATGTGGTCAAGCACGGCGTTGACGAAGCTCGGCTCGCGCCCATCGGGGAAGAACGCATGGGCCACGTCGACGTATTCTTTCATTACCACGCGCGGCGGCGTGTCGTCATGGCGGAACTCGGCCCCGGCGGCGCGGAACAGCGCACGCAGTGTCGGGTCGATCCGGGCAATGGCCCATTTGGCGACGATGGCGCGGTTGGCCATCTGGTCGATCGGCGCCTGATAGTTCACCGCATCTTCAAGCACGCGAGAGAAGTGATCCACATCCCCCTCTTGCATCTCGTCGCCCTCATAGACGGCACCGAAACGGTGGTCGATGAATTCGTGACGCACGACATCGACCGTCTGCGCGGAATGCTCCATCTGGAACAGCGCCTGCACTGCATAGAGCCGCGAGGCCGACTTCATCTTACGTTTCTGATTGCCCGAAAGCGCGTTGCTGGTCATGCGAGGTTTGATCCATCCGTGTCGCCGGCCATCAAAGTGTCCTGCCCGAATGGCTTGAACCCGATGCCCTTGCTCTGGCGGCCCCATTTACGAGCGAGCGCGATAAGATGCAAGGCCGCAGCGGCCGCGCCACCGCCTTTGTTTTGCCCCTGAGGGTCGGCGCGCACCCCGGCCTGCTGCTTGTTCTCGACCGTCAGGATGCCATTGCCGATGCAAAGCCCTTGCAGCCCAAGCAGTTGCAGAGCGCGGCTGCTGTCATTGCAGACGGTCTCGTAATGCGTGGTCTCGCCGCGGATCACACAGCCAAGCGCGACATAGCCGTCGAAATTGCTGCCCCGGTCGGAAATGCCGATGGCGGTGGGAATCTCCAACGCGCCGGGCATCTCAATGAGATCATAGGCGGCACCCGCCGCCTCAAGCTCGGCCTTGGCACCGGTCAGCAGACCGTTCGCGATGTCCGAATAATAGGGCGAGACGACGATCAGCAGCTTCACCGGTTCGTCGAAGCTGGGGCGCGGCAGGATGGTATGTTCTTCGGCGGAAGCCATGGCGATTACTCCGTGGTGATGGGCCGGGTGCCCACAATTTCCAGCGCATAGGCATCAAGGCCCAGATAGCGCGTGTCGGGATTGTCGGTCAGCAGGACCAGTTCATGCAGGCCCATCGACGACAGGATCTGCGCGCCCAGCCCGGTGCGTTTGATCGTGCGCGGGCGGTCGTCATCCTCTGGGTCCAGCTTGAGGCGCGGGTAAGGGTCGCGGAACAGGACCACGGCGCCGCGGCCCTCTTCAGCGATGATCTGCATCGCGCGGGGCAATTCATCCGCCGGGCTAGGGCCGAGGCCGAGGATATCCTCTAGCGCATTGATCGCATGGGTCCGTATCAGCACCGGCTCGGGGGTTGAGATATCGCCCTTGGTCAGCACCACATGATCGGTGCCGGTGATCTGATCGGAGAACACCCGCATCTGCCAGTCGCCGCCATAGGCCGAGGTGACGGTGCGGCTGTCACGTTCCACCAGCAGGTTGTCATGCTTGTGGCGATAGGTGATGAGATCGCTGATCGTGCCGATCTTGAGCCCGTGTTCGGCGGCGAATTCCACCAGATCGGGCAGACGCGCCATTTCGCCGTCGTCCTTCATGATCTCGCAGATCACGCCCGAAGGGTGCAGCCCCGCAAGTCGCGAAATATCGACCGCCGCTTCGGTATGCCCTGCCCGTACAAGCACGCCACCATCGCGGGCGCGCAGAGGGAAGACATGACCGGGAGTGGCGATATCGGCCGAACCAGCCTGCTCGGAAATCGCCACCGCCACGGTCAACGCACGGTCGGCGGCAGAGATGCCGGTGCTGACACCCTCACGCGCTTCGATGCTGACGGTAAAGGCCGTTTCATGCCGGGAGGAGTTGTTCACCGCCATCATCGGCAGACCAAGGTGATCGACACGGGCCGAGGTCATCGGCAGACAGATCAGCCCGCGCCCATGGGTCGCCATGAAGTTGATCGCGGCGGCATCGGCAAACTGCGCCGGGATCACCAGATCGCCTTCGTTCTCGCGGTCCTCATGGTCCACCAAAATGAACATACGGCCTTGGCGCGCGTCTTCGATGATGTCCTCGATCGGCGAAATCGCATCGCTCAGCCCTGTCTCGACCTGTCCGGGTTTGTCAAATTGCATCGGCTGTTTCCATCTATCTGTTGCCCGGCTCTTAGCCTGACCCGCGCCGCTTGGCCAGAGCGCGTCCCGAAGGGCGCGGCGTCACATCTCGTTCAGCCGCGCGACGTAACGCGCCAGCGTGTCGATTTCGAGGTTCACCAGATCACCTACCTTCGCATCGCCCCAAGTCGTCACCTCCTTGGTATGCGGAATAAAATTGATGCCAAAATCGCAGCCATCGACGTCATTCACCGTGAGCGAGGTGCCATTCAGCGCGACCGAGCCCTTTTGCGCGATGAACCGCGCGAGTTCCTTTGGCGCGCGCAGCGTCACGCGGGTGCTGTCACCCTCGTCCTTCATCTCAATAATCTCGGCCACGCCATCGACATGGCCAGAGACGATATGCCCGCCCAGTTCATCGCCCACCTTCAGCGCCCGCTCAAGGTTCACGCGCCGCCCTTCGGCCCAGTGCTGGCCAAGGTTGGTCTTGGCCACCGTTTCGGCACTGATCTGCACCTCGTACCAATCATCGCCCAGCCCCACGACCGTCAGGCAGACCCCGTCGCTGGCGATGGAGGCGCCCATGTCGATGCCACTGGTGTCATAGCCCGTTTGGATGCGCGCGCGCAGGTCGCCTTCCTGCTCCAGCTTGGTCACGGTGCCAACGTCTGTGATAATGCCGGTGAACATGGGTAGGCTCCTTTGCAGTTTGGCGCAGTGGTAAACCCGCGCACCGCCACAGGCAAGAGCGGGCGACGCCACATTGTCGCCCCTTTTATATGATGGTTAAGGGTAAACCACGCCGTTTTAGGACCTGTATGATCGTGACCGCCGCCCCCACCCGCACCTTCCTGTTCCTGCAAGGCCCGCATGGGCCTTTCTTCAACAGTCTGGGCAAGATGCTGCGCCGGGCGGGCGCTGAGGTCTGGCGCGTGGGCTTCAACGCGGGCGACCGGGCCTTTTGGTTTCATCCGTCGACCTACATCCCCTATCGCGGCACGGTTGAGGATTGGCCGCAGACTTTTGCGACCCTGCTGGACGAAAAGCAGGTCACCGACATCGTGCTTTACGGCGACACACGCCCCATCCACGCCGAAGCGGTGGCCGAGGCCAAGCGCCGGGGCATCACCGTGCATGTTTTCGAGGAAGGCTATATGCGGCCCTATTGGGTCACCTATGAGCGCGGCGGCTCAAACGGCAACTCGCGCCTGATGGAGATGACCATTCCCCAAATGCAGGCTGCCCTCGCCCGCTCGGACATGGAAGCTCCCCTGCCCCCCGGCCACTGGGGCGACATGCGGCACCATATCTTTTACGGCGCACTCTACCATTGGTTCGTGATGTTCCGAAACGGCGACTACCGCAATTTCAAACCCCACCGCTGCCTGCCGGTGACGAAGGAATTCCGCCTCTACCTCAAGCGCCTGCTGCTGATGCCGGTGCTGGCGGCTGACCGTCTTCTGGCGACGCTAAAAATCCGGCTGGGCGGCTTTCCCTATCATCTGGCGCTGCTGCAACTGGAGCATGATTCCTCTTTCCAGATGCATTCGCCCTTCGACACGATGGCCGATTTCCTAGAGCTTGTGATCGAAGGCTTTGCCAAGGGCGCGCCGCAGCATCACCACCTCGTCATCAAGGCGCATCCGCTGGAGGACGGCCGCGTGCCCGTGCGGCGCGATGTCAAGCGGCTGGCCCGCGCGCATGGAGTTTCCGACCGCGTACATTTCGTGCGTGGCGGCAAGCTTGCGCAACTTTTGAACGACACCCGCAGCGCGGTCACGGTGAACTCCACCGCCGGGCAACAGGTGCTCTGGCGCGGCATTCCGCTTAAAGTCTTTGGCAGCGCGGTCTACTCCCAGCCTGAGTTCGTTTCAGACCAGCCCTTGCCCGAATTCTTTGCCACGGCCAGCCGCCCCGACAACCGCGCCTATAAGGATTATCGCCGCTATCTGCTTGAAACTTCGCAAGTTCCGGGCGGTTTCTATGCCGCACGCGGGCGGCGTCAGTTGCTGCGCCAAGTGGTTGATATGATGCTCTCAGCAGAAGACCCTTACGATGCGCTTGAGCAAGGCACCGCGGCCCCTCGGCAACAGTTGCGGGTCGTAACCTGACTTAACCCATTCCCCCCTGTAGATTTTTTCTAAAGGCTACGTTAAGTTGCAAAGTAATACGTCATGATAATTGGCGATTTCGAGGCAGATAATTCAGGTCGAGGAGACCGGGCAGTGAAATCCGTAACATTCCGGTGGGCGCGTCCCGTCGCAGCACTGGCGGCATTGGCCGTCATCTCATCTTGTGGTTTGCCACAGGTCGGGCCGAACAAACGGCAAATTTATGCAGGCTCAGTTCAACGCGAAGGGGATGCATTTGTCATCGCCGTGAACGACCGGGTGACCCGCGCCATCGCCGTGGCCCCCGCACTCGGCTTTTCGGAAAGTTTCAAGAACGCAGGCCGGGTCGGTTCTGACACGATCCAACCGGGTGATATCCTTGGCATCACCGTCTACGAAAACGTGGACGACCCGCTACTCGGTGTCGAAGGCGCGCCGGCCACCCTGCTTGAAGAAGTGCAGGTCGATGGCGCAGGCTTTATCTTTATCCCCTACGCGGGCCGCATCCGTGCCGCTGGCAACACACCCGAAGCGATCCGCCGCATCATTACCCAGAAATTGGGCGAACAGACCCCCGATCCGCAGGTCGAAGTGCGCCGCGCGGCAGGCGATGGCTCAACCGTGTCGCTCATTGGCTCCATAGGCGCGCAGGGCGTCTATCCCATCGAGCGCCCCACCCGCACACTGGCCGCCATGTTGGCGCGCGCAGGCGGTGTGACCATCATTCCCGAAATTGCGCAGGTCACCGTGATCCGGAATGGCCAGCGCGGCAAAATCTGGTTCCAAGACCTCTACGACCACCCTGAGTTGGACATCGCGCTGCGCCCGGGCGACCGCATTCTGGTCGAGGAAGACACACGCTCTTTCACCGCCCTCGGTGCCACCGGCGGTCAGGCCCGCGTGCCGTTTGAGTCGCAAAACCTCTCGCTTTTGGAAGGCATCGCGCAAGTGGGCGGCCTCAGCCCACTCTCGGCCGACCCCACAGGCGTCTTCGTGTTCCGCAACGAGCCTGAGGAAGTCGCCGAGCAGGTGCTGGGCCGCAGTGATCTAACCGGCGCGCAGCGTATGGTCTATGTGACCGATCTGACCAAGCCCAACGGCATGTTTATGGCCCGTGACTTCGTGATCCGCGATGGTGACACGATCTATGTCACTGAGGCGCCCTTCACCCAGTGGAGCAAGGTGATCTCGGCCATCACTGGCACCGCAGGGTCGGCAGACAGCATCACATCGCTCACCAGCGGCTGATCCACGCCGGTGGCCTTTGAAGCTGACCCATATTTCTCTCCCGCCGCCGGTCCCGAAAGGAGCCGGCGGCTTTTCGTATATAACGGGGGGTTTCTGACGCAGCGCCGGATGCGGCGCATTTTGCAGTTGTCCGGCCATTCCCTGCGGCTTGGCCTGCCCGGCCCCGGCGATGCCGTGGCAGTCTGGGGCAACTCCCCCACCGCGCACCGTGGGCTGGCCGTGGCGGCAAAGCGCGATGTGCCGGTGATCCGGGTCGAGGACGCTTGGCTGCGCTCCCTCCACCCCGGTCGCGCTGGAGAGCCGCCCTTGGGCCTGTTGATCGACAGCCGGGGCGCGCATTTCGACCCTGCCCAGCCCTCGGACCTTGAAAAGCTTCTTGCCCATCACCCGCTCGACGACACCGCACTTCTCGACCGCGCACGGGGCGGCATGGCGCAGTTGGCCGAAGCGCATCTGACCAAATATGCAGGTTTTGACGCGGACACGCCTACGCCCGATCCCGGCTATGTGCTTGTGATCGACCAGACGCGCGGCGATGCCTCCGTGACTGCCTCAGGCGCGGATCGCGGGCGGTTTCTGGAGATGCTCGTTTTCGCGCAAGAAGAACACCCCGGCGCGCGGGTCATCATCAAGAGCCATCCCGAAACGGCACAGGGATATCGTCCCGGCCATTTCGGCCCCGAGGACACTAACGACCGCATCACCCTGCTGACCGATCCGGTCAGCCCTTGGACGCTGTTCGAAGGGGCGGTTGGCGTCTATACCGTTTCCTCGCAAATGGGGTTCGAGGCGATTTTTGCCGGGCACAGGCCGCGCGTCTTTGGCCAGCCTTTCTACGCTGGATGGGGTCTGACGGAGGATGAATTCCCCGTCCAACGCCGCCAGCGCCGCCTCACCCGTGCGCAGCTTTTTGCAGCGGCGATGATCCTTTATCCCGCATGGTACGATCCCTATCGCGACCGGCTCGGCAGCTTTGAAACCGCCGTTACCTCCCTCGCCGCGCAGGCCCGCGCATGGCGTGAGGATCATACCGGCTGGGACGCTTGGGGCATGCGCCTGTGGAAGCGTCGCCCATTGCAGCAGTTCTTCGGCCAGCCGACCCCAATCCGCTTTCGTAAAGGCCGGCCTGAGGTGCCTGCGCCCCCCCGCCGCGCCATGGTCTGGGCCAGCAAGGCTGACACCGCGCCAACGGGTGCCCTGCAGGTGGAGGATGGGTTTCTGCGCTCACGTGGCCTTGGCGCCGAACTGGTGCCGCCTTTGTCATTGGTCTGCGATGATCTGGGAATCTACTACGATCCCGAAGGGCCGAGCCGGTTGGAAAAATGGATCGAAAAGCGCGCTGACCTACGCCCTGACCAACATGCCCGCGCCTGCGCCCTGATTGAAACGCTCACCGGGGCGGGCCTGAGCAAATACAACCTCGGCGGGGCCGCGCCCGACCTGCCGCAGGGCCGCCGCATTCTGGTGCCGGGTCAGGTGGAGGATGACGCCTCGATCCTTACGGGCACAAGCGGGGTGCGCACCAACGCGGCTTTGCTCGCCGCCGCCCGCGCCGCCAACCCTGATGCGGTGATCCTCTATAAACCCCACCCCGATGTCGAAGCTGGGCTGCGCAAAGGTGCGACCGATGCAGGACAGGCCGATCTTATCCTCCACCACGCCGACCCGATGGCCCTGCTGAGCCAAGTCGACGCGGTCTGGACCATGACCTCGCTTCTGGGGTTCGAAGCCCTCCTGCGCCGCGTGCCGGTCGTTACCTTGGGCGCGCCCTTCTACGCAGGTTGGGGCCTGACCGAAGACCACGGCGACGTGCCGCCGCGCCGCCGCGCGCGTGTTACGCTGGAGGGGTTGGTACATGCCGCGCTCATCGACTACCCGCGCTACCGTGATCCTGTCAGCGGCCAGCCTTGTCCGGTCGAAGTCGTGGTCGAACGGCTCGCCACCGGGCATATGCCCCGCGCAGGGCTGGGCAATCGGCTGCTGTCGAAACTCCAAGGGGTCTTTGCCAGCCAGAGCCATCTTTGGCGGCGGTAGCGATTAGGCCGGAGCGTTGCGCCGCCAGACATGCAGCAGGTCCGGTCCGATCTGCTGGCTCGATTGCAGCGCGAAACGCGGTGCTTCGGCCAAGCGCGACAGGCCAAGCGCGCCGATCCCCGGCAGCCCCTCGGCCCCGATCAGCAGCCCGGCAGTAAAGCCTACCAAACGGTCCACCAGATCGGCCTCGATCAAAGACGCCGCCAAGGCGCTGCCGCCTTCGCAGAAAATCCGCGTCAGCCCATGGGTGGCCAACTGGCGCAATACATCCACAGGGTCCAACTGCGCGCCCCGTGCCGCGCAGGGCAGCAAAGTTGCGCCGAGGTCGGACCACGTGCGCACAAGCGCCGGATCAGCGTCGCTACCATGGCAGAGGATCAAAGGAATATCAGAAGCCGTCCGCGCCAACTGCCCCATCAACGGCAGGTCAAGCCTGCGTGAAACCACAACGCGGGCCGGTTGATGTGCCACGCCCAAGCCCCGTACCGTAAGGCTTGGGTCATCCTTACGCGCCGTGCCCGCGCCAACCATCACCGCGTCGTGACGGCTACGCATGGCATGGGTCAGCCGCCGCGCCGGGGCGTCGGTGATCCATTGGCTTTCCCCAGTGCCTGTGGCAATGCGCCCGTCAAAAGAATTGGCGAGCTTCAGCGTCAGCATCGGGCGGCCCAGATCAGTGCGGCAGAAGAACCCGGCATGATCGGCGCGGGCCTCAGACTCGCGCACCCCGACCTCAACCTCAATTCCCGCTGTGCGGAGCATCGCAATGCCGCGACCGTTGACCCGCGCGTCATCGTCCTGTGTGGCGATCACCACCCGCGCGACACCCGCATCAATCAATGCCTGTGCACAGGGAGGTGTTTTGCCATGGTGAGAGCAAGGCTCAAGCGTGACGTAAACCGTCGCCCTCCGCGCGGCCTCACCGGCCTGCGCCAGCGCCTGCGGCTCTGCATGGGGCCGCCCGCCGGGCTGTGTCCACCCGCGCCCAACGATGCGGGAGCCTTGGGTGATCACACAGCCGACCGCCGGATTGGGCCAAACATTGCCCTGCCCGCGCCGCCCCAAGGACAGCGCCAGCGCCATGAACCGCGCGTCGCTCACTCTATCGTCCGTCACTCTTCGGGAAGGGCGTCGGGGCGCAGTTCTTGAACGAATTTGTCGAAATCATCCGCTGCTTGGAAATTCTTGTAAACAGAGGCGAAACGCACGTAGGCCACGGTGTCGATCCGGGCGAGCGCTTCCATCACGATCTCACCGATATGTTTCGAGCTGATGTCGGTCTCGCCCATGCTTTCCAATCGGCGCACGATGCCGGAAATCATCTGATCGATACGTTCCGGATCAATGGGGCGTTTTTGCATGGAGATGCGGATCGAGCGTTCCAGCTTGTCGCGGTCAAAGTCCTCGCGCTTGCCAGAGGTTTTGATCACCACAAGATCGCGCAGTTGCACCCGTTCATAGGTGGTGAAGCGACCCCCGCAAGCCGGGCAGAACCGTCTGCGCCGGATCGAGACGTGATCCTCGGCCGGGCGGCTGTCTTTCACTTGGGTGTCGATATTTCCGCAAAACGGGCAGCGCATGGGCCGTCCCCCTCTTCATCCTGCCTCACTTGTGGGGCGCGCGGCCCTCTTGTCAAAACTTATAGGGGAGCCGCAGGGTTTTGGGTAGAGAAGATTTCCACAGCTAGATGTTGCGTTCAAAAATGTGTCATGGACCCAACGCTCTGCCCCCGCGTTGATCTGTGAAGAGTATAAACGGAGCACTTCATGACCAAGACACTTTTCCTCACCGGCGCCTCCAGCGGGATCGGCGCAGCCACTGCCCGTGCCGCCGCCAAAGCAGGTTGGAACATCGGCCTTTTCGCCCGCAGCGAAGACAGGTTGAAAGACCTTGCCGCCGAGATTGGCGATCAAGCGCTGGTGCTTGTGGGCGATGCCACGGACTACGACGCGCAGAAACAGGCGCTCGACAAGCTGACCGATCACTTTGGCGGGGTCGATGCCGCCTTTGCCAATGCCGGGCGCGGCACCAGCCCTGCGGGCACAGAGAACGGCGATCCGCAGGATTGGAAGGCAATGGTCGACCTCAATATCATGGGCGCCCTCTATACCGCCCATGCCGCCATGCCACATCTGCGCAAGTCTACGGGGCAATATGTCGTCACCGGCTCCGCCGCCGGGCGTGTGCATATTCAAGGGTCGATCTACGGCGCCACCAAATGGTTCATCCACGGCTTCGCAGGCAATCTGGCCGAAGAGATGGCCGAATGGGGCGGGCGCTGCATGGTTGTGTCCCCCGGCATGGTCGATACCGCGTTCTTTGACGAGGCCAAGCCGGAAAAGCTGCACCCCGAAGACGTGGCTGCAGCGGTCATGCACGCGTTAGAGGCCCCCGCGCGCGCATCGATCCGCGAAATCCATCTGATGCCCACGGATTAACGCACGCACCGGCCTGGCGGTTAGTCAGGCCGAAAATGCGCCGCGACCTGCCGTTGATGCGGCGCGTCGCGGTGCTCAAAGAGGTAAATGCCCTGCCAAGTGCCCAACATCATGCGCCCGTGCATGACCGGAATGCTAAGACTGACCGGCAGCATGGCGGATTTAATATGTGCGGGCATGTCGTCTGGCCCCTCCAAAACATGGGTCAAATAGGACATCTGAGGATCACTGGTCGGCGGCACAAGTCGAGCGAAATACGCCAGCAAATCGCGCTGCACGTCCGGATCGGCGTTTTCCTGTATCAGTAGCGATGCGGAAGTGTGGCGCACCAGCAGCGTCAACAACCCATCCCCCTGTCCTGCAAGCCAGCGGCCAACGTCATCGGTAAACTCATAAAGCGCCTGACCGCGCGTTTGGATAGAAAAATCCGTCTGCATGCGTTAGCACTGCCCCCAAATCTGTGCCTCAGGATCCCAGCATTGGCCCGCCGCCTCTTTCGCATCGCCGACCGCAAAAAGCCCCAATTTCACTGAGCCCGCATCGCAGGCGAGAGAGGCAACTTCATTGTCTTGCTGATAGACTGTCACGCCGCCATCGCTGATCTGATCGAATTTGTCGTAGGAACTGTAGACCTCATAAGAAAACGCACCATTGCGAAAGGTCGCCGCCTCCCAAATCGCGCGGCCGATACCCGGCCATGGTTGGTGTTCTAGCCGCGCCACTGTCGTCGTCAGTGTGAGGTCCGGCGCACTTTCGGGACCGTAGCGATAAGTGACGCTATCCCCGCTGATGCATACATCCAGATGATCTGTCCCGCCGTTGGTTGTACAACTTAGGACAATGGTACTTTCAGGCGCGCAAAGGGCCAGCGCTTGGCTGGCCGTAACGGCGCATATGGCAGTGGCATAGAATAGGCGCATAAGATCAATCCGCTGCTGATTTGCCCGCAGGTTAGGCCCGAACCCGTGGCGGTGACAACGGCCAAAAGGGCAGCTCCCTCTCAGAAATCCTCTAGCTCAATCAGCCGGTCTAGGCAGAACTGCCGCGCGTGGTGGCTTGGCAAGTTCTCCCCGGCGCGGCGCACGGTGACGGAATAGGATTGCCCCGTGTCGCCGCTCACCCGCTCTGGGTCGGTGGTAAAAACGACACCGATACGGCCCACACCACTTACCGAAGGGCCACGCGGAGTTTTAATGAAAAGCCGTTCGTCCTTTGGCAGACCAAGGACGTTCTCTGCAAAATCCGCTGCTGCGCACCATAGTTGCCGCGCGCCTGCGCCGCGGTCTTCGATCACCTCAAAGTCGCGCGACGTAAGCGGCACGACAGTCAGCCAGTTCTCGGCACGGTAAGCCTGCGCGGCGGCTTGCAGCGGTAGCAGACATATAAGCGTGAGAGCGATTTTGCGCATCGGAGGGATCCTTTCGACGGTATCCCCTAGATGTAAGCGTCTCGCGGAGCAGGTCAAAGACCACCCAACAAAAGAATGCGCGGCCACTGGGGCCGCGCGTTGTCTTATTGATCCAAGAAGGAGCGTAGTTTGCGTGACCTGCTGGGATGTTTCAGCTTGCGAAGCGCCTTGGCTTCGATCTGACGAATACGTTCGCGGGTCACCGAAAACTGCTGACCAACCTCTTCGAGCGTGTGGTCGGTGTTCATGCCGATGCCGAACCGCATCCGCAGGACACGCTCCTCGCGTGGGGTGAGCGAGGACAGCACGCGGGTGGTGGTTTCCTTCAGGTTTTCCTGAATGGCGGAATCCAGCGGCAGAACTGCGTTCTTATCCTCGATGAAGTCGCCCAGTTGGCTGTCTTCCTCGTCGCCGATTGGCGTTTCGAGAGAAATCGGCTCTTTGGCGATTTTCATCACCTTGCGGACCTTTTCGAGCGGCATTTGCAGCTTCTCGGCCAGTTCCTCTGGCGTCGGCTCGCGGCCGATTTCGTGCAGCATCTGGCGACCGGTACGGACCAGCTTGTTGATCGTCTCGATCATATGCACCGGAATACGGATGGTGCGCGCTTGGTCGGCGATGGAACGGGTGATCGCCTGACGGATCCACCATGTCGCGTAGGTCGAGAATTTATAGCCGCGGCGGTATTCGAACTTGTCCACGGCCTTCATCAGGCCGATGTTGCCTTCCTGAATAAGGTCAAGGAATTGCAGGCCGCGGTTCGTGTACTTCTTGGCGATGGAGATGACGAGGCGCAGGTTCGCCTCGACCATTTCCTTCTTGGCCTGACGGGCTTCTTTCTCGCCCTTCTGAACCTGCTGCACGATGCGGCGGAATTCAGAGATGTCGAGACCGACGTACTGACCAACCTGCGCCATGTCGGCGCGTAGCTCATCCACTTTGTCAGATGAGCGTTCGATAAACATCTGCCAACCGCGACCGGACTTTTCGGCCATCCGCTCCATCCAATTGGGATCAAGCTCGTAGCCGCGGTAGTTGTCGACGAATTCCTTGCGGTTGATGCGCGCTTGGTCGGCGAGTTTCACCATCGCGCTGTCGATCTGCATGATGCGGCGGTTGATGCCGTAAAGCTGATCGATCAGGGCTTCGATACGGTTGTTGTGCAGGTGCAACTCATTCACCAAGAGCACGATCTCAGAGCGCAGCTTTTGGTAGGTTGCTTCCTGCTCTTTGCTGAACGTGCCGTCCTCGTTCAACGTGGCCGAGATGCGGCTGTCCTGCATCGCGCTGAGCTTTTCGTAATCATCCGCGATGATGTCGAGCGCTTCGAGGACCTGAGGCTTCAGTGCCGCTTCCATGGCCGCGAGGCTCATGTTGGCCTGTTCGTCCTCATCGTCGTCATCGTCGGAAGAGATCGGATTACCGTCAGCGTCGTACTCGGGTTTCGAGTCTTCGCTCTTGGTTTCGCTCCCAGCGGTGGGGGCGACGACGGGTGTGGTCTCTTCCTCATCGCCCATCTGCGTACCAAATGTCGCTTCAAGGTCGATCACGTCACGCAGCAGAATGTCTTCGGACAAAAGCTCGTCGCGCCAGATGGTGATCGCCTGAAACGTCAGCGGGCTTTCGCACAGCCCGGCAATCATCGTGTTGCGGCCAGCCTCGATCCGCTTGGCGATGGCGATCTCGCCCTCACGGCTGAGCAACTCAACACTGCCCATCTCGCGCAGGTACATGCGCACCGGGTCGTCGGTACGGTCAAGTTTCTCAGAGGTACCCGAAGACAGCGCCACATCGCGGTTGGATTCAGTCGTCGCGATTTCGGTCGAGCCTTTGTTCTCTTCCTCTTCGGCTTCCTCATCCTCGATGATGTTGATGCCCATTTCCGAGAGCATCGACATCACGTCTTCGATCTGTTCCGAGCTGACCTGATCGGGCGGCAGCACCGTGTTCAGCTGATCGTAGGTGATATAGCCCTTTTCGCGGGCCTCACCGATCATCTTTTTCACGGCGGCTTGGCTCATATCGAGCGAGTGGCCAGCCTCTGAATCGTTGCTCTTTGCGTCGTCATTCGTATCTTTGGCAGCCATCTCATGCTCCTTCAGCGCGTCAGCGCGAATCATCCGCAGACGATTCGGTTTTCCGAATCATGCGGGGTTATTGGTGATTCTTAAACCCGTTGCCCAGCATTTTCAAAAAGTCCTGCAAATGGGCCACGCTGATGCCTCATCCGCGACCCTTCGACTTCTCATATTTAATCGTTCCGAGCAGCGCATCCAGTGCACTGCGCTCATCGCGGTCCATGGTCATGCCGTTGTCGCCAACGTCAAATTCACCGTTGTTGTCTTCTTGTGCGCTGCGCCGGGCCATGTCGGCGGCGCGGGCTGCTTCGCTCAGACGCCAAGTGACCCCCTCGTCTGCCGGGCCGCTTAGGTCTTCTACGGCTTCTGCAATTTCCTCGTTCAGCCCGCGGGCAGCGTCCAGTTTGGCCAGTTCCTCCGCCACGGTCAGCCGGGTCATTTCGACATTGCCGGGATTGCGGATGCAGGGCGTGATCGCAACGTGGCGTTGCCCCTTCATGTTTTCAAGTGTCTCCCAGCCGAGGGAATAGGAAATCTCTTCGCGCAGCACATCTTCACCGGCATGGCCAAAGCGCAGCAGCAGGTCGCGCAGCCGCGCATGGTCGGGGTCCGCGCAGCCCATCCCCTCCAACCCGGTCTCGAAGGTTTCGATCATCTGAGGGCAGTCCACGAGGGCGACGAGGATTACCGCCTCGCGCAGATGCATGCCCACCTGCTCATCGCTCATCGCCACGAGGGCCGAGGCTTTGGTGCTGGCCAATGGGGCCAGCGGGGCACCCCATGGGCTGCCCTTGCCGCCTTTGCCCTTGCCCGGCCCTTTGCCCCCGACGGGACGGAAATCAGGGCGTTTCTTTTGCGGGCGAAACAGGTCCCACCGCAGGTCTTTGATCTCTTGCCCGTAGTGGCTGCGGATCGACGGGTCGCGGATCAGCTTGATCTTTTCGCGCAGGCTTTTGTCCAGCGCGGCCTTGCGTTCGGGGCTGTCGAAAACCTTGCCCTCGGTCTCGCGCTGCCACAGCAGGCGCACCATGGGTAGGGCGTTGTCCAAGAGTTTTTGCAAGGCCCCCGCCCCCTGCGCGCGCAGCAGATCGTCGGGATCCTGCCCCTCGGGCATCACCGCGAAACGCAGGCTTTGCCCGGCCTCCAACAGCGGCAGGGCCAGATCGATCAATCGAAGCGCCGCGCGCTGGCCCGCCGCATCGCCGTCCAGCGTGATAATCGGCTCGGGCGCGATCCGCCAGAGCATCTGCAACTGGTTTTCGGTAATCGCGGTGCCAAGCGGGGCCACGGCGCCTTCAAACCCCGCCCCGTGCAGGGCAATCACATCCATATAGCCTTCGGCGACGATCAGCGGCTGACCCCGACCGGCGGCGGCGCGGGCGTCTTTCACGTTGTAAAGGCTGCGGCCCTTGTCGAAGAGTTCGGTCTCAGGCGAGTTGAGGTATTTCGCCTTATCCTCCGGGTCCATCGCGCGACCGCCAAAAGCGATCGCCCGCCCCCGCGCATCGCGGATCGGGAACATGATGCGCCCGCGGAAAGTGTCATAGGGCTTGCCGCCCTTGGACGAGGGTTTCGCCAGCCCCGCAGCAAGGATCAACTCATCCGCGACGCCCTTGGATTTGAGCGCATCCCAAAGCCCCTGCCAACTGTTCGGCGCAAAGCCAATCTCCCAATGCGCCTGCGCCTGTTCCGAGAGGCCGCGCTTGGCCAGATAGTCCCGCGCCGCCCCCGCAGCCCCGGTGCGCAATTGCAGGCGGAACCACTGCACCGCTTGCTCCATCACCTCGGCCAGTTGGGTACGCTTGTCGGCCTTGGCCTGCGCACGGGGGTCTTGCTTGGGCACCGGCATGCCGACTTCGCGGGCGATGATCTCCACCGCCTCCATAAAGCTCACATTCTCGGTCTCGCGCACGAAAGAGATCGCATCCCCCTTCGCGTGGCAACCAAAGCAGTAGTAGAACCCTTTGCGGTCATCGACGTGAAAGCTGGCGGATTTTTCCTGATGGAAGGGGCACGGCGCCCACATGTCGCCTTTGCCCTGATTGGACTTTCGGTTGTCCCATATGACCTTACGCCCCACCACCTGAGACAGGCTGGCGCGGTCACGCAGTTCTTCCAAAAATCCAGGGGGCAGGCTCATGACTTCATATACCGGGCGGGGCGGATCAGAGTCCAGAGGAGGCAGGTCAGCCACGGGCAGCAAAGTGCCCCTCCATGCCGGGCAGCGCCCCTGCCCAGCATGGAGTTTGTTAGCTTACTGCGCGAGGCACATTTCTTTCCATGCAGCGGAAAGATCGTTGTTTTTCACATCGCGCATTTTCATCTCATAAACCCAAGGGGTCACCAGCGGGATCGCGGTGTTAAAGCTTTCGGGCCATGTCGCTTGGGCCTTCACGGCGGCGGGCACTTCGCGTTCCTTCACCCGGTCAAGCCGCGCCTGCTGCACGGCGGCGACCACGGCGGCCTGATGCATACAGCTGTCTTCTTTTTTCGAGGCCGCCAGCGCCGGGCCCGAGACCGCCATGCTCATCGCGGCCAATGCGGCGAAAATCGTTCTGTTCATGTCTATGCTCCGTTGTTTGCCAAACGGGGATTCGGGCCCCCGCCGGACAACCTAGCGCCGCGATGCCACCGCTTCCATAGCGCGGCGCAATTCCTGCACCAAAGTGGCGGCCATGGACCGATAGACCAGCAGCAGAAACCCGGTCTCAGTGCGGGTGATCGAGGCGGGCATGTCGCGCAATTGGCTGCGCAGAATATCGCCGGGTTCGAAGACGCTGTCGCGCAGGTCCACCGGGGCCAAACGCGCCAAGACGTCTTCGGCCCCCGGTCCCTGCAACTCCGCCACCGCCCATCCGTCCGAGACATCGACAAGGGCTGCATGTTTCGCAAGGGCCTCATCCGGCGTAGGCCCGACAAGCAGCGCCTCTTCCCGGCCAAACCACAGGCATTGGGCATCGCCCTCAGCGGTGCTCTGAAGTGGCTCTGGCAGTGCAACCCCATGGGCCGCCTCAAGCGCTTTGGAGAGGCCCGCCCGATCAAACACGCCCAGCACGGTCAACTGGCCCAGATCACGGGCCGCCACCGTCATGTCACCGATGTGCAGCGGGAGCAGCTCGCCGAACGGCGTTTGCGCTTTCAATTCAACCACGGGCGCGCCCTCCTTCCGGGTCCACAAAGACCGGGGCGCAGATCTCCACCTCCGCCTCGATTTCGCGCAGATGATCGACCATGCGCATCACCTCTCCGTGCCGCTGACGGCCCCGCATGACAAAGGCCAGCCCGATAAAGGTGCCGATATCCGGCGAAAAGCCGACAGAGGTTGTATACCCCTGCGCATTCTCGCGGCGCGCCTCGGCCCCCGCCTCAAACAAAAACGCCCCTGCAGTGAGTTGTTTCACCGCGCCTACGGGCCGTAGCCCCACCAATTGCCCCCGCTCCGGATCGCGCAGGCCGGGACGTTCCGACATGGTTTTGCCAATACAGTCCTTTGCGTCCGACACCATCCGTTCCATGCCGATGTCGCCCGCCGTGGCGCGGCCGTCGATCTCCGCGTGTGTGATATGGCCCTTTTCCAACCGCAACACGTTGAGCGCCTCCATCCCATAGGCGCCGCCCTCTAGCGCCTCGGCCCGCGCGACCAGCAGATCGAACAGCGCCGCGCCATAGCGCGCGGGCACGGTGATCTCATAGGCATGTTCGCCCGAGAAAGAGATGCGGAACAGCCGCGCCGCGACACCGCCGAGCCGCTCGCTACCGCAGGCCATGAAGGGAAAGCTGTCATTGTCGATTGGCTGCTCCAGCAGCCCGTTCAACAATTCACGAGACTTCGGCCCTGCCACGGCAAATTGCGCCCATTGTTCGGTGACCGAGGTCAGATGCACTTGCCATTCGGGATGCAGACATTGCGTCACGAATTCCAGATGGCGCATCACCTCACCGGCAGCGCCGGTGGTGGTGGTCATCAGGTAATGCGTCTCCCCCAACCGCGCGCAGGTGCCATCGTCCATGACGAAACCATCCTCGCGCAGCATCAAACCATAGCGCACTTTGCCGACCTTCAAGGTGCTGAACTTATTCGTATAAACCAGATCGAGCAGCTTGGCCGAATCCGGCCCCTGAATGTCGATTTTGCCCAAGGTCGAGACATCGCAGACCCCAACCGTCTTGCGCACAAAACCGACCTCTCGGTCACAAGACTGCCGCCAGTTGCGTTCCTGCCCGCGTGGGAAATAGCTGGGGCGATACCACAGCCCCGCCTCGACCATCGGTGCACCCATGGCAAGGCTGGCGGCATGGCTGGTGGTCAGCCGCTCGGGCGCAAAGCCCTTGCCCTGCCCGCCCGCGCCCATGGCCGCGATGGCGACCGGCGTATAGGGCGGGCGGAAGGTGGTCGTGCCCGTCTCGGCGATGCCGCGCCCCGTGGCATCGGCCAGAACTGCCAGCGCCGCTACGTTGGAGTTTTTGCCCTGATCGGGTGCCATGCCTTGGGTCGTGTAGCGCTTCATATGCTCAGCAGAGCGGAAGTTCTCTGCCGCCGCCTGCTGCACGTCTTTCACGCAGACATCGTTCTGGAAATCCAGCCACGCGCGGCCCTTGCCCGGCACTGACCAGAGGGGCTTGAGATTGTAGGGCGCGTCATCGGCCTGCGGCAGGTCCATGGGCTCTGGCTTGCGGCCCAAGGCCTCCAGCGCATTCTCTGCCGCTGCTACACCCGCCGCAAGGCAGCCGTGGGTCGAGAAAGTTCCGTTGCAGGCCCCCGCCACATGCATCCCCGGCACCGCGCCGGGGGTCGGGACAAAGGCGTGGATATCGGGCTCCCACGTCGGTCGCCCACCCAGATGGCAGGTCAGATGCAACGAAGGATTCCAACCGCCCGACATGGCCAGACAGTCGGCCTGTATCTTGTGCTCTCCGCCCGCTGTGCGGATGGTCACGGACTCCAATTCCTTGCGGCCCGAAGCGTTGCAGACCACGGCACCGCGCAGTACCGGGAAATCCGCGCCTTCCATGCTGACCCCCTCGCGGCTGTCGATCACCGCGGCGACATGCACACCTGCTGCCGCCAGGTCGCGCGCGGTGCGGTGCGCGTCGTCGTTGTTGCCAAAAACCGCGACCTGCTTGCCCGGTGCCACGCCCCAGCGGGTGAGATAGGCCCGCACCGCACCCGCGGTCATGATGCCGGGGCGGTCGTTATTGGCGAATGCCACCGGGCGCTCCAACGCGCCTGCCGCGAGGATGGATTGCTTGGCCGCGATGCGCCAAAAACACTCCAGCGGCGCGCCTTCGCCCCGCCGCGCGCGGTGTTGGTTGACCCGTTCCAACGCACTGAACATGCCGCCGTCATAGACGCCGGTGACCGTCGTGCGGGGCATCAGCCGCACATTGTCCATCGTCGCCAGTTCCGCCACCACGCCCGCCGCCCATGCATGGCCCGGCTGGCCATCGACGTGCTCGTTCTCGGCATTCAGCCGCCCGCCCATCAGCGCATCTTCGCCGGCGAGAATCACATCCGCCCCCGCCCGCGCCGCCACCAGCGCCGCCATCAGGCCCGCCGGGCCTGCGCCGATCACCAAGAGATCGCAAAAGGCATAGGCTTTCTCATAGGCGTCGGCATTGGGCCCGCCGCTCAATCGCCCGAGCCCCGCGGCACGGCGGATCACCGGCTCATAAACGTGCTTCCAGAATTTGCGCGGCCACATGAAGGTCTTGTAGTAGAACCCCGCCCCGAGGAACGGCGACGCCAGATCGTTCACCGCCATGAGGTCGAGATCGAGGCTCGGCCAAGCGTTCTGGCTGCGCACCGCCAGCCCTTCGTAAATCTCCTGCATGGTGGCGCGAACGTTGGGCTCTGACGCGGGGCCAACGCCGGTGGTCACCAGCGCGTTCGGCTCTTCGCTGCCCGCGCTCAGCACCCCGCGCGGCCGGTGGTATTTGAACGACCGCCCCATCAGCCGCTGCCCGTTCGCCAGCATGGCCGAGGCGACCGTATCGCCCGCAAAGCCATCATAGCGCCGCCCGTCGAAGGTGAAGCTGACCGGCTTGTCCCGGTTGACCAATCCGCGCCCTGCGATCCTCATGCCATGGCCCTTTTCACATCCGATGCCAGTTCCACGGCGTGTACCGCATGGGTCACCGTATCGCGGGTGACGACGAGCCACGCGCCGCAGCCGCCCTCATGCTGCCACAGGTCGCGGGTCTCTCCCGCCGGGTTGTCGCGCAGGTGAAGGTAGGCGTCCCAGACATCATCCCCGGCGTCGGGCGCGGGCCGCGCCAAGGCGATGGCATCGCCGCGATAATAGAACTCTCGCCGGTCTCGGCTGCCGCAGATGGGGCATTCAATCCGCATGGTCGCCCTCCCTCAATGCAAGTTGTGCTGAGACCCGGTGGCCTCTTCATCCATCAGACCTTCGCCCGAGCGGAAACGGTCGAGCCTAAAGCCCGCCGCCGTCTCATGATGCTGCCCCGTCGCCATCAGATGCGCCAGCGCAAAGCCCGAGGCCGGCACCGCCTTGAAGCCGCCGTAGCACCAGCCGCAGTCGACGAACAAACCCTCGGTCTCGGTCTTGTCGATGATCGGACTGCCGTCCGGCGTCATGTCCATGATCCCACCCCAAGAGCGCAGCACGCGGGCCTTGCCGATCATCGGCATAAGGGTCATCCCGGCCTCCATCACATGTTCCATCATCGGCAGATTGCCGCGCTGCGCGTAGGAGGCGTAGAAATCCAGATCGCCGCCAAAGACCAAACCGCCCTTGTCCGACTGGCTGATATAGAAATGCCCCATGCCGAAGCTCACCACATGGTCGATCACGGGCTTTAGCCCTTCGGAGACGAAAGCCTGCAACACATGGCTCTCGATCGGCAGGCGCATCCCGGCCATGGCAGCGACTTGGCCCGAGCGCCCGGCCGTGACGATCGCTACCTTCTTGGCCCGGATCGCCCCGCGCGTGGTCTGCACGCCGCGCACCTTGCCGTTCTCGATGTCGATGCCGGTGACTTCGCATTGTTGGATCAAATCAACACCGCGCTGGTCCGCGCCGCGCGCATAGCCCCATGCCACCGCATCATGCCGCGCGGTGCCGCCGCGCCGATGCAGCAGCCCGCCGTAGATGGGAAAGCGGCCATTGTCGTAATCCAGATAGGGCAGCAGTTTGCGCAGGCCCGCGCGGTCGAGCAGTTCCGCATCGTCGCCCTGATTGATCATCGCATTGCCGCGCCGGGCCGAGGCATCGCGCTGCGCGTCGGAGTGAAACAGGGTGATCACGCCGCGCTGGCTGAACATCACGTTATAGTTCAACTCTTCCGACAGCCCTTCCCAGAGCTTCAGCGAATGGCTGTAGAACTCGGAATTGCCCGGCAGAAAGTAGTTGCCCCGCACGATCGTCGTGTTGCGCCCCACGTTGCCACCGCCCAGATAGCCTTTCTCGAGCACCGCAATATTCGTCATCCCGTGGTTTTTGGCGAGGTAATAGGCCGTGCTCAGCCCATGCCCGCCGCCGCCGATGATCACCGCGTCATATTCCGCCTGCGGTTCGGGATCGCGCCATTGGGCCGTCCAACCGC
The DNA here is from genome assembly GCF_900113435.1 of Sulfitobacter dubius. Classification (GTDB taxonomy): domain Bacteria; phylum Pseudomonadota; class Alphaproteobacteria; order Rhodobacterales; family Rhodobacteraceae; genus Sulfitobacter; species Sulfitobacter dubius. The sequence goes on along the minus strand of NZ_FOPG01000001.1, from coordinate 61,318 downwards.
GGTTGCCGGTCAAGCCTTCGCGCAACACACGCAATCCTGAAAAACGCATCGTGATCCCTCCCGCCGTTTCGCGCAGTCAAGCAACTCCGCGCAGAAGTATCAATGACCGAAAAACGCTGTTTGCCGTCCTGCGGTCTTTGACATGCAAAAGGGGCGCCGAGCGCCCCTTTTCTGTTCACTTACGGAAAGGCGTAAGCCTTCAAAGCCCCTTGGCGTGATAGCTCGCCGCGACCTTTGCGATCGAAACGAGATAGGCCGCCGTGCGCAGGTCATCCACATCGTCGCGGCTGTGCCAGACATGGGCCATCGCCTCATAGGCTGTGCGCATCGTGTCGTCCAAACCAGAGCGGACGAGCTCCAATTCGCCCGCACCGCGCAGGTACTTCTCTTTGAAGTTCGGGCTGAGAGTCCAGCCCAGCTCTTTGTCGGCGCTCAGCCGCTCAAGTTCATCCACCACCAACTGGTGGCGCGATTCCTCGGCGCGGCGTTGCATGCGGCCAAAGCGGATATGGCTAAGGTTCTTGACCCATTCGAAGTAAGAGACCGTCACACCGCCCGCGTTGGCATACATATCCGGCACGATCACGATGCCCTTCTTGCGCAGCACCTCATCCGCCCCGGCTGTCACCGGACCGTTGGCCGCCTCGATGATCAGCGGCGCTTGGATACGTTCGGCATTGCTGAGGTTGATTACCCCCTCAAGCGCGGCAGGGATCAAGATATCGCATTCTGCTTCCAGAAACTTGGCGCCATCTTCCTCAAACTTCCCATCAGCATAGCCTTTGATGCTGCCGTGTTTTTCGATCCATTTGTGCACGGCCTCAACGTTCAGCCCGTCTTGGTCATGTAGCGCGCCATCGCGTTCAATGATCGCGGTGATCTTTGCACCATCCTCTTCGCTCAGGAACTTGGCCGCGTGATAGCCCACGTTGCCGAGACCCTGAATGATGACCCGCTTGCCCTCAAGCTTACCGGTCAGACCTGCCTTCTTCATCCCTTCGGGGTCGCGGAAGAACGCGTGGAGCGCATATTGCACGCCCCGGCCTGTGGCCTCTGTCCGGCCCTGAATCCCGCCTGCGTTGATCGGTTTGCCGGTCACACAGGCCACACCGTTGATATCGGTGGTGTTCATGCGTTTGTACTGGTCCGCGATCCAGGCCATCTCACGCTCGCCGGTGCCCATGTCGGGGGCGGGCACGTTCTGCGCGGGGTTGATCATGTCGCGCTTGATCAGTTCATAGGCAAAACGCCGGGTGATCAATTCAAGCTCATGCTCATCATAGTCGCGCGGGTCGATGCACAGCCCGCCTTTAGAGCCGCCAAAGGGCGCTTCGACCAGCGCGCATTTGTACGTCATCAGCGCCGCCAGCGCCTCGACCTCGTTCTGGTTCACAGCCATGGAATAGCGGATACCGCCCTTCACAGGCTCCATATGTTCGGAATGGACCGAGCGGTAGCCGGTGAAGGTGTGAATACGCCCCCGCAGGCGCACGCCAAAACGCACCGTGTAGGTGGCGTTGCAGACGCGAATTTTCTCTTCAAGACCGGGCGGCAAATCCATCAGCGCGACCGCGCGGTTGAACATCAGGTCCACACTGTCGCGGAAACTCGGCTCATTGGCTGGATTCATCGGTCTCTCCTCTTCTTATCAGGCCGCGTTACCTTTGATTTTAGGCGCGACTCATCTTGCTGCCCTAAGGGCATGCCGCTGCACCGTAGGCCGGCTGTTTCCAAGGTGCGACCTAATTAATCGCGAATTACAAAAGTTTATCAACCCAAGGCAGGGTTGGACATTGCCCCCTCCCTGATCAGGGGAAAACGGGCATCTTCGCAAGGGCGGCGCGCAAGAAACCCGCCCACAACGCTGTCTATTGCCCCATATGCGCCAAACTCTGGCCACTTTCACCTAGCAAAAACTACAGCACTGAAAATGGCGCCCATTCTCTTTGGTGCATGACCAGTGCCAGAAGACGAAAGGTTAATAGCGATGATCAATACACCTCGAAATTCAGGGCGCCTCCCCCGCCGCTTGCCCGCAATGCTTAAGCGTTTTGCACGCGAAGAAGACGGGTTGGTCACGCTTTTTGCCATTCTAATGATCTTGCTGATGATCCTTATGGGGGGCGTGGGAGGCGATCTAATGCGCCATGAGCGTGAACGCGCAAGGGTGCAGGCCGTGGCAGACCGCGCCGTGCTGGCGGCTGCCGACCTTGACCAAACCCTCACCCCTGCAGACGTGGCCCGCGACTACTTCGACAAAGCCGGGATGGCTGACTACATCTCTAGTGTGAAGGTCGAAGAAGGGCTGAACTACCGCCGTGTCACCGTCGATGCCTCACGTGAACTAAACACCATGTTCATGAGCAAGTTCGGCCAAGAAAAGCTGAACGTCCCCGCCAAAGCCACAGCGGAGGAAAAGGTCAACAAAGTCGAAATTTCCATGGTGCTCGATATCTCTGGCTCCATGCGGGAGAATGGCAAAATGGACAACCTCCATGATGCCAGCGATGTATTTATCGATACGGTACTAAAACCCGAGAACGCTGATCTGATCTCAATCTCTGTGGTGCCCTATACCGCGCAGGTCAACGTCGGTCAGGACATTATGGATGAGTTGAACGTCAACCAGCTTCATTCCTTTTCCCACTGCGTCGACTTTGACGATAGCGAATTTGATCTTACCGCGATCAGCCAGACCCGCCCCTATGAGCACATGCAGCATTTCGAGGCGGGGTATAGCTGGAACAACCGTCACCGTGACAACACCGGAAGCTATGACAACATCTCCAATCCCGGTTGTCCTAAGCAGAGCTATGAGGAGGTCGCGGCCTATTCCCAAAACGCCACGGCCTTGAAGAACCGCATTGCCAATTTCCGGCCCCGTGCGAACACGGCGATCCATCTGGGCATGAAGTGGGGCGTGGCTCTGCTTGACCCGGCATTCCAGCCGATCAATCAAGAAATTGGCGGCGATGCTGCATTTCAGGCGCGGCCAGCGGCTTATAGTGACATCGACACGCTAAAGACGGTGATCCTGATGACCGACGGCGTGAACGTCACGACACGGCGGATCAATCCGCAGGTTTATGCCAACCGCGACCACTATCGTCACTGGAGTGATTACCCCTTCTATTGGTGGCTGAACCGCAATGTCCGCTCAAGTGAACAACACCGCTGGTATTCAACGAAATATACCTCTGGTCAGGCCGATAATTTGCTCGATGACATCTGCGACGCGGCCAAGGCCAAGGGCATCGTGATCTGGTCTATCGGCTTTGAAGTAACCGACCACGGCGCGTCTGTGATGAAAAACTGCGCATCCTCCGACAGCCATTTCTTCCGCGTCGAAGGGGTAGAGATCGTGGACGCTTTTGAAGCCATCGCCCGGCAAATCAACCAGTTGAGACTGACCCAATGATACAGAAAACCATCAAAGCATGGCGCCGGTTTCGCGGCGATGAGAACGGATCAGTGATGCTGATAGAGTTCGCCATCCTGTCTCCGCTGCTCTTTGGCTGCTTAATTATGTCGGTCGAGATGAGCTTTTTTGCGATACGCCACATGTTGCTTGACCGGGGGTTGGACATGACGGTCCGCTTCGTGAGGTTGAACACCAATACGCCGATGTCGCATCAGACCATCAAGGATAAGATTTGCGAGACAGCAGGCTTTTTGCAGGACTGTGAAGAAACCTTGCGTCTTGAGATGATCCGCGTGGATCCACGTGATTTTGCCGCCTTCGATCAATCCCCCGATTGCGTGGACACGTCCATTGATCCCAGACCGGTGCGCGGCTGGAACCTTGGGATCGAACATCAGTTGATGCTGCTGCGCGCCTGCTACCAATTCGAACCCTTCTTCCCGACCACCGGCCTCGGCTATGCCCTAGAGAAAGACGGCGCTGGCCGCGCTTCCATGGTATCAAGCGCAGCCTTCGTACAGGAGCCGAACTGATGTCTGTTCTGTCCTCCCTGCTCGCTCGTTTCAGACAAAACGAAGACGGCTCAATCGCGGTCGAGACGGTAATCATGCTGCCGCTGATGTTCTGGGCCTATCTGGCAATGTATTCGACCTTTGATACCTTCCGCATGTACAACCTCAACCAGACGGCGGCCTATACCATCGGCGATGCGATCTCGCGCGAGACGCAGGCGATTGACCCCGATTATCTAGAAGGCATGCAAGGGTTGTTTGACTATCTAACCCGCGGCACTGGGCAAACGGCGATCCGCGTAAGCTCTGTCTGGTATGATGAGGAAAACGACCGCTATCATACTGATTGGTCACAAGTGCGCGGCAACGTAGAGCCATTAGACAGCGACAACGTGCGCGATTGGCATGACAAACTACCGACCATGCCTGACAATGAACGTGTGACCTTGGTCGAGACTTGGCGTGATTTCGAGCCGCTTTTCAAAACCGGGTTGGAGAAGCGCAACATCCACAACTTTGTCTTTACCCGCCCACGCTATGCCCCGCGCACGGTTTGGTCTGACAGTTAAACCACGGTTTGGTCTAACAGTTAAACGATGTGACGTTCGGCCAGTTTGGCGCGGATGATCTCGGCGATCAGTTTGGTTTCATTGGCTGGAGTCATGCCGCCCACACCAATGCGACGGCCCAGGCTCCACCACAGGCCCAAACGCCATCCGCGCGGCACGCGGCGGTTGGTCTTGAGCAGGAAACCATTAGAGGGTTTTGCAGCAAAAGCACCCTGATCAATGCGCTCGATCTCGTCCAGATGAACGATCACCCGGCCATCAGCGTCACGCAGCGCCTGATCGGTCAGTTCCACGGCACTGGCAGTTGAGCGGCGCATCACCTCGGCAATGGCGATGAACCCAAGGCCGATCAGCCCCAATGCGATTTGCCACCCCAGATCGGGTGAGCGGGTGAACGCGGAGTAGATCAACATCACCCCCAGCCCTGCCAGTGACAAAAGCCCAACCCCACGGCGCGCCGGGGAGGCTTTGGCCGTGGCGAGCACTTCGCCAGCGCCTAATGGCCCCGTGCCAGTCTGATCCGTGCTGGTCTGAACTGTCTGCATACTATCGGTCATCGGCCCGGCTTTCTGATGGGCAGAGGGGCCATGGGAATGCCGCCGATTGCCGTTTTTGTTCACCCTCGGCCTAGCCCGACGCCCAGCAAAGGGCAAGTCCGGGCAGGCCGCGCCCTGCCACCGTCAGCGTTCAGGCTTGGCCGAGCGGCTCCGCTGTTTGCCACGGCTCCAGGCTTCCAACCGTTCTTGCAGCTTATCGGCATAGATTTGTCGGGTCTCTGGGGCCATCGCGCTCACCTGTGCCAGCCATGCGCTATGGGCAGCCCCTTGTACACTTGCCGCCGCGTCGCCCTGTGCCGTTAAAATCGCAGCGGCGGCCTCTGGCTCAAAGGGATCGGCGCGCAATGCAGCCAGCATCTGCTCATAAAGCGCGCTGCGTGCCGCACGATCAAGGTGATGCGCCTTGCCGCCTTTGCGCATCTCATTATGCAGATCGCGCCGTGCGTCGGGTGGCAATGCTTGCACATAGGGCGACGCATAGCTGCGCAGGCCCGGCAGCGATTTGTTATCCGGCCCGCCATGTCGCCATAGCGCCCCGCCAACTGCACCTATGATCATCACGTTCAGCGCCAATGACAGACCAAGCGCCCATCGCATCATGCGCACCCGGCGCGGTGTTGGACTCTGTGTCATCTCAACTTTCCTCCATGTCCCAGCCATAACCGCCCCAGTCGGCCGCTGTATCCGTCTCGCCCAGATCAATTGTCGCATCCGGCCAACTGTTGGAAACGACCTGCCCGGCTAAATCTGGCAAACCTTCGGGCGGCGCCACACCGATCCACACGCCAACCGCAGCCGCTGTGGCCAGCCCACTTAGACCTGCAGGGCCCCCCAAGAGCTGCCAAAGCGCGCGGTGCCATGGTTGGCGCGGCGCTTTGGGCATATGGGCTTGGGCATCGGCCAAGACGCGCGCCTGCAAATCCGCCGACACCTGTGGCGGGTTGGCACGGGCCGCAGCAAAAAGACCTTCTAGTGCGTCGTCGTCAAAATCATTCATTTTCAAACCCCAATGCGTCCCGTTGCGCAGATAGCTGCGCGGCCAACGCCCGTTTACCCCGCGCGGTCAGGCTCTCCACCGCTTCGACCCCAATGCCCAAAACCTCGGCAATCTCGGGGTTTGCCATGCCGTCAATATGCCGCAATACCACCGCCTGACGCTGCCGGTCGGGCAGGCTGGCGAGCGCCTGTTGCAGCGCGTCCACACGGGCGGCCTGCTGCATCTTTTGCGCCGCGCCGGGTGCCGGATCGGCGGGTTCAGCCACGTCATCAAGCCCCGTCGCCCCCGCACCGCGACGCCGCAGGCGGTCGGTGCAGAGGTTGGCCACAACGCGGTAGACCCAAGTGGTAACCTTGGCCTCTCCTGTGCGCCACTTCGGCGCTTGGCGCCACAGCCGCAGCATCGCTTCCTGGGCCACATCCTCTGCCTCGGCGCGGTCGCCCAGCACCCGCAGCGCGTGGCCGTGAATGCGCGGCACCAGCCGGGCGGTCAACAACCGCGCCGCTGCCGCATCGCCACTGGCGTAGCGCTGCAACAACTCGGCATCCGCATCGTGCTGCTCGTCGGACAAATCCTGCATCCCGTCCATCGCTAAGGCCCGGGCGCGCCATGATCAAGCGCGCCCGGCGCATCATTTAGTCGCGCTGCGGCTTGTCATGGTCCATCTTGTGGCCCTTGCCGTGGCGCTTGCCATGCATTTTCTTCGCCGCTTCGAACTCTTCGGCGCTGATGCTGCCGTTTTCGTCCTTGTCCAGACGCTCGAACATCTTGGCGGGGTCGTGGCGCTGCGTCATTTCTTCCATCGACAGCTTGCCGTCGTCATTGGCGTCCATACGCTCGATCATGCGCTCGCCGCCTTTGTCACCGCGCTTGCCATCCTTTTTGCCGTCGCGTTTGTCACCGCGTTTGTCACCCATGGCTTCCAACTCAGAGGCGTCAAGGCTGCCGTTGCCATCGGTGTCGAAGCGCTCCAGCATCTTGGCCGAACGCTCGGCCCGGCGCGCATCGCCTGCGGCTTTCAGTTCTTCACCAGTCACGAAACCGTCGCCATCGGCGTCAACCTTGGCAAAACGCGCCTCGGCATGGGCCTGAAACTCTGCCTGTGTGATCTCGCCGTTGCCGTCAGCGTCAAGCTGCTGGAACCGGTCCTGCCCGCTTGGCTGCGCGGTGGCGGCGACGGCACCGATGGCCAGCAATCCGCTGAGGGCTGCGATCTTCATGTTTGTACGAATGGTCATCTTGATACTCCTCGTTTTTTAAAGACCGTCTCACGCTTTTGCGCCGCGATCACAGGGTCAAACGGATGCCGCCGGAACTTCCGTCGCAGGTTTTCGGACTTTTTCTTAAAAAGGCACCATAGCCCCAGCCTGCGCGACATGGCGCCGCAACGGCAGCCTCGGGGCTTTTCATTTCATGCCTCAGGTTGCATCTATCCCCCAACCAAAGGATCGCTTCCATGTCACAGACACAGCAACTCTCTCCCGACACCGTAGAGACCCAAGACAGCGAAGAGCGGCCCCGCCTGCCCGCCATGCTGCGCGGCTGGCGTGGCAAATGCCCCTCTTGCGGGGGCGGGCAGTTGTTGCACGGCTATCTAAAGGTGAACGACGATTGTGCCGTCTGCCGCCAAGAGTTCCACCACCACCGCGCCGATGACGGCCCGGCCTATCTGACCATCCTGCTCGTCGGTCACCTGTTGGCACCGGGGCTGCACATCGCCTTTGTCGTTTGGCGGCCCGAGCCTTTGACCCTGTTCACCATTTTTGCGGTTGGCTGCACGGCGCTGTCGCTCTACCTTCTGCCCAGACTGAAGGGGGCCATGATCGGCTTTCAATGGGCCAAAAGGATGGGCGGCTTCGGCGGCAACACCTAGCGCGGCCCGCCCTTCGGCCCCTGACCGCCGGAGCATCGCCGCATGACCATCGACAAGACCAAAATCCGCAACGCCGCCACAGTGATCGTGCTGCGCGACCGCCATGTGACGCCGCATATCCTGATGGGGCAACGGGGGGCCAAGGCGGCGTTCATGCCCAATAAATTCGTTTTTCCCGGTGGTGCAGTCGATGCGACCGATGCGCAAGTGCCGCTGGCCGCTCCGGTGAATGAACTCTGTCACGGCAGGCTCTGCGACGATGCAGAACCGTCCTTGGCCCATGCCATCGCCGTCGCCGCCATCCGTGAGTTGTGGGAAGAGACCGGTCTGGTGCTGGGCCGCGAGGGCGCGTGGGAGGGCGACGTGCCCCCCGATTGGCAGACCTTTGCCGCCACGGGGCACCTGCCCGACGCCTCTGCCCTGCAATTCGTGTTTCGCGCGCTGACACCTCCGGGCCGGCCGCGCCGTTTCGATGCGCGGTTCTTCCTTGTAGATGCCGATGACATCGCCAGCGACCCCGATAATTTCGACGCCGCCTGTGATGAGCTTTCGCATCTGCAATGGGTGCCGCTTAGCCGGGCGCGGTCGTTTGACATGCCTTTCATCACCGAGGTCGTGCTCGCCGAAGTCGCCGCCCGCGCGCGCGATACAAACCCGCCCGCTTCGGTGCCGTTTTTCAAGAACAATGATGAAGAGAGCCTGTTTCTGCGCCTGCATGGCCGCCCGATGCCGGGTTAAGTCACCAGCACCAGCATCAAGATAGAGACCGCCAGCACAGCCATCCCCGTCCATTCTCGCCCCGAAATCCTTTCGCGGAAAAACAGGGTCGAGGCGGCGATGCTCAGCATCAACTCCACCTGCCCCAAAGCCTTCACATAGGCCGCGTTTTGCAGGGTGAAGGCGATGAACCAACAGAGCGACCCGCCCATCGAGGTCAGCCCGATCCAGACCGCCACCCGCCGCGCGGCCCAGACCCGGCGCATCTGCCCCGGCTCGCGCAGGCGCAGCCAAACGGCCATGATCAGCGTCTGCATCAGCACCACCGCCGCCAGCGTCACACCGGCGCGCAGCAGCGGATCGTCAGAGACCACGGCCAGCGACGCGCCGCGATAGCAGACCGCCGAAATGGCGAACAAAAACCCCGAAGCGATCCCCAACCCCGCCGCGCGGTTGCGCAGATCGGCCAACCGCAGCCCCTTGGCCTCGGCCCCGCCAGATAGAAGCAACAGGCCGACAACTCCAAGTGCAATGGCCGCGAACCCCGCGCCAGAGACACCTTCGCCCAACACGATCCAGCCCATCAGCACGGTCTGGATCACTTCGGTCTTCTTAAAGGTGATGCCGACGGCAAAATTGCGTTGCTTGAACAGCAGCACCACGCAGACCGTTGCCATGATTTGCGCCGTGCCGCCCATCGCACCGTACAGCCAGAACCCCGGCCCTAGCGCCGGCAACCCCTGCCCGCTAAGGCCCAGATAGAGTGGCATCAGTAGCGCGATGAAGGGCGCAGAGTAGAGAAACCGCGAAAACGTCGCCCCGCCCGCCGACAGGGTATCGGTCGCCAGATGCTTTTGCAGCATGAAGCGCCCGGTTTGAAAAACGGCGGCAGCAAGAGTGACGAGGATCCACAGATCGGGGGCGAAAATACTGTCCATAACAGCCTATAGGCCGAAGCTGGGCGGCAGTGCCAGCGCCGTCACGGTCAGCGCCTCATTTGCAGCGCACTGATGTCATAGCCGTTGAAATCCAAAATTTCTTGCGCCGCAGTGATCCGGTCTTCGCCGCCTGTCGCCTGACGGTCAAGGATCCAGCCATAGCCCCCCTCGGGGCTGCCGATGGCGGCGGTGCGGAAGCCTTCATCGACCCAAAGCACCCAGAAGGCACGCTCGGCCCCGCCCACGGCGGCGCGCATGGTATAGCGCGCCGGGCCCTCTTCGCTCAGCGCCCAAAGATCACGGCGGTCGGTGCAGACCCCAGCCGCATCACAGGATTGGCGGTGCTCGATCAGCGTTGGCCCCTGCGGCGCAAAGGTCACCGAGCGCAGGTTGGCATCATTGGGAAAGGCCGCCCGGACCTGCCAATCACCGCCAAACCGCGCCGCGTCATAGCGGCTGGTGGCCCCGATCAGCGCCTCGGCATTGCGAAAACCGGTCTGGGCGGGCGGCGGTTCGCTGCGGTTGCAGGCCGCCAAAGCGGCCAACAACAACAGCAAAGAGGCACGGCACCCCCAAGGGATTGGACCTGCCATCAATAAGGCATCGGATGGGATTTATGCGCCGCATCAAGGTCGGCCATCACCTCATCGCTCAGGGTCAGGTCGGCCCCGCCGAGCGCCACGTCAAGCTGCTCAAGGCTCGTCGCGCCAAAGATCACCGAGCCCATGAAGAGCCGCGTCGCACACCATGCCAGCGCCATTTGCACCGGGTCGAGCCCGTGTTTCTCGGCCACGTCAAGATAGGCCGCCACCGCATCATAGGCGCGGGGTGTGACGCGGCCCCCCAAATCTTCGTTCAGTGACAGACGCGAACCGGCAGGGATTTTCCCGCCCTGATATTTCCCGGTCAGCAACCCGGCGGCGAGGGGCGAGAAGGACAGCATGCCGATCTGCTCATTCACGCAGGTCTCAGAGACATCGGTATCGGCCAGACGGCACATCAGCGAATATTCATTCTGCACCGAGATCGGGCGCGGCCCGCCCGTACGCTCGGCCACGACGGCCCATTGTGTCAGCCCCCAAGCGCTTTCGTTGCTTAGGCCGAAGGCGCGGATCGTGCCCCGCTCAACCTCGCGCTGCAGCGCGCCGAGGGCGTCTTCCATATGGGCGATTGTCTCGGCCCGGTTCTGACCGGACGGGTCAAAAGTCCAGTTCTTGCGGAACATATAGCTGCCGCGGTTGGGCCAGTGAAATTGGTACAGGTCGATGTATTCCGTCTGCAACCGCTTCAGCGAGCCTTCGATGGCGCCGGGGATCGTGTCGGACGAAATCGGCGCACCGTCGCGGGCGTGTTGCATCCCCTCGCCGGAATGTTTGCTGGCCAAGACCACCTCATCGCGGCGCTTGTCCCGGGCAAACCACTGGCCGATGATCTCTTCCGTCCGGCCCACCGTCTCGGCGCTGATCGGGTTTACGGGATACATCTCGGCCGTGTCGATGAAGTTGATCCCGGCGTCGAGCGCGCGGTCGATCTGCGCGTGGCCCTCTTCGGCGGTGTTCTGTGTGCCCCATGTCATGGATCCCAGACAGAAATGCGAGACCTCGATATCGCTTGAGCCGAGCTTGTTCATCTTCATCGTCTGGTCCTCGCTTGTGATTTGCCCGCAACCTAGCCGCCTGCCCGGCCTTCGCAAGGGCAATTGCCAAGCGCCGATCCATAGGCCCCGGCAAAAGCGTAAAATGGCTGCATTCTCCCTTCCCCTCGCCGGGCAATGGACGCAATGTGCGCCCATGCGCCTGCTCATTTCCTTCGCCGCCCTCTTTTTCTCGGTCATCTTGCTGCAACTCTCCACCGGGGGTGTGGGACCGCTCGACGTGCTCTCGGGGCTGCAGCTTGATTTCTCGCGGCAAGAAATCGGTATGTTGGGCTCGGCGCATTTTCTGGGGTTTTTCATCGGCTGTTGGTGGGCACCGCGTTTGATGGGCAGCGTCGGCCACAGCCGGGCCTTTGCCGCCTTCACCGCCGCCGGGTCGATCGGGCTGATGGCGCATATGATGGTGGTGGATCCTTACGCATGGGGCCTGATGCGGGTGGCGTCGGGAATGTGCGTGGCGGGCTGCTATACGGTGATCGAGGCGTGGATGCAGGCCAAGGTCACCAATGAGACGCGCGGGCGCACCATGGGCGTTTACCGGGTGGTCGACATGAGCGGTTCGCTCGCCGCGCAGCTGATCGTCGGCGTGCTCGCCCCGGCGTCATATGTCTCGTATAATCTGCTCGCCATCGGCTGCTGTGCTGCACTGTTGCCCCTGACGCTGACCAAAGTTCGCCCGCCTGAGACGCCCAACCAACCAAGGCTGCGCCCGCGCCTCGCCTTTGACCGCTCGCCCTTGGCGGCGGCGGGTGTCGTGGTAGCGGCGATCTCTAGCGCGTCGTTCCGGATGGTCGGGCCGATCTACGGGCAAGAGGTGGGTCTCAGCGCCACACAGATCGCGTGGTTCCTCGCCGCCTTCGTGCTGGGCGGAGCGCTGGCGCAATATCCGATGGGGATGCTGGCCGATAAATACGACCGCCGCTGGGTTCTGATCTGGCTGTCGGTCGCGGCCATGGGGGGCTGCGCTGTCACGATGATGGGCGCGGGCTATGGCACGGCGGGGATCATGCTTTCGGCAGGGCTCTTCGGGGCCACGACCTTTCCGATCTATTCGGTATCTGCCGCCCACGCCCATGACTTCGCCAGCTCTGACGAGCGTGTCGAACTGTCTGCCGCCTTGATGTTCTTTTTCGCCGTGGGCGCCATCGGCGCGCCCTACCTTGCCTCTGTGCTGATCGAAGGCTTCGGTGCATCGGCGTTGTTCGCGATGATCGCAGCGGCGCATGGGGTGCTGGTGGTCTTTGGCCTTGCCCGGATGCGCGCCCGCCCCACACGGACCGACCGCACGCCCTATGTCTATGCCCCGCGCACCACCTTCCTTATCGGGCGGCTGCTGGGCCGCACCCGAGACCGCGACTAGACTATTCCCGTCTTTTGCTGGCAACAGCGCAGCCCTTGCGATAAGGCTGCGCCAAGCACCGGGAATATTGATATGACACGCCACCTCATCACCTCCGCCATCCCCTATATCAACGGGATCAAACATCTGGGTAACCTTGTGGGCAGCCAGCTGCCTGCGGACCTCTATGCGCGCTACCAGCGTGGCCGGGGGCAAGACGTTCTGTTCCTCTGCGCCACCGACGAACACGGCACCCCTGCCGAACTCGCCGCCGCCAAAGCGGGCAAACCGGTCGAGGAATACTGCGCCGAGATGTATGCCGTCCAAGCTCGCATCGCCGAAGGCTTCGGCCTGTCGTTTGACCATTTTGGCCGCTCTTCCAGCCCGCAAAACCGCAAGCTGACACAGCATTTCGCGGGCGCGCTGGCGGATCAGGGGCTGATCGAAGAAGTTTCGCAGCGCCAGATTTATTCCCCCACCGATGGCCGCTTCTTGCCCGACCGCTATGTCGAAGGCACCTGCCCCAACTGTGGGTTCGAGGACGCGCGCGGCGACCAATGTGACAACTGCACCAAGCAGCTTGACCCCGAAGACCTGATCAATCCGCGCTCCACCATTTCAGGCGCGACCGATCTTGAGATGCGCGAGACCAAGCATCTGTTCCTGCGCCAGAGCAAGCTGAAGGATGAGCTGGACGACTGGATCAATTCAAAGACCGATTGGCCCGTGCTGACCACCTCCATCGCCAAGAAATGGCTGCATGACGGCGACGGTCTGCAAGACCGGGGCATCACCCGCGACCTTAGCTGGGGCGTGCCGGTGAAGCGCGGCGATCAGGATTGGCCCGGTATGGAAGGCAAGGTATTCTACGTCTGGTTCGACGCGCCCATCGAATACATCGCCTGCGCGCAGGAATGGGTCGATGAGGGCAAAGGCTCGGACTGGGAAAGCTGGTGGCGCACCGACAAAGGCGCCGAAGACGTGCGCTATACCCAGTTCATGGGCAAGGACAACGTGCCCTTCCACACGCTGAGCTTCCCCGCCACGATCAAGGGCTCGGGCGAGCCCTGGAAGCTGGTGGATTACATCAAATCCTTCAACTACCTGAATTACGACGGCGGCCAGTTCTCCACCTCGCGCGGGCGCGGTGTGTTCATGGATCAGGCGTTGGAAATCTTACCGGCGGACTACTGGCGCTGGTGGCTCTTGAGCCATGCGCCAGAGACATCGGACGCGGAATTCACTTGGGAGAACTTCCAAGCCTCGGTGAACAAGGATCTGGCCGATGTGCTGGGCAACTTCGTCAGCCGGATCACCAAGTTCTGCCGCTCTAAATTCAGCGAAGCGGTGCCGGAGGCCGGAGAATACGGCGAGGCCGAACAGGCGCTGATCGAAGACATCACTGCCCGCGTCGCGCGTTATGAAACGCTGATGGAGGCCATGGAGGTTCGCAAATCTGCCGCCGAACTACGCGGCATCTGGGCGGCGGGGAACGAATATCTGCAAGCCCAAGCGCCTTGGACCACGTTCAAGACAGACCCCGACAAAGCCGCGGCACAGGTCCGGCTGGCGCTGAACTTGATCCCGCTCTATGCGGTGCTATCGGCCCCCTTCATCCCTGCCGCTTCGGCCTCGATGCTCGAAGCGATGAAGGTCGAAGACATGCCTTGGCCCGACGACGTGCCAGCCGCCTTGGGCAAACTCGCGCCCGGCCATGCTTTTGAAGTGCCCGAAGTGCTGTTTGCCAAGATCAGCGATGAGGACCGCGAGAATTGGTCCGAACGCTTCGCGGGCAAGCGAGACTGAGATCAAACGATAGAACAGCGGCTCATGACTAGGGGCCGCTGTTCACGCCCCTAACCGTCGGCGTTTTACTGCGAAAGCGGCAGAGCGCGCTTGGGTTCTGCTTGATGCTCTATTCCTGCGGTTGGCCCCAGACAATGGGCCGCAACCTCGGCTCCTAGAAACCGGATACCCCGAACCGCACCGTCCGGAGCCAACAAAGCAGTAAACGCGCCCGCGACGATCCGGGCTGTCTCCTCCCCCGGGTGCATCTCAAAACTCCCCTGCTGTTGCGCACCGTGCCAAATTTGCTGCACCAGGCTGCCAATCTCCGCCCCATCTCCCAGACGCGGCCCAAAGAGATCGGCGATATCTTGACCGACCAAGCAATCCCCCAACCCATAGGTCACACCGCAAGCCTCTTGATTGGCGTGGCGGACACGCCCCGTCTGATCAAACTCAATTTCAATCTCTGCGCTACACGCCTTGACGAAAGAACTGATGCGGCCTTTATCACCGCCCGCAATCTGAGGCCGAAAGTGATCCTCTGCGCCCTGCTGCAATACGTTAATAGTGTGAGGCGGGTCGTAAAAGTTCAGCCACAAGACACGTTGCTTAGCGTCATAAACAATTCCGTGAATGGGTATCGCATCCAGCGCCATCCATGTACCGGACAGCGCGCTGCTGTCTTGGCCAGATACCCAGCTAATCCGATGCAAAATCCTTGGCCACTTCAACAGCAAAGAGAGCCAAGAAAACGCGCGACTGTCCTGCCCAAATTTGAACCTTTTCAAAAAGTTACCACTCCCAACCACCATGCGTCACCCCCGCCACAACGCCGCATTATCATGCGATCACGCCTTGCGGACCGCTAGCCGGGAATGTCTAGCGGTAAGGTCTTACAGCCGGGTTAAAGCATGGGCACAGTGTAAACTTGCAAGGGCCATATTTTCGCCCTATTTCCGAAGCAGTTAACAAAGTGTTAACATACGATTGGATTAGAATGTTCCGGGTCGCCCACACTATTCATCATGATCATGACCTCGGACTTGTGATCTTGGCAGCACTGCTTTGCATATTTGGCAGTTGGGTTGTCTCACGCCTTTATAAACATGTGCTTGAACAGCCACGTCGGCAGGCATTGATCTGGTGTTACCTTACCGCGATGACCGCTGGGATCACGGTTTGGTGTACCCATTTCATTGCGATCCTCGCCTATCAACTTGATGCGCCGGCTACCTTTCACTTTTCACTGACGTTCCTGTCGCTGATCATCGCCATCATCGGCTCAACCTTGGGAGTTCTCATCGCAGGTTTGGTTAAATCGCGCCGCGCGACGATCCTTGGCGGGGCGATCTTTGGGTTGGCCATCGCAGCCATGCACTATACTGGCATGGTTGCCTACCGGGTGCAGGGTACGATCCATTGGGACATCCAGTACTTGGTCGCTTCTGTGATAATTTCGGTCGTGTTGACAACGCTCGCGCTGGGCGCCGCCCGGCGCGGGGGCCGGCGCAGTGTTCTGTCGATGGCGGGGCTGTTGGCCTTGGCTATCATCCTGTTGCATTTCACCGGCATGGCCGCTTTTCAGGTAACCCCGCTTCCGGCTCTGCCTGACTATGCCAATCCAGTCGAATACCGTTTGATCGCGCTGATCATCGCGGGAACAGCCACCGTTATCGCCCTCGCCGCATTCTTTAGCTATGTGGTTGAGAACCGCACCCGGAGCGAAAGCGTCGAGGAGTTGCGCAAAGCCCGCGATGCCGCCGAAAGTGCAAGCCGCGCGAAGTCGGAATTCATGAGCGTGCTGAGCCATGAATTGCGCACCCCGCTGACCATCGTCATCGGATATGCCAGCTTTTTGTCCGAACTTAAAAATCACAACCTTGCCAAGCTTGCGCCCGAAGAAAAGCCTGCGCGACCGCATTTTGAGAAGATGGGCGATCAAGCACAGCTTTATGGCCAGCGTATCAAATTTGCTGGCGGGCAGTTGTTGACCATTATCAACGACATCCTCGACTACACCAATATGGAACTCAACGAGCTTGCGCTGGACAAGACGCTCTTCGACACGCGCGCGCTTTTGGAAGAGGTGGTCGAAGAGCATCATGGATCGGCCCACGATAAAACCGCGACACTGCATATCGACACACCCGCGCTTAGCGTCACCGCCGACCGCCGCCGCAGCCTGCAACTCTTGGGTCATATCGTCGGGAACGCGCTAAAGTTTTCGAAAGCCCGCGACATCTATCTGCGGGTTCGGCTTCAATCGGGCGGATTCTGCTTTGAGGTCGAAGACAACGGCGTGGGCATTGCAGCAGAAGACCTAGACCGCATTTTCGAAGCCTTCACCCAGATCGAAGACGCAGATGACCGCGCCGAAGGTGGCACGGGTTTGGGGCTGGCGATCTGCAAGAAACTGGCCCTTGCCCATGGCGGCGACATCACGGTCAAAAGCACGCTTGGCCAAGGGACGACCTTCTCCGTCTTCATCCCCGGTGCCACGCAAATGGCGGAGCCTGCAATGCTCGCTCAAGCGAGCTAAGTTTCGGCAAAAGTGGTGCGGGCGGTGGGACTCGAACCCACACGGGGCTACGCCCCAACAGATTTTAAGTCTGGTATGTCTACCATTCCATCACGCCCGCATCGGGGCGCACAATAAGCATCATGCGGGCGGTGTAAATGGGGGAATGTTCCTTCCCCCTTGCTTATGCCGTATCGGCCAGCATCGTTTCTTTCACCGCCTCCATCGCCACATAGGTCGAGGTGCTGGCCACATGCGGCAGGGTCGAAATAACCTCACCCAGAAACCGCCGATATTCCGACATGTTGCGCGTGCGGACTTTGATCAGGTAATCGAAATGGCTTGCAATCATATGCGCCTGCTCGATCTCGGGCACTTTGGCCACGGCAAGGTTGAAGGCCCGCAAAGCCGCCTCGCGCGTGTCGTTAAGGCGCACCTCCACGAAGGCCACGTGATCCAGCCCCAGCCGAATTGGGTCCAACAGGGCCCGGTATCCTAGGATCACGCCGCTATCCTCCAACCGTCTCAGCCGCGCTTGGGTCGGGGATTTCGAAAGGCCGATGCGCCGCGCAAGGTCAGTGATGCTGATGCGGCCATCCTCGGCTAGAACCGATAGAATCGCGCTGTCGAACCGGTCCAGATCGAAAAGTTCATTTGCCATGCGGCCTCCTTAAACTTCAGACATATCGACCGCGCAATTGATTATCTTCGGTCGAAATTCCTGCCGATCATCAGGTATTCTGGGTCAAACATCAACTGGAGCTTGCCATGGCCCTCGATCACGCCCCCGCCCTTCGCCAAACCATCGACGCGCGCACCTATGCCGACCCGGATGCGCTGCTGACCGAGCTCAAGGCGCAGGCCGATCTTTCTGCCGAAGACCGCGCCCAGATCACCGCCGATGCGGCGGGCTTTGTCCGTGACATTCGCGGCACCTCGGCCCCCGGCATGATGGAAGTCTTCCTCGCCGAATACGGTCTCAGCACGGATGAGGGCGTGGCCCTGATGTGTCTGGCCGAGGCATTGCTGCGGGTGCCGGATGCCGATACGATTGATGCGCTGATCGAAGACAAGATCGCCCCTTCGGACTGGGGCCGCCACATGGGGCACTCGACCTCCAGCTTGGTGAATGCCTCCACATGGGCGCTGATGCTGACGGGCCGCGTGCTTGATGATGACCAGCCCGGCCCGGTGCGCCACCTGCGCGCCGCGATCAAACGTCTGGGCGAGCCGGTGATCCGCACCGCCGTCAGCCGCGCCATGCGCGAGATGGGCCGTCAGTTCGTTCTGGGCGAAGACATTCAAGCGGCGATGAAACGCGCCAAGGGAATGGAGAAAAAGGGCTTTACCTATAGCTATGACATGCTCGGCGAAGCCGCGCGGACCGAGGCGGACGCCAAGCGCTACCATCTCAGCTATTCCCGTGCGATCTCGGCCATTGCCGATGCCTGCACCCACGACGACATCCGCAAAAACCCCGGCATCTCGGTGAAACTTTCGGCCCTGCACCCGCGCTATGAGTTGGCGCAGGAAGAGGCTGTAATGCGCGATCTGGTGCCGCGTCTGCGGGCGCTGGCCCTGCTGGCGAAATCGGCGGGCATGGGGCTCAATATCGACGCTGAAGAGGCCGACCGCCTAGCGCTCTCGCTCGAGGTCATTGACACGGTGATGGGCGAGCCAGCCTTGGCCGGATGGGACGGTTTCGGCGTCGTGGTGCAGGCCTATGGCCCCCGCGCGGGCACGGTGATCGACACGCTTTATGACATGGCGACGCGCCACGACCGCCGCATCATGGTGCGTCTGGTGAAAGGTGCCTATTGGGACACCGAGATCAAGCGCGCACAGGTCGAGGGCATTGATGGCTTCCCGGTCTTCACCCGCAAGGCCGCGACCGATGTGAGCTATATCGCCAACGCCCGCAAACTGCTGAACATGACCGATCGCATCTATCCGCAGTTCGCCACGCACAATGCGCATACCGTCGCCGCCGTGCTGCATATGGCCGACGACCCCGAGGCCTATGAGTTCCAGCGCCTGCACGGCATGGGCGAGACTCTGCATGACATCGTGATGGAGAAACACGGCACCCGCTGCCGCATCTACGCCCCCGTCGGCGCGCACCGCGATCTGCTGGCCTATCTGGTGCGGCGTTTGCTTGAGAACGGCGCGAACTCCAGTTTCGTGAACCAGATCGTTGACGAGAACGTGCCGCCAGAAGTCGTGGCCGCCGATCCGTTCGACCAGTTGCAGGACAGCGCCCCGACGATCCCGCGCGGGCCGGAGGTGTTCTTGCCTCAACGCGCCAATGCCAAGGGCTTTGATCTGGCTCATAGCCCGACCCTTGCCGCCATTGAAGAGGCTCGCGCCCCCTTTGCGGATGCCACATGGACCGCCGCGGCGATCCTTGCGGGCGACGCCAACCCCGAGGCCGAAGAGACCGTCAGCAACCCGACCGGCGGCACATCGCCGGGCACGGTGCAGCCTGCCTCCGAGGCCGATGTCGCCACGGCGCTCGACAATGCCGCCGCTTGGAACGCCCCGCTGGACACCCGCCGCGCCACCCTGCTCCGCGCAGCCGATATGTTGGAGGAACGCTACGGCGAGATCTTCGCCATCCTCGCCCGCGAAGCTGGCAAGGGCCTGCCCGACTGCGTGGCCGAGCTACGCGAAGCCGTCGATTTCCTGCGCTACTACGCGGGCCAAGCGACTAACACGCCGCCTGCGGGCATCTTCACCTGCATCTCCCCTTGGAACTTCCCGCTGGCGATCTTCTGCGGGCAGGTCACGGCGGCACTGGCGGCTGGCAATGCCGTGCTTGCCAAACCGGCCGAGCAGACCCCGTTGATTGCCAAACTCGCCGTCGAAGTGCTGCATGAAGCGGGGGTGCCGCGCTCTGCCCTGCAACTCCTGCCGGGTGGCGGCAAGGTCGGCGCGGCGCTGACCGGCGATGCCCGTGTGAACGGCGTGGCCTTTACCGGCTCCACCGCCACCGCCCTGCGCATCCGCGCCAATATGGCCGAACACTGCGCCCCCGGCACGCCATTGATTGCCGAGACTGGTGGCCTCAATGCGATGATCGTCGACAGCACTGCCCTGCCCGAGCAGGCCGTGCAGGCCATCGTCGAAAGCGCTTTCCAATCGGCAGGCCAACGCTGTTCCGCCGTGCGCTGCCTCTATGTCCAAGAGGACATCGCCGAAGACTTAATCCGCATGCTGACGGGGGCCATGCAGGCGCTCAACATGGGCGATCCGTGGCATCTGTCGACCGATGTTGGCCCCGTTATCGACGACACCGCGCGCAAAGGAATCGCCGAGCATATCGAAGCCGCCCGCATCGAAGGCCGCGTCATCGCGGACCTCAAAGCGCCCGAGGGCGGCACCTTCGTCGGTCCCGCGATACTGCGGGTGAACAGCATTGCTGACATGAAGCGCGAGATCTTCGGCCCCGTGCTGCATGTCGCGACCTTCAAAAGCCACGAACTCGACGCCGTGATCGACGCGATCAATGCCACGGGCTACGGGCTCACCTTCGGGCTGCACACCCGCATCGACGACCGGGTGCAGCATGTCTCGGAACGGATCGAGGCGGGCAACATCTACGTCAACCGCAACCAAATCGGTGCGATCGTCGGCAGCCAACCCTTTGGAGGCGAAGGGCTTTCGGGCACCGGGCCAAAGGCAGGCGGGCCGAACTATCTGCCGCGTTTCTCGGCACCTGACCATCAGGACGCGAGCGGCACATGGGAGAGCGCAGAGGCCAAGCTCCCCACCCTGCCCGCGCTGCATCCGACCGTTCTGAAAACCCAGTCGATGCCCGGGCCGACCGGCGAGAGCAACCGCCTGTCGACCCTGCCGCGCCCCGCGCTTTTGTGCATGGGACCGGGGGCAGAAACGGCTGCCGCGCAGGCCAAGGCCGTGCGGGCGCTCGGTGGTGTGGCGGTCACGGCCTCTGGCCGGATCAACCCCGATGCGCTGACCACCGGCCCAGCCTATGGCGGCGTGCTCTGGTGGGGTGATGACACCACCGCACGGCAGATTGACCAAGCACTCGCGGCCCGGGACGGCGTAATCATCCCACTGCTGCGCGGCCTGCCCGACACCGCGCGTGTTAGGGCCGAGCGTCACGTCTGTGTTGACACCACTGCTTCGGGCGGCAATGCACAGCTCTTGGGTATGATGGCCTAGGACAGAAATCGGAGGAGCGCCATGCTGACGAACAGCGACATCGAAGACCTGACGCAGTTTCGCAGGGCGCTCCACCAATATCCCGAAATCTCAGGCGAAGAGATTGAGACCGCCCGGACCATCGCGGCGGAACTGGAAAAACTCGGCCCCACGCGCATTCTCTCCGGCCTCGGTGGGCACGGCGTCGCGGCGGTCTTTGACAGCGGCAGCCCCGGCCCCACGGTGCTGTTTCGCGCCGAGTTGGACGCCCTGCCGATCCCCGAAGAACATGACATCCCCTGGGTCTCGCAAGTGCCGGGCAAAAGCCATGTCTGCGGCCACGACGGCCATATGACCATGCTGCTGGCGCTTGGGCGATTGATCGCGCGTCAACCGGTCGCCAAGGGCCGCGTCGTGCTGATGTTCCAACCCGCCGAAGAAGACGGCAGCGGTGCACGCGCCGTGGTGAACGACCCCGCCTATACCGAGATCGCCGCCGATTATGCCTTTGCCATCCATGTCGAACCGGGCCGCCCCTTCGGCCATGTCGACACGGCCCCTGCGCTCATTAACTGCGCCTCAAAGGGCATCGCCGTGACCCTGCATGGCAAGACCGCCCATGCCGCCAGCCCCGAAGATGGCAGATCGCCTGCGCCTGGGCTGGCGGAATTGATCCCGGCGCTGCAAGCGCTCGGCCCCGGCGGGCCGCTCGACGATGACTTCCGCCTTGTCACCCTCACCCATCTACGCATGGGCGAGCCGACCTTTGGCATCGCCCCCGGCGAAGCGGTGTTCTACGCCACGCTGCGCAGCACCCGCGACGACGCACTGGCCGAGATTGAGGACGCTCTGCGCGTCGAGGTCACCCGCAGCGCAAAGGCCCATGGGCTGAAGGCGGAATTCGCAGAGTCCGACCATTTCGCCGCCTCAATCAATCATCCCGAAGCCTATGCCATCGCCGCCGCAGCGATGGACGCACTTGGCGTATCGCACGGGCAGAGAAACTTGCCGATGCGCGCCTCTGAGGATTTCGGCCTGTTCGGACGCAACGCCAAGGCGGCGATGCTCTGCCTCGGGCCGGGGGAAGATTACGCCGCGCTGCACAATCCCGATTACGATTTTCCCGATGATCTAATCCCCATCGGCGCGGGTATTTTCGAACGGATCGCGCGGGATCTGCTCGGCACCGCTTGACAGATGCCCCGGCGGGCGCAGCTAACTGCGCTAATCCCTCCGCCGCTTGACGCGGTGCAAGACTTGGCAAAGGCTGGCCCGCATGTTCCCGATCCGCGACCATAACCCCTCGGGCCGCACGCCCTATGTCACCTACGCGCTGATGGCGGTGAACATTGGCGTGTTCCTGTCCTCTCTGTCGCTGATGGCGGACGAGCGCGCCTTGGGGGAGTTCTATTACACCTACGCCCTGCTGCCCGCGCGGCTGACCCATGGGGAGGGGTATTTCGGCCTCATTACCTCGCAATTCTTACATGGTGGCTGGATGCACCTGGCCGGTAACATGCTGTTTCTGTGGATCTTCGGCGACAACGTCGAGGATGAGATGGGCCACGGGCGCTATCTGCTGTTCTACCTCGCCAGTGGCATCGCCGCAGGGTTGGGCCAAGTGGTGACAGAGCCGCTGTCTTGGGTGCCTATGGTCGGGGCCTCGGGCGCGATTGCCGGCGTCATGGGGGGCTATCTGCTGCTGTTCCCCCGTGCCAAGGTCGACATTCTGGTGATCTTTATCGTGTTTTTCCGCATCTTCGCGATCCCGGCTTGGATCATGCTGGGCCTGTGGTTCGGCATGCAGTTCATCGGCGGGATCGGTGCCACGCCGGGCACCGGCGGTGTGGCTTATTGGGCCCATGCAGGCGGGTTTATCGCGGGGCTGGTTCTGACCCTGCCGCTTTGGCTGCGCCGGGGCGGTTTTGCCTTTTGGCGACAGACCGACGGCCATCCGCCCCATGCCGCCGCCGACTATGATCTAGCCGAAAGCCGCATTCCGAAAGTGAGACGCAAATGACCGAAACCTCAGAAACCCGCCGCGCCTCTTGTCACTGCGGGGCCGTGGTGATCGAAGCGCTGTTTCCGCGCGGTCTGGCCTCGGCCTCGCGCTGCACCTGTTCCTTCTGTCGCCGCCGTGCCGCCGCTACGGTGACGGCGCTGGCCGAGACGGTGACCGTGCTGGAAGGCGCTGAAAACCTTACGCTTTACACATGGGGCACCCATACGGCGCAACACTACTTCTGCAAGACCTGCGGCATCTATACCCACCACCGCCGCCGCTCGAACCCGGATGAATGCGGCGTGAACCTCGGCGCGATCGAAGGGGTCCTGCCTTGGGAGATGGAGCCGCTGCCCTATAGCGACGGCATCTATCACCCTTCGGACCGCAAGGGCGACTAGAGGCTGGAAATCACCCCCTGCATCCGCGCCAGAAGCCCCGGCTGTGGCTCGGCCTCTGCGCGGCGCTGATCCACGCTTTCGTGTAGCCGCTCTGACGGATCCGCCCCCACAACGCGACGGCGGCGGGTCACCAGCATCTTGCCATAGCCGCGCCAGCGCCCGATGGAGGGCGCAGTCGGGTCTTGATCAAAGCGTGTGGTCCAGCCTTCGGGGAGCGGCAGACCGCTGTCTTCCATCCGCGACAACAGCCAGACCAGTGGGATATTGGCCAAGGGGCGCGCAGCTTCATCACCGCCCAACTGCCCGCCGACATCGCCGTGGGTGCCCGGAAACCAAACCTGCTCCAGCCGTCCAGCATAGCCCTCGGGCGTGGTCCACAGCACCGGGGCATAGGCGACACGGGTTTCGTTCAGCGCCAGCGCCTGAAAGCCGTTCTTCACATTACGGCTTAGATCGTGGTTGTGGAACATATGCAGCGGCTGCGAGAACCGCCAAAACAGCGGCGCGTTGAGGCCCAGCGATTTGACCGTATCCCAAACACCGATCGCCTCAATCTTTACCTCAGGGTGGCAGTTGGCCCGCGCAAACAATTCGCCCGCCTTGCTCAGATGTTGCGCCTCGTAATGGCGGTAGACATCGCGGATGTTGCGCTCTGTCGCGACCTCGGCACGCAGAAGGCCCACCCGGTCGATCACCCCGGCGAGCGAGCGCACGGCATAGCCGCCACGCGAATAACCCATCAGGAAAATCCGGTCCCCGGGTCGGTAGCGCGAGGCGAGATAGCCATAGGCGCGGCGGATCTGTCGGTTGATCCCGCGCCCCATGATAACATCGCGCGCGCTGCGCCAATCACGCCATTGCAGACCGGGTTCGTAATAGATCGACAGGGCGCTGCCCATCTCGCGGCACAGGCCATAGGCGATGCCCGCGTTAGTCTCGCGCCCCAGGTCGAGCGAGGACATGGTCCCGTCAAGGATGATGACATGGGTCACCGCCCCCCGGCGCGGGCCGAAATCGCTTTCAGGCCGTCGCCAGAACCACCCAAAGAGCCGTTGGAACAGGGTTTTACTCGGCTGCGATTGCGGCACCTTGCAGCATCTCCCAAACCCGATGCGGGGTGAAAGGCATATCCGCCTGCCGCACACCGCGTTCCCAAAGCGCATCCTGCACCGCGTTCGATACCGCCGCCAGCGCGCCCACAGTCCCAGCCTCACCACAGCCCTTCATGCCCATGGCATTGGCGGTCGAGGGCACAGGCTCAGAGGTGAAAGAGATTATCGGCAGATCGGCGGCACGGGGCATGGCGTAATCCATGAAGGTGGCGGTCAGCAGTTGCCCGTCTTCGTCATAAACAACCCGTTCCTGCACCGCTTGGCCGATCCCTTGAGCGACCCCGCCATGCACCTGCCCTTCGGCCAGCATCGGATTGATCAGGTTGCCGAAATCGTCGACCACCGTGTAGCGGTCAAGCGTCACCACCCCGGTTTCAGGCTCGATCACCACCTCGGCCACATGCGCCCCGTTGGGATAGCTGCGCCCCGGCAGGCTGGCGCGTTCGTGGTGGCTCAGCAGATCGTCTCGGCCCTTGGCACGGGCCATCTCGGCCACCTCCAGCATGGTGGGCGTGGCGTTTGACCCTTCGGCGCGGAAGCGTTCGTCGTCAAAGGTGATATCGCTGGCCGCAACGCCCAGTTCGTCAGCCAGAAACGCGGTGAAGACTTCGGTTATCTTCGCCACGGTGGCCAAGGTCGCCGTGTTCTGCGTGGTGACCGAACGTGAGCCGCCGGTGCCGCCGCCCTTTTTAATCAAGTCGCTATCCCCCTGCACAACGCGGATTTGCTCCGGCGGTATGCCGGTCTGATCCGACAGGAACTGCGCATAGACCGTCTCATGCCCCTGCCCGTTGCTTTGGGTGCCGACATAGATCGTCACGCTGCCATCCTCCTCAAAGACCACTTTGGCCCCTTCGGAAGGATCGCCCAGAATGCTTTCGATATAGTAACACAGGCCCTGCCCCCGCAGCAGGCCGCGTTTGGCGTCGGCGGTACGGCGGGCCGCAAACCCCTCGCAGTCGGCCTCCTCTCCCGCCCGGGTCAGGAGGCGCGCGAAATCGCCCACGTCGTAAAGCTCTCCCGTGGCGGTGGTATAGGGAAACTGATCCGGTTTGATGAAGTTGATCCGCCGCAATTCCCACGGATCGACGCCCAACTCCCGCGCGGCGCGGTCCATCAACCGCTCCAACACATAGATCGCCTCAGGCCGCCCTGCACCGCGATAGGCGTCGACCTGCACGGTGTTGGTGTAATAGCCCTCCACATGCAGATAGGTGTCTTGCACGTCATAGACGCCCATCAAAACCTTGGAGAACAGTTGCGACTGAATCGGCTGGCCGAACTGGCTGTTATAGGCCCCGAGATTGCAGCGCGTGTCGACACGGTAAGCGGTGATCTTGTGGTTTTCGTCAAAGGCGAATTCGGCCCAAGACACCAGATCGCGCCCGCCGTTGTCGGTGAGCATGGCTTCGGTGCGTTCTGACATCCAGCGCACCGGGCGGCCCAGCGCCCGGGCAGCTTGGGCGACACAGAAATACTCAGGGTAGGTCATCGCCTTCATGCCGAAACCGCCGCCTACATCGGGATTGGTCACGCGCACGCTGTCTTCGCTGAGACCAAAAGCTTTGACAAAGAAGCCCTTATGCGCCCAGACGCCCTGCCCGCCCAGCGCCACATGCAACCGGCCATCGGCCCAATCCGCATAGCAGCCGCGTGGCTCCATCGAATTGACGATGATGCGGTTGTCGCCGACCTCCAGCTTGACGCGCTGTGCAGCCTTCGCAAATGCCGCCTCGACCTTAGCCTCATCCCCCATGCCCCAGTCGAAGGCGCGGTTGTCTGGCGCTTCAGGGTGCAATGTTTCGCCACCCGGGGCGATGTCCATCTTGGCAGGCAGGTCATCGGCGTCAAAGAGGATCAACTCAGCCGCGTCGCGAGCCTGCTGCAGAGTATCCGCCACGATCAAGGCTACCGGCTCGCCTACATAGCGCACGCGGCCCTTGGCCAAGATCGGGCGCAGCGGTGCCGCCCCTTTGCTGCCGTCGCGGTTATCAACAACCGTATGCGGCAAGGCGATATCCATCCCCGCCGCTTCCAGATCGGCGCAGGTCAGCACCAGATGCACGCCCTCCGCTTCGCGGGCATCGCTCAGGTCCAACTCGGTGATCACCCCATGGGCCACGGGTGCGCGGAAAAAGACGCCCTGCAATGCGTCACGCGGGGCGATATCGTCGACATAGCGGCCCTCGCCGGTCAGAAAACGGTGGTCTTCCACCCGTTTGACCGGCTGACTTTTCCCGAACTTTTCCATCTGACGCTGCCCCTGCTGCCCTGCTTATTCCAGCGCAACAGTAGCGGGCAAAGCGTCAGTGTCCAGAGGCTCAGGCCGCCTTGCGCTTGGGCTGCGCCCCGAGGTCCGACACAAGTGCGACCCCCGCCAGACCATAGCCATTAAAGGCGGTCGACATGGCGATGGAATAGGCCCCCATACCGCCGAACAAGAGGTAATCCCCGGTCTGCGCATCCTCAGGCAAAGGCAGGCCGTCGGGCAAACGGTCCAGCGAATCGCAAGTCGGGCCAAAGACCACCCGCGGTTTGGGTGCCCCTTGGCGCAGCGCGCCATCAGGGCCGACCGCATCGACCAACCCCGACAGGCCCATGTCGCGCAGATCGGGCAGCCCCCCATAGATTCCGTCGTTCAAGAAGACAGTCCGCCCCTCATTGCGCATCCCCTTGATACGGGTCGCCAAGACAGCCGCATCGGCAACCATCGCGCGGCCCGGCTCGCAGAGCAGCGTCGGTGCTTCCGCGCCAAAACTCTCAACCAACGCCGCTTTCACGGCAGCGAAAACAGCCCGGTGATCGGGCGAGTCAAACCCACGATCGACGGCAAAGCCTCCGCCAATGTTCAACCGTTCGATCGAGACATCCGCCATCCGCAGGATATCCGCCGCCGCGTGGACGTATTGCACCCAAGCCTGCGGGTCATTGCACTGCGTGCCGGGATGGAAACACATCGAAGGGGTGAAACCCATCTCTACCACCGCGCGCAGCAGCGCCGCCGCCTGCTCAGGCGCCGCGCCGAATTTGGACCCGAAATCATAGGCCGCGCCCTTAACCGGCAGCGCGAAACGCACCGCCACCTCATTGTCGCGTGGCACGTCGTGCAGCTTGGCCAGTTCCGACATGTCATCAATCGACCAGCTATAGACGCCCGCCGCGATCCCGGCCTTTACCTCCGCTGCCGAACGCACCGGGTTGTTGTAATGCAGCACTGCCTGCGGGCAGACCGCGCGAACCGCTGCCATCTCCGCCGGAGAGGCGACATCAAAAGTGGTGATCCCGGCGGCGACGAGGTTCGACAACACCTCTGTCCGGTCATTGGCCTTGACCGCATAGGTCACCAGCCCATCAAAGTCCGCCTGAAAGCGCCGCGCCGTGGCTTGCAGTACCGAAGGCGCAAGGAACAGCACCGGCGCGTCAGGGCTGTGTTTCGCCAGATAGGCGGCGGGCGTGGCTGAAAGGGGGGCGGTGTGCTGCATGATGGCCTCTTGTTTGCTTTCCCCCAGTGAACCGAGAATTTCGGTCGATTCATCGTGTCAAACCGCCTAAAGTGACGGAAAATTTCGGCATAGTGACGACATGACACCACAACTTGACGATACAGACCGCGCTTTGATCGCGGCGCTTCAATCCAACGCCCGCCTGCCGGTCGCCGATCTGGCCCGCAGTCTTGGGCTTGCCCGCACAACGGTTCAGGCCCGGCTAGAACGGTTGGAGCGCAGCGGTGCCATCGTCGGCTACACCCTGCGCTTGGGCGAGGCCGCCCGTGCCCCGCTGCATGCCACAGCGCTGGTTAATATCGAATTGCGCGCTGGCCCCGCCGTGCTGGCCCGCCTGCGCAGCCTGCCCGCTGTGCAGGTCGTGCACACCACCTCGGGCCGTTTTGACCTGCTGGTGCAGATCGCCGCACAAACCACGCAGGAACTGGACGAAACCCTCGACCGTATTGGCGAGACGCGCGGCGTGAAGGGCAGCGAAAGCCTGATCCACCTGAGCACCAAGATCGACAGACGCGGCTAACCCCTCCCTTGCTATGGCCCAAGCCCTGTCAGGGGTCTTTCCCTCACCGCGCCAGAGCGCTAAACGGGGCGCAACAAAAGGGATCACTGACCATGGCACTCGAAAAGACCTTCAACGCCGCCGAGGCGGAAAGCCGCATCTACGCCGATTGGGAGACCAAGGGCGCGTTCAAGGCCGGCGCAAACGCACAACGGGATGAGCATTTCTCGGTGATGATCCCGCCGCCGAATGTCACCGGCTCTCTGCACATGGGGCATGCCTTCAACAACACGCTGCAGGATATTTTGGTGCGCTGGCACCGGATGCAGGGCTTCGACACCCTCTGGCAGCCCGGCCAAGACCACGCGGGCATCGCCACGCAGATGGTGGTGGAACGCGAATTGGCCGCCACCGGCCAGCCCGGCCGCCGTGAGCTGGGCCGCGAGGCGTTTACCGCCAAGGTCTGGGAGCAGAAGCAGAAATCCGGCGGCACGATCATTGACCAGCTGCGCCGTCTGGGCGCCTCCTGCGACTGGTCGCGCAACGCCTTCACCATGTCCGGCGCCCCCGGTGCGCCCGAGGGGGAAGAGGGTAATTTCCACGACGCCGTCATCAAGGTCTTCGTGGATATGTACAACAAGGGGCTGATCTACCGCGGCAAGCGGCTGGTCAACTGGGACCCGCATTTCGAGACCGCGATCTCTGACCTTGAGGTCGAGAGCACCGAGGTCGACGGCCACATGTGGCATTTCAAGTATCCGCTGGCCGGGGGCGAGACCTATACCTACGTCGAGAAAGACGAGGACGGGAACACGCTCTTCGAAGAGACCCGCGACTATATCTCCATCGCCACCACACGGCCCGAAACCATGCTGGGCGACGGCGCTGTTGCAGTTCATCCATCGGATGAGCGTTACGCCTCAATCGTCGGGAAACTTTGCGAAATCCCGGTCGGCCCGAAAGAACAGCGCCGCCTCATCCCGATCATCACCGACGAATACCCGGACAAGAATTTCGGCTCCGGTGCCGTCAAGATCACCGGCGCGCATGACTTTAACGACTACGGTGTGGCCAAGCGCAACGGCATCCCGCTCTACGCGCTGATGGACACCCAAGGCCAGATGCGCGCCGATGGTCTGCCCTACGATCAGGCCGCCGCCCGCGCCCAAGCCATCGCCGATGGATCTGAACCCGCCCCTGAAGATGCGACCGAGATCAACCTCGTGCCGGACGCCTACCGCGGCTTGGATCGTTTCGAGGCCCGCAAGCGCGTGGTCGAAGACGTGACCGCCGAGGGCCTTGCCGTGATGACCGAGGCCACCGACCCGCGCCTTGGCCGCGCCGCCAAGAAGGCCCCGGTCGAGCCCGGTGAAGGCGGCGAGATGCGCACCGAGGAAGAGAACCTCGTGCCGCTCGTCGAAGCCAAGAAGATCATGCAGCCCTTCGGCGACCGCTCCAAGGTGGTGATCGAACCGATGCTGACCGACCAGTGGTTCGTCGCCACCGACAAGATCGTGCAGCCCGCCATCGACGCCGTGCGCTCGGGCGAGGTGACGATCCTGCCCGAGCAGGACCGCAAAGTGTACTTCCACTGGCTGGAGAACATCGAGCCTTGGTGTATCTCGCGGCAGCTGTGGTGGGGGCATCAGATCCCGGTTTGGTTCGACGATGAGGGCAATGAGTATTGCGCGCCGACCGAGGCAGAGGCGCAGGCCATGGCGCCGGGCAAGACGCTGCGCCGCGACCCCGACGTGCTCGACACATGGTTCTCCTCCGGCCTCTGGCCCATCGGCACGCTGGGTTGGCCCGAGCAGACCGCAGAGCTGGAAAAGTACTTCCCGACCTCCGTGCTGGTCACCGGCTTTGACATCATCTTCTTCTGGGTCGCCCGGATGATGATGATGCAATACGCCGTGGTCGACCAAAAACCCTTCGACACCGTCTATGTCCACGCGCTGGTGCGCGACGAGAAGGGCAAAAAGATGTCGAAGTCCTTGGGCAACGTGCTCGACCCGCTGGAGTTGATCGACGAGTTTGGCGCGGATGCGGTGCGCTTTACCGTTACCTCGATGGCGGCGATGGGGCGTGACCTGAAACTCAGCACGCAGCGCATCGCGGGCTATCGCAATTTCGGCACCAAGCTGTGGAACGCGCATCGCTTTGCCGAGATGAACAACGTCTTTGCCAGCATGCCCGCCGCGATGCCGCAGCCCGAAGCCACGCTGAACAAATGGATCGTTGGCGAGACCGCGCGCATCCGCGAAGAGGTCGACGCGGCGCTTGGCAACTTCCGCTTCAACGACGCGGCCAATGCGCTCTACGCCTTTGTCTGGGGCAAGGTCTGCGACTGGTATGTGGAACTCTCCAAACCGCTGTTGCAAGACGACGCGCCAGAGGCCGAGGAAACCCGCGCGACGATGGCTTGGGTGTTGGAGCAATGTCTGGTGCTGCTGCACCCGATCATGCCCTTCATCACCGAAGAACTGTGGCAGACCACCGCAAAACGCGACCAGCTGCTCGCCCTGACCGATTGGCCGACCTACACCACCGCCGATCTGCTGGATGCCGAAGCTGATCGCGAGCTCAACTGGGTCATCGGCCTCATTGAGAGCATCCGCTCCGCGCGTCAGCAGATGCATGTGCCCGCCGGGCTGAAGGTGCCGATGCTGGTGACAGAGATGGACGAGGCCGCCCAAGGCGCATGGGACCGCAACGAGCTGATGATCAAACGCCTCGCGCGAGTCGAGAGCCTTGAAAAGACCGACAGTTTCCCCAAAGGCACCGTGTCCATCGCGGCACCGGGGGCAAGCTTCGGCCTGCCGCTGGCCGGGTTGATCGACATCGATGCCGAGAAGGCGCGTCTGCAAAAGTCGCTCGATAAGCTGGGCAAGGAGATCGGCGGTCTGAAGGGGCGTTTGAACAACCCCAAGTTTGCGGCCTCAGCGCCGGAAGAGGTTGTCGCCGAAGCGCAGGCCAATCTGGATGCGCGTCAGGAAGAGGCCGACCAGTTGCAGGCGGCGCTGAACCGTCTGGCCGAACTGGGCTGAGGTTGAGGGCGTGGCGGTTTAGCTGCCACGCCAAAACGTCACGCGAGCCGGGCAGCGCCAGACCGCGGGGTGGCGCTCACGACATTTCAATTGGGCAGTTTATCCTGCCGCGCATACGATCGGTTTCCGGGACGGCACTCCAAAAGCTAAAGCGCCAGCCCGTCCGGGCGGTCTGGCGCTGCCCGGCGGCCTTACGGCCTTGATTCCGGGCGGTTGCGCTCAATGCAACCGATGCGCAAGCCGTCTTACTTAAACACCGCAGGCCGCTTGCCGAACTCCGCCGCGATCACCTCCATCTGCTCAGGCTTGCCCAAGAGCGCCGCCTGTTCCCGCGACTCGGCCAAGAGCACATCCGCATCCGACGCACCGGATTCCGCGTATCCGATCAACCGCTTCGCCGTGCGGATCGCATTCGGCCCCTTCCCCGCAATCACCTGCGCCAGTTCCAAAGCCGCCGCCTGCGGATCATCGGCGACCTCGGTCACCAGCCCCCAACGCTCCGCCTGCGCGGCATCCACCGGCGCGGCGGTATAGGTCAACCGCCGCAACACATCCGAGCGCACCAACCGCGGCAACAGAACCATGCCGCCCATATCCGGCACGATGCCCCATTTCATCTCCATCACCGCAAGCTTCGTATCCGGCGCGGCAATCCGAATATCCGCCCCAAGCGCCAGTTGCATCCCGGCGCCATAGACCACCCCATGCAGCGCCGCGATCACCGGGATTTCCAAACGGTGCCAAACCATCGACACCTCCTGCCATTTGTTCGTCGTGCCCTCGCCATGGCTGCGCGGCATAATCAGCGCCTCAACATCCTGCCCCAGCATCCCCGAGAGGCCACCGATATCAATGCCCGCGCAAAACCCTTTGCCCTCGCCCGACAGCACCACTACGCGGGCGTCCGATGCGGCAACCTCCTGACCTGCCGCGATGATCGCTTCGATCATCTCATCATCCACCGCGTTCATCTTGTCGGCGCGGGTGAGGGTCACATGGGCGATATGGTCTTCGATCCGGGTGGTGACGCGGGGCATGGCTGTTCTCCTGAATGTTTGGCGCAGTTCAGCGCAGATTATCGCGCGGCACCAGCAAAACGTGGCGGCAGGTGCGGCGGCACTTGCCCTCTCAACGGCGCGACCCTACACCTTGGCGCATGACATATACACGCCTCACCCCCCTCGCCGAACGCCTGCCCGCCAACGTCCCCTTCGTGGGCCCCGAAGCACAGGAGCGCAGCCTTGGCCGCCCCTTCAAAGCGCGGCTTGGCGCCAATGAAAACGTCTTTGGCCCCTCGCCCCGCGCCATCGCAGCCATGGCTGAGACCGAGATGTGGAAATACGGCGATTCAGAAAGCGTGGAGCTGCGCGCGGCATTGGCCGAATTGCATGGCGTTGCACCCGGAAACATCATCGTCGGCGAAGGGATCGACGGGCTGTTGGGCTATCTCGTCCGCCTGCTGGTGGGCGAAGGCGATGCAGTGGTGACCTCGGAAGGCGCCTATCCGACCTTCAATTACCATGTCACAGGCTTTGGCGGCGTGCTGCATAAGGTGCCCTACCGCGACGATCACGAGGACCCGGCAGCACTCTTTGCCAAGGCGGCGGAGGTTGATGCCAAGCTGGTCTATCTCGCCAATCCCGACAATCCGATGGGCACCTGGCATGAGGGTGCGGCGCTCGCGCGCGCGCTCGACGACCTGCCCCAAGGCAGCCTGCTTTTGCTGGATGAGGCCTATATCGAATGCGCCCCCGAGGGCACAGCACCCCCGCTTTCCGCCGATGACCCACGGGTGATCCGGATGCGCACCTTCTCCAAAGCCTACGGGCTTGCCGGGGCGCGGATCGGCTATGCCATCGCCGCGCCCGAGTTGATCACCGCCTTTCACAAGGTGCGCAATCACTTTGGTCTGAACCGCGCGGCGCAGGCGGGGGCCTTGGCGGCGGTGCAGGATCAAGGCTATCTCAAGGAGGTTCAGACCAAGATCGCCGAGGCTCGGACAAAGATCACGCAGATTGCTGAAGAAAATGGTCTGAGCACCCTACCCTCTGCCGCCAACTTCGTCGCGGTTGACTGTGGCAGCGATGGCACCTTCGCCAAGGCGGTCCTCGACGCGCTGGTGGCGCGGGGGATCTTCGTGCGCATGCCCTTCGCCGCGCCGCAAAACCGTTGCATCCGCATCAGTTGCAGTACGGCTGAGGAACTGGATCACTTCGCCGCCGCCTTACCCGACGCTCTGATCGAAGCGCGCGGGGCCTAAGCCCCGCCGATCACCTCCGCCGCCGCTTGCAGTGCGCCGGGCCCGTGGTCAATCTTCAGCGCGCAAAGCCCAGCTTCAATCCCGCCGAGCAGCCCCATGACCATATGGCCGTTCACATGGCCCATATGGCCAAGGCGGAAAAAGCCATGCCATGCAGGCTCCCCCGGCAGGGCCATGCCCAGCCCCACGCCCAGTGTCAGGCCCAGATTGCTTTGCACCCAGTCGCGCAACTCGGTCGCATGGGGCGCTTGCAGCCGCAGCGCGGTGACGGCATGGCTGCGCAGGGCGCGGTCTTCGATGTTGAACCGCAGGCTGCCCTCTGCCGACCATGCCTCGCACGCCGCCCAAACCGCGCGCGCCAAGGTGGCATGACGCTGCCAGACCTGCTCGATCCCCTCTTCATGGATCATATCAAGCGCGGCGCGCAGGCCGTAGAGGTGATGCGTCGGCGCCGTGCCGCCGTGGTACTGATAAAACTCCTGCGCATGGGCGCGTGGCGACCAATCCCAATAGCGGCTCACCCGTGGCAGACGCGCGCGGGCCTCCTCGGCCCGGTCGTTGAAGAAAACGAATGCCATGCCCGGCGGCACCATCAGCCCCTTCTGCGAGGCGGTGACCATGACATCAACGCCCCAAGCGTCCATCTCGAACCGCTCGCATCCAAGCGAGGCGATGCAATCGGCCATCAAAAGCGCGGGGTGGCCTGCCTCATCCAACAGACGGCGTAGGCCGGGCACATCGTTGCGCACCGAGCTTGACGTGTCCACATGGACCGCCATCACCGCCTTGATCTGGTGGCCCGTGTCGGCCTTCAAACGCTCGGCCACCTGCGCCAGATCAATCGGCGCGTTGCGGCCAAAGTCGAGGATTTCCACCTCCGCCCCCAGCCCCGTCGCCATCTCGGCCCAGCCATGGCCAAAACGCCCCGTGGCCAGCACCAACACCCGGTCGCCGGGGGCTATGACATTGCTCAGCGCGGCCTCCCAAGCGCCGTGGCCGTTGCTGATATACATCGCCACATGACGATCTGTACGCGCCACACGTTTCAAACCAGCCGCCAGTGCCGGCATCATCTCAACCAACTCACCCTCATAGATATTCGGGGCGGCGCGGTGCATCGCGCTCAGCACCGCATCGGGCATGACCGACGGGCCGGGAATGGCAAGGTACGAACGACCTTGGGCAAGTTTACTCTGCTTTGTCATGATATTAGCTGCCGTTTTGAAAATGCGTGACCGGGCTGCGGTCGGACGCAGCTTACTGCCCGCCGGGCCGGGGTCAACACGCGATCGGACGTAAGGTAAGCCGCGCCCCAGACGCCCCTCACCCGCCCCGCCCCGGCCCGGAAGCGCGCCCTTCGCGCACCCCGCGACGGCTTGCCCTGCCTGCGCGGCTTTCGTACACGGGATCCGACTGCCCAAAAGGATCAGGCACCGGCATGAATGATGACAGTTACACCTCCGCGCAGTTGATGCGTTGGCTTTGGCATGACTATCTAAAGAAACACACCGGCCTGATGGCCATCGCGGTGATCTTCATGATCATCGAAGGCTCGACCTTGGGCGTGCTGGCCAAGCTGATGGAGCCGATGTTCGACCGCGTCTTTGTTGGCGGCGACCAAGGTGCGCTGGTTTGGGTGGGGCTGGTGCTGGTGGCGATCTTTGCGCTGCGCGCGCTGGCCACGGTGGTGCAGAAGGTGTTGCTGACCCGCGTGGCGCAGCGCACAGCGGCGGATCTGCGCATCGACCTGTTGGACCGGATGATGCAGCAGGACGGTGCCTTTCACCAGAACCACCCGCCCGGCTTTCTTGTGCAGCGGGTGCAATCGGATGTGAACGCGGTCAGCGATGTCTGGCGCGCGGTCATCACCGGCGCGGGCCGCGATCTGGTGGGGCTGGTGATCCTGATGGGTGTCGCCATCGCGATTGATCCGATCTGGGCACTTTTGGCGATGGTCGGTGTGCCGCTAATGGTGCTGCCGGCCGCCATCGCCCAGCGTTTCGTCCGCGCCCGCTCGCGCGAGGCGCGCGACATCGGCGCCAGCCTGTCGACACGTCTTGACGAGGTCTTTCACGGCATCGTGCAGATCAAACTCAACGCGCTGGAAGACTATCAAGCCCGCCAATACCGCGAGTTGACGCGCACCTTTATTCGCACCGAAGTTCGCGCCGCCTTTGGCAATTCCGCGATCCCGGCGATGATCGACATCATGTCAGGCATCGGCTTCATGGCCGTGATCGTCTACGGCGGGTCCGAGATCATCGCCGGCAACAAGACCATTGGCGAGTTCATGACCTTCTTTACCTCGCTCGGTTTCATGTTCTCCCCTCTGCGCCGCCTCGGCGCGATCAGCGGCCTCTGGCAGATGGCCGCCGCCGCGCTGGAGCGGATCAAGGAGCTGCTCGACGCGCCCCTGCACCTGCGCAGCCCGGCCAAGCCCGTGGCCGCGCCCGATGGCCCGCCTGACGTTGCCTTGGCGGATGTTTCGCTCTCCTACGGCGATACGAAGGTGCTGAATGCATTGAACCTGACCGCGCAAGCGGGCCAGACGACCGCCCTTGTTGGCGCCTCGGGCGCGGGGAAATCGACCATTTTCAACCTGCTCACGCGGCTGGTGGATCCACAAAGCGGCAGCGTTCAAATCGGCGGGGTCGACACCACGTCGATGACTATCCCGGACCTGCGGGGCCTGTTTTCTGTCGTGACACAAGAGGCGCTGCTGTTTGATGAGACCCTCCGCGAGAATATCGTGCTGGGCCGTGAGAATGTCAGCGACGAAGAACTCGACCGGGTGCTGAAAGCCGCCCATGTGGCCGATTTCCTGCCGCAGCTTGAACAGGGGCTAGAGACCCGCGTCGGCCCGCGCGGCTCAGCCCTGTCGGGCGGGCAGCGTCAGCGTGTGGTGATCGCCCGCGCCCTGCTGCGCGACACGCCCATCCTGCTGTTGGACGAGGCCACCAGCGCCCTGGATGCCCAGTCAGAGCAAGTCGTGCAAGATGCCCTTGATCGGCTCGCCAAGGGGCGCACAACCATCGTCATCGCGCACCGGCTCTCGACCATTCGCAGCGCGGATAAGATCGTGGTGATGGACCGGGGCCAAGTCACCGATGAAGGCACCCACGACGAATTGATGGAGCGCGGCGGCATCTATGCCGACCTTTACCGCCTGCAATTCCGCGACGGAAAGACGGTGTCGGATGCCCGTGGCCTCAGCGCCCTCTCTGCAAAAAAGCGCCGCGAAAGGGCGCGTCAGCCTAATCTGTTCCAACGGATCGGGGCGGTCTTCTTTAACTGAGTGCAGGGGCGCAGGGGCAACCCGCGCCCTTTTCACGACCGCCGATAGCTTTCCGCAAGGGCGTCGGGGCTGGCGCCCATTGCGTAGCGCATCAGCGTCCAAAGGTTGCGTCCGCCGCGGCGCAGCCAGCCCTGACGGCGGTATTTCTCGGCACTGGTCACGGCGATGCCCTCGAGCCGAGCCAAACGCCCCCGCAGGGCGCGGGCCAAGGCGACATCCTCCATCAGCGGCTGATCGGGGTAACCGCCGACCGCATCATAGAGCGCGCGGGGCAGCAGCAGCCCCTGATCGCCATAGGGCAAGCCGCAGGCGCTGCGCAGGTTCGCCCAACCTGCGACCAATCGTGGTGCCAGCCCGCGCTGATCGAACCTAAGGCGAAACCATCCCGCCGCCCCGGCCCCGCGCGCCATGTGATCCTGCACCGCATCGGTCCAACCCGGCAACAGCACCGTGTCGGCATGGACCACCAAGAGCCACTCACCCCGCGCCGCTTTGCATCCGCGCCGCAACTGTCCGCCCCGCGAGGGCGCGCCTGAGATCACCTCGGCCCCCCAGCCTTCGGCCAGCCGAGGTGTGCCATCTGTCGACCCGCCATCGCTCAGGATCACCTCGCGGATCAGCCCGGCCTGCAACCCTTCGACAAGCGCGGCAAGGCAGGCGGGCAGCGCGACGGCTGCATTGAGACTGGGAATGACGATAGAGATCGGCGCGCGCATGGTTGCCCCTTTTGGATGGGTTTGACAGGTTATATGTCATGGCCAGCAATCAAAGGACAACCGCATGACCACGCGCCGCATTCTGCGCCTCTCCGGCCCCGACACCCGCGATTTCCTGCAAGGCATCGTGACCAATGACGTTGGCAAACTTGACCAAGGCCCGGTCTACGCCGCCCTGCTGACGCCGCAGGGCAAATATATGGCCGATTTCTTTCTGATCGCTGACGGCGACGGGGTTCTGCTTGATGTGGACGAAAGCCTTGGCGACATGCTGAGCCAACGGCTGTCGATGTACAAGCTGCGGGCCAAGGTGACGATTGAGCCGACCGAGTTGCACCTGCACCGTGGCACCGGCCACGCACCCGAAGATGCCGTGGCCGACCCGCGTCATCCGGAAATGGGCTGGCGCGCCTATCGCGACACGCCGCAGACCGAGGACACAACCGATTGGAACGCCCTGCGCGTGGCGCATCTGATCCCCGAAACCGGCGTGGAACTGACGCCTGATACTTTCATCCTCGAAGCCGGGCTTGATCGGATCAACGGGCTCGACTTCCGCAAGGGCTGCTATGTGGGCCAAGAGGTCACGGCGCGGATGAAGCACAAGACTGAGTTGCGCAAGGGGCTGACACGGGTTGAGGTCAGTGGCAGCGCCTCGCCCGGTACGGCGATCACGGCAGAGGGCAAGCCTGCGGGCACGCTGTTCACCCAAGCGGGTGACCAAGCGCTGGCGCATCTGCGCTTTGACCGCGCCAAAGGGCAGATGCAGGCCGATGACGCGCAGGTCACTTGGCCCGGCCCTGCCGCCTGAGCGCCCCAAAACAAGAAAAAGCCCCGGCAAAACCGGGGCTGATCTAGCTTACGTTAGATGACGTTGCGTCAAGCGCGTTCGACATATTCCATGGTTTCGGTGTTCACCACGATCGCTTCGTCCTGCCCCACGAAGGGCGGAACAGAGATTTTCACACCGTTTTCCAGAATGGCCGGTTTGAAGGAATTCGCCGCTGTCTGGCCTTTGACGACCGGCTCTGTCTCGGCAATGTTGCAGACCACTTTTTGCGGCAGACGGGCGTTCAGCGCCTCGGCCTCATGGTACTCGACCACGATCATCATACCGTCTTGCAGGAAGGGGCGTGTGTCACCCAAAAGCTCGGCATCTAGCTGCACCTGCTCATAGGTTTCGGTGTCCATTACCACCAGCATGCCGTCGTCTTCATACAGAAATTGCTGGTCTTTTTGCTCCAGCCGTACGCGCTCGACCTTGTCGGCAGAGCGGAAGCGTTCGTTCAATTTGGAGCCGTTGCGCAGGTTGCGCATTTCGACTTGGGCAAAGGCACCGCCCTTGCCGGGCTTCACGTGATCGACCTTCACGGCCGCCCAGAGGCCACCGTTATGTTCAAGTACGTTTCCGGGGCGGATCTCGTTTCCGTTAATCTTGGGCATGTGACAAAACCACGACATAAGGTTGATGATAAGATGACCGGGTCTATATCGGGAGGGATGGTCCCCTGCAAGCGGGCGATATCTGCAGTCGCTACGGCAACTAGATATGCGCAAGTTGCATGGGAGGTATGCTAAATAGAGGTATCCGAATCAAAGGATATCCGTCATAAGGACCTCCACGCCCGAATGACAAGAGCAAGAATAATCGAAAGGACGACGAGATGAAAGATTTCGTTGATGGCACCGCTTTCAACAACGAGCAAGGCAACCGCGCACGCAAGCTCTTTGCTGCTGTGGTGCTTGCTGCTTTGGATGACGCAATTGCCGACGACAAGAAATATGGCAACGGCCCAGAACAGATCGCCCGCTGGGCCCGTTCGCGCGACGGTCGCGAAGTGCTGAGCTGTGCCGGGATTGACCCCAACGAGCGGGTCGTCGAAGGTCTGATGGAATTTGTGGGCAAAGGCGTGCGGACTTCCGTCGCCCTGTCGCGCGAAGAGTCCGAGCGCCGCAATGCCGCGCTTCAGGCCGAAGCCGCCTGAGAATATCCGCCAAGCGGAGCAATTGACGCAGCCTTCGGGCTGCGTTTTTTTGTGTCTGCTGCCCGGGCCTCTGTCAGTCTGCTCCGAAAAAGAAGATCCAGTTGCGCAAGGCCAGCCCCTCGGCCAGCAGCAACGCCAACGTCACGCCCGACAGCACCCACCCCGGCCTACGCCACCACAGCGCAATGGCGGCAAGGGTGCTGATCAGCGCCTCAATCGGCGCGACCCAGCCCGCGCCGTGACGCACATCCCAATAGCTGACCGGGCTTTCGAGTATCCAACCCGTCAGCGGCCAGAAATGCGCCCGCCCGTCATCGTGGTGCAACGGCAGGTCGAACAGTAGATGCAGCAGCGCCGCCCCCGTCAGCGCCACGGCCCAGCCCGCTTGCTGCCAGACCGCCAGCGCCAAAAGCGCCCCCCAGACGATGAATGAATTATCTATCGAAAAGACCGTCTGC
Source organism: Sulfitobacter dubius (assembly GCF_900113435.1). Taxonomy (GTDB): domain Bacteria; phylum Pseudomonadota; class Alphaproteobacteria; order Rhodobacterales; family Rhodobacteraceae; genus Sulfitobacter; species Sulfitobacter dubius. The sequence goes on along the minus strand of NZ_FOPG01000001.1, from coordinate 20,993 downwards.
CAGAGGTCCGAGTAGTAAAGCTCTCCAAAGACCACACTCCCCGGCAGCCCTTGGACATAGAGCGCAAAACCCGCCATCAGATAGAGAGACAAGTCCGGCAGCAGCGCCCCGGCGAGCGCCGCCCAGACCAACGGCTTGGCCCCTTCCCGCCCCATCACGGCAGCGCCCAAAAGCAAATGTGCAGGCGTGTTCATCGCGGCTCTTCCCCCTTCGCTCATTTTGCGCCAGTTTGCGCGAAACAGAGGCAGAATGACATGACCAAAGCCATTATGATACAGGGCACCGGCAGCAATGTCGGCAAGTCGATGATCGTTGCCGGATTAATCCGCGCCTGCTCACGTCGCGGGCTGCGCGTGCGCCCCTTCAAACCGCAGAACATGTCCAACAACGCCGCCGTCACCGAAGACGGGGGCGAGATTGGCCGCGCGCAGGCCTTGCAGGCCCGTGCCGCTGGCGTGGCACCGCATACGGACATGAACCCGGTGCTGCTGAAACCCCAGAGCGCCACTGGCGCGCAGGTCGTGGTGCAGGGTAGAATCGCGGGCCAGCAAGAGGCGCGGGAGTTTGGGCGCAACAAAGCCAGCCTGATGCCCGCCGTGCTGCAATCCTTTCACCGTTTGGCCGAAAACTGCGACTTGATTGTTATTGAAGGCGCAGGCTCTCCGGCAGAAACCAATCTACGCGCAGGCGATATCGCCAACATGGGCTTTGCCCGCGCCGCCGGGGTGTCGGTGGTGCTGATGGGCGACATTGATCGAGGCGGGGTGATCGCGCAGGTCGTCGGCACGCAGGCCGTGCTTGATCAGGAAGACAACGCGCTGATCCGGGGCTTTGCGGTGAACAAATTCCGCGGCGACCGCAGCCTCTTTGACGGAGGCAGAGACGACATCGCCGCGCGCACTGGTTGGCCGAGCCTTGGCGTGATCCCGTGGTTCGACGCGGCGCATCGCTTGCCCGCCGAAGATGTGATGGACCTGCCGGCTCGCGCCCGTTCGGGCGGCTCGGGCTGTGTTATCGCCGTGCCACGCCTGCCCCGGATCGCCAATTTCGACGATCTTGATCCATTGGCCGCCGAGCCGGGCGTCGACCTGCGGATGATCATGCCCGGCAGCCCCCTGCCCGCCGACGCCGATCTGGTCCTGATGGTCGGCAGCAAATCCACGATCTCTGACCTCGAAGCCTTCCGGGCCGAGGGATGGGACATTGACCTTGCCGCCCATATCCGGCGGGGCGGCCATGTTTTGGGACTTTGCGGTGGCTATCAGATGCTGGGCAAGACGATCACCGACCCGCAAGGCATCGAAGGCCCGGCGGCGCAGGTCGCGGGGCTGGGGCATCTGGACGTGGAGACCACGATGGCCCCGCTGAAACATCTGTCTGAGAAAAGCGGCCAGCACCCCGCCAGCGGCACCGCCCTCACCGGCTATGAAATCCACATAGGTGAAACCACGGGCCCCGACTGCGCCCGCGCTTGGCTCAGGTTCGACGGCACGCCCGAGGGCGCGACCTCACCCTCGGGCCGGGTGCATGGCTGCTATATGCATGGGATTTTCAGCTCAGACGCCTTTCGCCGCGCCTATCTTGGCGGTTTCGGCGTGACCTCATCGCTGGATTTCGAAAGCGGCGTGGAGGATGCGCTCGACGCGCTGGCCGATCATGTCGAGACCTATATGGATGTCGACCTGTTCCTCTCCCTCGCGGCAGAGGTCTAGGCTGGAGAGCGCGCGGCCCTCCAGCCGAACGCTTAAAACTCGACGACCGCGCGGATCGATTCACCCTTGTGCATCAGATCAAAGCCTTCGTTGATCTGATCCAAAGTCAGTTTGTGGGTGATCATCGGGTCAATCTCGATCTTACCGTTCATGTACCAATCGACGATCTTGGGCACGTCCGTACGCCCCTTGGCCCCGCCAAAGGCGGTGCCGCGCCAGACCCGGCCGGTGACCAGTTGGAAAGGACGCGTGGAAATCTCGGCCCCCGCGGGTGCCACGCCGATGATGATGCTCTCGCCCCAGCCTTTGTGGGCACATTCCAGCGCGTCGCGCATGACCTTGGTATTGCCGGTCGCGTCAAAGGAATAATCTGCGCCGCCTTTGGTCACCTCGACCAGATGCGCCACCAGATCGCCCTCGACGTTCTTGGGGTTCACGAAATCGGTCATCCCGAAATAACGGCCGACCTCTTCTTTGTCGTCATTGAGATCAACACCGACGATCTGATCTGCGCCTGCCATCCGCAAACCTTGGATCACGTTCAACCCGATGCCGCCCAGCCCGAAGACAACGCAGCGCGCGCCCAGTTCGACCTTGGCCGTGTTGATCACCGCACCGATGCCCGTGGTGACGCCGCAGCCGATGTAACAAATTTTATCAAACGGCGCGTCTTTGCGGACCTTGGCCAGCGCGATTTCCGGCACCACGGTGTGGTTGGCAAAGGTCGAGCAGCCCATATAGTGGTGGATCGGCGTGCCATCGAGCATGGAAAACCGCGTTGTGCCATCGGGCAGCAGGCCTTGGCCCTGGGTCACGCGAATTTTTTGGCAGAGGTTGGTTTTGCCCGACAGGCAGTATTCGCATTCGCGGCATTCTGGCGTGTAGAGCGGGATGACGTGATCGCCCGGCTCCAGCGTGGTGACGCCCTCGCCCACTTCCAGCACGACGCCCGCGCCCTCATGGCCGAGGATCGCGGGGAAGATGCCTTCGGGATCGTCGCCCGAGCGGGTGAATTCGTCGGTATGGCAAAGGCCGGTCGCCTTGATCTCAACCAAAACCTCGCCGCGTTTCGGCCCTTCGAGGTTCACCTCCATGATTTCAAGCGGTTTGCCAGCTTCCACGGCAACGGCGGCACGGGTTCTCATCATGGGTCTCTCCTTCGAGGTTAATCACTTGGGTCTATATGGAGCATGGCCGTATCAAAAGTCCATTTCAGAAAGCGGTGCAGCTCACGATGCGCCGCGCGGTGAGTGGCTATGCGCGATATACTGATCGAATGGCGCCTTAGCCGGTGATCGGCGCATGGGCTTTGATCTGCCGCAAGATAACGTTTGTCGTGGCAGAATTCACCGCCGGGTGCAGAAACAAAAAGCTTTCGAGAAAGGCGTTATAGGCCTCAATATCCCGGCAGAGAACGCGCAGATGATAGTCCGCCTGACCGGTGGTGGCGAAACACTCAGTCACTTCCTTACGGCTTTGGATTGCGCTGATAAAACTGGCCAATGCCGAGGCATCATGCCGGGTCAGATGCACATGCACCATCGCCTCAAACCCCAGCCCCATCGCCTTGGGGTCAACGATGGCGGCATAGCGTTTGATGACGCCCGCCTGCTCCAACGCCCTCACGCGCCGCCAGCAAGCAGAGGCGGAAATATTCAGCTTTTCAGCCAGTTGCGCATTCGGCATACGCGAATCCTGCTGGAGCAAGGTCACAAGCTGGCGATCTGTGTTGTCCATCTGGCTCATCGAATAAATCTTTCGCAGATAAATGTTATCTAGGTTAATTTATCCGCAAATTTGCCGAAATACCAGAAAGTATGGTACGAAAATCCGCATCTATCGCGCTATACTGTCTGTCTGAGGAGCACCCAATGACTGAACAACCGCGCGAATTTACCACTTATAAACTCGACGACCGCTATGATCTGACCGAAGGCCGTGTCTTTCTGACCGGGACGCAGGCTTTGGTGCGGATCATGCTGGATCAAGCCCGCCGCGATCGCTATGCAGGGCTCAAGACAGCGGGGTTTGTCTCGGGATATCGCGGCTCACCGCTAGGCGGGCTCGACCTTGAATATTGGCGCATTAAGAACCGCGTGGCCGAAGCGGGGGTGAAGTTCCTTCCCGCCGTCAACGAAGATTTGGGCGCCACCGCCGTACTTGGCGCGCAGCAAGCGCATCTTGACCCCCATGCGCAGGTCGAAGGCGTCTTTTCCATGTGGTACGGCAAAGGACCGGGGGTAGACCGCTCTGGCGATGCGCTGAAACATGGCAACGCCTATGGCTCGGCACCCAAAGGCGGCGTGCTGGTGGTCGCGGGCGATGATCATGGCTGTGTGTCGTCCTCGATGCCGCATCAGTCCGACGTGGCCTTCATGTCGTGGTTCATGCCAACACTAAACCCGGCGTCAGTGGCCGAATATCAGGCCTTTGGCGAATACGGCATCGCGCTGTCGCGCTTTTCGGGCACTTGGGTCGGGTTCAAAGCGATCTCGGAAACCGTTGAAAGCGGCGCTTCGGTCGATCTGACCCCGGACAGGGTGTTTAACCAGCCTGACTACACTGCCCCCGCGGGCGGACTGCATGTACGTTTAGGTGACCTGCCCTCAGCCGAGATTGAAACCCGCATTCATCACAAACTGGAGGCCGTTCAAGCATTCCTCCGCGCCAATCCGATTGACCGGCACATCTATGACACGCCGAATGCCAATTTTGGCATCGTCACCACCGGCAAAGGCCACCTCGACACGATGGAAGCGCTGCGGCTTTTAGGGCTGGATGAGGTCAAATGCCGCGCACTTGGCATCGACATCTATAAGATCGGCATGGTCTGGCCGCTGGCGCTGGACGATGCGCTCGACTTTGTGAAGGGCAAGCGCGAAGTGCTTGTGATCGAAGAGAAACGCGGAATTATCGAAAGCCAGTTCAAAGAGGCATTTTACGATTGGCCCGGCTCAAAACCCGCGCGGATGGTCGGCAAGCATGATGAAAATCTCAAAGAACTGGTGCCGTGGACGGGCGAGCTGTCGCCGCTAAAACTCGTGCCGATCATCGCCGCACGGCTCAATGCCTTCTTCCCAGACGAAAACTTCGTCGAAAAGGCCCGGGCACTGACCGATCAGCCGCCCGTCTTGCTCAACGTGCCCGGAGCCACCCGCACACCTTACTTCTGCTCAGGCTGTCCGCATAACTCCTCGACAAAGCTGCCCGAAGGGTCGAAAGCCAACTCCGGCATCGGCTGCCACGTGATGGCGTCTTGGATGGATCGCGACACGGCAGGCTTTGCGCAGATGGGCGGCGAAGGTGTGCCGTGGATCGCGACCTCAATGTTCAACGGGGGCAAGCATGTGTTCCAAAACTTGGGCGAAGGAACGTGGTATCATTCTGGTTCTCTGGCGATCCGCCAAGCGGTCGCGGCCAAGACCAATATCACCTATAAAATCCTCTATAACGACGCTGTGGCGATGACGGGCGGGCAACCGGTTGATGGGCCGGTTTCGGTCGCAGCCATCGCGCAGGCCTGCCGGGCGGAAGGCGTCGCGCGCATCGCGCTGGTGTCTGACCGACCCAAGTTGTTGTCCAAGTCAGATTTCCCTGCCGAGACCAGCTTTGACCACCGCCGCGATCTGGACCACGTGCAGCGCGAGTTGCGCGAAATTCCGGGCGTCACTGTCCTCATTTACGAACAAACCTGCGCCACCGAAAAACGCCGCAAGCGCAAGCGCGGGCAGATGGAAGACCCCAAGAAATTCGTGATGATCAACGATCTGGTCTGCGAAGGTTGTGGGGACTGTTCGTTGGAATCCAACTGCTTGAGCGTCGAGCCAAAAAAGACCGAGTTCGGCACGAAACGGCAGATCAACCAATCAACCTGTAACAAAGATTACTCCTGCCTGAACGGTTTTTGCCCGTCCTTCGTGACGGTTGAGGGTGGCAGCCGACGCAAACGATCAGGTGCGGGGCTGGACGTTGCCGGGCTGGCTGCGCAATTGCCGATGCCCGCGCTGCCGAAACTCGACCAGCCCTTTAATCTGCTGGTGACCGGTGTTGGCGGCACTGGCGTTGTCACCGTGGGCGCGCTCATCACCATGGCCGCACATCTCGAGGGGTTGGGTTCCAGCGTGCTGGATTTCACCGGCTTTGCGCAAAAGTTCGGCACGGTTCTGGGCTATGTCCGCCTCGCTCAGCGGCCTGAAGATGTGCATCAGGTGCGCATCGACCAAGCCGGTGCAGATGCGGTGATCGGCTGCGATATGGTCGTAAGCTCGGCCCCCAAAGCCTCGGCCCACTATCGCCGGGGCACGCGAATTGTGTTGAACCGTGCCGAGATGCCCACCGGTGATCTGGTGCTCAACCGCGATGCCGATCTGCGCATCGATGATCGCGAAGCGGTCATCGCGCAGGCGGTGGGCGCGGACAACCTTAGCGCCTTTGACGCCAACCGCATGGCCGAGGTGTTGATGGGCGATGCGGTCTTTGCCAATGTGATGATGCTGGGGTTTGCGTGGCAAAAAGGACTGGTTCCCGTCTCACTCACCGCTCTTGAACAAGCCATTGAGTTGAACGGCGTCGTGCCTGACAAAAACCGCGCGGCCTTTGGTTTTGGCCGCGTCATGGCGGGCAACCCTCAGGCGATCGAGGCGCATTTTGCCCCAGCCTCCAATCCCGATGAAACGGTAGAGACGCTGATCGCCCGTCGGATGGAATTCTTGACTGGCTACCAAAACGCCACCTATGCCCAGCGCTACAAAGCACAGATCGATGCGCTGGCATCCAAACTGCCCGAAGGCTCTGACGAGTTGATGCGCGCAGCGGCTAAATCGCTGTTCAAACTCATGGCCTATAAAGACGAATACGAAGTCGCCCGTTTGCACCGTCAAAGCGGCTTTGAAGATCGGATCGCGGACAGTTTTGAGGGCGATTACAAGGTGCATTACCACCTCGCCCCGCCCGCATGGCCCACTGGTAAGGATGGCCGTGGCCGCCCCAACAAGCGTAAGTTCGGCTCTTGGATGGGCCGCGCCTTTGACCTGCTGGCGGCGATGAAGCCCCTGCGCGGCACATGGGCTGACCCCTTCGCCTATGGCGCTGACCGCAAGCTTGAAGTGGCCCTGATCGGCTGGTTCGAAGACGTCATGGCAAAGACCCCCGCCCTGCCCCATGACGCGGCGCTTGAGGTGCTCAGCGCGCCGATGGAAATCCGCGGCTACGGCCCGGTGAAAGAGGCCGCCGCCGAGAAGGTGCAGGCCGAGGTTGCAGCCCGCCTAGCCTAAGAGCGTTGTCGCAAAATCACCGCGCAGCCCGGCTTCGAGCAATTCGAGGTCGGGCGAGCACTCAGAATATTGCGCCACCATCCCCGGCGGAATGACAAAGGCATCGCCTGCTTGCAGCCTGCGGCTTTCCTGCCCCTCAGCGCTCAGCACCATGCTGCCTTCCATAACAAAGGTGAAATGAATGTCGGCGTCATGCTTGGCGAGGGGCGGCGTGCCGCCGTCAAACCGCGCCACCTGAATGCCCGCCACGCCCTTGGTCCCCGCCGTGATGCCCGTATCCCGCGCGATGAAGCCCGGAATGCGGAATGGGTGCCAGGTCGCTTGATCCTTAATGTGATGGACAAAGGTTTGGCCATCCCACTCGCGGGCCGGATCGCCTTTGCCGTTTGGCAGGGTCATCTCATGGTCGATGGTCGTCACATGCTCAGCTGGCACGCCGATTTCGATCACCTCAATCGAAGGTGAAGCTTCGACCACCCGGTGCCGGATGCCGGGCGGTTGCGTCACGCAGTCCCCCGCATACAGGCGGATCACATCACCCTGATCTTCGTAGAGCACATCGACCCAGCCACGGTAACAAAAGATCAGCTGAAACCCTACCGTATGGTAATGCACCATATCCGGCACCGGCCCGCCGTCGGGGATGCGAATATGGCTGGCGATGATCGACCCACCCAAACGCGACGGAATCAAATCGCGGTAATGCATCCCTGCCCGGCCAATCACCCACGGTGCCTCATCCGCGAGCCGTCTGACGGCGAATTCATGCCGAGTTTCCGGCTGTTCGACCTGCGGGGAGCGCGGCACAATTTCAACCGTTGTGCCATTGGGCGCGGTCAACCTGCGCTGACCTTGGGCAAAGCTTTCGGGATCGTCGGTCAGAATACGCAAATGGCCCGGCGCCACGGTTGCGCCTCGTTCAATTCTCACCCTCACCCCATGGCCTGAGAAGCTGGCCACCGACGGATCATCCGCGGGAAAGATGCTTTCAAGCCGCATCCCCAGCACTTTCGTAAAGAAGGGCAGATCGCCCCTAAGCTCCTGCGTAGGCAGTAGAAATTCAGCTAATATATCGTCAGGCATATGCGTCACATCTTCCATTCCTACGGTTCTGACAGCAGTTGAGCGCGTCACGCCGCAAGCGTCAACTCATAGCGATTAGCCACCCGCGTTAAAGTTCCCAAGAAATCGTGAGGCCTTTCGCGACTCGAACTTTCCAACCGGTCGAGACCACGAAAACGGCATTTTATCGCCCCGTTCCAGCACCTCAGACCGCAGATTTTTGCCCAGTATTTTGCACATAGAACGCCAAATTGGCTCGCGCATTACGGGAAAGTGGGGCTTTGAACCGATCTCTTGGTGGGAATTCAAAGGTTTCGCAGCATGACAAAATATGGTTTGTAATTCGGTGCACGGCACAAGCTATTGGTGCACCAGCGTCACAATTTCGCCGGGTTTATGGGACTAAATGTAGAGAGAATGTGAAGACACCCGGACTGCCCGTCTGCCCCACGAAAGAGGTGCCAAAAATGAGAATCCTTGCCGTTGACGATGACCCTTTCATCCGCGAGCTCTTGCCCGTCGTTTTCCGCGAGGCTGACTATCCGTATTTGACTTTGGCCGACTCCGGCGCTGCCGCTTTGGACCTGCTAAATTCCACGAAAGAGCATTTTGACTGTCTGCTCTTGGATATCGAGATGCCCGAAATGGACGGCATCACCCTGTGCCGCCGTGTACGCTCTATGGAAGCTTATCAAGACACACCAATTTTGATGGTCACCTCGCGCGCCGATGCAATCTCGATTGAGCGTGCCTTCGCCGCCGGGGCCAATGACTATGTGACCAAGCCGTTTGATGTGAAAGACATCGCAACCCGCGTACATATCGCAGAACGGATGCTTGAAAACACCCAACGCGCCCCGCGCCTTGCCCCCCACCATCTGCAAGAGGGCGGCGAGCCCGGTGCACATGGTTTCGCGCTGGCCGATCCGGTGCATATCAATGGTGTTGAGCAATTGGTACTGCCCTTCTCACTGGGGAACTACCTGTCGCAACTCTCGCGGCAACACCTCGATATCTGCCAGGTTTTCGCAGCCAAGATCGAACATATCGATGGGCTTTACGCCACCTGCAACAGCCGTGAATTTGCCCGCGCCATCGCCTCTGCTGCCACAGCAATTGCCCGCGTGGTCGATTGCCCGCAACTTCTGATGACCCACAATGGGTCGGGCACGCTGCTTTGCATCGTAACCGGTGACAGCCTGCCTGCATGGCCCGAAATCGAAGTGTTGATACAAGGGGAGTTGGACGGAATGGACCTGCGCCATGACGACAACACTCCAATGTCAGTGATGTTGTCGGTTGGTGGCCCGATCCAACCCAACGCCAGCCGCACCCAGCGGGTTAGAAAGACGTTCGACCGCGCCATTCGCCGTGTAGCGATGCGCCAAAAGATCAAACTGGACACGACGCCGTCTGAGAAACCTTCTGTTTCCGCCGCGCATTAACTTACGCCGATATCGCCAATGAAAAACCCGCCGTTTTGGCGGGTTTTCTCATTCCAAACCGCGCTTAGTCGGTTCAGTTGATTGGGAACTGCACCAAACACCGCTCAGCAATGCGGCGATAATCTTCTAGCGTGTCGGGCACACTGCGGCGATCGCGCATCACCTCCATCGCCGCGCGCTTCTGGGCCCATGTCCCTTCAACGTGGCGGTCAAGAATGCGGACGGTGATACCCAGCATCACGTTTTTCTCACCTTCACCGATCATCTCAGCCGCCGACAACGCTACGGCGGTCAGCGCCAAAGTATTGGCACAGCGTAGCGCTGCGGCTTCACGCCCTTCATAGACACGCTGCGCGGCCGTGGCGGCGCCGGGCAAGGCCAACACTGCGGCGAGTGACAAAACGGAAAGCGTGACTGGGATTAGTGAGATTGAACGCGGCACCTCAGAAAACCTTGAAGGTCATCGTGGTGAGGGAACGCTCAATCCCGTCGATATCCAGCAGGTTATCATTGATATAAACGCCTACATCTTCGCCTTTCGGGATATAAAGCTTCATCAACAAGTCATATTCACCGGAAGTCGAGTAAAGCTCCGAATGAATTTCGCGCAGGGCGATTTCCTCGGCCACGCGATATGTCGTGCCCGGTCGGCAGCGGATCTGGATGAATACGCAGGTGGTCATGTCTCGCCTCTTTCTGGGATTTGGCTCAAGCTGACATATGGGCCCTGCCCCCGCAATCCCCGATCGTGTTAACCGGCCGCAAAGGCAAGGCACCGCTTGGGCTTGGCGTGGCGGCCCGCCCTGTTATAAGGACGCTGCAATTGCCCTTCGGAGATGCCCCATGCGTCGCAGCACCCTAACCCGCACCACTGCCGAGACTGATATCACCGTCGAGTTAAACCTCGATGGCACTGGCAGCTACGACAATGAAACCGGCGTGGGGTTCTTTGACCACATGCTTGACCAATTGTCGCGCCATTCGTTGATCGACATCAAGGTGCGTGCCAAGGGCGATTTGCACATCGACGATCACCACACGGTCGAAGATGTGGGCATCACATTGGGCCAAGCGTTGGCCCAAGCGCTTGATGACAAACGCGGCATCCGCCGCTATGGGTCTTGTCTGCTGGCGATGGATGACGCGCAAATCCGCTGCGCGCTGGACCTATCAGCGCGGCCGTTCCTGATCTGGAACGTAGATTTCCCAACCAGCAGCATCGGCACTTTCGACACCGAATTGGTCCGCGAGTTCTTCCAAGCGCTCAGCACCCATGGTGGCATAACTCTGCATGTCGATGCACTGCATGGCTTCAACAGCCACCACATCGCCGAAGCGGCGTTTAAATCCGTCGCCCGCGCCCTGAGAGAAGCGGTGGAAACCGACCCTCGAAAGGCAGATGCTATCCCTTCCACCAAGGGCGCATTGTGATCTGATGCTGACAGCAATCATCGACTACGAATCCGGCAACCTACACTCGGCGCATAAAGCGTTTGAGCGTATGGCCCGCGAGACCGGCACCGGCGAGGTCACTGTTACGGCTGACGCTGATGTTGTTGCTCGCGCTGACCGGCTGGTCCTGCCCGGCGATGGCGCTTTCCCCGCCTGTATGGCAGCACTGAAAGGCGCAGGCGGCCTCTACGATGCGATGGTCGAAGCTGTCGAAGAGAAGGGCCGCCCCTTTCTCGGCATCTGTGTTGGCATGCAACTGATGGCAAGCATCGGCCGTGAATACAAAGACACCCCCGGCCTTGGTTGGATTGATGGTGAGGTGACCGAGATCGCGCCTTCAGACCCGAAACTGAAGGTTCCGCATATGGGCTGGAACGATCTGGTAATTGACCACCCCCACAAAGTCTTCGACGGGTTGGAAACCGGCGATCACACCTATTTTGTCCATAGCTACCATATGGCGGTGACGGATCCGGCGGAACGTTTGGCCCACGTCGACTACGGTTGCGAGGTCACCGCGATCATTGGGCGCGATACAATGTTGGGCATGCAATTCCACCCGGAGAAAAGCCAAACCACCGGACTGCGGCTCATCTCAAACTTTTTAAACTGGAAGCCTTAAGCGGGAACGCCCGCTGCATCGTGGGACGGTATTTAAGAAAGGATGAAGATGAGAAGGACTTCCTATTTTCATCCTTTTACAAATACCTCTGCGCTGCACTCTTGCCACTCCTGACACCAAAAAAGGCGCGGAAGTTTTCCCCGCGCCTTCCCAACTTCAGCGTTGCTGAGCGCCTGTTAATTGATGCGTGCCCATGTCTGCTTGGAACAGATCAGCCCGCCTGCAACACAGCCCGAGAGCTTTAGCGAGTTGCCCGAGACTTCCATCTTGCCGATATAGATTTTGCCATTCGACGGGCGCCAGACTTTGCCCGCGTATTTACCGCCGCCTTCGGGTTTCATATCAATTACCAGCGTTTTCCCGATATTTGGTGATTTATATTCGCCGCTGTTGTTAAAAGTCCGGGTGATGGTGCCGCAGACCGCCCCACCGCAGGGGGCCATTTTGACATGTGCATAGGCACCATCATCGACCTGTGTCTGCCATGTACCTACCGCCGGGTCCGCCGCCTGGGCTGCCCCCGCCATACCCAAGCCCAGAAGGGCCGCTGCAATAATCTGTTTCATGATCTCTCCTCCCGATCTTATTTCAGTGTTATCGATCACCCTCTTTCGAGCAAGACTGACCTTGGGTCGCGTTGCAAAATCTGTGACGACGTGCAAAAGGAACCCAACATTCAAAACAAGGGCCCGGCCATGATCCTCTATCCCGCCATCGATCTTAAAGACGGTCAGGCCGTGCGCCTCGTGCATGGTGACATGGACCGTGCCACGGTGTTCAACGACGACCCCGCCGCGCAGGCGCTCAGCTTTGTCGACGCGGGCTGTGAATGGCTTCATCTGGTTGATCTTAATGGCGCCTTTGCCGGTGCTCCGGTCAACGCGGCCCCGGTCGAAGCGATATTGAAAGCTTGCAAAGTGCCTGCGCAACTTGGTGGCGGCATCCGCGATATGGCAACGATCGAGAGTTGGCTCGATAAGGGGCTGGCGCGGGTGATTTTGGGGACTGTAGCCGTTGAGGACCCCGATCTGGTGCGCGAGGCCGCCGCAGCTTTCCCCGATCAAGTAGCCGTTGGGATCGACGCGCGTAATGGGCGCGTTGCGACCAAGGGCTGGGCGACAGAGACAGATGTGATGGCCACCGATCTTGCAAAGTCCTTTGAGGACGCGGGCGTGGCGGCGATCATCTATACGGATATTAACCGCGATGGCGCGATGGGCGGTCCGAATGTGAGCGCCACCGCCGATCTGGCGCGGGCGGTCTCGATCCCGGTAATTGCCTCTGGCGGGGTGTCGTCGCTCGAAGACCTTGCAGCGCTGCGCGATACAGGCGTGATCGAGGGCGCGATCTCGGGCCGGGCGCTTTATGATGGGGCGATTGATCTGGCTGCTGCGATGAAAATGTTGAAGGGCTAAGCGATGCTAAAGACCCGCATCATCCCCTGTCTTGACGTGGCCGATGGGCGCGTGGTGAAAGGCGTGAATTTTGTTGGCCTGCGGGATGCGGGTGATCCGGTGGATGCCGCGATTGCCTATGATGCGGCAGGTGCGGATGAACTGTGTTTCCTCGACATTCACGCGACCCATGAAAACCGCGGCACGATGTTTGATCTGGTCACGCGTACGGCAGAGCATTGTTATATTCCGCTGACCGTGGGCGGCGGTGTTCGGACCGTAGCAGACGTGCGTGCCTTATTGCTTGCTGGGGCGGATAAGGTCAGCTTCAATTCTGCCGCAGTCGCCAACCCGGATGTGATTGCCGAAGCCGCGGATCATTTCGGCAGCCAATGCATTGTCTGCGCCATAGACGCTAAGACCGTAAGCCCCGGCAAATGGGAGATTTTCACCCATGGTGGGCGCAAACCTACAGGGATTGATGCGGTGGAATTTGCAAAGTTGGTTGCGGAGAAGGGCGCAGGGGAAATCTTGCTGACTTCGATGGACCGCGACGGCACGAAACAGGGATTCAACCTGCCGCTGACCCGTGCGATTTCGGACGCGGTTTCGGTCCCGGTGATCGCCTCCGGCGGGGTCGGCAATTTGGATCACCTCGTCGATGGGGTGATCGAGGGCGGCGCCTCAGCGGTGTTGGCGGCATCCATCTTTCACTTCGGCGAATATACCGTGCAGGAGGCAAAGCAGCATATGGCTGCCGCCGGCATTCCGATGAGGCTCGCATGACACTTGATGATCTTTACGCCACGATCCTCAGCCGCAAAGAGGCTGATCCGTCAAGCAGTTGGACTGCGCAACTGTTGGCCAAGGGGCCGGAAAAATGCGCCGAGAAATTTGGCGAAGAAGCCGTCGAGGCGATCATTGAGGCGGTGAAGAACGATCCGAAGGGTCTCACCTCGGAAGCAGCGGATGTGCTATATCACCTGCTCGTCATGCTGGCGGCGCGAGATGTGCCGCTGAGCGATGTGTTGGACGAACTGGCGCGGCGCCAGTCGACCTCGGGCATCGCAGAGAAGGCCGCGCGCAAGTAATCACCCGAGCAGGCGCGGAATTTCAACCTTGGGGCAGCGGTCTTGGATCACATCCACGCCGCGTGCTTCGGCCTTCGCCGCGGCTTCGGCATTGGTAATCCCCATCTGCATCCAGATCGTTTCCAGTTCGGGGAAGGCGGCGAGCGCCTCATCAACGACGGGTGGCACATCCTCTGAGCGGCGGAAGATATCAACCATCTGCACCGGCGGGTCAATCTCGGCCAGAGTGGCGACGATGGCCTTACCGAAGACCTCTTTGCCCGCATGCATGGGGTTGACCGGCACCACGTCATAGCCCTTTTGCTGAAGGTATTCAGCAACATAATGGCTGGGCCGCGTCGGGTTGGGGGATACGCCAACCACCGCAATGCGGCGGGTGCGGGTGAGAACGTCTTTGATCAATGCATCTGTCATGACCCAAACCTAAGCGCATAAGCATAAGTTTCAATGCCGGTATGACGCCGCGTAAACCGCAACACATTCCCCTGCCCACGATTGGCAAGTCTGCGGCTATTGCATAGGCTCACCCCAAACGCGCCGCGCGGAGGAGTGCGGGGGCGTATCATACCATCATCACCGGGAGCACAGGATGATCGATCAGACCTTGGACATGAACAATCTCGAAATGTCGGAGAAGGCCAAGCCGCTTTTGGCCGCTGTTACCAAGCACATCCGCGAGAATGTCGATCCGATCACCGAGGAGTTCTTTCGCCTCGGCGAAGGACGCGCCGACCGTTGGTCCTATGCGCCGGGTCAATTGGAACTGCTCGACGGGGCCAAGCAAAAGGCGCGTGAGGCGGGGTTGTGGAACTTCTTTCTGCCCAATGCCGAGACAGGCGAAGGGCTGGCAAACCTTGATTATGCTTATATCGCGGCAGAGTTGGGCAAAAGCCCGCTGGCGCCGGAAACCCTGAACTGCTCTGCTCCTGACACGGGCAATATGGAGGTGCTGGAGCGCGTCGGCACGCCTGAGCAGAAAGAGCGTTGGCTGAAGCCACTGCTGGCGGGGGAAATTCGCTCGGCTTTTGCGATGACCGAACCGGACGTAGCCTCCTCTGATGCGCGCAACATTTCGACCAGCGCGGTGCTGGACGGTGACGATTGGGTCATCAACGGCGAGAAATTCTATATCTCCGGTGCGGGTGATCCACGGTGTAAGATCATGATTGTCATGGTAAAAACCTCGCCCGACGCGGAGACGTTCCGGCAACAGAGCCAGATCCTCGTGCCGATGGATGCGCCGGGCGTTGAAATCCTCGGACCAATGCATGTGTTTGGCCATGACGACGCGCCGCATGGGCATATGCACATCCGCTTTACCGATGTGCGCGTGCCGCGTGAAAACGTGCTTTGGGGCGAAGGGCGCGGGTTTGAGATCAGCCAAGTCCGGCTTGGACCGGGACGGATTCACCATTGCATGCGCTCCATCGGGTCGGCGGAAAAAGCGCTGGACCTGATGATTGAACGCGGGTTGGGGCGCGAGGCCTTTGGTAAGAAAATCATCGACCTTGGCAAGAACATGGAAACCATCAGCCGCGCGCGGATCGACATCGAAGCGATGCGGCTGATGGTGCTGAAGGCCGCCAAAGCGATGGATGTCTTGGGCAACAAAGAGGCCCGCATCTGGGTCAGCATGATCAAGGCGCTGGTGCCCGAAAAAGCCTGTGAGATCATCGACGCCTCCATGCAGGTGCATGGTGCCACCGGGATGAGCCAGTGGAGCCCGCTGTCGGGCATGTACACCTGGCAGCGTGCGCTGCGCTTCGCCGATGGGCCGGATGAGGTGCATCATCAGGTGATCGCGCGGGCCGAGGTGAAGGCGTTTCAGGCGTCGAACACACGCGGCTCCGACGGCGACAGCTGATATGGATCTCGCGGGGCGCGTCATCGTCATCACCGGGGCGGCCAGCGGCATCGGGCGGGCCATGGCCCTGCGCTTTGCCGAGGAATCGCCCGCGCATCTGGTCTGTGTGGATATCGACGGCCCGGGGGCCGAGGCGACGGCGGCCGAGGTTGGCGGCACCGGCTTTCGCGTCGATGTCGCACATGAGGTCGAGATCGCCCAGCTGATCGAAACCGTCGAGCGTGACATTGGGCCGATTGATCTCTTTTGTTCCAACGCCGGTATCTCGGTCGAGGGCGGTGTCGAAGTGCCGGATGCCGATTGGCAGCGCATTTGGGAGATCAACGTGATGAGCCACGTCCGCGCCGCGCGGCATCTGGTGCCGCTGATGCGCGCGCGGGGCGGAGGCTATTTGCTTAACACCGCCTCGGCAGCGGGTCTGCTCAATCAGGTCGGGGCCGCGCCCTATGGGGTGACCAAACACGCCGCCGTTGGCCTCGCTGAATGGCTGGCCATGACCTATGGCGATGATGGGATCAAGGTTTCCGTGCTTTGCCCGCAGGCGGTGCGGACCGAAATGATGCGCGGGTTGGAGGATCATGTCGCCGCGATCGACGGCATGCTTGAGCCAGAACCGGTGGCCGACGCCTGTGTGCAGGCGATCCGCAATGAGGTGTTTCTGGTGCTGCCGCATCCGCAGGTGCGCGACTATATACAAGGCAAGGCGCAGGACTATGACCGCTGGATCGGCGGGATGCGCAAATTAAACCGACGGTTTGGGACACCCGACGCGACCTAACGTCAGGCCTTAGCTTTCGCTTTTCGGACGTATCGGGCGCAGCAGCCCCTCTTGCGCCACGCTCGCCACCAACTGCCCGTTCTGATTGTAAATCATCCCGCGATTAAACCCGCGCGCCCCGCCGGTAAACGGCGCATCCAACGCATAGAGGTGCCATTCATCAAAGCGGATCGGCGCGTGGAACCACATGGCATGGTCAAGGCTCGCCGTCATCACCTTGCCCTGAAACCATGTCAGGCCATGCGGCCGTAGGGAAGAGCCCAAGAGGTTCATATCAGAAGCATAGGCCAGCAGCGCGTGCTGCATCACCGGCCCCTGTCCTTCGGCGGCAGCCATGCGGAACCAAAGATAGTTACGGTCGCCGACCTTTTCAGGTGTCAAGAAATCGCGGGGCTCGACCTCGCGGATCTCAATTGGCCGCTCGCGCAGAAAGTCCCCACGATATTTTTCGGGGAGCTTTTCCGCAAAAGCTTCGCGCAACTCAGGTCTGTCCGGCCAGTTGTCGGGGGCGGAAACCTGCGGCATCTCATGCTGCCAGTCAAAACCGTCTTCCTCCACCTGAAAGGACGCCGAGAGGTTAAGAATTTGCTTGCCATGCTGGATCGCCACCACCCGCCGTGTGGTGAAGCTGCCGCCATCACGGGCGCGGTCGACCTGATAGATCACGGGAATTTTCGGGTCTCCGGGGCGCATGAAGTAGGCATGGAGCGAATGGCAGTTGCGGCCCGGCACCGTGCGGTAAGCCGCCATCAGCGCCTGCGCGATGACGTGGCCACCGAAAATGCGCATCGAAGTCTCGCCCCCAGCACCCGTGCCGCGAAACAGATCAACTTCAAGCTGCTCAATATCCAGCAGATCAAGCAATTGGCGCGCAGCGTTGGTCATGGGTCATCCTTCCGGGCCGGGGTATTCCCCCTAGCAACAGGTTTTCGCGCCAAAGCTCAAGCGGCAAAAGCCTGCGGCTCCGGTCAGGCGTCGCGATCCAGCGCCTCTCGCCCATGGCGCGCAAAAACTGGCACATACTGCCCTAATTTCAGACCATATTCAGGGTTTGACGCATTCCCATCCAACGCGCGTTTCAACACGCCCTGAATGATCGCTGCCATCCGGAAAAAGCAAAAGGCGAGGTAGTAACCGAAATTATCAATCCCCTTCAGCCCACGCCGACGGCAGTAGGCTGCGATAAACTCTGCATCCGTCGGCAGGCCAAGCGCCTTGCGGTCTACGCCTGCCAGCCCGCGGCCCTCGGCCCCAACAGGCATTTGCCATTGCATGATGACCGCGGCCAGATCGGCAAAGGGGTGGCCAATGGTCGAAAGCTCCCAATCCAAAACCGCGCGGCAGGCGGTGCCATAGGTGTCGAAGATCATATTGTCGATGCGGTAATCACCATGGACCAGCGTGCGCTGCCCGTCATCTTCGGGCAGATTGTCGGCCAACCGCTGCATCAATTGATCCATGTCAGGCTGTTTTTCAGTCTCAGACGCACGGTATTGTTTCGACCAGCGGGCAACCTGACGCTCGAAATAATTGCCGGGCGGGCCATAATCCGACAGACCGATCGCATTGATGTCCACTTCATGCAGCGCGGCCAGAACGCCGTTCATTTCATCCATGACTTCGGCCCGCTGTTTGGGCTCCAACTCCGGCAGGGTCGGGTCATTGAAATTCCGCCCCGGTACATGGTCCATCACATAGAAGGTCGACCCAATAACGCTTTCATCCTCGCAAAGCAGGTGCATCTTGGCGACTGGCACTTGGCTGCCCGCAAGCGCCTTTTGCACGCGAAACTCCCGATCTACCGCATGGGCCGATTTCAGCAGTACACCGGGGGGCTTGCGGCGCAGCACATAGTCATGCGCCGGGGTAGAGAGCAGAAAGGTCGGGTTAGATTGCCCCGCCTGAAACTTGGTCACCTCCAACGGCCCGGCAAAGCCCGGAAGGTTCGCTTCCAACCACCGGCTTACGGCCACTTCGTCTAAAGTTTGGGTATCCGTGCTCATCGTGCAAATTCCGCCGCCATCCGTGCCCCGGCGGCGAGATACTCGGCCTCGATCCGGTCGACCAATTCAGCAGCCCCGGCGATTTGCTTGACCGCACCAATGCCTTGCCCAGCACCCCAGATCTCTTTCCATGCCTTGGGTTTGGACGACCCATCTCCGAAATTCATCGAAGAGGCATCCGCCGACGGCAGATTGTCCGGGTCCAGCCCCGCCGCTTCGATCGATGGTCTGAGGTAGTTGCCCGACACCCCAGTAAAGAGCGACGAAGTCACGATGTCACCTGCCCCACCCGAAACGATCATATCCTTGTACCCGGGCACCGCATTTGCTTCTCGCGTGGCGATAAAGGCTGATCCCATATAGCCCAAATCCGCCCCCATCGCCCGCGCGGCCAAAAGCCCCTCGCCCGTGGCCAGCGCACCGGACAACAACAGCGGCCCATCAAACCACTCACGAATTTCACGGATCAGCGCAAAGGGCGATTGCGGCCCGGCATGCCCCCCTGCCCCAGCGGCAACCGCGATCAATCCGTCGGCACCTTTTTCGATCGCTTTGTGGGCAAACCGATTGTTGATGATGTCATGCAGCACGATGCCGCCGCAGGAATGGGCAGCCTCGTTAACCTCCTCCCGCGCACCAAGAGAGGTAATCCAGATCGGCACCTTATGCTTTACGCAAATCTCAAGGTCGCGGTTCAAGCGGCTGTTGGAGCGGTGTACAATCTGGTTTACCGCAAAAGGTGCTGCTGGTTGGTCTGGGTTCTCTTGATTGTGCTTGTCCAAAGCTTCGGTGATCTGCGTCAGCCAAGCGTCGAGCAGTGGCGGCTCTCCTTCGGCCTCACGCGCGTTCAGCGCCGGGAAAGACCCGACGATCCCAGCCTTACACTGTGCGATGACCAACTCTGGCCCCGACAGGATGAACATCGGCGAGGCGACCAACGGCAGGCGAAGCCCCTGCAAAGCTTGGGGTAAATGGCTGTCGTTACGCATGGGCAGCCTCGGCGGTTATTGTGGTGTTCATGGCAGTGCCCTCTCAAATATATTCGGTCCCGACATCACATTGATGCCCCCGCTAACCGGAATTACAGCCCCGGTCACATAAGCGCCACCGCGCCCGCAAAGGAACAGCATGCAGCCCCCGATATCTTCTTCCCGACCAACACGACCCAGCGGAACGTCTTTGCCCACGGCCGCGCGGGTGGTTTCATCTTGTGTGGCAAATGCTGTCATCCGCGACACAAATGGCCCCGGTGCTAAGGCATTAACGGTAATCGCATCGCAGGCGAGTTCTTTCGCGAGGATTTTGCTCAGGTGAATAACCGCCGCCTTGGAGGCCGAATAGCTATACGCGCCATCGCCCATCTCGCGTTCGCCCATGACCGAGCCCACATTAACAACTCGCGCGGGATCATCCGCCGTGGCCCCAGCCCGCAAAAGCGGCAAAAGTTTTTGCGTTAGGTCGAACAATCCGGCGACATTCACGCCCATCACCTTATCCCAGGCGCGGAAGGGGAACTGCCCCAAAGGTGCACCCCAAGTTGCGCCGGCATTGTTCATCAAGATATTCAATTGATGACACCGCGCGTGAACCTCGGCTACCAGTGCATCGATACCTTCCTCGCTGCCGACATCTCCGGCAAACCCTTCGGCACTGCCGCGGGCACCAAGCGCGTTTAAGTCTGTGGCGACAGCCTCACAGGCCTCACCGTTCCGGCTGGCCAACAGAACCCGCGCACCCGCCCGGACCAAGACTTCGGCAGCCATTCGCCCGATGCCCGTCGCACCGCCAGTAATGAGCGCGGTTTTCCCGTCGAGCCTAAAAAGCGTTTCAATATCCATACCCGGCCTCCCCGCCCCTCGCTTGTCGGTACTGTGACAGGGAGTTTGGCAGGGTCAAGCCGATGGGGGCCCAGGCGCGCAGCAACCGTGCGGAAAAACTGTGAGAAGGATGATGCTGTTTCACAAAGCAAAACCGCCGCGGCTTTTTGGGCTGCGGCGGTTTTGTTTAATATTGGTCATCGTGGAGAGATACTGTTTTGAGGACCTTATTAGGTTTGGCGATGACCTACTCTCCCACGTCTTAAGACGCAGTACCATCGGCGCTACGGCACTTAACGGCTGGGTTCGGGATGGGACCAGGTGTTTTGCTCGCGCTATGATCACCAAACCAAATAAAGTCCTCAAGCGCTCTGCTGTTCAGAGGGACGGCGGGAGGCAGGGCATCTTTAGGATGCCTGTTCTTGCGCTGTCACCACTGAAGTGCTGAGCGTTGTTTTCCAAGTCATGTACCACTGATTG
>NZ_FOPG01000020.1 GCF_900113435.1 Sulfitobacter dubius | reverse complement strand
TCGGCCCAGCCATCTTGTTGAGCATTTCGGGCCGCGCGGGCTTCATAGGCTCCAATGCACCCACGGATGGAACGTCGCACGCCTTCGCGAACTTTCTTATAGCGTTCCAGCGTCACGCCCAGATCAAGCCGGGGGTGCAGGTTGCGGCTTGATTTCGGGAAGGCCGCGTCAAACCAGTCGAGCAGGCTCTTAAAAGCGGAGGGTGCGGGGGTGTGATTGTCCGGGGCAGCACTTGAAAGCGAGAGCAGGTAGGCGGGCCCATATCGCCATTTTTCAAGAAAAACCCGAAGGTGCTGAAGATCATGTTTCTTATGCTCTGCAGTCCAGTCCAAGATCTCTTGGAAGTCGAGAGGCTGACCCGCGCCATGAGCGGTTGGGGAGGCCGTGGTGTGAGTGTCGAGGGTGGTTGAGGAGCGCAGGTTGTTGTCGAATACGATGTCACCCGGCGTGGTCTGAAGTATGTCTGTCATGGTGTCCTTAAGAGTTGAGTGAGTGGGGAAAAAACCGGTTTTTTGTGCATAAATGCCGCTTTTTGTGCAGGCGAAGCGATACTCCTGTCGTCTTTCCGACCCCCCAAAGTGGCAGGGGTTTCGCTTTAAGACGCAGGTTGTGCATCGCGTCTGCGAAAGAGGCAGGTCACGTATTAAAACCGCTTTTTTTCAACAACGCTTGCGGCTGCTAAGGCAAAGACGGCCTGGTCCACAGCCTCAGGATCCCGGTCGGCAGGGGGCGGGTTTGCCAACCTCATCTGAGGCGGAGCTAAGGGTCCGATCAGTGAATGAAGAGTGGCCCGCGGCAAAGTGAGTGCGATGTTATGACGTTGCCACAGGATGACCTCGAGCGGACGATACATCTCCCGGTTAGGGCTCAGTTGAATTGCCGCAACTGGTGGAAATGAGATGCCACCTGATTTCAGTTTCTTGCAAAAAGTGCCCCGGGCAAAGCCATACTCAAAAGCGAAATCCGCCCGGTGGACCAACCCCTGTTCCCAGAGGGTTACAGCGAGATCCGTGATGTCGATAATCTCGGCAATCAAACACGGCTGTTCCGGTTGGGTATCTGCGCTATTGATCGGGCCGGAGCCTGTTGCTTTCAACTCTGCCAGCCTGGCGGGCAACAACAGAGGTTCGATGCCATGAATTTGGCGGAAGATATCGAGCTTTCTATATCCCTTTGCGAATTTGGTGAGGCCAAACATTGCGGCAATAGCGGAAACGCTATTGCGGGAAACGCCAAGATGGTGCCCCAGGTCCGCGACAGAGACCTCTCCATCGATGCTGGATTTCGGGAAAAAAGTTTCGTGTTTAGACATTGTCATCTCCTATTCCCGATAAGATCGGAGGACTAAGGCAACGTCGGAAATTTTGATCTCAAGAAAGTTATGCTAACGGAATGCAAAGTTCTTAAGTCACCATAGGGTATGGTTAATTTTATTTGTTCAATCTTTGTTCCGTTGCGGCCAATTGGTTACATGGAGTGGTCCGCGCGTAACCTT
>NZ_FOPG01000010.1 GCF_900113435.1 Sulfitobacter dubius | reverse complement strand
GGATCGGTCGGGTCCGTGGGATCAGTCGGATCGGTCGGGTCCGTGGGATCAGTTGGATCGGTCGGGTCCGTGGGATCGGTTGGATCGTCCCCATTACCGCTGCTGCCGGCCGCTGCACCGACTAGGCCCAGGCCACCAACCGCTGCCGCGATCAAGCCCTCATTGGACATCTCACCACCGCCACCGACAAGAGGATCACCTTCGACCCCGCTCTCAGTTCCATCAGCAAGGATCAAGCTATGTAAAGACCCGTCCGCCGCAGGAGTATAGAAATCAACGACTGTAATCACATCGCCGTTCGAAAGGGTAATGAACAAATCATCCCCTTGCCTTGAATAACGCGCGATATCAGAACGGTTAACGTCAATCTTGATGCCAATTTCAGGCCCGGCTTGAATGGTGCGATTTGCCATTGGAAACTCCTCATAGGGACAACCTCAGAACGAGGAATGCCTCAAAAGTATGTATAACTAACTTAAGTATATTAGAAGCGGCCGCTAGCCTGCTTGTCAACCCTGTATGGGGGGGCGTTGCCTCCCGCACTCCGATGCGCAGCTTTAGAAGGAAATCGTCCGAAACCCCTATAATAAGGGGGAAAGCCCCACATTTCTGCGGGGCTTTCGATGAACGCGAGAAGACGGAAACAGATTGTTTACACGCCCTCTACCGAAGTCGAGAGATCAAAGAGCATGCTATCGCCGCCAAGGCCATCCAGCAGATCCATGCCGAGATTGCCCAGCAGACCGCCGCCATCGGCACCCGCTCCTAGTAGACCAGCACCGGTCAACTCGCCCAGCAATCCGTCCTCGCCGATTACATCGGCAAGTAGCCCCATTTCCCCAATGATATCAACAGCCAAGCCGTCGGAACCGGTCACATCACCTAACGAACCTTCGTTCCCCGTTAAATCTCCAAGCAGACCGCCATCTGCGATTACTGGATCAAGCAAGCCGCTTTCGCCCCCCAAGGTGGAAAGCAAGTCCTCAACCGTATCGGAGACGGCACCTGCCGGACCGCTGCCCCCACCGGGGAGGCTGCCAATCAGGCCTTCGCCATCAAAGACGCCACCCTCTCCGGCGAGCAGACCTCCGAGAAGGCCGCCCTCGCCGCCAAGCAAGCCGCCAACAACACCCTCTTCACCAAAAGCACCGTCAAGAGCGCCACCCTCTCCGCTGAGCAAGCCGCCGACAACACCCTCGTCTCCAAGAACACCATCCAAAACACCTTCCACGGCTTCAACGACACCATCCACCGCACTTTCTTCACCCAGCAAACCCTCGGCCAGCCCGGCTCCCCCAAGCACGCCCCCCAAAAGGCCGTCCTCAAACACAAGACCACCCGTCAAACTACCAGACCCATCACTGCCCCCAAGAAGACCGCCGCCCGTTAAGGTGCCGACCAGACCATCCTCTCCGGTAACAGAGTTCAGAAGCCCATCATCACCGACCAAATCTCCAAGCAGCCCGTCAGACCCGGTCAAATCTCCCAACAGTCCATCGTTACCGGTGAGTTCGCCTAATACGCCTTCATCTGCAAGAATGGGATCCAGCACACCAGTGTCCGCTGTATCCGTAGGCTCCGTTGTATCTGTCGGGTCAGTTTGGTCCGTCGGGTCCGTAGGATCAGTTGCATCCGTCGGGTCCGTAGGATCAGTTGCATCCGTCGGATCAGTAGGGTCGGTTGCATCCGTCGGATTGGTTGGCTCTGTAGCATCTGTCGGGTCAGTTGCGTCCGTCGGATCGGTTGGTTCTGTAGCATCTGTCGGATCGATTGGGTCGGTAGGGCCAGCGGGATTGATCGCATCATCGCTGTCATCAGCAAACGCAAGAGAAGCTGTCGCCAGCGCCCCTAGCCCGGCACCAATTTGCTCCATGCTGGCCCCAAGCCCGGCAACTTCTTCCTTTTCATCCGGCGTGCCCTCCACACCACTGAACGTCCCATCGGCCAACATCAGCTTGTGAGACACACCGTCCGCTGCAGCTTCATAGAAGTCAGATACGACGATTTTACCCCCATCACGCAACTCTACAATGAGGCTATCCCCCGATTTCACATATCTGGAAATGTCTCCCTTGGTGGCATCTATCTGCACGTTGGCCGCATCTCCGGCCCGGAGTTCAGTCATTGCCATTTTCTCATCCTCTTTCCATCCCGCGCCTTTTCAGGGGCGTGATCATTGGTCCACCCAGTTTCCAATTAATGAGATCACATACTAAAGTTTAGGTCAATAGTATTGAACACATACTTTAGCCTGCATCACCTCGCGTTGCCCATGCACACCGATATCCCGCAAAAGCCCTCTAAAGCGGGACCACCAGGTTGACGATGCGCACTCAGAATCGCACCATCTACAACAGGCACTTAGATCGGTATGTCACCCCTTCTGCCCGCCGCAAAACGAAGCATGCCGGAGAACCAAATGCCCGAAGAAAAAGGTTCGGCTTTGAACGCAGCAAAAGTCAGACCTGTTTTGCAGGCAGTCGCACGGTTGATATCCACCGATCGCCGCATCGCGATACTCACAACACCCAAAGCGGAAATTCTTCTTTCGAACCCCCCTGCGAACCAATTGGGGTTGGACTCGGCCGCCCTCAAAGCAACCTTCAGCTGGCCTAAGCTTTGCACGCGCGCACAGCGCAGCGGCAGCGTTGCAGTATCCACAACATACAATGGCACGCAGCTTGAGGGTGAGTTAGTACATCTCTCCCTTGGCAAGGCCGAAACCTTCCTCTTGCGTTTGGTGGAAACCGATCAAGAGGCGGTACAATTACAAAACCGCGCACGCGCAGCGACCCTACTTCGGGTCGCCCACGACCTTAGGACACCAATCCAATCTGTTTTGGCATCCGCCGAAGCACTTTTTGATCAGGAGCAAGGGGCAACGACGGCGCCCAACCCGAACATCAATGACGTACAAAAATCGGCGCAGCTGGCGCTTGCACATATAGAAAAAGTGATCCGCGTGATCCGGGGCGAGCTGACCGGCGCTCACCTGCAGGCCGATGAAGACTTTAACTTAGGCGAAGAAGCACAAAACATCCTCGATATGATCAAACCCATCGTGCACAGCCGTGGCGCGACCGTGACTCTGGATGTGCAACCACAAGACCAACTTCGACTTCACGGCCCCGTGCATCTGGTCCGTGCCTTACTACAAAACATGTTCGACAATTCCGGCAAACACGGTGGAAAGGCCATCGACATACATATTACATGCGCACCCGATCCAAGACAGCAAAACCCTAAAAAACGAAACGAAAGCATCATCGCCATTGAAGTCGCTGATCAAGGCGGCGGCATACCAAAGGCCCAAAAGGCGCGCCTTCTGGGAACCACTACGGAAGGAAAACGCAGCGACCAACGCGCAGGCACCAGGACCGACCGGACCAGTGCCGGGATGAACGTTTTGGCCCATGCCATCAGCCACCTTGGCGGCCGCATTGAACTACTTGACCGAGCTCATGACGGCGGACCGCTGACAGACCCGTCCCAACCCGTGGCCGGGACGATCATGCGCGCGACATTTTCATTACCCCGTGCCGGGGCAGACACTGCAACCGAAAACCTAGAAGCCCCAGCGAGCGGCGAAGGGCTTCTGAAGGACCTTGGAATACTGGTCGTAGAAGACAGCCCTTCGAGCCGAGACTGGCTAGTCCATAGCCTTGGCCAAGCGGGCGCAAAGGTCGAAGGGGTCGAAAACGGATTGCGAGCCTTGCGGATTTTGCAACGACCCGACGCGGCCCAAGCCATTCACATGCTGCTGACCGATATGACACTTCCCCATATAAATGGCGTCGAACTCCTCCGCAGCATCCGTGATGAACAATCAAAAGGCAGACTGGATTGGGACGGGCTAATTCTTGGACTGACAGCGCATGTGAACGACAACCTACGTGAAGCATGCATGAACCTCGGCATGGTTCGACTTTTGGAAAAGCCAATCCGCAATGCGGCGCTCTGCCATGCAGTTTACTGCGCGGCACATAGTAAGGACGACCACACCGACCCCTCAACGGATGGCAAGGACCAGCCCAACAAAAAATCGGCCGCAACTTCCGCAGAACCACTTTCTAAGAAAGTGCTTAAAGATCTCACCAAGCAACTTGGGAATGAAGCCGCATTGGACTTCATGAGACGTGCACATGCCGAAGCACAGGCGATCCTTGATCAGATCAGGCCTGGCAAGCAGAGCACTGAAACCAAACGCTTGCTACACGCGGCAACAGGGTCTTCTGGGCTGACTGGGCTTAAACTTTTAGAGCAAAGCCTACGCCAAGTGGAGCTTTCCTTGGACACCTCTGAAACGACCCAGCAGATTGCACTCGAGAGTGCGCGGGACGCATTGGAAGCGACCCAAAAGGCTATGAGCGGAATTGCCTCTAGTTCAAGCACCAGCAGATGATTGCTTGCTTCGCTGCGGTTTCGTGATAGATCTAGCGCCCGGGCCGAAAGACGGCGATAATGTTGCGACTAGGGGATTTCACCCAGGGGTTTCGTAAAACAAATATGAGTAATATGACTACCCCGCAAGACAAGCCGACCCGGATCCTAATCGCAGACGACCATGCGATGATCTTAGAGATGTTCGAGCAATTTCTCTCAAACCTTCCTGATTTCGAAGCACAAACTGCCCCCGACCTTGAAACTGCGCTCGACAAGATCGAGGCAGACGGACCCTTCGATCTAGTTCTGGTAGACCTCGACATGCCAGGTATGAATGGCATTACAGGCCTCTCAAAAGCACTCGAGCAAAACGGCGGAAAGCCGGTAGGCATCCTAACCAGCAACCCCACCGCACATGTCGTTTCAGAAGCACTGGCACTGGGCGGCGCAGGGATCATCCTAAAAACACAATCGCTCAAAAGCCTAACCAATGAAATACGCTTCATGGCCAATGGGGGCCGATACGTGCCAGTCGAACTCATCGACCGGCCGCGCGCCAAAGTCCGCGAAGCCTCAAATGACTCTGCCTTATCAGAGCGTGAGATGTCCGTTCTCGCCCTTCTCGCGCAAGGTAAGCCTAACCGAGAAATTGGGGCAGAACTGGGCTTGGCTGAAGCAACTGTCAAAATGCATGTAAAGTCTATTTGCGCAAAGCTGGGGGCCAGCAACCGCACCCAAGCAGTTATCGTCGCTCGCGATCTAAACATGTTCTGAACGGGCAACAGCCCCTTCCCAGCAACCTTAGTTGCATCCACAAGTTTATCTGCGCTACGCTTTCGTTACATCCCTCCAAAGTTCAAGAGAGGGCCAAGTGCGGAGCCCATGGTGAGCAAGCCAGTTATCGTCTTTGCAGGCGCAGTATACCCCGGCCAATTCGGCCTATTATGCGATTACTTGCGTCATTCAGGCCTAGCTGAGAGCTACTTTCTAACAACACCAGGGCATATGAAGCGCAACCGCCACCGCGGCCGCCATATTCTTGGCTTCCGCCCCGACGGTCCCATCATAAGCAATGACCGATACTATTATTCAGCGAAAGTGGAACGCTCTGCTCGTATCGGAAGAGGTCTACTGAATGCCCTTCGAGACCTGCGCAAGCAAAAGCGGATTGATGTAGTGGTGGCGCATTCCCTCTGGGGCGCACCGCATTTCCTGTACGATGAAATCGACGCCGCCATTGTCAGCTATATCGAATTTCCAAGTTTCCGCGCTCATGGTTGGGACCCGGCCTATCCACCCGACTTGGCGCAACGGATTACAGACCGGAATGCTGAGATGCTAAACTTCCATCAGGCCCTCTCTAGCGACTTGGTAATTTGCCCCAGCCAACATGCCAAAAACATGTTCCCCCCTGCCCTACGCGCCAATATCGAAGTTCAAATGGAGGGTTTTGATTTTCGATCAATGCCGGCACCGGTGACCGGTGGCCGCGAGAAGATGATAATAGGCTTCGCGGCAAGAGATTTGTCTTCCGCCAAAGGTTTCGAAACCTATGTGAGGCTGGTCGACAAACTGGTATCGCAAGGCGTTGACGCACAGTTCGTTGCCTTCGGCGGCGCGGAAGAAGCAACCTACGGCTACGAACAACAGGCCGTCACAAGACGCCACAATGGCCAGGTCCAAACGTTCCGTGATCACTTGATGCTCACCTATCCTAGGGCCGCGAAGGTGATCGAATTCCCTGGTAAATTGCCTTACGAAGAATTCTCAAAGCGGATCACAGAAGTAGACCTTTTTCTCTACCCGCTGAAGTTCGGCGTGGCGAACTGGGGCTTGATGGAAATACTCGGACGCGGTGGCTGCGTCTTAGCACCCGACCGCGGATATGCCGCTGAGATGATCCAAGACGACGTCAACGGCCAACTTCTTCCAGATAACGATGACGCTTGGCTAAACGCAATCCTCGCACTTATGGAGGATCCGGCACGACGCTTACGCTATGGGCAAAAAGCGCGCAGTATTGCCCGCACTCAATACGACCTGTCTGTCACAGCCCCCCGCTATATGACACTGTTCCGACAAGCGATGTCCAATCGCGCGGCCCGCATCGGGAACACGTGAGAGAGAGAGAGAGAAAGAGCCCGTTTATCTAGAAATATGTGCTGAGACCCAGACCAAATGTCTGCCGAGCGTCGCCTGGCTCGCGCTCTAAGGGGCTGGCGACATAAAGCGAAACAGGAGTTGCTCCAATATCGAGGGTAACCGACACACCAACACTGCTACGGCGATGCCACCCATCATCGATTATCCCGCCAAGCGTGTCATCTAGCCCCCAGCTTCCCCCAGTATCTATGAATATGCCCCCCAGGACGGGTGTGTGTAATAGCTCGCCGAAATCACGTTGCACTTCGATAGATGCACGAACAAAATTATTGCCGCCTAATGCGTCCTCCCCATCGCGAGGCCCAATACCCCGCGGTGCAAACCCACGAAAACCGTCCGCGCCGGGGTAGAACCGATCGATGGCTCGAGTGGCATTGCCGTCCAAGCCAGAAACCGCGCCCGCATCAAATCCCAACAGCAGACGGGTCTTATCTGCGATCGGAAACTGCATCCGTGCCTCAAGCCGTGTATCTGAGAGCAGGTCAGGTGTTCCAACGTTCCAGAAATACTGATCCAGCTTAACGCTGTAACCAAAGCTCTGCCATTGGCCATCCGCTTCTTCTTTTTCAGTCCAACTTTTATGCGCCACCCCAAACCGCACATAAGGAGCCGCGATACCATCAGTCTGCTCGCGCACCAACAAAGCACTGGCACTCGGATCAAGGTTATAAAGTCGGTGGTCTCGGTATCCGATACCCGCTTCAAACCGTGTATTGGCCCGCCGCAACCAAGCAAGATAGGCCTCGGCTCTTACTGTTTCATAGCTAAAGCTGAGATCATCAAAAGTTTCACGCCCCGCCACAACCTCAAACCCCAAATCCAGCGACGTCTCAAAGGCTTCCGTCCGATACAGGTTCGCACTATAGCGCTGCACTTCTTCACCATATTCAAGGCGCATTGCCCCATAGGTGCGGTCGAACAGATTATAGCGCTCAAAGGACAAACTGGCTGTCAGCCCGTCCTGTGAGACATAGGCAAGACTCGCATCAAGGCGTCCAGGTCTTGTATCCAACTCCTGGACCTCAATAACCAGAAGATCACCTTCCAACGAGAGGTTTACGGTTTCAAACACCCCCGTCGACATCAAACACTCTTCAATCGCCATCATCTCCCATCGGGAATAAGCGATCCCCGCCTCAGCCCCGCAGGTTTTTTGGATGTCGCCTTCAGGAATGAACTGCGCCCCGCGCACCTCCACACTGCGCACATTCTGCTCTGCAAACGCCGCGGTCCAAGGCAGCCCCACTGCCATTGCCCCCCCCAGCGATATTACTCGCGGCACAGCAAAGAAGAGGGCGCGAAACGCGCTTAAGGTGGGCAGCAGACGAAGCAAGGGCAGCACTTTCTATGTCATATCTTATATTCGAACAGGGTCAGCAGTGACCCTGCTACATGGGTTTAATGGAGGCGCGCCTTAAGAATGGGGCGTGTCAGGTAGCTTAAAATGGATCGATCCCCACTCTCAATATCAACCTGGGCAATCATCCCAGGGCGGATTGCGTACTGTTCCCCGAAGCGTTCCAAATAGCTCCGTTCAGTGCGCACCATAACGCGGTAAAAGTCTGCTGGACCTTGGGGCGTATCCTCTTCAACCGTATCTTCGGAAATCTGCGTGACCACGCCGCGCAAATCTCCATAGGTGGCAAAATCATACGCCGTAATCTTAACGCTCGCAGGCATGCCTGGCGCGATCAGTGCAACGTCCCGCGGTTTGACCTTCGTCTCAATAATCAACTGATCATCTGTCGGCGTAATCTGCATGATTGGCTCACCTGGCTGAACCACACCCCCAAGTGTGGTGATCTCGATGTTGTTAACCCTTCCCGACACGGGAGATCGGATCTCCGTCCGCCGGAACTCGTCCTGCTTTTGAACCAATTCCTGCTGCATCATCACCAATTTGGCCCTACGCTGAGCCAAATCCTTGTAGGCATCTTGAACATAAACATTGCGGGTTTCGCTGATCTTACCGTCCAGCTCGGCCTTCTTCTGCTCCAGTTGCAGCAGATTGATACGACTAACCGACCCATTGGCAGTTAGAGGCCGCGTGATATCGATTTGCTCCTGAATGGCCGTACGTTCGGCTTCAAGGGCCTCAAGTGAGGCCTCAAGCTTAGTCCGCCTTGCCTTGAACAGCTTTAGTTCGGTCAGCTCTGAACTGTTTGGCGCTTCGCCAAAATCCAACACAGGGCGCTCAAGCACTTCCGCCTCCAAACGTGCGACCTCTGCAACCAAAGCTGTGATCTCCGATTCTGCTGAAAGAAAGGCGGATTCAGACCGGGTTGGGTCAAGGCGCGCCAAGGTCTGACCTTCTCTTACAATATCCCCTTCTTGCACCGCCAATTCCGCGAGAATACCCCCCTCAAGGCTTTGGATCGTCTGCATCCGACGCAGAGGAATAACACGGCCGTCGCCCCGTGTGATCTCATTGATCTGAGCGACAGATGCCCATCCGACAGCAACGATCAAAGTGATGACGACCGTCCGTATCGTACAGCGCGCAACCTTCAGCGTTTGACGCCGGTGGCTGCCATCCAAATGGCTAATTGGCATCTCATCAACGGTGGTCATGTCACAGCCTTCACCGGTTTATTCTGAACCGCATTGGCCCGAGCCGTGTTCAGGATGCTCAGCAGGTCACCGTCCCGTGCCACCCGGCCTTCCTTCAGCACGATTGCGCGTTCAGTGAGCCCCAATAGCTCCCGCTTATGCGTCGAAATAATCGTCGTTCGGCCCTGCAGCCATTCCTTCATATGGGCAATAACCTTGCTTTCCGTGAGATGATCGAAAGCCGATGTCGGCTCATCCAGCAAGACAATCCGCGGATCCTGCAACAACACCCGTGCAAGACCAATAGACTGACGTTGCCCCCCAGAAACATTCGCGTTACCTTGCAGTTGAAGGTCGAGACCGCGGACATGACGTCGTACGAACGTCCCCAAACCCACCGCGTCCAGGGCCTCAAGCAACTCCTCATCAGAATGCAAACCGTGGTCCAACAGCAGATTGTCGCGCAAAGTACCTTGGAAAAGAGCCACACTCTGCGGCAAATAACCAATCTGACGGCGCCGGTCGATCGGATCAATCTGGCTTAGCGATAGGCTGTCCACCAACACGCTGCCCGACTGCGGATCCGTTAACCCCGCCATCATGCGCAAAAGCGTCGACTTCCCAGCCCCGTTGCCCCCAAGCAGCGCAATACGTTCACCGGCTTTGATCGAAAGGTCAGGGATAGAAAGGACCGGCGGCGCTTGAGGATCATGACGGAACACCACGTCGTCCAGCACAAAAGCACCTGACAGCGCAGGCGCGCGCACAAAATGGCGATCATCGGGACGTTCCACGGACAAATCCATGATCTGATCCAGCCCTTCCATCGCCGCCCGCACATGCTGCCACCGCGCCAAGAGGCCAGCCACCTGCCCCATCGGGGCCATCGTACGGCCCGAGAGCAAAGTGCAAGCAATCAGGCTCCCCACGGTCAGCTCACCAGCGCTGATCAAATAAACACCGGTGATGATCACGCCTGCATAGGCGAGCTTTTGGACTGAGCTGACAAGCTGGGTCATAAAGTTGGTAATGCTGCGGGTTTTAATCGCCGTCGTCGCCATCGTGGCCGACAGCTGGGCATGCGCACGTTGTAAGCGGCCCTCAGCACGCGACGCCTTCACAGTCTCCAAATTCGAAATCGTTTCCAGCAAAAGCCCGTTCAGCGCAGCAGCCTCACGCGTGTTTTCTCTTGAGGCTCTCCCAAGCTTCTTCTGCATCACAAGTCCGGGCAAGACCGTAAAAATCACGCCCGCCAGCACCACCAGCGCAACTGGTCCCCCTATAAACCAAATTACCCCTACAAAGATCAGCACGAATGGCAAATCGCAGATCGCTGTGACGGTACTTGAAGTAAAAAACTCCCGCACGGTGGCAAAGTCTCGAACTTGGTTCGCAAAAACCCCGGTAGAGGGAGGCTGATGCTTCAACCGCATGTTGGCGACTTTATCAAAGAGCTGCGCCGAGAGCCGCAGATCGAGATCCCGCCCAGAAACATCAACGAGCGTTGAGCGCATAATGCGCAACACCAGTTCTAGAACGATCGCAATGCCCACACCGCTGGCAAGAATCCACAAAGTGTCGAATGCGTTACTGGGCACCACCCGATCATAGACCTGCATTGAAAAAAGGGCTGTCGCAACAGCAAGCAAGTTGGCCGCAAAAGATGCCCAAATGACATCGCGGTAGATGCTCCAGTTGCTCAGAACCGGTCCTAAAATCCAATGCCGACCATTTTTAGTATCCTCCAACCGGCTGCTCACAATATCGATCGGCTTCGATATCAAGACGCGTCCATCATGCATTTTGTCCAGCTTGCTGCGCGGCCATAGCGCACGACCGCCACCAGATTCTGGCAAAATGACCCGTGCCTGCGACTCTGGAAGCCCCTCCAAGACAAGGGTTCGGCCGTCCTTCAGAAAGACCAGCGCGGGCAAGCAATGGGCAGGCAATGTGTCCAGCGATTCTCGGCTAACCCGGCAACTCATGTTGACCCGGCGCAACGCGAGAGACGCCATATGCTCAGATTGTGCGGCGTCACTTGCCTTGGGCAGACCATCAGTAAGCTGCTCTGCCGACGTCGTTACGCCTTGCACCCGGCAAAGTTCAACAAGACCAGCGATCAAAGAGCCTGCGAAGTCATGGTCTTTCATCTCTGCTCCCTTATAAATCATAGTGCTCCCAACCACCGCCTTCGATTATTATGATGCGGTGTTGATGATCAGTGTGCCTAGAACACCCAGATCGTGCGCGGCTTGGTATTCCGTGCGCTTGCGCTCCTCGTAGGTGTCAATTTTTTCAATTTCTGAATCGTAAAGATCACGACCTGTGGTCAGCAGGTCCAAAAGCTCGCGCTGACCTCCAATGAACTGCTGTTCGTAGGTGTCGAGCACCCGCTGGGATTCAAGCAGCTGCTGAGCACGTGCCTTCTCCGTTCTGCGCAGTATGCTGATCTGTTGTAAGGCGCTCGTCGCTGTATTCGTCAGTTGCCGCTCAGTGAAAACCAATGTGGATTTCGCCGCCTGCAGGTTCAACTCCGCTGACTGAATCTTACGACGCCCAAGTCCGCTGGAATTGAGATCCACCCCCGTAGAAAGACCGATGGCTGCGCTGCTCTTGCCTCCGTTGAGCGCGGCACGACCCTGGGCCTGCAATTTGATCGTGGGCAAGCGGGATGCCCGAGCCGCTTCCACCCCGGCGGCAGCTTCATCCGCCCCTGCCCGTGCAGCAATATAGTCCGGCGCAATGCGCACTGCAGATCGGATTTTTGCAGCTTCAGCATAGCGCCGACCATAGCCAAGATCAGGAGGCGCCACGATCGAGCCAACTTGGCGGCCCACCAGAAAATCAATCTGCGATAACGCGATGCGGCGGTTCGCAACAAGCTGTGCTAACTGGTCTTCCGCACGTGCAATCTCAAGCTGGGCGCGCGCGACTTCTCCATTGTCTCCGATCCCTGCCCGCGCACGGGCCTGTGCCTGATCGGCAATCCGCTGAGCAAAAGCAGTATAATCACGAGTACGCTCAATTTTGCGGTCAATTACCTCAACATCTATAAAATATTGAGCCACCTGGAGGGTAAGACCTTCCACCGCCATTTTTAGTTCCGAAACCGCCTGAACGCGAACATGGGAGGCGGCGTTGATCTTACTGCGGATCAAGCCCCAGTCGAATAGAACCTGCGAAACCGTCACGGTAATGCCTGGCCCATCGGAATCTGTGGTGGATGTATCGCCCGATACGCTAATGCTTGGATAATAGGCATCACGGGCCGCTTGAATTTCTATAGATCGGCTAGCAACCTTTTGGCGAAGTGCGGCGACTTCACCGTCTCGCTCCGTGGCTTGTAATACCGCTGTACGCAACGAGACCTGCGCCGCAGCAGGCGCCGCTAAAGTCAAAGACAACGCTGTTGCAGCAGCAAAATGAACCCAACCCACAGCGCCTGAGAAAACACTCTGACTGCGCCTCGCAATCCTCATCCAACAAACTCCGTCATCAATTCTGGTGGTAAATCATGCTGGAATCCCGCCTTCATCGGTATCTCTGCGCCCGACAGATTTGCGTCTCCAACAAATGCACCTTTCGTGGCATCATCAGCCGGATCGCTATCTTTCATAGTGGCACCCTCAGGCGTTTCGTCGGTTTCCACTTCGGTGCTCGGCGCCTCTGGATCGTAGTCTTTCCGCTCCAACGTATCGGATGCGGCACCGATCACTTCCTCGACTGCAAGTGAGAAGGCCTGCGCCTCGCTTTGCGCAAGCACAGGCGCCTCCTCTTCGTCGTTTCCCGATAGGAGATTAACTCCCGCTCCCAGCGAAAGACCGGTGCCCGCAAACAGCAAGGGGCTAGACCAATCCATGCTCTCGCCAGCACCGTCTTGAACCTCGGAAAGGCCCGCCAGGACTTCGCTCTCCGCCTCAGAACCAGCCTCCACTGATCCTTGGGCATTCCCATCAGTGGTATAAGAAGGCTCGGGGCCCATCAGTCCGGTTACAAAAGCCTCCCCATTGGGGAGCAACAGGCGGCTAAAGTCGCCCTCCTCACCAATCACAAAAAAGTCCCGTACCAGCAGCGTTTTGCCATCTGAGAAGCTCAAGGCCAAATCAGACCCAAGCTTGTCTGAGGCAACAATGGCCGGCGTGCCCCTTGCAAGGGAAATATCTGCCGGCGTGCCCAACGACATATTCGACACAGCCTGTACGCCCTCGCTTTCCGAGGTTCCTCTTTGCTTAAGCGTTACGCCAACGGACAAGATAAGTCCTTTCTGTCAATAATACGCACTCACAACCGTCGTGTGCTGTCGCGCAAATCGCCAACCAGTCTAAAGTAGTTTATTAAGAGCTTTTTCAGCCTTTCGTTACAAGGATAAATACCCCCACCCAAAAGGATGCAGCCCAATTGGGCCGATTTTGTGACAAATGAATAAAATACCACCTTAAGAATAGATTAGGTGTAATCGACATTATAAAGGCGACCGAGAGAACCCCGTATCACCAGCTACTCTGGATGTGCGCGCAGTGCCTATCAGGCGTTGTCGCTGTCGAAGGTATCTTGGAGCAACCCGCCCAGGAGAGAATGCCCGTGATCACCACCTTGGTCAAAGAGAATGTCGAGCGCGCCCTCGACCGCACCCGCTTCAGCAACTGCAACATCTTCAGCTCCGAGCAGTTCGCCCGTCTCTTCGGCCGCTGTATCGCTGCCAAACAGAGCATCGAAACCTCCATCTTCGCCGGTGATGTCACTCACTCCGCCCGCGAGAATGTCGTTCAACAGATTATCGACCTCACTATCAGGCGCATCCCCCCCCAACCGGATCGGACAGACCAAGCACGTCTTGTTCAACCAAGCTACCAGTGAGGCCCTTTTCACCTGTCAGGCCGGCGAAGAGATCATCACCCTCATCGGTCTCAACGACGTTGAGGCCAAAAACATCATTCTCTCCAAGCAAACCGTCGAGAAGCGTTTGCCCAGGATCCAGAAGCGTTTCGACGGAAGCCAATGGATCTTCAGCAACCCCAGCCACCAATGTATCGAGGAAACCGTCATCACTTGAAACGCCTTCTTCGACCGACTCCTTAACCAGCAATGCGTCGTCAGAAGGCTCGGTCCCTAGGCTCTCGACAACGGGCTCCACGGCTTGCGGTGAAGCAGCCTGCCCGCTCAACAATCCCCCAAGAACACCGCCGACTACGGGGATATCATCAACCACGCCCCCAACGGCCACATCTGGATTGAGAGCCGGCCCAG
The DNA here is from genome assembly GCF_900113435.1 of Sulfitobacter dubius. Taxonomy (GTDB): domain Bacteria; phylum Pseudomonadota; class Alphaproteobacteria; order Rhodobacterales; family Rhodobacteraceae; genus Sulfitobacter; species Sulfitobacter dubius. Next base: position 2,986 of record NZ_FOPG01000010.1, on the reverse strand, counting down.
AAACTAGGGCCTCGTCCTCCGGAACGCTTGAAGTTTCAGGGGTTGTCATATCCGGCAATTCAGCGGGCTCGGCCTCTTCAACCTCAACAACGCCACCACCTAGCAGCCCTCCAACAAGTCCATCAACAAGCCCGTCATCGCCAACTAGATCATCAACAACACCGTCGTCGCCTAAAAGACTGCCAGCCAGCGTCCCTTCTGCAAGGGCGCCGCCGACAAGGCCATCCTCTCCAACGATATCCTCGGAAACTTGCGCTACAGTCTCAGTGCTTGTTTCAAGAGCGTCGGACGCCTCAATACCAGTCGTATCAGCCAGCTCGGCAGGAACGCCTTCTGTGCTCTCACCCAACAAACCATCAAGCACGCCAGTATCGCCAAGAAGGCCCCCAACCAGCCCATCGTCGCCCAACACGCCCCCGACGAGTCCATCTTCTCCGAGCAGGCCATCACCATTGTCGCTCAGAACACCTTCGACAAGATTGCTTTCACCAAGCAGGCCACCGGCCAAGCTTTCATCCTCAAGGCCAGCGCCGACAAGGTCATCAGCAACACCACCGACCAGTCCACCCTCGCCGAGCACGCCATCAACAACTTGAGTTACAGTCTGCGCGCCTGTGTCCAAAACACCTGACACCTCACTGAGTGTCGTATCAACCAAATCAGCCGGAACAACGTCTGTGGGATCGGAGCTCCCCCCACCCAGCAATCCGCCAAGAAGGCCATTATCACTAAGAAGGTCGCCAACCAGCCCATCCTCGCCAAGCACACCGCTGACAACACCGTTGTCGCCAAGCACGCCCCCGACGAGCCCATCTTCTCCAGCAAGGCCATCAATAAGGCCGTCTTCACCAAGAAGGCCGCCGGCCAAGCTCTCATCACCACTGCCGCCGCCGAGAAGACCATCAACAACACCACCGACCAGCCCAGCCTCGCCGATCACGCCGTCAACAACTTGGGTTACAGTCTGCGCGCCTGTATCCAGAACACCTGACACCTCACTGAGTGTCGTATCAACCAAATCAGCCGGGACGCCCTCTGTGGTCTCAGAGCTACCCCCACCCGACAATCCGCCAAGAAGGCCATTATCGCCGAGAAGACCACCAACTAGCCCATCCTCGCCAAGCACGCCGCCGACAACACCGTTGTCACCCAAAACACCCCCGACAAGGCCATCTTCGCCAAGCAGGCCATCAACAATGCCATCTTCGCCTAAAACGCCTTGGACCAGTCCATTTTCACCAAGCAAGTCGTCAACAACGCCGCCTTCACCAAGAAGGCCACCGACAACGCCATCGTCACCGAGAACACCCCCGACAAGCCCGTCTTCGCCAAGCAGGGCATCAACCACGCCATCTTCACCCAAAACGGCACCAACAACGCCACCGTCGCCAAGAAGGCCCGAGACGAGGCCATCTTCACCAAGCAGAACGCCTACCACCCCATCCTCACCCAAAACGGAATCAAGCGCGCTCCCCTCGCCGAGAACACCGTCGAGCAAACCGTCCGCCAGATCGCCGTCGCCAATTACCGAGCCAACGATGGGGCCGACGGGACCTTCAGCCCCTGCAATATCCTCAGGCAGCAAATGATCACCGGGCACGACCGCGATAGTGGGAACAACTTTTTCCGCCGCGCCTAAAACCTCATTAAGTTGTTCTGCCACAGATGAATTGGTCGATGCGCGCGTCGTACCTTGGATCGACACGCTGCCAATAGCGCTCCCATCGACCCCGATGTGGGAGGTGAGCTGGCTCTCTTGGACGCTCGGTGCGACCGACATCTCTAAATCATCTGCATCAAAGCTTGCCCCTTGAAGAGGGTCAACGCTATCTGCTTCGATCGCGGCCCCATCAGGCTGAAAAGCCCCCCCAACATTCTCGCCCTCCGCAACATCGGCTGATTTTGCGGAAGGACCTTGGGTTTCACTCCGTGCTAAAGAAGCTAAGATATCCGCCCCAGGCAGGGTCGCAGCAAACGCCATCAAACCGTCTTGAGACGCGCTTTGCGCCGCCAAACCCATGCCGATCGCGCCGGCCGTAACAGAAATTCCAGTGCTGCGGGGGCTCATATCGCCTGCAGGCCGCAACAAGCCTAACGGAATCGAGGATTGACCGAATTGATCGGCGACCTGATCGCGCTCCTGCGCGCTCTTGCTGCTCTCAAACTTGCCCAACTGGCAGCTCCATAACTTTGCGCAACTTCACATCAATGACGCGCCTTGCCGCCTCCAAAGCCCCATTTTGCTAGCAGCATTCACAGGAGGCGCCATACTTTCTATCGTACACAGATCAGCAGAACCCTCGCTCAGCTCAAAAGCATACCAAAGGAGTAATGACTTACTATAGTATGCCCTCCAATCCTATCTGGCAAGAAATTCAACACCCGCCTAGCGGAAACAATTCCTCATAACTGTTCAGCTACGGCCAAAAAGCCACAATCCAACGCCTCTACAGCCCAAGCCTCCGCCAAGGGGCCGTCTGACTGCTCAGGCTACTAGGTGGTCTATCGAGCGTCCTTATGGACGCCTGCGAAGTCCCCCCTGCATCAGTTTTTGTCGGCCTCCGATACGGGCCATCGCTGTCATTGATCTAAGGCCGCCCGGAGAGCACGGCCAGATGCTGGAATGGTATTGGAACAGTTCAATTCAGATGAAGGGGTCCGTTGCATTAACGCCGCTTCGGCGCAGTAAAAGCAGGAACTGCGATCATCAAGCGGCTTCCGGGAAGAGTTTGGCGACGAAGTCGATCTCGTTTTCAACTCCGGTCCTGCAGCTTTCGAACTGACCCTTGCGGATGGTGCGGAAGGTTTCGATCCCGGCGAGCGCGGCCTTTGCGCCGGCCATGGTCTGGAAGCCACGCATCGGTCGCAGCCGCTGTTTTATTGCAGCATGATCGCTCTTAATCCGGTTGTTCAGGTACTTGCGATCGACATGGCGGATTGTGTGCTCTGGCCCGAGCCGGTCGTTGATCTCGCCGATCACCTTGGC